>NZ_CADFFT010000004.1:0-736925 GCF_902833455.1 Caballeronia sp. BCC1704 | reverse complement strand
GAGTGGACGAACCTCTGGTGTACCGGTTGTCACGCCAGTGGCATCGCCGGGTAGCTATGTTCGGAAGAGATAACCGCTGAAAGCATCTAAGCGGGAAACTCGCCTTAAGATGAGATATCCCCGGGGCTTCGAGCCCCTTGAAGGGTCGTTCCAGACCAGGACGTTGATAGGTCAGGTGTGTAAGTGCAGTAATGCATTGAGCTAACTGATACTAATTGCCCGTAAGGCTTGATCCTATAACCAGTGTGTTTCGCAGTGAGTTAGCGCTTTAGCGCTTACTCAATGCAACCCCCGAAGGGGGCCACTGGCTGAGTAGCGGCTGTGCCCACAATCGCCACCCAACACACTACTTCTTCCCCGATTGGTTGTAGCGCCCAACAGGCGAGACAACATCCCCTTAAAGCCTGATGACCATAGCGAGTCGGTCCCACCCCTTCCCATCCCGAACAGGACCGTGAAACGACTCCACGCCGATGATAGTGCGGATTGCCCGTGTGAAAGTAGGTAATCGTCAGGCTCCCCCTTGCAAAACAAAAACCCCACCCCGAAAAGGTGGGGTTTTTGCGTTTGGGGCGACATAGAGCGTCGCGCCACTCGACTGAGCCCCTAGATCATCGGGCTAAGAACCGCTCAGCGAGCCTGACCCAATACGAAGCCCCGACCGACAAAAGCGCGTCGTTGAAGTCGTAGCTCGCGTTGTGCAGCATGCACGGACCTTCACCGTGTCCGTGCGCACGATGCGCCCCATCTCCGTTACCGAGAAACGCGTAGCAGCCGGGCTTCTCAAGCAGCATGAACGAGAAGTCTTCAGCGCCCATCGTCGGTTCGACGGAGGAGTCGACATTCTGCTCGCCGACCACTTCAGCCATTACCTCGGCCGCGAATCTCGTCTGCGCCGGATCGTTAATCGTCGGCGGATAGTTTCGATGGAAATACACTTCAGCTTCGCAGTCGTAAGCCGAAGCGGTCGATTCGACGATCTTCCGCATACGCGCTTCGATCAAATCGAGCGTTTCCACCGTAAAAGTACGCACCGTTCCGCCCAGCCACGCATGGTCGGGCACCACGTTGACCGCATCGCCCGCGTGAATCTGGGTAATCGACAACACAGCCGTATCGAGCGGCTTCTTGTTGCGCGTGATAATGCTTTGCAGCGCATTGGCGATTTGAACCGCGCTGAAGACGGGATCCCGTCCGTTATGCGGCAAAGCGGCGTGGGACCCTACTCCGCGGACGGTGATACGGAACTCATTGCTCGACGCCATGATCGGTCCTTCCGTCACGCCGAAGTGCCCTGCCGGAATTCCGGGCCAGTTGTGTACGCCGAAAACTGCGTCGACTGGAAAGCGCGTAAAAAGTCCATCGTCGATCATGGCTTTCGCGCCGGCGCCGCCTTCTTCTGCCGGTTGAAAGATGAAGACAACCGTCCCGTCGAACTTGCCGTATTCCGCCAGGTATTTGGCCGCGCCTAGCAGCATGGCCGTGTGCCCGTCGTGGCCGCACGCGTGCATGCGTCCGGCGTGAGTCGATTTGTGGCCGAAGCTGTTGATCTCCTGAATCGGCAAGGCGTCCATGTCGGCACGCAACCCGATAGACCCGCGCCCCGTCCCACGCTTCAAAACGCCGACGACGCCTGTCTTGCCCAATCCTCGATGGACCTCAATCCCCCAGCGTTCGAGATTCTCCGCCACCAGTTTCGCAGTCCCTACCTCTTCATAACGCAGTTCGGGATGAGCGTGGATCGTTCGTCGGAGAGCCTGGATTTCATCGTGAGATGCTTCGATTTCCGGAATCAGATTCATTGAACTGCTCGCTTGTTTGAATTCGGACCAACCGTGTGATGCACCGCTGGTTCATTCTACGCCGTCACTATTTGAGGCATCGGACGGACGGCCGCATAGCCGGCGTAATAGAATTCTGGTATCTGCCGCCCTTGCCGATTGACCGGACCATCCGATGAACGCCCCAGCCGAGTTTGCCCGAGCCGTTTGCCCGCACGATTGCCCCGACACCTGCGCGATGCGCGTGACCGTACAGAACGGCAGGGCAGTGAAGGTGAGTGGTGACCCGGATCATCCGCCGACGCAAGGCGTGCTCTGCACGAAGGTCACGCGATACGCCGAGCGAACGCATCACAAGGACCGCCTGCTGACGCCGCTGATTCGTGTCGGGCCGAAGGGCTCCAATCGGTTCGAACGGATCAGCTGGGACGCGGGGCTGCGAATAGCCGCCGAGCGCCTCGGTCCGATCGCGCGCCGTGCGCCGGAAGCAATCCTTCCGTACAGCTACGCTGGAACGATGGGCCTCGTCCAAGGAGAGAGCATCGCCGCGCGTCTTTTCAATGTGCTGGGCGCGTCACGACTGGATCGCACGATTTGCGCGGCAGCTGGTGCGGCCGGGCTGCGCTATACGTATGGCGCGGGCATCGGCATGCACGTCGAGTTCTTCGAGGAAAGCGAGCTGATCCTGATCTGGGGCTCGAATCCGATCGCCTCGAGCCTGCACTTCTGGACGCGCGCGCAGGAGGCGAAGCGGCGCGGTGCGAAACTCATCGCGATCGATCCCTACCGGTCGCTGACGGCCGAGAAATGTCATCAGCACATCGCGCTGCGGCCGGGAACGGATGCGGCGCTCGCGCTCGGCATGATTCACGTGCTGATCCGCGAGAACCTGGTGGATCACGCGTACATCGCAGACCACACCGTCGGTTTCGACGAACTCGCGGCGCGGGCCGCAGAGTATCCGCCGTCGCGCGCGGCGACAATTTGCGGCATCGAGGAACAGACCGTCGTCGATCTGGCGCGTGCGTTTGGCTCGACCAGGAAAGCCGCCATCCGCCTGAACTACGGCATGCAGCGCGTGCGCGGCGGTGGCAACGCGGTGCGCGCCGTCGCGTGTCTGCCGTCGCTGACGGGCGCGTGGCGCGAGCGGTCGGGCGGTCTATTGTTGTCGTCGTCGGGCTGGGCACCGGTCGACAATGCCGCGCTCGAACGCCCGGATTTGCTGCCGGGCTGGCCGCACAAGCTGCCGCGCAGCATCAATATGAACGCAATCGGCGACGCCTTGCTCCATCCGGGCGATGCCGCGTTCGGGCCGAAAATCGAAGCCCTGATCGTCTACAACTCGAACCCGGTCGCCGTTGCGCCGGACTCGGCGAAAGTTGCGGCCGGCTTCGCGCGCGAAGACTTGTTCACCATCGTGCTGGAGCACTTCCAGACCGATACTGCCGACTACGCCAATCTCATCTTTCCGGCGACCACGCAGCTCGAGCACTTGGACGTCCACAAGTCGTACGGCCACACGCACATCATGGCGAACCTGCCGGCTATACCGCCGGTGGGCGAGTCTCGTCCGAACACCGATTTCTTTCGCGGCCTTGCCCGCGCGATGCATCTCACCGAGCCAGCTCTTTTCGAAACCGACGAGCAGATTGCGTCGAAAGCCTTTCGCTGGGACGACCCCACGCTGAAGGGCCGCGGATGGGAAGCACTAAAGGCGTCGCGCTGGCTCGAACTCGACATTCCCGACGCGCCGCTCGCGCAGGGAGGATTTCGCACGCCATCAGGAAAGTGCGAATTCTTCAGCGAACGTCTCGCACGCGAAGGTCTCGACCCGCTGCCGGATTACCTTCCCCCGTACGAGTCGGCGGAAGTGGCGCCGGAACTCGCCGCGCGCTATCCGCTCGCGATGATCTCGCCGCCCGCGCGCAACTTCCTGAACAGCAGCTTCGTAAACATCGAGAGTCTGCGCGCGACCGAGGCGGAGCCGCATCTCGACATTCACCCGGCGGACGCGGACGCACGCGGTATCGCGGACGGCGCTCAAGTGCGGATCTTCAACGATCGCGGGTCGATGCAGGCGCGTGCGCGTGTCACCGATCGGGCGCGCGAAGGCGTGGTTGTCGGCTTGTCGATCTGGTGGAAGAAGTTGTCCCCCGATGGCTGCAATGCCAATCAAGTAACGAGCCAGGCTTTGACCGATCTGGGGGGATCGGCGACGTTCTACGATTGCCTGGTGGAAGTGGAGTCAGTGCATTGAGAAGTATGGAAAGACCCGACCCGAAGTGGTCTGGAATGCGGCGTCTAACCGGATTGTCGGAACGGAAGGGAGCGGCTAGCATCCTGTTTTCGCACGACCATTCGAAAATTAAATAAGGAGACGCCGTATGGAGAAACTCTGGCTGAAATCGTATCCGGCCGGCGTACCTGCGGAGATCGACGTGTCGGCGTACCGGTCGGTCTCGCAGTTGCTCGAAGACAGTTTCCGCAACAACCGCGACCGTCGCGCCTTCCTCTGCATGGGGCAGGCGATCACCTACGGCGAGCTCGACGACATGTCGAAAAAGCTCGCTGCATGGCTGCAGCACAAGGGCTTGAAGCGCGGCGCGCGCGTCGCGCTGATGATGCCGAACGTCCTGCAATACCCGGTCGCCATCGCCGCCGTGCTGCGGGCGGGCTATATCGTCGTGAACGTGAACCCGCTCTACACGCCGCGCGAACTGGAACATCAGCTTCGCGACAGCGGCGCGGAAGCCATCGTCATTCTGGAGAACTTCGCGACCACGCTCGAAGCCGTAGTCAAGAACACGGCGATCAAGCATGTCGTCGTCGCGGCAATGGGCGACCTGATGGGCATGAAAGGCCTGCTGGTCAATTTCGTCGTCCGAAAAGTGAAGAAGATGGTGCCTGCGTTCAACTTGCCGGGCAGCATCCGCTTCAACGATGCGATCAGCGAAGGCAGCCGCCACGCGCTGGAGCCGGTCGCGCAGACACCGGACGACGTCGCGTTCCTTCAATACACCGGCGGCACCACCGGCGTGGCGAAGGGCGCGACGCTGACACATCGGAATCTGATCGCCAATGTGCTGCAATCCGAGGTGTGGCTGGAACCGGCGCGCAGACAGCGGCCCGACATCGACCAGTTCGTGTGCGTCGTCGCGCTCCCGCTGTATCACATCTTCGCGTTGACGGTGTGCGGCATGCTCACCATCCGCACGGGCGGGCTCGGCGTGCTGATTCCGAATCCGCGCGATATCGCGGGCACCATCAAGGAACTGAAGGGCATTCCGATCAACACGTTCCCGGCGGTGAACACGCTCTATAACGCGTTGCTGAATCATCCCGACTTCTCGAAGCTGGATTTTTCCAAGTTGATCGCGGCGAACGGCGGCGGCATGGCGGTCCAGGAAGCAGTCGCAAAGCGCTGGTTCGCGGTGACCGGCGTGCCTATCGTCGAAGGCTACGGGCTGTCGGAGACTTCACCCTGCGTCACGTGCAACCCGGTGACGGCCACCGAGTACACCGGCACCATCGGTTTGCCGTTGCCATCGACCGAAGTCTCCATCCGCGACGACGACAACAACGAAGTGCCGCTCGGGCAGGCCGGCGAGATCTGCATCAAGGGACCGCAGGTGATGGCCGGCTACTGGAATCGCCCGGACGAAACGGCCAAGGTGATGACGCCCGATGGTTTCTTCCGCTCAGGCGATGTCGGCGTGTTCGACGAGCGCGGCTACGTGAAGATCGTCGATCGCAAGAAGGACATGATTCTCGTCTCGGGCTTCAACGTGTATCCGAACGAAATCGAGGATGTCGTGGCGATGCTGCCGGGCGTGTTCGAAGTGGCTGCGGTCGGCGTGAAGGATCAGAATTCGGGCGAGGCGGTGAAGCTCTTCATCGTGCGTAAGGACGACAACCTGACCGAAGCGGACGTGATCGCGTTCTGCAAGGAACGGCTGACGGGCTATAAAAGGCCGCGCATCATCGAATTCCGCAAGGACTTGCCGAAGAGCAACGTCGGCAAGATTCTACGCCGCGAGTTGCGCGACGGTACGGTCTGAGCGAATCGCGGTAAGTTCTATCAAAGCCTTCGCGTCGCAAAGACGCGGGGGCTTTTTTTATGGCGCGTGGCGGGATCATGAGACGAAAAAAAGGCGCCCGAAGGCGCCTTTTAACAGATCCTGCTTTGTTGTTACGAGCTTCTTAGAACTTGTGGCGGATACCGACCAGCGCTGCGACCTGGTTCGACGTCGACGACGGCGACAGGCCGTTGATGTTGGCGACTGCGCCTTGGTTCGTCGAGTCCGTGCCCGAAGCGTGTTGATAGACGCCGTCGATATACACGTCGGTGCGCTTCGACAGGAAGTAGTCCGCGCCGAGCATGCCTTGGTGATACTTGGCATTGCCCAGGCCGTAACCCTTCGTGTAGTCATAGGCAGCGCCAACCAGCAGGGCCGGGGTCAACTGATACTTGAAGTTGATTTCGGCGTTGTGGAACTTGCCCGTGCCGCCCGTGAAGCCGCCAGGCGCGATCAGACCCGTGCCCGGCTCCGAACCGAGATCCTTGAATTGCGTGTTGCTATACGTCGCGCCGACCGTCGCTGCGCCGAACGTGTAAGCCGCGCCCGCCGAGATCACTTGCTGCGTGCGAGCCGAAGCGTAGCCCGAATAGACGCGGGTGGCGCCCATGTTCGAGGCGGTCGCGCTCGACGCCGGCGTGTTGCCGAAGAACGAATAGTTCGGGTCCTTGACGTTCAGGTAGCCCGCGCCCAATTGCAGCGGACCTTGCGAGTAGCCGAGGCCGACCGACCAAATCTGGTTGCGGTTGAACTGGCCAGCGTTGCCGCCGAGGCTATACAGACCGCCGAACGAGAAACCTGCGTAGTTGGCGCTCGTGAACTTGATCGCGTTGTTCACGCGGTTCGTGTTGTTCATGTTGTCGAGGTCGCCCGGGTGCGCGCCGTAGTACGTCGCCCACTGGCTGCCGACTTCGAACGCGCCGGTGAAGTCGACCACGGAGTCATACTGGCGACCTAGCGTGACCGTGCCGAATTGCGCCGTCGACAGACCGACATACGCCTGACGGCCGAACTCCGAGCCGCCTTGGCCGAGACGGCCGTTAAACACGTTGAAGCCGTTCTCCAACACGAACAGGGCCTTCAGGCCGCCGCCCAGATCTTCCGTGCCACGCAGGCCCCAACGGCTGCCCTGCACGTTGCCGCTGCTCATCGAATACAGCTTCTGACCGCGGACGTTATTGGAATATGCGAAGCCTGCGTCGATGATGCCGTACAGCGTCACGGTGCTCTGCGCATGTGCGGCGCCAGCGAAGACGCCCAATGCTGCGAGAGCGAGAAGCGACTTTTTCATTGTGTAGATCTCCAAGGAGTGTTTTGCGACTTGTTTGGCAAGGTCACTGTTCTAGCGCCAGTGTGTTGACGGTCCCTGCCGGGGTCTTCTTTGCGAAGTGACACGTAATGTAACAAACACGACTTTTCGCACAAAGGAAAAGGGACCGCGCCCGCGGCCACGTGTGACGTTTACGCAACATGCGCTAAAATCCTGGTTTTGCAGCAGTTTTGCGAGTCGTGTTTGCCCTAATTACAAAAAATGGCGCTCGTCGACGGCCGTTTTCGCATGTCTGACCGGGAGAATAGGGATTGCTAATCGTCCCGTACGACATTGCGCGAAAACGATGACATCAACAACGAGGTGAGAACATGACGCTCGATGAAATCATTGGCGAGTTCGATCGCGGCCTGCGTTCCATGACCGGAGTAAGCCGCATGTCGCGGCCTGTGCCGCAATCGAACATGCCGGTTCTCGTGGAGGGCGGCATGGTCGCTGACGCGCCGCAACTCACCGACGAGGAAAAGGCTCATTCGGCCGGTCTGATGCGCGTGAATCATGTCGGCGAAGTCTGCGCGCAGGCGCTTTATCAGGCGCAGAAACTCGCGACTCAATCACCGGGCCTGAAGGCGAGCTTCGAGCAGGCCGCCCGCGAAGAGGAAGATCACCTTGCATGGACGTCGCAGCGTCTCAAGGACCTCGATTCGCGCCCGAGCCTTCTCAACCCTCTGTGGTATGCGGGCGCGCTCGCCATCGGTTTCGTCGCGGGGCGCTTCGGCGATCGCGCGAGCCTCGGCTTCATGGCGGAAACAGAGCGCCAGGTCGAGCAGCATCTCGATGGCCACATGAAAACGCTGCCCGCTACCGACTACGCGTCCCGCGCGATCGTCGAGCAGATGCGGCAGGACGAAAGCGCGCACGCGGCGGCCGCCATCGGCGCGGGTGGATCGGAGATGCCGTTTCCGGTCCGTGTCATGATGCGTGCAGCAGCAAGGGTGATGACGCGCACCGCATACTATGTATAGACGCCGAAGTGTCGCGTGAAGCGGTTTGTATGATGAATGCCAGCCGGCGAGCGCCCGCGAGCGCTCGCGGAAACCGTTACATTTCACGCGTCTGCGGTGCGCATGTTCATACTTTACGTTCGCTTCGCTCACTAGCCCTCTAATTTCAAACGATTTTCCCCTTCCTGCCGGCAACAAGTCCCTTCGCTAAGTCCTTGTTCTAACGAGTAAAAGCTCCCCGAAAAAAAGCCCCGCGTCTTGACCGAGGAAATCCGTTCCTCTAAAGTGGGAGACAGTGTGAGAAAGTGGTTGTTTGTGTGATCGGGCGACTACTTTTCGGCAGTTTCAAGGCATGCGCGGCGTCTCGGTGGGCATCGACAGTCAGGCAGCGACAAACGGGGAGAGGGGCGAGTGTTCCAAGGGGCGTCGGCGCTGACGCTCGATGCGAAAGGGCGGATGTCGGTTCCGTCCCGCTATCGGGAGGCGCTGCAAGGGCAGGCAGAAGGCCGGGTGACGCTCACGAAGAGCCCGGATGGATGCCTGTTGCTGTTTCCTCGCCCGGAGTGGGAAGTCTTTCGCGCCAAGGTTGCCGCGCTTCCCATGGAAGCCATGTGGTGGCGGCGCATTTTCCTCGGTAACGCAATGGATGTCGAACTCGATACCGCCGGGCGCGTCTTGGTCTCGCCCGAGCTTCGTGCTGCCGCTTCGCTGGAAAAGGAAGTGACGCTGCTCGGCATGGGCGCTCACTTCGAATTGTGGGACTCGCAGACGTACGCGGCGAAGGAAGCCGCAGCCATGGCGCAGGGCATGCCCGAAGCGCTAAAGAACTTCACTTTCTGACGCGGCGCTGAAAAACATGGCACCTGCGATGGGAAATGACTTGCAGCATCGCACGGTGCTGTTGAAGGAAGCGGTAGACGGACTGATCACGCGCGCCGACGGTATCTATATAGATGGCACCTTTGGGCGCGGCGGTCATAGCCGGGCGGTATTGCAGCGGCTGGGCGAAGCAGGGCGGCTGATCGCGTTCGACAAGGACCCGCTCGCCATCGCCACGGCGCAACAGATTCAGGATCCGCGCTTTTCGATCGTGCATGACAGCTTCGCCGCGTTGCGAAGCGCGGCGATCGAGCGCGGGATAGAGCGGGTGTCGGGCGTGTTGCTGGACCTCGGAGTGTCGTCGCCGCAGGTGGACGATCCCGAGCGCGGTTTCAGTTTCCGCGCGGAAGGTCCGCTCGACATGAGGATGGACCCGACTCGCGGCGAGTCGGCGGCCGAGTGGCTCGCGCGGGCCACGGTGCAGGAAATGACGGAGGTGATCAGAGATTATGGGGAAGAACGGTTTGCTTTTCAGATTGCAAAGGCGCTTGTTGCTCGCAGGGCAGAGTCCGACCGTCTTGGGCCTCTCGTCAGCACGCGCGAGCTTGCCGAAATCGTGGGTCACGTCGTCAAGACCCGTGAAAAGGGCAAGGACCCGGCAACTCGCACCTTTCAGGCTATACGGATTCACATCAATCAAGAGCTTGCGGAGCTGCAAGTAGTTCTTGAATCGGCACTTTCGTTGTTGGAGCAAGGGGGGCGGCTGGTCGTGATCAGCTTTCATTCGCTCGAAGACCGGATCGTCAAGCGGTTCATGCAGGCGCAATCGAGCGCGCCGGCGGTGGACCGTCGTTTGCCGATCCGCGCGGTCGATCTGCCGAGTCCGCCTCTGCGGATCGTCGGCCGCGTGTTTCCGAGCGATGCGGAAGTCGCCGACAACCCGCGCGCCCGGTCCGCGGTCATGCGTATCGCGGAGCGCATCGCGCCATGAACCGTCTCAACATTTTTCTCCTCATCGTCGTGCTCGGGTGCGCGCTGTCGGTCGTCAGCGCCACGAACAAGCAGCGGCAGGTGTTCATCGAACTGCAGCGGGCGCAGTCGCAGGAGCGCCAGCTTCAACAGGATTACGCGCAGTTCCAGTATCAGCAGAGCGCATTGTCGAAGACTTCGCGCATCGAGCAGTTGGCCACTAATTCACTGAAGATGCAGCCCGTGACAACCGGCCGCACGCAATACCTGACCTACGACCCGGCGACCGCGAAGGCCGCCGAAGCACCCATGCCGCCGCCGTTGCCTGCCTCGGCGCCGTCCGCACGCGGAGTCAAACGATGAAGAAATCCGCGAAGCAGAAGGACGTCGCCTACACGCCCAACCCGATTCTCGCCGTGCGCCTGCCCATGTGGCGCTCGAAGCTCGTCGTGTTCCTGTTGTTCATGGCGTTCGTCGCGCTGGCGGCACGCGCCTTCTGGATTCAGGGCCCGGGCAACGCTTTCTTCAAGAAACAGGGCGAGAGCCGCTATCAGCGCACGCTGGAAATGCCCGCGACTCGCGGCCAGATCCGCGACCGCAATGGCCTCGTGCTCGCCACGAGCCTGCCCGTGAAGGCTATCTGGGCGATTCCCGAAGCCGTCCCGAACGATCTTGGCGCGGACAAGCTCGCCGAACTCGCGAAGCTGCTCGACATGACGCAGAAAGACCTGCGCGCGAAACTGTCGATGGACAAGACGTTCGTCTACGTGAAGCGTCAGGTTCCGCTCGAAGTCGCGCAGAAAGTGGCGGCGCTCGACATTCCGGGCATCTATTCGCGCGGCGAATACAAACGCTTCTATCCGGAAGGCGAAATCACCGCGCACCTGATCGGCTTTACTAATATTGAAGACAAGGGTCAGGAAGGCGTCGAACTCGGCGACCAGAGCGTGCTCGCCGGCACGCCGGGCATGCGTCGCGTCATCAAGGACCGGATGGGGCATATCGTCGAGGACGTCGACGAACAGGTCGTGCCGCATAACGGCCAGGACGTCGAGCTTTCGATCGACAGCAAGATTCAGTACATCGCGTACACGGACCTGAAAGCGGCCGTCGAAAAGACGAAGGCGAAGGCCGGCGCTGCGATGGTGATCGACGTGAAGACGGGCGAAGTGCTCGCGCTCGTCAACTATCCCACCTACAACCCGAACGACCGCTCGCGCATGACCGGCGAGCAGTTGCGCAACCGCATTCTGACGGACACTTTCGAGCCGGGCTCGATCATGAAGCCGTTCACCGTTTCGCTCGCGCTCGATCTGCATCGCGTGACGCCGAATACGCTCGTCGAAACGGGCGGCGGCGTGTTCGTGCTGGACGGCGCGCGCATCACGGACGACTCCGGCTTCGGCACGCTCACCGTCGGCGGCGTGATTCAGAAGTCGAGCAATATCGGCGCGACCAAAATTGCGATGCAATTGCGGCCCGAGGAAATGTGGAACATGTACACGAGCCTGGGTCTCGGTCAGGCGCCGAAAGTCGGTTTTCCGGGCGCCGTCACCGGACGTCTGCGGCCGTGGAAGAACTGGCGGCGCATCGAGCAGGCGACCATGTCTTATGGCTACGGCTTGTCGGCGTCGCTGTTTCAGCTGGCTCGCGCGTACACCGCCATCGCGCATGACGGCACGATTCTGCCGGTCTCGATTTTCCGCACGCCGGGCGATCAGCCGCCGGCGGGCCAGCAAGTCTTCTCGCCGACCACCGCGCGCGAGGTTCGCGCCATGCTCGAGACGGTCGTGTCGAAGAACGGCACGTCGCCGGATGCGGCGGTGCCGGGCTATCGCGTCGGCGGCAAGAGCGGCACGGCGTATAAGCACGCGGGCCGCGGCTACGATCATTCGAAGTACCGCGCGTCGTTCGTCGGCATGGCGCCGATGCCGAATCCGCGCATCGTAGTGGCCGTATCGGTCGACGAACCGACGGCGGGCAGCCACTTCGGCGGGCAGGTATCGGGGCCGGTGTTCTCGGGCATCGTCGGCGACACGCTGCGCGCGCTGAACATGCCGCCGGACATGCCGGTCAAGCAAATGGTCGTGACGGACGAGTCCAATTCCGCCACGCAAGCGTCCGCGCAGCCCGCGAACGCGAACGGTTCGAACAACGCTAAAACGGTGAAGAAAGTCGCCGTTTCGAGCAACACGAAGACACATCCGGGAGTCGTGCGATGAGCGCGCCCCGTCAGAGCAAGATGCAGAAGGACGTTTCACATGCCGTTCAATGGCTGCGCGCGCATGCGCGGCCCGAGGCCCAGTTGCACGCCGACACGCGCTCGCTCAAAAGCGGCGACGTGTTCCTGGCGTACGCCGTCGACGGCGCGGACAACCGGCCGTATCTCGACGCGGCGCTCGGCGCGGGCGCGGCTGCCGCGCTGTATCAGCCGGAGAACTTCGCGGGCAAGCCGGACGCGTCGAAGGCGTTGGCCGTGCCTGCGCTCAACGAACTCGCCGGTCCCATTGCGTCCGCGTGGTACGGCGAGCCGAGCGCGTCGATGCTCACCGTCGGCGTGACGGGCACCAACGGCAAGACATCGTGCAGCCAGTGGATCGCCACCGCGCTGACCGCGCTCGGTCGTCCGTGCGCGATCGTCGGCACGCTCGGCATCGGCATGCCGGGCAAGCTCGCGTCCACGGGCTTCACCACGCCCGATGCGCCGCAGCTTCAGCGCAGCCTCGCGCAACTGAAGGCGCAAGGCGCGGAGGCTGTCGCGATGGAAGTCTCGTCGCATGCGCTGCATCAGGGGCGCGTGAACGGCACGGACTTCGACATCGCCATCTTCACGAATCTCACGCAGGATCATCTCGACTATCACGGCACGTTCGAGGCTTACGAAGCCGCGAAAGCGCGTCTTTTCGCGTGGCCGTCGCTGAAAACGGCCATCGTCAATCGCGACGATGCCGCCGGTCAGCGTCTCATCGAATCGCTGCGCGGCAAGGTCCGCACGATTGCGTACACCGTCGACATGCCGGCCGATGCGCCGGGGAGCGCCGACGCCGTGCTGCTCGCGAGCCGCGTGCGCGCAACCGCCACGGGCACCGCGTTCCATCTTTCGTCCGATTGGGGCGAGGCCGAAGTCGAAGTGAACACGCTCGGCGCCTTCAACGTGAGCAATCTGCTCGCGGTGCTCGGCGTGCTGCTGGAAGTCGGCGTTCCGTTCGATGCCGCGCTCGCGCGCATCTCGAAGCTCGAATCGGTCAACGGCCGCATGGAGCGTCTCGGCGGCCGGCTGCAAAACGATGAGCCGCTCGTCGTGATCGACTACGCGCACACGCCCGACGCGCTCGAAAAAACGCTCGCTGCGCTGCGCCCGATCGCTGCCGCGCGCGGCGGCGAGCTCGTCTGCATGTTCGGCTGCGGCGGTGACCGCGACGCGACCAAGCGTCCGCTGATGGGCGAAATCGCCGAGCGTCTCGCCGATCAGGTCGTCATCACCAGCGACAATCCGCGCAGCGAAGATCCGCTCGCCATCATCGACCAGATTGCCGCCGGCATGAAGAACGCCGCGAAGGCGCGGCGCATCGAGGATCGCGCGAGCGCCATCCTGCAGGCGCTGCGCTCGGCGGCGCGCGAAGATGTCGTACTGCTCGCCGGAAAGGGACACGAGGCCACGCAGGAAATCATGGGCAAAAAGCGCGCGTTCTCGGATCAGGATCACGCGCGCCTCGCGCTTGCCGCACGCGCCACACAACAACGCGGAGGCGGCGAATGACGATGTTCACCTTGCGCGAAGCCGCCGCGCTGATTCCCGGCGCGGTCTTTCAGGGCGACGAAGCTATCGCCATCGAACGCGTCGTGACAGACAGCCGCGGCGTGCAGCCGGGCGATCTGTTCGTCGCGGTGAAGGGCGATCGCTTCGATGCGCATGACTTCCTCGATCAGGTGGCGAAGAGCGGCGCGGCCGCCGCGCTCGTCTCGCGCGATGTGCGCAATTCCGATGCCTGGCCGCTGCCAGTCATCAAGGTAAAGGACACGCGTGCGGCGCTCGGTGCGCTGGCGCACGGCTGGCGCAAGCGCTTCAGCATGCCGCTCGTGGCCGTCACTGGCAGCAACGGCAAGACGACGGTCAAGGAGATAATCGCGTCGATCTTCGCGGCGGCAGTCGGCGAAGACGCGCGGCTCGCGACCGCGGGCAACTTCAACAACGACATGGGCCTGCCGCTCACGCTGTTTCGCCTGAGCGAGGCGCATCGGCTCGCGGTGGTCGAGCTCGGCATGAATCATCCGGGCGAGACGGATGCGCTCGGCAAGATCGCTGCGCCGACGGTCGCTGTAGTCAACAACGCGCAGCGCGAGCATCAGGAGTTCATGGCCACCGTCGAAGCCGTCGCGCTCGAACATGCGTCCGTCATTCACGCGCTCGGCGACACCGGCACGGCCGTGTTCCCCGCCGACGACCACTACGCGAGCATCTGGCGCGTGGCGGCCACCGGCAATCCGATCATGGACTTCGCGCTGACGGACGACGAGTCGAAGGCGGCAGTCACGGGCACGGTCGACGGCGCGACGGTTCATGTCCGCACGCCGCAAGGGCGCGTCGACATCGCGCTTAACGTGCTCGGCGAACACAACGCGCGCAATGCGCTCGCGGCCACGGCCGCCGCGCTGGCCGCGGGCGTGTCGCTGGACGTCATCAAGCGCGGCCTCGAAGCGTTTCAGCCGGTGAAGGGCCGCTTGCAGGTGAAGCGCGCGGTGACGGGCGCGCTCGCGGGCGCGACCATCATCGACGACACGTACAACTCCAATCCCGATTCCATGCGCGCCGCCATCGACGTGCTCGCGGCGCAGGCAGCGCCTCGCGTGCTCGTGATGGGCGACATGGGGGAAGTCGGTGAAGAAGGGCCGGCGTTTCATCGCGAAGTCGGCGCGTATGCGGCCGAGCGCGGCATCGATGCGTTGTTCGCACTCGGCGAAGCGAGCCGCGATTCGGTGAACGCATTCCGCGCGGCGGCGTCGAAGCAGACCGCCGTTCATTTCGACGACGTGACCACGCTCATCGACGCTCTTCAGCAAGCCGGGTTCGGACCCGGCGCAACGTATCTCGCGAAAGGCTCGCGCTTCATGAAGATGGAGCGCGTGGTGGACGCCCTGACGAGCCCACAACAACCCGCGGCGGGCAATGCGCCCGCTGCACACTGACTCACAGAAAGAGAAGGACCAGCATGCTACTCGCACTCGCGCAATGGCTTCAGAATGACGCCAGCTTCATGCGCGTGTTCACCTACATTACGTTCCGAGCGGTGGGCGCCACCGCGACGGCGCTTTTGATCGGTCTCGTCTGCGGCCCGTGGGTCATCCGCAAGCTGACCGCGATGAAAGTCGGTCAGGCGGTGCGCAAGGACGGCCCGCAAACGCACCTCGTCAAGTCGGGCACGCCGACGATGGGCGGTGTGCTGATCCTCATGGGCATCGCGGTTTCGACGCTTCTCTGGGCCGATCTCACGAACCGCTTCGTGTGGATCGTGATGCTCGTCACGTTCGGCTATGGCGTGATCGGCTGGGTGGACGACTATCGCAAGGTCGTGCACAAGGACCCGCGCGGCATGTCGTCGCGCGAGAAGTATTTGTGGCAGTCGGTCATCGGCCTGTTCGCGGCCGTGTATCTGGCGTTCAGCGTATCCGAGGCGAGCAACACGCGCGTCTTCGATCTCTTCATGGCGTGGGTGCGCAGCGGCCTCTCGATGGGCCTGCCCGCGCGCGCCGACCTCATGCTGCCGTTCCTCAAGTCGATCACGTATCCGCTCGGCGTGTGGGGCTTCATCGCGATGACGTACTTCGTGATCGTCGGATCGAGCAATGCGGTGAACCTCACCGACGGCCTCGACGGTCTCGTCATCATGCCCGTCGTGCTGGTGGGCGCGTCGCTCGGCGCGTTCGCGTACGTGATGGGCAGCTCGGTCTATTCGAAGTACCTGCTCTTTCCGCACATTCCCGGCGCGGGCGAACTGCTGATCTTCTGCTCAGCCATGGGCGGCGCGGGCCTCGCGTTCCTTTGGTACAACACGCACCCCGCGCAAGTCTTCATGGGCGATGTCGGCGCGCTCGCGCTCGGCGGCGCGCTCGGCACCATCGCGGTAATCGTTCGTCAGGAAATCGTGCTGTTCATCATGGGCGGCATTTTCGTGGCCGAAACGCTCTCCGTCATGCTGCAAGTCTTCTGGTTCAAGTTCACGAAGCGCCGTTACGGCGAAGGCCGGCGCTTCTTCAAGATGGCGCCACTCCATCACCACTACGAACTGTCCGGCTGGACCGAAACGCAAGTGGTGGTGCGCTTCTGGATCATCACGTTGATGTTGTGTCTCTTCGGCTTGTCGACGCTCAAGCTGCGTTGATCGTGCACGTCTGCGGTTTCTTCGGTCTCAGGAAAGGGTAAAGCGATGTTTGGCGAGAAGTTTTCCGGTCGGCAAAGTCCGATGGTGCTCGTGCTGGGGCTCGGTGAATCCGGCCTCGCGATGGCGCGCTGGTGCGCCAGGCACGGGTGCCGGCTGCGGATCGCCGATACGCGCGAGAACCCGCCGAATCTGTCGGAACTGGTGATTCACAACATCGACGCGGAGTTCGTCGGCGGCGCGTTCACGACCGGACTGCTCGATGGCGGCATCGAACTGCTTGCCATCAGCCCCGGTCTTTCGCCGCTCGCGCCGGACCTCGCGCCGCTGATCGCGGCGGCGAAGGAGCGCGGCATTCCGGTGTGGGGCGAACTCGAACTGTTCGCGCAGGCGCTCGCCGGTCTTGCCGTGAACGGCTACGAGCCGAAGGTGCTCGCGATCACCGGCACCAACGGCAAGACCACGACCACGGCGCTCACCGGTCTTTTGTGCGAACGCGCGGGCAAGCGCGTGGCGGTCGCGGGCAACATCAGCCCGGCGATGCTCGACAAGCTCGCCGAAGCCATCGATCAAACCGCGCTGCCGGACGTCTGGGTGCTCGAACTCTCCAGCTTCCAGCTCGAAACATCGCACAGCTTCGCGCCGGATGCGGCTGCCGTGCTGAACATCACGCAGGATCATCTCGACTGGCACGGCGGCCTGGACGCCTACGCCGCCGCGAAGGGCCGCATCTTCGGTCCGCGCACGGTGCGCGTGCTGAATCGCGACGACGCCCGCACGATGGCGCTCGCCGCAAACATCGCGCAGGATCGCATCGTGACGTTCGGGCTGGATGAGCCGTCGAAGGTCGGCGACTACGGCTTGTTGCGCGACAACGGCATTGCGTGGCTCGCGCAAGGTATCGACCGCGACGCTGCCGACGAACCCGCTCCGTCGCGCCGCCGCAAGCAGGATGTCGCCGCGCCGAACGTCGTTGCCAAGCGGCTGATGCCTGCCGACGCGCTGCGCATTCGCGGCCTGCACAACGCGGCCAATGCGCTCGCCGCGCTCGCGCTCGCCCGCGCCATCGACCTGCCGCTCGCCGCTCTCTTGCACGGCTTGCGCGAGTATCGCGGCGAGCCGCATCGCGTGGAGGTGATCGCGCAGATCGACGGCGTCGATTATGTGGACGACAGCAAGGGCACGAACGTCGGCGCGACGGTCGCCGCGCTGGATGGCCTCGCGCAACGCGTCGTGCTGATTGCAGGCGGCGACGGCAAAGGTCAGGACTTCTCGCCGCTGGAAGCGCCGGTTGCGCGCTGGGCGCGTGCGGTGATGCTGATCGGCCGCGACGCGCCGCGCATTCGCGAGACGCTCGCATCGACGGGCGTCGCGCTCGAAGATCACGCCACGCTCGAAGCCGCGACCGAGGCGGCATCGCGCATCGCCGAGCCGGGCGACGCCGTGTTGCTTTCGCCCGCGTGCGCGAGCCTCGACATGTTCAAGAACTACGCACACCGCGCCGACGTGTTTCGCAGCGCGGTCGAAGATATCGCCGCCGCGCGGGGAGTGATGCTATGAGCTGGTCGGACCGCTTCGGATCGAAAATCACCGGGCAGCGGAACGCGGTTCCGAACGATTCGCTCGCCGGGCGCTCGGGCGGCATTTCGAGCGCCGTCAACGGCGTGCGTCCCGCGCGCTCGCGCATGCTCGACTACGACCATTCGCTCTTGTGGGTGACGATCGCGTTGCTCGGGCTCGGCATCGTGATGGTGTATTCCGCGTCCATCGCCATGCCGGATTCGCCGAAGTACGCGCAGTACCGCGACTATCACTTTCTCGTGCGGCACCTCGTTTCGGTCGCGACGGCGCTAGTCGGCGCGGTCATCGCGTTCAAGATTCCGGTGAAGACCTGGGACAAGCTCGCGCCGAAGCTCTTTCTGGTCGCGCTCGTGATGCTCGTCATCGTGCTGATTCCGCATATCGGCAAGGGCGTGAACGGCGCGCGCCGCTGGATTCCGCTCGGCATCACGAACATGCAGCCGTCCGAAATCATGAAGCTCGCGGTGACCATCTACGCCGCGAACTATACGGTGCGCAAGCAAGAGTTCATGCACAGCTTCGGCAAGGGCTTTCTGCCGATGGCCGTGGCGGTCGGCGCGGTCGGCGCGCTCCTGCTGCTCGAACCAGACATGGGCGCGTTCATGGTGATCGCCGCCATTGCAATGGGCGTGCTGTTCCTAGGCGGCGTGAACGGCAAGCTCTTCGGCGGTCTGGTGCTCACGGCGGTCGGCACGTTCACGATGCTCGTGTGGCTCTCGCCGTGGCGTCGCGAGCGGATCTTCGCTTATCTCGATCCGTGGGACGACCGCTACGCGCAGGGCAAGGCGTATCAGCTGACGCACTCGCTGATCGCATTCGGGCGCGGCGAGTGGTTCGGCGTCGGTCTCGGCGGCAGCGTCGAGAAGCTCAACTATCTGCCGGAAGCGCACACCGACTTCATTCTCGCGGTGATCGGCGAGGAACTCGGTTTCGTCGGCGTCATCTGCGTGATTCTGCTGTTCTACTGGATCGTGCGCCGCGCGTTCGAGATCGGCCGTCAGGCACTGGCGCTGGATCGCACGTTCGCCGGTCTGATGGCGAAGGGCGTCGGCATCTGGTTCGGCGCGCAGACGTTCATCAACATGGGCGTGAACCTCGGTCTTCTGCCGACCAAGGGCCTGACGCTGCCGCTCGTCAGCTACGGCGGCTCGGGCATCTTGCTGAACTGCGTCGCGCTCGCGGTGCTGCTGCGCGTCGATTACGAAAATCGCGTGCTCATGCGCGGAGGCAAAGTATGAGCGCGCAACGCCCCACGCTGATGGTCATGGCGGGCGGCACCGGCGGCCACGTGTTTCCGGGGCTCGCGGTCGCGCACTGGATGCAGGCGCGCGGCTGGCGCGTCGTCTGGCTCGGCAACGCGAGCGGCATGGAAGCGACGCTCGTACCCAAGCACGGCATCCCGATGGAATGCGTGCGCTTCGGCGGCGTGCGCGGCAAGGGCATCAAGACGAAGCTGATGCTGCCGGTGAATCTCCTGCGCGCGTGCTCGCAAAGCCTGCGCGTGCTGCGTCAGGTGAAGCCGGACGTGGTGCTCGGCATGGGCGGCTACATCACGTTTCCGGCGGGCATCATGACGAAGCTCGCGGGCTGCCCGCTCGTGCTGCACGAACAGAACTCCATCGCGGGGCTCGCGAACAAGGCGCTCGCGCATCTCGCAAAGCGCGTGCTCGTCGCGTTTCCCAATGCTCTGCCGAATGCCGAATGGACCGGCAATCCCATTCGCGCGGAACTTACGTCGACATTGCCGCCCAAAGAACGCTACGCGTCGCGCGCGGGCAAGCTGAACGTGCTCGTTGTCGGCGGCAGTCTGGGCGCGGCCGCGCTGAACGAAACGGTGCCGAAGGCGCTCGCGCTGCTGTCGCCGGATGAACGTCCGCGCATCGTGCATCAGGCGGGTGCGAAGCACATCGAAGCATTGCAGGCGAACTACGCGGCAGCCGGTCTATCGCGCGGCGAAGACTTGCAGCTCGTGCCGTTCATCGAAGACATGGCGAGCGCGTACGCATCCGCCGATCTCGTGATTTGCCGCTCCGGCGCGATGACGGTGTCCGAGATCGCGGCGGTCGGCGTGGCGGCGCTCTTCGTGCCGTTCCCGTTCGCCGTCGACGATCACCAGACGACCAACGGCGCGTTCCTCGCGAAGAACGGCGCAGCGGAATTGATACAACAACGCGACTTGTCGGCGGAAAAGCTCGCCGGCTGGTTGCGTGCGCAGACGCGCGACACGCTGGCGGAGATGGCCGCGCGCTCACGCGCCCTGGCGAAACCGGACGCGACCGAACGGGTCGCGACCGTCTGCGCCGACGTCGCCGGCGCGCGTCTTACGGGCCAAGCTCGGGAGGCACATTAAGTCATGAAACACATCGTCAAGCACATTCACTTCGTCGGCATCGGCGGAGCAGGGATGAGCGGCATCGCGGAAGTGCTGCTGAATCTCGGCTATCAGGTCAGCGGCTCGGACCTCTCGAAGAACGCCGTCACCGAGCGGCTGAAGGCACTCGGCGCGCGCGTCGAGATCGGACACAACGAGCAGAACATCGAAGGCGCGAACGCGGTCGTCGTATCGACGGCCGTGCGTCCCGACAATCCCGAAGTGCTGGCGGCGCGCCATCGGCGCGTGCCGATCGTGCCGCGCGCCGTGATGCTCGCGGAACTCATGCGGCTGAAGCAGGGCATCGCCATTGCCGGCACGCACGGCAAGACCACGACGACGTCGCTCGTCGCAAGCGTGCTGGCCGCAGGCGGGCTGGATCCGACGTTCGTGATCGGCGGGCGTCTCATCAGCGCGGGCGCGAACGCGCGGCTCGGCACCGGCGATTTCATCGTCGCCGAAGCCGATGAATCGGACGCGTCGTTCCTCAATCTCTTCCCGGTAATCGAAGTCATCACGAACATCGATGCCGATCACATGGACACCTACGGCCACGACTTCGCGCGGCTCAAGCAGGCGTTCATCGAATTCACGCACCGGCTGCCGTTCTACGGCATCGCGGTGCTGTGCGTCGACGACCCGAACGTGCGCGAGATCCTGCCGTTCGTGTCGAAGCCGATCATCCGCTATGGCATCGGCGCGGAAGCGCAGGTGCGCGCGGTGAACGTGGAGGCGCGCGACGGCCGCATGCACTTCACGACGCTGCGCGAAGATGCGCCGCCGCTCGACATCGTGCTGAATCTGCCGGGCCTGCATAACGTGCAGAACGCGCTCGCCGCCATTGCGATTGCGACTGAACTCGAAGTGGCGGATGCCGATATCCAGAGGGCGCTCGCCGAATTCAACGGTGTCGGCCGGCGCTTCCAGCGTTACGGCGACGTGAAGACGAACGACAACGAAGGCGCGTACACGCTGATCGACGACTACGGGCATCACCCGGTGGAAATGGCCGCGACCATCGCGGCGGCGCGCGGCGCGTTCCCGGACCGGCGTCTCGTGCTCGCGTTCCAGCCGCATCGCTACACGCGCACGCGCGACTGTTTCGAAGATTTCGTGAAGGTGCTCTCCACCGTGGACGCACTCGTTCTCACCGATGTTTATGCCGCAGGCGAAGCGCCGATCGTCGCCGCCGACGGCCGCGCGCTCGCACGCGCGATCCGCGTGGCGGGCAAGGTGGAGCCGGTGTTCGTCGAAACGGTGGATGAAGTGCCGGACGCCGTGACGACGCTCGCGCGCAACGGCGACGTGGTGATCACGATGGGCGCGGGTTCCATCGGCGGTGTATGCGGACGGCTCGCGCAGAGCCAGCCGCAGTGAAGACAGCAACAAACGACGTCATGAGTAACACAGTGAACAACATCGATCCGAAAGTCTTCGGCAAAGTGGCGGTGCTTCTCGGCGGGAATTCCGCCGAGCGCGAAGTCTCGCTCAATTCGGGCCGCCTCGTGCTGGAAGGGCTGCGAGAGGCGGGCGTCGACGCGCATCCGTTCGATCCCGCCGAACGCCCGTTGTCGGATCTGAAGGCGGAAGGTTTCGAGCGCGCGTTCATCGCGCTGCACGGCGGCTATGGCGAGAACGGCCAGTTGCAAGGCGCGCTGGATTTCTACGGCATTCGCTATACGGGCAGCGGCGTGCTCGGCTCGGCGCTCGGCATGGACAAGCTGCGCACCAAGCTCGTGTGGCAGCAAACCGGCATTCCGACGCCGCCGTTCGAAACCGTCTATCGCGGCGACGATTACGCCGGGCGCGCGCAGGAAATCATCGCGAAGCTGGGGCTGCCGCTCTTCGTGAAGCCGGCGAGCGAAGGGTCGAGCGTCGCGGTCATCAAGGTAAAGAGCGCGCAACGGCTCGTGCCGGCGCTGGAAGAGGCCGCGAAGTTCGACAAGATCGTGATCGTCGAGCAGAGCATCGAAGGCGGCGGCGAGTACACGTGCTGCATCGCGGGCGATCTCGACCTGCCGGTCATCAAGATCGTGCCGGCGGGCGAGTTCTACGACTACCACGCGAAGTACGTCGCCGACGACACGAAGTATCTGATTCCCTGCGGCCTGACGGACGCCGAAGAAGTGCGCATGAAGCAACTGACGCAGCGCGCGTTCGACATGCTCGGCTGCACCGACTGGGGCCGCGCCGATTTCATGCTGGACGCCGACGGCAATCCGTACTTCCTGGAAGTGAACACCGCGCCGGGCATGACGGATCACTCGCTGCCGCCGAAAGCGGCGCGCGCGGTCGGCATCAGCTACGCGGATCTGGTTGTGAAGGTGCTGTCTCTCACTCTCAAGAACTGACGAAGCGCAACCATGTGGAACAACGTTCGCCAGATGAATCTCGCCTCAAGCGCGCTGCACGCCATGCTCGTGCTGATGCTGCTGTGCGCGGCGGGCGTCTACGCGATCCAGCGTCCCGAGTTTCGGCTGCGCGAGATTCAGATCGACGGCGATACGACGCACATCAATTCGCCGACCGTGCGCGCGAGCGTCGTGGGGCATCTGAAGGGCAACTTTTTCACCGTCGATCTCGACACCGCGCGCACCGCGTTCGAGCAGATGCCGTGGGTGCGCCGCGCGAGCGTGCGTCGCGTGTGGCCGAACGCGATCGCCGTGACGCTGGAAGAGTACAAGCCGCTTGGCACATGGGGCAACGATCAGTTGGTCAGCGTGGATGGCGAGCTTTTCACCGCGAACCAGGGCGAACTGGACGACGACCTGCCCGCGTTCGACGGTCCGGAAGGCACGGCGAAGGAAGTGGTCGCGCGGTATCACGACTTTCAGAAGTGGTTTGCGCCGCTCGACGCGCAGCCCGAGGAAGTCACGCTGTCGCCGCGTTTCGCGTGGACCGTGAAGCTTTCGAACGGCACGCAGATCGAACTGGGCCGCGAGCGCAATCAGGACACGCTGGATGACCGTTGCAAGCGCTTCGTCGCGTCGTGGGCAGCGGTCACGGGGCGGTGGGGCAAGGACATCGAATATGCGGATTTGCGTTATCCCAACGGCTTCGCGATACGCGCCGCCGGCATGCGCTTCATCAACGACACCGACAAGGCCAAGAAGTAAGCAGACATCACAGGCATGAGCACGCTATGAGCAAAGACTACAAAGACCTGCTGGTTTCCCTCGACATCGGAACGTCGAAGGTGGTCGCGATCGTCGCCGAATTGAAGGGCGAAGGCCACTACGAGGTGATCGGACTCGGTCAGAGCGACTCGAAGGGGTTAAAGAAAGGCGTCGTGGTCAACATCGAGGCAACGGTGCAATCCATTCAGCGCGCGCTTGAAGAAGCCGAGCTGATGGCGGATTGCAAGATCACGAACGTCTTCACCGGCATCGCGGGCAGCCATATCCGCAGCTTCAATTCGAGCGGCATGGTCGCGATCAAGGACAAGGAAGTCACGCAGACGGACGTCGCCCGCGTGATCGAAACGGCCAAGGCGATCAACATTCCGACCGATCAGCAGGTGCTGCACATCCTGACGCAGGAATTCATCATCGACGGTCAGGAAGACGTGCGCGAGCCGATCGGCATGAGCGGCATTCGCCTCGAAGTGAAGGTGCATATCGTCACGGGCGCGGTGAGCGCGGCGCAGAACATCGTGAAGTGCGTGCGCCGCTGCGGGCTCGAAGTGAACGACCTCATCTTGCAGCCGCTCGCGTCGTCGCTGGCGGTGCTGACCGAGGACGAGAAGGAACTGGGCGTCGTGCTCGTCGATATCGGCGGCGGGACGACGGACATCGCCATCTTCAGCGAAGGCGCGATCCGTCATACGGCCGTGATTCCAATTGCCGGCGATCAGATCACGAGCGACGTCGCGATGGCGCTGCGCACGCCGACGCCCGACGCAGAAGACATCAAGGTGACGTACGGCATCGCGAAGCAGGCGCTCGCGGACCCCGACGAGATGATCGAAGTGCCGGGTCTCGGCGAACGCGGTCCGCGCACGCTGTCGCGTCAGGCGCTGGCGGCGGTGGTCGAGCCGCGCGTCGAGGAGCTCTTCTCGCTCGTGCAGCAGGTCGTGCGCGAATCCGGCTACGAAGAGTTGCTGTCGAGCGGCGTCGTGCTGACCGGCGGCGCGGCGATGATGCCCGGCATGGTGGAGCTCGGCGAAGACATCTTCCTGAAGCCGGTGCGCATCGGCGTGCCCGAGTACGCGGGCGGTCTCGCGGATGTCGTGCGCAACCCGCGCTATTCGACCGCGATGGGCCTGCTCGCCGAAGGACGCTCGCAGCGCATGCGCGGTCGCAAGGTCGCAGTGCAGAACGGATCGATGGGGCAAGTGCTCACACGAATGAAAGACTGGTTCCTCGGAAACTTCTGAAGCTTGAGCGGAACAGAGCAGTACGAAACAAACGTATTTAAGTAATGAATATAATTCGCGCCGGTACCGGCGGCTAGCGCGCGGCGAGAGGTTGCCCGATCTCTCTCCGGATAACGCCGATCTTCATTCTTGACGGAGGCAACATGGATTTCGAAATGCTGGAAACGGAAACCAACGGAACGATCATCAAGGTGGTCGGAGTTGGTGGTGCGGGCGGCAATGCCGTTCAGCACATGATCAACCGGGGTGTGCAGGGCGTCGACTTCATCGTGATGAACACCGACGCACAGGCGCTCGCACGTTCGCGCGCGCCGCAGGTGTTGCAGTTGGGCATGACCGGTCTAGGCGCGGGCGCCAAGCCGGAGAAGGGCAAGGAAGCGGCTGAAGATGCGCGCGAGCGTATCGCCGATGCACTGCGCGGCGCGCACATGGTGTTCATCACCGCGGGCATGGGTGGCGGCACGGGCACGGGCGCGGCGCCGGTGGTCGCGCAGATTGCGAAGGAAATGGGCATTCTGACGGTCGGCGTCGTGAGCAAGCCGTTCGAATTCGAAGGCGGCCGCCGCATGCGCGTGGCGGAAGCCGGCTCGCAGCAACTGGAGGATCACGTCGATTCGCTGATCGTCGTGCTGAACGACAAGCTCTTCGAGGTAATGGGCGACGACGCCGAGATGGACAAGTGCTTCCAGTGCGCGGATGACGTGCTGAACAACGCTGTCGCGGGCATTGCGGAAATCATCAACGTCGACGGTCTCGTGAACGTCGACTTCGAAGACGTGAAGACGGTGATGGGCGAGCAGGGCAAGGCGATGATGGGCACGGCGACCGTCGCCGGCGTCGATCGCGCGCGTCTTGCTGCGGAACAAGCTGTGGCGAGCCCGCTGCTCGAAGGTGTCGATCTGTCGGGCGCGCGCGGCGTGCTGGTCAACATCACGTCGAGCCGTTCGCTGCGTCTGTCTGAAACGCGCGAAGTGATGAACACCATCAAGAGCTACGCCGCCGACGACGCAACCGTTATCTTCGGCGCGGTGTACGACGACGCAATGGGCGACGCCCTGCGCGTGACGGTGGTCGCAACGGGCCTCGGCCGCGCGGCGAAGAAGCAGCAGCAAGCGCCGATGACGCTCCTGCGCACGGGCACCGACAATCAGCCGGTCGCGCACGCGTCGCACAACACGTACGCGCCGCAGCACGGTCAGGCAACGGATTACGGTTCGCTGGACACGCCGGCTGTGTGGCGTTCGTCGCGCGAAACGGCGGCATCGCACGTGCAGGCATTGCAGGAAAAGGGCGTCGATACGTACGACATCCCGGCGTTCCTGCGCAAGCAAGCGGACTGAAGTCGCGCTGTGCTCGTTGCTCGCTAGCTAGCAAGAGCAATGCAGCCACCGCAGGCACGCGCCGAGCTTGAGAAGGCGGCGCAGGTTTCGCGTGGGGCGACTGTCCAAGGCCGCGTCAGCATCAGACGCCAGGCCGTGGCCAGCCGACCTCCACGAATTTGCCGACGAGCAAATGAAACCTGAATCGTCGATTAAGCGCGAGGCGGGACTGCGGGACGATGCAATCGCAAGGTGTTTCGAGCACTGACGAGGGAAGGACCGAGCATGATCAAAGTGGGTGAAACGTTGCCTGATGCGCGTCTCTTCGAGTTCATCGAAGTGGCGAGCGAGGGCTGTGCCGTGGGACCGAACGGGTTCGCGGTGCGCGAGCGGACCGCCGGCAAGCGCGTGGTGATCTTCGGATTGCCGGGCGCGTTCACGCCGACGTGTTCCGCCAGACACGTGCCGGGTTATGTCGAGGCGGCGGATGAGTTTCGGGCCGCCGGCATCGACGAAATCTGGTGCGTTTCCGTCAACGACGCGTTCGTCATGAACGCGTGGGGACGCGATCTCCAAGCCGCGGGCAAGGTGAGGATGATGGCGGACGGCAGTGCGCGTTTCACTCAGGCACTCGGACTGGATCAGGATTTGTCCGAGCGTGGCATGGGAATCCGTTCCCAGCGTTACGCGATGGTGGTCGACAACGGCGTGGTCAAGACGCTCGCTGTCGAAGCGCCCGGAAAGTTCGAAGTCAGCGACGCTCGCAGCATTCTGGCGACGTTGCGCTGAGCGCAGCGGCGTCGCGTTGTCTTTGTACAACGCTTGAAGACGCCCTCGCATTCGGCGACAACTTGGGGCCGATGACCGGAAATGCCTCCATTCCGGCCATCGGCCCGTTCTACTTGACTGTCCCTGCATCGCGGCGTAACACAGGGAAACAGTTGATACCTCTTCGTTTGGGACGGCTTAGTCCGAATGGAGTATACTTCGATCTATTAGAATTCAATGAACGATTAATTCTCTTTATTGGGAATTGCTATCGGAAAAAAATCATGTTGAAGCAGCGAACAATTAAGACCGTCGTCAAAACCGTGGGAATCGGGCTTCATTCCGGCCGCAAGGTCGATCTGACGCTGCGACCGGCACCGGTTGGAACGGGCATCGTGTTTTCTCGGATCGACCTGCCGCAGCCGGTCGACATCCCTGCGTCCGCCATGGCGATCGGCGATACGCGGCTCGCGTCCGTGCTCCAGAAGGACGGCGCGCGCGTGTCGACTATCGAGCACCTGATGTCGGCGTGCGCGGGCTTGGGTATCGACAATCTGTACGTCGATGTCACCGCCGAGGAAATCCCGATCATGGACGGCAGCGCGTCTTCGTTCGTGTTTCTCATTCAGTCGGCGGGTATCGAAGAGCAGAACGCGCCGAAGAAATTCATCAAGGTGAAAAAGCCGGTCGAAGTGCGCGATGGCGATAAATTCGCGCGTCTCGAACCGTATTTCGGCTTCAAACTGAGCTTTACCATTGATTTCCGCCATCCGGCCGTCGACAAGACGGGGCAGGCGCTGGAAGTCGATTTTGCGACCACGTCGTATGTGCGCGAGATTGCTCGCGCTCGCACGTTCGGCTTTGCGCATGAAGTGGAAATGATGCGCGAGCTGGGTCTTGCGCGCGGCGGCAGCATGGACAACGCCATCGTGCTCGACGAGTACCGCATTCTGAACAACGACGGCCTGCGCTACGACGACGAGTTCGTAAAGCACAAGATGCTCGACGCGATCGGCGATTTGTACGTGGTGGGTCATCCGCTGCTCGCGTCGTACACCGCGTACAAGGGCGGCCACGCGATGAACAACATGCTGCTGCGCGAACTGCTCGCGAACGAAGAGGCGTTCGAAATCGTCACGTTCGAGGACACGCAGAAAGCGCCGCGCGGTTTCGCATTCGATACGCAGACGGCGTTTGCCTGATCATCGGCAAAACGCAGGACAAAGGTGAGCGGCAGCGAAAGCGCCGCTCATTTTTTTTGCCCGCGCCCCTGGTGACGCGCCGCCATGCGCGCGAGCGCTTCCTGTAGCGGCGAAGGCGCGAGCGTCTCGGCGAGATCGTGCAGCGCCGACGCGCCTGCCGCGGACATGCGCGCCTGCTTCGGTGGCGGCGCTTCCTTCATCGACTGGGGACGCACGCGAATTTTGAGCGATTCCACCGCCCAGCCGCGCTGCTGGAGATCCGACAGAAGCCGCGGCTCGATATGCCGCAACCGCGCGGCGAGTGCATTGTGCGCGGCGAAGAGCGCGAGCACGCCGTCCTTGATGAAGCCGGGCTCGACATTCGCCGCGAGATAGTCGGGCAGCAGCGCGGTCAGATCGCGCTGGAGCGCCGCCACTTGCTCGACGCCCGCGCGCAGCGCGCGGAACGCGTCGGTGCGATCCAGCACGTCGGCCAGGGCTTGCGGACGGCGCGGATCGAACCGCCCCGGCGCAGACCTTGAATTTGTAGAAAAGCGGCTCATTTTTTAATCAGCGGACGCGTGATGCGACCGCTCGATTGTACCGCGAGCCTGCCTTCCACTTCGCGTGGACGCCCGCCGCGAAAGCCCGCGCGGCCAAGCTTTCAACGCGTTGACTGTCGCGTGGCGCAGACGCCCGAGCGCCCACGCTGACGCAAGATGTGCTTGACTCGCGTGCTAAAATTCCCGATTCGAATTTCACCCAATGGACTTAAGTCGCCGAGGTTTTCCGAGCCCGGACGCAGCATCGCGCTGCCGCCCATCCGAAGCCGCGACGCAGACACTGATCCAATGACGACCGGTTTCCTTCAGAAGATTTTTGGCAGCCGCAATCAGCGGCTGGTCAAGCAGTACCAAAAGACCGTTGTGGCGATCAATGCCCTCGAGCCGACCGTCGAGAAGTACACGGACGATCAGTTGCGCGCGAAGACGGACGAGTTCCGCAAGCGCGTCGCGGGCGGCGAGTCGCTGGACGTGATTCTTCCGGAGGCGTTCGCCGTCTGCCGCGAAGCGAGCCGGCGCGTGCTGAAAATGCGCCACTTCGACGTCCAGTTGATCGGCGGCATGGTTCTGCACTACGGCAAGATCGCGGAAATGCGTACCGGCGAAGGCAAGACGCTCGTCGCCACGCTCGCCGCGTATCTGAACGCGCTGTCGGGCCGCGGCGTGCATGTGGTGACGGTGAACGACTACCTCGCCCAGCGTGACGCCGAGTGGATGGCGCGCCTCTACAACTTCCTCGGGCTGTCGTGCGGCGTGAATCTGTCGCAGATGGAGCACTCGCAGAAGCAGCAGGCGTATGCGGCGGACATCACCTACGGCACGAACAACGAGTTCGGCTTCGACTATCTGCGCGACAACATGGTCTACGAGACCGATGCGCGCGTGCAGCGGCCGCTCAACTTCGCCATCGTCGACGAAGTGGACTCCATCCTGATCGACGAAGCGCGCACGCCGCTCATCATCTCCGGTCAGGCTGAAGATCACACCGATCTTTACGTGCGCATGAACGCGCTGCCGCCGCTGCTCGAACAGCAGATCGGCGAGGAAAAGGCGGACGGCACGGGCGTCGAAAAGCCGGGCGACTACACGCTCGACGAGAAAGCGCGTCAGGTGTTCCTCACCGAATCAGGTCACGAGAAGGCCGAGCGCCTGCTCGCCGAGTGGGGCCTGATCGGCGAAGGCGAGAGCCTGTACGCGCCGCAGAACATCACGCTGATGCACCACATCTATGCCGCCCTGCGCGCGCATACGCTTTTCCATCGCGATCAGCATTACGTGGTGCAGAACGGCGAAGTCGTGATCGTCGACGAATTCACCGGCCGCATGATGACGGGCCGCCGCTGGTCCGACGGTCTGCATCAGGCGGTCGAGGCGAAAGAACACGTGCAGATTCAGGCCGAGAACCAGACGCTCGCCTCGATCACGCTGCAAAACTACTTCCGCATGTACGCGAAGCTGTCCGGCATGACCGGCACGGCAGACACGGAAGCGTACGAGTTCCAGGAGATCTACGGCCTGGAAACGGTCGTGATTCCGACGAACCGTCCGCCGAAGCGCGTCGACAAGCAGGACCAGATCTACAAGACATCGAAGGAACGTTACGACGCTGTCATCCGCGACATTCGCGATTGCGTCGAACGCGGCCAGCCGACGCTCGTCGGCACGACGTCGATCGAAGCGTCTGAACTGCTGTCCGGCATGCTGATGCAAGCCGGCATCAAGCACGAAGTGCTCAACGCGAAGCAGCACGCGCGCGAAGCGGCAATCGTCGCGGAAGCGGGGCGGCCGGGCGTCGTCACCATCGCGACGAACATGGCGGGTCGCGGTACGGACATCGTGCTCGGCGGCAATGTGGAGAAACAGGCGTCGTTCATCGAAGCCGATCTGTCGATTCCCGAGAACGAGAAGGCCGCGCGCATCCAGAAGCTGCACGACGAATGGCAGGCGCTGCACGACCACGTGAAGGCGGCGGGCGGACTGCATATCATCGGCACCGAGCGTCACGAGTCGCGCCGTATCGACAACCAGTTGCGCGGCCGCGCGGGCCGTCAGGGCGATCCGGGCTCGTCGCGCTTCTATCTGTCGCTGGATGATCCGCTGTTGCGCATCTTCGCGGGCGACCGCGTGCGCGCCATCATGGATCGCCTGAAGATGCCGGAAGGCGAGCCGATCGAAGCGGGCATGGTCACGCGCTCCATCGAAGGCGCGCAGCGCAAGGTGGAAGCGCGCAACTTCGATATCCGCAAGCAACTGCTCGAATACGACGACGTCGCGAACGATCAGCGCAAGGTCATCTATCAGCAGCGCAACGAACTGCTCGAAGCGAACGACGTGCAGGAAACGATCGCGGCCATGCGCCATAGCGTGATCACCGACCTCGTGCGCACGTTCGTTCCGGCGGGCAGCATCGAAGAGCAGTGGGACGCGCCCGAGCTGGAAGAAGTGCTGCGCAACGAGTGGTCGCTCGATCTCGCCATTCAGGAGATGATCAACGAGTCGAATTCGATCGACGCCGAGGAGATCTGCGAAGCCGTTCTCGCCGCCGCCGACGAAGCGTACGAGGCGAAGGTCGCGCTCGTGGGCCGCGAATCGTTCAGCGCGTTCGAGCGCTCGATCATGCTGCAGACGCTCGACAGCCGCTGGCGCGAGCATCTGGCGGCGCTGGATCATCTGCGTCAGGGCATCCATCTGCGCGGCTATGCGCAGAAAAACCCGAAGCAGGAATACAAGCGCGAGGCGTTCGAACTGTTCGCCGCCATGCTCGACGCGGTGAAGCAGGAAGTCACGCGCATCGTGATGAACGTGCAGATCCAGTCGCCGGAGCAGCTCGAAGAAGCCGCCGAGCAGTACGAAGAGAAGGGCAGCCACGTCGAGAATGTCTCGTTCACGCATGCGGACTACAACGCGGCGGCCGCGCCGGCTGCGCCCGCCGCAGCGGCAGCAACGGCCACCGCGCAGATGATCAGCCAGGCAATGGCTGGCGGCGACGACATCAGCGTGGCCACGCGCCCCGCCGACGACGTGCCGAAGGTCGGCCGCAACGACCCGTGCCCGTGCGGCAGCGGCAAGAAGTACAAGAACTGTCACGGCAAGCTCGTATAACGAACTGTCCGTCCGACAAATCCGGCAAGCGACGCAGCAATGCGTCGTTTGTTTTTGCGGGCTCGAGCACGCCTTGTGCTGCGCGCCCGGCGTTTCACGGCGCTCCCGGCCTGCCGGGCGCGTCAGTCTTTCACAGCGTGCCGGCGCATGCGAGCCGGCACCCGCCACCTTCAGCGAGTCGCGAACATGGCTGTCAACTTCCCCTCGATCGATCCCGCCGCGCTTCATCCGGTCACTGGCGTCACGCTAGGCTGGGCCGAAGCGAATATCCGCAAGCCGAATCGCAAGGACGTGCTCGTGATTCGCGTCGATGAAGGCGCGACGGTCGCGGGCGTGTTCACGCAGAACCGCTTCTGCGCGGCGCCCGTGACGGTGTGCCGCGAGCATCTGGGCGCGGTGCGCGCGGGCGGCAAGGGCATTCGCGCGCTGGTGGTGAACACGGGCAACGCGAACGCCGGCACGGGCGAGCCCGGCATGGCGCACGCACGGGAGACCTGCGCGGAGCTCGCGCGTCTCGCGGGCGTCGAGCCGCAGCAGATTCTGCCGTTCTCGACCGGCGTGATACTGGAGCCGCTGCCGATCGATCGCCTGAAAGCGGGGCTGCCCGCCGCGCTCGCCAATCAACAGGCCGCGCACTGGTTCGATGCCGCGCAAGCCATCATGACGACCGACACGCTGCCGAAAGCCGCGTCGCGTCAGGTGCAGATCGACGGCCATACGGTGACGCTGTCCGGCATCAGCAAGGGCGCGGGCATGATCAAGCCGAACATGGCGACGATGCTCGGCTTTCTCGCATTCGATGCCGCCGTCGCGCAGCCGGTCCTCGACGAACTGGTGAAGCACGTGGCGGATCGCTCGTTCAACTGCATCACCATCGACGGCGATACGTCCACCAACGATTCGTTCATCCTGATCGCGTCGGGCAAGTCGAGCCTGCCCGCCATCACGTCCACGGATTCGCCCGCGTACGCCGCGTTGCGCGACGCGGTTACGTCCGTGGCGCAGGAACTCGCGCAGTTGATCGTGCGCGACGGCGAAGGCGCGACCAAGTTCATGACCATCACGGTCGAAGGCGGCAAGGACGTCGCGGAGTGCCGCCAGATTGCCTATGCAATCGGTCATTCGCCGCTTGTGAAGACGGCGTTCTACGCGTCGGACCCGAATCTGGGCCGCATTCTCGCTGCCATCGGCTATGCGGGCGTGACGGATCTGGACGTCGGCAAGATCGACCTGTATCTCGACGACGTGCTCGTCGCGAAGGCGGGCGGACGCAACCCCGACTACCGCGAAGAAGACGGCCAGCGCGTGATGAAAAAGAGCGAGATCGCCATTCGCGTGTTGCTCGGCCGCGGCCAGCAGCAGGCGACCATCTGGACCTGCGACCTCTCGCACGACTACGTGAGCATCAACGCGGATTACCGCTCGTAACGCGCGCCCGATCGGCGCGCACAGAAATGGACATGGACAAACTCGAACAATTTCTCACGCGCGCCGAGGCGGTTCTGGCGCGCATCGAAGGCATGCTTCCGCCGGCGGCGCCGGAAATCGACTGGGAATCGGCCGTGGCGTTTCGCTGGCGCAAGCGGCAAGGTCGCGGCTTTTTGCAGCCGGTGCCGGCCATCTCGCAGATTGCGCTCGGCGACCTGCAAAACATCGACCGGCAGAAGGCGCTCATCGAGCAGAACACGCGGCAGTTCGTCAACAAGCTGCCCGCCAACAACGTGCTGCTCACGGGCGCGCGCGGCACGGGCAAGTCGTCGCTCATCAAGGCGTGCCTCAATGCGTACGCGAAGGACGGTCTGCGCCTGATCGAAGTCGACAAGGACGATCTGCATGATCTCGGCGATATCGTCGATCTGATCTCGACGCGGCCCGAGCGTTTCATCGTGTTTTGCGACGATCTCTCGTTCGAAGAAGGCGAGTCCGGCTACAAGGCGCTGAAGGTGGCGCTGGACGGCTCGGTCGCCGCGCAGTCGGACAACGTGCTGATCTACGCGACCTCGAACCGCCGCCATCTGCTGCCGGAGTACATGAGCGACAACGAGACCTACAAGCACACGCCCGATGGCGAGATTCATCCGGGCGAAGTGGTCGAGGAGAAGATTTCGCTGTCCGAACGCTTCGGGCTGTGGGTCAGCTTCTATCCGTTCAAGCAGGACGACTATCTGTCGATCGTCGGGCACTGGCTGAAGCATTTCGGCTGCGACGCGAGCGAGATCGAAGCCGCTCGCGGCGATGCGCTCGTCTGGGCGCTGGAGCGTGGATCGCGCTCGGGCCGCGTGGCGTGGCAGTTCGCGCGCGACTGGTCGGGCCGCAAGCAATGAGCGGGGCGTCGGATGTTGTGAACGCTTCGGGTCATCTCGCTCCCGATGGCCGCAAGGTGACGGAAGTGGCCGTCGGCGTGATGGTGCAGCCGGACGGGCGTTATCTGCTCGCGCAGCGCCCCGAAGGTAAGCCGTACGAGGGCTACTGGGAGTTTCCGGGCGGCAAGCTGGAACCGGGCGAGAGCGTCGAAGCGGCGCTCGGGCGCGAATTGCACGAAGAACTCGGCATCGACGTGACCGCGTGCAAGCTGTGGCGCACGCTCGAGCACGACTATCCGCACGCGTACGTGCGGCTTTTCTTCTGCAAGGTGATGGAGTGGACCGGCACGCCGCTCGGCTGCGAAGGGCAGGCTATCGCGTGGCAGACGCTGCCCGTGCAAGTCGGGCCGCTGTTGCCCGCCGCCATTCCCGTGCTGGAGTGGCTCGCGGCGGAAGCGCAGCCATAGTGCGCGTTAGTTGAGACCGCCGTGCGAGTCGTCGTCCGGCGGCGTTTCCTGGGAGTTACCGGAGATACGGTACTTTTCGGTCGCCCAGGCGCCGAGATCGATTTGCTTGCATCGCTCGGAGCAGAACGGACGAAAGCGGTTTTCCGGGACCCAGCGCACTTCTTTCGCGCAGGTCGGGCATTTGACGACAGTGGTCATGACGGTGAGACGTTTTGGATTGAGCCAGCGTTGATCGACATTCGATCATATAAGGCCGAAGCGCGTGGTTCAAAGACTGCAAAGCGTCAGATGAAAGGGCACGTCGACATCGACGGCGCGCGGTTTCAGGTCGCCGTCCTGCACGGTGAAGCGCACCCAGAGCATGTATTTGTTCGCGCTCGCCTCGGGAATGACGCGCACTTCCGGCGACACGCGCACCTGCATCAACTGATACGTACGGCCGGAGAGCATCTGCTGATAGCTGCCCTGCATGGCCATGACCTTCGACGCCTGACCGGATTCCCGCGCGAGCCGCAGCACGATAGCGGCGGCGTCGCGTAGCGCGAGCATCGGCATGACCCATTTGGCGATGTCCTGACGGCGATCCTCGACGGGCAACTGCTGCCACGCGTAATACGACGGCAGGTCGAACTTGCAGGTTCCACCGGGAATGATCGTGCGGCTGCGAATGCTCGCGAGCCATTCGTTGTCGGCCAGATGCTGCCCCGTCTTGCCGTGCATGTCGGTGAGCCCGGCAAGCGTCTGCTCGATTTCGCCGAGAACGGCTTCCAGCGCTTCCTGTTCGATGCCCGGATTGCCGCGAAACGGCGCCAGCGTCTGCCGCTGCCGTTCCAGTTCCTTCATCAGATCGGCTTTGAGGTCCGTACGGCCCGCGACTTCCGCGATCTCGAACAGCGTGGTGAGCGCAACGTGATGTTCCCGGGGATCTTCCTGCGTGAGGAAGAACGTGAAGCGCTCGAACAAGTCTTCGAGACGCAGCAGCGTCCGAATCCGCTCGTTGAAGGGATACTCGTAAAGAATCAAGCGCTCGCCTCGGCGTGGGTCGGTTGCTTCCATGAGCGGAAGTCAGGACATTCTAATGCCGCATCTTTGCCCTAGCAAATCCGCTCACATTTACGGCGCTTTTGACGCGGTTCGCGGCAATAAATGGAACTTTTCCTGATGTTTCAGGCAAGCAATGCGCTGCTCACGGCTCTGTGCGCGCTGCGAGTTCGAGATATCGCGCGTGCAGCGCCTCGATGTCATGCGCCAGCGATTCGAGCGTGGCTGATTCGTCGTTGACCACGATGTCGTCTGCTGCGGCGAGGCGGGCTTCGCGCGATGCCTGCTTAGCGATGATCGCGAGCACCTGCTCGCGCGAAAATCCGTTGCGCCGCATGACGCGCGCGATCTGCGTCTCGACGGGGCAATCGACGACGAGCACCCGCGATACCCGCGACGCCCAGTTGCCCGACTCGACGAGCAGCGGCACCACGACGATGTGGTACGCGCCGCCGGCCGCCGCCCGTTGCCGCTCCGTTTCCGCGCGAATCAGCGGATGAAGAATGGCTTCGAGACGCGCGCGCGCGGTGTCATCGGAGAACACGAGCTCGCGCATCTTCGCGCGATCCAGCGAGCCGTCCGGCGCGACGAACGCGCTGCCGAACTCGCTCGCGATCAGCGGCATCGCGACGCCGCCCGGTGCGCTCACCTGATGCGCGATGAGATCCGTATCGACTAGCGGCACGCCGCGCGCCGCGAAGAGGTCGGCGACCGTGCTTTTGCCGCTGCCAATGCCGCCCGTCAAGCCGATGCTGAACATCCGTTGCTCCCTTCGCTCATCCGAACAGTGAATAAAGCGGCGTCCCGATAAAAAGCGTGATCGCGCCACCCGCCGCGAGAAAGGGGCCGAAGGGCAACGGCTCCTCGAAACGCATGCGTCCGCGCCATGTCGCGAGGATACCGAAGAGCGCGCCCGCCACCGCCGATATCAGCAGCACTTGCGCGAGCGCGGCCCAGCCGAGCCACGCGCCGATGGCCGCGAGCAGCTTGAAATCGCCGTAGCCCATGCCTTCCACGCCGCGCGCCAGTTTGAAGAGCCAGTACACGCACCAGAGAAACAGGTAGCCCGCAATCGCGCCGATCACGCCGTCATGCAGCGTCGCGAAGCCGCCGTCGCCGAAATTGACGATCAGCCCCGCCCACAGCAGCGGCAACGTGAGCACGTCGGGCAGGTAGCGCGTGTCGTAGTCGATCAGGCCCGCGGCCAGCAGCGTCGCGCACAGTCCGAAGGCGGCGAGCGCGGGCCAGTCCGGACCGAACGCATAGAGCGAGAGCGCAGCGAAGGCGCCGGTCGCCAGTTCGATCAGCGGATAGCGCGGACTCACGCGCGCGCCGCACGCGGAACAGCGCCCGCGAAGCGCGAAATAGCTGATCACCGGAATGTTCTCCCACGCGCGCAAGACGTGACCGCAATGCGGGCAGGCGCTGCGTGGAACGGCGAGATTGAACCGCGCCGGATAGCCGTCCGGCGGCGGCTTCGGCGCATCGGGCAACGCCGCGTCGAGTTCCGCGCGCCACGCGCGCTCGAGCATGACTGGCAGGCGATGCACGACCACGCTTAGAAAGCTCCCGACGATCAGTCCAAAGACAATCGCGAACGCGTATTGCGCGCCCACCGGCAACGCGGCGAACGTTGCCAGATAAGGGCTCGCGTGATGCGCGGCGGACGTAGTAATCGGAGGCTGCATGGTCGTGGTGCGATGTCTTTGGCCCGCGATGCTACACCACGTTGCCGAGCTGAATGATCGGAAGATACATCGCGATGACGAGTCCGCCGACGAGCGCGCCCAACACCGCGATGACGAGCGGCTCGCACAGGCTCGCGAATGCGCCGATGCGCTCGTCCACCTGACGATCGGCGAGCGCCGCGAGATCGAGCAGCATGGAGTCGAGCGAGCCGGATTCTTCTGCGACGGCAATCGGCTGCACGACGTCTTGCGGAAAGCAGCCGAGCGCCCGCATCGCGGCGGCGAGCCGCTCGCCGTTACGCAGGCGCGACGCGATCTCGACGGTGGCGCTATCGAACACCGGACTCCCGGTGGCCTGCGAGAGCGAGTCGAACGCGTCGGAAAGCGGCGTGCCGGCCGCGAGCAGCGTGCCGAGCGCGCGGCTCCAGCGCGCGACGGCCAGTGACCGGAGCAAGGGACCGGCAATCGGCAACTTCAGTGCGATGCGGTCGGCCGTCTCGCGCGCGTGGGCCGATCGCTTGATCCAGCGAGCCGCGACGAGCGTCATGCACGCGCATGCCGCAACGAACGGCACGCCGTGACGCGCGACCCCATCGGACAACGCGAGCACGAAGCGCGTCGGTGCGGGCAGCGCGGCGCCGAAGCCGTCGAAGATCGTTTTGAAAGTCGGCACGACGCCGATGAGCAGTCCTGCGGTGATCGCGAGCGACAGGAGCAGCACCATGACCGGATAGGCGAGGGCCGCGCGCAGCTTCGCGCGCTGGGCGCTGGCCCGCTCGCGATCGTCGGCGAGACGCGCGAGCACCGCGGGCAGCGCACCGGCTACCTCGCCGACCGCGACCAATTGATAGTACAACGCGCCGAACGCCGGGTGACGCGCGAGCGCGGCCGAGAACGGCACGCCGCGCGTGATGTCGCGCGCCAGCGACCGGACGATGCGCGGCAAACCGCCGCGCCCGCCCGCGTTGCCGAGCAGTTCCAGCGCGCTCGCGAGCGGCAGCCCGGCGCGAAGCAATCCGGCGAGTTGGCGCGTGAAGACGCCGACTTCCGCCGACGATGCCTTTGCCGGCGGCGCTGCGCCCAACGCGTCGAGTTCGAGCACGGTCACGCCTTCCCGCCGCAACGAGGCGCGCGCCGAAGCGGAATCTGCCGCGATGAGCTTGCCGCGTTTGGGCGCGCCTTGCGCATCGATGCCGCGCCACGCGTAGCGCATCTCGCGCATCTCGCGCATCTCGGATAAGTCGGCGGCCATTACGCGATCTCCGTCGCGTCGGCGGCTTCCGCGACGCTCGTCACGCCTTCGCGCACGCGCGCGAAAGCGGCGTCGCGCAGGGCGGGCATGCCTTCGGATTGCGCAAGCCGCGCAACCGCGTGCGTCGCCGCGCGACCGACGATCAACTCGCGAATACCATCCGACACCGGCATCAACTGATGCACGCCGACGCGCCCGCGATATCCGATGCCGTGACACGCCGGGCAGCCGCGCGGCTCGAACGGACGAAAACCATCAGGGAGCGTCAGCGCGGACGGCGCGCGGCACGCGTCGCAGAGCTTGCGCACGAGCCGTTGCGCCGTCACCAGCCGCAACGCCGACGCGAGGTTGTACGGCGCGACGCCGATGTCGATCAGGCGCGCGATGGCGGCGGGCGCGTCGTTGGTGTGGAGCGTCGAGAGAACGAGGTGGCCGGTCTGCGCGGCTTTCACGGCGACGTCGGCGGTTTCGGCGTCGCGAATCTCGCCGACCATGATGACGTCCGGGTCCTGCCGCATGAACGCACGCAGCGCGACGGCGAAGGTGAGGCCCGCCTTTTCGCGGACGCTGACCTGATTGATGCCCGCAAGCTGGATTTCGGCAGGATCTTCCACGGCGCAGATGTTGCGCGCTTCGGCGTTGAGCATCTGAAGGAAACAGTACAGCGACAGCGTCTTGCCGCTGCCGGTCGGACCCGTGACGAGCACGAGGCCGTGCGGCGCGCGGATGGCAGATTCGACGACGCGGCTTTGCTCGTCGCTGAGGCCGAGCGCGCCGAGCGACAGGTCTCGCGGCAACGCATCGAGCCGGCGCAGGACCAGCTTCTCGCCGAAGAGCGTCGGCAGTGAACTCACGCGATAGTCGCCGGTCTGGCCGCCCGGCAAGGCGAGCCGCAGACGTCCGTCCTGCGGCACGCGCCGCTCCGCGATATCCATGCGCGCGAGCACCTTGATTCGCGTGACGAAGGCATCGCGCAAATGCGGCGGCGGACGGCGCAGGACGTGCAGCGCGCCATCGACGCGCAGCCGGATGCGCCATTCGTGCTCGGACGGCTCGACGTGAATATCCGACGCGCCGCGCTCGGCGGCTTCGCGCAAGGTGTCGGCGAGCAGCGAAACGGCGGGCAAGTGACCGTCGGACGTTGCCTCGAAGGTGGAGTCGGCCGGGCGTGGGAACGCGGCGGGAGGAGCGGAATTCATCGGCGGTAGCGGGTCGGGGGTCGGGATAGGAACGAGATGACCGATCATCCCGCCGTCCCGCGTGCCCGGCTACTCGTCCGAATGGCTAACGCAACGCGCGCTTCGCCGGCGCGGCAGGACGAAAGATCTTGACCGTGCGGACCGCCTGATCGTCGCTGCGCATGACTTCCAGATACACGCCGCCGATGCGCATCGCCACGTCGCCGTCCGGAATGTCTTCGAGCGTTTCGAGGATCAGGCCGTTGAGCGTCTTCGGACCGTCCGTCGGCAGCGTCAGCTTGAGCCAGCGGTTCAGTTCGCGCAGCGGCATGCTGCCGGGCACAATGCATTCGCCGTTCTCGTCCCAGCCGCGCGAGCCCGCGCCGCGCGGGATCGTCGACGTGAATTCGCCGATCAGTTCCTCGATGATGTCTTCCGGCGTGACGAGCCCTTGCAGCTCGCCGTATTCGTCGACGACGATCGCGATGCGGTGACCGCTCTCCTGAAAGTACTGCAACTGCTGAAAGACAGGCGTGCCGGCCGGCACGAAATAAGGCTCGGTCAGCAGTTCGCGCAGCGTGTCGCGCTCGAGTTCCTGGTTATGCAGCGCCGACAGCGTCTTGCGCACGTGAAGGACGCCGAGCACGCGGTCGATATCGCCCTGATAGACGACGAGCTTGTTGTGATAGCACGTCTCGAGCTGATGCAGGATGTCGTCGAACGGCGCGTCGAAGTCCAGCGCCTCGATTCGGCGGCGTGGGATCATCACATCATCGACGGAGATGTTTTCCAGGTCGAACAGATTGAGCAAAATGCTGCGGTGCTTGGTCGGCATGAAGCTGCCGGTTTCCAGCACGATGGTGCGCAGTTCTTCGGGCGAAAGACGCTGATCGCGGTTGCCCTTCAGGTTGATATGCAGCGCGGCGAGAATCGCGTTGGCGAAAAGGTTGACGAACCACACCAGCGGCCGCGCGATGCGCATGAGCGGCGCGAGCACGAGACTCGCCGGCAACGCGACTTTTTCGGGATACGTCGCGCCCACGATCTTAGGCGCAATTTCCGCGAACACGATGATGAGAAACGCGATCACGCCCGTCGTCACTGAAAGCACGACGTTGTCGTGCCCGAACGTGCGCAGCGCGATGGAGGTGGTCAGGACCGGGATGATCGTGTTGATCAGATTGTTGCCGATCAGGATGACCGACAGCAGCTGATCCGTCTTGGCGAGCAAACGTTGCGTCGTCCGCGCGCCCAATGAGCCTTGGCTAGCCAGGAACTTCAGCCGATGGCGATTGAGCGCCATCATCGACGTTTCGGAGATGGAGAAAAAACCGGAAAGAAACAGCAGCAGAAAAATGGCGCAGATTTGCGCCCATAAGGGAAGGTTGTCCACGCGGTGATCGAGTAGGGGCGGTGATGGATGGACTATAGCAGACGGCTTTCCCGGGCCGCCGGGGCCCGCCCGCTGGGGCTCGCGCGCGGAGCATCGACCGAAAAAGAAAAAACCCGCATGGCGAACCATGCGGGTTTTTGCAATTCTGGTCGGGGTGAGAGGATTCGAACCTCCGGCCTCTACGTCCCGAACGTAGCGCTCTACCAGGCTAAGCTACACCCCGAATTCGTTACTTGGACGTTTTTGGCTTGAGAGTCTCTTTCAAGACTGCCTCGACGTCGAGTAAGAACATAATTCTAGCAGGCTCTCTTTGTAAATGGAAGCGGGGAATGCAGAAATCGCGTTCGCCGCTGCCTGCGCTTCTTTCCGCGCGCATTCGAGCGTATGGTCCAGCGCGCCCGACGTGGTGATGGCGTGGAAAATTGTGTCGAAGCGATCCGTCCCGCCGTGCTCGATCGCCTCGCGCGCGAGCGCCGCCTGTTCCGCCGTGCCGTGCTCCATCAAATAGATGAGCGGGAGAGTGGGCTTGCCTTCGCGCAGATCGTCGCCGGCGTTTTTGCCCATGGATTCGGGCGTGCCGGTGTAGTCGAGCCAGTCGTCCATGATCTGGAACGCTGTGCCGATGCGCCGCCCGAATTCCGCCGCCGCCGCTTCCGTGCGCGCGTCCGAACCCGAAAGCACCGCGCCCAGTTGCGCGGCCGCCTCGAAGAGCTTCGCGGTCTTGTAGCGGATAACCTGCATGTAGCGCGCTTCGTCCACGTCCGGGTCGTGCATGTTGAGGAGCTGCAGCACTTCGCCTTCGGAGATAATGTTGGTCGCGACCGACAGAATCTCCATCACGCGCATCTTGCCGACGCTCACCATCATCTCGAACGAGCGCGAGTAGAGGAAATCGCCGACGAGCACGCTCGCCGCGTTGCCGAAGAGCGCATTGGCCGTCTTGCGGCCGCGGCGCAGGTCCGATTCGTCGACGACGTCGTCGTGCAGAAGCGTGGCCGTGTGAATGAACTCGACCACGGCGGCCAGTTCATGGCGATGCCCGGTCGTATCGCCCAGCGCGCCCGCCACGAGCAGCAAGAGCGCCGGGCGCAGCCGCTTGCCGCCCGCGCCGATGATGTACTCGGAAATCTGGTTGATAAGCATCACTTCGGATGCCAGGCGCTGCCGGATGACGCGATTGACCTGCTGCATGTCCTCGGCGATCGGGGCAAGCAGTGCGGCGGCGTCGGGGGAGGAAGTGGCGGTGGACGACATGATCGGCAAATGAGGTAATGCGGCGGATTATAAGGCGAATCGGACCCGCGACGAATCACCGGGCGCTTTGCGGCGTCCTTCGCGCACCGCTTTGCGGCTGCCATCGCCTTCAGCGGGCTGCCAAAGCCGCTTGCGCGAAATGTCAATGCCTTTTGACGCGGCGTCTAAGCCTATGTATAATCTCGTGTTTTCCCCGCGCGGTGCGTGGAAAAACGAATTCTGAGTGAGGTTCTCAATGTACGCGGTCATAAAAACCGGCGGCAAGCAGTACAAAGTTGCCGTTGGCGAAAAATTGAAAGTAGAACAGATACCGGCAGACATTGACGCTGAAATCACGCTCGACCAGGTTCTCGCAGTAGGCGAAGGCGAATCGATTCAGTTCGGTACGCCGCTGGTCAGTGGGGCTTCCGTCAAGGCTACCGTCGTGTCGCAAGGTCGTCACAAGAAAGTGACCATCTTCAAGATGCGTCGCCGGAAGCACTACCAAAAGCACGCTGGCCATCGCCAGAACTACACCGAACTGCGCATCGACGCGATCAACGCTTAAGCGTCGCGCAACGGTCAAGGAGCTATAGCAAATGGCACACAAAAAAGCAGGCGGGTCTTCCCGCAACGGCCGCGATTCGGAATCGAAGCGCCTCGGCGTGAAGGTTTACGGCGGCCAGGCAATCAATGCAGGCGGCATTATCGTTCGCCAGCGCGGCACGCGCATGCACCCGGGTGAAAACGTCGGCATCGGCAAGGATCACACCTTGTTCGCGCTGACGGACGGTCACGTCCAGTTCACGACGAAGGGCGCAGCGAAGAAGCACACGGTCGTCGTCGTCCCGGCAGCAGCGTAAGGTTCACTGCACGGGCTTCAGGACCGCAAAAAAGGCCCCGCGAAGTTCGCGGGGCCTTTTTCATTGGCGCGCGGAAAACACCGCGCCAGAATCGAAGCATATGAGTGCCCGGCACGCGCCGGTCACGGCAAAATAGCGTGTCGACTGAGCGAGTTCGAACTCGCGGCAGTCATCGCACGGAAACACGGGACGGAGCAACGCATGAAGTTCATTGACGAAGCGAGGATCGAAGTCATCGCCGGCGACGGGGGAGATGGCAGCGCGTCGATGCGCCGCGAAAAGTTCGTCCCGTTCGGCGGGCCGGACGGCGGCGACGGCGGGCGCGGCGGCAGCGTCTACGCGGTCGCGGACCGCAACATCAACACGCTGATCGACTACCGGTTCGCGAAGAAGCATCAGGCGCGCAACGGCGAAAACGGGCGCGGTTCGGACTGCTACGGCAAAGGCGGCGACGACATCACGCTGCGCATGCCGGTCGGCACCATCATTTCGGACCAGGAAACAGGCGAGATCATCGCCGACCTCACCGAGCACAATCAACAAGTGCTGATCGCGCAGGGCGGCGCGGGCGGTCTCGGCAACCTGCATTTCAAGTCGAGCACGAACCGCGCGCCGCGTCAGAAGACCGACGGCAAGCCGGGCGAGCGCCGCATGCTCAAGCTCGAACTGAAGGTGCTCGCGGATGTCGGCCTGCTCGGCATGCCGAACGCGGGCAAATCAACGTTCATCGCGTCTGTTTCGAACGCGCGGCCGAAGATCGCCGACTATCCGTTCACGACGCTCGCGCCGAATCTCGGCGTCGTGCGCGTCGGGCCGAGCAAGAGCTTCGTGATCGCGGACATTCCGGGGCTGATCGAAGGCGCGGCGGAAGGCGCGGGCCTCGGCCACCGCTTCCTGCGCCATTTGCAGCGCACGGGCGTGTTGCTGCATCTCGTGGACCTCGCTCCGTTCGATGAAAACGTCGATCCGGTCGCGGAAGCGAAGGCGATCGTCAACGAACTGCGCAAGTACGACGAGTCGCTTTATGAGAAACCGCGCTGGCTCGTGCTGAACAAGCTCGACATGGTGCCGGAAGACGAACGCGCGTCGCGCGTGAAGGACTTCCTCGACCGCTTCGAGTGGGACGGCCCGGTGTACGAAATTTCGGCCCTCACGGGCCAAGGCTGCGAGGCGCTGGTCTACGCCATCTACGACTACATCTCGACGCATTCGGACGCGTCGCGTGCGGCGGAAGCAGAAGATCTTGCGGCGGACGTGCGTTTTCGCGATGACATCGCCGGAAATCAGGCGGACGACGAAGACAGATAACGACGCCGCCCGCAGTCGCGGGCCGCGACACCGAGGAGAGAAGCGCACGATGCGTTCGGTCATTGCCGCTGCGAAGCGAATCGTAGTGAAAGTGGGGTCCAGCCTCGTCACCAACGACGGGCGCGGACTGGATCACGCGGCCATCGCCCGGTGGGCGTCGCAGATTGCGGCGCTGCGCGAACAGGGCAAGGAAGTCGTGCTCGTGAGCTCGGGCGCGATTGCGGAAGGCATTCACCGGCTCGGCTGGACCAAGCGCCCGAGCGAAATCGACGAATTGCAGGCCGCCGCGGCCGTCGGGCAAATGGGCCTCGCGCAAGTCTACGAGAGCAGCTTCGGCGCGCACGGCATCCGCACCGCGCAGATTCTGCTCACGCACGCCGACCTCGCCGATCGCGAGCGTTATCTCAACGCGCGCTCCACGCTGCTCACGCTGCTGCGTCTGGGCGCGGTGCCGGTCATCAACGAGAACGACACCGTCATCACCGACGAGATCAAGTTCGGCGACAACGACACGCTCGGCGCGCTCGTTGCCAATCTGATCGAAGGCGACGCGCTCGTCATTCTCACGGACCAGCGCGGCCTGTTCACCGCCGATCCGCGCAAGGATCCGAACGCGACGCTCGTCGAACAGGCCGATGCCGGCACGCCCGAACTCGAAGCCATGGCCGGCGGCGCGGGATCGAGCCTCGCCCGCGGCGGCATGCTGACCAAGATTCTGGCGGCCAAGCGCGCCGCGCACAGCGGCGCGAACACCGTGATCGCGAGCGGCCGCGAGGCCGACGTGCTCACGCGCCTCGCGTCGGGCGAGCTCATCGGCACGCAGCTTATCGCGCGCACTGCTCGCATGGCTGCGCGCAAGCAGTGGATGGCGGATCACTTGCAGGTGCGCGGGCACGTCGTGATCGACGATGGCGCGGTGCAGAAGCTCACCGCCGACGGCAAGAGCTTGCTGCCGGTCGGCGTGGTCGATGTGAAAGGCGCCTTCGGTCGCGGGGAAGTGATCGCGTGCGTGAACGACAGCGGGCAGGAAGTTGCGCGCGGCATCACGAATTACAGCAGTGCAGAGGCGCGGCTAATTCATCGGCGGCCGAGCGCGGAGATCGAAGCCGTGCTCGGGTACATGCTGGAGCCGGAACTCATCCACCGCGACAATCTGGTGCTTGTCTGAGGCGCGCGTACCCCGCCGAATGAACAAAGCCCGCTGAGCCGAAAGGCCAGCGGGCTTTTTGCTGTGCGAGCCCCGCAATTAACGCAGGTTGATGGACCGTTGCGTGCGCTCGTACTGGATGTTGTTGACGATCTGCTTCGCGTTGCCGACCGGCAGCTTGCTCGTGCAGAAGTAGTCCTGATACAGCGCGGCCTGATACGCGTTCAGTTCGCCGTTTTCGATGCGCCGGAAGTCGAACGCGACGCCGCGATCCCAGCCGGTGCCGTCTTCGTTGATGCTCGCGTAGCGGCGCCATTCGTACGTGTCGCAGCGAATGCCTTCGTAGTTGACGTTGCGCGCGCCGCTCGGGCTCGTCGCCACGACGACGTAGCGCACGACGCCGTCATCGCCGACCGTGAGCGAAGTCTTGTCGACCGCGAACGTCAGCGGTGTGTTCTGCGAAACATTGAACGGCAGCAGGTTCGACGCCTGCGGCAGCGGCGGCAGCGTATCCACTTTGTTCTCCACCCATTCGGTCTTGCGGTCGAGCAGATAGGTGAAGACGCCGTCGTCCTGATTGGACGGGCCCTTGGAACTGGAACAGCCGGCAAGCGCGGCGAGCATGGCGACGAGTACCGCGGATGAGACGATGACTTTCAATTCGATGTTCCCGAATAACGGATGCGCGGACGGCGAACGCCCGGCGCCGCGAGCAGTGCTCGCCGCGCCGGGCTATGAAACGTGCCGAGTGTCAGAATGAACGAAGAATCGCCGCGCTCGACGCCAGGACCGAACGCGAAGTCAGTCGCACGATGAACGCCGCGCGATGATCTGCACTTCTTCGCTGACCGTACATTCTGCCTGAACCGCGGCGCCCGCGGCGGTTACGGCAGGTGTCTCGATCGTCATGGTCTGAATGACGCGCGGATAACGCGGCCCATGATGCGCGGCGCGCTCACCGCGTTCGCCACGAGTATTGGTTCGCCGCAAGAAGCGGGAAAGCTCGGTGAGAGCCAGTTGATAAACGTCGCGCTTGAACTCGATGACCGCGTCGAGCGGCACCCAGTATTCGTTCCAGCGCCAAGCATCGAATTCCGGATGGTCCGTCGCGCGCAGGCAAATGTCGCAGTCGCGCCCGACCATGCGCAGCAGAAACCAGATCTGTTTCTGACCGCGATAATGACCGCGCACTTCGCGCTTGATGAACTTATCCGGCACCTCATAACGCAGCCAGTCGCGCGTGCGACCGACAACTTTCACGTGCTCAGGAAGCAGGCCGGTTTCTTCGTGTAACTCCCGATACATTGCTTGCACGGGGGTCTCGCCGTATTTGATACCCCCTTGCGGAAACTGCCAGGAATGTTCACGCAGCCGCTTGCCCCAAAACACTTCGTTGCGCGCGTTCAAGAGGATGATGCCGACGTTCGGGCGAAAGCCTTCCCGATCCAGCATACAACCACCTTCGAATCCTTTAAAATTGCTTTGATTATAAACAGATAACGGCCCCGGCGCATCCGTTCCAACCCGTGTCGGAGCCCTAATTTCGGGGCTCGCGGTACGCCTTCACGCAAGGAATCTTTGCCAGGCAACCCGGAAGTCGGCAGAATCTTCTTTTCCGGCTTCATGCAGGGCGGTCGGCCGCAAATGTCGCGCGAGCGTTTCATTGCGGCCTCGTGCAGAGCCGTCGACCGTTTCGTCGTTCACCCGTTTCGCCAGCCTTCAACCACATGGTTTCGTGGGCGCGCGCCGCTTTTGGAAAATTTCTGAATGAAAGCATCCCGTTTCTTCATCGGCACCCTGAAGGAAGCTCCCGCCGACGCCGAGATCGTCAGCCACAAGCTGATGATGCGCGCCGGCATGATCCGCCGCGTCGCGGGCGGTATCTACGATTACATGCCGATCGGCCTGCGCTCCATCCGCAAGGTCGAAGCCATCGTGCGTGAAGAGATGAATCGCGCGGGCGCGCTCGAACTGCTGATGCCGGCCGTGCAGCCGGCCGAGTTGTGGCAGGAATCGGGACGCTGGGAGCAGTACGGCCCGGAACTGCTGCGCATCAAGGACCGTCACGAACGCGATTTCGTCGTCGGCCCGACGCACGAGGAAGTGGTCACGGACATCGCGCGGCGCGAGATCAAGAGCTATCGGCAGTTGCCGGTCAACTTCTATCAGATCCAGACGAAGTTCCGCGACGAGATTCGTCCGCGCTTCGGCGTCATGCGCGGCCGCGAGTTCATCATGAAGGACGCTTATTCCTTCGATAAGGACACCGCCGGCCTCGCCGAGTCGTACAAGAAGATGTACGACGCCTACGTGCGCATCTTCACGCGCATCGGGCTGGAGTTCCGCGCGGTCGCGGCGGACAACGGGTCGATTGGCGGCAGCGGATCGCACGAGTTTCACGTCATCGCGGAAACGGGCGAGGACGATATCGCGTACTGCCCGGACTCGGACTTCGCGGCCAACGTGGAAGCGGCCGACGCCTTGCCGTTGATTGCCGAGCGCGCCGCGCCCGCCGAGGAGATGAAGAAGACGCCGACGCCCGGCGCGGCCAAGTGCGAAGCCGTCGCGCAGTTGCTGAACATCCCGCTCGAACGCACGATCAAGTCGATCATCCTCGCGACCGACAACGAAGGCGCCGAGCCGACCATTTGGCTCCTGATGCTGCGCGGCGATCATTCGCTCAACGACATCAAGGTCAGCAAGCTGCCGGGCCTGAAAGGCTACCGCTTTGCGACGGAAGCCGAGATCGTCGAATGGTTCGGCACGCCGCCAGGCTATCTCGGCCCCATCGGCACGAAGAAGCCGGTGCGCGTGATCGCGGATCGCACGGTCGCGAACATGAGCGATTTCGTCGTCGGCTCGAACGAGGTCGACTACCACACGACGGGCGTGAACTGGGGCCGCGATCTGCCGGAACCGGAAGTCGCCGATATCCGCAACGTCGTCGCGGGCGATCCTTCGCCGGACGGCCGTGGCACGCTGGAAATCTGCCGCGGCATCGAAGTGGGACACGTGTTCCAGCTCGGCACGAAGTATTCGGATTCGATGGGCGCCACCTTCCTCGACGAAAACGGCAAGCCCGCGCCGATGCAGATGGGCTGCTACGGCATCGGCGTGACGCGCGTGCTGGGCGCGGCTATCGAACAGAATTTCGACGATAAGGGCATCATCTGGCCGGAAGCCATTGCGCCGTTCGAAGTCGTGATCTGCCCGATGGGCTACGACCGCAGCGACGCCGTGCGCGAGCAGGCCGACAAGCTCTACGCCACGCTGCAGGACGCGGGCATCGACGTGATTCTCGACGATCGCGGCGAGCGCCCCGGCGTGATGTTCGCGGACTGGGAGCTGATCGGCGTGCCGCATCGCATCGTCATCGGCGATCGCGGGCTGAAAGAAGGCAAGCTCGAATATCAGGCGCGCCGCGACACCGAAGCCACGCTGCTGCCGGTGGACGAAGCGGCGGGCGTCGTGACGGCGAAGGTTCGGGCAGCGCTCGGGAAGTAAATGCAGTACAACTTCCTGTCGGCGACGATCCTTCTGCTGCTGATCACCGATCCGCTCGGCAACATTCCGATCTTCATCAACGCGCTGCGCGGTGTCGCCACCGAGCGGCGCCGCGTCGTGATTCTGCGCGAAGTGGCGATCGCGTTCGGCATCCTGCTCGTCTTCATGCTGGCCGGCGACCGCTTCCTGCGCGCGATGAATCTCACGGACGTGTCGCTGCGCATCGGCGGCGGGATCGTGCTCTTTCTGATCGCGCTTCGGATGATCTTCCCGCATCCGGATGGGCCGATGGGCGGCGACACGCGGGGCGGCGAACCGCTGATCGTGCCGCTCGCGATTCCGGCGCTCGCCGGCCCGTCCGCGCTCGCGACGGTGATGCTGCTGACGTCGCAGGCGCCGGGCAAGATGTTCGAGTGGATCGGCGCGCTGACCGTCACGATGGTCGTCTGCGCCGTCGTGCTGATCCTCGCGGAGAAGATCCAGCAATGGCTGGGCGAGCGCGCGGTCACGGCGTTCGAACGGTTGATGGGACTCGTGCTCGTCGCGATTTCCGTCGAGATGATTCTCACGGGCATACGCGCGTTCGTGCATCAGTTGTGAAAAAAGCGGCCGAGGCCGCTTTTTCTTTTTCGTCGCACGTGCGATTGATTACGCGCCGTCCGTCAACGCCCGGATAGTCGGCAGATTGCGCCAGTAACCCTTCGCATCCATCCCGCAGCCGAACACGTAACGGTCGGGCACTTCGAACCCGCAGAAATCCGGGCGCAGCGGCTTTGCCTTCGGGATCAGCTTCTCGCACAGCACCGCCGATAGAAACTGCTTCGCGCCCATCGCCATGATGCGGTCGCGAATGGCGGCCATCGTTTCGCCTTCATCGAGGATGTCGTCGAGCACGAGCACCACGCGGTCCTTCACCGATTCGGCCGGCGCCACGCGCCACTGCATTTCGCTGCCGCCCTTGATGGCGTTGCGATAGCGCGTCAAATGGATGTAGTCGAATTCCAGCGGGAAATCCAGATGCGGCAGCAGCATGCCGGTGAACACCGCCGCGCCGCCCATGACGGAGAGCAGCAACGGGAAGTCGTCCTGCGTCGCGGCCTTGATGTCCGCAGCCATGCGTTTGATCGACGCGTCGACCTGATCGGCGCTGACGATCTCTTCGGAGTGGCTGAAAATGTGGAGAGCTTCTTCGCGGTTCATAAAGGCAGGCGGGAGAGACGACGACTCAGTGTGGAAAAAACGGCGGCGTGCGCCATATGATAAACCCGCGTTCCTTTCGCGTCGGGCGAACGAAAGCGCGGGTTCGAAGCGGCGCGGATCAGCGCATGCCCGGCATCATGCCCTTCATGCCGCGCATCATCTTTTGCAGGTTGCCGCCTTTGAGCTTCTTCATCATGCCGCGCATCTGCTCGTACTGATTCAGCATGCGGTTGACTTCCTGCACGTGCACGCCCGCGCCCGCGGCGATGCGGCGCTTGCGTGCCGCCTTGATGAGCTCGGGCTTCGCGCGCTCCTGAAGCGTCATCGAATTGATGATGCCTTCCATGCGGCGCATCTGTTTCTCGGCGTTGTTCATGTCCGCGCCTTGCGCCGCCTGCTGGAACTGCGCGGGCAGCTTGTCCATCAGCGACGACAGCCCGCCCATCTTCTTCATTTGCGAGAGTTGCGCCTTGAAGTCGTTCAGGTCGAAGTCGCCGCCTTTCTTGACCTTGTCGGCGAGCTTCTGCGCCGCTTGCGTATCGACGCCGCGCTGCGCTTCCTCGACGAGCGCGAGAATGTCGCCCATGCCGAGAATCCGGTTCGCCATGCGATCCGGGTGGAAGACTTCGAGGCCGTCCAGCTTTTCCGCGACGCCGACGAACTTGATCGGCTTGCCGGTGACGTGTCGCACTGAAAGCGCCGCGCCGCCGCGCGAATCGCCGTCGAGCTTCGTGAGCACGACGCCCGTGAGCGGCAGCGCGTCGTTGAACGCCTTCGCGGTGTTCACGGCGTCCTGACCGAGCATCGCGTCGACGACGAAAAGCGTTTCAGCGGGCTTGAGCAGCGCGTGCAGCTCGCTGATCTCTTTCATCATCGCTTCGTCGATACCAAGACGACCGGCCGTATCGACGATCACGACATCGTGATAATGACGCTTCGCCCAGTCGATGGCGGCGCGCGCGATGTCCGCGGGCTTTTGATCCGGCTCGGACGGAAAGAAGTCCGCGCCGACCTGTTCGGTCACCGTCTGCAGCTGGCGAATAGCGGCGGGGCGGTACACGTCGACGGAAACCGTCAGCACCTTCTTCTTCTGCTTTTCGCGCAGCAGCTTCGCGAGCTTGCCGGTGGTCGTGGTCTTACCCGCGCCCTGCAAGCCGGCCATCAGGATGACGGCGGGCGGCGTGACGGCGAGATTCAGCTCGGCGGCCTTGCCTTCGTAGTCGCCGCCAATCACGGCGGTCAGCTCGCGCTGGACGACGCCGACGAGCGCCTGACCCGGCGACAGGCTCGAAAGCACTTCTTCGCCGAGCGCCTTTTCCTTCACCTTGGCGATGAACTCGCGCACGACGGGCAGCGCCACGTCGGCTTCGAGCAGCGCGAGGCGCACTTCGCGCAGCATCTCCTGCGTGTTGGCCTCGGTGAGCCGGGCCTCGCCGCGCAGCGTCTTGACGACGCGCGCCATCCGTTGAGTGAGGTTGTCGAGCATGGGAATGTGAGAGTGCGGCCCTGGTTTCCGGCGACGCGCAGGCGGTTTCGCGGCGATGCGCCCTACTTTGGCGCAAGGGGGAAGACGTCGCGGGTTCGGGGCCTAGTGTAAACTTCGAACATGGATATTGTACTGTATGCCCTCACTGCGTTTCTCTACGGCGGACTGGCCGTGGCGGGCTGGCGCGCGCATCGCCATACGGCCGTGGAGCCGGTTTTGGCGGGCGTGCCATCGGGCATCGGGGCCGCGCCGGCGAGTCCATCGAAGGCGTCGGGCATGAGCGGCATGGGACGCGCTCTATTATTAATAGCGTTGGTCGTGCACGGCGTTCTCCTGCACATGACCATCTTCCCGCAGAACGCGATGATCTTCGGCTTCGCGTTCGCGTTGTCCGCGATGTTCTGGCTCGGCGCGGGCATCTACTGGATCGAGAGCTTCTTCTTTCCGCTCGACGGCCTGCGCCTGCTCGTGTTGCCGCTCGCCTGCGTCGCGTCGCTGTTGCCACTCGCGTTCGGCGGCGTGCGCGTGCTGTCGTACTCCGCCGCGCCGATGTTCAAGCTGCATTTTCTCATCGCGAATATCGCGTATGGCCTCTTTGCGATTGCCGCGCTGCATGCCGTGCTGATGCTGATGCTCGAACGACGCCTTCAGCGCATGCGCGGCCTCGCGATGCGTCACAGTGGCGGCAACGGCTGGCTCGCGAGCTGGCTCGACACCTTGCCGCCGCTGCTCACGCTCGAAAAGCTGTTGTTCCGGCTGATCGGCGCGGGCTTCGTGCTGCTGACGCTCACGCTCGTGTCGGGCATCGCGTTCAACGAACAACTGGTCGATCGCGCGCTGCGTTTCGATCACAAGACCGTCTTCGCCATTCTGTCCTGGCTGATGTTCGGCGGGCTGCTCACTGCGCGCCGCATCTCCGGCTGGCGCGGACGCGCCGCGCTGCGCTGGGTGCTGGCTTCGTTCGTGGCGCTGCTGCTCGCGTATGTCGGCAGCCGCTTCGTGTTCGAAGTGCTGCTGCATCGCGCGGTCGTCTGAGCGCGGTCTTACTTCTTCAAGCCGATGCGAAATTTTCTTCTTCTTATCGTTCTCTTCTTCGTGACGCAATGGCTCCTGAAGAAGCTGCGCCGCGCCAACGAGCGCGAGCAGGCGGGAACGCGTGCTTCGTCTAACCGCGCATCCTCGACGGCGGGCGGCGCGGGCGCCGGCAACGGCGCGGCTCGCCGCGATGCGCCTCAACTCGCTGATCCGCTGATCCGCTGCGCGCAGTGCGGCGTGCATACGCCGACGAGCGAATCCATAGCCGTCGCGGGACAGCGGTTCTGCTGCGCGGAGCACGCTCGGCGTCATGCGGCGCGTCCTGGCGGTCGGGACGCGAGATGAGTTCGCTGCGTGCGGGCATCGTCGCGCACATGCGTCGCCGCGTGATTCAATAGTCGTCGCTTGACCGCGCTCCGCTGCAGCACGCGCGCTCTGCGTCGCGCGGCCCGGCGTGTGAGCGATTTGCGGCGCCAGATGAACGCGCCAGCTGCGCGATGGCTTCGTTGACGCCGACAGCCGGCTCAGAGGCCCGGCGCGAATGCCGTCCGCCGAGCTTCGAGGCGCGTGTCGACGGCACGACGTCCGAGCTCGTCCGGATCCATAGCTTCGGCCGCCCCGGCGATTCCAGCATCGATTCAAGCACGCGCTATTCACCGAACACGCTCGATCATGACGCGAACCCCCGCGCGCAGGCCAGCGCTTATGTTCACCGGCCTGACGCTCGTCAACGTGCTCGGTCAGGCGGCCGGCTAACGCGCAATCTCCCCGGCGCCCGCGCTGCGACGACGCGCCGCCGCCACTTCAACGAGTCGCCCAAGCCGACACCTAAACGGTCTCCGACCACCACCCACGGTCATTCTCGCTGCGACGCAACACCTTCGCGCGGGAGCCCTTGCCGCGCTTCGACGCCGCAAAAGTCAACCCCGCGCAAGCGCTTCCGAAGCAAATAAACCTTTTTGAGACCGTGCGAAGTTCCACTATACTTGGTGCCGAAAGACGTGATTTGCACTATATCTTGTGTTGTAGAGGCGGCGCCCGCTCCCACGAGCCGGCGCCGTCGGCTTTCCGGCGTATCTGAAGTTTGGCTGGCCCGGGGCGGTGCGCAAGCGGTCTCATCAAGAGGCCCTTAGCGCATCGAGCGCCAGCAAAGCAGCACCGTGAAGAACGCATGCAAGTGAACGCGAGTCGCGTCGACCGACACCGCGCGCCAACGCGGGCACCGCACGGAACGCCATGACAGTGCGGGCCGCCATCGCCGCGACTCGTGTTCAGGGCCTGCTGTCTTCACAGCCCGCCTTACTGCCAAACACCGCGACGCGCGTCCGCGTTATTGACCGGCGACGCACGCGGCATAAGTGATAAATCCGCGGATCATCCGCACCATTCGAACACCAGGAGTTTTGCACATGCAAACCACCGACAACGCCACGACTTCCTACGAAGGCGCATCCGCGCAGCATGCTGGCGGGGCGCACGTTCAGGGCGCGCAATCGCCCGCGTCGAACACGACGTATGCCGACTACAAGGTCATCCGTCGCAACGGAAGCGTGGTGTCGTTCGAGCCGTCGAAGATCGCGATTGCCGTGACGAAGGCGTTCATCGCCGTGAACGGCGGCCAGGGCGCGGCGTCCGCTCGCGTGCGCGAGCAGGTCGAGCAACTGACGCAGGCGGTCGTGCGCGCGCTGCTGCGCAGCCGTCCGCACGGCGGCACGTTCCATATCGAAGACATTCAGGATCAGGTCGAACTCGCGCTGATGCGCGGCGGCGAGCACAACGTCGCGCGCGCCTACGTGCTGTATCGCGAGAAGCGCACGCAGCAGCGTGAGCAGGACCGCGGCCATGCGCAGAACGCGAAGACGCACGAAGGCGTCATCAACGTGACGGACAACGGCATCACGCGCCCGCTCGATCTCGACGCGCTGAAGGCGCTGATCGTCTCCGCCTGCGCGAATCTGGGCGATGCCGTCTCGGCTGATCCGATCGTCGCGGAAACGGTGAAGAACCTGTACGACGGCGTGCCGATGAATCAGGTCTACGATTCGGCCATTCTCGCCGCGCGCACGATGATCGAGAAAGACCCGGCGTACAGCCAGGTCACCGCGCGCATTCTGCTGCACACGATCCGCCGCGAGATTCTCGAAGGCGAAGTGACGCAAGCCGAAATGGGCGAGCGTTATGCCGAATACTTCCCGCAGTTCATCAAGCGCGGCGTCGAAGCCGGCCTGCTCGACGACAAGCTGCAGCAGTTCGACCTGAAGCGTCTCGGCGCCGCGCTCGACGCGAACCGCGACCTGCAGTTCGGTTACCTCGGCCTGCAAACGCTGTACGACCGCTACTTCCTGCACGTCGAGGGCACGCGCATCGAGTTGCCGCAGGCGTTCTTCATGCGCGTCGCGATGGGTCTGTCGCTGAACGAAATCGACCGCGAAGCACGCGCCATCGAGTTCTACAACGTGCTGTCGTCGTTCGACTTCATGTCGTCGACGCCGACGCTCTTCAACTCGGGCACGCATCGCTCGCAGCTTTCGTCCTGCTATCTGACGACGGTGGCCGACGACCTCGACGGCATCTACGAGGCGCTCAAGGAAAACGCGCTGCTCTCCAAGTTCGCGGGCGGCCTCGGCAACGACTGGACGCGAGTGCGCGCGCTCGGCTCGCACATCAAGGGCACGAACGGCAAGTCGCAAGGCGTCGTGCCGTTCCTGAAGGTCGTGAACGACACGGCCGTCGCGGTGAACCAGGGCGGCAAGCGCAAGGGCGCCGTGTGCGCGTACCTCGAGACGTGGCACCTCGACATCGAAGAATTCCTGGAACTGCGCAAGAACACGGGCGATGACCGCCGCCGCACGCACGACATGAACACGGCGAACTGGATTCCCGACCTGTTCATGAAGCGCGTGATGGAAGGCGGCGAATGGACGCTGTTCTCGCCGTCGACGTGTCCGGACCTGCACGATTTGTTCGGCGCGGACTTCGAGAAGGCGTACGTCGCTTACGAAGAGAAAGCCGCGCGCGGCGAGATCAAGCTCTTCAAGAAGGTGCCGGCGCAGCACTTGTGGCGCAAGATGCTCGGCATGCTGTTTGAAACCGGCCATCCGTGGATCACGTTCAAGGATCCGTGCAACGTGCGTTCGCCGCAGCAGCACGTCGGCGTCGTGCATTCGTCGAACCTGTGCACGGAAATCACGCTCAATACGAGCGACACCGAAATCGCCGTGTGCAATCTCGGTTCGGTGAACCTGGTCGCGCACCTGACGAAGCAGGCCGACGGCACGCTCGCGCTCGATCACGCGAAGCTCAAGCGCACCATCAGCGTCGCGATGCGCATGCTCGACAACGTGATCGACATCAACTACTACGCGGTGCCGAAGGCGCGTAATTCGAACCTGAAGCATCGTCCGGTGGGCATGGGCATCATGGGCTTCCAGGACTGCCTGCACTTGCTGCGCACGCCGTACGCGTCGCAGGAAGCGGTGGAGTTCGCGGATCGTTCGATGGAAGCCGTCTGCTACTACGCGTACTACGCGTCGACGGAACTGGCGGAAGAGCGCGGCCGTTATTCGAGCTATCGCGGCTCGCTGTGGGATCGCGGCATTCTCCCGCAAGACACGGTGAAGCTCTTGGCCGAAGCGCGCGGCGGTTACGTGGAAGTGGACACGTCCGAGTCGATGGACTGGTCGACGCTGCGTTCGCGCATCGCGACGCACGGCATGCGCAATTCGAACTGCGTGGCGATTGCGCCGACGGCGACGATCTCGAACATCATCGGCGTGTCGGCGTGTATCGAGCCGACGTTCCAGAACCTGTACGTGAAGTCGAATCTGTCTGGCGAATTCACGGTGGTCAACGACTACCTGGTGCGTGATCTGAAGGCGCGCGGCCTGTGGGATGAAGTGATGGTGTCGGACCTGAAGTACTTCGACGGCACGCTCTCGCGCATCGACCGCGTTCCGGCCGACCTGCGCGCGATCTACGCGACGGCGTTCGAAGTGGATCCGAAGTGGCTGGTGGAAGCGGCGTCGCGTCGTCAGAAGTGGATCGATCAGGCGCAGTCGCTGAATATCTACATGGCGGGCGCATCGGGCAAGAAGCTCGATGAGGTGTACAAGCTCGCGTGGCTGCGCGGTCTGAAGACGACGTACTACCTCCGCACGATGGCGGCGACGCACGTCGAGAAGTCGACCGTGGCGCACGGCGCGTTGAACGCGGTGCCGTCGGGTGAGGGCGGTGCGGGTTCGGGCGGTGGCTTCGGGGTGTCGTCGGGCGGTGCTTCTTCCGCTGCCGGCGGCGTCGGTGGTGGTTTCAATGCTGCCGCTGCTGCGCCTGCGGTCGAGGCGGCTGCGCCGGAAGCCGACGGTCCCGTCTGCATGATGCGTCCGGGCGATCCGGGGTTCGACGAGTGCGAGGCATGTCAGTGAGGTTTTTTGCTGGCGCCTGAGTAGGGTTCTGCTCGCGGCGAACGCCGGTGCTGAGATGGTTTCTCGGTGCCGGCTTTTTTGTTTTCTGGCTTTGGATCTTCTTGGAACTTGTTTTCGCGTCGGTCTATTGGGCGTTGCCCTTGCCGGGCTGACGTAAGGTCGTAGGTCTGCCCCTTTGCTTCGTTGTCTCGCGCGACAAGAGCAACGACACGGGAACGGCAGCACGAAGGAAGCGCGAAGCAAAGGAACCCTTACCCCCGCGTCCCACGCGAAATCTCAACGCCCGCATCCCGCGACAACCGAGCCGTAACCGGCATGGAAAGAAACGAGAACAGCCCAACGACAACAAACGCAGGCCAAAAGTCCGACCACCGCACGGTCGCATGACCATTCACGTACTGCGTGAGTTCGAGCGTAATGCCCGCCACCGTGACGCCAAGCCCGAGCGACACCTGCTGCACGAAGCTGGCAAGACTCGTCGCCCGTCCGACATCGCGGGTTTCGATCTCCGCGTAGGCGAGCGAATTGAGGCTCGTGAACTGCAGCGCCGGAAAGAAGCCGCCGAGCAGCACCACAGCCCAGATCACCCAGGTCGGCGTGCCGGGAAAGAACGTGCCGCATGCCGCAATCGCCAAGCCCGACAACGCCGCGTTGAAGAGAAGCGTCTGCCGAAAGCCGAATCGATGCAGCACGCGGGACGCAAGCGAGCGCATGAACATGCCGCCGAACGCCGATGCGCAGGTGATCGCGCCGGACTTGAACGCCGTCATGCCAAGACCTTCCTGCAACGCGAGCGGCAAAAGGAACGGCACCGCGCCGAGCCCGATGCGAAAGAGCGAGCCGCCGAGGACGCTCGCCTGAAACGTCGGCACGCGAAAGAAGCGCAGGTCGAGCAGCGGTCGCGCGGCCCGGCGCGCGTAGAGACAGTACAGCGCGGCCATCAGCGCGCCGGCCGCGCACATCGCGAACGCAACGCTTTGCGGCACCAGCTCGCCGCCGACGAGCGAAAGGCCGAGCAGCAGCAAGACGCCGGCGCCCGCCGACAAAAAGAAGCCGAGCCAGTCGAGCCGGCCCGGATGTTCTTCGCGCGAGTCGGCGATGTAGCGATTGGTCAGGTAGATGCCCGCAATGCCAATCGGAATATTGATGAAGAAGATCAGCCGCCAGTGCAGATACGTCGTGATGAAGCCGCCGAGCAGCGGGCCGGCGGCCGGGCCGAGCATCGCGGGAACGGAGAGATAGTTCATCGCGCGAATGAACTCGGAGCGGCGCACCGAACGGAAGATGATGATGCGGCCGACCGGTACCATCATCGCGCCGCCCACGCCCTGTATGAAGCGCGCGACAGTGAAGGGCCCGAGCGACGTCGATGCCGCGCACAGGATCGAACCGGCAACGAACACGCCGATGGCCGCGCGAAAGACGGCGCGCGCGCCGAAGCGGTCGGCCACCCAGCCGCAGATCGGAATGAAGACGCCCAAGCCAAGCACGTAACTGGTGACGGCGACCTTGAGTGTGACGGGATCGCGTCCGAAGGCGCGCGCCATTTCGGGGATTGCAGTGACGATGACGTTGGCGTCGACGCTTTCCATGAACATCGCACACGCGACGATAAGAGGAGCGATGAAAGCTTTGACGGCGAGCGGCATCGGAGAATGCGATCAGTCATGGCGGCAAGAGCGGCGATTATGGCACCGATACCACGCGCATGCGATCGCACGCCGGACGCGATGTGATGCGATCAACATAACGAGGAGTGAAGACACGATGGACCCGCAAGACCTGCAGCGTCTCGTGACGCAGACCATGCCTTACGGCAAGTACAAGGACAGACTCATCGCCGACTTGCCCGGTCACTATCTCGCGTGGTTCGCGCGTGAGGGTTTTCCTCAAGGCAAGCTCGGTGCGTTGCTTGCGCTCATGCACGAGATCGATCACAACAATCTGCGCTCATTGCTGGACCCTTTGAGGCGTTGACTCCACGCCCTATAGGTAGTAGAGCGGCGCCGCAGCGAACACAATATATAGTGGTAAAGCGAGGCCGCGAATGCTAAACTTCGGCAACGAATTCGAAGCGCGCGAAGGCAACGAAGACACGTCGCTCGGCTGCTGGAGCGTCATCGGGCGAAGCCAGAACGAGCACGCGCTTTCATCTTCGCTTGCATCGCACCGCATTCGATCAACGGCACTCGCGTCGATCGCGTCGATCGCCTCGAACGATCATCGCGGGCTGTCGCCAAGCGTTCGCATGACAGCATCGACGCATCGACCGAATCACCGATCGAAGCATTGAAGCCACGCAGTCCAATCACACATCGCAACCCTTGAAGAGAGTCGATGAGGACCGCTTCACACACGTCTCTCTCTTGCTCGCATCACGCATGAAAGACCATGCGCAGAGCCAAGTGTTGTATGCAGGTAGCAACGCTGAATCCAAATCGCTAGAAAACGAGAATTTTCATGAGCAAGCTCTTTTATCGCTCATGAAAAGATGGTACAAACCGATCTAAATTGATGGTGAGAATTTATGCTCAACTGGGATGACGAGACCACTGCCGTAACTCCGTCGAGCGGTTCGCAACACAACACGTTGCGCAACGCTCAAGGCACGGCTTTCGGTACGCAGAGCGCAGCGCATGCTGCCCAATCGTTCGATCATCAAGCCGCCCATCAGACTGCTCAGGCGCAGAACATCTTCTCGGATGGCTTCGTGCCTCCCGCAGCCGCCACGCCTTCCGCTGGCGCCATCGCCGCGCAGAGCGAAGCGCGCGTCAACGTCGCCGACAAGCGCATCATCAACGGCAAGACCGACGTCAACCAGCTCGTGCCGTTCAAGTACAAGTGGGCGTGGGAGAAGTACCTCGCCGGTTGCGCGAATCACTGGATGCCGCAGGAAGTGAACATGTCGCGCGACATCGCCCTGTGGAAAGACCCGAACGGTCTGTCCGACGACGAGCGCCGCATCGTCAAGCGCAACCTCGGCTTCTTCGTCACGGCCGACTCGCTCGCCGCGAACAACATCGTGCTCGGCACGTATCGCCACATCACCGCTCCGGAGTGCCGCCAGTTCCTGCTGCGCCAGGCGTTCGAAGAGGCGATCCACACGCATGCGTATCAGTACATCGTCGAATCGCTCGGCCTCGACGAAAGCGAGATCTTCAACGCGTATCACGAGGTCAAGTCGATCCGTGACAAGGACGAGTTCCTGATCCCGTTCATCCAGACGTTGACCGACCCGGCCTTCACCACCGGCACGCTGGAAGCGGACCAGAAATTGCTCAAGTCGTTGATCGTGTTCGCCTGCATCATGGAAGGGCTGTTCTTCTATGTGGGCTTCACGCAGATTCTGGCGCTGGGTCGCCAGAACAAGATGACGGGCGCGGCGGAGCAGTATCAGTACATCCTCCGCGATGAATCGATGCACTGCAACTTCGGCATCGACCTCATCAACCAGATCAAGCTCGAAGAGCCGCAACTGTGGACCTCCGAATTCAAGGCGGAGATTCGCGAGCTCTTCAAGCAAGCTGTCGATCTTGAATATCGCTACGCTGAAGACACCATGCCGCGCGGGGTTCTCGGCCTGAACGCGTCGATGTTCAAGAGCTACTTGCGGTTCATCTGCAATCGGCGTTGCCAGCAGATCGGCCTGGACCCGCTCTACCCGAACGAGGAAAACCCGTTCCCGTGGATGAGCGAAATGATCGACTTGAAGAAGGAACGCAACTTCTTCGAGACACGCGTGATTGAGTATCAAACCGGCGGCGCGCTGACCTGGGAATAACAACAAGCCCAGGACGTGTTGCAGACGAAATCGATGGGACGGCTGGGCAGCAGCGTGCGTCATTGCGCGCGCCCCGCCGACAAGGTTTAGGAGAACGGTCGCCTGATGCAAAGTGCGCCTACTGACTTGACGGACCGAGTGGTTCGATTGAAAGACAGGCGTTTTGCGTTCCCTTCAATGGGATGGGCAAACTTCCCCCCGGAAAATGCCGGCGACAAGCTCGCTGGCTCGATCAAGCGATGGCCGGCGCCGTGTATGGGCGCTGACTCAATTTGGCGCGCGGTGCCTCGGGGCACGGCGCGCCTTGCCGTATTCATTAGCGTAAGCAGGTGGGATCAGCGTACGCCGATGAATAATCCGCTTCGTAGCGTGTGCCCTGAGAGCCTCCACGTGAAGAAGCGGGTTTTGACGAAGGGTGTTGTTTGAACTGACTCTCATCTGAAAACCTGAAGGAGAAAAACCATGGCAGTTGCCAAGAAGAAACCCGCCGCGAAAAAGGCTGCAGCAAAGAAAGCCCCCGCCAAGAAAGCCGCCGCTCCGGCGAAGAAGGTAGCCGCGAAGAAGGTTGCCGCCAAGAAGGTTGCAGCCAAGAAAGTCGCCGTGAAGAAGGTCGCGGCGAAGAAGGCTGCGCCGGCCAAGAAGGCAGCAGCAAAGAAGGTCGCAACGAAGAAGGTAGCAGCCAAGAAGGCGCCCGCGAAGAAAGCCGCAGCGAAGAAGGTCGCCACCAAGAAGGTAGCCACGAAGAAGGCCGCGGCCAAGAAGGCGCCTGCGAAGAAGGCCGCCGCGAAAAAGGCGCCGGCGAAGAAGGCCGCCGCCAAGAAGGCTCCCGCGAAGAAAGCGGCGGCGAAGAAGGCCGCTGCGAAGAAAGCGCCCGCGAAGAAGGCTGCCGCGAAGAAGGCTCCTGCGAAGAAGGCGTCGGCGTCGGCGAAGACGGCCGCTGCTCCCGCTGCGCCTGCTGCTTCCGCGCCTGCTCCCGCAGCGAAGAAAGCCGAGCCTGCCGCAAAGAAGGCGCCGGCCAAGAAGGCTGCTGCTGCAAAGAAGACGACGGCTGCGGCTCCCGCAACGACGGCTACCACGGTGTCGACGCCCGCTCCGGCGGCTCCGGCCACTGCGGTCAAGACGGCGTTGAACCCGGCGGCGGCATGGCCGTTCCCGACGGGCAGCCGTCCGTAAGTCGCGGCAACAGCAGTCCGAAGCACCGCGGCACACGTCGATGTGCCTTAAGACCGGGTAGGCCTACCCGGCCTCGACCCGTCGCCGGTCAAGTCCGGCGGCGGGTTGTTCGCTTCGGCGCCCGAAGTAACTGCGCGCCGTGCCGAGCCAAGCGTGAACGAAAAAAAGCGCACGCCTCTTTCGATGCATGCGCTTCTTTGAGCAACCGCAGGCTGACTGCGATTCCCCAGTCGAATACCTCCGACGAACTCAGTGCGTCACGCGCGTCACGCCGCCGCTCGAGAGCAGCCGTACGCGCTCGCCCGCCTGAAACACTTCGCCATTCGACGTCTGGGTGATGGCGCGCAGATCGCCGTTGTCCAGACGCACGGTGATTTCCAGGCCGTTCTTCGTCGAGACGCTGTTCTCGACCGCGTTGCCCGCGACCGCGCCCGCCAGACCACCGATGATGCCCGCGATGATCGACCCGTTGCCGCCGCCGATAGCGCTACCCGCCGCAACGCCGCCGAGCGCGCCGCCGCCGATGGCGCCGAGGCCGGTCGGCTGGCCGTTGTTCGAACTGATCTTCACGCCGCGCACGCTTTCGACGGTCGCCATGCGCACCGTTTCCTCGCGCTGCGCCTGCGACGCCGTGTAGACGTCGGGCGAACTGCTGTTGTAGGCGCAGCCCGTCAGCGCGACTGAGCCGATGAGCGATGCTGCCAGCACGATGCGACTTACCGTTTTCATTCCTTTACTCCCTTCATCCACTCGATCACGACAGGCTGCTTCCGAATGCCTGCTTGAAACGCTCTTCGATTTCGGCGCGCGTCGGCGCATAAGTTTGCGGGCCCTGATGCTCGATCTTCAACGCACCCATCAGACTCGCGAGACGCCCCGTCTTTTCCCAGCCAAGCTTGTTCTCGATGCCGTACAACAGGCCGCCGCGAAATGCGTCGCCGCAACCGGTTGGGTCCACCACTTGCCGCGCCTTCACGGCCGGCACGTCCATCACGCCATCTTCATGATAGATCTGCGCGCCGTGTTCGCCGCGCGTGACGACCAGCGCCTCGACCCGGCTCTTGATGTCTTCGATCGACCAGCCGGTCTTGTTGCTCAACAACTTGGCTTCGTAATCGTTGACCGTCACGTATGTGGCAAGTTCAATCATGCGACAAAGCTCTACACCTTCAAGAATGGGCAAACCCTGACCCGGATCGAAGATGAACGGCACGCCCGCCACCGCAAACTGCTTGGCGTGTTCGCGCATGCCATCCGCGCCGTCCGGCGCCACGATGCCGAGCGTAATGCCCTGCGCTTCGTCGGCGCGGTTCAGGTGCGATTCCATCATCGCGCCGGGGTGGAAGGCGGTGATCTGATTGTTCGCGAGGTCGGTCGTGATGAAGCATTGCGCCGAATGCTGGCCGGGCAGCACGCGCACGTATTCCTTCGACAATCCGAGCGCGTCGAGCCGGTCGATATAGAGCTGCGCGTCCGCTTCGCCGAGCGTCGCCATGATCTTCGCATCGCCGCCGAGCAGCTTCAGCGCATACGCGATGTTGCCCGCGCAGCCGCCGAAGTTGCGCCGCATCGTCGGCACCAGGAAGCTGATGTTCAGCATGTGCACCTGGTCCGGCAAGATGTGGTCGCCGAAGCGGCCCTGGAAGGTCATGATGTTGTCGTAGGCGAGCGAGCCGCAGATAAGCGTAGCCAAGGCGAACGTCCTTATTAGTTAGGCGCGAGGAAAGAGTAGCGCATACGGCGCGCGGCGGCGTTGGCATCGGCCGAACCGAAAGACCGCCGCGTCCCGTATGCGGACCGCCGCAGCGGTCCGTCGATGCACTTTACTTCAGTGCGGCGAGCGCCGAATCGTAGTTCGGCTCGTTCTTGATTTCCGGCACGAGTTCGGCGTGTACCACCTTGTCGTTTTCGTCCAGCACGACGACCGCGCGCGCGGTCAGCCCTTTGAGCGGACCGCTCGTCACGTCCACGCCGTACGACTGCGCGAACTCGTGGCCGCGGAACGTCGAGGCCGTCACCACGTTAGCCAGACCTTCCGTCGTGCAGAAACGCTTGGCCGCGAAGGGCAGGTCGCCGGAGACGACGAGCACCACGGTGTTGTCCAGCTTGCCGGCCGCTTCGTTGAACTTGCGCGTCGACGTGGCGCACGTGGGCGTGTCGAGGCTCGGCACGATGTTCAGCACCTTGCGCTTGCCCGCGAAGCTCGCGAGCGTGATATCGCCGAGATCCGCGCCGACGAGCGTGAACGCGGGCGCTTGCTGTCCTTCGCTCGGGAACGTGCCGCTGACTTCGATCGGGTTGCCGCCGAGGGTAACTTGACTCATGTTGCGCTCCAGAGGATGTGTCAGATGCTGACGGGAACTGTGCGACCGGCTCGTGCTGCCGGGTCGCGTCTTGAAAAGCCGGGCGCTCGCGCCACTATCCGGTTACGGATAGAAGACCTGCACCCGGTAATTCGCGGCGACGGCATCGCCCGTATCCAGCCGGACGACGACCGGTTGCGCGCTTTGCGGCGGAAGGCCGATGGCGAATATCGTACCCGGTCGCGCGTAATCCTGCGGCCACAGCACGCGGCGAATGGCGACGTCGCTCTTGTCGTCGAGCAGCGTGAGTTCGAGCGCCGGATAGGCAAGCGCCACATCCGAGCGGTTGCGCAGCATGAGCTTCAGTTCGAGCTTGTGCGGGCCGTCCACCTGACGCAAGCCGGAGCTCTCGATTTGCAAACCGGAGATGTAACGCGGCGGCGAAATCGCGCAGCCGATCTGGTCGCAGATACTGACGTAAAACGCATGCGTGCCGGGGACATTCACCATGATCGTTTCGCGTTGCCACCAGGCGAACTGGACCGCGAGCAGCAGCGCGAGCAACACTGCCGCGACGATACCGATCGCACGCAAGCCCTTGCGCGCAGACTTCGCCGGTGGCGTCGTCTCGATGCGCGGTTCCCGCGAGACCGGAAACGCTTCGTTGGCGCTCGGCGGGTGCGCGGTGCCGAGACCGGCCGGCCGCGCGCCGAAGCCGGGCTCGTCCTCGTCCCATGCGGAAGCCGGGGCCGGGCCCGGGGAAGGGGCAGCGGCGGGGCGCGCGCGCGGCGGTTCGGGCCGGTTTTGCGCCGGACCGATGAAAGGCTCCGCGCGGTCGTCGAGCGGATCGACAAAGCGCGAGGGCGGCGGCGCGGGTTCCGGGCGCCTCGGCGCTTCGCTTCTGGTGGGCGGCGCGGATGCGTCGTCGTTGAGCGGCGTGCCGGACACGGCCACCGGCTTCACGCGGCCGAGCGGCACCGGTTCGACGACAGGCTCGGCGTCGGGTTCGTTCGCGGCGTCCTTGCGCGGCACGTTGCGTTCGGGCGGCGGCATCGACGCGCCGGCGAATGCGGGTGCCTTTGCATGCACGGTCGGATCGTTGTCTTCTTTCGCCGGGGGCGGCGAGAAGGGCTTCGCGGCCGACTTGTTGCCGAGATCGAGCTGACGCGGCACTGCCAGCGTGGGCGGCACGCTCGTGGCTTCCTTCTTCGACGATGAGAACGTCGAAGGTCCGACCGCGACTTCGTCGTCGATCAGCGCGGCGTGCTGCGCCTCGTCGGCTTCGGCCGAATCGTCCGGCAACTCGAACCGATGGTGCGCGGCGTCGAAAACTTCCTGGCAATGGCCGCAACGCACCCGCCCGTCATGCGGCGCGAGCAGATGCGGATCGAGCTTGAAGACGGTTTCGCAGTGTGGGCAGCGGGTAGCCAGCGCCATAGGAAGTGCCAGTGGAAAGTGCCAGCGGCCTCACGGCCGAAACGGTGACGATGGCGCTATTCTAAAGGCTTTCGCGCCGCGTTCCGGCAAGGCACACCCAGCCTTCGTGCTCGCGCCAGACGCCGATGTCGATCCACTTCGCATAGACCGCCGCGACCTCGTCGGCCTGGCGCGCGAGGATGCCCGACAGCGCGATCCGCCCGCCCGGTTTCACCTTCGCGGCGAGCATCGAGGCCATGAGTTTCAGTGGATTCGAGAGGATATTGGCGACCACGATATCGAACTCGCCGGCGGGGCAGTCGTCGGGCAGGCCGTAGGTGACGTCCGCGTGATTGCGTTCGCTGTTCTGGCGCGCGGACTCGACCGCTTGCGGGTCGATGTCGATGCCATAGACCGGATTTGCGCCGCACTTCTTCGCGAGAATGGCGAGGATGCCGGAGCCGCAGCCGTAGTCGAGCAGCGACTGCCCCGGCTTCACCGATTGCTCCAGCCACTCCATGCACAAACGCGTGGTCGGGTGGCTACCCGTGCCGAACGCGAGGCCCGGATCGAGTTCGAGCACGAGGGCGTCGGGATCGGGCGCGTCGTGCCATGACGGCACGACCCAGATGCGCTCGCCGATGGCAATCGGATCGAACTGCGCCTGCGTCAGACGCACCCAGTCCTGCTCCTCGACTTCGCGCAGCGAGAACGCGGGCGTCGCTTCCAGGCCGATGTCGTTGGACGCGGCCGCGAGCAGCACGGCCGGGTCCGCGTCCTGGCCGAGCAGCGCGACCACGCGCGAACGCTTCCACGCGCTCCGCTCGGGCGTGAGCCCGGGCTCGCCGAAGAGCGGCTGCTCGTCGGGCGTGTCGGCGTCGGCGTCCTCGACGGACACCGAAAGCGCGCCCATGTCCAGCAGCGCATCCGACAGCGCCTCCGCGTGCTCGCGGTCCAGCTCGGCGATCAGTTCGCGGTAACTCATGCTCGTTTCTCTGCCAAGGCGCTTCAGGACTCTTCGGCTACCGCCGCCTGACGCGCGGCGAGCTTGTTTTCGAGGTAGTGGATGCTCGTGCCGCCTTCGACGAACTTGGCGTCGATCATCAGTTCGCGGTGCAGCGGAATGTTGGTCGAAATGCCTTCCACGACCATTTCCGAGAGCGCGATGCGCATGCGGTTGATCGCCTGCTCGCGCGTCGCGCCGTACGCGATCAGCTTGCCGATCATCGAATCGTAGTTCGGCGGGACGAAATAGCCGTTGTACGCGTGCGAATCGACGCGAATGCCCGGGCCGCCCGGCGCGTGCCACGACGTGATGCGTCCCGGCGACGGCGTGAACTTGAACGGATCTTCCGCGTTGATGCGGCATTCGATCGCGTGGCCGCGGAACTGGATGTCCTTCTGGCGCAGCGTGAGCTTCTCGCCAGCGGCAATGCGGATCTGTTCCTGCACGATATCGACGCCCGTGATCAGCTCCGTCACCGGATGCTCGACCTGCACGCGCGTGTTCATTTCGATGAAGTAGAACTCGTTGTTCTCGTACAGGAATTCGAACGTGCCCGCGCCGAGATAGCCCATCTTCTTGCACGCTTCGGCGCAACGGTCGCCGATGCGGTCGATCAGACGCCGCGCGATGCCCGGCGCCGGCGCTTCCTCGATCACCTTCTGGTGACGGCGCTGCATGGAGCAGTCGCGCTCGCCGAGCCACAGCGCGTTGCGGAACGAATCCGACAGCACCTGAATCTCGATATGCCGCGGGTTCTCCAGGAACTTCTCCATGTAGACCTGCGGATTGCCGAACGCACGGCCCGCTTCTTCGCGCGTCATGTTCACCGCGTTCACCAGCGCCGCTTCGGTATGGACCACGCGCATGCCGCGACCACCGCCGCCGCCCGCCGCCTTGATGATGACGGGATAGCCGACCGCGCGCGCAATTTTCACGATCTCTTTCGGATCTTCCGGCAACGCGCCTTCCGAACCCGGCACGCACGGCACGCCGGTCTTGATCATGGTCTGCTTGGCGGTGACCTTGTCGCCCATCAGGCGAATGGTTTCCGGACGCGGGCCGATGAACGTGAAGCCCGATTGCTCGACGCGCTCGGCGAAATCCGCGTTCTCGGAAAGAAAGCCGTAGCCGGGATGGATGGCTTCGGCGTCGGTGACTTCGGCCGCGCTGATGAGCGCGGGCATGTTCAGATACGACAGGTTCGACGGCGCCGGTCCGATGCAGACGGCTTCGTCGGCGAGCTTCACGTACTTCGCTTCCTTGTCGGCCTCTGAATAGACGACGACTGTCTTGACGCCCAGTTCGCGGCACGCGCGCTGGATGCGAAGCGCGATTTCGCCGCGGTTCGCAATGAGGATTTTTTCAAACATGGCAGTGGGTCGGCTCATCAACGGGCACGCGCGAGCGGCCCTCGGGATTCGAATCGGCGGCGCGCGCAACCGGATGCTTGCGGATGGCGCGCGCCGGCGCGGTGAAGCCGGGCAGACCGGAGCGAGGCGTCCGGCGCACGGCCCGACGCGCTTAGTCGCCGATCACGAAGAGCGGCTGGCCGTACTCGACCGCCTGACCGTTCTCGACAAGAATTTCCTTCACGACGCCGGACTTGTCCGATTCGATTTCGTTCAGAAGCTTCATGGCTTCGATGATGCACAGCGTCTGGCCTTCCTTGACCGTATCGCCGACCTGCACGAAAGGATCGGCGCCCGGCGACGGCGCGCGGTAGAACGAGCCGACCATCGGCGACGTCACGACGTGGCCCTGCGGCGCGGCGGCGCTCGCGGCGGCGCCAGCGCTCGCGCCGGCATCGCCCGATGCGGATGCGCTCGGCGCGGCTTGCGCCTGCACTTGCGGCGCGTACTGCTGCGGCGCCTGCATATAGACGGGCGCCGCGTTCTTGACGATGCGAACCTTGCCTTCGCCCTCCGTCACTTCCAGCTCCGAGATGCCGGATTCCGAGACGAGGTCGATCAGCGTTTTCAGTTTACGAAGGTCCATCGAAAAATCCCCTTTCAATACTTGGAGACCGGGACTGCCCGGTGCTTGACTTGATTTGTGGGTGTGTTCTGTGCGTCAGCCGCGTGCCGGCGCGGCTATCATCCGGTGCGCGCGGGCGTGCGGCACGGCGCGCCCGCGGCGAAACTGGCGGCGAAGCGATCTGTCATTTCGGGCGCGGTGGCTCGGCCGGCGCCGCTTTCGCGGGCGGCGGAACGGGCGGCTGCGTGGCCTTGCTGCACCGGCGGAATAGTCATGGTCGCTTCGGGTTGTGCGGAATTCGGCGCACTTTAGCGCCGTTTAGAGAATTTTGTCTAGTTTTACAGCGCGACAGACCGTGCTCGTTCGCGCGTGCGACCCGACATTATCGCAGCCAAACGGAGAAGTTACAGCAAACATCCGGCAACTTGCTGCTTAATCCCGCGAACGTCAGCCGAAGTCGCAGCGAATTTTTACAGCGCGTCGAGGGTGTGACGCAGTTCGGCTTCGTTGACTTCGCCCAGCTTGGTCGAGTGGACCACGCCCTTGCTGTCGATGACGACGGTGAACGGCAGGCCGCCCGCGTTGTTGCCGAAGCTACGCGCAAGGTCCGCGCCACCAAAGCCGGTAACGTAGACGGGATAGTCGACCGGGACTTTCTTTAGGAAATCGTTGACGTTCTTCTCGCTGTCGACGCCGAGCCCGATGAACGTGATGCCCTTCTTTTGATATTCGCGCTGTAAGGCCGAAAGCGTCGGCATTTCCTTGACGCACGGTCCGCACCACGACGCCCAGAAATTCACGACGACCGGCTTGCCCTTGTACGCCGCGAGCGGTTGCGACGTGCCGGACGCGGCGGGCGGCGTGATCTTCCACAATTGATCGACGGCGTTACCGCTAGGCTGCGTCGCGGCTTCGGTGTCGTTGCCGGTGAACAGATGGCCTGCGTAGAAGCCGCCGACCGTCGCGGCGATGGCGACCGCCAGGGCCGCGAAGATACGTGTGCTGTTCATGGAGCTGAGATTGGAAGCGTCTCGCCGTTTCACTCGCCGATGTAAAGCGGCGGGCGATCCGGATCGTCGGATTGATCGAGCAGCGCGCGCACGGCGGCGGCGTTCGCGCGGGCGAGCCGGCCGCGTCCGTCGGCGCGCACCGCGCCGCGCAGATCCACGGTGGTATAGAGCGCGATGTGGACCCCGATCGGCTCCTCGCCGCGCAAGCGATGCAGAAAGCTCAATGTCTCCACATAACCGCGCCCCGCGAAGTGCCGCGTCTCCGAGACGTCGTATTGAATATTGGCGTTGAGCAGGTAGATCGCGACTTCCTTCGGGTTGTCGCAGAAGCATTGCAGATGGATGTCCGAATGCTCGCCCGCCGTGCCGTTGAGCACCGCGCCGGTCAGATACGGATCGTAGGGCTTCAGGCGCTCCATCCATTCGAGCGCGGTTTCGCGCATGCGGCGCAGCACGGCGGGCTGGCTGTCGCTCTGGAAAATCGCCTGATATTCGCGGATTTCCTCTTCGATCTGATCGTTGTCGGGCAAAAACTCGCCGCCGATCTTGCTTTCGCCCACCACGAGCCGCGCCGCCTTGCGCTTGGCGGTGGAGTAGTCGAGACCGTCTTCGGCGATCATTCTCGCGGCCGCGATCGCGATTTCCTCGCGCACGCGCTGCGGATCGATATGTGATTTGCGAACCATGGGGGCATCATACTAGATAACGTCTGGGCGTCCGGCGGGGGCGGCGGCCGTGGCAGCCCTGGCCTCAGGCCGGCGGGCGCGCTCGGTTACAATATGCGCCTCCGGGCGCACTCCCGCACGGCTTTTATCCGTGGTGCGCCGTTCCAGTTTTCCGCACTCCATCGCCCGCGCGGCGCGACACGCTTTATGCACATCCACATCATCGGCATCTGCGGCACCTTCATGGGCGGTCTCGCCGTCCTGGCGCGCGAGGCCGGACACAAGGTCACCGGCTGCGACGCCGGCGTCTATCCGCCGATGAGCACCCAGCTCGAAGCACAAGGCATCGAACTGATCGAAGGCTTCGGGGCCGAGCAGATCGAGCTCGCGCCTGACCTCTTCGTCGTCGGCAATGTGGTGTCGCGCGGCAATCCGCTGATGGAAGCCATTCTCGATCGCGGCCTGCCGTACACGTCAGGCCCGCAATGGCTCGGCGAGCATGTGCTTGCGGGGAAATGGGTGCTGGCGGTCGCGGGCACGCACGGCAAGACCACGACAAGCTCCATGCTCGCGTGGCTGCTCGAAGACGCCGGCATGAATCCGGGCTTTCTGATCGGCGGCGTGCCGCTCAACTTCGGCATTTCCGCGCGTTTGACGGATTCGAGCTTCTTCGTGATCGAAGCCGACGAGTACGACACCGCCTTCTTCGACAAGCGTTCGAAGTTCGTCCACTACCGCCCGCGCACGGCGGTGCTCAACAATCTCGAATTCGATCACGCCGATATCTTCCCCGATCTCGCGGCTATCGAAACGCAATTTCATCACCTCGTTCGAACGGTGCCGGGCGTGGGCCGCATCGTCACGAACGGACGCGAGGCGGCGCTCGAGCGCGTGCTGACGCGCGGCTGCTGGTCGGACGTCGAGCGTTTCGGCGTGGACGGCGGCTGGCAAGCGCTGCCCGCCGAGGACGGCGCGACCGTCGACGAACAGTTCGCTGTCTACTGGCAAGGCGAGCGGCAGGGCGTGGTCGACTGGCAAGTGCAGGGCGAGCACAATCGCATGAACGCGCTGGCGGCCATCGCGGCGGCGCGCTCGGTTGGCGTGCCGGCGGCGCAGGCGGCGAAGTCTCTGGCGAGCTTTCGGAACGTGAAGCGGCGCATGGAAGTGAAGGGCAGCGTCGACGGCGTGACTGTCTACGACGACTTCGCGCACCATCCGACCGCCATCGAAACGACGGTGGCGGGATTGCGCACGCGCATCGGCGATTCGGGTCACGCGCGCATTCTCGCCGTGCTCGAACCGCGCTCGAACACCATGAAGCTCGGCACGATGAAGGCGCAATTGCCCGCGAGCCTCGCCGGCGCGGACCTCGTCTTCGGCTATGGCGCGCGCGAAGGCCGCGACAAGCTCGGCTGGAATCTGGCCGAAGCGCTATCCCCGCTCGGCGACAAGGCGCACGCCTTCGACGAAATCGACCCGCTCGTGAAGGCGGTTACCGCCGCCGCGCGCCCCGGCGATCACGTGCTCGTGATGAGCAACGGCGGTTTCGGCGGCGTGCATCAGAAACTGCTCGACGCGCTTTCCGCGCGTCCCTCCGGCACCACGACACGAGGCCCCGCGTGATCCTCTACCTGCACGGCTTTCGCTCGTCTCCCCAATCGTTCAAGGCGCGCGCCATGCGTGCGCGGCTCGCGGAACTTGGCCGGTTGAGCGAATGGCAGTGCCCGGTGTTGCCCGTATCTCCGTGCGACGCCATCGCGCTGGCGGAAACCATCGCGAGCACGGCGGCGTCGGACGATGTCACCGTCGTCGGCAGTTCGCTCGGCGGCTATTACGCGACCTATCTCGCGGAAAAGCACGGCTGGCGCGCGGTGCTGCTTAATCCCGCCGTGGTGCCGCAATCGGACCTGAGCGCGTACCTGGGCGAACAGCCGTTGTGGCACGGCGGCGGCAGCATCACCGTGTTGCCGCGCCATCTGGACGAACTGCGCGCGCTCGCCGTCGATGCCATCACGCGGCCCGAGCGCTACTTTCTGGTTGCCGCAACCGGCGACGAAGTGATCGACTACCGCACGATGCTCGCGCGCTATCCCGGCGTGCGCACCACGTTGATTCAGGGCAGCAACCACGCAATTAGCGATTTCGCGGACTATCTCGGCGACGTGCTCGCGTTCTGCGATCAGTCGCCGCGCGCGGCCGTCGCGCCCGCGGCGGCATGACGCCTCATTCATCCACCGGCGCATGCCGCGTCCGGTCCACCGTCTTACGAGAGTATTGAGTGAACGTTTTCTTCGAGGAATCGGGTAGTTTCAAGGCCGGCTCGGTCTTGTCGAAACAAGGCGACGCGTTCCAGGTCGAGTTGCCGGGCGGACGCCGCGCAAAGGTGCGCGCGAAAGACGTGCTGATCGAATTCGAGAAGCCCGCCGCCGCCGATCTGATGCAGGAAGCCGACGCCATCGCGCAGGACATCGACCTCGATTTCCTGTGGGAATGCGCGCCCGAGGAAGAGTTTCCGTTCACCGCGCTCGGCGCGGACTACTTCGGCGACAAGTTCGGTCCGAGCGAGCGTGCCGCGCTGGTGCTGCGCATGCACGGCGCGCCGGTGTACTTCCGTCGCAAGGGGCGCGGGCAGTATCAGCGCGCGCCGCAGGAGCAGTTGCAAATGGCGCTCGCGTCGCTGGAGCGCAAGCGCCAGCAGGCGCTCGTGCAGGCGGGCTACGAGGAAGAACTGAAGGCGGGCAAGCTGCCCGAGGCGCTGAAGGACAAGGCCATCGGCCTTCTGACGAAGCCGGACAAGAATTCCATCGAATACAAGGCGCTCGAGGCGGCGGCGGCCGCGCGCGGCATTTCGCAGGCGCGGCTCATGCTCGAATGCGGCGGCATTGCGTCCGCGCGCCAGTTGCACGAAGCGCGTTTCCTCGCCGAGTACTTCCCGCACGGCGTCGGCTTTCCCTCCGTGCAGCCCGCGCCGCTGCCCGAAGATCTGCCCGAAGCGGAGGTCGAAGCGTTCTCCATCGACGACGTGACGACCACCGAAATCGACGATGCGTTCTCCGTGCAGCATCTGGCGGACGGGCGCGTGCGCGTCGGCGTGCATATCGCGGCGCCGGCGCTCGGCATCGCGCGGGGCGACACCATCGATTCGATCGCGCGCAGCCGTCTTTCGACGGTCTACATGCCCGGCGACAAGATCACGATGCTGCCCGACAACGTCGTCGACGTGTTCACGCTCGGCGAGGGCGGACTGCGGCCGGCGCTGTCGCTCTACATCATCGTGAATCGCGAGACGCAGGACATCGTCGCGAGCGAAACGCGCGCCGAGCGCGTGTTCATCAAGTCGAATCTGCGCCACAACCATCTCGACGAGCACGTGACCGAGGAAAGCCTCGCCGCCGGCACGGGCGATTATCCGCACAAGGAAGACATCGCCGTGCTGTGGCCGCTCGCACAGGCGCTCTTCGAAAAGCGCCAGCAAGCCCGCGCGACGTACGGCCTCAAGCGCGAAGTGCAGCGCAACAACGACTTCAACTTCTACGTCGAAGGCGAGCACATCACCATCACGCCGCGCCGCCGCGGATCGCCGCTCGACCTGATCGTGGCGGAACTCGCGATTCTCGCAAATTCGTCGTGGGGCGCGTTCCTCAACGATCACGGCGTGCCGGGCATCTACCGCTCGCAGCGCGGCTTCGGCGGTCCCGGCCCCAAGCGCACGCGCATGCAGACGACGCCCGCGCCGCACGAGGGCCTGGGCGTCGCGCAATATGCGTGGAGCACGTCGCCGCTGCGCCGTTACGTCGATCTGGTCAATCAGTGGCAACTGCTCGCGTGCGTGCAGCACGGCGTGACCGCGAAGCTGGCCGCGCCTTTCAAGCCGAAGGACGCGGACCTGTTCGCCGTTGTGCAGGGCTTCGACGATACGTACACCGCTTATGCTGATCATCAGCGCCGCATGGAGTATTTCTGGTGTCTGCGCTGGCTGAAGCAGGAGAACAAGCGGCAGGTTCCGGCGTCGGTGGTGAAGGACGATCTCGTGCGCTTCGAGGAGATCCCGCTGATCCTGCACGTGCCCGGTTTGGGCGTGCATGCGCGCGGCACGCGGGTGATGCTGGAAGTGGTGTCCATCGATGAACTGACCGTCGAGGCGTCGTGCCGTCTGCTGCACGTGATCGACGCGCCGTCCGCCGCCGCGCCCGTCGAAGAGGAAGAAAGCGAAGAAGAAATCATCGAAGCCGACGATTTGAGCGCCGAGAGCGAAGCCGAAGCGCAGGCGGAGGCATCGGTGGATGAATCGGCGGAAGCATCGCCGCAGCCACAGGAGCCGAACGCATGAACGCGCCGCAGCCGCGCGACCGGTACGCGGTGATCGGCAATCCGGTCGAGCACAGCAAGTCGCCGTGGATTCACGCGCGCTTTGCCGAACAGACCGGCGAAGCGGTCGAATACGGGCGCATTCTCGGACCGCTCGGCGGCTTCGAGCAGGCAGTCGAAGCGTTCATCGCGTCGGGCGGACGGGGCATGAACGTGACGGTGCCGTTCAAGCTCGACGCCCACGCGTTCGCCGACTCGCTGTCGCCGCGCGCGGCGGCAGCCGGCGCAGTCAACACGCTGTCGTTCACCGAAGACGGCGTGCGCGGCGACAACACCGACGGCGTCGGCCTCGTGCGCGACATCGAAGCGAATCTCGGCGTGAGTCTGGAAGGCGCGCGCGTGCTGCTGCTCGGCGCGGGCGGCGCGGCGCGCGGCGTCGTCTTGCCGATTTTCGACCGGCGGCCGGCTTCGCTCGTCATCGTCAATCGCACGGCGGCGAAGGCGCAGCAACTCGTCGGTCAGTTCGCGCAGGCCGCGCAGGAGGCGAACGTGCGCCTGTCGGGCGGCGGCGCCCACAGCATCGAAAAGACGCGCTACGACGTGATCGTCAACGCGACGGCCGGCAGCCTCGACGCCGCGCTGCCCGAATGCGACGACGCGGCTTTCGGCGCGGGCACGCTCGCCTACGACATGATGTACGGCCCGAAGCCGACGGTCTTCATGCAGCACGCGGAGCGGCTCGGCGCGCGCGCGGCCGACGGCCTCGGCATGCTGGTCGAACAGGCCGCCGAATCGTTCTTCATCTGGCGCGGCGTGCGCCCGGACGGCGGCGCCGTGCTGCGCGAACTGCGCCAAACGCTGACGGCAAAAGCCTGATGACCACCGCGCCCGGCCACAGCCGCACGTCGCCGAGCGACCGGCCCACGCGCCGCGCGGTGCGGCTCGGTCCCGCGCGATGGATCGCGTACGGCGTATCCGTCTTCTTCATCGCGATTCTCGCGACGCAGCTCTACTTCTTCCTTCAGATCGGCGTGTGGACGGCGATCAATCCCGGTTCGACCGCCTTCATGCGCGCCGACGCGTGGACGCTCGCGAAGACGCATCCCGGCATCGCGCTGCAACGCACGTGGGTGCCGTACGACCAGATCTCGCGCAATTTGAAGCGCGCGATCATCGCGTCCGAAGATGCGAACTTCGTCAATAACAACGGCTACGAAACCGACGCCATCTTGCAGGCGTGGGAGAAGAACAAGTCGCGCGGAAAGATCGTCGCGGGCGGCTCGACCATCTCCCAGCAACTCGCCCGCAATCTGTTTCTGTCGCGCGAGAAGAGCTATATCCGCAAGGCGCAGGAGCTGGTGATTACGTGGATGCTCGAGTTCTGGTGGACCAAGGAACGCATCTTCGAGGTCTATCTGAATTCGGTCGAATGGGGCAACGGCGTCTACGGCGCGGAAGCGGCGGCGCGCTATTACTACAAGACGTCGGCGGCCAAGTTGACGGCGGGACAGAGCGCGCGCCTCGCCGTGATGCTGCCGCGTCCGAAGTACTTCGACGACCATCGCAATTCGGCGTATCTGACGATGCGGGCGCGCGTCATCGCCCGGCGAATGGGCGCCGCCGAACTGCCGGAATAGAATTTAGCTCGCGTCGCTAAACTCGATAAAGCCCTGATCCGTCAGGGCTTTTTTGTTCGCGTGTCGCTTTCAGTTGTCAGCTAGACTCCCATTATGTGAACAGCGCGGTCACATATTGAAGATTTGAGATAGCCGGAACTACAATCCGGTCCAAGCCTTCGACGACACCGCCAGAAGGCACTGCAGAGGCCAAGACACCTCGCGCCAACAAGAACAAAACCGGAGACACGTCATGCATTCGATCGCCTGCCCGCGCTCGCGGGTCGCGCCGCACGATTTATCCGCCTCACGCGAAAAGCGCGCGCCGTCTTGCTCGCTCATCGAGGGGTGATCGACATGACCAAGCTCCAGCATGCCGATACGGACAACGGCCTAGCCGCCAACGACGCCCGCGCGCGCGAAACCGGCCGCCGCGACGCCGACGCCATCGCGCTGCCGAGCGCGCTCGTCGATGTCACGCCGCAGCAGGCCGGCACGCAGACGCTGCTGCGCGGCCTCGCGATTCTCGAAGCGGCCGCGAACGGCGCGCGCGATCTGCGCTCGTTCAGCGCGGCGCTCGGCACGACGCGCAGCACCACGCACCGGCTCGTAAGTTCGCTCGTGCAGGCGCGGTATCTGCGGCAAGTGCAGGGCGGCTATCTGCTCGGGCCGAAGCTGATCGAACTCGGCACCATCGCGCTGGAACAGATGCCGCTGACGGCGGTCGCGCGTCCGCATCTACAGGCGCTCGCGCAGCATACGCACGACACGATTCACCTGGGCGTGCGCGACGGCGACGACGTGCTCTACATCGACAAGATTCCCGGCACGCGCGGGCTCGAAATGCGTTCGCGCGTCGGGCACCGCATGCCGCTCGCATCGACGGGCATCGGCAAGGCGATGATGCTCGACCTCGAAGCGAACGCGTGGAAGAAGCTGCTCGACGCGTCGCACCGGGCGCTCGCCCGCACGAGCTTCAAGCCGGAGAACCGCCCGGACGTCGATACATTTCTTCAGCGCATGACGCGCTATTCGCAAGGCGGTTACACCTTCGACCTCGAAGAGAACGAGGCGTCGATTCGCTGCGTGGCCGCGCCCGTGCGCGATGCGTCGGGCGCGATCGTCGCGGCGCTTTCTGTCGCGAGCACCATCCCTTATATGCCGGACGAGCGTATGGAAGAACTGATCCCGGTCGTGCAGCGCGAAGCGCGTTCGATCTCCGAAGAACTCGGCTGGCGCGCGCCGCAGGCCAATCGCAGGATCAAGCGATGACCGCGCCCGCTCTCATTGCGCTCGACTGGGGCACCACGTCCCTGCGCGCCTATCTGCTCGGCGACGACGCTAAGGCGCTCGACACCCGCGCGTCGTCGGCAGGCATCATGAAGCTGCCCGCCGGCGGCTTCGACGAGGCGTTCGAGGAAACCTGCGGTGCGTGGCTCGACGCGCATCCGCGCTTGCCGGTAATCGCGGCGGGCATGATCGGCAGCGCGCAAGGCTGGATCGAAGCGCCGTATGTCGATACGCCCGCCGACGCCAACGCGCTCGTCGCGGGCATCGTCACGGTGACGGCGGCGCGCGGCGTGACCGTGCGCGTGGTGCCGGGCGTGCTCGAACGCGGCGTGTTGCCGAACGTGATGCGCGGCGAGGAAACGCAGATCGTCGGCGCGCTTTCGGCCGATGCGTCGCTGTCCGCGCCCGGCGGCGCGCTGATCGGCCTGCCCGGCACGCATGCGAAATGGGCGTTCGTCGAAGGCGGCCGTATCGAGCGTTTCTACACCTTCATGACCGGCGAGACGTTCGGCGCGCTTCGCGACCACACGATTCTCGGCCGCACGATGCAGCACGGCGCGGCCCCCGATGCGGCCGCGTTCATTCGCGGTGTCGATACCGCGCGCGATGCCGGTCATCCCGGCGTGCTCGCGACCATTTTCAGCACGCGCACGCTGGGCCTCACCGGGCAACTGACGCCCGAACAGCAGCCGGATTACTTGTCGGGACTGCTCATCGGCCATGAACTGCGCGGGCTGAACGAAGTGCTGGCGCGGGATGCGTCGTCGCTCGCGGGCAGGACGCTGCGCCTCATCGGCAACGATGCGCTCTGCGACCGCTATCGCGCCGCGCTCGCGCGTTTCGACTGCCAGGACGCGCAGACGGTCGCGCACGCCACCGAACACGGTCTGTACCGAATCGCCGCGCAAGCCGGGCTCGTGACCGCGCCCGCGAGCGCCGGCTGACGCACGCAGACGAACCCGAACACGCAAGGAGCAAGACGATGCAACCTCACATCAATCTGCCCGCGCCGTACGAGATGCACGCCGGTCTCGCGAAGGCGTTCGCTCAGTGTCCGCTCATCGCGATTCTGCGCGGCGTCACGCCCGCCGATGCCGCCGAGCACGGCCGCGCGCTCTACGAAGCGGGCTTTCGCATCGTCGAGGTGCCGCTCAATTCGCCACAGCCGTTCGACAGCATCGCGGCGATCCGGCAGGCGCTGCCGGACGACGCCATCGTGGGGGCGGGCACGGTGCTGCATCCGAGTTACGTCGACAACGTGAAAGACGCGGGCGGCGAACTGATCGTGATGCCGCACAGCGACGGCGACGTGGTTCGCGCCGCGAAGGCGCACGGACTCGCGTGCGCGCCGGGCGTCACCACGCCGAACGAAGGTTTTCTCGCGCTGAAGAACGGCGCGGACGTGCTGAAAATGTTCCCCGCCGAGCAACTCGGCCCGACGGTGGTGAAGGCGTGGCGGGCGGTCATCGCGAAGGAAGTGCCGCTCGTGCCGGTCGGCGGCATCGCGCCGGACAACATGGGGCCGTTTCTGACGGCGGGCGCGAACGGCTTCGGCTTGGGCTCCGCGCTCTACAAGCCGGGGCAAAGCGTGAGCGTGACGGCATCGCACGCGAAGGCGTTCGTCGAAGGACTCGCCATCGCGAAGGGTGAGAAGCGATGAACCGGCTCGCCGGCAAAGTCGCGATGGTCACCGGCGCGGGCCGCGGCATCGGCGCGGCGATCGCGCTGGCGTTCGCGCGCGAAGGCGCGGCGGTCGCGCTCGCGGAACTGGATATCGAGACGGCGCGCGAGACGGCGAAGCGCATCGCCGACGAAACGCAATCCGAGCGCGTCGTTGCGGTGCAGACCGACGTGACGCAAAGCGCGTCAGTGAAAGACGCCGTCGCGCAAACGGAAGCGAAGTTCGGCGCGCTCGACACGCTCGTGAACAACGCCGGCATCAACGTGTTCTGCGATCCGCTCACCATGACCGACGACGACTGGCGGCGCTGCTTCGCCGTCGATCTCGACGGCGTGTGGAATGGCTGCCGCGCGGTGCTGCCGGGCATGGTGGAACGCAGCCGGGGCAGTATCGTGAATATCGCCTCGACGCACAGCTTCAAGATCATCCCGGGCTGCTTTCCGTATCCGGTCGCGAAGCACGGCGTCATCGGCCTGACGCGCGCGCTCGGCATCGAATACGCGCCGAACAACGTACGCGTGAATGCCATCGCGCCGGGTTACATCGAAACGCAACTGACGCTGGACTGGTGGGACTCGCAAGCCGATCCGAAGGCAGCGCGGCAGGCGACGCTCGATCTCCAGCCGATGAAGCGCATCGGCAAGCCGCAGGAAGTCGCGATGACGGCGGTGTTCCTCGCATCGGACGAAGCGCCGTTCATCAACGCGAGCTGTATCACCGTGGATGGCGGGCGTTCCGCGCTGTACCACGACTGAAGACATACGAACCAAAAGAAATGACGCACTGGCCGCGGTGCGGCATCCACGCAGAAAGACACGCGGCCACACGCCTGCCACCGCCCGCACGCGGGTATTTTGAGACAACGGAAAAGATCGGGAGACAAAAGATGAAACGCAGACTGTTCCTCACGCTGATCGCCGCGGCCACGGCCACGAGCGCCACGATGATCGCCGCGCCCGTCGCGCAGGCCGCCGACGATGTCAAGATCGGCTTTCTCGTGAAGCAGCCGGAAGAGCCGTGGTTCCAGGACGAATGGAAATTCGCCGAGACCGCCGCCAAGGAGAAGGGCTTCACGCTCGTGAAGATCGGCGCGCCGTCGGGCGAAAAAGTGATGAGCGCGATCGACAACCTCGCCGCGCAGAAGGCGCAGGGTTTCATCATCTGCACGCCGGACGTGAAGCTCGGGCCGGGCATCGTCGCGAAGGCGAAGGCCGACAAGCTGAAGATGATGACCGTGGATGACCGCCTCGTCGATGGTTCCGGCAAGCCGATCGAGTCGGTGCCGCACATGGGCATTTCGGCCTACAACATCGGCAAGCAAGTGGGCGACGGCATCGCCGCCGAGATCAAGAAGCGCGGCTGGGACATGAAGGATGTCGGCGCAATCGACGTGACTTACGAGCAATTGCCGACCGCGCATGACCGCACGAGTGGCGCGACCGACGCGCTTCTCGCCGCCGGTTTCCCGAAGGCGAACATCATTGCCGCGCCGCAAGCGAAGACCGACACGGAGAACGCGTTCAACGCGGCGAACATCGCGCTCACGAAGAACCCGCAGTTCAAGCACTGGGTCGCCTACGGCCTGAACGACGAAGCCGTGCTCGGCGCGGTTCGCGCGGCGGAAGGCCGCGGCTTCAAGGCGGACAACATGATCGGCATCGGCATCGGCGGATCGGATTCGGCGTTGAACGAGTTCAAGAAGCCGAACCCGACGGGCTTCTACGGCACGGTCATCATCAGCCCGAAGCGTCACGGCGAAGAGACCTCCGAGCTGATGTACGCGTGGATCAAGGACGGCAAGGCGCCGCCGCCGCTCACGCTCACGACGGGCATGCTCGCCACGCGTGAGAACGTGTCGTCGGTGCGTCAGCAAATGGGCCTGGCGTCGAACTAAATCCATCGAGGCAGGCGGGCCGCACGACAGCGCGGCCCGCAGAGAACAAGGAGGCGATGTGTCAGCGACGCTGCGTTTTGACAATATCGGCAAGGTGTTTCCAGGCGTGCGCGCGCTCGACGGCGTGTCGTTCGACGTCAACGCCGGCGAAGTTCACGGTTTGATGGGCGAGAACGGCGCGGGTAAATCCACCTTGCTCAAGATTCTCGGCGGCGAGTATCAGCCCGACTCGGGGCGCGTGCTCATCGACGAGAAAGAAGTGCATTTCGGAAGCGCCGCGGCTTCGATTGCATCGGGCATCGCGGTGATTCACCAGGAGTTGCAGTACGTGCCGGACTTAACCGTCTCCGAGAACCTGCTGCTCGGCGCGCTGCCGAACCGGCTCGGCTGGGTGGACAAGCGTGCGGCGAAGAAGCACGTGCGCGAGCGGCTCGCCGCGATGGGCGTCGATCTCGATCCCAACGCGAAGCTGCGCAAGCTCTCCATCGCGCAGCGGCAGATGGTCGAGATCTGCAAGGCGCTCTTGCGCAATGCGCGCGTGATCGCGCTCGACGAGCCGACTTCGTCGCTCTCGCACCGCGAAACCGAAGTGCTGTTCAAGCTCGTGCGCGACCTGAAGGCGGACAAGCGCGCGCTCATCTATATCTCGCACCGCATGGACGAGATCTACGAGCTATGCGACGCGTGCACCATTTTCCGCGACGGCCGCAAGATCGCGTCGCACACGCGCTTGGCCGAAGTGCCGCGCGACACGCTCGTGCAGGAGATGGTCGGCCGCGAAATCTCGGATATCTATAACTATCGTCCGCGCAAACTGGGCGACGTGCGCTTCGCGGTGCAGAACGTGCAGGGCGAGGCGCTTTCCGCGCCGGTGAACTTCGAGGTGCGGCGCGGGGAAATCGTCGGGTTCTTCGGGCTCGTCGGCGCGGGACGCAGCGAACTCATGCATCTGGTTTACGGCGCGGACAAGAAGAAGGAAGGCACGATTCAGCTCGACGGCCGGCCGATCAAGATTCGCAGCACCGGCGAAGCGATTCGCCACGGCATCGTGCTGTGCCCGGAGGATCGGAAGGAAGAGGGCATCGTCGCGATGGCGACTGTTGCGGAGAACATCAACATCTCGTGCCGCCGTCATTTTCTGCGCGCGGGGCTTTTTCTCGACCGCAAGAAAGAAGCCGAGACCGCGGACCGCTTCATTCAGCTTCTGAAGATCAAGACGCCGAGCCGCCGTCAGCGCATCCGGTTTCTGTCGGGCGGCAATCAGCAGAAGGCGATTCTCTCGCGCTGGCTCGCCGAGCCGGATCTCAAGGTCGTGATTTTGGATGAACCGACGCGCGGCATCGACGTCGGCGCGAAGCACGAAATCTACAACGTGATCTATCAACTGGCGGAGCGTGGCTGCGCGATCGTGATGATCTCGTCGGAACTGCCGGAAGTGCTCGGCGTGTCCGATCGCATCGTCGTGATGCGGCAAGGGCGCGTCGCGGGCGAATTGGCGCGCGGACAGGCGAACGAACAGTCGGTGTTGAGCCTCGCGCTGCCGCAATCGGAGACGGTCGCCGAGGCCGCGTAAAAGTTAAAGGGGACAAGGGACGAATCATGGAAGCCAGAGAAAACATCGTGGGACAGGCTAGCGAAACGGTCGCGAACGCGCTGATCCCGCAGAGAAGCGACAAGCAGAAGTGGTGGCAGCAGATCACGGAATACAGCCTGATCGTGATCTTCATCGTGATGTTCGTCACGATGTCACTGACCGTCGATCACTTTTTCTCCATCGAGAACATGCTCGGGCTGGCGCTGTCGATCTCGCAGATCGGCATGGTCGCCTGCACGATGATGTTCTGCCTCGCCTCGCGCGACTTCGACTTGTCGGTGGGTTCGACCATCGCGTTCGCGGGCGTGCTCTGCGCGATGGTGCTGAACGCGACGAACAATACGTTCATCGCGATCATCGCGGCGGTGGCGGCGGGCTCGGTGATCGGCTTCGTGAACGGGGCGGTGATCGCGTATCTGCGCATCAACGCGCTGATCACCACGCTCGCGACCATGGAAATCGTGCGCGGGCTCGGCTTTATCGTGTCGCACGGGCAGGCGGTGGGCGTGTCGTCGGATACCTTCATCGAAATGGGCAGCTTGACCATGCTCGGGATTTCCCTGCCGATCTGGGTCACGCTCGCGTGTTTCATCGTGTTCGGCGTGTTGCTGAACCAGACGGTTTATGGCCGCAACACGCTTGCTATCGGCGGCAATCCGGAAGCGTCGCGGCTCGCGGGCATCAACGTCGAACGCACGCGCGTCTGGATTTTCCTCGTGCAGGGCGCGGTAACGGCGCTTGCAGGCGTTATCCTTGCGTCTCGGATCACGTCGGGACAGCCGAACGCGGCGCAAGGCTTCGAGCTGAACGTGATTTCGGCGTGCGTGCTCGGCGGCGTCTCGCTGCTCGGCGGCCGCGCGACGATTTCCGGCGTGGTGATCGGCGTGCTCATCATGGGCACGGTCGAGAACGTGATGAACCTGTTGAACATCGACGCGTTCTATCAGTACCTCGTGCGCGGCGCGATTCTGCTCGCTGCCGTGTTGCTAGACCAGTTGAAAAATCGCGGATCGCGCGACTGAAAGGACGGCGAAACATATGACATCCATCGACAAATCCCTCGCGCGCTACCCGAGCCTCGCAGGCAAGACCGTGCTCATCACGGGCGGCGCGACCGGCATCGGCGCGGCGTTCGTCGAGCATTTCTTCGATCAGGGCGCGAAAGTGGCGTTCTTCGATATCGACACCGAAGCCGGCGAGGCGCTGGCCGACCGGCTCGGCGCGGACCTTGGCGCGGACCGCACGCGGCCGATGTTCCTGCGCGTGGACCTGACGGACATCGACGCATTGCGCCAAGGCATCGCGGATGTGCGCGGCGCGCTCGGGCCGATCGGCGTGCTCGTGAACAACGCGGCCAACGACAAGCGTCATACGGTTGAGGAAGTCACGCCCGAATCGTTCGATTGGGGCATCGCGGTGAATATCCGTCATCAGTTCTTCGCGGCGCAGGCGGTCGTCGACGACATGAAGCAACTGGGCGGCGGCTCGATCATCAATCTCGGCTCCGTCAGCTGGATGCTCAAGAACCCGAAGCTGCCCGTGTACGTGACGGCGAAATCGGCGGTGCAGGGCTTGACGCGCGGTCTCGCGCGCGACCTCGGCCAGTTCGGCATCCGCGCGAATTCGCTGGTTCCGGGCTGGGTGATGACGGAAAAGCAGAAGCGCCTGTGGCTCGACGAGGCGGGCAAGCTCGCGATCAAGCAGGGACAGTGCATCGACGCCGAAGTGCTGCCCGAGCATCTCGCGCGCGCCGCGCTCTTCCTCGCATCGGACGATAGCAGCATGATGACGGCGCAGGAAATCATCATCGACGGAGGATGGGTCTAATGAACCAAAGCGGCGCGAGCGAAGCAACCGAGGCACGCCTTCTGATCGACAGCCGTTGCGCGCTCGGCGAGGGCGCGACGTGGTGCGCCGCGAGCGGGCGGTTCTACTGGACGGACATCGAAGGCAAGCGGTTCCTGCGATACGATCCGCGCGACGGATCGACCGAAGCCTTCGACATGCCGGAGCGCCTCCCGTGCTTCGCGCTCTGCGCGGACCCGGACTTCGTGCTGCTCGGGCTTGCGTCGCGGCTCGCGTTCTTCCAGTTCTCGACGGGCAAGATCGAGACGATCACGGAAGTCGAAGCCGGCCTGCCGACGCGCCTGAACGACGGCCGCTGCGACCGCGAAGGGCGCTTCGTGTTCGGCACGAAGCACGACGTGGACGATGCAGAGCCGCTCGGCGCTTACTATCGGCTGAACCTGGATTTGTCGCTGGAGCGCCTGCCGCTTGGGCAGTGCGCGATCAACAACAGCACCGCGTTCAGTCCGGACGGCACGACGCTCTACTACTGTGATACGCCGACGCGCCGCATTCGCGTCTGCGATTACCCGAGCCTCGCGAACGACCGCGTGTTCGTCGAACTGACGGACGATACCGGCGCGCCCGACGGCTCCACGGTCGACGCGGAAGGCGGCTTGTGGAACGCGCAGTGGGGCGGGCGGCGCGTGGTGCGCTACGCGCCGGACGGCCGCGAGACGGCGCGCATCGAGGTGCCGAGCGCGCAGCCGAGTTGCGTCGCGTTCGGCGGCGACTCGCTCGATACGCTCTTCGTGACGACGGCGCGCATCGGCCTTTCCGACGACGCGCTCAAAACCGACGCCCACGCGGGCGGCATCTTCACCGCGCAGCCCGGCGTGCGCGGCATCGCGGAGCCGGTTTTCGCCGGCAAGCCGCAAGCATAAGAAACCGAGGCGGCGCGCGATCCGACGCGCCGCCCGTCCAGCCCCCGGCCGCGGCCGCGCCGGGTTTTTCGCCTCTCGATGGAGCACAGGTCATGACGGTTGCGCGCAATGAGCAAAGGGTGAATAGGCCGTCCGCGTCCACGGCGCAGGCGAACGCGCGCCGTTCGCGGCTCGCCGCCGCCGCCGAACCGCCCATCCGGCCGGGGCCGAGCACGGCGGTCGTCGCCATCGGCGGCGCGGCCGTCGAAGGCTGCATCACGCTCGCGAACGCGCACTTGAGGCTCGATGTCGCGCCGGCGCTCGGCGGCGGCGTCACGCGTTTCGACTGGCGTCACGAAGGCGCCCTCGTGCCGATTTTCCGGCCGTGCGCCGAACCGGGCCCGGACACCGATCCGAACCAGCTCGCGTGTTATCCGCTCTTGCCGTATTCGAACCGCATCGGCAACGGGCACTTTCGATTCTCCGGACGCGCCATCGACGTGCCGCGCAATCGCCCGGATGAGCCGCTGCCGCTGCACGGCGACGGCTGGCTCGGCGCGTGGACCGTCGAGGAAGAAGATGCGACGCGTGTGCGTCTCGCGTTCGAGCGCAGCGACGGCAAGCCGTACTCGTTTCGCGCGTCGCAGACGTATGCGCTCGACGAAGCCACGCTCGTCGTCACGCTCGACGTGCAGAACACCGGCGACGAGGCGCTGCCCTTCGGTCTCGGCCTGCATCCGTTTCTGATGCGCGAAGCCGATACCGAGCTTTCCGCGGCGGCGGGCGGCCTATGGCTCTGCGGCGACGACTGGCTTCCGGTGCGCCATGTGCCCGCGCCGCCTGCGTGGCAGTTCGGCGTCGCGTATCCGATGCCGTCCGAAATGGTGAACAACGCGTTCACCGGCTGGAGCGGACGCACGAGCGTGCTCTGGCCGAAGCGCCGTCTATCGCTGACGATTGCCGCCGACACCGATTACTACGTGCTTTATGCGCCACCGGGCGAGGACTTCTTCTGCTTCGAGCCGGTCGATCATCCGATCAACGCGGTGAATCTGCCGGGCGGCGGCGAGGCGAACGGCATGACAGTGCTCGCGCCCGGCGAGCGGCTTTCGCGCGAGTTCCGCTTCACTGTCGAGCGCACCGGCGAGGCCGCGCGCCGCGGCCGGCCGCGCACGCGTGCGGGAGCGAAGGCGCGCGGCCGCGCGGCGCTCGCGCGCTGAACGGGCCGAACCCGCCAAACCCGCCGAACCCGCCGAACCCGCCGAACGCGCCGAACGCACCAAACGCACCAAACGCCCGAACCGGAAAGCGATGCCGCGCACGTTAAAATGCGTGGCATCCCTTTCCGCCGATTTTTCCCATGTCTTTCATCCAGTCGCTCAACGCCGCGTGGTCGCGCACGCAATCGCTCTTGTGCGTCGGCCTCGATCCGGAGCCGTCGAAGTTTCCCGGCGCGCTCGCGGGCCGCGCCGATGCGATCTTCGAATTCTGCAAAAGCATCGTCGATGCCACCGCGCCGTACGCGTCGTCGTTCAAGCCGCAGATCGCGTACTTCGCCGCGCATCGCGCGGAAGATCAGCTCGAAGCGCTGATCGCGCATATTCACGAGAAGCACGCGGGGCTGCCGGTCATTCTCGATGCGAAGCGCGGCGATATCGGCAGCACGGCCGAGCAATACGCGAAGGAAGCGTTCGAGCGCTACAAAGCGGACGCCGTGACGGTGAATCCGTACATGGGTTTCGATTCCATCGAGCCGTATCTCGCGCATGAGGGCAAGGGCGTGATCGTGCTGTGCCGCACGTCGAACGCGGGCGGTTCCGACCTGCAATTCCTGACGACGGACGGCAAGCCGCTGTATCAGGTCGTTGCGAAGCTGGCGGCCGAGAGGTGGAACGCGAGCGGGCAACTGGGGCTCGTCGTCGGCGCGACGTTTCCGAAAGAGATCGAAGCGGTGCGTGGCATTGTCGGCGATATGCCGCTGCTGATTCCGGGCATCGGCGCGCAAGGCGGCGATGTCGAAGCGACCGTCCGCGCGGGCCGCACGGCGAATGGCACGGGCATGCTCATCAACTCGTCGCGCGCCATTCTGTACGCCGGCAAGAGCGACGATTACGCGAACGCGGCGGCCGAAGCCGCGAAGAAGACGCGGGATACGATCAACGCATATCGGTAATGAGGGCGGCGCGGGTTTATCGCTCCCGCTGATGCAGAAAGTCGGGCAGTTTCCGAAGCCTTCGCGCCGCGACCGGCGCAGTCTGACGCTCTGTCGTGCGCGCTGATCCGAGCGTCGAGCATCCTTCGCAGCGTGTGAGCGCTTACCGCCGATGTGCGCGGCGGGACTTGTCGCTTCAGCTAATGCAGGAGCAGCTGGGCCGCGCCCGCTAATTGTCGGGGCGCGGGTTCATCGCTCGCGCGGGCCCTTGAATTCGGGTAGCGTCGTGTAACGACCGCTGATCTACCAGCGCGAGCCTAGGCTTACGGTGATGCGGGAAGTCGTGCAGCCTTCGCGGATTATGCGCGGCAAAAGTTGATTCTCAAGGCGCGCGTGGATGCATAAGTCGAGTGCGCTTTCGAAACAGTCGCAGGCCCCGCGTGATGTGCGCGGCGCGGGTTGATCGCTTGCGCGGCAGCGCCTGCGCCGCGACCGCTTAACCGCACGGCGCGAACTCACCGCTCGCGCTGTTCCAAAAACTCCAGCAACTTCCTCAAAGCGTGCGCCGCCGCCTGCGTGCGCACCTGCTCGCGGTCGCCCTTGAAATGCTGCGTCTCGAACGCGGTATGCAGGCGATTGCTCCACGCAAAGCAAACCGTGCCGACCGGCTTCGCTTCGCTGCCGCCGGCGGGACCGGCGACGCCCGTGATCGACACCGAAACCTGCGCGCGGCTGTTGCGCAGCGCGCCTTCGGCCATGGCTTTCGCGACGGGCTCGCTCACCGCGCCGTGCTGCTCGATCAGCGCGGCCGGCACGCCGATCATCTCCGTTTTCGCCAGATTCGAATACGTGACGAAGCCGCGCTCGAACCACGCGCTACTGCCCGAGATGTCCGTGATCGCGGCCGCCACCATGCCGCCCGTGCACGATTCGGCGGCGGCGAGCATCAGCCGTTCGTCGCGCAGCTTGTTGCCGACGCGGATCGCAAGTTGATGAACGACGGTATCGGTTGGCATGGCGGTGTCTCGCAGACAAAGGAGTGAAACGTCACACGGTCATGCGCCACAGCGCAATCACGAGCAGGCTGAAGAAAGCGGCGACGAGATCATCGAACATGATGCCAAAGCCGCCTTTCAGATGGCGGTCGAAATAGCGTATCGGCGGCGGCTTCACCATGTCGAAGAAGCGAAACACGATGAACGCCCACAACTGTCCGGTGAACGTCGCGGGCGTCACGACCAGCAGCACGAGCCAGAACGCGACGATCTCGTCCCACACCACCGGCGACGGGTCCGCGACGCCCATCTTCTTCGCGGTGAAGCCGCAGAACCAGCATCCGGCGATGAAGCCGACGGCAATCAGCGCGCCCCATTCCGCCACGGTCAGATGCCGGTTGAGCGGCACGAACGACGCCCACGCGAAGAGCGTGCCGACCGTGCCGGGCGCAATGGGCGAAAGGCCGCTGCCGAAGCCGAGCGACAGAATGTGCAGCGGATGCGTGAGCATGAATCGCGCGCTCGCCTTGCGCGGTTTGGCGGGGGACGGCGAACGCGGCGGCGCGGATTCGCTCGCGGCGGTGGGGTCAGTCTGCATGAAAGTGATCGAAGCCTTGCAACGTCAGGGAAAGCGGCGCGCCCGCGCCGTCGCGCCAGGCGATGGCGGGCGCGCCCGCGGAACCGATTGTACCGATGCGCGTGAGCGGCACGTCCAGCCGCTCGCCGATGCGCGCCACCGCATCGCGCGCCTCGCGCGGCGCGGTGAAGCAGAGCTCGTAGTCGTCGCCGCCCGCGAGCGTGCACTGGCGGCGCGCCGTTTCGGGCAGCGCGCGCACCCCGTCGGAACACGGCACGGCGTCGGCATCGAGGGTCGCGCTGACGCCCGAGCGCGTGAGGATGTGCATGAGGTCGCCTGCGAGTCCGTCGGAGATATCGAGCGCCGCGTGCGCGATGCCGGCGAGCGCGAGTCCGAGCGTCACGCGCGGCTCCGGGCGTTCGAGCGCGTGCTTCCATGCCGATGCGCTCGCTTCGTCCGGCGCGCGCCATTCGTCGCGTAACACGCCGAGCCCCGCGCGGGCATCGCCGAGGACGCCCGACACGTAGATGTCGTCGCCCGGTTTTGCTGCGTCGCGTCGCAGCGCCGCGCCGTGCGCCACATCGCCGAATACGGTGATGCAGATGTTGAGCGGCCCGCTCGTCGTGTCGCCGCCGACGAGCGCGCAGTCGAAGCGTTCGGCCAATGCGAACATGCCGTCGCTGAACGCGGCGAGCCACGCTTCGTCGGCGCGCGGCAAGGCGAGCGCGAGCGTGAACGCGTGCGGTTTCGCGCCCATCGCGGCGAGATCCGACAGATTCACCGCGAGCGCCTTGTGGCCGAGCGCGTATGGATCGACGTCGGGGAAAAAGTGACGGCCGGCGACGAGCATGTCCGTCGAGATCGCAAGCTGATGGCCGGCGGGCGGCGCGATCAGCGCGCAGTCGTCGCCGATGCCGAGCGGCGCGTCGCCTTGTCTCGGCGAGGGCGCTTTGGCGCGGCGGGCGAAGTATCGATCGATCAGGGAGAACTCGGAAAGCATCGTCGCGGAAGTGAGTTGATTTGTGCAGTGCAAGAGAGACGCGGCGCGGCAACTACTGGGCGTTGAAAGCGCCGCCGCACGTCTCGAAAAAACGGAATGATGTGTCGAAAGCCTTGCCCAGCCGGGCGATCAGGCGTTCTCCGGTCATGGCACTTGTAGCCGAATTGCATGGACTGCGCGTAAAAGCGGGGCTTGAATGGCGCTACAATGCGTTCGAGGTTCCATTCTAATTCCCGCACTGCTAGCCCGCCTTATGACGACTCCCGCCAATACGAAGTTGCGCGAAGCCGCGCTCGATTATCACGAGTTTCCGACGCCCGGCAAAATCGCGATCGCCCCGACCAAGCAGATGATCAACCAGCGCGACCTCGCGCTGGCGTACTCGCCGGGCGTGGCGTTCGCATGCGAAGCGATCGTCGAAGATCCGCTGAACGCCGCGCGTTTCACCGCGCGCAGCAACCTCGTCGGCGTCGTGTCGAACGGCACGGCGGTGCTCGGGCTCGGCAACATCGGGCCGCTCGCCTCGAAGCCGGTCATGGAAGGCAAGGCCGTGCTCTTCAAGAAGTTCGCCGGCATCGACGTGTTCGACATCGAGCTGAACGAAAGCGACCCGCACAAGCTCGTCGATGTGATCGCCGCGCTGGAGCCGACTTTCGGCGGCATCAATCTGGAAGACATCAAGGCGCCGGACTGCTTCATCGTCGAGCGCGAGGCGCGCAAGCGCATGAAGATTCCGGTCTTCCACGACGACCAGCACGGCACGGCGATCGTCGTCGCGGCGGCCATCACGAACGGCCTGAAGGTGGTCGGCAAGAACATCGGCGAAGTGAAGCTCGTCGCATCCGGCGCGGGCGCGGCGGCGCTCGCGTGTCTGGATCTGCTCGTCGATCTCGGCATGAAGCTCGAGAACATCTTCGTGACGGATCTGGCCGGCGTCGTGTACAAGGGCCGCGTCGAACTCATGGATCCGGACAAGGAACGCTTCGCCCGCGAAACCAGCGCCCGCACGCTTGCCGAAGTGATCGAAGGCGCGGACGTGTTCCTCGGCCTCTCGGCGGGCGGCGTGCTGAAGCAGGACATGGTGAAGGGCATGGCCGCGAAGCCGCTGATTCTCGCGCTCGCCAATCCGACGCCCGAAATCCTGCCGGAACTCGCGCTGGAAGTGCGTCCGGACGCGGTGCTCGCCACCGGCCGCACGGACTACCCGAATCAGGTCAACAACGTGCTGTGCTTTCCGTTCATCTTCCGTGGCGCGCTGGATGCCGGCGCGACGACGATCACGAAGGAAATGGAAATCGCGGCAGTGAACGCGATCGCCGAACTCGCGCGTCAGGAGCAGAGCGATATCGTCGCGACGGCGTATGGCATTCAAGACTTGTCGTTCGGGCCGGAATATCTGATTCCGAAGCCGTTCGATCCGCGTCTCATCGTGAAGATCGCGCCCGCGGTGGCGAAAGCCGCGATGGAATCCGGCGTGGCCACGCGTCCTATCGAAGACATGGACGCCTACGAGCAGCACTTGCAGCAGTTCGTCTACCACAGCGGCACGACGATGAAGCCGGTGTTCCAGCTCGCGCGCAGCGTGGAGCCGGAGAAAAAGCGCATCGTGTTCGCGGAAGGCGAGGAAGAGCGCGTGCTGCGCGCGGTGCAGATCGCCGTGGACGAGAAGATCGCGAAGCCCATTCTCATCGGCCGTCCGGCAGTCATTCAACAGCGCATCACGAAGTTCGGCCTGCGCCTTACGCCGGGCGTCGACTTCACCGTGGTCGACACGGACCACGACGAGCGTTATCGCGACTTCTGGCAGACCTATTACGCGATGATGGCGCGCAAGGGCATCAGCCAGCAGATGGCGAAGCTGGAAATGCGCCGCCGCACCACGCTGATCGGCTCCATGCTCGTGAAGAAGGGCGAAGCGGACGGCATGATCTGCGGCACGGTGAGCACGACGCATCGGCATCTGCACTTCATCGACCAGGTGATCGGCAAGAAGGACGGCTGCAACGTGTACGCGGCGATGAACGCGCTCGTGCTGCCGGGCCGCCAGATCTTTATCGTCGATACGCACGTGAACGTCGACCCGACGCCGGAGCAGCTCGCCGAAATCACGATTCTCGCGGCGGAAGAAGTGAAGCGCTTCGGCATCATGCCGAAGATCGCGCTCTTGTCGCACTCGAACTTCGGCACGAGCAACGCGCCGACCGCGCAAAAGATGCGCGACGTGCTCGCCATCCTGAAGGAGCGCGCGCCCGATCTCGACGTGGACGGCGAAATGCACGGCGACGTGGCGCTGGACGCCCGTCTGCGCAAGGAAGTGCTGCCCGAATCGACGCTCGAAGGCGACGCGAATCTGTTGATCCTGCCGAACATCGACGCGGCGAACATCTCGTACAACCTGCTGAAGACGGCAGCGGGCAACAACATCGCGATCGGGCCGATCCTGCTCGGCGCGGCGAAGCCCGTGCACGTGCTGACGGCTTCGGCGACGGTGCGGCGCATCGTGAATATGACGGCGTTGCTGGTGGCGGACGCATCGGCGGCGCGCTGATTCTCGCTGGATGTAATCCCCGACGCGGCGGATCTTCCCGCCGCGTTTTTTTTCGCCCAAAAAAAACGTGCCGCGAATGCGGCACGCTGGGGCAATAGCAAGGGGGAAGTTTGCTGTTCCCTAAAAGCGCAGGGCGTCCGGCATGGAGCGCATGCCGTGAAACTGGCGACAAGTGAGGCGGCTTGTCCAAGGGTTTCGATTCCCAGCGCTCGAAATTATTATCTTGCGCAGTTGAAATGTCTCTCAGATTTGGGCTAGATATAGCTGCCGTTTCTCCACAAACTGGTGCATGCGCCCGCGAAGTTGAGAAAAAATTTCCGAAATCCCGCCGAACGTTGCTTCGGTTTGGCATTAGCGATACCCTTACATCTTTCGGGGTTGTCGCATTTTTCGGTTCATCGCGGGGACAATCGTTTCGTGAAGCGCGCTACGGCACTTGCCTGCATCGTCGCACTCGGCGTCTTTCTGGGCGGCTGCGGCAAGGACGAATCCCGAAGCGCGGCAGACACGGTCATGCCCGCGAAGCCGGCGAATCAGGCCGATTCGGCGAAGATCCCGCCGGAGGCCAGCCGGTCGCCCGCAGCGCAGGCCGGCCAAGCGCGTAACGACGACTTCGCGACCGTGACCGTCGCGCAGTTGCCGAAACAGGCGGTCGAGACACTGCAGTTGATCCAGGCGGGCGGGCCTTTCCCTTACGAGAAAGACGGCGTCGTGTTCGGCAACCGCGAACGCTTGCTGCCACGGCGCGCGCGCGGCTACTACCACGAATACACAGTCCCCACGCCGCGAGCGCGGGATCGCGGCGCACGCCGGATCGTATGCGGCGGCCCCAAGCGGCAGATCGACGATTGTTACTACTCGGACGACCACTACGCCAGTTTTAAACGCATTGCGGGATAACGAGGGATTAACGGCATGAGCGACAACATCTACGCGCACGACAACGGCGTCGCGGGTGATTTTTTCGCAACCGGCGACGGCAACCTGTTCCAGCGAGTATTGCGGCTACGCATGACAGAACACGACAACAGACCCGATGACGAGCCGAATCCGAACCTGCATCCGGCGGCGCATCCGCAGGACGAGTCGGAGTCTCTGTTTGCGACGGTGCGGCCGAACATCGTGCAGTCCATCCGCGCGTTTCGCGTGCAGGAACTCGCCGACGAGGCCAACCGCCTCGGCCAGCATTTTCTGTATGCGTATCTCGGCCAGGCGCAGAGCAAACAGGAAGTGCTCGAAACCATCGCGACGTCGTTCCTGTTTCCGAAGCACTTCGGCAAGAACTACGACGCGCTCTACGACTGTCTCACCGACCTCGTGCACCGCGCGGGTTCGCAGCCGGGCTTCGTGATCGTGCTGGAGCAGTTGCCCATCGCGCAGAAGTTCGACAAGGAAGGGCGCGAAACGCTGCTCGATGTGTTCCGCGATGCCGCCGAATTCTGGGCCGAGCGGCGCGTGGCGTTCCGCGTGTTCTATTCTTTCGTCTGAGTTCGTTTGCGTTCGTTTGCGTTCATTCGATCGCGTCAGCGGTTAGCAGAACAGCCCGTCATCGGGCTGTTTGCTTTTGTGGCGGCCGGGCGCGGATTCACCATCCGCCCCAGCGCGCGGCCAGCGCCGCGAGCACCGCGATTCCCGCCGTTTCCGTGCGCAGCACGCGCGGTCCGAGGCCGAGCGCCGCGAAACCCGCCGCGACGATCTCGCTCTCTTCTTTGGGCGAAAGGCCGGCTTCCGGACCGATCACCAACGTGACGTGGCCACGCGGCGGCTCTGAGGGCAGCGCGGCGAACGACACCTCGGCGCGAGGCGAAAGCAGCAGGCGAAGGTCGCCATCCGCAGCGGCTGGCAATGACGCCAGCCACGCGCTCAGGTCGCGCGGGGCGGCCACTTCCGGCACGCGATTGCGCCCGCACTGCTCGCACGCCGCGCGCGCGAGCGCCTGCCAGTGCGCCTGACGCCGCAGCGCGCGCTCACCCGCGAGCCGCACGACGCCGCGCTCGGCCGTAAGCGCCACGATCTGCGCGACGCCCAGTTCCACCGTCTTCTCGATTAGCCAGTCCATCTTGTCGCCGCCCGCGACGCCCTGCGCGAGCGTCACGCGATACGGCGGCTCCGCTTCGCGTTCGCTGTGCGCGTCGATGCGCGCGAGCGCCGCGCGTTTGCCGATCTCGACGAGCACGCCGTGATACTCGCCGCCGGTGCCGTCGAAGAGCGTGACGGCGTCGCCGTTCTGCAAGCGCAGCACGTGCACGTGGCGCACGACGTCGTCGGGGAGAGACATGGTCTGACCCGCCGCGAGCGGGCCGTCAACGAAAAAGCGTGGCATGGAGATCGATCACGGACGCTCGGTCCGCGGATAGCGCCTTGCGGCGAGTTCAACGAAGGTGGCGCGCAATCGCCCAGCGATAGCCGTCCGGGTCTTCGATCTGCGCGAAGCGGTCGCCCCAGAACTGGTCCTGCGGCTCGATGAGCGCCTTTGCGCCGACGGCGAGCGCCTGCGCGAAGGTGGCATCGACATCGTCGACGTAGAGATAGAACGACTGCGGCGCCATCTGGCCCGCGGTCTTCGGCGTGCGCGCCTGCGATCCGTACGCGCCCTCCGGCGCGAACATCAGAATCAGTTGCCCGCGATACGTCATCTCGACGTGGATGATGGTGCCGTCGTCGTTCACGCTGTCACGTACCGCGAAGCCGAACGCCTTCTCGTAGAACCCGATGCTCACGCGCGCATCGCGCACGGTGAGATAGGGCGTGAGCCAGGGGACGTCGGCGGGGCGAGGGTCAGTCATCGAAAGCACTCCTTGAAGCCTTTTGCTCGTACCAGTGAGGGGCATTTTGCCATGAGGCGCGAACCGCCCGCGGCGCGACGCCGCCTGATGACGCGATGAACGGCTTCGCCCGGCTGCACGGAACATGCCCGCGAACGCTGGAAGCCGCACGTTCGGCGCCGTGTCGCACGCCTGTCGATCGGACCGGTCTGTTAGAATGACCGCCTCCCGATCCTCGTCGTTTCTCGTCGTTCCGGTACTGAAAACGCGGTGTGCCGCGGGTCCGGCGTCCGGTGCGAAGTACCGGTCAGACGCAGCGTCAAGAAGCACCGTGGATCATTTCAGCACTGCTTCGACGTACTGCCTCGACGCACTGCCTCACTGCTTCCGTAGCCGCCGACACCCGACATGACGATCCCGACTTCCAGCCCGACCGCCCTCATGGCCAACGCAATTCGCGCGCTCGCCATGGATGCCGTGCAACAAGCCAACTCCGGTCACCCCGGCATGCCCATGGGCATGGCCGAGATCGGCGTCGCGCTGTGGTCGCGCCATCTGAAGCACAACCCGTCGAATCCTCACTGGTTCGACCGCGATCGTTTCGTCCTGTCGAACGGTCACGGCTCCATGTTGCTGTACGCGCTTTTGCACCTCACCGGCTACGACCTGCCGATGAGCGAGATCAAGAACTTCCGCCAGTTGCATTCGAAGACGCCGGGCCATCCCGAAGTGGGCATCACGCCGGGCGTCGAGACGACCACCGGCCCGCTCGGCCAGGGCGTCGCCAACGCGGTCGGCATGGCGCTCGCCGAAGCGCTGCTCGCCGCCGAGTTCAACAAGGCCGACGCGAAGATCGTCGACCACCACACGTACGTGTTCCTGGGCGACGGTTGCCTGATGGAAGGCATCTCGCACGAAGCCTGTTCGCTCGCGGGCACGCTGAAGCTGAACAAGCTGATCGCTCTGTACGACGACAACGGCATTTCCATCGACGGCCACGTCGAGCACTGGTTCCACGACGACACGCCGAAGCGCTTCGAGGCGTACGGCTGGAACGTGATTCGCGCCGTGGACGGCCATGACGTGAACGCAGTCGATGCCGCCATCGCGCAGGCGAAGCAATCCGACAAGCCGACGCTCATTTGCTGCCGCACGGTCATCGGCAAGGGCGCGCCGACGAAGGCGGGCGGCCACGACGCGCACGGCGCGCCGCTCGGCGGCGACGAGATCGCGGCCACGCGCGCGGCCATCAGCTGGCAGTACGAGCCGTTCGTGATTCCGCAGGAAGTCTATGCGGCGTGGGACGCGAAGGAGCAGGGCGCGCGCGTGGAAGGCGACTGGAACAAGGCGTTCGACGCCTATCGCGCGAAGTACGCCGAACAGGCCGCCGAGTTCACGCGCCGCATGAAGGGCGAACTGCCCGCCGACTGGAAGCAGAGCGCCGCGAAGATCATCGAGGACGCGAACCAGCGTGCGGAAACCGTCGCGACGCGCAAGGCATCGCAACAAGCCATTGAAGGCCTCGCCGCCGCGCTGCCGGAACTGCTCGGCGGTTCGGCCGACCTGACCGGCTCGAATCTCACGAACTGGAAGGCGTCGAAAGCCGTGCGCGCCGCCGGCGACGCGGAAAACGCCAACGCGGGCCACGCGGGCATCCAGTGGGGCAATCACATCAATTACGGCGTGCGCGAATTCGGCATGAGCGCGGCCATCAACGGCATTGCGCTGCATGGCGGCTTTCGTCCGTTCGGCGGCACGTTCCTGACGTTCTCGGACTACAGCCGCAACGCGCTGCGCGTCGCCGCACTGATGAAAGCGCGCTCGATCTTCGTCTTCACGCACGATTCCATCGGCCTCGGCGAAGACGGTCCGACGCACCAGTCGGTCGAGCACGTCTCCAGCCTGCGTCTGATTCCGCAGTTGCAGACGTGGCGCCCGGCGGATACCGTGGAAACGGCCGTCGCGTGGACGCACGCGATCGAACACGAAGGCCCGTCGACGCTCATTTTCAGCCGCCAGAACTTGCAGTTCTCGCCGCGCAACGACATTCAGATCGCGAACATCGCGAAGGGCGGCTACGTGCTCGTCGACTGGAACGACGACATTCCCGCGCGCAAAATCATCCTGATCGCGACGGGTTCGGAAGTGCAGCTCGCGATGCAGGCCGTCGAGGCGCTCGCGAAAGAAGGCATCGGCGCGCGCGTCGTCTCGATGCCCTGCACGAACCTCTTCGACAAGCAAGACGCCGAGTACCGTGAGCGCGTGCTGCCGAAGGGCGTGGCGCGTGTAGCGATCGAAGCGGGCGTGACGGATTTCTGGCGCAAGTACGTGGGCCTCGAAGGCGGCGTGGTCGGCATCGACACGTTCGGAGAGTCCGCGCCGGCCGGTGCGCTCTTCAAGCACTTCGGCTTCACGGTGGAGCACGTCGTCGAAACGGCGAAGGCCGTTCTGGCCGCGTAAGCATCCGCGTGCAGCGAAGCAGGTTTTTTTAAGCCAAGGAGATAGACCATGACGATTCGCGTTGCAATCAACGGCTACGGCCGGATCGGCCGCAACACGTTGCGCGCCTTCTACGAGAACGGCAAGAAGCACGACATCGAGATCGTCGCCATCAACGATCTCGGCGATGCCAAGACGAACGCGCACCTGACGCAGTACGACACCGCGCACGGCAAGTTCCCCGGCGACGTGTCGGTGGACGGCGACTACCTCGTCGTCAACGGCGACAAGATTCGCGTGCTGGCGAACCGCAACCCGGCCGAACTGCCGTGGGGCGAGCTGAACGTCGACGTGGTGATGGAGTGCACCGGTTTCTTCACGACGAAGGAAAAGGCGAGCGCGCACATCAAGGGCGGCGCGAAGAAGGTCATCATTTCCGCGCCGGGCGGCAAGGACGTGGACGCGACCATCGTGTACGGCGTGAACCACAACGTGCTGAAGGCATCGGACACGGTCATCTCGAACGCATCGTGCACGACGAACTGCCTCGCGCCGCTCGTCAAGCCGCTGAACGACAAGATCGGCCTCGTCAACGGCCTGATGACCACGATCCACGCCTACACGAACGACCAGGTTCTGACCGACGTGTATCACGAAGACCTGCGCCGCGCGCGCTCGGCCACGCACAGCCAGATCCCGACGAAGACCGGCGCTGCGTCGGCGGTCGGCCTCGTGCTGCCGGAGCTGAACGGCAAGCTGGACGGCTACGCTATCCGCGTGCCGACCATCAACGTGTCGGTGGTGGATCTGTCGTTCATCGCCGCGCGCGACACGACGGTGGAAGAAGTCAACAAGATCATGAAGGAAGCGTCGGAAGGCGAGCTGAAGGGCATTCTCGGCTACAACGACGCGCCGCTGGTGTCGGTCGACTTCAACCACAACCCGGCTTCGTCGACGTTCGACGCGACCCTCACGAAGGTGTCGGGCCGTCTCGTGAAGGTGTCGAGCTGGTACGACAACGAGTGGGGCTTCTCGAACCGCATGCTGGATACGGCGGTCGCCCTCGCGAACGCCAAGTAAGTTTCAGTCCCCGCTGAAATGACAAAGCCGCTCCTCGGAGCGGCTTTGTTTTTGGTGCGGCGTTATGCGAACCGCTCGCGCAGGAACGATATGACGTAGGGCGTCGCGGCCGCCGCAACGGTCGACGCCGTGCCCGGGTCGAGGCCCATGCGCGCGCCGATGGATTCCGCGATGCGTCCGGTCAGCACGCCTTCGCCGCCATCTTCCAGCGACTTGAAGAAGCCGTCGCCGCGCACGAGTCCTGCCGCGAACGCCGCGAAGAAGCTCTTGCCGGGATGGTCGCCCAGCAAGCCCTGGCTTTGCTCTTCGGCGTGCGCGTGCGCCGTTTCCGCAGCCGTACTAAGCATTTGCTGACTGTCTTCCTGGCTGAAGCCTTGGTCGGTCAGCGCCTGCGTGGCTTGCGCGCCGTGCGACGAAGACAGAAATTCTGATACGAGTTGTTGCACGTCCATCGACGTTACTCCTTTTGACGTTCGCTGATTGCAGGTCCGCGGAAAGCTGATTGAAGCCACGGAGGGCTAGTGATCGCTCACGGCCGGTGCTATGACCGCGGCTGTCGCGGGAAGTGCCATGGCGCCAATTGCGGACGGTATGGACGAAACGAAACCGCCGTCCATCGAAGCCGATGGACGGCGGTTTTGGAATCGCGGCGCGCCTGGCCGGGCGCGGGTGGCTCAGTGCTTGCGGTGCGGGCAGTTTTCCTTGGTGCAGGCGCCGTAGAGCGCGAGCGCGTGCTCGTGCAGCTTGAAGCCGCGTTCCTTCGCAATGGACTGCTGGCGGCGTTCGATTTCGGCGTCGAAGAACTCTTCGACGCGCCCGCAGTCGATGCACACGAGGTGATCGTGGTGCGAACCTTCGTTCAGCTCGAACACCGCTTTGCCCGATTCGAAATTGCTTCGCGACAGCAGGCCCGCTTGCTCGAACTGCGTGAGCACGCGGTACACGGTGGCGAGCCCGATATCGAGCTCTTCGTTGAGCAGGTTGCGATACACGTCTTCAGCGGTCAGGTGACGCACCGGACTATGCTGGAAGATTTCCAGAATCTTGAGGCGGGGCAGGGTCGCCTTGAGCCCGATATTTTTCAGATCGGAGGGATTGGTCATGGCTAGGCATCCCTAGAGTACAATTCAAGGTTCTCATAGTAATGCGTTTTTCCGAATCCTGACATCTCATGCGGAAAGTACGCAAAACCGCGCTGAAGCTACGCAATAGCCACGCAGTAGTCACGCAGAAGCGCACTGAGAGCGGAACGAGAAGCGCGGCGTTGTCAGTGTCATCGGCGCTGAGCGCGAAAGGTGAAATGATCTCAAAATTTTTATCGAATTGCAGGGAGAGCCGTCGCATGCGGGGAACCATCATCGCAGCAACCCTCGCCGCGCTGCTCGCGGGTTGCTCGACGTACGACAGCGTCACGCAGAAGATCGCGCAGAGCATCACGCCATACCGCATCACGGTCGTGCAGGGCAACTTCGTTTCGCAGGAAGCGGCGAGCCAGATGCAGGTCGGCATGTCGCGCGATCAGGTCAGGCAACTGCTCGGCACGCCGCTGCTCACGGACATGTTCCACGCGGACCGCTGGGACTACGTGTTCTACTTCAAGCGCGGTTCCACCTCCGTCGTGCAGCAGCGCGACTTCATCGTGAACTTCGCGAGCGATCGCGTCGTGAGCTGGTCGGGCGGCGAGAATCTGCCGTCTAACCTCGAACTGCTCGCCGAGATCGACGGCGACCGGGGCCTGAAGGTCGCGAAGTCGCCAACGGCGCCCGCAGCGGTTGCGGCATCGGCATCGGCGGCGTCGGCAAGCACCGTGACCGCGCCGGTCGGCGAGCCGTCCACGCAGCCGAACACCGCGGCAGCCTTCGCGGGCGATGCGAACCAGCAAGCCGCGCAGGCAGCGAATCGCGCGACGGCGCAAGTCGAAATGCCGACTGGCCGCACGCAATCGTCCGTGCGACCGAACGTGCCGCAAAGCGCGGGCGCGGCGCCCGGCGCGGCGAGCGTCGGCGGCAACTCGCAGATTCAGTTGCAGCGCAAGCCGCAGACGATCACGATTCCGGACAGCAGCGCGGTCGGTCCCGCGAGCACGTCGCCGGCTCCGGCCAACTCGGGCGGACAAGCGCAATTCAGCATGCCGCAGTAGCGCGGCGAAGCATCGCCGGGAAGGCGCGCCGTCGCGCTTTTCCGGACAGACCGGCGTCGCGGGCGCTCGCCGCGTGACGCCGTATCAATCAGCCGCGCTCGCTGCGCGGTCCAACACGAGACAGCCATGAAGATCGCCATCGCCGGGGCGTCGGGCCGCATGGGCCGGATGCTGATCGAAACCGTTCTCAACGACCCCGACGCGCAACTCGTCGGCGCGCTCGACCGTCCGGGCGTGCCGCAACTCGGGCAGGACGCGGGCGCGTTCCTCGGCAAGACAACGGGCGTCGCGCTCACCGACGACATCGAGCGCGTGTTCGCCGACGCCGACTATCTGATCGACTTCACGCGCCCTGAAGGCACGCTCACGCATCTGGAAGCGGCGCTGCGTCATAACGTAAAGATGGTGATCGGCACGACGGGCTTCTCCGACGAGCAAAAGGCGCAGTTGAAGCAGGCGGGCGACAAGATCGGCGTAGTCTTCGCGCCGAACATGAGCGTCGGCGTGAACGTGACGCTCAAGCTGCTCGAATTCGCCGCGAAGCAGTTCGCGCAGGGTTACGACATCGAGATCATCGAGGCGCATCATCGCCATAAGGTGGATGCGCCGTCCGGCACCGCGCTCGCGATGGGCGAAGTGGTGGCCCGCGCGCTCGGCCGCGACCTGAAAGACTGCGCGGTCTACGCGCGCGAAGGCGTGACCGGCGAGCGCGATCCGTCGACCATCGGCTTCTCGGCGATACGCGGCGGCGATATCGTCGGCGATCACACGGTGCTCTTCGCGGGCATCGGCGAGCGCATCGAGATCACGCACAAGTCCGCGAGCCGTCTGTCGTACGCGCAGGGCGCGCTGCGCGCGGTGCGCTTCCTCGCCGCGCACGACAAGGGCTTCTTCGACATGCAAGACGTGCTCGGCTTGCGCTGAGGCGTTCACGGACGATGGCGGCAACGGGCGTTATCCACTATCTGCAAAGCGGCGATGCCGTCACGCATGCGGTCGCGGGCGTGCTGCTCGCCATGTCGCTCGCGAGCTGGTGCTTCCTGCTCGTGAAGGTGTGGGTGCTGGCACGCGCCAAATGGCAGGGGCCTCGCGCGCTGCAACGCTTCTGGCAGGCGTCGACGCTGAAAGACGGCATCGGCGCGTTGCGCAGCGCGGACCGCGAGCGCGTGTATCTGCCGCTCGCCGAAGCAGCGTGGCGGGCGTCCGAAGCAGAAGTGCCCGGCGCGCTGCTCGCCCGCGTCGAGCGCAACGAGCGGGTGTTGCGCGCGCTGCGCCAGGCATTGCTGCGCTCGCAACGGCGGCTCGAATTCGGACAGGTGCTGCTCGCGTCGGTAGGCAGCACGGCGCCCTTCGTCGGCTTGCTCGGCACGGTCTGGGGCATCTATCACGCGCTCGGCAGCATTGCGGCGAGCGGGCAGGCGATGATCGAAAACGTCGCGGCTCCGGTCGGCGAGGCGCTCATCATGACAGCGTTCGGGCTCGTCGTCGCGATTCCGGCGGTGCTTGCGTACAACGTGCTCGGCCGCTGCGTGCGGCAGATCTCCGAGGAACTCGACGGTTTCGCGCACGATCTGCACGCCTTTGTTTGCGGCGAGAAAGAATAGGGAGCGCGCGATGGCCTTCGGCGGACTGGACAACAAGCCCAACGGCTCGCCCATGGCCGACATCAACATGACGCCGCTCATCGACGTCATGCTCGTGTTGCTGGTGATCTTCATCATCACCGCGCCGCTTTTCACGCACGCCATCCGGCTGGATTTGCCGAAGGTCTCGTCGCAGCCTGCGCGCGAGACGCCGCAGACCATCACGCTTTCCATCGACGATGGAGGCAAGCTCTACTGGAACGACGCGCCGATCAGCGCCGCTGACATGCGCGCGCGTTTCGCCGCGGCGGGCAAGGCGGCCGAGAAGCCGGAACTGCATCTGAGGGCGTCGAGCGCCACGCGATACGAAATCGTCGCGCAGGTGATGGGCGCGGCGCAGCAGGCCGGAATCGAGCGGATCGGTTTCGTGACGCAGCCCGTGCCGGCGCGCTGAGACGCTCGGATTCGGCCTATGCCGTTCGGCTGAATTGCCGGACGACCGCGCGCCGCGCACACTTGCAGCGAATGGCCCTGAATTCGCGCGGCCAGCGGCTTTACGAATCCAGGACACGCGGGGAGCGGACGGTATAATCGCCCTTTGCCCGTCCAACGCGTCCCGCGTCAATCAGAGCAGGCCCGATTCCGCCGTTGCATCGCGCGGGTCGCGCCGGCCGGTCGACCACGCAGCGTCTGGATTCGCCACCGCAAGCCAGCGCGGTCAAGCCCAACGAAGCTCGCGCCCGTTCACAGCATCAAGCGTAAAGCCACCACACCATGCACGATAAATACGTACCCGCCGACGTCGAATCCGCCGCGCAGAGCAACTGGCGCGCGAACGACGTCTACCGGACGACCGAGACGTCGGCCAAGCCCAAGTTCTACTGCGTCTCGATGCTGCCGTATCCGTCGGGCAAGCTGCACATGGGGCACGTGCGCAACTACACCATCAACGACGTGATGTACCGTTATCTGCGCATGAACGGCCACAACACGCTGATGCCGATGGGCTGGGACGCGTTCGGCATGCCCGCCGAAAATGCCGCGATGGCCAATGGTGTGCCGCCCGCGAAGTGGACGTACGACAACATCGCGTACATGAAGAAGCAGATGCAGTCGATGGGCCTCGCCATCGACTGGTCGCGCGAAGTCGCCACGTGCTCGCCGGAATACTACAAGTGGAACCAGTGGCTGTTCCTCAAGATGCTGGAAAAGGGCATCGCGTACAAGAAGACTGGCACGGTGAACTGGGACCCGGTCGATCAGACGGTGCTCGCGAACGAACAGGTCATCGACGGGCGCGGCTGGCGCTCGGGCGCGCTCGTCGAGAAGCGCGAGATTCCGATGTATTACTTGCGCATCACCGATTACGCGGATCAGCTGCTCGACGATCTCGAAGGCCTCGGCTGGCCCGAGCGCGTGAAGATCATGCAGCAGAACTGGATCGGCAAGAGCTTCGGCGTGAACTTCGGCTTCCCGTATGAAATCGACGGCGAGGCGAAACTCTTACGCGTGTTCACCACGCGCGCCGACACCATCATGGGCGTGACGTTCGCGGCGATCGCGGCGGAGCATCCGCTCGCCACGCGTCTTGCCCGCGACAACGCCGGTTTGCAGGCGTTCATCGAGGAATGCAAGCGCGGCGGCGTCGCGGAAGCCGACGTCGCGACGATGGAAAAGAAGGGCATGGCGACCGGCTTTTTCATCACGCATCCGCTGACGGGCGAGAAGGTAGAAGTGTGGATCGGCAACTACGTGCTGATGTCCTACGGCGAAGGCGCGGTGATGGGCGTGCCGGCGCACGATGAGCGCGACTTCGCGTTCGCCAAGAAATACGATCTGCCGATCAAGCCGGTGATTGCCGTCGAAGGCAAGACCTACTCCACCGCGGCGTGGGAAGAGTGGTACGGCGACAAAACTGCCGGCCGCCTCGTCAACAGCGGCAAGTACGACGGCTTGACCACCGAGGAAGCGATCGACGCGATCGCCGCCGACCTGAAAGCGAAGGACCTCGGCGACAAGCAGGTCACCTGGCGTCTGCGCGACTGGGGCATCTCGCGGCAGCGTTACTGGGGCACGCCGATCCCGATCATCCACTGCCCGAGCTGCGGCGACGTACCGGTGCCGGAGAAGGATCTGCCGGTCGTGCTGCCTGAAGACCTCGTGCCGGACGGCACGGGCAATCCGCTCGCGAAGTCCGAAGCGTTCCTGAACTGCTCGTGCCCGAAGTGCGGCGCGGCGGCGAAGCGCGAAACGGACACGATGGACACCTTCGTCGATTCGTCGTGGTACTTCTCGCGCTACAGCGCGCCGGACGCCACGACGATGGTCGACGAGCGCACCGATTACTGGATGCCGATGGATCAGTACATCGGCGGTATCGAGCACGCCATTCTTCACCTCTTGTATTCGCGCTTCTGGACCAAGGTCATGCGCGACATGGGCCTCGTGAAGTTCGGCGAGCCGGCCAAGAATCTGCTCACGCAGGGCATGGTGCTCAACGAGACGTTTTATCGCGAAGACGCGAGCGGCAAGAAGACCTGGTACAACCCGCTCGAAGTCACCGTGTCGCACGACGACAAGGGCCGTCCGACAGGCGCGACGCTGATCGCCGACGGAAAGCCGGTCGTGCTCGGCGGCGTCGAGAAGATGTCGAAGTCGAAGAACAACGGCGTGGATCCGCAGACGCTCATCGACCAGTACGGCGCTGATACCGCGCGTCTCTTCGTGATGTTCGCGGCGCCGCCGGAGCAATCGCTCGAATGGTCGGGCGCGGGCGTCGAAGGCGCGAGTCGCTTCCTGCGCCGCGTGTGGCACTTCGCGCACGACAACGCCGAGGCGCTGCGCCAGCATCGCAAGCTCGATGCATCGAAGCTGAGCGACGCCGACCGCGCGCTGCGGCGCGAAATTTACACCGTGCTGAAGCAAGCCGATTTCGACTATGGCCGCCTGCAGTACAACACGGTCGTGTCTGCCGCGATGAAGATGCTCAACGCGCTCGATAGCGCGAAGAATGCAGGCGAAGGCGTGCTGAACGAGACCTTCGGCGTGCTGCTGCGCGTGCTGTATCCGGTCGTGCCGCACATCACGTTCCAATTGTGGTCGGAACTCGGTTATGCCGACGAGTTCGGCCCGCTGCTCGACGCGCCGTGGCCGAAGGTCGACGAAGCCGCGCTCGAACAAGCGGAAATCGAACTGGTGCTGCAGGTCAATGGCAAGGTGCGCGGCGCCCTGACCGTGGCGAAGGATGCAACGCGGGAAGCCATCGAACAGGCGGCGCTCGCGCATGAAATGTTCGAAAAGTTCTCGGAAGGCCGCGCGCCGAAGAAGATCGTCGTGGTGCCGGGGCGTCTCGTCAACGTGGTGGTCTGATGGCCAAAACCTGGGGATTCGATGTGAGCGTCAAAGCCGTCGAAAATCGCGCGGCGCGCGTGAGCCGGCGTACTTTCCTCGCGCTCGTGGGCGGCGCGGTCGCGCTGTCCGCGTGCGGCTTCCAATTGCGCGGCGAGCAGGACTACGCCTTCAAGCGCCTGGCGATCAGCGGCGGCGCGCCGCAGATGGTCGGGCGGCTCGAACGCATGGTGCAGGGCGGAAGCGATACGGTCATCGTGAAGCCTTCGGAGAAGCCCGACGCGACGCTCTACCTCAACGAAGGTCAAGGTCTCAGCACACTCAGCCTCAATTCGCAAGGCGTGATCCAGGAGTACGAGCTCGTCTACAACCTGAGCTATACGCTCGTCGGCGCGGACGGAACCGTGCTGATTCCGCCTAGCGCCATCGCGCTGAATCGCGCGATGACCTATAGCAACCAGTACACGCTCGCGAAGTCGCAGGAAGCCACGCTGCTCTACAACGACATGCGCAACGACGCCGTGGATCAGCTGACGCGCCGGCTCGCGGTCGTGCGTTCGCTGCATCCGACGCCGGCGGAGCAGACGCCGGGCATCGCGCCGCGGGCGCCGTTGCCCACGCCGCCGCTGTAACGCGCCGCGCGACCGTCCACCATGCAACTGAAGCTCGACGCGCTCGAAGCGCATCTCGCCAAAGGCCTGAAGGCGCTGTACGTCGTCTATGGCGACGAGCATCTGCTCGTGCAGGAAGCGTGCGACCGCATCCGGGCCGCCGCGCGCGCGGGCGGCTTCACGGATCGAACCGTGTTCACGGTGGAGCGCGGGTTCGACTGGAGCGCGCTCATCGGCGCGACGCAGTCGATGTCGCTCTTCGGCGACCGGCAGCTGATCGAGTTGCGCATCCCGACGGGCAAGCCCGGCAAGGAAGGCGGCGAGGCGCTGAAGATGCTCGCCGCCGCCGACAATCCCGACGTCGTGACCTTGGTCACGCTGCCGCGCCTCGATTCGGCAGCGCAGAAGTCCGCGTGGTTCACGGCGCTCATCGGCGCGGGTGTCGCGCTGAAGGTCGATCCGGTCGACCGGGCGCAGCTGCCGATGTGGGTCGGTCAGCGGCTCGCGCAGCAAGGCCAGCGCGTCGCGCCGGGCGAAGAGGGGCGGCGCGCGCTCGTTTTCATCGCGGAACGCGTCGAGGGCAATTTGCTTGCCGCGCATCAGGAAATACAGAAGCTCGGGCTGCTTTATCCGCAAGGCGTGCTCACGTTCGAGCAGATCCACGACGCGGTGCTGAACGTCGCGCGCTACGACGTTTTCAAGCTGAACGAGGCGATGCTGACGGGCGACGTCGGCCGGCTTTCACGCATGCTCGACGGTCTCAAAGGCGAAGGCGAAGCGGCCGTGCTCGTCTTGTGGGCGCTCGTCGACGAGGTGCGCACGCTCCTGCGCATCAAGCGCGGCGTGACGTCGGGCAAGCCGCTCGCGACGCTGCTGCGCGAAAACCGCGTGTGGGGACCGCGCGAGCGGTTGATCGGCCCCGCGCTTTCCCGCGTGACGGAAGACGCGCTCGAACGCGCGCTCTCGCTGGCGGCGCGGCTCGACCGGCAGGTCAAAGGGCTCTCGGGTAGTTCCGGCAGCGTGGGCGTGCGTGGCAGCGAGCCGCCGCCCGATCCATGGGCGGGCATGTTCGAACTGGCGATGGCCGTGGCGCAAGGCGCGTCGCCAGCGCCGCGACCGCGTCGCTAATGGCGCGACACGGCTTAGAATGATTCTTTGCGCGTCGGGCCGTGCAGCCGGACGCGACTCCCATCTCACTGATGCCGCGCTTTCGCAGCCGGCATACGGAATGATCCAGATGAACATCGACCATTACATGACCGATCTCGGCCGCCGCGCGCGCGTGGCGTCACGCGCGATGGCGCGGGCATCGACGGCGGCGAAGAACGCGGCGCTCGTCGCGGTGGCGGATGCGATCGAGCGCGAGCGCGACGCGCTGAAGGCCGCGAATGCGCGCGATCTGGACCGAGCCCGCGAGAAGGGCTACGACGCGGCGTTCATCGACCGTCTCACGCTCTCCGACAAGGCGCTCGCCACGATGGTCGAAGGCTTGCGGCAAGTGGCGTCGCTGGCCGATCCGATCGGCGAGATCAGCGGGCTCAAATTCCGTCCGACGGGCATTCAGGTCGGGCAGATGCGCGTGCCGCTCGGCGTGATCGGCATCATCTACGAATCGCGGCCGAACGTGACCATCGACGCGGCCGCGCTTTGCCTGAAATCCGGCAACGCGACGATTCTGCGCGGCGGTTCCGAGGCGCTGGAGTGCAACACCGCGCTAGCAAAGCTGATCGGCGAGGGACTGCGAGCGGCCGGGCTGCCGCAGGACGCGGTGCAGGTCGTCGAGACGGCGGATCGCGCGGCGGTCGGCAAGCTCATCACCATGACGGAGTTCGTAGACGTGATCGTGCCGCGCGGAGGCAAAAGCCTCATCGCCCGGCTGATGGAAGAGTCGCGCGTGCCGATGATCAAGCATCTCGACGGCATCTGTCACGTGTACGTGGACGACCGCGCCGATCTCGCGAAAGCGGCGGCGATCTGCGACAACGCGAAGACGCATCGCTACGGCACCTGCAACACGATGGAAACGCTGCTCGTCGCGCGCGCTGTCGCCGACGCCGCGCTGCCCATGCTCGCGCGTGCGTTTCAGGCGAAAGACGTGGAACTGCGTGTCGACGCGGCGGCGCGCAAGGTGCTCGAAGCGGCGCAGACCGGCGGGCTCGTGGATGCCACCGACGAAGACTGGAGCACCGAATATCTCGCGCCGATTCTGGCGGTGAAGATCGTCGACGGTCTGGACGAGGCCATCGACCATATCAACACGTACGGCTCGCATCATACGGACGCGATCGTCACCGAAGATCACGACCGCGCCATGCGCTTCCTGCGCGAGGTGGATTCGGCGAGCGTCATGGTCAACGCGTCGACGCGCTTCGCGGATGGTTTCGAGTTCGGGCTGGGCGCGGAAATCGGCATCTCGAACGACAAGCTGCACGCGCGTGGCCCGGTGGGACTGGAAGGCCTGACATCGCTGAAATACGTCGTGCTGGGCCACGGCGAAGTGCGTCAATAAGAACGACTCAAAGACAAACGATGCTCTGGATCAAATCGCTGCATATCGTGCTTGTCGCCTCGTGGTTCGCGGGGCTGTTCTACTTGCCGCGCATTTACGTCAATCTCGCGATGGAGAAGGACCCGGCAGCGACCGCGCGCCTGCTGCTGATGGCGCGCAAGCTCTTCCGTTTCATGACGTTCATCGCGGTGCCGGCGCTCGCGTGCGGGCTGTGGCTGTGGCTGGACGTCGGCATCGGGCGCGGACAGGGCTGGTTGCACGCGAAGCTCGGCATCGTCGTATTGCTGATCGTCTATCACGCGTATTGCGGCGTTCTGCTGCGCACGTTCCAGCGTGGCGAGAACACGCGCTCGGACAAGTGGTACCGCATGTACAACGAGCTGCCGGTGCTCGGCTTGCTCGGCGCGACACTGCTGGTGGTCATCAAACCGTTCTGATGTCTCTTCCGTGAGCCCGGCGCCGGCTCACGTTCCCACCCGGCGTCCTTCCAGCACGTCCTTCGCCTCGGCGAGCTTCTCCGCCAGTTGCGGTCCGCGCGCCAGTGCCAGTCCCACCGCCAGAATGTCGCCGATTGCGAGATGCGAGACGCGCGATGTCATCGGCGAAAAGATATCCGTGTCCTCATCGACATTCGCGAACAGGCCGACGCTCGCCAGTCGCGCGAGCGGCGAATTGCCGTGCGTGATCGCGATCACCTTCGCCCCGCCATTGAGCGCGGATTTGCACGCATCGAGAATGTCCTTCGTGCGGCCGGTGTTCGAGATGGCGACAACCACATCGCCGGGACCGAGCAGCGCCGCCGACGTCGTGTAGGTATGCGGATCGGCGTACGCGACTGACGGCACGCCGAGACGGAAAAACTTGTGCTGCATGTCGAGCGCGGCGATGCCCGAGCCGCCCGCGCCATAGAACTCGATGCGCCGAGCCTCCGACAGAATCGCGATGGCCGCCGCCACGCTGTCCGACGACAAGCTGTTCCGCACCGCGATCAGCGCCCCGATCGTGCGGTCCAGCACTTTCGCCGCGACGCCGGCGGCGGGTTCGTCGCTGCGGACGTCGCGGTAGACCGTAGGCACGTCCGCTGCGACGCTTTGCGCGAGCCGGATCTTGAATTCCCGGAAGCCGGAGAAGCCGAGCGCCTGACAAAAACGCGCGATGGTCGGCTGGCTGACGCCTGCTCGGGCTGCGAAATCGGTCATCGAAAGGTCGAGGACTTCGCGTGGCGCTTCCAGCACGTAATCGGCGAGCTTGCGCTCGGACGGGCGCAACTGTTCGCGCATTGCTTCGACTTGGGACAGCAACATCGGAAAACTCGCCTATGCTGGAATTTGCCTGCGACTATAGCCGATGAATCGGTTTGTACAAATACTACATGTTTATACGCCATGGTCTAAGGGAATTCCCTGAGACGCCGGCCGGTAAAGGCGGTGACTTAGGCGTTCGCTGAATACGAGTGCGCGTCCGATGCATTGTCACCATGTAGTTTTTCTACTAATATGACGCCAAACGGCCAGCCACACAACAACGACGCAGCCGCCGTACTTCGCAATTGTCCAATCCATAACTCGACGGCACGCGCGCCGCAGTGAGACAAGGAGCTTCGATGGTTTCCCCGCATTCACAACTCAAGAAGGTCACCGACCGCGTGATCGAGCGCAGCAAGTCCACGCGCGCGGCGTATCTCGCGCGCATCGACGCGGCGCACGGCAAGTTCCCCGCGCGCGGCGCGCTGTCCTGCGCGAACCTCGCCCACGGCTTCGCCGGACTCGAAGGTCAGGAGAAGATCGCGATCAAGGCGGTGCGCGAGCCGAACATCGGCATCGTGTCGTCGTATAACGAGATGCTTTCCGCGCACGCGCCGTACAAGAGCTTTCCGGACATCATCAAGCAGGCGGCGCGCGAACACGGCGGCATCGCGCAATTCGCGGGCGGCGTGCCGGCCATGTGCGACGGCATCACGCAGGGCAACGCGGGCATGGAGCTGTCGCTGTTTTCGCGTGAAGTCATCGCGATGAGCACGGCCGTCGCGCTCACGCACAATATGTTCGACGCGGCGCTGTGCCTCGGCGTTTGCGACAAGATCGTGCCGGGCCTGGCCATCGGCGCGCTGCAATTCGGCCATCTGCCGACCATCTTCGTGCCCGCCGGCCCGATGACGAGCGGCCTCACCAACGACGAGAAGGCGAAGGTTCGCCAGGAGTTCGCGACCGGCAAGTGCAATCGCGACGCGTTGCTCGAAGCGGAGGCCGCCGCGTATCACGGTCACGGCACCTGCACGTTCTACGGCACGGCCAACAGCAATCAGATGCTGATGGAAGTGATGGGGCTGCACCTGCCGAGCGCGGCGTTCGTGCATCCGCACACGCCGCTGCGCGATGCGCTCACCGCCGAAGCCGCGCGCCGCGTGCTGGATCTCACGCTCGAGCGCGGCAACTACACGCCGATCGGCCATGTGGTCGATGAGAAGGCGATCGTCAACGGCATCGTCGCGCTGCTCGCGACCGGCGGTTCGACCAATCACACGCTGCACCTCGTGGCGATCGCGCGGGCGGCGGGCATCGTCATCGACTGGAACGACTTCGACGAGTTGTCGCAGGTCGTGCCGCTGCTCGCCAAGATCTATCCTAACGGCAAGGCTGACGTGAACCACTTCCACGCAGCGGGCGGCGTGGCGTTTCTCGTGCGCAATCTGCTGGAAGGCGGCTTGCTGCACGAAGATGTGCAGACGGTCGCGGGCCGCGGCTTGTCGCATTACACGAAGGAGCCGAAGCTCATCGACGGCAAGCTGCAATGGGTCGATGGCGCCGCTGAAAGTCACGACACGAAGGTGCTGCGCGGCATTCGCGAGCCGTTCCAGCCGGATGGCGGCTTGCGGCTGATGCAGGGCAAGCTGGGTCGCGGCGTCATCAAGATTTCTGCGGTGGCGCCTGAGCATCGCGTCGTGAAGGCGCCGGCCATCGTGTTCAATTCGCAGGAAGAAGTGCAGGAAGCCTTCGACAAGGGCGAACTGAAGCGAGATTTCGTCGCGGTCGTGCGCTTTCAGGGCGCGCGCGCGAACGGCATGCCGGAACTGCATCGGTTGACGCCGCTTCTCGGCGTGTTGCAGGATCAGGGCTTCCATGTCGCGCTGGTCACCGACGGCCGCATGTCGGGCGCATCGGGGAAGGTGCCGGCCGTGATCCACGTGTCGCCGGAGGCGCTGTTGCACGGGCCGCTCGGCAAGGTGCGCACCGGCGATGTGGTGGTGATCGACGCGCCGGCTGGCGTGCTCGACATCGAAATCGATGCGCGCGAATGGGCGTCGCGCGAAGTCGAAGCGCCGGCGAATCAGGCGGAGAACGAAGTGGGCTTCGGGCGCGAACTGTTCGGCGTGTTCCGCAGCGCGGCGTTGCCGGCCGAGGAGGGCGCGTCGGTGTTCGGTCCGCTGATCGGCGCGAAGATCGCGTCGACCGATGGCGGCGCGACGGCGGCTGCGGGCCACGCGGATCGTCAAATGGTGCATGGACGCTAACGAATCGAGCGACAGTTCGAACCTGACAGAAACCCGCGGTCTGACGACAGCGTCGCCGCACACAAGAAGGAGTCGCATCACATGAAGACGGTAAGCGAAATCGTGCGTCTGGGCCCGGTCATTCCGGTGCTCGCATTCGATTCGGTCGAGCAGGGCGAACACGTATCGCGGGCGCTGCATGCGGGCGGCGTGAAGGTGCTCGAAATCACGTTGCGCACGGCGGCGGGCATCGGGGCGATCGAACGCGCGAGCCAACTCGCCGAGGACATCGTCGTCGGCGTCGGCACGATCACGAAGCCGGAGCATTGCGAGCAGGCCAAGAAAGCGGGCGCGCAGTTTGGCGTGTCGCCGGGCTTGACCAAAGACATGCATAAGGCCGCGCAGGACGCCGGATTGCCGCTGCTGCCGGGCGTGATGACGCCGAGCGACATCATTACCGCGATGGAACTGGGCTATGAGATCGTGAAGTTCTTCCCCGCGCAGCAGGCGGGTGGGGTTCCGATGCTCCAGGCGTTTTATGGGCCGTTCCCGAATCTGAAGTTCTGCCCGACTGGGGGCATTACGGCGGAGACGGCGTCGCTGTTTCTCGCGCAGCCGAATGTGGTCTGTGTTGGGGGATCGTGGCTGACGCCGAAGGCTGCGCTTGCTGCGCAGAATTGGGAGGAAGTGACGCGATTAGCGCGGGCTGCGAGTGAGCTTGCGCCCCAAAAATAAGCCGATGGCGGCGACTTCGGCATTGGATCGCACGAGGTAAGGCCGCCCTGCCCGGAGGATTCAGCGGAACGCGCGCTGGTGCTTCGCGCTCCGGCGACGCATTCCGTGTCACATGCGGCCGCTGTGTACACCGGTGTCACTCAGTGCACCGGAATGAACACTCAGTCTACGGCAGGCCGCCGGCCTGCCAAGGCCCAATGAACCGGTTAGTGTACCGGGGCCTGCGAGATATCAATGGTCACATTGGTCGAGGAAGTCGCACTCGAACTTGCCTTGGTGGACCCGCCTGCCATTTGCGCTTGGGCCAGCACACTACGATCGATCTTAATCATAATAACCTCTTCGCTTTAGTCACAGAGTTTGTTTTGCATGCGCGAGAATATGTCGTCTCCATCAAGCGTTCGCTCGGTTCGCGTTTCTTGAGTGCCGATCATGAGCCGAACACTTCTCGATCGCAGCGAGCATGACAAAAGCAAAGCAATGCTTCTAGCCGACGTAGCTGTCGGTTAATCCCAATTGATTCGCTGACGTCATGCGCGTTGGCATACTAGCAGTTGCTTCGCATACAATTAACGCTGATTGTTCTTAAATTGAATAGAACTAGAATGATAATAATCAGCGATCTCGCTATCTAACTGCCGATACGCTTGGAGTAATCGCCTTACCTGCTTATTGGCGAGCATATCGGCGCGGTTGGAAGGCAGTTCGTGGATCACGTCCACCGCCGGTCGCCGGCAAACACACAACCGACTCGATCAGTCCATTGCAGCGCCCTGTCGTAGCCGGTAGTCTCCTTCCCGTCTATCTTGACTCGGCGCCTTGTCTCCTCGTTGCGAATTCTGAAACGTTAGGACGACTCTTATAAATATCCGGATTGCTGGGAAATCTAGAAAATCTTCTATATATTCAAGCGTAGGTTGGCTGTTCCATTCGCCCTGATCTAGCGCTTCTCCCGCTCCTGCTAAGGGCCGTCGGCGAATGTGTCGTGCTGCGGCGCACCCGGCGCTGCCAGTGAGCAAGCAAAGCATTGCGGCTTTATTTACGAATACGCAATCCGGCATTTCTGAGAAATCAACTGTGACTATTCGAATCGGAATTTCTGTCGTCACGCATCAAGGGCAGAACATTTGGCAAAACGGTCTCGGCCAGAATGTCGTCTTTCTGGCGGAGGCTTTGCAGCGGCTACCTTTCGTGGAAAGCGTTTCGCTGATCGATGTCGGTGATCAGAACGCGTTGCCTCCGCAAGTGAATGCATCGGCGAAGGGGATGCGCATCATGCGGATCCACGACGCCACAGATCAGGTCGACGTCATCTTCGAAATGGGCGGTGCGCTCGACACGCAGTGGCTCGACCTCATGCGCGCGCGTGGAAAGAAGGTCGTCTACTACTGTTGCGGCCAGCCGTATGTGGGGCTGGTGGAATCGCCGGTTTTCGACAAACCGGTGCACGTCATGCGTCCCGACCGTTATGACGAGATCTGGTTGATGTCCAAGGACCGTCTGTCCATTCCAATGATGCGCACGCTGCACCGGTGCGACGTTCATTTGGTGCCGTTCATATGGCATCCCCAGTTTCTCGAGCAGCGCATCGCAGAGATAAGCGAACACGGCTTCCATTATGGATATCAGCCGCGCCCGGACGGGGCGCTCGGCGATGCTTCTCAGCGGCAAGGCTTTCGCGTCTCCATCTTTGAGCCGAATATTTCCGTCGTTAAAACGTCCAGCATCCCGATGCTTGCCTGTGAAGAGGCATATCGGACCGATCCTTCAAGTGTTTCGCACATGCATGTGCTCAATACTTTGCATATGAAGGATCATCCGACGCTCGTGCAGATGGCTAATTCCCTGAATATCGTCAAGGACAGTAAAGCGACGTTCCACGGGCGCAACGATATTGCGGGATTTATGTCGCAGTTTTCGGATGCCGTTGTGTCCCATCAATGGGGCAACGACCAGAATTATCTTTATCTCGACGTGCTATACGGCGGCTATCCCCTCGTGCATAACTCGCCCTGGCTCGAGGCCGGCTATTACTACCCTGGCTTCGATTCACAGGAGGGAGGGCGGCAGCTCTTGCGCGCAGCGCGGGAGCACGATGCGTCGCTTGCGGACTATCGCGCTCGTGCGCAGCGTGTCATCGACTCAGTGAACCCCTTCAATCAAGCAAACCTGGACAGCTTTGCCGACCGGTTACTGAATTTGTTTCAAGGCAGCGAGGCGAAGCTCGGCGTATGAACAAGCAAACGAAATCCGGTATGCCCGAACGGCTCAATATCGGCGTATCCATTTTTATTCGCAAAGGCGAGCAGTCGCTTTGGGAAAACGGTATTTTCCAGAACTGTCTCTACCTCGTGATGCTGCTGAAACGCTCGCCGCGTGTGAAGGCCACTTATCTCGTGACGGGTGGAGGCGACGGCGGCCCGGAGGATGCGAAGCGTTTCCTGGTGGATGCGCCCGCGCCGCTGATCGACATGGAAACCGCGATGAACAAGCTCGATGTCATGATCGAGATGAGCGCGCAGCTCAACCGCGAATGGGCGATCAAGTTTCGGGAGAAGGGCGGCAAGATCATTACGATGCGCGTGGGTATCCGTGGCCTGGAGCTCGTCCTCGGCGAGTCTCTCCACCAGCATGAGCTCGATCTCGAGTGGCTGGTCCGCTGCGTCCTCGAGCCTCTCGTCGAGCATGGCTTCGGTTTCGACTGGCTGGAACAACGCTTCATTGAGCCTGTCGACGAGCGTTTCCTCGATGTCGACCTCGGTGTCGTCGATGTCCACGGCAGTGAATTCGTTGTCCACAGGCGTTAGCACGACGACCAGTCGGGTTAGCAGCCTGTCGACCAGCTTGAGTTCGTTGTCGGTTTCCGCTTCAACGGGTATCAGCAGTCTTTCGACTTCGGCGTCCACCGGACTCTCGTCGCTTTCGACTAGTCTCAGCGGCGTGACGAGCAGCGTCCAGAGTCTCTCGACTGGCCTCAGCACCACCAACAGCACCGTTAGCAGCTTGTCGACCGGCGTCAGTACGATCGGCAGCACGGTCACGAGCCTTTCGGCCGGCGTGAGTTCGCTAAGCACTGGCGTGAACAGCTTGTCGGCGAGCGTATCGACCGTCAATAGCTCCGTCAGCAGCCTCTCGACGGGCCTCAACACGACCAATAGCGCCGTCAGCAGCCTCTCGACGAGCCTGAACACGACCAACAGCGCGGTCAGCAGCCTGTCCACGGGCCTCAGCTCGACGAACAGCGCAGTCAGTTCTCTGTCGACTAGCGTCAACTCGATCAGCAGCGGCGTGAGCAGCCTGTCCACGGGCCTCAGCACGGCCAACAGCGCCGTTAGCAGCCTGTCCACGGGCCTGAGCACGACGAACAGCGCGGTCGACAGCTTGTCGACCGGCACCGCTTCGCTGAGCACCTCGGTGAGCAGCCTGTCCACGGGTCTGAGCACAACCAACAGCACAGTCAACAGTTTGTCGACCGGACTGAGCACGACGAGCAGTGCCGTCAGTAGCGTGTCGACGGGATTGAGTTCACTGTCGGTATCGGCTTCCACTGGCATCAATTCGCTGTCGACCGGTCTCAGCACGACCAACAGCACGGTGAGCAGCCTGTCGAGCGGACTCAGCACGACCAATAGCGCGGTCAGCAGCCTGTCCACCGGACTCAGCACCACGAGTAGCAAGGTTGACAGCCTCTCGACCGGTGTCAGCACGATCAATAGCAACGTCGGTTCGCTCTCGACCGGCGTGAGCACGCTCACCAGTTCTGTCACGAGTCTGTCGACGGGCCTTTCGTCGCTTTCGGCGTCGACTTCCGTCGGCATTAGCTCGCTTTCCACTGGTCTCAGCACGACGAACAGCTCGGTCAATAGCTTGTCCACCGGGCTCAGTACAACGACGAGCACAGTCAGCTCCCTGTCCACCGGGTTGAGCACGACCAACAGCACGGTCACCAGTCTGTCGACCGGACTTAGCACGACCAATAGTTCGGTTAGCTCGCTATCCACGGTCGTGGGCGGACTGTCCTCTGGCCTGAGCACGACCGGCAGTCGCGTCGACAGCTTGTCAACGGGCATGGTCACGGTGAATAGTGGCGTGAATTCGTTGTCGACCGGTCTCAGCACCGTTTCGAGTTCGGCGAGCAGCCTTTCTACTGCTGCAAGTTCGTTGTCCACTGGCCTTAGCACGACAAATAGCGCTGTCAGCAGTATCTCCACGGGCCTGAGCACCGTGAATGGCTCGGTGAATAGTCTCTCGACCGGCCTCAGCACGACCAACAGCACGGTCGGCACGCTTTCGACGAGCCTCAGCTCGCTGTCCGTTTCGGCATCCACCGGCATTAATTCTCTTTCGACGGGGCTCAGCACCGCCAACAGCGGAGTGAACTCGCTGTCCACTGGCTTGAGCACGGCCGGCAGTGCAGTGAGCAGCCTTTCGACGGGTCTGAGCACGGTAAGCAGCAAGGTTGACAGCGTCTCCACCGGTTTGAGCACCGTGACCAGCGCGGTCAGTTCGCTGTCGACGGTAACGAGTTCCTTGTCAAGCGGTCTGAGCACGACGAATAGCGCCGTCAACAGCCTTTCCACCGGCCTGAGCACGACGAATAGCGCGGTGAGCAGCATCTCGACCGGACTCAGTACCACGAATAGCGCGGTTAGCAGCATCTCGACCGGTCTCAGTGCGCTCTCGACTTCTGCGTCGACTGGCGTCGCATCGCTATCCACGGGCCTGAGCACGGTCAGCAGCACAGTCAGTAGCGTCTCGACCGGCCTCAGCACGACAAATAGCAAGGTCGATATCGCCTCGCTGTCCACGGGCGTGAACTCGCTGTCGATGTCCACGTCTTCGGCGATCAACTCGCTCTCCACGGGCGTGGCCAACTCGGTGCAGTATGACAACGACAACCACACGAAGGTGACGCTCGGCGGTGTCGGCGCCACCACGCCGGTGACGCTGACCAACGTGGCCAACGGCACGAGCCAGTACGACGCGGTGAACTTCGGTCAGTTGAGCTCGCTGTCGAGCTCGACCTCGGCGGGCATCAACTCGCTGTCCACGGGCCTGAGCTCGCTGTCCACGTCCACCTCGACCGCGGTCAACTCGCTCTCCACGGGCGTGAGTTCGCTCTCCACCTCGACCTCGACGGCCATCAACTCGCTGTCGACCGGTGTGGATTCGCTCTCCACGGGCGTGAGCTCGCTGTCGACCTCCACGTCGACTGCGATCAACTCGCTGTCCACCGGCGTGAGCTCGCTCTCGACGGGCATTAGCTCGCTGTCCACGGGCATCAGCTCGCTCTCGACCGGCGTGAACTCGCTGTCGACTTCGACGTCGAGCGCGATCAGCTCGCTCTCGACGGGTGTGAGCTCGCTCTCCACGGGCAGTTGAGCTCGCTGTCGAGCTCGACCTCGGCGGGCATCAACTCGCTGTCCACGGGCCTGAGCTCGCTGTCCACGTCCACCTCGACCGCGGTCAACTCGCTCTCGACGGGCGTGAGTTCGCTGTCCACCTCGACCTCGACGGCCATCAACTCGCTGTCGACCGGTGTGGATTCGCTCTCCACGGGCGTGAGCTCGCTGTCGACCTCCACGTCGACTGCGATCAACTCGCTGTCCACCGGCGTGAGCTCGCTCTCGACGGGCATCAGCTCGCTGTCCACGGGCATCAGCTCGCTCTCGACCGGCGTGAACTCGCTGTCGACTTCGACGTCGAGCGCGATCAGCTCGCTCTCCACGGGGGTGAGCTCGCTCTCGACGGGCATCAGCTCGCTGTCAACGGGCATCAGTTCGCTGTCCACGGGCGTGAGCTCGCTGTCGACTTCGACGTCAACCGCGATCAACTCGCTCTCGACGGGCGTGAGTTCGCTCTCGACGGGCATCAGTTCGCTGTCGACTGGCATCAGCTCGCTGTCGAGCTCGACTTCGACCGCGGTCGATTCGCTCTCGACGGGTGTGAGCTCGCTGTCCACGGGCATCAACTCGCTGTCGACTTCGTCGTCGACGGCCATCAGTTCGCTGTCCACGGGCGTGAACTCGCTGTCGAGCTCGACTTCGACGGCCATTAGCTCGCTGTCGACCGGTGTGGATTCGCTCTCGACGGGCGTGAGCTCGCTGTCGACTTCGTCGTCCACGGCGATCAGTTCGCTGTCGACCGGTGTGAATTCGCTCTCGACGGGCATCAACTCGTTGTCGACGTCGTCGTCGACGGGAATCAGCTCGCTGTCCACGGGGGTGAGTTCGCTGTCCACGGGCCTGAGTTCGCTGTCGAGCTCGACCTCGACGGCAGTCAACTCGCTGTCCACGGGGGTGAGTTCGCTCTCCACCGGTCTGAGCTCGCTGTCGAGCTCGACGTCGACTGCCATCGGCTCGCTGTCCACGGGTGTCGATTCGCTGTCCACGGGCATCAGCTCGCTGTCGACTTCGTCGTCGACGGCCATCAGCTCGATGTCCACGAGCGTGAGCTCGCTGTCCACGTCGACTTCGACGGCGATCACGTCGCTGTCGACCGGTGTGGAGTCGCTGTCGACGGGCGTGAGCTCGCTGTCGAGCTCGACCTCGACGGCCGTCAACTCGCTGTCCACGGGTGTGAGCTCGCTGTCCACGGGCATCAGTTCGCTGTCGACGGGTCTGTCGTCGCTGTCGACGGGCTTCAGTTCCCTGTCCACGTCGATCTCGACCGGCGTCAACTCGATGTCGACGACCATCAGCTCGATGTCGACGAGCATCAACTCGGTGTCGACCACGGTGAGCACCGCGGTGAGTGACGTCACGAGCATCTCGACCGCAATCAGCACGGCGACGAGCGGCGGCGGCATGAAGTACTTCCACGCCAACTCGGTGCTGATCGACTCGTCGGCGACGGGCAAGAACTCCATCGCGATCGGCGGCAATGCTTCGGCAACGGCGGATAACTCGGTCGCGTTGGCGACGAACGCGGTCGCTGACCAGGCAAACACGGTCTCGTTCGGCAACAAGACGGACAAGCTGCGGATCACGAACATTGCCGACGGTATCGCGAACAGCGACGTGGCGACGGTGGGCCAGTTGAAGCAGTCCGGTCTGTACGACGGCGGCGACAAGGCGACGAAGGCCGCCGTGACGTTCGATACTCTCGTCGACGGCACCACCGACTACAGTAACATCACGCTCGGTGGCGTCAACGGTACGCAGATCCACGGCGTGCAAGCCGGCGTCGCGCCGACGGACCTGGCCAACAAGGCGCAGCTGGACGCGCTTTCGAGCTCGATCCAGAACGTGACCGCGAACGACAGTCCGCTCTTCGCAGCAAACGGCGACCGCACGACCGAAGCGGCTGTCGCGAGCGGCCCGCATGCAACAGCGGCCGGCGCGAACGCCCGCGCAACCGGCATGAACACCGCGGCCTATGGCCCGGGCTCGCTTGCAAGCGGCAATTACGCCACGGCGATCGGCGCGAACAGCCAGGCGACGGCGGACAACTCCGTTGCTCTGGGCGCCAGCTCGGTGGCGGATCGTGCGCAGACGGTGTCGGTCGGTTCGGCTGGAAACGAGCGTCAGATCACGAACGTGGCTGCGGGCACGCAAGACACGGACATGGTCAACGTCAAACAGCTGGACGACGCGGTGTCGCAGGCCAACAGCTACACCGATGGCGCCGTGAGTGACATGCAGAACCAGGTGAACAGCATCGGCCGCAGCGCGTACTCGGGCATTGCCGCTGCCACGGCGTTGGCGATGGTTCCGAACATCGATCAGGACAAGAGAATGTCCGTCGGTGTGGGCGGTGCCTCGTACCAGGGCTATGCGGCTGCGGCCGTCGCGCTGAATCTGCGCGTCACGCAAAACCTCGTGCTGAAGGCGGGTGCAGGCACGAGCCGCAACGGCACGGTGTACAGCGCGAACGCGTCGTATCGCTGGTAACCAGCGGCTCGAGGAAACTCGGGCAGACCGGGCGATCACCAATGATGCGCGATCGCCCGGTTGCTTACCGTCGCTAACCAGCCACTCGCATGAACTGACGAAATCAAGATGTCCAAACTTCTTATCACCGCGCTCGTATGCGCCGGCGTGCTCTCGGCCTGCTCGACGGATACGGGCATGACCTACACCGCCCGCAGAGTCAACATCGCCGGAGAACCGAGCGCGTATCGCGTGACGTGCTCGGGTGTTTTCGAATCGCAGAGCGCGTGCACGGCAGCCGCTGCGAAGATCTGCAAGGAACAACAGGTCGTCGTGGCGCAAGCCGTCGATAGCGTTCCCGGCGGCGGCAATCCACGCCAAATGACTTTCCGGTGCGGCGATCCGCGCACAGCGGCCAGACCGGCTGCTTGAATGCAGAAGCAATCTCAAAAAACCGACGCTCCCCCGAGCGTCGGTTTTTTGCTTTTGGGAGCGAACGTTGCGTCGGCTGCCGTTTACCGACGCATCTCCCGCTTACCAGTAGAATTCGGTTCGTCCGCGCCGTGCGCGCGCTTGCCGGACATTGCCCAACGAAGCCGGGCAGCGACGGCAAACGCACGGACAGCGCAAATAATCTCAACAAAATCAAGGAGGCGTTATGCCAGCCGTCCACGGGAGCATGTTGCTGCTCTACGCGGTGATCGCGATCGCGGTTCTGATCCTGATGATCGCCCGCTACAAGGTCTATCCGTTCCTCGTGCTCATGATCGTGTCGGTGTTGCTGGCCCTCGCGGTCGGCATGCCGATGGACAAAATCGTCAAGTCGTTCGAAACCGGCAACGGCAACACGCTCGGCCATATTGCGGTCGTGGTCGGTCTGGGGACCATGCTCGGCAAGATGATGGCCGAATCCGGCGGCGCTGAGCGAATCGCGAATACGCTCATCAATCTGTTCGGCGAGAAGAACATTCATTGGGCGATGATGGTCGTCGCGATCATCGTCGGTTTGCCGGTGTTCTTCGAAGTCGGTTTCGTGCTGCTGATTCCGATTGCGTTCAACGTTGCGAGACGAACCGGCAAGTCGCTGCTGCTGATCGGTCTGCCGATGGTCGCCGGTCTGTCGGTCGTGCACGGTTTGATTCCGCCGCACCCGGCCGCGCTGCTCGCCGTGCAGGCGTACCACGCGGATATCGGCAAGACCATCGCTTACGGTCTGATCGTCGGCGTGCCGACGGCGATCGTCGCAGGTCCGCTCTTCGCGCTCATGATCCACAAGTACGTCAAGCTGCCGGATGCCAATGCGCTCGCCGATCAGTTCACGCAAAAGCATGGCGACACCGAGAAGAAGCGTGATTTGCCGAGCTTCGGCATCACGCTGTTCACTATCTTGCTGCCGGTCATTCTGATGCTGGTCGGAAGCTGGGCGGACCTGATTTTCGCGCCGAAGAGCTTGCCGAACAATCTGCTGCGCTTCATCGGCCAGTCGGATATGGCGCTCTTGATTGCCGTGCTGGTCAGCTTCTGGACGTTCGGCGCGAAACAGGGCTTCAACCGCGAGCAGATTCAGAAGTTCTGCGGCGAGTGTCTTGCTCCGATCGCAGGCATTACGCTGATCGTGGGCGCGGGCGGCGGTTTCGGTCAGGTTCTGCGCGATAGCGGCATCTCGCAGCAGATCGTCTCGACGGCGTCGTCGGCGAACCTGTCGCCGCTGTTGCTCGGCTGGTTCGTCGCCGCGCTCATTCGTCTGGCGACGGGTTCGGCTACGGTCGCGATGACGACCGCGTGCGGCATCGTCGCGCCGGTCGCCGCCGCGGCGGGCGGGCACGTCAGCCCGGAACTGCTGGTGCTGGCCACGGGCTCGGGCTCGCTCATCTTCTCGCATGTGAACGATGGCGGCTTCTGGCTGATCAAAGAGTATTTCGGGATGACGGTCGGACAGACGTTCAAGACCTGGTCGTTGCTCGAAACCATCATTTCCCTGATGGGACTCGGTTTGACCCTCGCACTCGCGACGGTCGTGTAAGGAGTTTTAGATGATTCTCATCGCGATGGGCGTGTCGGGCGCCGGTAAGACCCGAATCGGCGAATTGCTGGCGGAGCGCCTTCACTGTCCGTTCACGGATGGCGACGCTTTTCACAGCGCCGCCAACAAGGAAAAGATGCACCACGGCATTCCTCTGACCGACGAGGACCGCTGGCCCTGGCTCAAGACCATACGCGCGGCGATCGAAGAGAAGCAGCGCGCGGGCGAAACGGCGGTGTTCACGTGTTCTTCGCTCAAGCGCTCGTACCGCGATATCTTGCGCGACGGCGACAAGGACGTGTGTTTCGTCTATTTGCACGGCACCTTCGAGACGCTGCAGGAGCGCCTGCAAACGCGCACCGGGCATTTCTTCGATCCGTCGCTGCTGACGAGCCAGCTCAACACGCTCGAAGAACCGGGTGAGGACGAGGCGATCATCGAGAGCATCGAGAAGACGCCTGAGCAGATCGTCGATGACGTGATCGAGAAGCTCAAAACGCGCTGATCGTGCCGTAAAGAAAAAGCCCCGCGCTCGCGAGAGCGTGGGGCTTCTTTCATTGCGTAGCGGCCGCGTTACGCGATGCGCTTCGCCAGTTCCGCCGCCTTGCCGATATACGACGCCGGCGTCATGTCGAGCAGCAGTTGCTTCGCGTCGGCCGGAATCGCGAGACCGCCGATGAACGCTTGCAGCGCCTCGCGCGTGATGCCTTTGCCGCGCGTTAGTTCCTTCAGTTGCTCGTACGGATTTTCGATGCCGTAACGGCGCATCACGGTCTGCACCGGCTCCGCGAGCACTTCCCAGCAGTTGTCGAGGTCTTCGTTCAGGCGCGCGGCGTTCACTTCGAGCTTGTCGAGGCCGCGGATCAGCGCGTCATACGCGAGCAGCGAATAGCCGAACGCGACGCCGATGTTGCGCAGCACGGTCGAATCCGTGAGATCGCGCTGCCAGCGCGAGATGGGCAGCTTGTCGGCGAGGTGGCGCAGCGTCGCGTTCGCGAGACCGAGATTGCCTTCCGAGTTCTCGAAGTCGATCGGATTGACCTTGTGCGGCATCGTCGACGAACCGATTTCGCCCGCCTTCGTGCGCTGCTTGAAGTAGCCGAGCGAGATGTAGCCCCAGACGTCACGGTCGAGGTCCAGCAGGATGGTGTTCGCGCGCGCGACGGCGTCGAACAGTTCGGCCATGTAATCGTGCGGCTCGATCTGGATCGTGTACGGATTGAACGTCAGCTTCAGCCGGTTCTCGACGACATCCTTTGAAAACGCTTCCCAGTCGAACTCCGGATACGCCGACAGATGCGCGTTGTAGTTGCCGACCGCGCCGTTCATCTTGCCGAGCAGCGGCACATGCGCGATACGCTCGATCGCACGCGACAGGCGTGCCGCGACGTTCGCGATTTCCTTGCCGAGCGTCGTCGGGCTGGCGGGCTGGCCGTGCGTGCGCGAGAGCATCGGCTGTTCGGCATGCGTGTGCGCGAGCTTGACGAGGCGCTCGTGCACCGACCGCAGCGCGGGCAGGATCACGTGTTCGCGAGCGCCCGCGAGCATCAGCCCGTGCGACGTGTTGTTGATGTCTTCCGACGTGCAAGCGAAATGGATGAACTCGCTTGCGCGCTCCAGTTCCGGCTGGCCTTTGACGGACTCCTTGAGCCAGTACTCGACCGCCTTCACGTCATGATTCGTGACGCGTTCGATATCCTTGATGCGCGCCGCATCGTGCGCGGTGAAGCGGCTGACGAGGCCCAGCAGGAACTGCTCTGCGGCTTCGGAAAAGCGCGGCACTTCGGCGAAACCCGCACGCGACAGCGCGATCAACCAGTGAATCTCGACCGTGACGCGATGACGCATGAAAGCCGCTTCGGAAAGCCAGTCGCGCAGGGCTTCGGTTTTGGCGGCGTAGCGGCCGTCGAGCGGCGAGAGCGCGGTGAGCGCAAAGAGGGTATCGGGGCGGGTATCGGACATGGTGACGTGTCGGCAGCGGCGTGCGGCTGGAGGGAAAAGACGGAAGAACCGCGCATTTTACCATCGGATGCGTCCCATTCCGGGACACTCAGCGGGCGCGAAGCTCCTCGTCCAGCGACTGAAGCTGCTCCGGCGTGCCGATGTTCTCCCAGCGGCCTTCGTACAGTTCGCCGGTCGCGCGTCCTTGCGCGATGGTTTCGCGATAGTAGGGCGTCAGCGCGCGGCGCGTGCCGGGCGCGAGATCGAGGAACATGCGCGTGTCGTATAGACCGATGTTGCCGAACGTGTAGCGCGGCGAGCCATCGAGCGCGAGCTTGCCGTCGATCAGCGCGAAATCGCCGTTCGGATGAAACGGCGGATTCGGCGTCATCACGAGATGCAGGCCCGGCTGTTCGCTGCGCGCGAGTTCGTCGGCGCGGTCCCGCAGCGTGGCGTAGTCGAAATCGCAGAACACGTCGCCGCTCGCCGCGATAAACACGCCTTTGCCGATCAACGGCAGCGCCTTCGCGATGCCGCCCGCCGTTTCCAGCGCCTCGCCCTCGGGCGAGAAGCGCAACTCGACGCCCCAACGCGATCCGTCGCCGAGCGCCGCTTCGATCTGCGCGCCGAGCCACGCGTGATTGATGACGATGGTCTCGACGCCCGCCGCCGCGAGCCGCTCGATCTGCCAGACGATGAGCGGCTTGCCGCCCGCTTCGAGCAGCGGCTTCGGGCATGTATCGGTGAGCGGGCGCATGCGCTCGCCGCGGCCGGCGGCGAAGATCATCGCCGTCTTCAGGTGTTGGGTCATGCCGAAATGGGGAATCAGAACGTGTAGCCGACTTCGACGGCGCGGCCTTCGAGCGAATCGAGCAGGCGCGCGAACGGCCAGAGCGGCGCATAACGCTCCGCGACCTTACGCGCATAACCGATGAAACGCGGCAGATCCGCCAAATAGTGCGACTTGCCATCGCGATAATGAATGCGCGCGAAAAGCCCCAGCACCTTGATGTGCCGCTGCAGGCCCATCCATTCCAGTTGACGGTAGAACTCGCCGAAGTCTAGATCGACATCCAGCCCTGCCTTCTTCGCGCGCTCCCAGTAATACGCGATGCAATCGAGCTGAAACTCCTCGTCCCAGCTGATAAAGGCGTCGCGCATGAGCGAGGCCATGTCGTATGTGATCGGCCCGTACACCGCGTCCTGAAAATCCAGCACGCCGGGATTCGGCTCGCTCACCATCAGATTACGCGGCATGAAATCGCGCAGCATGAACGTCTGCGGCTGCGCGAGCGCGCTTTGTGCGAGCAGCGTGAATGTGTCGTCGAGCGTCTTGCGTTCGTCCGCCGTCACTTCGCGGCCCAGATGGCGGCCGATGAACCACTCCGGCATCAGTTCCATCTCGCGGCGCAGGAACGCTTCGTCGAACGGCGGCAGCACGCCCTCGCGCGCTGTCTTCTGAAAGCGGATCAGGCTGTCGATGGCCGCGCGCATCAAGGGCCGCGCGTTCTTCTCGTCGAGCACGGACATGTACGTGGTCGTGCCGAGATCGGTGACGAGCATGAAGCCGACGTCGAAATCCGTTTGCAGGATCTTCGGCACATGCACGTTCGCCGCCTCTAGCAGACCCGCGACCTGCACGAACTCGCGGCACTTTTCCGGCGGCGGAGCGTCGACGGCGATCAGCGTCTTGCCGTGCGCCGAATCGCAGTCGAGACGGAAATAGCGGCGAAAACTGGCGTCGGCGGAGGCGGGGGCGAGGCTGTCCAGATTCAGCCGATACGTTTCGGCGAAAGTCTGAAGCCAGGAACGGAGTTGCTCGAAGCGGGTGTCGGCGGGATTGTGCGTCATAAATTCGAGAGGCAAAACATCTTGCCATATAATACCCCACGACTTTTTTAAGCGATCCTTGAGCTATCTGTTCGCGCCTGGCGCCAGGCGCCGACGACCGTGCCGCGTCATCGTTCGATCGAGTGTCGTCCCTGCCTAGCCACGGACCGTCGAATTCACTCCGGCAATGACGCGGGCGAACCGCGGCCGCTCACTTGGCGGCATCGAGCGCGTCCGACGCGAACGGGATCGAACCGCCACCCATACATGCCGCCACGACAGTTTCCCGCATCGAAGATTCAAGGCGACGCACAGCCACGCCGGCGGCGGCTCGTCGCCGCGCTGCTTTCCGTGCCGGGCCTGATGCCCGCTCTCGCGCATGCGCAGCTCGCCGGTCCGGCCGCCGACGCGCAGCCGATCGACGGTCCCGACAGCCTGCGTCTCGCGCCGCAGTTGCAGGAACGGCCGCTCAAAAGCGGTCAGCAACCCACGACCTTCCTGCTCGGCGACAAGGCCACCGGCACGTCCGACGAGGACATGGCGGCGAAAGGCTCGGCCGAAGTGCGCCGCACGGTCACGGTCATCAAGGCCGACGCGCTGCATTACGACCAGGACACGGACATGGCCGATGCTTTCGGTCATGTCAGGCTCATCAACAACGGCGTGTCGTTCGTCGGTCCGGAAGCGCATCTGAAAGTGGATTCGAACGAAGGGTTTATGACGAACCCGAAGTACCACTTCAATCTGACGGGCGGCTCGGGCAGCGCGGAGCGCATCGATCTGATCGACAACGAGCGTGCGCGCGTCGATCACGGCACCTACACCGCCTGCCAGTGCGACACGAATCCGGCGTGGTACATCAAGGGCTCGTCGTTCGATTTCGATACCGGCTCGGAAGAAGGCATCGCGCATAACGGCGTGCTGTTCTTCCAGGGCGTGCCTGTGTTCGCGAGCCCGTGGCTCTCGTTTCCGCTGACGGGCGACCGCCGCAGCGGCCTTCTGCCGCCGACGTTCTCGCTCAGTTCGACGACCGGCTTCGAAGCCACGATCCCGTACTATTTCAACATCGCGCCGAACCGCGATCTGACCGTCACGCCGCGCATCATGTCGCGGCGCGGCGTGCTCGGCGAAGCGAACTATCGCTATCTCTCGCCGACGTACTCGGGCTCGCTCACGGTCGACTATCTGCCGAACGACCGCGAAACGCACACGAACCGTTATGCGATTTTCTGGCAGCATCGGCAGAACTTCGGCGGCGGCTTTGGCGGCTACGTCAATTACAACAAAGTTTCGGACGATCAGTATCCGGAAGACCTGGGCAACGCGTCGAATCAGTTCCTGAACGGCACGCAGTTGCTGTATCAGCAGGAAGCCGGGCTCACGTACAACAACGGGCCGTGGTCCGTGCTCGCCCGCGAGCAACGCTGGCAGACGCTGCAGCCGTCGATTCCGCCGTACGCGCGCGAGCCGCAGTTGAACGTGCAGTACAACAAGTACAACGTCGGTGGCTTCGATTACGGCGCGGAAGCGGACTTCACGCGCTTCACGATCACGCAGGAAGGCGCGACCGACGGTCAGCGCATGTATTTGAACCCGTACGTGAGTTACGGGATCAACGCGCCGGGCTATTTCTTCACGCCGAAGGTTCAGTGGCACTTCGCGTCATACGACCTGAGCCACATCGCGACCGGCCCGATCCCGGGCCAGCCGCTGACGCCGGCCGGGCAGCCGAAGAACTTCACCGAGTCGATTCCCACGGTCAGTCTCGATACGGGGCTCGTGTTCGACCGTTCCGTGCGGCTCTTCGGGCAGGACTACATTCAGACGCTCGAACCGCGGCTCTATTACGTCTACACGCCGTATCGCAACCAGAATTTCGCGCCGATCTTCGATACCGCCGAAGCCGACTTCGGGCTCGCGGAAATCTACACGCCGAACACGTTCGTCGGTAACGACCGCATCGCGGATGCGAACCGCCTGACGGCCGGGCTGACCACGCGCTTCATCAACCCGGCGACGGGCGACGAGCGCGCGCGTTTCGTGATCGCGCAGCAATACTATTTCACGAGCCAGCGCGTCACGATCAGCCAGGACCAGCCGATCAACGAGGCCAAGCACTCGGACCTGATCGCCGGCGCGGCCATCAAGCTGGGCGCTGGTTTCGCTTCGGAAACTGCGTTCCAATATAATGTCGACAATAACCAGCTCGTGCGCACGAGCGTCGGCTTCGCGTTCAGTCCGGCGGACCGAAAGGTCATCAACGTCGGCTACCGGTACACGCGCTCGAACCAGACCACGCTCGTCAACGAGCCGATCAACCAGTTGCTGGTGTCCGGCGAATGGCCGCTCACGAACCGTCTCTATGCCGTCGCGCGTGTCAATTATGATCTTGCCGGCCACCGGCTCGTCGACGGCCTCGTGGGCTTCCAGTACGATGCCGACTGCTGGGCGCTCGGCTTCGGCGCGCAGCGTTACGCCAACGGCGTGAACACGAGCGGCCAGCCTTCGTCGGGTACGCGCGTGCTTGCGCAGATCACGTTCAAGGGTTTGTCGAAGGTCGACAACGGTCTCGTCAGCGCGTTCCGCGCGAGCGTTCAGGGCTACCAGCCGCCGCCGCCGTCTGCTCCGCCGCTCGCCCGCTTCAGCGACTACGAGTGACAAGCCGTACCACAACGCCAAAGAAGCGCACAGCGCACGAATGGGTCAAGTCAGGATTTGATGGAGTATCTGTGGCAAACATGAAACTGTTTCGATCGACGGCGATGGCCGCGAGCGCGCTGACAGCGGCGCTGATGGTGAGTTCGCCGGCCGGTGCGCAGGCGTTGTCGAACCCGAATGTGCAGGTGGCGGATTCCGTCGTCGCGGTGGTGAACGACGGCGTCATCACGCAGCGCGAGCTGGAAGAGCGCACGAGCCTGATCGTGCAGCGGCTCAAGCAGCAGAACGCGCCTGTGCCGCCCATCGAACAGATGCGCCGGCAGGTGCTCGACCAGATGGTGCTCGAACGCATCCAGCTGCAGAAGGCGAAAGAGGACGGTATCGTGATCGACGACGCCACCGTCAATCGCACGCTGCAACGCCTCGCGCAGCAGAACCAAATGACGCTCGACGTCTATCGCTCGCGCATCGAGGCGCAAGGCGTGCCGTGGGCGACGTTCATGCGCGACGCGCGCACCGAACTCACGCTCTCGAAGCTGCGCGAGAAGGAAGTCGACAGCAAGATCACCGTATCGGACGGCGAAGTGGCGAACTACATCGCCAGCCAGCGCGGGCCGGGCGCGCGTAACGCGAGCGACCTGCATCTGCAGCACATCATGTTCAAGCTCGCGTCGAACGCGCCGGATTCGGAAGTCGCGGCCGTGCAGGCGAAGGCCGACGCCGTGCTCAAGCAGGCGCAGGCCGGCGAAGATTTCGCGAAGCTCGCCAAGCAGAACTCGCAGGACACCGACGCCAGCAAGGGCGGCGACCTCGGCTTTCGCGCGCCCGGCACGCTGCCGGCGGGCATCGTCTCGGCGGTGTCGGGGCTGCGTCCGGGCCAGGTCGTGCCGACGCTCCTGCGCACCGACGGCGGCTTCGAGATCGTGAAGCTAGTGGAACGTCGCGCGAGCGAGGGCACCGCGGCCGATGCGCCGAAGCTCGTGCAGACGCATGTGCGCCACATTCTGCTGCGCGTGTCGGACGGCATGTCGGAAGCGAGCGCGCGCCAGAAGCTGCTCGATATTAAGCAGCAAGTGGCCGCGGGCGGCGACTTCGCCAACTTCGCGCGCACGTACTCGCAGGACGGCTCGGCCTCGCAAGGCGGCGATCTCGGCTGGATCAGCCCCGGCGAAACCGTGCCCGAATTCGAGCGCGCCATGAACAACCTGCAGGACGGCGCGGTGAGCGACCCGGTGCGCAGCGAATACGGCTATCACCTGATTCAGGTGCTCGGCCGCCGCGACGCGGAAGGGACCGCCACGCAACAGCTCGACATCGCGCGTCAGGCAATCGGCCAGCGCAAGGCCGAGCAGGCGTACTCCGACTGGCTGCGCGAACTGCGCGACACGGCGTACGTGCAGTACAAGGGCATTGCTGCGCAAGAGGCGCAGCAGTAAGCCGCATGAGCACCGCCGCGCATCCGGACAGGCCGCTTACCGTCGCCATTACGACCGGCGAGCCGGCGGGCGTCGGTCCGGAACTGACGGCTGCGGCGCTCGCTCAGGCGCACGCGCGTTGGCCGTCGGTGCGCTTTGTCGTGCTCGGCGACCGTGCGTTGCTCGAAGCGCGCTCGGGCGCCAAGTGGCCTTCGAACGGCGACCTCATCGAGATCGAACATCACGCGCTCGCGGCGCCCGCCGAAGCCGGCAAGCTCGATGCGGCAAACGGGCGCTACGTGCTCGATCTACTCGATGCCGCCATCGACGGCGCGGTGGCAGGCCGTTTCGATGCCATCGTCACCGCGCCGCTGCAAAAGAGCACGATCAACGATGCCGGCGTCCCCTTCACCGGCCACACCGAATATCTCGCGGAGCGCACGCATACGCCGCGCGTCGTGATGATGCTCGCGGGCAGCGGCGAGCGCCCGTTGCGCGTCGCGCTCGCGACCACGCACTTGCCGCTGAAGGACGTATCGGCTGCGCTCAGCATCGACGGTATCGTGGAGACGTTGCACATCATCGATCACGATCTGCGCGCGCATTTCGGGCTCGCCGCGCCGCGCATTCTCGTGACCGGCCTGAATCCGCACGCTGGCGAAAACGGCTATCTGGGCCGCGAGGAAATCGACGTCATCGCGCCCGCGCTCGAACGCGCCCGCGCGCTCGGCATCGACGCGCCCGGTCCGTATCCCGCCGACACGCTGTTCCAGCCGCGCTATCTGAAAGACGCCGACTGCGTGCTCGCCATGTTCCACGATCAGGGCCTGCCCGTACTGAAGTACGCGACCTTCGGCGAAGGCATCAACGTGACGCTTGGCCTGCCGATCATCCGCACCTCCGTCGATCACGGCACCGCGCTCGATCTCGCGGGCACGGGCCGCGCGGACCCCGGCAGCATGATCGCCGCCATCGACGCCGCCGTGACCATGGCGCGCCACAAACGCAGCGCCTGAGCGCATTCAACGAAAACGTATGTCCACACGACACCAGGGCCATCTGGCGCGCAAACGCTTCGGCCAGAACTTTCTCGTCGATCAGGGCGTGATCGATTCCATCGTCGACGCCATCGGGCCGCAGCGCGGCGAGCGCATGGTCGAAATCGGGCCGGGGCTCGCGGCGCTCACCGAGCCGTTGATCGAGCGCCTCGCCACGCCCGAGTCGCCGCTGCACGCGGTGGAACTAGACCGCGACCTGATCGGGCGGCTGGAAAAGCGCTTCGGCGAGCGGCTCGTCGTGCATTCGGCGGACGCGCTCGAATTCGATTTCGGCACGCTCGCGCTCGCGGGCGACAAGCCGTCGCTGCGCATCGTCGGCAATCTGCCGTACAACATTTCGAGTCCGCTGCTGTTCCATCTGACGACGTTCGCGCCGAAGGTCATCGACCAGCACTTCATGCTTCAGGACGAAGTGGTCGAGCGCATGATCGCCGAGCCGGCGAGCAAGGAATACGGGCGTTTGTCGGTGATGCTGCAATACCGCTACGTGATGGACAAGCTGATCGACGTGCCGCCCGAATCGTTCCAGCCGCCGCCGAAGGTGAACTCCGCGATCGTGCGCATGATTCCGTTCGCGGCGCATGAATTGCCAGCCGTCAACGAAACCGTGTTGAGCGATGTCGTCAAGGCCGCGTTCGCGCAGCGTCGCAAGGTCTTGCGCAACAATCTCGCGGCGTATCGCGACAAGGTCGATTTCGATGCGCTCGGTTTCGATCTCGCGCGTCGCGCCGAAGAAGTGCCGGTGGCGGAGTTCGTCGCGCTGGCGCAGGCTCTCGAGCGCAGTTGATTCGTCGGTTCGTCATTGGCATGTCGCCTCGCATGCGTCGGTGGCGAGCAGTTTCATCAATCGGTCGAGCCGCATGCGCTGATCGCGCTGCAAGCCGCGCGTCGCGCTGACCTGCTGCACGCGCTTGCGCCAGTAAGTCTGGCCGAATAGCGAATTCGCGCCTTCAGCCGACAAGACGCGCTCCAGATGCACGATCGCGGCGTCGACGTTATGAGCGGTGTAGGGACTGGTCATCGGGTTACCTCGCTGCGTGTTGACGTTCACGAATTCTGCGTGCGGGTCGGGACATTTCGCGTCTCTTGAGCGCGGCGAAACACTGAGTCCAACGAGACGCGAAATGTCCCAAACGTCTGCAAGCATCGTCGTTCGAACACGCGAGAAGCGCGACCACTCATTCAAAGGAGACAGCGCCATGCGCTTCATTCACGCGGCCGATATCCATCTCGACAGCCCGCTGCACGGGCTTTCCGCCTACGCCGACGCGCCCGCCGACATGCTGCGCAACGCCACGCGCGAGGCGTTCTCGAAGCTCGTGTCGGTCGCCATCGACGAGCAGGTGGACTTCATGGTCATCGCGGGCGACCTGTACGACGGCACCTGGCGCGATCACAACACCGGCATCTTCTTCTGCAAGGAGATGGGCAAGCTGCGGCGCGCGGGCATTCCCGTGTATCTGCTCTACGGCAATCACGACGCCGAAAGCGAAATGACGAGCCAGCTTCAGTTGCCGGACAACGTCCACACGTTTTCGACAAAGAAGCCGCAGACATATCGCATCGACGCGCTGAAGGTCGCGCTGCACGGCCACAGCTTCAAGGACAAGGCGGTGACGACGAATCTCGTGACCGCGTATCCGCCGCCTGTCGACGGTTATTTCAATATCGGCGTGCTGCACACGGCGCTCGAAGGCGCGGCGATGCACGCAAGCTACGCGCCGTGCACGGTCGCCGAACTGCACGCGCGCGAGTATCACTACTGGGCGCTCGGCCACGTGCATGAGTTCGCGATGTGGCAGGAAGCATCGACCATCGTGTTTCCGGGCAACTTGCAGGGACGCACGATCCGCGAGACGGGCCGGCGCGGCGCGGTGCTGGTCAGCGTGTCCGAGGCGGAGGAGGTCAGCGTCGAGCGGCTGTTCATCGACGTATTGCGCTGGGAAGCCGTGAATGTCGATGCTTCCGGCCTCGACACGCTCGATGAAGTCGCCCGCGCGGCCGGCCGTGCGCTGGAGACGCTCGTGGATGCCGCCGAGCGCCCCGTGCCGCACGCGGTGCGCGTGAGCATCACCGGCGCGACGAAGGCGCACGGCGAACTCTTCGCCAACGAGAAACAGCTACGCGCCGAAGTCCTCGCGCAGATCGCGGCGATCAGCCACGACCGCTTGTGGCTCGAAAAGGTGAAAGTGGCGACGCAGCCGATCACGCGCGAACGCACTGCGGCGGATCTGGCCGATGGCGGCGACGCGCTCGCCGATCTCCACGCGCTTCTGATCGAAGCCGAATCCGATCCCGAATTTCTCGCCATGCTCAAAGACAGGCTCATCACGCTCGCGACGCAAGCGCCGAGCGACTTACAGAAGTCCGTGCCCGAACTCGACTATGTGCGCGACGGCGACCTCGCCAAGCTCGTAAGCGAAGCGCGCTCGGGTCTGATCGCGCAACTCGCGGACGCGGAGTAACGGGATGCGCATCAGCCAGCTCGATCTCATCCGCTTCGGCAAATTCACGGATCACGCCGTCGAGTTTCCGCTGGCGGACCACGATTTCCATTTCGTCGTCGGCCCGAACGAGGCGGGCAAATCCACGATCAAGACGGCCATTTCCGAACTGCTTTTCGGCATGCCGCATAGCTCGTCGCTCGCGTTTTTGCATCCGCAAAGCGATCTGCGGCTGGGCGCGAAGCTGGAGAAAGACGGCGCGGTGCTAGCGTTTCATCGCACGAAGAGCCGCAAGTCGCCGCTCACGACGCCGAACGGCGACCCGCTCGCCGCCGATGCGCTCGCCCCGTTCCTCGGCACCGCCGACAAGAGCTTCTTTGAGCAGATGTATTGCCTCGACCACACTGCACTGATTCGCGGCGGCCAGAGCATTCTCGACGCATCGAGCGATGTCGGGCAGGTGCTGTTTCAGTCGGCGGCGGGCATCGCGAGTCTGGGCGAGGTGCGCCAGCGTCTCGCCGACGAAGCCGACAGCCTTTGGGCCAAGCGCAAGTCGGGCGAGCGGGCGTATTACGTCGCGCTGAAGCATTACGAAGAAGCCACCGCCGAACTCAAGGCGGCGAGCGTGCGCACGGCGCAGTGGCGTCGGGCGCACGGCGCGGTGGAGGAGGCGCAGGAGCGCAGCCGCGAGCAGGAAGCGCGTCGCGCGGAACTCGAAGTCATGCGCGCGAAGCTCGAACGCATCCGCCGCGCCGCGCCGTATCTCAACGTCTGGCGCGCGAAGTCGGCCGAACTCGACGCGCTCGGCGATACCGCCGATCTCCCCGCCAATGCCGAAGCGACGCTTCAGAACGCGCTGACGCGGCTGGCTTCAGCGCAGACCGCGCTCGATCTGCACGCTCGCGACGTCGAGCAGTTGCAGAAGGACTTGAGCGAGATTCGCATCGATCAGGCGCTGCTCGCGGTCGAAGCGGACATTCGCGCGCTCGAAGGGACGCGGCATCAATGCGCGAATCACGCGAACGAGATCGCGCGACTCGAACAGGAAGTCGCCGTGCGCGTGCGGCAGATCGCGCAGGATTGCGCGCAACTCGGCTGGGCGCAGGACGAAGCAAGCGCGCGGCAGTCGCTGCCCGGACCGCTCGTGCTTCAGACCGTGTCGAGCCTGATGCTGGATCGCGGCGAACTGGAACTCGCGGCTCGGAACGCCGAGCGCGCGGCGCACGAGAGCGTGGAGCAGATCGCGGCGTTGCAGACGCGGCTCGCCGCGCTGTCCGATTGCGACGTCGCGCCGGGCCTGCGCGTGGCGCTGCGGGCCGCGCAGAAGTCTCGCGATACCGCCACGACGCAGCGCCGCCTCGACGACGCCCGCCGCGAAGCTGACCACGCTTTGCAGGCGGCGCTGGCATCGCTCGGCAAGTGGACGCGGCCGCTGCCCGAATTGCGCGCGATGACGCTGCCCGCCGCCGAGCGCATCGCGGTGCTCCGCGACGAACGGCAGGCGCTGGCCTCACGGCTCGCGATGGCCGACGAACGGCTGAAGGAAGCGCAAGACGCGCTGCACGCGACGCAAACCGAACTCGGCGATTTCGTGCAGACACACGACGTCGTGACGGCTGCCGATGTCCGCGAGGCCCGCGACGCGCGCAACGCCGCGTGGCACGCCATCCGCGCGGGCGAGACGCCGCTCGCGACAGCCGCGCCGCGCTTCGAAACGGCGATGCACGCCGCCGACGGGCTCGCGGATCGTCAACTCGGCTCGGTCGGTCAGGCGACGCAACTCGTCGCGCTGAAGCGGCGCGTCGCGGTGGAACAGGAGACCGTCGCACGCCGGGAGCAGGCCGCGCGCGATGCCGCGACGGCGCTCGCTCAGTTCGACGCCGCGTGGGCCGCGCTGGCCGCCCAATCGCAGATCGCGGAGATGGCGCTCGACGACGCGCCGTCGTGGCTCGCGCGCCGCGATCAGGCGCTTGCCGCATCCCAGACGCTCGACCGCTGCACCGAAGAACTCGCACGCGAATCCGCCGATGCAGACTCGCGTCGCGCCGAACTCGCGCGGCAACTCGCGCAAATAGGCGTGGCTGCCGATCCATCCGCCGACCTCGACGCGCTGTGCGACATCGCCGAGCGTCATATCAGCGCCATCGACGAGGCTGCGGTCACGCGGCGTCACGTGAGCGAGCAACTGGACGCGGCCCGTGCCGAGAGCATTGCGCGTCAACGCGCCGCGAAGACCGCCCGCGACGCGTTCGAGCAGTGGCAGCGCGACTGGTCGGCAGCGGTCGGTCGCGCGGGCCTCGCGGTCGCGGCGGAGTCGCAGGCGGCGGCGGAAACGGCCATCGGCATCGTGAAGAAGATCGGCGATCAGCTCGCGCAGATCGACGCTATTCGCTCGCAACAGATCGAACCGATGCGCGCGTCGCTCGTCGCGTTCCAGGCGGACGCGGCGCGGCTCGCCACGCACATCGACCGTGAGCTTGCCGCGCTCGAAGCAAGCGGCATTTCGGCGGAACTGTCGTCGCGGCTGGAGAGCGCGTGCGCGGCGCGCGGCGAAGCGGAGCGCATCCGCCGGGAACTGGCAACCGCCAACGAGCAAACGAGCGCCGCGAAGGCTGCGCTCGACGAAGCCCGTGCGACGCTGCGCCCGCTCTACGAACTCGCGGGCGTCGATACGCCGGAACTGCTCGCCGCGCGCATCGCCGAGTCGCAACGCAAGCGCGACCTGACCGCCGCCGTGAACGAGGCGCGCGACGCATTCATCAAAGGCGGCGACGGACTCGCGCTCGACGCGCTGATCGCGGAAGTGGACGGCGCGGACATCGCGGACGTGCAGGCGCAACTGTCGCTGACGAGCAGCGCGCTCAACGAATCGGTCAAAGTGTCGACTGCGCTGGCCGCCGAACTCGACGCCGCCGAACGCGAACTGAAGGCGATTTCAGGCGAAGCCAACGCGGCGCGCGCCGAGGCGAAGCGTCAGGAGGCGCTCGCCGCCATGGCAGACGCCGCCGAGCGCTTCATCAAGGTGGAGACGGCATCGACGCTGCTGAAGTGGGCCATCGACCGTTATCGCGAGCGCCGCCAGGGCCCGATGCTCTCGCGTGCGAGCGCCATCTTCGCGGAATTGACGCTCGGGGCGTTCTCGCGGCTCGTCGTCGATTACGACCGCCAGCCGATGGCGCTCGCCGCCGTGCGCGCGACGAACGGCGCGCATGTCGAAATCGGCGGAATGAGCGAGGGCACGCGCGATCAGCTTTTCCTCGCGCTGCGGCTCGCGGCGCTGGAGGAGCATGGCGAGAAGGCATCGGCGCTGCCGTTCGTCGCGGACGACCTGTTCATCAACTTCGACGATGGCCGTGCGCGCGCCGGCCTGCGCGTGCTGGCGCAGATCGCCAGGCGCACGCAGGTGATCTTTCTGAGCCACCACGATCATCTCGTCGGCATGGTGCGCGAAGTGTTCGGGCCGCAAGTCAACGTGCGGTACATGAGCTGAAGCGCGCAGCGGCATCAGCCGTTCAGCGCGCGATCGAGCCGAAGCAGCGTGTCCTTCGCGCCGCCCGCGATGCCGACGCCCACGCCCGGCGCGATGCCGTGCTCGCGCGGGTTGATGCGCACGACGCGCGGCCCGTGCCGTTCACTGAAGCGCCGCACCGTCGGCAGCGCGCGGCCCGCGCCCAGTTCGACCACGACAAGCCGTTCGACGCTTTCAAGCCAAGCCGCGAGTCGCCGTTCCTCTTGCGCCGATTGCGTGTCGATCCAGTTCCAGTCACCGAACATCAGAATGTTCGGGCGCGCGAGACGGCCGCAATGCGGACAAAGCGGCAACGCGTTGACGAGTTCGCAGCGGCTTTCGTCGACGACCGGCTCGAACGCGTCGGCTGGCCAGATGTCGTTCGTGCAGGCGTCGATGCACTGCATCGCATGGATCGCGCCGTGGCACTGCGCGACGCGCTCGGCGGCGAAACCGGCGCGCTGGAATTGACCATCGACGTTGCTCGTGAAAACGAACGCGCCGTGACCCATGCTCGCGCCCCAGCGCCGCAGCACGTCGAAGCCTTCGTGCGGCTGCGTCGCGCGATACAGCGCCAGCCGATGCCCGTAGAAGCCCCACGCAAGGCGCGGATGCCGAACGAAGCCGTCGGGATTGGCCATCTCCTCGAACGAGAAGCCGTGATGCCGCAACGCCGGATACGCGCGCCAAAAGCCTTCCGGGCCGCGGAAGTCAGGCAGGCCCGAATCGACGCCCATGCCGGCGCCCGCAGTGATCAGAAGACCATCGGCGTCGGCGATCCACGCAGCGGCTTGCTGAATGAGCGCTTCGTCGCTCATGCCGCTTCTCCTGCGTGCGCGCTTGCTGTTGCATGCCGATAGCGGTTCGCGAGCTTCATATAGTCCTGCGCGAACTCGTCGCGCAACGCTTGCGGCGCAAGAATCTCGACGCCCGCGCCGAGCGCGCGCAGCCACCAGCGCAGCTTGAGACTCGGCGTGACGGTGCCGGTCACTTTCATGCGGCCGTCGGGCAGGGTGTCGATCTGCTGATCCTTCGACATCGGCGATTCGCGCAACTGATTGCCGGCGCTGCCTTCGAACGCAAGCTCCAGCTTCACCGCCGGTTCGGGCAGAAAGTCGAACGCCTGCTGCGTCTCGATGTATTTGCGCAGCCGGAAATCCGCCGGATAGCTGAACGATTCGCCGGACTCCGTCACCGAACGAATGCGGTCCAGCCGATACAGCGCGCGCGCCGATTCCGGCTCGCCTTCGCCGGCCGGCGGCGCGCGGCGCGGGTCCTGCGCGACCATGTACATGACGCCCGCCGATTCGACGAGCGCGAGGGGCCAGAGGCGCTTTGTCTTCGGCGCATCGCTCTTCTCTTTGCTTTCGCTACGGTACGCGGCGCGATACTGCACGAGCAATTCGCGCTCGAAGAACGTCGCGGTCGCCACCGTGTTGAAAATCTCCGGCCGCAGCTTCGGGCGAATCAGCGTGAACGCGCCATCCACGGAATCGATCTTGTCGGCCCACGCGCGATACATGCGGCTGTCCGCTTTTTCCTGCGAGAGCCGCGCTTGTGCCGCCTTGAACAGCGGATCGATGTCTTGCGTGACGGCGGCCGGCAGTTTGTTGCCGGCGAAGCGCTGAAGAATATGAAACGCGACGGCCTCCGACGCGCTCATCAAACCGACGCCTTCCTGAAGGCCGTGCAACCACGGCTTGCGCTGCCACAGCAACTCGCGGCCGTTGATCGTAGAGATGACGCGGGACTCGGCTTCCAGCGCGCTCAGATGGCGCTGCACCTTCTTCGTATATCCGACGCGATGCCCGCGCTCTTCCAGCCGGCGGCGCACTTCGGGCGTCGAGAGCCACGCGACGGCGTCGCGTTCCGTCGGCAGCACGCGGAGAATGGCTTCGTCGAGACTGGAGGTCATGGGGCGGTTCCTTGAGGCGTTATCGCCTCATTATAGAAACGACCGGGACACAACGTGTCTCGAACGACACGTCGTCAGCGAAGCCTACTGAATCAGCTCCTGCTTGCGCGCCCAGACCATCGCGTCGTAACGGCTCGATACGCCCAGCTTCGCGAAGATATTGCGCAGGTTCCATTTCACCGTTTCGAGCGTGATGTTCAGCGTGAGCGCGATGCGCTTGTTCGACATGGCCTGCGCGACGAGCCCGAGAATCTCGACTTCGCGTTGCGTAAGCACGGCGTCCGTCTTCGACGTGTTCGCGCGTCGCAGCATCGACGCGGCGTCGTCCGCGCCAGCGCTATCGGCGAGCTTCGCGACCAGCTCTTCGAGATAGCGCAGGCTGGATGCATCGAGCCGCTTCTCGCGCAACAGAGCGCCGAGCTGCTTGCCGACGATATGCGCTTCATCGACGAACGTCCGCACGAGGCCGAGTTCGCGTCCCGTCTGTACCGCGCGAAGCAGGCATGCGTTCGCGTCGTCGGTCCGCTTCATGTCCGCGAGCACCGCGCCCGACAGCAGATCGACGAGCGCAAGCAAGCGGCTGCGGTTGAAGCCGACGGCATGCGCCCGGACGACATTGAGCGCGCGCAAGGCTTCGGCCGGATCGTCATTGCGCAGCACGCGCGCGCGCGTGAGCGCCGCGTTCGCCGCGATTTCATCGGGAAGCACCGCGCCGTCCGTGTCCGTGTCCGTGTCCGTATTTGCATTCGTCTTGGCGCGCGCCAGTTCGTCCAGCAACGCCGCCGTCTCGCTCGCGCCCGTGCGATCGCCTTTGACGAGCAGAACCTTGACCTGTTCGGCGAGCATATAGCTGACGGCGCGCCGCTGCCCGAGGCTTTGCAGATGCGATGTCTGCTGCCGGATAAACGCGAGCGCGGCATCGGCGCCTTCCTGCAACAGATCGAGCCTCGCGCGGCACAGCGATGCCCAGATCGTGACATCCGGTCCCGACGAATGCAGCAGGCCACGCCGGTTGGCGATCGTCTCGCGTGCGTCGTCGATGCGATCGAGCTCGTAGTAGACCTCCGCGAGCAGGCCGGCGCACACGTTCGCGCTGATCGAATGTTGGCCCGCCGCCTTCACCGATCGCGCGAGCAACGCCGAGCCCAGACGCTCTGCATCGCGCATGCGGCCTTCGAACATGAGATTGGACACCAGCGTCGCCTCGACGACGAGCGCCATGTCGTTGTTGCGATCGGCGTGCGGGACATGATGCGTGTCGAAGAGACGCTTCGCTTCGGCGTAGCGGCCCACCGAGCGATACGCCACGCCCAGTTCCGCGATCAGCATATACCGCAGGAACGGGTTCTCGACGGCCGCGTCGCGCACCGGTTCGAGCAGTTCGATCATGCGCGCGGCGTCATCGTTCTGGAACGCGATGGCCGCCTCGACGAGCGGCAGACTGCGCTCGATCTCCGGCGGAACCGCGTGCGCGCCGCTGCGCAGTTGCGCGAGCCACGCCTTGGCCTTCGCGGGACGCGATGTCAGCGAAACCGTGAGGCAAGCGAGAAACAACAGGCGCGGGTGACGGAACAGCACGTCTTCCGGCACGCGATCCAGCAGATGCAGCGTCGGGCTGAGATAGTCGAGATTCCACGTCGCGGGCGCGGCGCGCTCGATCATGCCGGTGGCGTATTCGATGTCGTTGCCGAGACTCGCGTGCCGCATGGCTTCCGCGAGCAGGCCGTTTTCCGCGAACCAGCGCGCGCCGCGCCTGTGCAGCTCGTTCACGGCGTCGCGGCCGCGCCGCTCGAGACGCGTCGAGAGAAACTCGCCGAAGAGCCGATGCAGGCGATACCAGATCATTCTGTCGTCCGAATCGATTCGGATGGTGAGCAGGTTGTCGTCCTCCATCTTCTTGAGCAGGTCCGCCGCGTTCGCCTGACCCGTCACGCTTTGCGCGAGGGACGCGTTGAAGCGCCGGAACACGCACATGCTCTCGGCAAACGCCGTCAGTTCCTCCGGCAGATGCGCGATGATTTCTTCGCTCAAATAGGTCTGCAGATCATTGGAGCGCCACACGAGATCCTGCAACATGCTCCGCGCTTCCGGGCGATTGCGCAGCATCGTGACGATCAGTTGCAGGCACGACGGCCAGCCGCCCGTGAGCTCGTGAATCAGGCCGAGCTCGTCCGCATTGATCTTGCCGGTGCCGAGGTTTTCATCGAGAAAATGCCGTGTTTCCGGCAGATCGAACGGTAATTCCGCGCTGTCCACTTCGACGATCTGACCCATCATCCGCAAGCGGCTGAGACTCAACGGTGGCGTCACGCGCGACGAGATCACGAGGTGCAGATTGCCCGGACCGTGATCCAGCAGCTTCTGCACGAACTTGTGCGCAGCGGGCGCTTCGACGTGGTGATAGTCGTCGATGATCAGATACACGTCCTTCGGCAGATCGACCGCGCCTTCGACGATGGCCGCGATCGCCGCGTCCATTGCGCTCGCGCTCGTGTCGTCGGGCGGCATGTCAGTTTCCACCGAGATGCCCAGCCGCTGCATCGCCGCGAAAAGTTCCGCGCAGAAATCCGCGTAGCCGCCGTCGTCGGCGGTGAGCGAAAGCCATGCGACCTCCGCGCCGGACTTCAGGCAGTTCTGCCGCCATTGCGCGAGCAGCACGGTCTTGCCGTAGCCGGCGCTGCCGGACACGAGCGCGAGTTGCGCCTGATGCACGCGATCCAGTTGCGCGAGCAGGTTCGTGCGAGGGACATGCCGTGCGCCGATGCGCGGCGGCGAAAACTTGGTGGAAACCAGGTGTTTGGTGAAAGGCGTGGGCAAGTCGTCACCTAGTCGATGCAGTCGTGCGGCGGCCGCGAAAGCCGCGCTGGGGAAGCTCTCTTCGGCGGTCGCTCGACCGCCTGCGATGGCCCCCTCTGAACGAGGGGTGTCAATCGGATGACCGGAAACTAACTTACCCGAACGCGAACGTCAACGAAGGCAATTACTAATACTGTGGAGGAGAGATGAGTTTTTCACATGCGCTCGTGGGCTCCGTAGGCTGGCTGACAATGGACCGTCCGGCCGCGATGAACAGCCTGAATCGCGAGATGGCCACCGGGTTGACCGAGCAACTCAAGGCATGGCGCAACGACGACAACGTGCGTGCCGTCGTGCTGACGGGCAACGGCCGCGCGTTCTGCGCAGGCGCGGATCTGATCGAAGCCGCCGCACCGCCCGCGGAAGGCGTGCGCGATTTCCTCGAACTGATCGTCGAGTTCTTCGACACGCTGCGCGCGTTTCCGAAGCCGGTCATCGCGGCCGTCAACGGGCTCGCGCTCGCGGGCGGGCTCGAAATCGTGCTCGCGTGCGACATCGTGCTCGCATCGGAAACGGCCAAGCTCGGCGACGCGCATTCCAATTTCGGCGTGTTTCCGGGCGCGGGCGGCGCGGCCATTCTGCCGCGCAAGGTGCCTGTGAACGTCGCGCGCTATCTGCTCTTCACGGGCGATGCGATGAGCGCCGCCGAACTGAAGACGCACGGACTCGTGAACGAAGTGCTCGCGCCGTCGGAACTCGCCGCGCGCGCGCAGGCGCTCGCCGACAAGCTCGCTAAGAAGAGCCCGCTCGTGCTCGCGCGCATGAAGCGCGTGGCGAACGAAGCGCCGGACAAATCCGCCGCCGACGCGCTGCGTCACGAACTGCTGGAGCTTCGCGATCATCAGCGTTCCTACGATGTGAAGGAAGGGCTGCGCGCGTTCGCGGAAAAGCGCGAACCGGTGTTCAAAGGCTGCTGACACTCACTCGATCATCAAGGTATCCACATGGAAAAAGTCTATATCGTCGGTGTCGGCATGACGCCGTTCGGCCGTCACCTCGACAAGTCGGTCAAGCAACTGACGGCGTGGGCCGTCGAAGACGCGCTGAAGGATTCCGGCTGCGATCGCAAGTGGGTGCAGGCGGCGTACTTTGGCAACACCACGCAAGGCCACATGCAGGGCCAGCACATGATTCGCGGCCAGGTCGCGTTGATTCCGGCGGGCTTCGGCGGCATTCCTATTCATAACGTCGAGAGCGCGTGCGCGTCGGCGAGCAGCGCGTTCCATCTCGCGGTGACGCAGCTTCGCGCCGGCATGGCGGATGTCGTGCTCGCCGTGGGCGCGGAGAAGATGTACTCGTCGGACAAGGCGCGCATGTTCTCCGTGTTCGATTCGGCGTGGGACGTCGAAACCGCCGAAGCCAACGCGGCGCAGATCGTCGATCTCGGCAAGAACATTTCGCCGCCGCCGGGCACCACGTCGGACAAGCCGTACAGCGTGTTCATGGACGTATACGCGGGCATCGGCCGGCAACTGATGTCGCGCTTGGGCATCACGCAGCGGCAGTTCGCGGCTGTGTCGTCGAAGAATCACAATCATTCGGTGCACAACGAGCGGTCGCAGTATCGCAAGCCGATGAGCATCGAAGAGATTCTCGCCGCGCCGCCGATCACGTATCCGCTGACCTTGCCGATGTGCTCGCCGATCTCCGACGGCGCGGCGGCTGCGATTCTGTGCACCGAGTCGGCGCTGGAACGCTACGGCTTCGATCGCAAGCGCGCGGTGCGCGTGCTCGCGACCGTGGTGCGCTCGGCCTCGCCGCGCGCCGGCGACGATCTCGCCAATCACATCACCGTGCATGCCGCGAAGCTGGCCTACGACGAAGCGGGCATCGGACCGGAAGATATCAACGTCGCCGAACTGCACGACGCGTCGTCCATCGGCGAAATCGCGCTGTGCGAGAACCTGGGCCTGTGCCGCCCCGGCGACAGCGGCGCGATGGCCGAGCGCGGCGAGACGAGCATCGGCGGGCGCTTGCCGATCAATCCGTCGGGCGGTCTGGAATCGAAGGGACATCCCATCGGCGCGACGGGCCTCGGGCAGATTTTCGAGCTCGTCGAACAACTGCGCGGCGAGTGCGGCCCGCGACAGGTGGAAGGCGCGCGCTTCGCGATTCAGGGCAATGGCGGCGGCCTGCGGGGCGTCGAGGAAAGCATCGATCACATCGGCATTTTCGGCCGCGCATGACACCCGCTACCAAGAGATAGACCATGCCTTATCAACTGCCCAACGAAGACCAGAACCTCGCGGTCGAGAGCTTCCGGAAGTTCCTTCAAACCGAAGTCAAACCCGTCGCGCGCGAATATCGCGACCGCTTTATCCCGAAGGAGAAGATGCGCGAGCTGACGCAGCGCATCGCCGAATTCGGCCTGCCGGGCTGCACCGTGCCGGTGGAATACGGCGGGATGGGCTGGTCGATGACCATGCAAGGCATGCTGTTCGAAGAACTCGTGGCGTGCTCGTGCGATGTCGCGCTCGCGGTGATGCTCAACATGGGGCTCGCCTCGATGTTGGTCAACGCGCGTCCCGAAGTGCGCGAGCGCTACATGCCCGGCGTGCTGGCGGGCAAGATCTTCGGCTCCATCGGCATCAGCGAGCCGGACGTCGGTTCGAATGTCGCGGAAATCAAGACGCGCGCCGTGCGTGACGGCGACCACTACATCGTGAATGGCGAGAAGACGTGGATCACGAACGGCGTCTATTCCGACGTGCTCATCTGCACGGTGCGCACGGAGACAGGCCTCTCGCATATCCTGATCGACCGCGCGGAACACGGCTATGAATCGCGCAACATCGAGAAGATCGCGTTGAGTTCGCAATCGACCGCGCAGATCTTCATCACCGATGCGCGCGTCCCGGTCACAAACCTGATCGGCGAAGAGGGCGAAGGGCTGCGCAACACCATGAAAGTGTTCGAAACCGCGCGGGCGCATGTCGGCACGCTGTCGGTCGGCATCATGCGCGCGTCGCTGGAAGAGTCCATCGCGTATGCGAAGGAGCGCAAGCAGTTCGGCAAGGTGCTCGCGTCGCACCAACTGATCGCCGCGAAGATCGCGAACATGGCGATGCTCGTCGACGCGTCGCGCCTCATGTGCCAGCGCGTGTTCGGCCTGATCGACGCGGGTGTGCGCTGCGACATGCAGGCGTCGATGGCGAAGGCGTTCGCCACGGAGTCGGCGGTCCGCGTGTGCCGCGATGCCGTGCAGCTTCACGGCGGCAACGGCATCACGAAAGAGTTCAACGTCGAGCGTCTGTTGCGGGAGGCGATCATCATCCCGATCCCCGACGGCACCACGGAAATTCAGCAGCTCGTTATCTCGCGCGCGCTCACGGGCGTGGCCGCCTTCACCTGACGCGAAACCATCATCGTGCGAAGCGAGCGGTCCGCAAGAGACCGCCGACTATCGGAGACGCGCATGAACAGCGACGAATCGACTATCCGCCTCGCGGCAGGCGGCGAACTGCATTACCCGTTCGACGCCGTTCCCGCATCGGGCGACGCAATCGAAGTCGCGCCCGGCGTGCTGTGGATGCGCTTGCCGCTGCCGGCGTCGCTCGACCACGTGAACATCTGGGCGCTGGAAGACGGCGACGGCTGGGCGATTGTCGACACCGGCCTTTTCATGCCCGATGCGCCGTCGCGATGGGCGGCGCTGCTCGCCGGTCCGCTCGGCTCGCGCCGCATCACGCGCGTGTTCGCCACGCACCATCACGCCGACCACGCGGGCATGGCCGGCTGGCTCGCGCGCCGTTTCGACTGCGAGCTATGGATGACGCGGGCGGAGTATCTGACGTGCCGCGCCTTTGTGGCGGAGCGGGGCCGCGAGGCGCCGCAGGACGCAATTCGCTTCTATCGCCGCGCGGGATGGCGTCACGATACGATCGAGCAATATCGCTCGCGCTTCGGCGTCGCGGCGGGCATGGTGTTTCCGCTGCCCGACAGCTTTCGCCGTCTAGAAGACTGGCAGACGCTCGAGATCGGCAAGCGCCGCTGGCGCGTGAGAGTCGGGCTTGGGCATTCGCCGGAGCACGCCTGCCTGTACTGCCCCGAACTGAACGTGCTGATCTCGGGCGATCACGTGTTGCCGCGCATTTCGTCGAACGTGTCGGTGCTTCCGGTGAACCCGGCGCGAATCCGCTCGGCGAATGGCTGGCATCGCTCAACCGGTTCGCGCGGACTATCCCGGCCGATGCGCTCGTGCTGCCGTCGCACAATGAGCCGTTTCACGGCCTGCATGAGCGCATAGAACGGTTGGACGCCGCCGCGCGACGCGGGCTCGGGAGACTGCGTGACCGGCTCGCCGAACCGCGCCGCGTGGTGGACGTTTTCGGCACGCTCTTCGCCGGCGCGGTGGAAGAAGCACGCTTTAGCCGCTACACGCTTGCCACCGGCGAGGCGCTGGCGTATCTCAACTACTTGCTGGCCAACGGCGAGGCGACTTCGCACGCAGACGATGACGGCGTACTCTGGTATCGCATGCGCGCATGATCCCGCTTTCCGGCGCGGCGGCGCGCCCCCTTGAAACGAGGGGTGTAGCGCGCGCAGCCCGCTGCCTATGATGGACCGATGCCGGTTCTGTCGAACCGCGAGACGACGATAATCGAAGGAGAACATATGACGCGCAAAGTAGTAGTGGCGGGCGTCGGCATGGTGCCGTTCAAGAAGCCGGGTGCGAGCGAAACGTACGATCTGATGGGCGCTGAGGCCGCGCGCGCGGCGCTCGCGGACGCCCGCGTGTCGTACGAGTCCGTTCAGCAAGCCTACGCATGCTTCGTCTATGGCGATTCCACAGCGGGCCAGCGCGCGCTCTATCACGTCGGCATGACGGGCCTGCCCATCTTCAACGTGAATAACAATTGCTCGACCGGCTCAACGGGCCTGTTCCTCGCGCGCCAGGCGATCGAAGCGGGCGCCATCGACGTGGCGCTCGTGGTCGGCTTCGAGCAGATGAACCCCGGCGCGCTCGGCAGCTACTTCAACGACCGGCCGCTGCCCTCCGAACTCTTTCTCGCCCAATGCGAGCGCCTCGGCGTGCCGCAAGAAATTCCGCCAGCACTGCGCATCTTCGGCGGCGCGGGCCTCGAGCACATGAAGCGTTTCGATACGCCGCTTTCGTCGTTCGCCAAGATCCGCGCGAAGGCGAGCCGCCACGCCGCGAACAATCCGCTCGCGGTGTTCCGCAAGGTCGTGACCGCTGAAGACGTGCTGGCCGATCAGGTCATGTGGCCCGGCGTGATGACGCGTCTCATGGCCTGCCCGCCGACTTGTGGCGCGGCGGCGGCCGTGTTGTGCAGCGAGGACTACGCGCGGCGTCATGGGCTCGACACGCGCGTGTGGATCGCCGCGCAGGCGCTGACGACGGATCGCCCGGAATCGCTCACCGGCGACGATCTTCGCTATGTCGCGGGCTACGGCATGAGCCAGGAAGCGGCGAATCAGGTCTACGAAGCATCGGGCATTGGGCCGCAAGACGTGCAGGTGATCGAGTTGCACGACTGCTTCGCGCACAACGAACTGATCACCTACGAGGCGCTCGGCTTGTGCCCGGAAGGTGGCGCGGCGAAGTTTATCGACGACGGCGACAACACGTATGGCGGCAGCCACGTGGTCAATCCGTCGGGCGGGTTGCTGTCGAAGGGGCATCCGCTCGGCGCGACCGGCCTCGCGCAGTGCACCGAACTTGTCCAGCAGTTGCGCGGCACGGCGGGCGACCGGCAAGTGGAGAACGCGCGCGTGGCGCTGCAACACAACGTCGGGATCGGCGGCGCGTGCGTCGTCACGATGTATCGCAATTGAAGCGGAGCGTTCGATGGATTTCCAACCTGATCCGGGTCTCGATGCATTCCGCAAAGAGGTCCGCGCTTTTCTGCGCGAAAGCCTGCCGGCCGTTCTCGCCGGCAAGCCCGTCGGCAGCGTGCGCTCGATGCGCGCCGATCTCGTGCGCTGGCAGCGCATTCTGAACGAACGCGGCTGGGGCGCGCCGTACTGGCCGAAGCAGCATGACGGCACCGGCTGGTCCGTGATGCAGCGCCTCGTGTTCGACGAGGAATGCGTCGCGGCCGGCGCGCCGACGCAGGACGGCTTCGCGCACAAACTGTTCGGCCCCGTGCTGAACGAATTCGGATCGCCGGAGCAGAAGGCGCAACATCGTCCGCTGATTTTGAGCGGCGAGCGCCTGTGGTGTCAGGGCTTCTCGGAGCCGGGCTCGGGTTCGGACCTCGCGTCGCTGTCGACGCGAGCCGAACGCGACGGAGACCACTACATCGTCAACGGCCAGAAGATCTGGACGAGCTACGCGCACGAATCCGACTGGATCTTCCTGCTCGTGCGAACGACCGCGGACGCGAAGAAGCAGGCGGGCATCAGCTTCCTGCTCGTCGATATGGCGACGCCGGGCATCACCGTGCGCCCGATCCGCAGCATCGACGACTGCCATCACCTGAACGAGACCTTCTTCGACAACGTCCGCGTGCCGGTGGCCAACCGCATCGGCGAAGAGGGCGACGGGTGGAAGATCACCAAGTTCCTGCTGAACAACGAGCACGCGACAGCGGCGGATCTGCCGATCCTCCGGCGCTTTCTCGCGCAGATCCGTACGCTGGCGAGAAGCGAGCATTCAGGCGGCCGGTTGCTGATCGAGGAGCCTGAATTCGCGCAAAAGCTCGCGCGCTTCGAGGCCGAAGTGAACGCCATCGCGACGATGGTCACGCGCGTCGCGGCGATGGAAGAGGACCACAGTCCCGCCGCCCACGCCATGGGTTCCATTCTCAAGGTTCGCGGGACCGAGTTGCAGCAACGCCTGTCGGAGTTCATCGTCGAAGCGCTCGGCGATTACGGCGCGGTGGCGTATCCGGAACCTCACGACCCGGCCACCGGCGATCCGCTGCCGCATCAGCAGATCGCGCGCGGCATGGCGAACGAAATGTTCTTCCGGCGCGCTTCCACCATCTATGGCGGAACGAGCGAAGTGCAGCGCGGCATTATCGCGAAGATGCTGTTCCAACTCTGACGGAGCCCACAGGACATGAATTTCAAACTGGATTCCGAGCAGCAACTGCTGCAGGACAGCGTGCGCCGCTTCGCAGAGAAGGAATGCGCGTTCGAGGCGCGCGCCGCGCTATTGAAAAGCGGACGGAGCGAGCCTCTGCACTGGCAGGCGTTCGCGGACAACGGCTGGCTCGCCGCCGCGCTCCCCGAAGCGTACGGCGGGCTGGGCGGCTCGGTCATCGACACGGCGCTGATCGCGCAGGAATTCGGCCGGGCGCTCGTCGTGGAGCCGTATCTCGGCTGCGGCGTGCTCGCTGCGCAAACGCTCGTGGCCGCCGGCGCGCCCGCGCAACTCGATCGCATGGTGCCGCAACTCGCCGATGGTTCGCTGCGGCTGGCGCTCGCCTATAGCGAAGCGCATTCGCGTTGCTTTCCCGAGCCGGTTTTGACGCGCGCCACGCGCACCGCCGAAGGCTTCTCGCTGCGCGGCACGAAGACGCTCGTGCTCGGCGCGCCGGGCGCGAATGCGTTCATCGTGTCGGCCGCAATGGATGACAACGGCCCGCTGACGCTCTTTCTCGTCGCGGCGTCGCGGCCCGGCGTGGCGTGCCGGCCGCTGCGCTTGCACGACGGAAGCTGGGCCGCCGAGATCGCGCTCGATGACGTCGTGGTGAGCGAAGACGCCGTGCTGGGCGCGCCCGGCGACGGACTCGCGGCGCTGCATCACGGCCTCGCGCACGGCACCGTGGCGTTGTGCGCGGAACTGATCGGCGGGATGGAAAAGGCCATCGAAATGTCCGCCGAGTACCTCAAGATTCGCAAGCAGTTCGGCGTGCCGATCGGCAGCTTCCAGGCGCTGCAGCATCGCATGGCGGACATGGCGGCGGAACTCGAAATCGCGCGTTCGATGTTGCTTGCGCTCCTCGCCTCACTTCTGCACGACGACGACGCTGCCGCGCGCCAGCGCACGGTCTCGCAAGCGAAGGCGCTGATCGGCCGCGCCGCGAAGTTCGTGTGCGCGCAGGCCATCCAGCTTCACGGCGGCATCGGCATGACCGAGGAGTATGCGGTCGGCCATTACTACAAGCGCGCGGTCGTCGCGGACGTGCTGTTCGGCAGCAGCGACCGTCACGAAGCGGCCTGCGCCGCGCAATTGCAACACGCCTTGCTTCAGGGGGACATACAGGCATGAAGAACTTCGACAAGATCGCGGACTTGCAGCCGCTCGTGGGCGAATCCATCGGCACGAGCGAGTGGCTTTTGGTCGACCAGGCGCGCGTCAATCTCTTCGCGGACGCAACGGGCGATCACCAATGAATACACGTCGATGTCGAGCGCGCGAAGAGCGGGCCGTTCGGCGGCACCATCGCGCACGGCTTTTTGACGTTGAGCCTGCTGCCGGCGTTTCTCGCCACCGCGTTCCACATCGGGGAAACGAAAAGCGGCCTGAACTACGGTCTGGACAAGGTGCGCTTCGTCGCGCCGGTCAGGGTGGGCGCCCGCGTGCGCGCGCACTTCAGGCTGATCTCGTGGGACGCGATCGGGCAGGGCGGCGCGCAGCTCAAAGTGGAAATGACCGTCGAATGCGAAGGCTCGGACAAGCCCGCGTGCGTCGCTGAATCGATCATGCGTCTGTTTCCCTGAACCTCATCTCTCGACAACTGGAATGGAGCATCAAGCATGAGTATTCGTTTCGATGGCAAAGTCGCGATCGTGACCGGCGCGGGCGCGGGATTGGGGCGGGCGCATGCGCTCGCTTTCGCCGAGCGTGGCGCGAGAGTCGTGGTCAATGATTTCGGCGGCGCGCGCGATGGCAGCGGCGGCTCGTCGGAGGCCGCGCTCGCCGTGGTCGATGAAATCCGCAAGGCGGGCGGCACGGCCATCGCGCACGGCGCGAACGTCGCGGACTTCGCGCAGGTGCAGGACATGGTGAAGCGCGCGGTGGCCGAGTTCGGCCGCGTGGACATTCTCGTGAACAACGCCGGCATTCTGCGCGACAAGAGCTTCGCGAAGCTCGACATGGCCGATGTCGAGGCCGTGCTCGACGTTCACCTGATGGGCTCGATCCACTGCTCGAAGGCGGTGTGGGACATCATGCGCGAGCAGGGCTACGGCCGCATCGTGATGACGACGTCGTCGTCGGGCATGTACGGCAACTTCGGCCAGGCCAACTACGGCGCGGCGAAAATGGGCGTGATCGGCCTGATGAACGCGCTGACTACGGAAGGCAAGAAGAACAACATCAAGGTCAACACTATCGCGCCGGTGGCCGCCACGCGCATGACCGCCGACATCCTGCCCGAAGCCATGCTCGCGCGCATTCAGCCGGAGCGCGTGACGCCGGCCGTGCTGTTCCTCGCAAGCGAGAATGCGCCGTCGAAGACGATCATCGCGGCGGGCGGCGGCGCGTTCGCGGCGGCGACGATCGTCGAGACCGTGCCCGTGCTGCTGCCGGACGCGGAAGTCACGCCGGAAGGCGTGGCGGCGCGCTTCGGGGACATCGCGAACTGGAGCACGGCGCAGGAGTACGAGGAGTCGGGGCAGCAAGTCGGCGCGTTCCTCAAGCTGGTTTGCGCATGACCGAAAGCGCGGTCTAGAAAGCAAAGTGCCCGGTCAAGCCGGGCACGTTGCATTTGCGAGGCAGCGAATTCAGCCGAGACTGCGCGCGATAATCAGCTTCTGAATGTGGCTCGTCCCTTCGTAGATCTTGCAGATGCGCACGTCGCGCAAGTATCGCTCGACGGGGAAGTCGGTGAGATAGCCGTAGCCGCCGTGAATCTGCAGCGCATCGGAGCAGACCTTTTCGGCGATCTCGCTCGCGAACATTTTCGCAATCGACGCTTCCTTCACGCACGCGACGCCGGCATCGCGCAGACGCGCAGCGTGCAGGCAATATTGGTAAGCGACGTCCACTTGCGCGGCCATATCGGCGAGATCGAACGCCACGCCTTGCAGCCGGATGATCGGCCCGCCGTACGCTTCGCGCTCCTTCGCGTAACTCACCGCAGCCTCCAGCGCCGCGCGCGCCACGCCCGCCGCGATGAATGCAATGCCGATCCGCCCATCCGACAGGCCGCCCATCACCTTGCGATAGCCGTCGCCTTCGTCGCCGAGCAGGTTCGCAGCCGGCACGCGGAAGTCTTCGAGCGTGATTTGCGCAGTGTGCGCCGTGTGCTGGCCGAGCTTGCTCTCCACGCGCGTCACGTGATAGCCGGGCTGGCTCGGATCGATGATGAACAGGCTCGCGCCGCGTTTGCCGGCAGCCTTGTCGGTCATCGCATACAGGACGCCGACGCCCGCTTCGCTGCCGTTCGAAATGAACTGCTTCGAGCCGTTGACCACGTAGCTGTCGCCGTCCTTGCGAGCGGTGGTGCGCAGCGCGGCGGTGTCGGAGCCGGCGTGCGGTTCCGTCAACAAGAACGCGCCGATGGACTCGCCGCGCGCCATGGCAGGTAAGTAGCGGCGCTTCTGTTCCTCCGTGCCGTGTTCGACGATGTTTAGCGCCGTGAAGTTGTGCACGTGGATGATCGTGGCGAGGCCCGCGTCGGCGGCGGCGATCTCGTGTTGCGCGAGACACAGGTCCAGCACGCCCGCGCCCGTGCCGCCGTATTCCTCGGGGATCAGCATGCCGAGGAAGCCGAGTTCGGCGAGCGCCTTGAGTTCGTCGCGCGGCCACGCCGACTCGCGATCGCGCCGTGCAGCCGTCGGCGCGACGATTTCGCTGACCACGCGACGCGCCGAATCGCGAATCAGGTTCTGTTGTTCGGTCAGGAACAGGTGAGCGGTGTCGGTCATTTGGAATCCTTCGTAAAGTCGGAATGGGAAGAGCGCGCCCAGTCGCGCAGCACCGCTTCGGTGTGCTGCCCGCGGCGCGGAATCTCGCCGGGCGGGGCGGGCGGCGTGACGGAAAAGCGCGGCGCAGGGTTCGCCTGGAGCACGCCGTTCTCACGCATGTAGATCTCGCGCTGACGCATGTGCGGATGCGCAGCGGCTTCCTCCGGGCTCAGGACCGGCGCGAAGCACGCATCGGTTCCTTCGAGCAGCGCGCACCATTCGTCGCGCGTGCGCGTGGCGAAGAGTTCGGCGAGCCGCTCGCGCAGCGCGGGCCACGCACGGCGGTCGTAGGGCTTGGCGAACGCGGGGTCGTCGGACAGGCCGAGCTTGTCGAGCAGCAACGCATAGAACTTCGGCTCCAGCGATCCCACCGACACATAGCCGCCGTCCGCGCAGCGATACGTGTTGTACCAGTGCGGGCCGTCCAGCAGGCTTTCCCCGCGCTCGTGCGTCATCTGGCCGGAAGCCTGGAGCGCGAGCAGCAGCGTCGTCATGTGCGCGCTGCCATCCACGATGGCCGCGTCGATCACCTGACCGTGGCCCGTGGCGCGCGCGTGCATGACCGCCGCGAGAATGCCGACGGCGAGATACAGCGCGCCGCCGCCAACGTCGCCGACGAGGCTGGGCGGCGGCAGGGGCGCCGTGCCCGGCTGACCGGCGTACCACAGCGCGCCCGACAGCGCGATGTAGTTCAGATCGTGCCCCGCCGCCTGCGCGAGTGGGCCGTGTTGCCCCCAGCCGGTCATGCGGCCGTAGACGAGCCGTGAATTTCGCGCGAGACATACGTCCGGCGCGAGCCCGAGACGCTCCATTACGCCGGGGCGCATGCCTTCGATCAGCACGTCGCAATGCTCGACGAGGCCGAGCACCGTCTCGACCCCATCGGCGCTTTTCAGATCGACCGCGACCGAACGCTTGCCACGATTAGCGATCTGCGTGTCGCCGAGATCGAGCGCGTCGGCGGCCGCTGCGATGCGGTCGACGACCACCACGTCCGCGCCGAGATCCGCGAGCAGCATGCCGCAGAATGGCCCCGGCCCGATGCCCGCGATCTCCAGCACTCTGAGCCCGGCAAGCGGCCCGCGCTTTGTCGCTGTCATTGACTGCCTCCGTATGTTCGTGTCGGCCAATGATAGAGAGCGGCCGGCGCGCGCACGCCCCCTCGTCGCGAGGGGGCGCGGCGCGCGATGCGCTGTCTGATGGCGACGTAGCACGACAGCCGGCTTCAGCGCGGGGCGTTCATCGTTTTCCCGTAGCGAGAACCTGGCGTTGCTGTCGGTGCGCAAACGGAACGCCCTTTCGGATCAATGCTTTGCGCGAGTTGCATCGCACTAGCTGACCGGGCTCGCGCTCCGCGGCATCCCCCCTTTAACGAGGGGGCGGCGCGAATCGGGATACCGCATATCCTTCGCCATGTACCCCGCATACGGGCGTACCGGGCACCGGAGGATAGACGCGATACCGACACACGTTTCGATCGCAGGTCATGCACATACCTAAGCATCGCCGCACCTCGTTGGCGGACGCGCCGGTGCGGGAGAGCATGAGCCGCGAAGTCGCGGTCGAAAGCGCGTAGTGCGTCCTTCAAGCCACGCGACAGAAGTGAGCATTTAGATAAGCATATCTAATTAACGATGGACGACGCAGAGCGTCCACGTTTGCGACGCGGACGGCGCTGGCCCGCGTCCAACGGAGAGTGAGCAATCGCGAATGTTGTAACCGCACCTGGCCGGATGCGGCACAAAAAAAGGAGACAGGCGTGCGCTTCATCAGACAGACGATTTTGGCAATGGCAGCGGCCGCTGCGGCCGGTAGCGCGGCGGCGCAATCGAGCGTCACGCTGTACGGCGTGGTCGATGTATTCGGTCAGTATCTCAACAACGGCGGCACATCTTCGATCATGGAGCGCAGTGGCGGGCTGGCCGGTTCGCAGGTCGGCTTCAAGGGAACCGAAGACCTGGGTGGCGGCTTGCGCGCGGTCTTCGACCTCGAGAGCGGATACACGACCAACAACGGCGGGTTCTTCGTGGATCCTACCGCCTTGTTCTACCGGCAGGCGTGGCTCGGGCTGACGCACGAGCGATACGGCACGCTGTCGTTCGGCCGTCAATACCAGCCCACTTTCTGGGTGCTGTATTACGGCGATCCGTTCAGGGGCAACGAGGTCTTGTCGCCGCTTTCGGCAGCGGCCATCGCCACTGACCGCAACACGCTCGCGACTCAGGCCGGCCCCGGCCGTCTCAGCAATTCGGTGCTGTATAAGTCGCCGAATCTGAACGGCTTCCAGCTGTACGCGATGTACGCGCTCGCGGCCACCTCGTCGTATCCGGTGCCGACGACGCTCGGCAACACGCTGGACGTCGCCGCCATGTACACCGGATACGGCTTCTATGCAGGCATCGCTTATCAGAACGAGCATCAGGGCGCGAGAACGTTGCCAGGACTGCCGGGACCGCTCGCCATGATGTCGACCGATCACTATACGGGCGCGCTGGCGTATCGCTTCGGTATCGTGAATCTGCAGTTCAACTACATCTACTCGCGGCCGCAGAGCGCACCGGCAGGCTCGCTCGCAGCACGCCTGAACGCGGCGAATTCGAACAGCATCGCCGAAGCCGGCATGACGATCCAGGCAACGGATGCGGACGTCATCGAGTTCGCCGCCGTCCAGCGCAAGGTGCGCGGCGCGGACAACAACACGCTGGCGTTCGAGCTCGGCGCGGATCACAGCCTGTCGAAGCGCACCACGGTCTACGCCCGCGCGGGCTATATGAAGAACCACGGCACCGCGACGATGAGCTGGCCGGGCGTTTCGGTGACGAAGCCCGAGACATCGCAGACGCTCGTCGGCGTGGGTTTGTCTCACCGTTTCTGATCTATCGGACGCCAATCAGGAAACACGCATGAAACTGGAAAACAAGGTGGCCATCGTCACGGGCGCGGCCTCGGGCCTCGGTCTCGCGACGTGCAAGGCGCTCGCCGCAGCGGGCGCGACAGTCGTCGGCTTCGATCTCGACGCCGACAAGCTGCGTGAGGCGCTCGGTCCGTCTATCTCCTCGTTCGCGGTCGATGTCGCCGACGAAGCGAGCGTTCAGCGGGCCATCGCGGCGGTCGTCGACCTGCATGGGCGCGTGCACATTGCGGTGAACTGCGCGGGCGTGCTCGGCCCGTGCAAGACCATTTCGAAAGGCCAGCTTTTCCCGAGCGAACTATGGAACCGCGTGCTGTCGGTCAATCTCACCGGCACGTTCAACGTGCTGCGCCACGCGGCGCTCGCCATGACGAACAACGAACCCGAAGACACGGGCGAGCGCGGCGTCATCATCAACACGGCGTCGGGCGCGGCGAAGGGCGGTCAGATGGGGCAGGCCGCGTACAGCGCGAGCAAGGCGGGCGTGATCGGCATGACGATTCCCGTGGCGCGCGATCTCGCGGAACACGGCATCCGCGTGCTGGCGGTGTCGCCCGGGCTGTTCGAATCGGGCATGTCGGCGGGCATGCCGCAGAAGGTGTCGGACGGTCTCATCGAAAAGATGCTCTTTCCGCGACGGATGGGCCGCGCGCAGGAGTTCGCCGCGCTCGTCGTTCATCTGGTGCAAAACGCATACATGAACGCGACGGTGGTCGATATCGACTGCGGCACGCGTTGAGGCGCGATGGTTTCGAAGCATCGCAAAAGGAGGGGTACGTGAAGGTTCTGATCGCAGTCAAGAGAGTGACCGATGCTAACGTGAAGGTCGCCGTAAAGTCCGACCACACGGGCGTCGACATTGCCAACGTGAAGATGTCGATGAACCCGTTCGACGAAATCGCCGTGGAAGAGGCGGTGCGTCTGAAGGAAGCGGGCGTCGCAACGGAAGTGATCGCGGTGTCGTGCGGCGTTACGCAGTGTCAGGAAACGCTGCGCACGGCGCTGGCGATTGGCGCGGATCGCGCGATTCTCGTTGAAACCGCCGAGGAATTGCAGCCGCTCGCCGTCGCGAAGCTGCTGAAAGCGCTGGTCGATCAAGAAAAGCCGGAACTCGTGATTCTCGGCAAGCAGGCGATCGACGACGATTCGAACCAGACCGGTCAGATGCTTGCCGCTTTGGCGGGTCTGCCGCAGGCGACGTTTGCATCGAAAGTCGTGATCGCCGATGGGCGCGCGACTGTCTCGCGTGAAGTCGATGGCGGCGCGGAAACGCTGTCGCTCAAGCTGCCCGCGGTCGTCACGACCGACCTGCGCCTGAATGAGCCGCGCTACGTGACGCTGCCCAACATCATGAAGGCGAAGAAGAAGCCGCTGACGACGGTCACGCCTGCGGATCTCGGCGTCGATGTCGCGCCGCGTCTGAAGACGCTGAAGGTCACCGAGCCGCCCAAGCGCAGCGCCGGCGTGACGGTGCCGGACGTCAAGACGCTGGTGGAGAAACTGAAAACCGAAGCGAAGGTGATCTAACGTGACGACTCTCGTAATTGCAGAACACGACAACGCGTCGATCAAGGCGGCGACGTTGAACACGGTCGCGGCAGCGGCCAAGCTCGGCGGCGATATTCACGTGCTGGTCGCGGGTTCGAACGCGCAGGGCGCGGCGGAACAAGCGGCGAAGATCGCAGGCGTTTCGAAGGTGCTGCTGGCCGATGCGCCGCAACTCGCGGAAGGACTCGCGGAGAATGTCGAAGGCACGGTGCTGAACATCGCGAAGGACTATTCGCACATCGTGGCGCCGGCGACGGCTTACGGCAAGAACATCGCGCCGCGTATCGCCGCGCATCTGGATGTCGCGCAGATCAGCGAGATCACGGCTGTGGTGAGCGCCGATACGTTCGAGCGTCCGATCTACGCGGGCAACGCGATCGCGACGGTGCAATCGGCTGATCCGATCAAGGTCATCACGGTGCGCGCGACGGGCTTCGATCCGGTCGCGGCGGAAGGCGGCAGCGCATCGGTCGAGAAGATCGAAGCAGCGGCCGATGCGGGCGTCTCGCAGTTCGTGAACCGCGAAGTGACGAAGCTCGACCGCCCGGAACTGACGAGCGCGAACATCATCGTCTCGGGCGGGCGCGGACTCGGCAGCGGCGAGAACTACACGCAAGTGCTGGAGCCGCTCGCGGACAAGCTCGGCGCGGCGCTGGGTGCATCGCGCGCGGCGGTCGACGCGGGCTACGTGCCGAACGACTATCAAGTGGGCCAGACGGGCAAGATCGTCGCGCCGCAGTTGTATGTGGCCGTCGGCATCTCCGGCGCGATTCAGCATCTGGCCGGCATGAAGGACAGCAAGGTGATCGTCGCGATCAACAAGGATGCCGAAGCGCCGATCTTCAGCGTGGCGGATTACGGCCTCGTCGGCGATCTGTTCGCGACGGTGCCCGAACTCGTCGGCGAGCTAGGCGCAGCCGCCTAGCCCGACGAGACGATCCGCGCGAGAAGACCGCAACACATCAACCGGGCGCGAAACCCGGCGCCGCCCCGCATGACACCCCGTTCACTTTGAAGGAATCAGCATGACAGCGATGTACCAGGTCCATGACGGCGTGGCCGTCATCACGCTCGACCATCCTCCGGTCAACGGTCTGGGTCATGCAACCCGGACCGGCATCATGAACGGCATGAGCCGCGCGCTCGACGACGCAGCGGTCAAGGCCATCGTCATCACGGGAGCGGGGAAGGCGTTCTCGGGCGGCGCGGATATCCGCGAGTTCGGCACGCCGAAAGCGTTTCAGGAGCCGAGCCTCGCGACGGTCATCGACACCATCGAGCGATCGGAAAAGCCGGTCGTCGCCGCGATTCACTCGGTCGCGATGGGCGGCGGGCTCGAACTCGCGCTCGGCTGCCACTACCGGCTCGCCACGCGGCAAGCGAAGATCGCGCTGCCCGAAGTCAACCTCGGTCTGTTGCCGGGTGCGGGCGGCACGCAGCGCCTGCCGCGCGCAGTCGGCCTCGAAGCCGCGCTGAACATGATCGTGTCGGGCAAGACCATGCTCGCCGAACAGTTCGCGGGCACGGGCCTCTTCAACGAGATCGTCGCCGATGATGTCGTCGCGGCCGCCGTGACATTCGCGCGCGATGTCGCCGAGCGTGGCGGTTCGCATCCCAAGCTGCGCGACGCAAAAGTGCAGCACGCGCACGCCGAAGCGTATCTCGGCTTTGCGCGCAGCACGGTCACGGCGAGCGCAGGGCCGTATCCCGCGCCGCTGGCATGCGTGGATGCGGTCGCGGCATCGCTGAGGCCGTTCGATGCAGGCATCAAGGCCGAGCGCGACGGCTTCATGGCGTTGATGAACACGCCCGAGTCTCGCGCGCTGCGCCACGCCTTCCTCGGCGAACGCGCGGCGAGCCGCATCTTCGACGTGCCCGCCGATACGCCGACGCGCGCCATCGCGAAAGTCGCCGTGATCGGCGCGGGCACGATGGGCGGCGGCATCGCGATGAACTTTCTGAACGCGGGCGTGCCGGTCACGCTGCTCGAAATGAAAGCGGACGCGCTGGAGCGCGGCGTCGGCGCGATTCGCCGCAACTACGACAACACCGCGAAGAAGGGCAAGCTCACGCAAGACGAAGTGGACGTGCGCATGGCGCGGCTTGCGACCACGCTCTCGTACGACGACATCCGCGACGCCGATCTCGTGATCGAAGCCGTGTTCGAAGATCTGGAGGTCAAGAAGAGCGTGTTCCAGCGGCTCGACGAAGTGGCGAAGCGCGGCGCGATCCTGGCATCGAATACGTCGACGCTCGATATCGACGCCATCGCGTCTTTCACGAGGCGCCCGCAAGACGTGATCGGCATGCACTTCTTCAGCCCCGCGAACGTGATGAAGCTGCTGGAAGTGGTGCGCGGCGCGCGGACCGCGAAGGACGTGCTCGCCACCGTGATGCAGCTCGCGAAGAAGATCGGCAAGGTCGCGGTGGTGTCGGGCGTGTGCGACGGTTTCATCGGCAATCGCATGATCGAGCAGTACAGCCGTCAAGCCGGCTTTCTGCTCGTCGAAGGCGCGCTGCCGCAGCAGGTGGACCGCGCGATCGAGCGCTTCGGCTTCGCCATGGGCCCGTTCCGCATGATCGACATGGCGGGCAACGACATCAGCTGGGCGATCCGCAAGCGCCGCGCCGTCGAGCAGCCCGAGTTCAACTACTCGAAAACGGGCGACCTGCTGTGCGAAATGGGCCGCTTCGGCCAGAAAGCGCAGGCGGGCTGGTACGACTACAAGCCTGGCGATCGCAGGGCGTATCCGAGCGCGGTCGTCGACGAAATGATCGTGCGGCATTCGGAGGATCTCGGCATCGCGCGCCGCGAGATCAGTGACGAGGAAATCGTCGAGCGGCTCGTGTTCGCGCTCGTCAACGAAGGCGCGCTGATCTTGCAGGAAGGCATCGCGTCGAAGGCATCCGATATCGACATGGTCTATCTGCACGGCTACGGCTTTCCGAAGTTTCGCGGCGGCCCGATGCAGTACGCGGACGAGATCGGCCTCTACGCGGTGGCGCAGGCCATCCGGCGCTACGCCAAGGGCTACCAGGGCCACGCGTGGACGGTCGCGCCGCTCTTGCAGCGCCTCGCCGATGCCGGCGCGAGCTTCAACGACTGAGGACCGAGACATGAACGAGGCAGTGATCGTATCGACGGCGCGCACCGCGCTGGCCAAAAGCTGGAAGGGCGCGTTCAACATGACGCACGGCGCGACGCTCGGCGCGCACGCGGTCCGGCACGCTATCGCGCGGGCGGGCATCGAGGCCGGCGAAGTGGAAGACGTGCTGATGGGCTGCGCAAACCCCGAAGGCGCGACGGGCGGCAACATCGGGCGTCAGATCGCGTTGCGTGCGGGCTGTCCGGTGACCGTGCCGGGCGCGACCATCAACCGCTTCTGCTCGTCCGGGCTGCAAAGCATCGCGATGGCCGCGCAGCGCGTGATGACGGGCGAGGGCGAGATTTACGCGGCAGGCGGCGTGGAAAGCATCTCGTGGACGCAGCGCCAGATGAACATGGAGTACGCGAACGACCCGTGGCTCGCCGCGAACAAGCCTGAGATCTACTGGAGCATGTTGCAGACGGCGGAACAGGTCGCCAGGCGCTACGGCATCTCGCGCGAGCGGCAGGACGAGTACGGCGTGCGCAGCCAGCAGCGCGCGGCGGCGGCGCGCGAGGCGGGCCGGTTCGACGCCGAGATCGTGCCGATGACCGTCACGGCGGGCGTCGTCGATCGCGCGACCGGCGATATCGTGAGCCGCGAAGTGACCATCGCCGCCGACGAAGGCATTCGCGCTGACACGACGCTGGAAGGCGTCGCGAAGATTCGCAGCGCGCTGCCGGGCGGCGTCATATCGGCGGGCAACGCTTCGCAGTTCTCCGATGGCGCGTCGGCGTGCGTCGTGATGGACGCGCGCGTCGCCGCATCGAAGGGCATCGCGCCGCTCGGCGTGTTTCGCGGCTTCGCGGTGGCGGGCTGCGAGCCGGACGAAATGGGCATCGGACCGGTGTTCGCGGTTCCGAAGCTGTTGAAGAAAGCGGGGCTGACGGTTGACGACATCGGCTTGTGGGAGCTGAATGAGGCTTTCGCCGTGCAGGTCTTGTACTGCGCGGATACGCTCGGCATTCCGATGGAGCGGCTCAACGTGAACGGCGGCGCGATCGCGGTGGGGCATCCGTTCGGCGTGTCGGGCGCGCGGCTCGTCGGACACGCGCTGATCGAAGGCAAGCGCCGCGGCGTGAAGCACGTCGTCGTGACGATGTGCATCGGCGGCGGACAAGGCGCGGCCGGCCTCTTCGAAGTGCTTTGACAAGGACGAGAGACATGTCGTTGATCCTTTCCCGGCGCGATCTGAACTTCCTGCTGTACGAATGGCTGAAGGTCCAGGCGCTCACCGACAACCCGCGCTACGCCGACCATTCGCGCGAAACGTTCGACGCCGCGCTCGATACGTGCGAGAAGATCGCCACCGATCTCTTCGCCCCGCATAGCAAAAAGAGCGATCAGCAGGAACCGCATTTCGACGGCGAGCGCGTGCATGTCATTCCCGAAGTAAAGACGGCGCTCGCGGCGTTCAGCGAAGCGGGATTGATGGCTGCGGGACAGGACTACGACCTCGGCGGCATGCAGTTGCCGGTAGTCGTCGAGAAGGCGGGCTTCGCGTACTTCGTCGCCGCGAATATCGGCACGGCGGCGTTTCCGTTTCTGACCATCGGCAACGCGAACCTGCTGCTCGCGCACGGCACGCAGAAGCAGATCGACGCCTTTGTGCGGCCCGAAATGGAAGGGCGCTTCTTCGGCACGATGTGTTTGTCCGAGCCGCAGGCGGGCTCGTCGTTGTCGGATATCACGACGCGCGCCGAGTACGAGGGCGAATCGGCGTTCGGGGCGCAGTATCGGCTGCGCGGCAACAAGATGTGGATTTCGGGCGGCGAACATGAGCTGTCCGAGAACATCGTCCATCTGGTGCTCGCGAAGATTCCCGGTCCGGACGGCAAGCTGATTCCCGGCGTGAAGGGCATTTCGCTTTTCATCGTGCCCAAATATCTGGTCGAGGAAGACGGCTCGCTCGGCGAACATAACGACGTCGTGCTCGCCGGGCTCAATCACAAGATGGGCTATCGCGGCGTGACCAACTGCCTGCTCAACTTTGGCGAAGGCGTGCGGCATCGGCCGCAGGGCAAGGCAGGCGCGGTCGGCTATCTCGTCGGCGAGGCGGGGCAGGGGCTCGCCTGCATGTTCCACATGATGAACGAGGCGCGCATCGGCGTCGGGCTAGGCGCGGCGGCGCTCGGCTATACGGGCTATCTTCATGCGCTCGACTATGCGCGCAATCGCCCGCAAGGACGCCCCACGGGACGCGCGGGCAAGGACCCGGCGAGCCCGCAAGTGAAGCTCGTCGAGCACGCGGACGTGCGCCGCATGCTGCTCGCGCAGAAGAGCTACGCGGAGGGCGGCCTTGCGCTGAATCTGTACTGCGCGAAGCTCGTGGACGAAGCGCGCGCCGCCGAAGCCGCCGACGATCTTCAGAAACACGAACGCCTCACGCTCTTGCTCGACATCCTGACGCCGATTGCGAAAAGCTGGCCGTCGCAATGGTGTCTCGAAGCGAACAACCTCGCGATTCAGGTGCACGGCGGCTACGGCTACACGCGCGAGTACAACGTCGAGCAGTTCTATCGCGACAACCGTCTCAACGCGATCCACGAAGGCACGCACGGCATTCAGGCGCTCGATCTGCTCGGCCGCAAGGTAACGATGAGGGACGGCGCGGCGCTGCGGCTGCTCGTGGACCGCATGCATGCGAGCGCGGCGCGCGCGTCCGCGACGGGCGATGCGGCGCTCGTCAAGCACGCTTCCACGTTCGACGAATCGGTGACGCGCCTCACGCACGTCACGCGCATGCTGTGGGCGGCGGGCGATCCGTCGGTCACGCTCGCGAACGCGTCGCTGTACATGGAGGCGTTCGGGCATGTGGCCGTTGCGTGGATCTGGCTCGAACAGGCGCTTGCGGCGCGCTTGGGGCTCGCGGCCGCCGGCAATGATGAAGACGCGGCGTTCTATCGCGGCAAGCTCGCGGCCGCCGATTACTTCTTCAAATGGGAACTGCCACGCGTCGGCCCGCAGTTCGATCTGCTGGTGTCGCTGGATCGCACGACGCTCGACATGCAGGACGCGTGGTTCTAGGGGAGCGAATGCGCACCGTACAACAACTCATCGACCTGAGGGACAAGACCGCGCTCGTGACAGGCGGCTCGCGCGGGCTCGGCCTGCAGATTGCCGAGGCGTTGGGCGAGCAGGGCGCGCGCATCGTGCTGTCCGCGCGCAAGCCGGATGAACTCGATGCCGCCGCGAAGCATCTGCGCACGCGCGGCGTCGATGCGCGGTGGATCGCGGCGGACGGCGCGCGCGAGGACGACATCGCCCGCCTCGCCGATGAAGCGCTGGCTGTGCTCGGCCGCGTCGACATTCTGGTGAACAACGCGGGCGCGACATGGGGCGCGCCCGCCGAGGACTATCCGATCGCGGCGTGGGACAAGGTGATGAGTCTGAACGTTCGCGGGCTCTTTCTGCTGACGCAGCGCATCGGCAAGCTGTCGATGATTCCGCGCCGCTATGGACGCGTCATCAACGTGGCGTCGATTGCGGGGCTTGCGGGCAACGCGCCCGGCACGATGGAGACGATCGCGTACAACACGTCGAAAGGCGCGGTCGTGAATTTCACGCGGACGCTCGCGGGCGAGTGGGGCAAGCACGGCATCACGGTGAACGCGCTCGCGCCCGGCTTCTTTCCGTCGAAGATGACGCAGGGCTCGCTCGACCGGATGGGCGTCGAGCGCATGTGCGAGCGCATTCCGCTTCACCGTCTCGGCGACGACGAAGACCTGAAGGGCGCGGCTGTTCTCTTTGCGAGCGATGCCGGCAAGCACATAACCGGGCAGGTGCTGGCCGTGGATGGCGGGGTGAGCGCGGTGTAGCGTCAAGCGGCGTTAGGCGAGCATTGCTTGGCATTTCTGCGTCCGTAATCACTCGTTCGACGTACGGCGCGCGGCGTATGGCTCTTTGATTGCGAAGTCGCGGGTGATCGAAGCGAGAGATTTCGTTCCAGTCACTGCGTTTCTAACGCCGCTAATATTCTTAGCAAGTCGGTGCCCGCGAAGGGCTTGACCAGACAATGCAGGCCGCCCGCGTTCGCCACCGCGAGGCGCGTCGTCTCGTTGTCGTGCGACGTGATGAAGATGGCTGGAGGGCGCGGTTCGACGAGTCGTGCGTACAAGGTGGGGCCCGAAGCTCCGGGAAGCTGGACGTCCAGGACGAGACACCAGGCGCTCTCTATGCCGCCTGCGACGCTATATGCTTCAGCACTTTCGTAAGCGAGCGCGTCGTACCCCGCCAGTCTTAGCAGGCGTTGTAGCGCACGCCGCATACCGTCATCGTCTTCGACAATGACGATCGTTTTTTTCGTATCGCTCATGGCCAGCCACAGGGAGGTATCCCAGTGTGGTGCCGCAAGAGCAAGCTGCCTATCGGGATGAGGGGCAACGCGATTGCCCTTGCGGGCAACGCTTGTCCGCCTGTACATTCGACGCGCGGGTGAGTGGTTCCGCCCGACGAATCAGTTCTGCAAGTGAATGCGCCTCGAACTTACGCATCAGTTCTGCTCGACACGACTTGATCGTTCGTTCGCCTAAATAGAGCTCGGCGGCAATCTGCTTGTTCAATTTGCCCGCGATGATGCCGCGCAGCACGAAGTGCTCGCGCTCGCTGAGCTCCACTTTGCTTGTCAACGGTGATGCATGCTCCACGGCAGTGCGATCAGTGGCGGCGAGCGCGCTTTCGATGGCTGCGAGTAAGGCCTGTGAATCGATAGGCTTCAGTAGGAAGTCGCTGGCGCCCGCTTTTATCGCAAGAACTGTCTTTGGAATGTCCCGATAGGCGCTGATGAAAACGATCGGAATCGGGTGCTCCCTGCGTTGCAGCGCGTGCTGCAGTTCCAGGCCGCTAGGACCGGGAAGTTCCAGGTCCAAGAGTAGGCAGCCCGGGAGCGAATTCGTTTCTGCCACGAGGAAATCGCCGGCGCTCGCATAGGCCTGAACTGAGTATCCAGCGTTCTTCAAGAGCCGTGACAAGGCGGTGCGCATGGATTCGTCGTCATCCACGATGTGGACGATTGCTTTGGCATGATCGATCAAGTCTCGCGTCCTCGGTTTGTCGCCCTGTGCGTAGCACGGAGATCGCGCCTTCGGCGTACGGGCGTTAGCGGTTGCGTCTTCTCGCCCTCACACAGATATCACAACTTTGAGCCAAGCCGTGCGTCGCTCGGCGCGCGCTACTGGCGGGGCATTGCAGCGGCCGTCGCCATGAGGTTTTGCGGTTTCACGCGGATGAGCCCGTTTCGCGGGCTATCAATATCCGCGATTAGCGTGAACGAGATCGAAACAATCAACGGCATGATCATGAGGAGGCGTCTGCCCGGTCTCGAGCTTCGCGTTCCGTACCCGATCAGAACGTTGCAGAAGAAACCGATGATGAGCATGAGCGCCCATGCAGAGGTCGGAATATGGTTCCACCAGGCAGCCTGTGTATAACCCTGCGTATTGATGACGTCGTTCATGCCAGCGATTGCGAGTGCAGAGAGCGGGCCTGGTTGCGCATTCGCACCGGAGCGAGCGGCCGTCCAAAGGCTGGATTGCAAGCGAGCCGTCGCCGTGTTGATTTGCTGCAGTTCATCGCCGTCACCGGTCTGATAAAAGCTGATTCGCTGAGCGGCGTACTGCGGCAAAAGCGCACGGATCTCAGAAGCCTGCGCCGCCGGTAGCAGTTCCGCACGCAGCAACTCCGTCCCGATAGCATTCGCTTCCTCTTCCTCGAGGTTCTTGCGCTGATCGTAGTGGCCCACCGCCATGGACAGGCTGAAACCGATGACCAGAGCAAGAAGGGTGAGAGCCGCCGACTGCACAACGCCGAAGTCCTCGCGCATGTCGTCTGCCATCGGTCGCGCTCGGCGCAATAGCGAGCCAAAGTAGGCGGCGGCTGACATGACGAACAAGGTGAGCACGAGAAAAACAATCGGATGGCTAACCAGTTCTGGCACGCTTGCCTCCTTCCGGGCCCGTGGGAGTCAGGGCTTGAACATGCGCGCGTAGCGGCGCCCGTACGTTTGAAGCGTATCGGACCAATTCGTCGCTGTTGGCGAAAGGCTGCATCGTCAACGCTCGAGAAGGATGCTCGAATCCGGTGCTCACGGTGCCATTCGGCTGTTCGTCTGATGGGCGCATCTCGGACGTCGAAGAACGGTTTGTCTCCAAGTGTCTCACCAGATGACCAGCCGTGATATTGGGAAGACGGGCAATGCAATTGCCCTCGGGGGCAATCCAACCTCGGCTGCGGACCGATTGCCCCCGGGGGCAACAGCCGTTGCCCGATATCCCTATGGCGCACACCATCGTTGACGTGAATGATTCTGAACGTCGTTCTTTCCAACAGGGGTAGAACATGTCCACGAAACTCAGCTGGCTGGCCGCACTCGCCATCATGGCTTTTGACGCGACAGGGAACATGACGAGCGCCGCGCCCAATCCCGCGACCGACGCCACGCGCAAGGCCAACCAGGCGGTCGCAGACTATCTGCCGTTCTCGAACACGCAAGATTTCGAAGACGTGCGTCGCGGGTTCATCGCCGATCTGCCGAGTGCCGTGATAAAAGGCGCCGCTGGCAACACCGTCATCGATCTTTCTCAGTATGACTTTCTGCACGGGAACGGTCCGGCTCCGGCCACCGTGAATCCCAGCCTATGGCGACAGTCGGAGCTACTGTCCACGCGCGGACTCTTCAAGGTGGTCGATGGCATCTATCAGGTGCGCAACATCGACCTCGCGAACATGACTTTTATTCGCGGAAAGACGGGCTGGGTGGTCATCGATCCGTTGACTTCCACCGAGACCGCGAAGGCTGCGCTCGATCTGGTCAACGACAAGGTCGAGCGATTGCCCGTGACCGGCGTAATCTTCACGCATTCGCACGTCGATCACTTCGCCGGCATTCGAGCGGTTGTCGACGAGGCGGACGCGCGCTCGGGCAAGATCCCGGTCGTCGCTCCCGAAGGGTTCATGGAGGAAGCCGTCAGCGAGAATGTCTTCGCCGGCAATGTGATGAGCCGGCGCGCGTCATACATGTACGGCAATCTGCTGCCGAAGAACCCCGAAGGGACAGTCGGCGGCGGTCTCGGACTCACGACCGCGGCGGGCACGATCACGCTCTTCGCGCCTAACAAGATCATCGGGAAAACTGGCGACAAGATGACAATCGACGGCATCGACGTTGTTTTCCAGATGGCGCCCGGCACCGAAGCGCCCGCGGAGATGCTCTTCTACTTCCCGCAGTTCAAGGCGATCGACCTGGCGGAGGACGCCAATCACACGCTGCATAACCTTCTCACGCTGCGCGGGGCAAAGGTGCGCAGCGCACAGAAGTGGACGAGCACGCTGGATGAAACCATCGACATGTGGGGCAGCGATGCCGTGGTGTCGTTCGGCAGCCACCATTGGCCGCAGTGGGGCAATCAGCGCGTCGTTGAGCATCTCGAGAAGCAGCGCGATCTGTACAAGTACATCAACGACCAGGTGCTGCGCATGGCCAACCAGGGTCTGACGATGAACGAGATCGCCGAGCAGTTCAAGCTACCCGACAGCCTCGCCAAGGAGTTCTACAACCGAAGCTATTACGGTGATCTCAGGCACAACGTCCGAGCGACATACCAACTCTATCTCGGATTCTGGGACGGCAATCCGGCGAACTTCAATCCGTATCCGCCCGCAGAGGAGGCTAGGAAGTACGTCGCGATGGTCGGCGCGACCAAGATGGTCGATACGGCGAAGGCCGCCTACAAGCAAGGGGATTATCGCTGGGCTGCGACCGTCGCGAACAAGGTCGTCTTTGCCGATCCTCAGAACCGTGAGGCGCGCAACGTCGAAGCGGACGCGCTGGAGCAACTCGGCTATCAGGCCGAGTCAGGCCCGGCGCGCAACTTTTATCTCTCGGGCGCGCAGGAGTTGCGCGGCGGGGTACAAAAGGCGGCGACGCCCAATACGAGTTCGCCAGACATAATGCGCGGTATGACCACCGACATGTTCCTCGACTTCCTAGCCATTCACCTCGACGGACCCAGAGCGGGCGCGAAGTCATATGTCTACAACCTGAACTTCCCGGACACGAAAGAGCAGTATGTGTTGACGCTTAAGAATGGGGTGATGAATTACCGAAAGAACAAGCAGCTCGACAAGGTGGACGGCACCGTCACGTTGAATCGCACGACGCTTGACGACATCGCCCTCGGAAAGGTCAAGCTCGGCAACCTCGCTGAAAGCGGTCAGGTCAGGATCGACGGAGACTCGGCCAAATTCAAAGACATGCTAGGAAACTTCGACAAATTCGACTTCTGGTTCGCCATTGCAGAGCCTTGAAGTCCGCGTTCGACCACGCTGTCTTTGTTACGTTTCGCGCGCCGCGTTGCGATCTGGCTTGTGCTGCGCGCGGAATCGGCTTCTCGATGCAGAGGGAAGCCATACCACGAATTCACTGCCACCCCCTTCTCTGGAGCGAGCTACGATGGTGCCGCCATGAAGCTCGACGATTGTCCGCGCAATCGAGAGTCCAAGACCCATGCCATGAGGCTTAGTGGTGGCGAAAGAGTCGAAGAGCGTCGATCGCATGGCTTCGGGGATGCCGTGACCGCGGTCCGCGACGGTCAGTTCGATGCCGTGTTCGCCGGGCCGCGTCAGTATCGTGAGAAGGCGCTCTGTGTGTTCCGTCTCATGCATTGCGTCCATCGCATTGACTGAGAGATTGAGAAGGACCTGCTGAAGCTGAATCCGGTCGCCAACGATGTCAGGACAAGCCGGTGCGAGCTCCGACTCGATTGCGATACGGCGCCGCCGAGCCTCGGGGGCCAACAAGGTCAGTGTCTCCTCGACGGTCGAATTCAAGTTGAGCACGATGAACTCGACGGGCTGCTTTCGCAGCAAATCGCGCAAGCGCTGTACGACCTGACTTGCGCGCGCTGCATCGCGGCGCACGTCGGCGAGGATCTGCTGAAGTTCGGGCACTTCGGGCTCGCCATGCTCCAAGATCAATCCGGCCGCATCGGCATTGCTAAGAATGGCGCCTAGCGGCTGACCGACTTCGTGCGCAATCGAGGCGCTCAGTTCACCGGCAGACGAAATGCGCGCGGCTCTGGCTAGTTCGTTGGCACGTACCGTTGCCGCTTCTTCCGCGAATCTTCGCTTGCGATGCTGCCAGAGCAGGGCGGCGATGGTCAAAGCTTGTAGTCCCACCACGGCGGCCACGAAGAGGACGGTGCCCCGATACTGATTCCAGAGCGATGGAGGAACGTTGATTTGCTCGCAGTCGTCCGGGATCAGGGAGGAGTGGATCGCCAACCTGTCGGACTGAGTTCGGTCGACGATGCAACGAGAGCGCATCGTGGGCAAGGTCGCACCATGAGCCGATACTTTGCCCAGCAAAATAGACGCGGCAAGACCGCCGGCGCGACGTCCGTTATCCTCGTAGCTGATAACCGCGCCGCCTATCAAGCCTTGATCGAGGTAGGTCGGATACCAGCCGTAGATCGGAGCACGCGACGCACGCGCGATCGGAGCGACGACTTCGAATGGGAAGAAGGTTCGACCCTCACGGTCGCGATACATCGTCGTGTAGACGACCGCTGCGGTGGACGCGTCGAGTGCATTCAGCCGGCCTTGCAATTCGTTCAGTGTCAGTCCGCTCCAAACCTTGACGTCCCAATCTCTTGATCGGCGCGAGCGAGCCGCCTGTTCGGCGAGCCGCGCGGTGAAATCGTCGAAATTGCTGTTTCCCGCCACGATGACGAGTTGCGTCGCGTGCGGCTGGATGGCTTCCGCCAGTGCAATCGTATTGTCGGCGTCGAAATGCCAGGCAATATAGGCAAAATCCGGAGGTATTCGGGCGACGCGGCTCTCGTCGATACTTGTAATCAGAATGGATGCCTTGGGCCAGATGTCCGTGTGGTATCGCGTGGTGAAGTCGAGCGCGAAGTCGGCGATGCCAATAACCAAATCGATTCGTTTGTTCTCATACTTCTTCTTGAGGAGCGCGAGAAACTGTGGAGTCAAGTCGCTGCTGTCGAATCGCAATTCATCGAGCGAATCGGTGTAGAACTCGACGCCATCCGGTGCAGCAGCGGTCAGCGCGCTACGCAGCGCTCGGATTTGGATGGCTACCGCTGGCTGCGTAGGATCGGCGCCCGGAAGAATGACGACTCGCCACGGCTCGCCTGCGTGAATGGCGTTGGAGAGAAACCAAAGCATTAAGCCCAGCCAACAAAGGCTCCAACGATTCAATCGTGCGGAGCGGGGCGTTTGAACATTCCGTGTCGCAACTCCCTCGGGCATATCAACTCCGAAAGTTGGCGAGGCGATTCGGCGGTACGCATAACCGGAAGCGCCTGTGATTATTTTTTTTCGAATCGTATGGCGAGCAATATAGCAAAGACTTACCTTGACTTTGATATTGGACATTGCCCCTTTTGCAGTGAGATTGCGCCGACGCGATACCAAAACAGCCGCCAAAAGTGCGGACATGCGAAGTCAACTCTTGGTCCGAGGCGTCGAAAGGAAAGCTGAACGCTTCTCTGATGGCGGCTGACCTTATTCAATCGACCGACGGCGTGATCTCAACGTTGGCGGTTCGGTTATGCCTCGCGCCTTGCGATCACTTCGGAGGACTGCTTTCCTTCCGGTGTCGGAAGTGGCCGATATCTAGTCTGAGAGGTAGGCTGTCGATATTGGCGCCGCAGTCGATTTCCGATTCGATGTGTCGGCCCCATTGTTGGGCTTGCTGCGAGTGTGGAATGTGCGGTGAATGAGTTCGCCGACTCGGCGGCGCATTCCCACAGGGCAGTGGTTGCCGCGTTGCGCGACGAATGTCCGATGCGGTTCAAAGCAAGGTCAATCGGCTTGGCTCGCGTGATCGCGTTCCAGTAGATTTCCGGCAAAGCGCTGTTTGCCCGCATTAGGCAAAGAAAAAGGGCCTGCCGAGACGGCAGGCCCTTCTTGATCTTTGGTAGGCCGTGCGGGATTCGAACCTGCGACCAACGGATTAAAAGTCCGCTGCTCTACCAGCTGAGCTAACGACCCGAAAGAGGCGAAATTATAAGCGGCGATCTCGAATACTGTCAACCGTATATCGCCATAACCCGCTCAAGAGAAACGCCCGCGGCATGCGTGCCCGCGAGCGTTCTTCAACGAGAGGCGCGGAACCGGAGAAGCCCGAAAGCTCCGCTTACTTCACCTGCGACATCTTGCTTTGCGCCGTCTGCGCGACTTCAGTGCCCGAATACTGCGAGATGATCTGTTGGAGCGTCTGCTTCGCAGCCGATTTCTGGCCCTGTTCGATCTGGTTATTCGCGATTGCGAGCAACGCTTCGGGTGCTCGCGGATGCGTGGGGTACGTCTTCACCAGATTCTGCCAGATCGCAGTGGAGCCCTTGTAGTCGCGCTGCGCATACAACGCGTTGCCGAGCCAGTACTGCGCGGTCGGCTGATACGGGCTTTGCGGATACTTCGCGACGAACGCCTTGAACGACGCCGCGGCACCCTTGTAATCACCGTTACGGAACTCCGTCGACGCTGCGTTGAACGCTTCCGTCTCGCCAGGCTGCACCGAACCCGTCACGCCGTCGATGGTCTGCTGCTGCGGCTCGAACTTCTTCAAGCGCGTATCGAGATCGGCGTAATAGTCCTTCTGCTGCTTTTGCAGCGTGGCCACCTGGTTCGCCAGGTCCTCGTTCTGGCCGCGAACCGTCGCGAGCTGCTGATTCAGCTGGTCGAGGCGATTCTGCTGATCGAGGATCGTGCGCTGCGCAGCCTGCAACTGATTGGTGAGGCCATCGGTCTTGGTGCGCAGATCGAGCACGGCTTTGCGCGCTTCGTTGTCGTCGAAGACGCCGGCGTGCGCGGGCACGCCGAGCATTGCCGAACCGGCTACACACGCGGCTGCGGCAGCGCGCAGCAAGGGAAAGCGATACAACATAGGGCGACTCACCCGTGACTGGTTACGTTAGTTCGATTACTGCTGGTACACGAGATCCGCGCGGCGGTTCTGCGCGTACGACGACTCGTCGTGACCCGTCGCCGTCGGCTTTTCCTTGCCGAGGCTCACGGCTTCCATCTGCGAATCGGCCACGCCCATCAGCGACATCGCGCGACGCACGGCTTCGGCGCGCTTCTGGCCGAGCGCGAGGTTGTACTCGCTCGTGCCGCGTTCGTCGGTGTTGCCCTGAATCAGGACGTGACGCTCCGGATGGCTCTTCAGATACGACGAATGTTGTTGCAGCAGCGGCTGATAGTCGTCCTTCACGGCATAGCTGTCGAAGTCGAAATAGATGCTGCGCTTGGCGAGCGGGCTGTTCGGATCGTTCAGCGGGTCGATGTTGACTTGCTTCACGTCCGTCGGGTTGGGCTGCGTGCTCACCGCACCCTTGTTCGCGCCTTCATCGAGCTTCACGCCCGAATGACACGCGGCCAATGCGCCGACCATTGCAACTGCCAGGCCGATACGGAGTTTCGACATCATGGTACCTCTCCTTGTGTTGTAGCTGAACGTTGTAGGTGAAACGTATTGCTGGACTTATTGCATGAACGGACCCCAGGACGGCTCGCGCACCGCGCCGCCCTGTACGGACAAGACTTGCCGCGTGCGACCATCGGTCGACACGGCTGCCAACACGCCACGTCCGTTCACTTGGGTGGCGTAGAGGATGTACTGACCATTCGCCGCGAAGCTCGGCGATTCGTCATGCGTCGTGTCGGTCAGCCCCGTTGCCGTGCCGGACGCGAGGTCCTGCAAATACAGCTTGAAGCCGCCGCCGGTGCGCGAAATGTACGCGAGTTGCTTGCCGTCCGGGCTCACGCGCGGGCTCGTGTTGTAGCTGCCCGTGAACGTGACCCGCTGGGCCGCGCCGGCAGATTCCCCCGCCGCCGGCATTCTGTAGATCTGCGGTTGGCCGCCGCGATCGCTCGTAAAGTAGATGGAGTTGCCATCGGGCGAGTAGGCCGGCTCGGTATCGATGGAACTGCCTTGTGTCAGACGGCGCAGGCCGGTGCCGTCCGCGTTGACTTCGAAAATCTGCGTATTGCCGGTGCGCGACAGCGCGACCGCGAGCTTGCGGCCGTCAGGTGACCACGCCGGCGCACTGTTGTTGCCCTTCTGATTCGACACGACGATGCGGCGTCCCGTCGGCAGGTCGTGAATGTAGACGACGGGCTTCTTCTTCTCGAAGGACACGTACGCGACCTTCGTGCCGTCCGGCGACCATGCCGGCGAGATGATCGGTTCCGGGCTGGAGAGGGCGATCTTCGCGTCCTGGCCGTCCGAATCCGAAATCTGCAACTGATAGCGCCCGCCCGTCTGGATGACATACGACAAGCGCGTGGCGAACACGCCCCGGCCGCCGAGCAGCTTGGCGTAGATGTAATCCGCGATCTTGTGCGCGCTCATGCGCAGGCCGCTTTCCGCGCTGACGAGCGACAGGCCGCCGAGATTCTGCTGCTTCACCGTGTCATAGAGGCGAAAGCGCACTTCGTACTGGCCGTTCGACAGGCGCGTGACGCTGCCCGACACGAACGCGTCCGCGCCCTTGGCCTTCCACGCGCCGAGATCGACGGATTCGGTTTCCGAAACCGGCGTGCTGCCCGCGTCGATATTCGTGAACTTGCCGCTCCTCTGCAGATCCTGACGAATGATCGCGCTGATCTGCTGCGGCGAGTTCGCCTCGTTGGCGAAATTGGCCGTCGCGATCGGGAACTGAGTCGAACCGACGCCGGTGACGAGCACGTTCAACTGGGCGTGTGCGGCGGTGCCGGCTGCGATCAGGCAGGATGCGACCAGCGTTCTCAGGCCAAGCTTCGTCATCAAACTCATGCTGTTTAGGTTCCGAAAAAAGCGTTTTCAAGTGTCTGGGGAATGCAGAACAGACCCCCGGTTGCACGATTCGTTCCCAGCGCAAAGCGCCTCGCACGCTGGCCGAATCAGCCTCCAGCCGGTCGCAGCGTGATGGTGAAATGATCGGGCGCCTTGCCGTCGACATCGACGGGCATCGGGTCCGAACGCTGCACCGCGCGAAGCGCCGCCTGATCCCATTGCTCGTTGCCGCTCGACCGGCTGATGTTTGCCGAGAGCAGCGTGCCCGACGGCGAACAACGGACCGACACGACGGTTTCGAGCCCTGCGGTCTCACCGGCCCAGACGATATTCGGCCGCACGCGCCGCTGCACCTTCTCGGCATAGCCGGGCGACGTCGCGTTGCCGCCCGCGCCCCGGCCCGTGCCGCTCTTCGCGAGGCCTTCGCCGCTCGAACTCGTGCCGCCGCCCAACTGGCCTTGCAGCGCGGCGAGCCGCGCACGGCGCTCGGCGTCGACCTTCGCTTTCGCTTCCGCATCGGCCTTCGCCTTTGCCTGCGCCTTGGCTTTCGCTTCGGCGTCGGCCTTCGCGCGGGCTTCCTTCTGCGCCTGCTGTTGCTCGGCCTTGAGCTGTTCCGCCTTCTGCGCCTCGGCTTGCTGCTGACGTTCCTTCTCTTGCTGCGCCTTGGCTTGCTGTTGTTGCTTCTGCAGTTCCGCCTGACGCTGCTTCTCGATCTGTTTCTGCTTGTCTTGCATCGCCTTCTGCGCCGCGGCTGCTGCGGCCGCTTGCGCGGCGAGTTGCTGCTGACGTTTCGCCTCCGCTTCTTGCTGCGCCTGCTGCTGCGCTTGCTGCTGCTCGCGACGCTGCTCGGCAAGTTGCGCCTCGCGCGCGGCGGCTTCCTGCTGCTTGCGCTTTTTCTCCTGCAACGCGATGTCCGCCTGCTCGTCTCTCGCGGGCGGCGGCGCGGGCTGCGCCTTTGCAGGCGCGGGCGGCGGAGGAGCGGGGCGCGGCGTCGGCGCGGACATGTCGGGAATGTCGGTCCAGATTTCGGCTTCGGCGCCGGCCGGCGTGTTGTTCTGCCAGTTGATGCCGTGATAGAGCAGCCAGCCGAGCAGCAAATGCATGACGGCCGCGAGCGCGAACGCCTTGCCCGTGCCTCGCTCGCGAGGCGGACGGATGGGCCGCGCGGAACGCGCGCGCGCCTGCTGGGGCTGGCCGGTGCGACGATCGATCATTGCGATTTGACGAGCAATCCAACGCGCTTCACGCCGCGCGCTTTCATATCGGACATCACGTCCATGACGACTTCATACTTCACCGTCTTGTCCGCCGCGATCACGACCGGCTGATCCGGGTGCGATTCCTGACGATTGAGCACGAATGCGTTGAGATCGCCCTTCGTCATTTTCTGCTCTTGGGTCGCGCCGCCTTCTTCCTTGTAGCGCACGTTCATGCTGCCGTCCGCCTTGATGTTGATGACGAGCGGCGGCTGCTGTTCCTGCGGCTGCGCATTGCCGACGGTCGGCAGATTGATGATCGAAGGCGACACGAGCGGCGCGGTCACCATGAAGATGACGAGCAGCACGAGCATCACGTCGATATACGGCACGACGTTGATGTCGGCCATCGCGCGGCGCGAACTGCCGCGCATGCTGGAACGGATCGGGCCTGCCATCGCGGACTCCTGTTAGTGCGCCTGACGCTGCAAGATGTTCGAGAACTCTTCGATGAAGGTCTCGAAGCGGATCGCCAGCCGGTCGATGTCGTGCGCGTAGCGGTTGTACGCGACCACGGCGGGAATCGCGGCGAACAGGCCGATCGCGGTGGCGACGAGCGCCTCGGCGATGCCCGGCGCGACGTTCGCGAGCGTCGCCTGTTGCACGTTGGCGAGACCGCGGAAGGAATTCATGATGCCCCAGACCGTGCCGAACAAGCCGATATACGGACTCACCGACCCGACCGAAGCAAGGAACGCGAGGTTCGCTTCCAGCACGTCCATTTCGCGCTGAAACGCGGCGCGCATCGCGCGGCGGGAGCCGTCGAGAATCGCGCTCGGATCGGTGATGCGGCGCTCCTTGCCCTTCAGGAATTCGCGCATGCCCGACTCGAAGATACGCTCGAGCGCGCCGATGGTGTGACGGTTGTTCGCCGCGCTCTGATACAGCGCCTGAAGGTCGCCGCCCGACCAGAAATCTCGTTCGAAGCGCTCCGTCTGCGCACGCGCGCGGCGAATGGCGAACCACTTGCGGAAGATGAAGGTCCACGACAGAAGCGACAGAACCAGCAAGAGCGCCATCACGGCCTGCGCGAGCACGCTGGCATGGACGACGAGAGATACGATCGACAGGTCTTGTGTATTGTTCATAAAGGTCCGCTGTTACTTCCCGGAAAACGGCGTCCGGTCGGAGCGTCAGGCTTTCGTGAATGAGATGTGAACGGAACGAAAGCCGCGCCTTTGCCGGCTCTTTCTCGATTGTCTTGCTCTGCTAACCACGGCTGAATCCGCCATGCGGCGCGATGGGTGCATCGGCTGACTGCGCCGCAGGAGGGCCGCGCCGGAGTCCGTCGAGGACGGCTGCCGGAATGCCGGCGGGCCGAATGGATGCGCGATCCACCGACGCCACGCGAATCTCGCCGCTCGCGAGCAGCACGCCGTCGCGCCACGCTTCCTGATGAAAGTCCACCGACGCGCGCCCCAGCCGCTCGATACGGCTGACGACGCGGATCACGTCGTCGAGACGCGCGGGCGCTGAATAATCGACGGACGTCCTTTTCACGACGAACACGATGCCGTCTGATTCCGCGAGGCGCTGCTGGTCGATTCCGCACGCGCGCAGCCATTCGGTACGCGCGCGCTCGAAGAACTTCAGGTAATTCGCGTAGAAAACGATGCCGCCGGCGTCGGTGTCCTCGTAGTACACGCGAATCGGCCATTCGAAAACGGACGGATTGCTCACCTGCGCGCCGCCCCGCTTGCGCCGGGCCTTCTCAGACCGCTGCGGCTCGCTTTTTGACAGATATTCATCCGCGGCATTTTACCGGAACCCGCTAAGTGCTCGCCAAATCCTCAGGCAGTTTGCCGCTCAGCCGCGGTGAATTTGCAACGGTCCGAACGTCTGCGCGACCGGCATCAGTTCGATCGTGTTGATGTTCACGTGCGCCGGCCGCGTGGCGATCCAGTAGATCGTGTCCGCGATGTCCTCGGCCGTGAGCGGCTGCACGTCCTTGTAGACGGACGCGGCCTTGTCGTCGTCGCCCTTGAAGCGCACGTTGGAGAACTCGGTTCCGCCGCACAGGCCCGGCTCGATATCGGTCACGCGCAATGCAGTGCCCGCGAGATCGGCGCGCAGGTTCAGGCTGAACTGCCGCACGAACGCCTTGGTCGCGCCGTAGACGTTGCCGCCTGGATAAGGATAGGAGCCGGCTACGGAGCCGAGATTGAACACGTGGCCGCGATTGCGCTCGACCATGCCCGGCAGAACAGCATGTGTGACGGCGACGAGACCGGCGCAGTTCGTGTCGATCATGTTCTTCCAGTCGTCGAAGTTCGCGCGTTGCGCGGGCTCGAGACCGAGCGCGAGGCCGGCGTTGTTCACGAGCACGTCGATCTGCGCGAAGCCGTCAGGCAGCGAAGCGATCGCGTTTCGCACGGCGCTTTCGTCGCGCACGTCGATTTCGACGGGCAACAAGGCGTCGCCGAGTTCCTTCGACAGCGCGTCGAGGCGTTCCTTGCGACGCGCCGCCGCGACGACGCGATGGCCGCCGTTGACGAAAGCGCGCGCGATAGCGGCGCCGAAGCCGGCTGACGCGCCGGTGACGAAGACGATCATGGTCGAGCTCCGATTGGAGATAAGCGATAGGCCGAACCGGGCGGCGCACAGGCACGCGTCCGGCAACGGCGCAAAGGGTACTTCCATTGATGCCAGGCGGCAAGCGACCGCGCACGCGAACGACCGTGCTTCCGGGCGCAGCCACGCACCGCAAAAGAGGGGCGCGAAGGGGTCCGGAGGCCGGTTGCCTAAAGCCCGGCCGCCCATTAAACTACAACGCTCAAACCCCGCGTGACTGGCGATAGAATCTACGGATTCAAGGTGGAACGACCCACTAGGAAGCGCGGAGCGTCGTTTTGCCGTTCGCCTGGGCAGCTGAGATCCGCGCGCCGTCGCTGCGTTGCCGGTGGCTGTCCGTTCCGCGAAACCGGATTCTTCCCTCATCCGCCGCGTCTGGACTTCATCGGTGTCCAGCCTTTCGTGCGCCCGCGCGATCCGGTCAACCTGTTTTGATCTCACGGAAAACGTATGTTCGACAGAGCCGAAAGTACCCTTGCCAAAGTCGATCCCGAATTGCTCAAGGCCATCGAGCAGGAAAACCGCCGACAGGAAGAGCACATCGAGCTGATCGCCTCGGAAAATTACACGAGCCCGGCCGTCATGGCCGCGCAGGGTTCGCAACTCACGAACAAGTACGCGGAAGGCTACCCGGGCAAGCGCTATTACGGCGGTTGCGAGTACGTGGATATCGTCGAGCAGCTGGCCATCGACCGCGTGAAGCAACTTTTCGGCGCCGAAGCCGCGAATGTGCAGCCGAACTCCGGCTCGCAGGCGAATCAGGGCGTGTTCTTCGCCGTCCTGAAGCCGGGCGACACGATCATGGGCATGAGCCTCGCCGAAGGCGGGCACCTCACGCACGGCTCGCCGGTGAACATGTCGGGCAAGTGGTTCAACGTCGTCAGCTACGGCCTGAACGAAGCCGAAGACATCGATTACGAAAAGACCGAGGCGCTCGCCAAGGAACACAAGCCGAAGCTGATCGTCGCGGGCGCGTCGGCGTTCGCGCTGCGCATCGACTTCGAGCGTCTTTCGAAGATTGCGAAGAGCGTCGGCGCTTACTTCATGGTCGACATGGCGCATTACGCCGGTCTCGTCGCCGCGGGCCTCTATCCGAACCCCGTGCCGCACGCGGACTTCGTCACGACGACCACGCACAAGAGCCTGCGCGGCCCGCGCGGCGGCGTCATCCTGATGAAGGCAGAATTCGAGAAGCAGATCAATTCGGCCATCTTCCCCGGCATTCAGGGCGGCCCGCTGATGCACGTGATCGCCGCCAAGGCCGTCGCGTTCAAGGAAGCCCTCGCGCCCGAGTTCAAGACGTATCAGCAAGCCGTGATCGACAATGCTCGCGTGCTGGCCGAGACGCTCGTCAAGCGCGGACTGCGCATCGTGTCGGGCCGCACCGAAAGCCACGTGATGCTGGTCGACCTGCGCGCGAAGAAGATCACGGGCAAGGCCGCGGAAGCCGCGCTCGGCGCCGCGCACATCACGGTGAACAAGAACGCGATCCCGAACGATCCCGAAAAGCCGTTCGTCACGAGCGGCGTGCGTCTCGGTTCGCCCGCCATGACCACGCGCGGCTTCGGCGTGAAGGAAGCCGAAATCGTCGGCAACCTGATCGCGGACGTGCTGGACAATCCGGAAGACCAGGCGACCATCGAGCGCGTGCGCGCCCAAGTGGCCGACCTGACCAAGCGTTTCCCGGTCTACCGTTAATCCTCTAGCCAAGCCCCGAGACACGCCGCGATGCGCTGCCCGTTCTGCCGACACGAAGACACTCAGGTCGTCGATTCCCGCGTGTCGGAGGACGGCGCAGCCATCCGGCGGCGTCGGCGCTGTCCTGCGTGCGACAAGCGTTTCACCACGTACGAGCGCGTGGAGCTTGCGCTGCCGTCCGTCGTCAAGAAAGACGGCAGCCGCACCGAGTTCGACCGGCGCAAGATCGTCGCCAGCATGAAGCTCGCGCTGCGCAAGCGCCCAGTCGCGGCCGACGCCATCGACGCAGCCGTTGCGCGCATCGAATATCAGCTGCTCGGCAGCGGCGAGCGCGAAGTGCAGAGCGAGCGTCTCGGCGAGCTGGTGATGAACGAATTGCGCCAGCTCGACACCATTGCCTACGTGCGGTTCGCCTCCGTCTACAAACGCTTCGAGGACGTATCCGAGTTCGAAGACGTGCTCGAGGAATTCCGCCGCGCCGCGCCCAAGAAATCCGCTTCCCGCAAGCGTTGATTCGTTCTGCATTCGCCCTCCGCAAGGTTTTCTCGCATTCCCGCGCAAAGTCTGCCTGCCGAAAACCGGCCTGAACACTAGGCCGTTCGGCTAATGGCGGCGCGAGTTGCTTCCCGATAGATTCGGCGTTCTTCAACTCGAATCGTTCAGGGATGCAGATGAATCGCGCTCACTTAGCCGGCTTAAGCGGCTTCACGCTGGTCGAACTGTGCGTCGTGCTGGCCGTCATGGCGATCATCGCGACATTCTCCGCGCCGTCGTTCTTCGCCTGGCAGATGCGCGATCAGGTCGATGCCCGGGCGCGCTCGTTCTTTTCGACGCTTTCGCTCGCACGCGCCGAAGCGCTCCGGCGCGGTGCGCGCGTCACGCTGTGCCGGATCGACGCCGCGCGCCACTGCCTCGCATCCGGCAAAGGCTGCGATGGAGGCGTCACGGACTGGTCTTGCGGCTGGGCGCTCTATGTCGATCGCGACGGCGTGCCGGCGCTGCTGCGCGTCGAACCGGCCATGTCTTCCATCGCCATCGCGGGCGCGGCAACCGATCTCGCGTTCACGCCGCCGTCGGGTCAGGTGATCGGCGGCTTTCGCAGCTTCGACTTTTCCCCGCGCGGCGCCGATCCCGCTGGCAATGCCGCAGCGCGCCGCTGCATTCGCATCGCGGCGGGCGGGCGGCCGCGCATCACGCAGGGCGGCTGCGGAGCATCGGCATGAAGACGACGCAAAGCGGCGATTCGCTGATGGAAGTGATGATCGCGCTCGCGCTCGCCGCCGTGACGGCGCTCGGAATCGTCGCGGTGCAAAGCGCGCTCGCGAGGGGCGAGCGGCTCGCGTTGCTGCGCGAGCGCGCGACGCTCATCGCCGATTCGGTCGCGGAAGGCATTCGCAGCGACGCGGATCGCGCGGCGGTCCTGTCGCAATGGCAGGCGATAGCGTCCTCGACCTTGCCGGATGGCGATGTCGCCGTGCTCGACCGCGCAGACGGCGTGCGCCTCGCGACCGTCAGCTGGCACGCCGACGACCACGCCGATCCGTGCCCCGAGCCGCAAGTGAAGCCGCTCGCGTCGTGCATTGCCGTGGCGTTCGCGCGATGACGCCGCGTTCGTTTCCCGCCCGCGGCCACACGCTCGTCGAACTCGCGATATCGCTCGCGCTCGGCATGTTGATTGTGCTGGCCATGCTGTCGCTGTATCGCGGTCAGCGCGCGGCATTCGACCGGGCCACCGACGCCGCGCGCATGCACGACGCCGGCGTGTCCGCGCTCGACCTCATCGCGCAGCAAATCCAGATGGCGGGCTTCGGGGCAACGCGCGCCGATGCCGCGCTATTCGGCTGCTCGCAGGCGCGCGTGGTCGGGGCGGATACGGCGGCGTCGTGCGAGTCGCTGACGAGCCGGTCCGACGGCGTGCAGGTGCGCTATGCAGCCGACACGGTTTCGACGTGGCCGACATCGGCGGGCGCGCCGACGGATTGCATCGGCCAGTCGGTGGCGGATGCCTTCGTCGGCAACCGCTTCTATGCGAAGGCCAGCGCGTCGACGGGCGAGCCGGAACTGTATTGCGAGGGCAGTGGCAAGCAGGCGCAGCCGCTGGTCGAAGGCATCGAGCGCATTCGGGTTTTGTACTGGCTAGCGGGCGCGTCAAGCGCGGTGGATGCGTCCGCGATCCCGCGCGACCGTTGGCCCGATCTTCGCGCCGCCGACCTGTGCGTGCTCGTGCGAGGCTTTGCGGCCGCGAGACAGCGCCGCACGAACTACGTGGATTGCACCGGCGCGCCCGCCGTCGCCGACGATGCGCGCATGCATCAGGCGTTCTGGCGTCGCGTGCAGATTCGCAATGCAGCTCCGGCGAATCAAGGAGGCGCGGCATGAACCGTCGCGCGTTGTCTCGCGGCACGGCGCTGCCCATTGTCCTGCTGCTCGCGGCGATCATCCTCGTCACGGCGAGCGCATGGCTGCAAACGTCGCTCGTGGCGGCGCGCACGACCGTCGCGGCGCGCGAGCGCGTGCAGGCGTTCCATGCGGCGGACAGCGCGCTCATCCGATGCAGCCACATGCTGTCGGCGGCGTTGCAGTCAACCGGCCCCGCGGATCAGGAGCCGGCACGCTGGCGGCTGAAGGCGTCGTTCGAAGGCGTGTCGGCGATTGCAGTCGCGCCATTCGCGTCGTGGCCTTACGCGATGCGTCCGCCGCAATGCCTGATCGAAACGTGGTCGCGCTCCGGTCAGTCGTCGACGACCTCGTATCTGATCACGGCGCGCGGCTTCGGCGTGACGTCGCAGACCGAAGCCTGGCTGCAACTGCGCATCGATTCGACGAACGGCACCTTCACGCAACAGTGGCGGCGGGTCGCGGGGAAACCATTCTAAGGAGGACCAAGGATGAGCCGAATGACTTCAAGCGCTGGCTTCAGCCTGCTGGAACTGATGATCGCGCTCGGCGTCGCGGCGATTATCGCGACGTTCGCGATTCCTGCGTATCAATCGCATGTGGGTAAAGCGCATCGGCTGGACGCGGCTGCCGCGCTGTTCAAGGCGGTGCAGTTTGTGGAAAGCGCGCGACTGTCTCAGACCGGCGCGGGCACCGTTGCGCTGAGCGCGGGCATCGATCAGGCGCCGTCGAGCGGAACGGCCGTCTACCGGCTCACGCTCTTGCCCGAGTCCGCGACCAACGGCTTTTATACGATCGAAGCGGCACCCGTTTCGCCCGGTCCGATGGAGGCCGACGCATGCGGCGTGTTCACCATCGACGCGACCGGCTCGCGGTCTAATCGGCTGACGGATGGCGCAACGGCGCTCGACGCGGCCAAATCGGCCGCGTGCTGGGCGGGCAAGGGATGATGCGGCTATGCGACTAGAAGACGGTCGGGTCGACGGCGTCGGTGGACGTTTCCACGCTCGTGGCCTTCATCTGTTGCCAGATGCGCCAGCCTTCCCATGCGGCCAGCCCGAGTCCGCCCCATTTGATGAGCGGCTTCGCGCCCCGCAACAGGCGAGTGCGCACCGGCTTCGTCAACAGCAGCGAAGCGAGCGATCCGACCACCGGATACTGCTTGAACAGGAAGCTGAACTTGCCCGCGCCGCCGCGGCCGAGCAGCGAATCGAGCACGCCGGCAATAGTGCCACGCGGCGATGTATTGCGGATGCCACGTCGCGCAGGGCGGCTTCCCGGCACCAGCATGCCGATGAGCGGCAGATGCGCGACCTTATCGCGCAATTCGTGCGTGGCCTGCCGCAGTTCCATGCGTTCGACATCCGCGCGCGCAAGCAGCAATTCCTTGCGCAGCGTGCGCATGCCGGGCGTGCGAAGCTGCTGCTGAACTTCCTGCTTGGCTGCGCTGGAGGTGGCGTCGTTATGGCTCATGATCGAACGGGCAAGTAAGTTTCGCGTGGAAAGAAAGGGATCGCGTTCAAAGGCGTCGCGTGGCGGCGCTTAGTTGAACATGTCGCGGTCCTTGCGGAACTGGTCGAGCGTGTCGTCGAACAGATGCGGTGCATCGCTCAACTTGCCGCGCGCGCGCAGGCCGCATCCGATGGCGAGCACCGCATACAGCAGCGTGATGCCGCCGAGCGCCTGCCAACGATACGTATCCCAAAAGAATATGGCGATGAGCACTGTCAGCGAGATCAGCGCCATCATGGCGAGCAGCATGGCCGCGAGCCCGAGGAAGAGCACGCCGATCAGCCTGACTTTTTCTTCCTGCAACTCGATGCCGATCAGTTCCAGCCGGGTCTCGAAGATGGCGAAGGCGGAACTCACAATGCGGCGCAAGGGTCCGGGGGACGAATCGCGCGGTAGCCGTTCTGTCGTCATGGTTTGGGTGCGAGAGCGCGTTGGGTGCCGCTTGATGATTTCCCGGCCGATGCACGAAGCAAGGAGCCGGCGCGAAAGTCGAGCCGCGCGCCCGGTAAGAGCATCGCAGTTCGAACTGATTCGATCCCGGAGGACCGCATCGGTTACGGGGTTAGCAAGCCTCGGGCCATTGCGGCGAAAAAAATGCTGCCCGCGCGTGCGGGCAGCATGGAACGACTACTTACGATTGATGAGCAGACCGATCACCATGCCGATGCCCGCCGCGATTCCGATAGACGCCCACGGATGCTCGTGAACGTAATCGTCGGTGGCGCGCGCCGCTTTACGGCCGCGCTCGACTACGACGACTTGCGCGTCGGCGGCTTTTTCCTTGGCTTGTTTCAGGCGCGACATGGCGCTTTCGCGCAGCTCGGAAGCGCGCTCGCCCGTGGCGGCAGCGGCTTGCTTGAGCAGGTCTTCGGCGTCAGCGAGAACGGTTTTGATATCCGACATGAATCGCTCCTTATTGGTATCTGACATTGAAAGCTCCATCGGTGAGGCTACGGGCATCGTAACCAAAGATGCCATCGCTGACGAGGAGGCTTTGCTGCAGCGGCTTGCGGATGCAGGTTCCGTTCCAGTCGCTTGCGGCGGTCACGCAGCGGGCGGGGCGCTCGCTTACGCCGGCCTCCTGTCCAGCATGGAGACGATCTGGCCCGTAAAAGTTTCAGCCGCGCATCGAAAGTTACAAAACGGCTGCGCCGCGCATCGAAAAAAAAGGCCGGTCGCGCCAGGACCGGCCTTGTCGCGAATCGGGGCCTGCGCGTTTAGAAGAACGCCTGGATGCCGGTTTGCGCGCGCCCGAGGATCAGCGCGTGGATGTCGTGCGTGCCTTCATACGTGTTGACCACTTCAAGATTGACGAGATGCCGCGCCACGCCGAATTCATCCGAAATGCCGTTGCCGCCCAGCATGTCGCGCGCAAGCCGGGCGATCTCCAGTGCCTTGCCGCATGAGTTGCGCTTCATGATCGACGTGATCTCGACGGCCGCCGTCCCTTCGTCCTTCATACGGCCGAGGCGCAGCACGCCTTGCAGCCCGAGCGTGATTTCGGTTTGCATGTCGGCGAGCTTCTTCTGAATCAGCTGATTGGCGGCAAGCGGACGACCGAACTGCTTGCGATCGAGCGTGTATTGCCGCGCCGTATGCCAGCACGCTTCGGCCGCGCCGAGCGCGCCCCACGAGATGCCGTAGCGCGCCGAATTGAGGCACGTGAACGGCCCCTTGAGCCCGCGCACGTTCGGCAGCAGGTTGTCCTCCGGCACGAACACGTCGTCCATCACGATTTCGCCGGTGATCGACGCGCGCAGTCCGACCTTGCCGTGAATCGCGGGCGCGGAAAGCCCCTTCCAGCCTTTCTCGAGGATGAAGCCGCGAATCTCGTCGCGGCCGTCTTCTTCGAGCTTCGCCCAGGCGACGAACACGTCCGCGATCGGCGAGTTGGAGATCCACATCTTCGCGCCCGACAGCGAATAGCCGTCCTGCACTTTCTTCGCGCGCGTCGTCATGCTGGCCGGGTCCGAGCCCGCGTTCGGCTCCGTCAGTCCGAAGCAGCCGATCCACTCGCCGCGCGCGAGCTTCGGCAGAAACTTTTGCTTTTGCGCCTCGCTGCCGAACGCGTGAATCGGCACCATGACGAGCGACGATTGCACCGACATCATCGACCGGTAGCCGGAATCCACGCGCTCCACTTCCCGCGCGATCAACCCGTAGCTCACGTAGTTGAGGCCCGGTCCGCCGTACTGCTCCGGAATCGTCGGGCCGAGCAGGCCGAGTTCGCCCATCTCGCGAAAGATGGCCGGATCCGTCTTTTCTTCGCGGAACGCTTGCATCACGCGCGGTTGCAATTTGTCCTGCGCGTAGGCACGCGCCGCGTCGCGCACCATGCGTTCTTCTTCGGTCAATTGCTGATCCAGAAGCAGCGGATCTTCCCAGTTGAAACGGGCGGCGTCGGCCATCGCGTTCTCCTCAAGTCGTGAAAAGCGCCATCGCGCGGCGCTTGACGTTGGTTCCGCTGTGCGAAACAATGTTCTGAAAATGAACTCTCAGTTTAGCATTCGATGCAAGCCGATTCCAACTCCTACGCCACCGCGAAAACGCCGCCCGAAGGCATCGACGAGCGGCGGTTCGTCGTCGCGCTCGCACGCGGTCTCGATATGTTGCGCGCGTTTCGCCCGGGCGACACGCTGCTCGCGAACCGCGATTTCGTCGAGCGGACCGGCTTGCCGAAGGCGACCGTCAATCGCCTCGCTTACACGCTCGCGACGCTCGGCTATCTGCGTTTCGACGAAGCCGCCGGCAAGTACGCGCTCGACACCGGCGTGCTGTCGCTGGGTTTCGCGCTGCTCGCGGGCGCGGACACGCTGGAACTCGCGCGGCCGCACATGCGCGCGCTCGCGCGAGAGATCGGCGCGGCGGTGTCGCTTGGCTGCCGCGACGGGCTCGACATGATTTATCTCGAAACGATCCGCAGCGAGACGGCGCTGACGCTCGGGCTTGCGCCCGGCTCGCGTCTTTCAATGCTCACGAGCTCGATGGGCCGCGCGTATCTCGCGGTGCAGGAGCCCGCAGCGCGGTCGGCGCTATTGGAAGAGTTGGGAAGAGCGGAGGGCGCGGCGCGCGTCGCGGCGGCCGAGCGCGCGATCGAGGACTACGCCCGCGACGGCTGTTGCTACTCGTTTCGCGAATGGCATGACGACGTCAACGCGATCGCCGCGCCGTTTCGCGACGAGCGCAATGGCCGCTGGCTCGTGTTGAGCAGCAGCGGCCCGGCATCGTCGATGGACGAAGCGTATTTTCACGAAACCATCGGCCCGAAGCTGCGAGCGCTGGCCGCGCGGCTCGCGTGAACGGTGAACGCTCAGAGGAGCGTGCGGACGTGCCAAAGCTCCGGAAACAACACGACATCGAGCATCTTGCGCAAATACGATGCGCCCGCCGTGCCGCCCGTGCCCTGCTTGAAGCCGATGATCCGCTCGACGGTTGTCACATGACGGAAGCGCCACTGACGGAACGCGTCTTCGAGATCGACGAGTTCTTCCGCCATTTCATACAGTTCCCAGTGCTTCGACGGCTCGCGATACACCGTGAGCCACGCGGCTTCGACGGACGCGTCGTGCGTGGTCGGCTGCGTCCAGTCGCGTTCGAGGCGCGCGGGATCGATTTCGAATCCGCGTCGCGCGAGCAGACGAATCACTTCGTCGTAGAAAGAAGGCGCTTCGAGCGTCGCCTGCACCTCGCCGAGAATGTCCGGCCGATGCGCATGCGGCTTGAGCATCTGCGCGTTCTTGTTGCCGAGCATGAACTCGATCTGCCGATACTGATGCGACTGAAACCCCGACGACGCGCCCAGATACGGCCGCATCGCGGTGTACTCGGAAGGCGTCATCGTCGCGAGCACGTTCCACGCTTGCACGAGCTGCTCAAAGATGCGCGACACGCGCGCGAGCATCTTGAACGCGGGCGGCAACTCATCGCGATGCACCGCGCCGAGCGCCGCGCGCAATTCGTAGAGCGCGAGCTTCATCCATAGCTCGCTGGTCTGATGCTGCACGATGAACAGCATCTCGTTGTGATCCGGCGAGAGCGGATGCTGCGCGGTCAGAATCGAATCGAGGCCGAGATAGTCGCCATAGCTCATCGAATCCGAGAAATCGAGCCGCGCGTCGTGCCAGCCGTCTTTCTCTTGCGCCGCGGCCGTGCCGTGGCCGAACGGACAACCCTTGGTTTCGCTCATCGTCTCAGTCCTCAGGTCACCGACGCGCGTTCGGCGAACTCCGGCGCGCGCCAGCTTTCGGTCGCGAGCACGTCGCGCAGTACCTCGACCGCATCCCACACATCGACGAAGCGCGTGTAGAGCGGCGTGAAGCCGAAGCGCAGAATGCCCGGTTCGCGATAGTCGCCGATCACGCCACGCGCAATCAGCGCCTGCATCACTTCGTAGCCGTGCGGATGCTCGAAGCTCACCTGCGAGCCGCGCCGTACGTGATCGCGCGGCGTCGCGAGCGTGAGCGGAAAATCGCCGCACCGCGCCTCGACCAGCGCGATGAACGCATCGCCGAGCGCCAGCGACTTGCGCCGCAGCGTCTGCATGTCGGTTTGCAGGAACACGTCGAGTCCGCATTCGACGAGCGCCATGGAAACGATCGGCTGCGTGCCGCAGAGAAAGCGGCCGATGCCGTCGTCCGGGCGATACACCGGGTCCATTTCGAACGGCTTCTTATGGCCCCACCAGCCGGAAAGCGGCTGCGAAAACGCGTTCTGGTGACGCTTCGGCACCCAGACGAAGCCGGGCGATCCCGGGCCGCCGTTCAGATACTTATACGTGCAGCCGACCGCGTAGTCCGCGCCGACGCCGTTGAGGTCCACCGGCACCGCGCCCGCCGAATGCGCGAGGTCCCACACCGCGAGCGCGCCCGCGCGATGAATCGTCTCGGTCAGCGCGGCCATGTCGTGCATGTAGCCCGTGCGGTAGTTGACGTGCGTGATCATCGCGACGGCTGTGTTTTCGTCGATCGCGGCGGGCAGTTCGGCGGCATCATCGACGAGACGCAGTTCGTATCCGCGATCCAGCTGCTCGATCAAACCCTGCGCAATGTACAAATCGCTCGGGAAGTTCGAGCGTTCCGAGACGATCACGCGGCGCTTCGGGTCGCGCTCGTTCGCGAGCTTCAGCGCGGCGGAGAGCACCTTGAAGAGATTCGCGGAGATCGTGTCCGTCACGACGACTTCATCTTCTTCTGCGCCGATCAGCGAACTCAGCTTGTTGCCGAGGCGCTTCGGCAGCGCGAACCAGCCTGCCGTGTTCCAGCTTCGAATCAGCCCTTCGCCCCATTCGCTGCCGATCACGCTCGCGGCGCGCGCGGCGGCGGCTTTAGGCGGCACGCCGAGCGAATTGCCGTCGAGATAAATGACACCGTCGGCGAGCGCGAACTCGTCGCGCAGGCGGGCGAGCGGGTCGTCGCGGTCGAGGGCGGCGGCATCGTCACGAGATTTCATCGAAAAGTCCATGTGTTCGGGGAAGATTCAGGAAAGCGGGCGCAGAACGGCACGCACGGGGCTTGCATCGAGCGTCGAGAACTTGAGCGGCAACGCGATCAGTTCGTAATCGCCGGGCGCGACGGCATCGAGCACGAGTCCTTCGAGAATCGCCATGCCGTGCGCGCGAATGCGGCGGTGCGCGTCCATCGTTTTCGACTCCTGCGGATCGAGCGACGGCGTGTCGATGCCGACGAGCTTCACGCCTTTCGCCGCCAGCAGGTCGATGGTGTGCGGCGCGACGGCGCAGAACGCGCTGTCCCATGCGTCGAGCGGCGCGCGGTCATAGGTGCGGATGAGGACGCGCGGCGGGGCGTCGTCGAGATGCGGCGCGATCATCTCCGCCGTCACGACGGGCGAAGCGCCGATGCAATGCACGACGCGGCACGCGCCGATGTACGTCTCTAGCGCGACCTCGCCGATGGCCGCGCCGTGTTCGTCGTAGTGCAGCGGCGCGTCGGCATGCGCGCCGGTGTGCGGCGAAAGCGTGAGACGCGCGACGTTTACCGGCGAGCCTGCTTCGATCCGCCAGACGCGCTCGATGCCGACAGGCGTGTCGCCCGGCCAGACCGGCGTCGCGGCGGCAATCGGTGGCGAGATGTCGATGAGCGTCATGGCGGCCTAGCAGAGAGCGGGGAGATGCGTCAAATCATAGCCGCGTTATCTTGAAAAGTGATTGCAAAATAACCACCCAAAAGGTTTGTGGCTAGAACATAATTCGAGGAAACGGGCTAGGAGACTCAAAAGTGACCGGATTCACGCTCGATGCAACGGATTGCCGAATTCTGGCGGTGCTGCAGGAAGATGGACGGATCAGTAACCTGGACCTCGCGGAGCGCATTTCGCTGTCGCCTTCTGCGTGCCTGCGGCGCATGCGCCTGCTCGAAGAGGAGGGCGTGATCGCGAGTTATCGCGCGTGTCTGGACCGCGAGCGGCTGGGCATCGAACTGGAGGCGTTCGTGCACGTCTCCATGCGCAACGATCAGGAGAACTGGCACGAGAAGTTCGCGGCGGCGGTGCGCGAGTGGCCGGAAGTGGTCGGCGCGTTCGTCGTGACCGGCGACACGCATTACGTGCTGCGCGTGCTGGCGCACAATCTCAAGCACTACTCCGATTTCATTCTGACGAAGCTGTACAAGGCGCCGGGCGTGATCGACATTCGCTCGAACATCGTGCTGCAAACCATGAAGGACGACGCGGGCGTGCCCGTGGCGCTGATCGAGCAGCCGGCGCGCGGCGCCTGAGCCGGCGTTATTCGATCGGGCCGAGCGAGTGGAAGCCGCCCGCCTGAAAGACGAGCGGCGCAATCTCCGAGGCGTCTTCGCGCACGCCGCAGCGTTCCACTTCGCCGACGAAGATCACGTGATCGCCTTCGTCGTAGCGGCTGCGGTTATGGCATTCGAACCAGGCGAGCGCGCCGTCCAGCACCGGCATGCCGCTGTCGCCCGCCGCGTGCGAGACGCCCGCGAAGCGGTCGCCCTTGACCGTCGCGAAGCGCCGGCACAGGTCCAGTTGCGAAGCGGCCAGCACGTTAATGACGTAGTGACTGTTCGCGCGAAACACCGGCATGGACGCCGAGCGCGTCGCGAGACTCCAAAGCACGAGCGGCGGATCCAGCGAAACGGAATTGAACGAGCTCGCCGTAATGCCGATCAACTGGCCGGAATCCGTGCGCGTGGTGATGACGGTGACGCCTGTCGCAAACTGGCCGAGCGCGGCGCGGAACGCGGTGGGATCGAAGTTCGGAGTTCTGGCGCGTTTCATCGGGCAAGTGGGCGATCGAATAGGTCTTGTGGCACCGAACAGGCCGAGTGTCGTGCTGAATGTCGCGCTCGAGTCGGACGAACCTTTTTTGAAGCCATGTAAAAGCTGGAGATTGACTCGATTCTAGCGGAATCGGCTGCTTCGAGCCGCCATAAGCCAGTACGGGCAATGTGGGCAACGCCGCTTTGCAAAAGCCGGTAAGCTCGGCGGCATTGAATAAGCGGCTTCGCGCATCAATATGGATGGTCCGCGGCGTGGCCGCTGCACTTGAGAGGAGCAGGCATGAACCAGCAAGCGAGACTCGAAACCGCGACGCTCGGCGGCGGTTGTTTCTGGTGCACCGAAGCCGTGTTTCTGGCGGTCGAGGGCGTGCAGTCCGTCGAATCCGGCTACGCGGGCGGCCAGGTGGCGAATCCGTCGTACGAGCAAGTGTGCGACGGCGATACCGGGCACGCCGAAGTCGTGAAGGTCGTGTTCGATCCCGAGGTCATCGGCTATCGCGAGATTCTCGAAATCTTCTTTGCGACGCATGATCCGACGCAGCTCAACCGTCAGGGCAACGATGTCGGCACGCAGTATCGCTCGGCCGTGTTCACGCATTCGGACGAGCAGCGCAGGATCGCGCAGGAAGTCATCGAGGAACTACAGCGCGAAGACGTCTACGGCGGCAAGATCGTGACCGAAGTGACGCCGCTTCGCGATGACTACTATCCGGCCGAGGCGTATCACCAGAACTTCTTCGCGCAGCATCCGAATCAGGGTTATTGCGCGGCGGTCGTCGGTCCGAAGGTGGCCAAGTTCCGCAAGAAGTTCGCGCATCGCCTCAAGGCATGACGGCGCGCGAGCCGGACTGCGCGCGCTCGCAGCGCTCTGCGATGCCGCGCGCCAGTTCGAAGCACGTCAACGGGGCGGAGCCTTCCGCCTTGTTGTTGACCGCTACGACCACTGGCTGGCCCGCGAAGGCGTAACGCGCCGCCAGTTCCGCGAGGGCCTCGCGCGTGTCGCGGTCTTCATCGACGATTCTGTCGAAAGGCTCGTACTTGGCCTTCGCCTGTTCATAGCGAAAGCCGCTGTGCAAACTCCAGCGCACGACGAGCGGTCCCATGTCTTCCTCATCCAGCAGCGCCAGCGCCTTCGCCTGACGGCGCACGTCCGGCATGCGCGCATGCACGCCGATGCAGTAGCGTACGTTCGCGTCGCGTAGCGCGCGGATGAAGCGCGGCGTCAGCATGACCGCGTCGCGCAACTCGACCGCGTAACACGCTTCGCCTTCGAGCGGCGGCAACGCGGCGAGGAACGACGCGAGCCGCTCGACGAAGCGCGACGGCTCGACGATCATCGCGTCCGGCAGCGGCGGGAACTGGAAGACGAGCGCGCCGGCCTTCGCCCCGAGGCCGCTCAGACACGGCGCGACGAACTCGTCGATGGCGATCTGCGCGTTCAGAAAAGCGGGATTGTCAGCGCCGGGTAAGCCGCGCTCGCCGCGAATGAAAGCATCCGTGACCGAAGCGGGCGCCTTCACGATGAAGCGGAAATGCGCCGGCACCTGCGACGCATACCGCGCGTATTGCGCGTATTGCGCGACCGATACCGGCCCGTAAAACGACCGGTCGATGGACACACCGCGCAACAGCGGATGTGCGGCGTAGGCGGCGAGGCCATCGCGCGAAAGCGTGGTGTTCGCGTACGCGTCGCCGTACACGATGCCTTGCCAGCCCGGAAACGACCACGTCGACGTGCCGAGATGCACGCTCGCCGGCAGACGTTGCGCGATGTCTTCGTGTTCCCGCTTCAACGGCGCGGGCAGCACGCCGCGCGGCTTCGCAACGACGGCAGGCTCGGGCGCGCCGAACAGATCGCACCGTTCGTCGTCGCCCGCGCCTGCTTCTATAGCGGACACTTCCCGGCTCAGAGCGGCTTCTCGTAGATATAGCGCCGCGACCACGGCAGCGTCTTCGCGCTGCGGCCCGCCTTGCGGCAGACCACCTGATAGATCGACACGTCGTCGTTCTCGAACGCGTACGCGCAGCCGGCGAGATACACGCGCCAGATGCGGAACTTCTCGTCATCGACGAGCTTGCGTGCTTCGTCCGCGTTCGCCTCGAACCGCTCGGCCCAGATATCGAGCGTACGCGCGTAATGGCGGCGCAGGCTTTCGACATCCACCGCTTCCAGCCCGCCGCGCTGCATGCTCTCCAGCGCGAGGCTGATATGCGGCAACTCGCCGTCCGGAAACACGTATTTATCGATGAACTCGCCGCCGCCGAGCGACGTCTCGCCGCTATCCGCATCTGACGACGTGATGCCGTGGTTCATCGCGACGCCGTCATCGACGAGCAGTTCGCGCATCTTCGCGAAGTAGCCCGGCAGATTCTTGCGCCCGACGTGCTCGAACATGCCGACGCTCGTGATGCGGTCGAACTGGCCTTCCACGTCGCGATAGTCTTGCAGGCGGATCTCGATCTGGCCTTCGAGGCCGGCGTCCTTCACGCGCTGCGTCGCGAGCTTGAACTGGTTCTCGGAGAGCGTCACGCCCACGCACTTCGCGCCGAATTTCTGCGCCGCGCGAATGACGAGCGCGCCCCAGCCGCAGCCGATGTCGAGCAGCCGATGGCCCGGCTGCACCTGAATCTTCGTGAGAATGTGGTCGATTTTCTTGATCTGCGCGGTGTCGAGGTCTTCGTCGCCGTTTTCGAAGTACGCGCACGAATACACCATGTTCTTGTCGAGCCAGAGCTGGTAGAACTCGTTCGACACGTCGTAGTGATACTGAATGGCCTTCTTGTCCGACGCCTTCGAGTGATTGAAGTAGCGTCGCACGCGGGCGAGCTTGCTCGCATTCGTCACCGTGCTCTTCGCGAGCGAATAGCCGATGTTGATGATGTCCGAGAGCTTGCCCTCGATATCGATCTTGCCTTTGACATACGCCTCGCCCAGATTGTCGAGGCTCGGCTCCAGCAGATACGGCAGCGCGGTCGCGCTTTTCACATGCAGCGTCACGGCAGGCGCGGCAAAGCGGCCGAAGTCGTGTTGCTGTCCGTCCCACAGCACGAGGCGCGCGGGCAAGTTGGCTTGCTCGCGGACTTCCTCGACCCACTGCGTCAGCTTCTTCTCCCAGAACATGCTTGTTTCTCCGCGCTAAGAAAATCAAGGTGGAAGGCGTGACGCCTTCATGTTCGTCTGCCGTGTTGCTGCGCCGGCTGATTGTCTGCGCGCCGCGTGAGCGCGGCCCGCTTTACGTTGTGCTTACAATTCGTGCGTGTGTCGTGGTGCGCGAAGCGTGAAGCTCTTTACGGCGCGAGCCGCGTGATGCGCCACGGCGCATCGGCGCCTTCGCGCGTATAAACCATGCGATCGTGCAGCCGCGACGGCCGCCCTTGCCAGAATTCGATGGTGTCCGGCACGAGCCGGTAGCCGCCCCAGTGCGGCGGGCGCGGCGGCGCGTCGCCGAATTTCGCCATCATCTCGCGTTCGCGCGCTTCGAGCGCCTCGCGGCTCGCGAGCGGCTGACTCTGGTCCGACGCCCACGCGCCGATGCGCGAGCCGAGCGGCCGCGAGGCGTAGTACGCGTCGCTTTCTTCGGCGCTTGTCTTCACGACCATGCCTTCGATACGCACCTGCCGTTCGAGCTCGATCCAGTGAAAAAGCAGGCTCGCGGCCGGGTTGGCGGCCAACTCGCGTCCCTTGCGGCTTTCGTAATTCGTGAAGAACACGAAACCGCGTTCGTCGACACCCTTGATCAGTACGATGCGCGCCGACGGACGGCCCTCTGCGTTCACGGTGGCGAGCGTCATCGCGTTGGGTTCGGGCAGCTTCGCGTCGAGCGCCTGGGCGAACCATGCTTCGAACTGGCGCACGGGGTTCGGGTCGATGTCGGCGGCGTCGAGCGCGCCGCGTGAATAGTTTTTACGAAGGTCTGCGAGGGTCGTCATGTTATGCGAACGCTACAGTCGCGTCAGTATAGCCAAGGTGAAACGTTCTTGCCCTGATTAAGGAATTCGCGCAATGACGCGTGTCAAAGCCGCCGCTTGTGCCGCCACGCAATCGTGCGGACATTCGGTGCGCCTATCACGCCTTCCGTTTCGATAAGGCAGAATACGCAATTCAGCCGGTTTTTGCATGAAGCGACTGCCAACTTTTGTGCAATCGACAGCCGCGCGTAAGCCTTGTCGCGCGGTGCTTGCCGGCAAGCCGCTTCGTTTTACTTTGCTCCGAGCGCCATGACTCCATCCGATGCCACCGCCACGCTTGCCGTAGAAGATACCGTCGATCGCGAACGGCGCTTCGGCGGCATCGCGCGTCTCTATGGCCCGAGCGCGCTCGCGGCGTTCCAGCGCGCGCATGTCGCGGTGATCGGCATCGGCGGCGTCGGCTCGTGGGTCGCGGAAGCGCTGGCGCGCAGCGCGGTCGGCAGGCTGACGCTGATCGATCTCGACAACGTCGCGGAGAGCAACACGAACCGCCAGATTCACGCGCTCGACGGCAACTACGGCAAGGCGAAAGTCACCGCGATGGCCGAGCGCATCAAGCTCATCGATCCGGCGTGCGACGTCCGGCAGATCGAAGACTTCGTGGAGCCGGGCAATTTCGACGCGACGCTCGGCGGCGGCTTCGACTTCGTGGTGGATGCGATCGACAGCGTGCGCACCAAGACCGCGCTGATCGCGTGGTGCGTCGCGCGCAAGCAGCCGCTCATCACGGTGGGCGGCGCGGGCGGGCAACTCGATCCGACGCGCATCCGCATCGACGATCTTGCGCTCACCATTCAGGACCCGCTGCTTTCCAAAGTGCGCGGCCAGTTGCGCAAGCAGCACGGTTTTGCCCGCGGACCGAAGGCGCGTTTCAAGGTGAGCGCGGTGTATTCCGACGAGCCGCTCATCTACCCCGATTCGCCGGCGTGCGACATCAGCGAGGGCGCGGAGCATCTCGAAACCGCTTCGGGCTACGCGGGCCCGGTCGGTCTCAATTGCGCGGGCTTCGGGTCGAGCGTGTGCGTGACCGCGAGCTTCGGCTTTGCGGCGGCGGCCTTCGTGCTGCGCGAACTGGCGAAGCGTTCCTGATCGAAGAAACGACATCGGCCACCCTTCATGGCTGGCCGTTCGGTCACGATTGCGCGGGCTTAGCGTCGAGCGTGCCTGATCGCCAGCTTCGGGTTCGCGGCGGCGTTAGCGCTGACGAAAGTTTCTGATTGAACACAACGATGACGGCCAGATCGCGCGGGCTTCGGGTGAAGCGTGTGCGTGACCGCCAGCTTCGGGTTCGCGGCGGCGTTAGCGCTGACGAAAGTTTCTGATTGAACACAACGACAACGGCCAGATCGCGCGGGCTTCGGGTGAAGCGTGTGCGTGACCGCGAGGTTCGGTTTTGCGGCGGCGGCGTTTGTGCTGCGCGAGCTGGCGTAAGTTTGCTGATCCAAGAAACGACAACGGCCAGCCTTTCGGGGCTGGCCGCTGATTTCACTGCGCTTCAGTTCTTAGTTGATCGCCGCGCTCAACCTGCGTCGCCAGTACGACACGAGATCCGGCTGATTCGACGCGAGTTCGAACACGGAAAGCATCGTCTTGCGGCCGACGTCGTCCATGAAGCTGCGATCGCGCTCGACGATCGCAAGCAAGTGCTCCAGCGCGCCGCCATAGTCGCGGCCGGCGATCAGGCGGTTCGCGAGCGCGAACCGTGCTTGGAGATCGTCGGGATTCGCGTTCACCGCGTCGATCAGCGCGTCGGCGGGCGGCAGCGCGGCGGCGGCTTCGGCGGCGTCGATCTCGGTCTTCAGCGCGTTGTAGCGCGCGTCGATGCCTTGCGTCGTCTTCGGCGAAAGCAGCTTGTCCTCGGCCTTCGCGTCCTCGATGCGCCGTTCCGCCAGCAGCCATTCGATCAGGTCGAGCCGCGCCTCGTCGTAGCCGGGATCAAGCGCGAGCGCGGCCTTGATGCGGTCGATCGCTTCCTTGCGATTGCCGAGCGCCCACGCGTTATGCGCGGCGCGGCGTTCGGTGTCGGCGCCGCCCGGCACGAGCTTGTCGAGAAAAGCGCGCAACTGGCCTTCGGGCAGCACGCCGATGAACTGGTCGATCGGCCGGCCTTCCGCGAACGCAATCACATGCGGAATGCTGCGCACCTGAAAGTGCTGCGCGAGTTCCTGATTCTCGTCGACGTTCACCTTGACGAGCTTCCACGCGCCGCCGGCTTCCGCTTCGAGCCGTTCCAGCATCGGGCCTAGCGTCTTGCACGGGCCGCACCAGGGCGCCCAGAAGTCGACGAGCACGGGGGCGAGCATCGACGCGTTGATGACGTCGTTCTCGAATGTGGCAAGGGTCGTATCCATGCGTTTCTCCTCAAACTTGCGAGCTATCCTGAAATGTCAGATGGGGACGATCCGCGTGTGTCTCAATGCTTGGGTCCGCGTCGGTGCCCGTCGGCGCCGCAGGTCTCATGCCTCCGGCGCGCGCTCTTCGCGGCGCGGCGGCGGCAGCGGGATGAATTCGGTTTCGCCCGGCACCTGGCCCATGCGCTGCTCGCTCCACGCGCGCTTCGCGGCTTCTATCTTGTCCCGCGAACTGGACACGAAGTTCCATTCGATGAAGCGCGCGCCGTCGAGCGGTGCGCCTCCGAGCAGCATCACGACGGCGCCGTTCGCGCTCGCGAGCTTCGCGGGGACGCCCGTCGCGAGCACCGCCATCTGCTGCGCGGGCACGCTTTCGCCGTCGATCGTGAGGTCGCCGTCCACGAGATACACGCCGCGTTCCTCGTGCTCCGTATCGAGCGGGAGTTCGCTGCCAGCCGCGAAGTGCGCCGCGACGTAGAGCGTCGGCGAGAACGTGCGGGTCGGGGCGGTCGCGCCGAACGCCGTGCCCGCGATCACGCGCAGCGTGACGCCCGCGCGCTCGATCTGCGGCAGCGTCGCGGCCGCGTGATGCTCGAACGACGGCTCCACTTCCTCGCTCGCCACGGGCAGCGCCACCCACGTCTGGATGCCGTGCATCGTCTGCCCGGCGGCGCGCTCTCCGTCAGGCGTGCGTTCCGAGTGCACGATGCCGCGCCCGGCGGTCATCCAGTTCACGTCGCCGGGAACGATCTTCTGCACCGAACCGACGCTGTCGCGGTGCATGATCGCGCCGTCGAACAGATACGTGACCGTGGCGAGCCCGATATGCGGATGCGGACGCACGTCGAGGCCCTTGCCGGGCACGAGGGTTGCGGGTCCGATATGGTCGAAAAAAATGAAGGGTCCGACGGTGCGCGCGGCGAGCGCGGGAAGGACGCGCCTCACCATGAGGCCGCCGACGTCGTGTTGATGAGGTTTCAACTGCGCGCGGATCGTCGAGGACATGGCAGGTCACCGGAAGGTAGAGGCGGGCGTCGGAATGGCGCACCAGAACCGCCGATTCTACCGGCGGCCGCAGACAGGCGCTCGTCCGGCGGTTCGGGCGCGCGCTCAACCCTTCACCGTTCCGTGCGGTCGCGACCGGCCGCGCATTTTGAAGCATGCGTGCAGCTTTGCGCACTCTTGATAGGAGAGGGAAACAATGAGCAAGAACAAGCTGTTGATCGCCATCGCCGCGGGCCTTTTCACCGCCACTGCCGCTACCGGCGCGTTGGCACAGACTTCGTCGGGCAACTCGTCGGCCGCGATGGGCGGCAATTCGGGCGCTGCCGCGCAGGGCGATGCATCGACCGGCGCGGGCGGCGGCTCCGACATGGGCACGACCACGACCAAGAAGCACCGGTCGCACCGGCATACGGGCCATGCGTCGGCCGGCACCAAGAAGACGCCTGCCGTCGAAACCGGCAACAACGCGGCTACGGAGTCCGGCCAGAGCAAGTAAGCGCCCGGCCGCGGCCTTCGTCAGCCGCCAAGCGCCCACGCCCTCGAAACGGGCGCGGGCGCTTTTTCGTTGTGCGCTTCCTAAAACCACGTTGAGCGCAGTTTTTCACAATCCTTCGCAGATTCGCTTCGCTACACTCGTCCGATCGCTCGCATAGCGCGCACGGAACAGGGGAGCGGCGATGTCGCCAAAGGATTTGCTGATAGCAACGGTGGTTATTTTTGCTTGGGGCGTGAACTTCGTCGTCATCAAGCTCGGCCTGCATGGCGTCCCGCCGATGCTGCTCGGCGCGCTGCGCTTCGCGCTCGCCGCGACGCCCGTGTTCTTCGTCAAGCGCCCGCAGATTCCGCTGCGCTGGCTCTTCGCGTACGGCCTCACCATTTCGCTCGGGCAGTTCGCGCTGCTCTTCTACGGCATGTATGTCGGGATGCCGGCGGGGCTCGCGTCGCTGGTGCTTCAGGCGCAGGCTTTCTTCACGCTGATCTTCGCCGCGATGTTCCTCGGCGAGCGCATTCGCGCAGCGAACGTGATGGGCTTGTTGATCGCGGCGGCCGGGCTCGCGCTGATCGGCATGCGCGGCGGCCACGCGATGACGCTCACCGGCTTTCTCTTCACGCTCGGCGCGTCCGCGATGTGGGCGCTCGGCAACGTGGCGACCAAGCGCATGGGCAAGGTCGATCTGCTGTCGCTCGTCGTGTGGGCGAGCCTCATTCCGCCGATTCCGTTTCTCGTACTGTCGCTGATCTTCGAAGGACCCGCGCGCATTGAATCGAGTCTCGCGGCCATTCCGATGGTGTCGGTGCTCGCGGTCTGCTATCTCTCGTTTATTGCGACGATCGTCGGCTATAGCCTGTGGGGCAAGCTGCTCGCGCGGTATCCGGCGGCGCAGGTCGCGCCGTTTTCGCTGCTGGTGCCGGTGATCGGACTTGCGTCGGCCGCGGTGCTTCTCGGCGAGGCGTTGAACGGCACGCAACTGGCAGGCGCGGCGCTCGTCATGGCGGGGCTGGCGGTGAACGTGTTCGGCGGAAGGCTCGTGCAGCGGTTTCTGCCCGCGGCGCGCTGAACGAAGCCGTGCGCCGTCTCGCCGAACGCTACAGCTCTGCGCGCGCCGCTTAGGTCATGCGGCTCTTCGCGAGCGGCGGATTGGCCGCGAAGTACCGCTTGATGCCTTTCAGAATCGCGTTGGCCATCTTGTCGCGATAGGCGTCGTCGTTCAGGCGCGCTTCTTCGTCCGGATTGCTGATGAACGCGGTTTCCACGAGGATCGACGGAATATCCGGCGCCTTCAGCACGGCGAAGCCGGCCTGCTCGACCGAGCCCTTGTGCAGCTTGTTGATGCCGCCGATCTCGTTCAGCACGAAGCTGCCGTAGCGCATCGAATCGCGAATCTGCGCGGTGGTCGACATATCGAACAGCGCGCGGTTCACGCTCGCGTCCTGCGTCTTCACGTTGATGCCGCCGACCTGATCCGACGAGTTCTCCTTGTTCGCCATCCAGCGCGCCGCCGCGCTCGACGCGCCGTGTTCCGACAGCGCGAACACCGACGAGCCGCGCGCATCGGGCGTGGTGAACGCGTCCGCGTGAATCGACACGAAGAGGTCAGCGCCGACGCGCTGCGCCTTCTGCACGCGCACGTTGAGCGGCACAAAGAAGTCGGCGTCGCGCGTCATCATCGCCCGCATGTTGGGCTGGGCGTCGATCTTCGCGCGCAGCTTTTTCGCGATGTCGAGCGCGATGTGCTTCTCGTACGTGCCCGCGCCGCCGATCGCGCCGGGATCTTCGCCGCCGTGACCGGGATCGATCGCCACGGTCAGCAGGCGCGTCGTGGCGGCGCGATCCTGCTTCGGCGCGGAGAACGCGTAGTGGCTGTCGTCATCGTCGTCGTTCTTCTTCGCGATGACGGGCGGCACGGCGACGGGCGGCACGCGCGGTTTGACTGCGGGCGGTGCTTTCGCCGTGTCGTCCGGAAGATCGTTGCCCGCGTACTTCTGAAAGAAGTCGTCCGTGGAATCGTGCGCGAGCGGCTTTTGCGCCGTGGCCGGGCCCGAAAGCGTGGCGGGCGGCGGCGCGGACGGATTCGGATTCGCGCGATCGAACGCTTCCTGCTTGTGCTCGGTCTGCGCGAGCAGTTCCATCAGCGGATCGGGCGCGACGGCCGGATACAGATCGAACACGAGCCGATACTTGTAGCTGCCAATGGGCCCGAGCGTGAACACCTGCGGCTTCACCGAGCCCTTGAGGTCGAACACCATGCGCACCACATGCGGCTGATATTGCCCGACGCGCACCGCCTGAATCTGCGGATCGTTCGGCGTGATCTTCGAGACGAGGTCTCGCAGCGCCTGATCCAGATCGATGCCGTTCAGATCGACAACGAGCCGGTCCGGTCCCTGAAGCAGTTGATTGCTGTTCGTGAGCGGCTGGTCGGATTCGATCGTCACGCGCGTGTAGTCGCGCGCCGGCCACACGCGCACGCCGAGCACGGAACTCGCGTGCGCGAGCTTCGGGCCGACGAGCGCGAGCACCAGCGTCGAAGCGCCCGCGCGCAGCACCTGGCGCCTGCGCCAGTTGTGCGGCGCGCTCGCGCTCGATTCGATCGAGTGGAACGGCTTGATCAGCATCTTTCGAGACATGTCTTTCCTGTTTCGCTAAACGCCCGCGCGGTCAGCACGCGGCCTTCTTCTTCGTTCGTCTGCGTCGTTGGTGCGCTGGCGTGAGAAAGCGTCAACGCGAACACGAGGTCCGGCACGCCGAGCAAGCCGCCCGCTTGTTGCGGCCATTCGACGAGACACACCGCGCCCCGGTCGAAATACTCGCGAAAGCCGGCATCGGCCCATTCGGCCGGATCGGCGAAGCGGTACAGATCGAAGTGATAGACGTCGAGCGGGCCGCCGGGCGCATCGAGCGAATAGGGCTCGACGAGCGTGTAAGTCGGGCTCTTCACGCGGCCCGCATGACCGAGCGCGCGCAGCGTCGCGCGCACGAGCGTCGTTTTGCCCGCGCCGAGATCACCGATCAACTGGACCTGCAAGCCGTGAAATGGTTCGGACGAGGCCGGGTTGCGCGCGTCTTCGCGCGTGTATTCGATGGCCCGCGCGAAGCGTTCGCCGAATGCGAGCGTCGCGGCTTCATCGCGCAACTCGAAGCGTCGTTCGATGAGCGCGGCGGGCAGATCGGGCGTCGATGGTGCGAGGTTCTCGGGCATTGCTCGTAAAATAGAGTGATGAACCGTTTGCCGGACCACTCCACTGAAGTCACTGAAATCACGGCAGCGACGAGCGCCGCCGCCGTCGAGTCGCGCGCCTTGCATCCGTTGGAGAACGACGAGGCCGCGCTGGCGGAGCTCGCGCGGCGCATCAGGGCGTGGGGGCGCGAGTTGGGATTCGGTGCGGTCGGTATCAGCGATATCGACCTGACGGATGCCGAGGAAGGCCTCGCCAATTGGCTTGAAGCAGGCTATCACGGCGAAATGGATTATATGGCCAAACATGGGATGAAACGCGCAAGGCCGGCCGAGCTTGTGGCCGGCACACGACGGGTCATCACGGCGCGCATGGCCTATCTGCCCGCTGCGACGCTCGCGCAAACGGGCGATGAAAGTGTCGCGACAGCCGATGGTCAGAAGAACGACTGGCGCGCGGTCGAATGGAAGCGGCTCGCCGATCCCTCGCAGGCCGTGGTGTCCATTTACGCGCGGGGCCGCGACTATCACAAGGTCATGCGCAACCGCTTGCAGCAACTCGCCGAGCGGATAGAGAGCGAGATCGGGCAGTTCGGGCATCGCGCGTTTACGGATTCCGCGCCGGTGCTCGAAGTGGCGCTCGCGCAGAAGGCGGGCAACGGCTGGCGCGGCAAGCACACGCTGCTGCTCGACCGCGATGCCGGATCGCTCTTCTTTCTCGGCGAGATTTACGTCGATCTGCCGTTGCCTGTCGACCCGGAACCCGAGCACGACGGCGCGCATTGCGGCCAGTGCACGCGCTGCGTCGGCGCATGTCCGACGGGCGCGATCGTCGCGCCGTATCGCGTGGATGCGCGGCGCTGCATCTCATATCTGACCATCGAATTGCACGGCAGCATTCCCGAGGACATGCGCCCGCTGATCGGCAATCGCGTCTACGGTTGCGACGACTGCCAGCTTGCGTGTCCGTGGAACAAGTTCGCGCAGGCCGCGCCGGTCGCGGACTTCGACGTGCGTCATGGGCTGGATCGTGCGACGCTCGTCGAACTGTTCTCGTGGACCGCCGACGAGTTCGACACGCGCATGCAGGGCAGCGCGATTCGCCGCATCGGGTACGAGCGATGGCTGCGCAATATCGCCGTCGGCATGGGCAATGCGTTGCGCTCGTCATTGGAAGGCGAGCAACGCGCGGCGATCATCGACGCATTGCGAGGGCGCGCGGACGATCCGTCCGAGATCGTGCGCGAGCATGTTGGCTGGGCGCTGAAGCAAGGAGAAACGCATGAAGAGCATGCTGTCTGAAGGCGGCTTCATCGCGGTGGAACCGACCGCACCGCCGACGCGCCAGTTCGACGCCGTCATCGACGCGCCGTTCGGCAAAGTCGGCATCCGCGCGGACGATCGCGCCGTGCGCGAGATCGTCTATCTGCCGGCGCATGTCGAGAACATCGAGGCGCATGCGCCCCTCGTGCAGGAAGCCGCCTATCAGATTCGCCGCTACTTCGAGACGCCTTCGATGCGCTTCGATCTGCCGCTCGCTCTCGGCGGCACCGCGTTCCAACAGCGCGTGTGGCGCGGCATCAGCGGAATCGGGGCGAGGCAAGTCTGGACTTACGGACAACTCGCGCGTGAAATCGGCAGCGTGCCGCGCGCGGTCGGGCAGGCGTGCGGCTCCAATCCGCTGCCGATCGTGATACCGTGCCACCGGGTCGTCGCGGCGGGCGGAATCGGCGGATTCGCGCATCATCCGGGCGATGGCTTCTTCCGTGACGTGAAGCGCTGGCTGCTGGCGCATGAAGGTGTATCCATCGCATGACGAGCGCAACCACCGCGACGACCGCAACCACTGAGGCACTCGACACGCCCGAACTGACCGCGAGCAGCGACGCCATCGACCTGTTCTGCGATGCGTTGTGGCTGGAACACGGGCTCGCCAAGAATTCGCTCGATGCCTACCGGCGCGACTTGCGGCTCTTCGCCGAGTGGCTCGCGAAGACACGTGGCGCGTCCATCGACGCCGCCACCGAAGCGGACATGAACGGCTACATGGCCGCGCGGCGCGGCGACAAGGCGACCTCCGCGAACCGGCGTCTGTCGGTCTTTCGCCGCTATTACGCGTGGGCGATGCGCGAACATCGCGCGAGCGCCGACCCGACGCTCAAGCTGCGTTCGGCGAAGCAGCCGCCGCGTTTTCCTTCGACGCTCAATGAATCGCAAGTCGAAGCCCTGCTGCACGCGCCCGATATCGAGACGCCGCTCGGCTTGCGCGATCGCACCATGCTCGAACTGATGTACGCGAGCGGCCTGCGCGTGACCGAACTCGTCACGCTGAAAACCGTGGAAGTCGGCCTGAACGAAGGCGTGGTGCGCGTGATGGGCAAGGGCTCGAAGGAGCGCCTCGTGCCGTTCGGCGAAGCGGCGCACGATTGGTTGATGCGCTATCTGCGCGACTCACGCCCGGCGCTGCTCGGCCCGCGCGCCGCCGATGCGCTCTTCGTCACGGCGCGCGGCGAGGGCATGACGCGCCAGCAGTTCTGGAACATCATCAAGCGTCATGCGCTGAACGGCGGCGTGCACGCGCCGCTTTCGCCGCACACGTTGCGCCACGCGTTCGCGACGCATCTGCTCAATCACGGCGCGGACCTGCGCGTGGTGCAACTGCTGCTCGGCCACTCCGATATTTCGACGACGCAAATCTATACGCACGTCGCGCGTGAACGCCTGCAGAAGCTGCACCGCGAGCATCATCCGCGGGGCTAGATGTCCGCGCCGCGCATGAGTCCCCGCGCGATGATCACCTGCTGGATCTGCGACGTGCCTTCGTAGAGCCGGAAAAGCCGCACGTCGCGATAGAACCGCTCGATGCCGTACTCCGCGATATAGCCCGCGCCGCCGTGCACTTGCACGGCGCGGTCCGCGACGCGCCCGCACATCTCGGTGGCGAAATACTTTGCGCACGACGCTTCGATGGACACGTCGCGGCCCTCGTCGCGACGGCGCGCGGCGTCGAGCACCATGCATTCGGCGGCGTACAACTCGGCTTTGCTGTCGGCGAGCATGCCCTGCACGAGCTGGAATTCCGCGATCGGCTGCCCGAACTGACGACGTTCCATCGCGTAGGCGAGGGCATCGCGCAACATGCGCTTCGCCGCGCCGACCGCGACGGCCGCAATGTGGATGCGGCCTTTGTCGAGCGTTTTCATGGCCGTCTTGAAGCCGACGCCTTCCACGCCGCCGATCAGTTGACTGGCGCTCACGCGGCAGTTCTCGAAGATCACGTCGCTGGTATGCGCGCCGCGCTGGCCCATCTTGCGGTCCGGCTTGCCGAGCGACAAACCCGGCGTATCGCGCTCGACGATGAACGCCGAAATGCCGCTCGCGCCCTTCGCGTCGCTCGTTCGGGCCATCACGGTGTAGATGCCCGCTTCCGGCGCGTTCGTGATGTAGCGCTTGGTGCCGTTGAGCACGTACGCGTCGCCGTCGCGCCGGGCCGTGGTTTTGAGCGACGCGGCGTCCGAGCCCGAATCCGGCTCCGTGAGGCAGAACGAGCCGATCAGCTCGCCCGCCGCGAGCTTCGGCAGATAGTGCGCTTTCTGTTCTTCGGTGCCGTCGAGCAGAATGCCGATCGACCCGATGCCGTTGTTCGTGCCGATCACCGAGCGAAAGGCCGGCGACGTCTGCCCGAGCTCGAACGCGACGCGCACTTCCTCTTCCATCGTGAGGCCGAGGCCGCCGTACGCCTCCGGAATGGTGAGGCCGAACATGCCGATCTCGCGCATGGCAGCGATCAGGTCGGCGGGAATGGCGTCGGTTTCGTCGACTTCGGCTTCGCGCGGCACGAGCTTCTCGCGCACGAAGCGGCGAATGGTGTCTTCCAGCAGCGTTTGAGTTTCGGCGTCGCGGATCATGGCAAGGTCCTGTCGTGAGTCGAACGATCGTACGACATCGGGAGACGCTGCACCACTAGGCCGAATGGCCGATGGTGAGCCGCATCCCGCGCCGCTACAATGCGTCCATGTCGAAAATCAAACACGTTTCCGAGACACCTGCGACGCAATTCCTGCGCCGTCACAAGGTGGAGTTCGGCGAGCATCCGTACGATTACGTCGAGCATGGCGGCACCGAGGAATCGGCGCGGCAGCTCGGCGTGGACGAACATTGCGTGGTCAAGACGCTCGTGATGGAAGACGAGCACGCGAAGCCGCTCATCGTGCTGATGCACGGCGACCGCACCGTGTCCACGAAGAATCTCGCGCGGCAGACGGGCGCGAAACGCATCGAGCCTTGCAAGCCGGAGGTGGCGAACCGGCACTCCGGCTATCTCGTCGGCGGCACGTCGCCGTTCGGCACGAAGAAGGCGATGCCCGTGTACGTCGAATCGAGCATTCTCGATCTCGACACCATCTATCTGAACGGCGGGCGGCGCGGCTATCTCGTGAGCCTGAATCCCGCCGTGCTGACCGAACTGCTCGGTGCCAAGCCCGTGCAGTGCGCGAGCGTCGATTAGAATGCTGACCGCGCTTTCGCCCCGACTCGTCACGCTTAAAGAGAACACATGATTGATCTGATCGTCGCCGTCGTGTCCTACCTGATCGGCTCGATTTCGTTTGCCGTCGTCGTCAGCGCGGCGATGGGACTCGACGACCCGCGCTCCTACGGCTCGGGCAATCCCGGTGCGACCAACGTGCTGCGCACCGGTAACAAGCGCGCGGCCATCCTGACGCTGATCGGCGATGCCTTCAAAGGCTGGCTGCCCGTATGGCTCGTCGCGCACTTCGGCGCGCGCTTCGGGCTCGATGCGACGGGGCTTGCAACGTGCATCGCGCTGTCGGCCATCGCCGTATTCCTCGGCCATCTGTACCCGATCTTCTTCAAGTTTCAGGGCGGCAAGGGCGTGGCGACGGCCGCGGGCGTGCTGCTCGCGATTCATCCGGTGCTCGGGCTCGCGACGCTGCTGACGTGGCTCATCATCGCGTTCTTCTTCCGGTACTCGTCGCTTGCGGCGCTCATCGCTGCCGTGTTCGCGCCGTTCTTTCAGGTGTTCCTGTTCGGGCCGAGCCGCATCTCGCTCGCCGTGCTTGCCATGAGCGCGCTTCTAATCTGGCGGCATCGCGCGAACATTTCGAAGCTGCTTGCGGGCAAGGAAAGCCGCATCGGCGACAAGAAAAAGGCGGTGCAGTAAACAACAAAAAAGCCGTTCTGGCATTGCGCGGAACGGCTTTTTCGCAAGCGACTCGCGATAATCAGTCGCGGAAGTTGTTGAAGTCGAGCGGCGTATCCGTCACTTCTTTCTTCAAGAGCGCGATGGTGCTCTGCAAATCGTCGCGCTTCGCGCCTTGCACGCGCACGGCATCGCCCTGAATGCTCGCCTGCACCTTGATTTTGCTGTCCTTCACGATCTTGACGACCTTCTTCGCCAGATCGCCCGACACGCCTTTTTTGATGGTGACGACCTGCTTCAGCTTGTCGCCGCCGATCTTTTCCTGCTTGCCGTAGTCCAGGAAGCGCACGTCGACGCCGCGCTTCGCGAGCTTCGACAGCAGCACGTCCTTGACTTGGCCGAGCTTGAAGTCGTCGTCGGCGTAGAGCGTGAGTTCCCGCTCTTTCTGCTCGACGCGTGAATCCGAACCTTTGAAGTCGAAGCGCGTCGAGATTTCCTTGTTGGACTGCTCGATCGCGTTCTTCACTTCGATCATGTTTGCTTCGCTGACGACGTCAAACGATGGCATCTGTCTTCCCCTTCTTCGTTGGGCGAGGGCGGGCGCGGCGCGCGCACTCGCTATAATCACGGACCTGACGTCATTCTACCGACGCGCTTTGGTTTTCCCCAAGGCCGCTTCCATTCCAGCATTCGCCACGCGGTTCCTCATGTCCGACGCCTTCTTTCCCGCGCCCGCGCTCCTCGCGGATTACTCGCTGCGTCCGCACAACACGTTCGGCTTCGATGTTCGCGCGCGTCACGCGATGCAGATCAATAGCGTCGAAGCCGCCGCTGCGCTCGCCGCCGACGCGCGGATCGCCGGCATGCCTCGCCTCGTGCTCGGCGGCGGCAGCAACGTCGTGCTGACGCGCGATTTCGAGGGCGTCGCGCTCGTCGTCGGCATCATGGGCAAGCGTGTGATCGGCGAGGACGACGACGCGTATCTGGTCGAAGCCGGCGCGGGCGAGAATTGGCATGCGTTCGTTGCGTGGACGCTTGCACACGGCATGCCGGGCCTTGAAAACCTCGCGCTGATTCCGGGCACCGTGGGCGCCGCGCCGATCCAGAACATCGGCGCTTACGGCCTCGAAATGGGCGAACGCTTCGAGCGGCTTCACGCGGTGGAACTGGCGACGGGCGCGCGAGCCGTATTCGACCGCGATGCGTGTGCGTTCGGCTACCGCGACAGCTTTTTCAAGCGCGCGGGGCGCGGGCGGTTCCTGATCACGTCCGTGGTATTCCGTCTGCCAAAAGCGTGGAAGCCGCGCGCCGATTACGCGGACGTCGCGCGCGCGCTGGAAGGCGCGTCGTCGTGTGACGCGCAAGCCATTTTCGACGCCGTGATCGCCGTGCGTCGCGCGAAGCTGCCGGACTGGACGGTGCTCGGCAACGCGGGCAGTTTCTTCAAGAATCCGGTTGTCAGCGCAGAAGCCTTCGACGCGTTGCGCGCGCGCGAACCCGGCGTCGTCTCGTACGCGCAGCCGGACGGCAGCGTGAAGCTCGCGGCCGGCTGGTTGATCGACCAGTGCGGGTGGAAGGGGCGCGGCATCGGCGGGGCGGCGGTGCACGAGCGGCAAGCACTCGTGCTCGTGAATCGCGGCGGCGCGACCGGCGCGCAAGTGCTCCAGCTCGCGGAAGCGATCAAAAGCGATGTGCTCGCGCGCTTCGGCGTCGATTTGGAGATGGAGCCGGTCGTCGTCTGAAAAAGCGAACGCCGCCGGATGGCGCGTGGGGCGGCGTTTTCGTACTAGGGAGAATGCGCTCGCGCGCTCTGGCGTCGATCTGCAGAAGGGAGGGTCGTCATAAACGACAAACGCCGCCGGACGCGAGATCCGGCGGCGTGTTGATGCGAAAAAGCCCCCGTCAGTGGTTCAGCTTGCCGAGCAGCAGATATTCCATCAGCGCCTTCTGCACGTGCAGGCGGTTTTCCGCCTCGTCCCAAACGACGCTCTGCGGCCCGTCGATCACTTCCGCGCTCACTTCCTCGCCGCGATGCGCCGGCAGGCAATGCATGAAGAGCGCATCCGCGTTGGCGCGCGCCATCATGTCGGCATCGACGCAATAGTCCGCGAACGCCTTCTTGCGCGCCTCGTTCTCCGCCTCGAAACCCATGCTCGTCCACACGTCCGTGGTGACGAGGTCCGCGCCCGCGCAGGCTTCGTTCGGATCGGCGAATTCTTCGTAGAACGGCGCGCTCTCGGCCGCCACCAGTGTGCGGTCGAGCTTGTAGCCTTCCGGCGTGGACAGACGCAGCTTGAAGCCGAGAATCTGCGCGGCTTCGATCCACGTGTACAGCATGTTGTTGGCGTCGCCGACCCACGCGACGGTCTTGCCGTGAATCGGCCCACGATGCTCGTAATACGTGAAGATGTCGGCGAGCACCTGGCACGGATGGTATTCGTTGGTCAGCCCGTTGATGACCGGCACGCGCGAGTTCTCCGCGAATCGCTGGATGATGTCCTGCCCGAACGTGCGGATCATGATGATGTCCACCATGCGCGAAATGACTTGCGCCGCATCCTCGATCGGCTCCCCGCGCCCGAGTTGCGTGTCGCGCGTGCTCATGAACACCGCGTGACCGCCCAACTGGAAGATGCCCGCCTCGAACGAAAGGCGCGTGCGCGTCGAGTTCTTCTCGAAGATCATCGCGAGCGTGCGGTCGTGCAGCGGGTGATACGTCTCGTAGTTCTTGAACTTGCGCTTCAGAATGCGGGCGCGTTCCAGCACGTACTCGTAATCGTCGAGCGAAAAATCCTTGAACTGAAGATAGTGGCGAATTTTCTTGGCGGTCATGAAACGCAAGCGGCGACATCGAACCGGGTGCGCGACTGCCGGAAGACGTCGCTCGACCGGACGGCGCCGCCATCGGGAGTGGGTTGGCGTTCGAGCATAAAGGATTTTGCGAGGTTTGACGAGGCGGCGGAAAGGCCGACAGACAGGCGCGCGAGCCTGTGTGCGCTGCGGAAAAAGGGGCGCTGCGGTATAATTGGCGCCGCCTGCTTCAACAACTCTGCAACACTCAGTAACGCTCAGCACCGTTTCACGCGCATGGTCGGCGTTGGCTCGCAAGAGTCCGCTCGGCGTTCCTTTGCGCTTGCGATCTCTTCGTGCTGCCGAGTCCGCCATCCAGTCGCGGGCGCGGGCGGTCCTCTTCGGACCGTTGGCCAAGCGCCGCCCGGCGCTCGTGCCGGCCGGCGCGGTCGCCGCGTCAAGCGTGTGCATTCGCCGGTGCCGCCACCGGCCGACAAAAGGTATTGCTACATGGCTGAATCATCCCCTACCGAGTACTTCATACAAGGCATCACCAAGAGCGGGAGGAAGTTTCGGCCGAGCGACTGGTCGGAGCGCCTGTGCGGTGTCATGTCGGGCTTCGGGCCGAAAGCGAAAGGGCCGAACGCGCGCCTGCAATATTCCATCTATGTGCGCCCGACCATGATCGGCGATATCAAAGTCGTGATAGTCGATTCGCGTCTGCGCGACATCGAGCCGATGGCCTTCGACTTCGTGCTGAACTTCGCGAAGGACAACGACCTGGTGGTGACCGAGGCGTGCGAACTGCCGCCGCATCACGGCACGCAGACGCAGCAGCGTCGCTAGATCTAAAGCCGCACGTCGGCAGCAGGACGCAAAAAAGCCCGCGCAAGCGGGCTTTTTCGTTACAGCGCAGCGGAAACAGGAAGCCGTTCCGACGAGCGCGCGATTCTTAAAACCGCGAGCGCGCGCCGAAAACGAGCCGGAATTACTGGGCTGCGGGAGCCTGCAGACCCTTGATGGCTGCAGCCAGGCGGCTCTTGTGACGAGCGGCCTTGTTCTTGTGGATGATCTTCTTGTCCGCGATGATGTCCATCGTCTTGACCGACGACTTGAACACTTCGGCGGCCTTGGCCTGATCGCCGGCTTCGATTGCCTTGCGAACTGCCTTGATGGCCGTGCGGAACTTCGAGCGCAGCGCCGAGTTGTGCGAGTTGGCCTTGGCGGCCTGACGGGCGCGCTTGCGAGCTTGTGCGGTATTTGCCATGACGGTTCCTTATCCTGTTTCTGCTGTTACTTGTCGGAGCGGGCTTCACCTTCTGACCCGGCGGGCCGGAAGCGGTGATCGACGCGCGCTGCCTTTGATCTGAAATTCCGGAAAGCGATTGAGCGGTTAAGCCATTCGCCCGGAAACCTGAGACGCCCACGCTGGACGCCTTTGGAACACTGCCGACAGAGCCGGAAGTCGCGAAAAGCACGCCGGCGCTTCAAGTCAGACTTCCGCCGGATTCCCGTTTCGGGCGCAATTTCGCCAGAACCGGCCGTCGAAACCCGCGATTATAGCAAGCGAAGACGAGATATGACAAGCGCGACAGTGCGGGCGGCAGGCCGTGCCCGCGCCGCCACGAATTTGGTGCAATCCGTCATTCTCGCGGCGTTGCGCGCCAGCGTGACCGGAGCGCGTCACCCTCGGCCCGTATAATAAGCGCCCCATGAATCTATTCCGAGCCCTCCTGACGGTCAGCGGCTTCACGCTGCTGTCGCGCGTGACCGGCCTGATCCGCGAAACGCTGATCGCCCGAGCCTTCGGCGCCAGTCTCTACACCGACGCCTTTTACGTCGCGTTCCGCATTCCGAACCTGCTGCGGCGCCTGTCCGCGGAAGGCGCGTTCGCCCAGGCGTTCGTGCCGATCCTCGCCGAGTTCAAGAACAGCAAGGGGCATGATCCGACCAAGGCGCTCGTCGATGCCATGTCGACCGTGCTGACCTGGGGCCTTGTCGTGCTGTCGCTCGTCGGCATGGCGGGCGCGGGCTGGGTCGTGTTCGCGGTCGCGTCGGGGCTCAGGCACGACGGCGCGGCGTACGGCCTCGCTGTGGAGATGACGCGGATCATGTTCCCGTACATCATCTTCATTTCGATGACGACGCTCGCCTCGGGCGTCCTCAACACGTACAAGCAGTTCTCGCTGCCCGCGTTCGCGCCGGTGCTGCTCAACGTGGCGTTCATCTTCGCGGCGGTGTTCGTCGCGCCGCACATGAAAGTGCCGGTATACGCGCTCGCTTACGCGGTGATCGCGGGCGGCCTGCTGCAATTCCTCGTGCAACTGCCCGGCTTGAAGAAGATCGACATGATGCCGGCTGTCGGCCTGAACTTCCGGCGCGCGCTCGCGCATCCCGGCGTCAAACGCGTGCTCGCGAAGATGGTGCCCGCGACCTTCGCGGTGTCGGTCGGGCAGCTAAGCCTCATCATCAACACGAATATTGCGTCGAATATCGGGCAGGGCGCGGTGTCGTGGATCAACTACGCCGACCGGCTGATGGAATTCCCGACCGCGCTGCTCGGCGCGGCGCTCGGCACGATCCTGCTGCCGAGCTTGTCGAAAGCGCACGTCGACGCCAACGCCGACGAATATTCGGCGCTTCTCGACTGGGGCTTGCGCATCACGTTCCTGCTCGCCGCGCCCAGCGCCGTCGCGCTTTTCTTCTTCGCCGAGCCGCTCACCGCGACGCTTTTTCACTACGGCAAGTTCGACGGTCATTCGGTCGTGATGGTCGGCCGCGCGCTGTCGGCGTACGGCATCGGGCTCGTCGGGCTGATCCTGATCAAGATTCTCGCGCCCGGTTTCTACGCGAAGCAGGACATCAAGACGCCGGTGAAGATCGCCGTCGGCGTGCTCATCATGACGCAGGTGAGCAATTACATCTTCGTGCCGATTTTCTCGCACGCGGGGCTGACGCTGTCCATCGGCCTCGGCGCGCTCGCCAACGCGCTGCTGCTTTTCATCGGACTGCGCCGCCGCGGGATTTATCGGCCGTCGCCGGGCTGGACGCGCTTTTTCGTGCAGCTGATCGGCGCGTGCCTCGTGCTCGCCGGCGCGATGCACTGGGTGTCGGCCAATTTCGACTGGATTGCCATGCGCGCGACACCCTTCGCACGAATCATGCTGCTCGGAGCTAGCCTGGTTGTGTTCGCGGGACTGTATTTCGGTATGCTTTCCGCAATGGGCTTCAAATACGCTTACTTCAAGAGACGAGCGCATTGATGACGACGACGCGTATCCTCGACTATTTCTCGGCCCTGATGGCCGACGACGAGAGCCTGCCGCTCACGGAGGCCGCGCTGTCGCTCGCGCAGGACGCCTATCCGGACGTCGACATGCAAGCGGTGCTCGCGGAACTGGACGAACTGGTGGTGCGCGCGCGTCGCCGCATGCCGGAGGACGCGGACGTCAAACAACGCGTCGAGGCGCTCAATCGCTATTTCTTCCGCGAACTGGGCTTCTCCAGCAACCTGAACGATTACTACGATCCGGACAACAGTTATCTGAACGCCGTGCTGCGCCGTCGGCGCGGCATTCCGATTTCGCTTGCCGTCATCTATCTGGAAATGGCCGAGCAGCTTGGCTTGCCGGTGCAGGGCGTGTCGTTTCCGGGGCATTTCCTGTTGCGCGTCGCGACGCCGGGCAGCGATCTCATGCTCGATCCGACCACCGGCCAGTCGCTCTCCGAAGCGCAAATGGTCGAAATGCTGGAGCCGTATGTGCAGCGCGTCGGCGAATCGATCGGCAGCGCGTTGCGCGTGCTGTTGCAGCCCGCGACGCGCCGTGAAATCGTCGCGAGAATGCTGCGCAACCTCAAGAGCATCTATCTTCAGACGGAGCGTTGGCAGCGTCTGCTTGCCGTGCAGCAGCGGCTGGTGATCGCGTTGCCGGACAGTATCGAGGAAGTGCGCGACCGCGGCTTCGCGTACGCGCGGCTCGACTATTTGCGCCCCGCGCTCGAAGACCTTCAGCGCTATCTGGAAGACCGCCCCGACGCGGTGGATGCCACCGTCGTCGAGTCCGAGCTGCACGATCTGCGACTGCGCACGCAGGAAAACGGCGACTGAGCCCAGATTCAAGCGGCGCGCTTATTTCGGCTGCATGCGGATCGCGCCGTCGAGGCGGATCACTTCGCCATTGAGCATCGGGTTGTCGAAAATCTGCTTGACCAGCATCGCGAACTCGTCCGGCTTGCCGAAGCGGGAAGGGAACGGCACCATCGCGCCGAGCGCCGTCTGCACGTCGGGCGGCATGCCGAGCAGCATCGGCGTTTCGAAGATGCCCGGCGCAATCGTCATTACGCGGATGCCGCTGCGCGCGAGATCGCGGGCGATCGGCAGCGTCATGCCCACGACGCCGCTTTTGGACGCCGCGTACGCCGCCTGCCCGATTTGCCCGTCGAATGCCGCCACCGACGCCGTATTCACGATCACGCCGCGCTCGCCCGCGCCGTTCGGCTCGTTCTTCGACATCGCGTTGGCCGCGAGCCGGATCATGTTGAACGTGCCGATCAGATTGACCGCGACGACCTTGCTGAAGAGATCGAGCGGGTGCGGGCCGTCGCGCCCGACCGTCTTCGATGCCGGCGCGATGCCCGCGCAGTTCACGAGGCCGCGCAGCGTGCCGAGCTTGGTCGCGGCATCGACGGCGCGTTGCCCGTCGTCTTCGCGGCTCACGTCGCACTTCACGAACACGCCGGACAATTCGCGCGCAAGCGCTTCGCCCGCGTCTTCGTTCATGTCGGCGATCACGGGCTTGCCGCCATTGCCCGCGACGGTTCGCGCGGTCGCCGCGCCGAGGCCCGAGGCGCCGCCCGTGATCAACACGACGTTGTCTTTCATCTCCATGTGTCTTCTCCTTGTAGTGTGGCCCTCGCGGGCGACGCGTCGATTGTAGCCAACGCGTTGCCGCGCGCGCGCATAAAAAAACCCGCTCGTTCGGAGCGGGTTTCTTGGATGCTCGGCTGCTTACTTCAGCGCAGCGAACACGCGATCGCGGATTTCATCGACACTGCCGGAACCCGAGATGCGCCGGTATTGAGGCGCCTTCAGCCCGTCTTCCGTGGCGCCCGACTTCGCCCAGTCGTTGTAATACGCGATGAGCGGCTTCGTCTGCGCGTCGTACACGTCGAGACGCTTGCGCACGGTCTCTTCCTTGTCGTCCTCGCGCTGGATGAGCGGCTCGCCGGTTACGTCGTCCACCATGTCGTTCTTCGGCGGATTGAACGTGACGTGATACGTGCGCCCCGACGGCGCATGCACGCGACGCCCGCTCATGCGGGTGATGATCTCGTTGAAGGGCACGTCGATTTCGAGCACGTAGTCGATCACGACGCCCGCGCTCTTCATGGCTTCCGCTTGCGGGATGGTGCGCGGGAAGCCGTCGAACAGATAACCGTTGGTGCAGTCGCTTTCCAGCAGCCGCTCCTTCACCAGATTGATGATGAGCAGGTCCGGCACGAGTTCGCCCGCGTCCATGTAGCGCTTCGCCTCGACGCCGAGCGGGGAGCCGGCTTTCACGGCGGCGCGCAGCATGTCGCCGGTGGAAATCTGCGGAATGCCGAATTTCTCCTTGATGAAGTTTGCCTGGGTGCCCTTGCCCGCGCCGGGTGCGCCCAACAGGATCAACCGCATGGTGATATCTCCGAATCGTCTAGAAACCGCTGGCGCGAGGTTCGTGACATCCGGCGGCGACGCTCGGGCGGCGTCGACGACAGGCGGCGCGGCCGATTCGACAGGCAGCGCGGCACCCGCGGACAGCGGCGCAACGTTGAGCGTGGCGCTGACCGGAAGGCTCGCGCAATCGCTTGATTATGCCACGCCTCATTACGATCGCGGCCCTGATAGCGATTATGGAAACCGCTAAGACGCCCGTCGCGCGGGCGTTTGGCGGGGTATACACCGGTTGCGCGATGCGTTCAGTTCGCGCGTGGAAAGAGCGCCTGCGCGCGCGCGAGGTCCGCGGGCGTGTCGACGCCGGGCGGCGGCGCGTCTTGCGTGACAAGCACCGCGATACGCTCGCCGTGCCACAACGCGCGCAGTTGTTCGAGGGCTTCGGCCGCTTCGATAGGCGCTTGAGCAAGCGTCGGGAAGTCGCGCAGAAACTTCGCGCGGTAGGCGTAGAGCCCGATATGCCGCAGCACGTTGTCCGGCACGGCGGGCAGCGCGGACAGCGCGGCGACGTCGGGCCAGTGCGGCTGCCACGCATCGCGCGACCACGGAATCGGCGCGCGGGAGAAGTAGAGCGCGACGCTCTTCGCATCCAGCGCGACCTTCACCACGTTCGGATTGAAGACGTCGGCGGGATCGTGGATCGGATGCGCGGCCGTCGCGATCGCGCATTCGCCGTGCGCCGCGAGATGCGCGGCGACATCGCGCACGAGTTCCGGGTCGATCAGCGGTTCGTCGCCCTGCACGTTCACGACGATGGTCTCGTCGCTCCAGTTCAGGCGCGTGGCGACTTCGGCGAGGCGGTCGGTGCCGGTTGGGTGATCGCTGCGCGTGAGCATCACTTCGATGCCGTGATCGCGGGCTGCTTCGACGACGAGGTGCGAGTCCGTCGCGACGAGCACGTGACTCGCGCCGGATTCACGCGCCCGCTCGGCGACGCGCACGACCATCGGTTTGCCGCCGAGATCGGCGAGCGGCTTGTTCGGCAGCCGCGTGGACGCGAGACGCGCGGGAATGACGGCGATGAACGGCACGGACATGACGATGACTTCAGACGTCGCCGACAGGCTTCAACGGCGTGACGGGCGTGCCTTCGACGGTCTGCCGCGCTTCGTCCACGAGCATCACCGGAATGCCGTCGCGAATGGGATAAGCGAGTTTGTCCGCGTTGCAGACGAGTTCCTGTGCCGCGCGGTCGTAGTTGAGCGGGCCCTTGCAGATAGGGCAGACGAGGATTTCAAGCAGACGTGCGTCCACGGAGTTTCTCCACAACGAGAGCGATGAGGCGAGGGCTGAGCACGGCTTGCACGGGAACGACCCAGATGCGCGCGTCGCGCCAAGCTCCGAATTTTACTGCATCCTTTTCCGTGATCAGGATCGCGTCCGCTTCCACCGAGGCGAACGGATTCTCGCGGTACGCGTAGTGATCGGGGAAGGCGCGCGTCGTCGGCGCGATGCCCGCCGCGCGCAGCGTCGCGAAAAAGCGCTCGGGCGATCCGATGCCCGCCGCCGCGACCACTTTCTCGCCGGCGAACTGCGCGAGCGGCCGGCGCACCGAGGGATCGTCGAGCAGCCACGCGTCGCCGGGTTCGAGATCGAGCGCGAACGTGTTCGGCCACGGCGGCAGCGTGCGGTCGTAGGGACTGTTGATGAGCGTGGCATCGCGATGACGCGACATCGGCTCGCGCAAAGGACCTGCGGGCAGCAGAAAGCCGTTGCCGCCGAGCCGGTCGTCGAACACGACGAGTTCGAAGACGCGCGCGAGGCGATAGTGCTGCAGGCCGTCGTCGCTCACGATCACGTCGACATTCCGATGCGCGTTCAGCAAGGCGCGCGCGGCGGCGACGCGGTCCGGACAGACGAACACCGGCGCATGCGTGCGGCGCGCGATCAGAAGCGGCTCGTCGCCGACTTGGTTCGCGAGGCTCGCGGGCGTGACGCTTGTCGGCTCGGCGACCTTCGCGCCGTATCCGCGGGAGACGACGCCCGGCTGGAAGCCCGCCGCCCGCAGCGCCTCGACGAGCGCGATGACGGTCGGCGTCTTGCCCGTGCCGCCGACGGTCACGTTGCCGACGACGACCACCGGCACGCCGACATCGACGCGCTTCATCCAGCCCACGTCGAAGAACGCGCGGCGCGTCGCGGCGATCGCGCCGAACACGCACGCAAACGGCGTCAGCGCCCACGCGACGCCGCCGCGCCGACGCCATTCGCGGGCGAAGAAGTTTTCGATCGGCGGCTTGAAGTCAGACATGGACCGCCTTCGCGCGTACGGCTTGCAATGCGCAGTAACGCGGGAACGATCTCGGGTACGGCAGGGCGCGCAACGGCAACTCCTTCGGTTTCGGTATGCGTTGTACGGTTCGACCGGCGGTGCGCGCTCGAAGGTCCCAATCAACCTCGGAACCGCGCGACCGGTGCACGACCCGGCACTCTATCGCGCGAACGCGCTCTTCGCCAGTCGGTGCGGCCGTTCGCGGCACCGACGCAAACTGTGGATAACTCTGTGAAGAACTTGGCGTTCAAAAAGGCGAAATCCGCTTCAGGAAAGAGTTGCTTCGGGAAATTGCCTGGCTTGCTGCAATAAAACGCGTCGAATCAAAGACTTGCTACGAACTCATGGGCGTCCGGCGGCCGTCGGGGAGCCGTATCGGTAACTTCTTCTGTGTGGACACTTGCTACACTTGCGGGGCCTTGCCAGGCGGACCGCGCCGGGCGACGCGCCTCTCATCCGATCTCAACCATGACTCCCGATTCCTTGCCGACGCCAGGTGGCGACGCCGTCATCCCCGTTTCCGTGCTCAACCGTGCGATCGGCACGATGCTGGAGCGGTCGTTTCCGCTCGTCTGGGTATCGGGCGAAGTGTCGAACTTCACGCGCGCCGCGAGCGGCCACTGGTACTTTTCGATCAAGGACGCCAACGCGCAGATGCGCTGCGTGATGTTCCGAAGCCGCGCGCAGTACGCCGAGTTCGTTCCGCGCGAAGGCGACAAGATCGAAGTGCGCGCGCTCGTCACCATGTACGAGCCGCGCGGCGAATTGCAACTGAGCGTCGAAGCGGTGCGGCGCACGGGGCAGGGGCGCCTGTACGAAGCGTTTTTGCGCCTCAAGGCGCAACTGGAGAGCGAAGGCCTCTTCGCCGCCGAGCGCAAGCGCGCGCTGCCGACGCATCCGCGCGGCATCGGCATCGTCACGTCTTTGCAGGCCGCCGCGTTGCGCGACGTGCTGACCACGCTCGCGCGCCGCGCGCCGCACGTGCCGGTGATCGTGTATCCGGGGCCGGTGCAGGGCACGGGCGCCGGCGCGAAACTCGCGGCGATGGTCGAAGCGGCCAACGCGCGGCGCGAAGTCGATGTGCTGATCGTGTGCCGCGGCGGTGGGTCCATCGAAGACTTGTGGGCATTCAACGAGGAAGTGCTCGCCCGGGCGATAGCCGCGAGCGAACTGCCGGTGGTGAGCGGCGTCGGTCACGAGACGGACTTCACCATCGCCGATTTCGCCGCCGATGTCCGCGCGCCCACGCCGACCGGCGCAGCAGAGCTCGTGAGTCCGCAGCGCGTGTTGTTGCTGCGCGAGCTGGATCATCGCCACGCGGCGCTCGCGCGCGCGTTCGGACGCACGATGGAGCGTCGCGCGCAGCAACTCGACTGGCTCGCGCGCAGGCTCGTGAGTCCCGCCGAGCGGCTCGCGCGGCAGCGCGTGCATCTGCGGCAACTCGCGAGCCGTCTTGCAACAGCCGGCGCGCGGCCCGTGCGCGATGCGCGCGCGCACTTCGCGCTCGTGCGCTATCGCTGGGAGCGCAGGCGGCCGGATGTCGCCGCGCAAAGCGAGCACCTGCTGCGGCTTGCGCAGCGCATGAAAAGCGCGAACGAGCGTCGTCGCGAGCGCGAGAAAGCGCGCGTATCCGAGCTCGCGGCGCGTTTGCAGGTGCTGAGTCCGCAGCGCACGCTGGAACGCGGTTATGCCGCGCTCATCGACACGCAAACGGGCCGAGCGCTGCGCGCGCCGAACGCGCTGAAGCCCAAGCGCGCGCTCACGGTTCACCTCGCGCAAGGCTCGGCGGATGTCGTTCTCGCCGACGTTCAGCCGCGTCTGTCCGACGATTTCTGACGCGTTTCGCGCTCGCGCCACGGCGTAATTTCGACGTGGCGCGAAGCGCGGCCGCGAGCACTTTTTACGCCGCTTTTGACGGTATGAAAGCGATCTTCCTCATAAAGGCGGGCGGTTTGCGGGGTTATCCCAACTCGCCTACAATCCATTGCTCCACTGCTTCACTCCTCACAGTCCCACAATCCACATAGAAAGGAAGCTCGCAATCATGGAACATACGCTCCCGCCGCTGCCGTTCGACAAGAACGCGCTCGCACCGCACATGTCGGAAGAAACGCTCGAGTTTCACTATGGCAAGCACCACCAGACCTATGTGACCAAGCTCAACGAGCTGATCAAGGGCACTGAATTCGAGAACATGCAGCTCGAAGAGATCGTGAAGAAGTCGTCGGGCGGCGTGTTCAACAACGCGGCTCAGACGTGGAATCACACGTTCTTCTGGAATAGCCTGTCGCCGAACGGCGGCGGCGCTCCGACCGGCGCGCTGGCCGACGCAATCAACGCGAAATACGGCTCCTTCGACAAGTTCAAGGAAGAGTTCGCGAAGGTCGCCGTGGGCACGTTCGGCTCGGGCTGGACGTGGCTTGTGAAGAAGACGGACGGCTCGCTCGATATCGTCTCGACGAGCAACGCCGCGACGCCGCTGACCACCGACAGCAAGCCGCTCGTCACGCTGGACGTGTGGGAGCATGCGTACTACATCGACTATCGCAATGCGCGTCCGAAGTTCATCGAGGCATTCTGGAACATCGTAAACTGGGACTTCGCTTCGAAGAATTTCGGCGCGTGAGTTCGTGGCGCTGACCGGATAGCGCTGGTAAGTGCCGCAAAGTTCGTTGGATGTTAAGTATCTGAAAGCCCTCCGTGCGAGGGCTTTCTTGTTTCCGGAGTCGGCTGACTAGGGCGCGGTCTTTTGCGGCTGGGCTGAAAACTGACGCGGACGAGCTGCCACTTGCGCAGCGGAAGCGCGAACCGACGATGCACCGCATCAGGCGCAGTATCTTCGTTCGCTGTGCTGAGCGACTCATTCTTTCTTATACGCAGACCGCGCCAACGCTCCCGCGACGGCGAGCCCCGAGTCCTTCTTCTCGCGCATTCCGACTTGGCCGCGCCGCCCCATTGTGTCTATGAACACGGTGATTCCGCTAAATGAACGTCGCGCAGATAAACGGCAGCGTCGACAATTCGGTCGCCTCGCTTTCTCCATAACACTGAAGTCGCAGATAAGCAGATCCGAACGACTGATTCCTTGTTATTTCTTTTTGTCCAGGCGATAACTTCCGTTACCAGAAGTGCAACACGGCGCGAACCATGACGATTCCATTCGACAGCCAGGAAAAGTGTCAGCACTCCAATACGGCGACGAAAGAAAATGTCGGCACCGTTTTGCAGTTGGGCGACGTCCGCAAGGACGGCCGTTATCTGCAATGAGAAAGATCGCGCCGGTCGAACGAGTCGATGCGACCCGCAGAGAAAGCGGTACCGAGCCTCTATTCATGCAAGAGACGCTCGGTTGGCGCGGTTGGGCGGCTTTGTTGACAGCACTTAGTCTGCTGTCCATAGCAGTCACCGGTTTCACGATCGACAGTAACAATATCTTCCACTTGCCGATTCTGGAGGGCTTGTGGCGCGAACCGCAGTTCGCGCACGATGCCTTCATTCAGTCGCTGCGTTATTTCGCTTCCGGATTTTGGCTTCTTCAGGTGGGCATCGCCGACGACAGCAATGTGCTGAAGTTCTTTCTTCCGTGGCTGTTTGTTTCTCGACTGCTTTTCTTCGCGGGCATCGGCTCCTGGATCGGCATTCTGGGGCTGAAGGGGCGAACGCAGACGCTGATTTTCATGCTGCTGTGCGCGGTCATCGGCTTGCTGCGCGGCGAATCTTTCGCTGGCGAAGGCGGAATCGCCATCAGTTCTTTCAGCCACTCGGAACTCGGCAACGGCTTGGGCCTGATTGCGCTCTCGCTCGTGTGGCGCCACCGTTATGCTTGGGCGCTGGCCGTGGCAGGGCTCGTATTCGCACTCAACATCTTCATGGCCGTCTGGCTTGCGCCGCTCATGGTGGCGATGGTTTGGTTGCAATGGCGAGAACAAGCGCTATCCATTGGGTGCCTCGTGCGCAGAAGTTGGCCCGGCTTGCTCGCGTGTGTCGTGCTGGCGCTTCCGGTGTTGGTCAATCTTTCGCACAACCCCGAATTGGGCAAAAGGCCCGATTACGATTTCCGCGTGTATTTGCTCGAGCATTGGCCCGATCACTTTCTGGCGATGCACTTAGCGCTCAGGCAATACGTCGGCTTTGCGGTCGTTATCGCGACCGCCTTCGTCTCGGCATCGCAGTTGCCGCGAGAGCGGGCGCGGCTGATGTTTGCGCTGACGGGTGTGTTGCTGGGAACGTGGGCGATCGGCGCGCTGCTACCGCTGGTCACTACGTCGCCCACGCTGTTCAATCTTCATCTGCTGCGCTCGACGACGTATCTGCAAATATTGGCCGGGCTTGCGCTCGCAGCCGTCATCACGCGATGGATGACCTCGGCGAACGAGGCGGATCGCTTTGTATGGGCGCCTCTGCTGATTTGTCCGGTGGTTGTCAGCCCCTTGGGCGCTGCGATGCTGCTTCCTGTGCTAGCCGTGCGAAAGATCTGGCAACCCGGTGCGCGGCTCGCCAGCCCGATCGTCGCGGCATTGCTGCTGACGCTGTCTACCGCGGGAACGGTGGCGCAGATCGTCAAGCAGTATCGCCGCGTTTCGGACGCTGCCGCAAAGCGCGCGGACTGGCTCGCCGTGGCCGGATGGGCGAAAGCCAATACGCCTCCTGATACCGTCTTCCTTTTGCCGGTGATGCGGCTGTACGAGCGCAGCCCCCTGCCGGAAGCGCCGTCGCGCATGAGAGACTTGCTGATCGGCAGCGAGGTGTTTCCCACGATGTCGCATCGCCAGGTTTGGATCATGGGTAAATATGGCGCGGCGGCGCTATGGCTGCCCAGCTACTACCACACTTGGCACCAGCGGATGGTGAGCAGTCTCGGCGCCGCAAGCCTGCCGGAACGCATGGCTTACGCGCGCAGTAATGCTATCGGCATGGTGGTGGATGATTGCGGCGTCGCGGGCAGTCATGTTCCGGTCTACCGGTCGGGCAGACTCTGCGTCTTTTCGTCGGATGATCAGGAGGGTGAGTGAGCGATGCCCGCGTCGGGTGGCTTGGCCGGACTAAGGACGCGGCTGTCATCCGCATGGCGCGCGCTGTAACGACGCGGCGCCTTCACGCGACTCTCCCAGCGTGAGCTCGCGCGTCCTGAGTCCTAAAGTTCCACGGTAACGTTCCGTTATTTCATTGTCGGCATCCGTCGAGAGCGGCGGCCTGTGCTCACTCCGAAGACAATGAACTCGCCATGAAACTCGTATCGAAACTCTGCCTGCTCGCTCTGCCCATCCTCGCCGCATGCGGCGGCGGCGGCGGCGACGACAAGACCTGCGTGTCGGATCTCAGCAATCTGACGAAATCCTGTGTTCCCAAGACGTCTCACGCATTGCCCGAAGGCCTCTGGTACGGATCGGCGAATTCGTCGCAGTCGTTCGCGGCGCAGACCATCGTGCTGGAAAACGGGCAGTACTACAGCATCTACACGCAGAGCGGCTCGTTCGTGTGGATGATCGAAGGCATCATGACGGCTACCGACGGCGCGCTCACCGATTCAGCGACGGTCGGCTTCCACAACCTCGGCGCGATTCGCGCAGGCACGCTGACGGGCAACTTCACGACGAAGAGCGCGCTTTCCGCCACCACGAGTCTCTACGTTGCGCCTGACACGACCGCCACCGCCTTCAACGGCAACTACAACGCGACCTACGACACGCCGCTCGCCCTGAGCGATGTCGCGCGTACGTGGACGAGCGGCGCGGGCTATAACCCGGTCTCGACGATCACCATCGCCGCCGACGGCACGGCCAACGGCACGCAGAGCGCATGCACGTTCTCGGGCAGCTTCAAGCCACGCGCAACCGGCAAGCATCTGCTCGACGGCACGCTGAATTTCAGCGGCGCGTTGTGCGGTCTCAACAACGTGTCGATGCCCGTCGAAGCGACGGTCGTAAACGGCTTGCTCACCGTGGTCGGCGTGACGCCGCAGCGGGACCAGGCGTTTTATCTGGCGGCGCAGTAAGAGTGGTGTCGTTGCGGGCCGGGGGCGGTGCACGCTAGACCAGCGCCTCGGCTGACGCAATCGAGCTGATGCCGTCAGCAACGCCGCAAGCGGCCGTTTTATGCGTTCATTCACGCCCGCCCGATAAAATAGCGATCTCTCCCTGCACCACCGCTTCATCATGAAACGCTTCGCTGCCCTCTGCGTCGCGACGTGGACTTCCGCCGCGCTGCTTTACTTCGGACGCCACTCCGCCGCGCTCATCGTGATGTCGGGTGTGCTCGCGCTGGCGGCCTTCGATCTTCTGCGCCCGGAATCGAACGAAAGCGCGTGACGCCGCCGGTCGCGAAGTATCGCGCGACGAGCAGCGCGTACAGCAGCCATACCGCGACCGTATAACTCGCGCCGCGCGACGCGAACGCCATCACCGCAATCGCCAGGCTCGCGAGCAGCAATTCGACTCGCGGCGCGACCCGCGACGGCCGCGCGCCAGCCCGCTCGAATGCCGTGCCGAAAAGAATGCACACCGGGATCAGCGCAACGACCAGATGCACCGGCTCCAGCATCGGGGATGCGACGAGCATCGTCATCGTGGCGAGCGCGAAGTCGATGCGACGGTCCGCGTGGCGCCGCGCCACCAGTACCACGCCCAGCGTGCAGACGACCAAGGCGGTGGCGATCCATACCGCGCCGAGCATCGGCTGAGACGCGCTGAGGCCGGCGCTCTCCATCACCGTTTGCAGGCCGCCGCGCAGCGCAACGTTGATCGGCGCGCCGCCGAGCATGAGGTTCTGCGTGTTGAGGCGCGGCATGTCGGATACGACGTAATGCCAGATCGCAAGAAAACCGAGCGCCCACGCCGTGATGGCGGTCAGCACGACGGACGTCACGAAGGTGAAGAGGGCAGTGCGCCATTCGCGTCGCAACAGCAGCAGACCCGCAATGGCGATGGGCGTCACCTTCAGCGCGATCGCCACGCCGAGAAACACGCCCGCGAGCCCGCGATTGCCGCGATCGATGAAGAAGAACGTCGCCGCGAGCAGGAAGAACAGCAACTCGTTCGACTGGCCCCAGTACACATCGTCGAAGAAAGGGCGGCTCAAGAGCGCGAGCGCGACGATCAGCAGCACGACGCCGCGATCCGCGCCCCGATACGCGAGCTTCGCGACCATCGCGACGCCCAGCGCGAACAGCATGAGCGATCCGCCGACCCACACGGCCTTCGCCGCGAGCGGCGAGAGTGCGCCGAGCGGCGAGAACAGCCACGCGAATTGCGGCGGATACGCATAGAACACGTCCATGCCGGCATCGCGGGCGCCGATCGAGCGCATGAACGCGACGAGGCCCGCGTGATCGTAGAGCACCGTCGCATCGGCAGGATGGCGCAGCACGGTCGTGAACGCGTACAGGTAGTAGTTGAAATCGCTGAAGGCGTTCGCGGGATCGGCGCGGAACTGCGCGTAGACGTGCGGCACGCGCGCCGCGATCATCGCTAGTGCAACGACGATCAGCGTCGTCGAAATTGCGCCGAGGCTCGGCGCGGACTTGCCCGTGGCAGTCCGTGAGATGAGCATGACAGTTCCCCGAAACGAATCTTTTTTTGATATTCGCGCGGCTCAGGCCGTGGCCGGAGCGGGCGCGTAAAGCAGCAGAACACTGGCGATCAACAACGTGGCGCCGGCAAGCGTGCGCAGCGACATGGCTTCGCCGAGCACCACGCCGAACAGCATGATTTCGAGTATCGTCACCGCGACCATCAGCGGATACGCCACGCTCAGTTCCACGCGCCGCAGCGCGAGCGCATACAGCACGAAGCCCGCGCCATAAGCGCCGATCGCCCCGAGTCGGTAGATGAGCGCGCGCGGCTCCATGCCGAAGACGAGCGCGTGGCCGCTCGCCGGCAGCGTGCCCGCGAGACGCAGCAGGATACTCGCGAGCGCACTGCACGTGCCGCTCAGAAGAAGCGTGATGTATTGCATGAAGCGCAGGTCAGGTTGGAGCTAGATCGCCGCGACGATCGTGGCGATGCATAGACAGATGACGAGCAGGCTCAGGCGGTTCTTGATCGCGTAGACGATCGGGTCGTCGTGCATTTCGCCGCGAAACGCGAGCATCCACACGCGACTCACCCAGTACAGCAAGAGCCCGAAGAGCACCCATAGCGCGTGCGGATGCCGATACAGCAGCCGCACGTCCGACGAGTTCAGATACAGCGCCAGCACCAACACGGCGACATACCCCGACGCGGTGCCGAACGAACGCAGAATGCCCAGATCCTGCGTGACGTAGCCGCGCCCGGCCGCCGACACCTTGCCGTCGCGCAAGAGCGCGTCGAGTTCCGTGTAACGCTTGACCATCGCGAGGCTCAGGAAGATGAGCACCGAGAACATGATGAGCCAGTCCGACAGCAGGATATCGGCCGCCGCGCCGCCCGCGATCACGCGCGACGTATAAAGCGCGGCGAGCGTGAAGACATCCACCAGCATCAGGCGCTTGAGCTTGAACGAATACGCGAGCGTCACGATGAAGTAGCCGCCGAGCACCAGTTGAAAGTTGGGCGCGAGTTGCGCGGCAAGCGCGGCGGATGCGACGAGCAGCGTCAACGTGAGCGCCATGCCGTAGGTCAGCGGCAGTTGTCCCGACGCGAACGGCCGGTTGCGCTTCTTGGCGTGGCGACGGTCCGAGTCGAGATCGAGCATGTCGTTCAGCAGATACACCGCGGAGGCGCAGAAGCTGAACGAGAAGAACGCGAGCGTTTCGGCGAGCAGCATCGCCGGATCGGTGAAGCGGTGCGACGCGAGCAGCGGCACGAAAATCAGCAGGTTTTTTACCCACTGGTACACGCGCATTTCCTTGAGCGTCAGGCGAACGAGCGAGCGCTTTTCTTCGAAGAAGACGATCGTCTTGTTCACCCTTTCAGCCGCCGCCGCGATGTGCCGATTGCCGACGACGATCGCCTGCCGCGACGCCTTCCAGACCGGCACGTCGGCGAGCGCGTTGCCGCAGTAATCGAAACCGTGTGCGCCGAATTCCTTCGTGAGCGCGCCGGCCTTTTGGCTGCCTTTGAGGTTGTGCGCGTGATCGCTCGCAAGCACGCCCGTGAAGATGCCGAAGTGCTTGGCGATCTGTTCTGCGAACTGTTTGTTCGACGCGGTGCAGAGATAAAGGTCGCGTCCCGATTGACGCTGCTCCCGCAGATATTCGACGAAACGCGCGTTATACGGCAGCACGGACACATCGATGGCCACGCGCTCGGCGATCTGCGCCTTCAGGTACGCCTTGCCGCGCAAGAGCCAGACAAAGCAGTAGAGGATATAGACCGGATTCTTCTTGACGAGCACGAGGAACGATTCGACCAGCAGATCGGTGGCGGTCAGCGTGCCGTCCAGATCGACGCACAGGGGAACGCTAGCTTCGGCCATGATTTCCTCGTTGCGATCATTCGTCGTGAGATTCGGGCGGGCGCCGCCGAACCGTTTGCGTACAGAATAACGAGGGCTCTTTTTCTAGCTCTGTGCGTTAGGGCACTCGTGTCGCGCGCCCGAGACAGTACGGTATCTGTTTCCCTAGGTTTTGTGAATTGTTTGGGACCGCTTGCTTTCGGGGACGGATGCGGCGCTATTAAGTAAGCGCCGCATGGAAGAAACGGTCTCAGCGGCGCTTCGGCACGCCTTCCCAGTTGATGTCGACGCACAGCACCTGAAGCCCGTAAGGCGTTTGCGCCGCGATGGACGCGGTCACGCACAGGTGCGCCTCGTTGATCGACAAATAGGGTGCCGTCAGATGCACGCGCCCCGGCGCGCGCAGCGCCTCGATGAAATAAGGCCGGCGTTCCCAGCTTGCGCCTTCCGAATGCAGCAGCGGGCTGAAGCGCTTCGCGCGCTGCGACGTCCGCACCACAGGCACGACGTTGTCGCCGATTTGCCGACCCGCGTGGTCGAGCAGGAAACAGCGCGCGGTGTCGGCCAGTTGCAGCAATTCGCTCGTGGCGGCGGCGAGCGCCTCGCCTTCCATCAGCTTGACGGCGGCGCGTTCCAGTCCGCTCACGTACGGTTCGAGCCGCGCGGCCTGAGCGCGCTCGCGGGCCGCGACCCGTTCGCGCGATGCCGCCGAGAGCGCGTCCATCGTTTTTGCAGCGACTTCGCTGTGCACGGCGTCGACGCTCGGCTGCGCGAAATACGCGCCCTGCACGAAATCGACATTGCATTCGAGCGCGATCAGCGCGTCGCGTTCGGTGGCGAGGCCGCCCATCAGCACGAGTTGGCCGGATTCGTGAAGCAGCGACACCAGCCGCGGCAACACGCGCTCGATATGCGAATGCTCGGTCGCCTGCTGAAGAATGCAGCGGTCGAGCGAGACGATATCGGGCCGCAACTGCCACACGCGGTCGATGTTCGAATGCTTCACGCCGAAGCCGTCGAGCGCGATCAGAAAGCCCGACTTGCGCAGCGAATCGACGATCTCGGAAAAGCGCGTCGTCTCGCCGCCCGCCTGCTCGGGCACTTCGAGCACCACGCGCTGCGGCGGCAGGCCGATGTCCTTCAGGGCGGCGAGCAGCGCGTCGCCGTAGCTCGTGTCCATCAGCGCGGCCGGGTGAAGGCTCAGGAAAAGCCATTCGTCGTGGCTGTCGAACGCATTGAAGTTGCCGAGATGCAGCGATTCGGCGAGCCGGCCGAGTTCTAGCAAGTCGCCGCGCCGCGCCGCCTGCGTGAAGACCTCGTGCGACGGCACATGCCGATGCGTCTCGTCGCGCGCCCGCAGCGACGCGTGATAGCCGATCGCCCGCCGGTGCGACACCGAAAACACCGGCTGAAACACGCTGAAAACGGTGTATTCGCCATACAGCACGGTGCGACGCGAGCCGTCGTCGCCGGCAACAGGGCGCGGCGGCTGGAAGCGGGGAGGGTCGAGATCAACCATGCTCATGGTCTAACGGGCGTCGATCGGCTTTATGAGATAGGGGCAGTTTACAAGATCGCATCCGATCATTCGAGCAAGAAGCATGCGAATCGAGCATCGGCGCGGGTTTGCGCAGTGGGGCGCGTGCATTCGTCCGCTTATTGCGGGTCGAGATGACGTCGGGCGTCGCGTCGCGGTGCCGTGCGCACCACTGCGGTGCTGCGCGACGTCGCGATGGGGAGCGCAATCGCTCAGTTGGCTTCCGACGGGTCCGGCTTCTTGCGCGCGCCGCGCACTTCCGGCGCGAGTTGCCCGAAGATCCAAGCGGTCGCCGCCGTGATGACGCCCACGCACAGGAAGGTCGCGTGGAACGCAGGCAGCGAATTCGTTTCGGTGACGCGCGGAAGGAGCCCGGTGAACGTCGAGAGAATCGCGCCCGCGACGGTCACGCCGAGACTCATCGACAGCATCTGCACGAGCGAAAACAAGCTGTTGCCGCTGCTCGCGCCGCCGGTGCCGAGGTCCTTCAGCGTGAGCGTGTTCATCGCGGTGAACTGCATCGAATTGACGGCGCCGAACGCGGCCAGTTGCACGAGCCGCAGCCATAGCGGCTGATGCGCGCTCGTGAGCGCGAAGCTCGCCATCATCAGCCCGACGAGCACGGTGTTCGTCACCAGCACGCGCCGATAACCGACGCGCTCGATCAGCCGCGTGACGAGCCGCTTGCTCGCCATGCCGGCGGCGGCGACGGGCAGCATCATCATGCCCGCCTGAAACGGCGTATAGCCGAGGCTCACTTGCAGCAGGAGCGGAATGAGATACGGCATCGCGCCGCTGCCGATACGCGCGAACAGATTGCCGAGCAGGCCGACGCTGAACGTGTGAATCTTGAAGAGATCGAGCGAGAAGATGGGTTGCGCGGCGCGCGTCGCGTGCAGCCCGTAAGCGACGAAGCAGCCGACGCTCAGAATCAGCAATACGAGCACGATGGCGTGTTGAAGGCCGAGATCGGCGAGACCGTCGAGCGAAATGGTCAGCGCCACCATGCCGACCGCGAGCAGCAGATAGCCCGCGAGATCGAAGCGCGCGGTCGCGGGATTGCGGCTGTCGGGCATGTACAGATTCGTCGCGATGCAGCCGATCACGCCGACCGGAACGTTGATCAGGAAGATCCAGTGCCACGACGCGATCTGCACGAGCCAGCCGCCGAGCGTTGGACCGATGAGCGGTCCGATGAGCCCCGGAATCGCGACGAACGCGAGCGCCGAGAGATAGCGTTCCGCCGGAAAGACGCGCAGCACGGCGAGCCGGCCGACCGGCAGCAGCATCGCGCCGCCCACGCCCTGCACCACGCGAAACGCGACGAGCCCGGTGAGCGACTGCGCCTTCGCGCACAACAGCGAGCCGATGGTGAAGATCAGAATCGCGCTGAAAAACACGCGCCGCGTGCCGAGCTTGTCCGCGAGCCAGCCGGAGACCGGAATCATCATCGCCATGGTCAGTGAGTACGCGATCACGACGCCCTGCATGCGCAGCGGCGCTTCGCCGAGGCTTCGCGCCATCGCGGGCAGCGCGGTGTTGACGATGGTCGAGTCGAGCGTCTGCATGAAGAAGCCCGTCGCGACGAGCCACAGCATGATGGTGAGCGATCGGTCGGACGGCTGAACTGTGGCGGTGTCGGTCATGGCGGGCGACGTCGTTATTTGCGAAGCTCGGCGACGAAGTCGTAGTAGTCGTTGCGGCAGTAGGTATCGGTCAGCTCGATCGCGCGCTGGTCCGCCGTGTAGCCGACGCGCGTGATGAGCAAAAGCGCGTCGTGCGGCGCGATGCCCATCTGTTCAGCAATCTCCGGGCTCGCGTTCACCGCGCGAAAGTGCTGCAACGCGCGCACGATGGAGAGGCCGCGCGTGTCGAGATAGCTGTACAGCGAATCGCCGATGGCGAGCGGATCGGGAATCAGCGCGGCGGGAAAAGTGGAGTTTTCGACGGCCATCACAGTGTCGTCGGCAAGACGCAGGCGCTTCAAACGCGCGACCGTGGCCGCGGGAGAGAGGCCGAGCTGAATCACTTCTTCGCGATTGGCCGGCTCGATGGTGCGCGAAAGCCACTTCGAACTCGGCTGGAAACCGCGCCGGCGCAGCATTTCGGAGAAGCTCGACAGACGCGAGAGCGGGTCTTCGTAACGCGGCCGGATGAAGCTGCCCGCGCCTTGTTCGCGTCGAATGAGCCCTTGCTCGACCAGCAGCGCGATGGCCTTTCTCGACGTGATCCGCGAAACGCCCAGCGCTTCCGAGAGCACGCGCTCCGACGGCAGCGCTTCGCCCGCGTTCCAGCGGTTGTCGTGAATGGCGTTGGCGAGCTTGCGGGCGAGTTGCAGATAGAGCGGAGTGTCGCTGTCCGGGTCCGGGCGCAAGTCGCGCCAGCGGTCTTCCGTGGTCGAGTTCATAAATCGGACGCTGTGGGGCCAAGCGGCGATTTTAAGACAAAGAGCGGGCAAAATTTCCGGCGTTTGCCTGCTCTTTCGGACGAGAGAGTGGAGCGATTTGCGAATCGACCGTTCACGCGGTTGCCGGGCCGCCCACGCCGCGCCCGCCGCGCATGTAGAGCGCCACCGACAACGCCACCGCCGATGCCGCCGCCAGCGCCGCGAACAGGAACACGGAGCCGTAGCCGAATTCGCCTGCGACATAGCCGGCGAGCGGCCCGGTCAGGCCGAGCGACAAGTCGAGGAACACCGAGTACGCGGAGAGCGCCGCGCCGCGGCTCGCGGGCGGCACGAGGCCGACCGCTTCCACGCCGAGCGCCGGAAACACGAGCGCGAAGCCGCATCCGGTCAACGCCGCGCCCGCCAGCGCGAAGGTGGGCTCGGCGGAGAGCCACAGCATCAGCAAGCCGGCGCATTCCAAGGCGAACGACACGATGGCCACGCGAAAGCCGCCATAGACCTTGATCGTGTTGGCGAACAGGAGGCGCGCGCCGACGAAGGTCGTGCCGAACACCGTAAGCGAAAGCGCCGCGTTCGGCCAGTGATGCGCGGCATAGAAAAGCGTGATGAACGTCGCGATCGACCCGAAGCCCGCCGAGCCGAGCGCGAGTCCGAGTCCATGCGGCAGCACGCGGAAAAAGACGCTGCGGTACGACATCCGCTCGCCGTGAACGACAGGCACGCTCGCCATGCGCGCCGCGAGCCAGTAGCCGATGCCGCCGAGCGCGATCACGATGAAGCCGAGCGACGCGAAGCCGAGCGAATGATCGATGGCGACGCCGAGCGGCGCGCCGATCGCAAGCGCGCCGTACGTCGCGATGCCGTTCCACGAAATCACCTTCGCGTTGTGCGCGACGCCCACGCGCCCGATGCCCCAGGTAATCGATCCCGTGCCGACCCAGCTTTCGCCGAAGCCGAGCACGAGCCGCGCGATCACGAGCAGCACGAGGCTCACCGCGTGCCATTGCGCCGCGAGTGCCGAGCACAGCAGCAGCACGCCGCTCGCCGCGCAGGCGGCCAGCCCGTAGAGCACCGTTTTCTTCGGGCCGAGCGTGTCGGCGGTGCGGCCCGCGAGCGGTCGCGACAGCAGCGTGGCGAAGTATTGGACGCTGATCGCCGCGCCCGCCATCACCGAGCCGTAGCCCAAATCCGTATGCACGAAGCCCGGCAGCACCGCGAGCGGAATGCCGATCGTCAGATAGCAGAGGAACGTGTACAGCACGACCGAAACGATCCGTAGAGTGACGGCGAAATCGCCTTGCGGCGCGGCGGCGGTGCGGGGCTGGGTAGACATAGGGAAAGTGCGGACTTGAATTCGGCGCGAAGGCGTGATTCTCCCATATGTTGCGGCGCAGCGTCGCAGCCTTTTTTAACCAAATGGGTCAAATTCGCCGGAAGCACGGTCGTGCCGGATCGCCGAAAGCCTTGTCCGGCAAGGCGCTGGCGACTTATCGCGGGGCGAATATGTCGCACATGCAATGTGCGCTATGGGTTCTGCATTTTGGCGGTGATAGCTTTCGAACCATCGAGGCGGTCGGACTATTCCGAAAATACTCGGCCGAACCTCTCCGCCACCGGCTGCGCACCCCGCGCAACCAGCAAGAAGCCATGAAGCCCCGCGAGACATTCGTCATGACCCAGCCGATCCGCTTTTATCACCGCAACGCGATCCGCGAAGTGAGCGGCGCGTCGCCCACGCGCACCGTTCTTCAATATCTGCGCGAAGACGCGCGATGCACCGGCACGAAGGAAGGCTGCGCCGAGGGCGATTGCGGCGCGTGCACGGTCGTCGTCGGCGAGCCGGACGGCGCGGGCGGCGTCGCGTTCAAGGCGGTCAACGCGTGCGTGCAGTTCCTGCCAACGCTCGATGGCCGCGCGCTTTTCACCGTCGAAGACCTGCGCCAGCCCGACGGCTCGCTGCATCCGGTGCAGCAGGCGCTCGTGGATTGCCACGGATCGCAGTGCGGCTTCTGCACGCCGGGCTTCGCGATGTCGATGTTCGCGCTCTACGAGAAGCACGGTCACGCGACCACCGGCTGCGCGCACCGCACGACGCCTTCGCGCGAGGAAATCAGCAACGCGCTGACCGGCAACCTGTGCCGCTGCACGGGCTACCGGCCGATTATCGACGCGGCCGAGCGCATGTTCGATCACGCGCCGCTCGCGCCCGTCGATGTGCAGTCGCTCGCGCGCACGCTCGACAGCATCACCCGCGACGACACGTTCCACTACGAGCACGCCGGCCGCCAGTTCGACGCGCCGCGCACGGTCGAGGCGCTCGCGAAGATTAAAGCCGAGAAGCCGGACGCGCGCATTCTCGCGGGCAGCACGGACGTCGGCCTGTGGGTGACGAAGCAATTGCGCGATATTGGCGATATCGTCTATGTCGGGCAAATCGATGCGTTCAGGCGCGTCGAGACGACGGACGAGTGGATCGAGATCGGCGCGGGCGTGAGCGTCGAGCGCGCGTACGCGGAACTCGCGAAGACCTATCCCGAACTGGAAGAAATGTGGCTGCGGTTCGCGTCGCTGCCGATCCGCAACGCGGGCACGCTCGGCGGCAACGTGGCGAACGGCTCGCCCATCGGCGATTCGATGCCTGGACTCATCGCGCTGAACGCGCGCGTGGTGCTGGCGAGTATCGACGGCACGCGCGAAATGCCGCTCGAAGACCTGTACCTCGCGTATCAGAAGAAGGACATGGCCGAGCATGAATTTGTCGCGGCGGTGCGCGTGCCGACGCGCACGGGAAAACGCGCGAATCTGCGCTTCCGGACTTATAAGCTGTCCAAACGCTTCGACTCCGACATCTCCGCCGTGTGCGCCGCGTTCGCGTATATCGCGGATGGCGACGTGATCCGCGAGCCGCGCATTGCGTTCGGCGGCATGGCCGCGACGCCCAAGCGCGCCGCGCGCGCCGAAGCCGCGCTCGCCGATGCGCAGTGGCACGAAGCGACGGCGCAGGCCGCGATGCGCGCGCTCGGCGAGGACTACGCGCCGCTCACCGACATGCGCGCGAGCAGCGGCTATCGGCTGGAGACGGCGAAGAGCCTGCTGTACCGCTTCTGGCTTGAGACCCGCCCGCACAATCCGCTCTCGAAATCGAAGCTGGATGTGCGCGCGATCGAACTCGTCGAAGCGAAATAAGGACACACACGAACATGAATCAGCAAGCCGAAGCCTTTCTCGCCGACGCGCAGTCCCTCGTCAACGACGCCGACGCGTTCAAGCAGGTCCACGTCTCGCGGCCGCATGAATCCGCGCATCTGCACGTGAGCGGCCGCGCGAGCTACACCGACGACATTCCGCCCATCGCGGGCACGCTGCACGCCGCGCTCGGGCTGAGCCCGAAGGCGCACGCGAAGATCGTGTCGATGAACTTCGACGCCGTGCGCGCGACGCCGGGCGTGGTCGCCGTCTTCACCGCCGACGACATTCCCGGCGTGAACGACTGCGGCCCGATCATCCACGACGATCCGGTTCTCGCGCCGGGTGTGGTGCAGTACGTCGGCCAGCCGATGTTCATCGTGGTCGCGACGTCGCACGATACGGCGCGGCTCGCGGCGCGGCGCGCGTCGATCGAATTCGAAGACTTGCCCGCCGTGCTCACGGCGGAGGATGCGCGCCGCGCCGAATCGTACGTGCTCAATCCGCTGAAGCTCGCGCGCGGCGATGCAGACGGCGCGATGGCGAAGGCCGCGCATCACGAACGCGGCGCGATGAAGCTCGGCGGCCAGGAGCAGTTCTATCTCGAAGGCCAGATTGCGTACGCGGTGCCGAAGGACGATGACGGCATGCACGTCTACTGCTCGACGCAGCATCCGACGGAAATGCAGCATCTCGTCGCGCATGTGCTCGGCGTGCATTCGCACAACGTGCTCGTCGAATGCCGGCGCATGGGCGGCGGATTCGGGGGCAAGGAATCGCAGTCGGGCATCTTCGCGTGCTGCGCGTCGCTCGCGGCGTGGAAGCTGCTGTGTCCGGTGAAGCTGCGCCCCGACCGCGACGACGACATGATGATTACCGGCAAGCGCCACGACTTCGTGTACGACTTCGAAGTGGGCTATGACGACGAAGGCGTGATCGAGGGTGTCGCCGTCGACATGACTTCGCGCTGCGGCTTTTCCGCCGATCTCTCAGGCCCGGTGATGACGCGCGCCGTCTGTCACTTCGACAACGCGTACTGGCTGCCGAACGTCGCCATCGAAGGCTATTGCGGGAAGACCAACACGCAGTCGAACACCGCGTTTCGCGGCTTCGGCGGGCCGCAGGGCGCGTTCGCGATCGAGTACATCATGGACAACATCGCGCGTTCGGTGGGCCGCGATCCGCTCGATGTCCGCATCGCGAATCTCTACGGCAAGACGGAGAACAACCGCACGCCGTATGGCCAGACGGTCGAGGACAACGTGCTGCACGAGCTGATCGCCGAACTGGCCGCGACGAGCGACTATCGCCGCCGCCGCGAAGCCGTGCGCGAGTTCAACGCGAACAACGAGATTCTGAAGAAGGGACTGGCGCTCACGCCCGTGAAATTCGGCATCGCGTTCAACGTCACGCACTTCAATCAGGCCGGCGCGCTGGTCCATATCTACACCGATGGCTCGATTCTCGTGAACCACGGCGGCACGGAAATGGGCCAGGGGCTGAACACGAAGGTGGCGCAAGTCGTCGCGCATGAACTCGGCATCGACTTCGGCCGCGTGCGCGTGACGGCGACGGACACGAGCAAGGTGGCGAATACGTCGGCGACGGCGGCATCGACCGGAACGGATTTGAACGGCAAGGCCGCGCAGCACGCCGCGCGCCAGTTGCGCGAGCGGCTCGCGACATTCGCGGCGGAGAAGTTCGGCGCGGGCACGGTGCCGGCGGCGAGCGTGCGCTTTGCCAACGACTGCGTGATCGTCGGCGAAGACGCGATTCCATTCGGCGAAGTCGTCGCGAAGGCGTATCTCGCGCGCGTGCAACTGTGGTCCGACGGCTTCTACGCGACGCCCAAGCTCTACTGGGATCAGGCGACGATGCAGGGCCGCCCGTTCTTCTATTACTCCTACGGCGCGGCGGTGTCGGAAGTAGTGATCGACACGCTCACCGGCGAAATGCGCGTGCTGCGCGCGGATGCGCTGCATGACGTGGGCGCGTCGCTGAATCCGGCGCTCGACATCGGGCAAGTGGAGGGCGCGTTCGTGCAAGGCATGGGCTGGCTCACGACGGAAGAACTCTGGTGGAACAAGGACGGCAAGCTGATGACGCACGCGCCGTCGACCTACAAGATCCCGACGGTCAACGACATGCCCGCCGATTTCCGCGTGTCGCTCTTCAAGAACCGCAACGCGGAAGACAGCATTCATCGCTCGAAGGCGGTGGGCGAGCCGCCGCTGCTGCTGCCGTTTTCGGTGTTCTTCGCGATCCGCGATGCAGTCTCCGCGGTCGGCGAACACAAGGTGAATCCGCCGCTGAACGCGCCCGCGACGTCCGAGGAGATTCTGCGCGCGGTCAATGCGGTGAGGAGCGCGCGGTCATGATGCATGTCGTCGTGTTCGGCGCGGGCCACGTCGGCCATGCGCTCGTGAAGGTGCTGGGCACGCTGCCGTGCGTCGTCCAATGGGTCGATGCGCGCGACGAGCTTTTCCCCGACGAAGTGCCCGCGAACGTGCAGATCGAAGCGACGGATCTGCCGGACGCCATCGTCGATGAAGCGCCCGCCGGGGCGTATTTCATCGTGATGACGCACGATCATTCGCTCGACTTCGCGCTCACGCAGCGCATCATGCGGCGCGACGACTTCGCGTACTTCGGGCTCATCGGCTCGAAGACGAAGCGCGTGAAGTTCGAGCGGCGATTGGTGGAGCGCGGGTTGGCCGCAGAACGGCTCGTCGAGATGACGTGCCCGATCGGCGTCGAAGGAATCGTGGATAAAGCGCCGGCGTCGATTGCGCTGGCGGTCGCGGCGCAGGTGTTGCGGGTGCGGGAAGGGCAGGCGCGGTCGGTCGCGCAAAAGCCGGAGAAGTCAAAAGATTTAGCTTGAAGCCTTTTTCGGTGCGAGCCTCAGACGTGATTGCCCGTAGCTGCCTTCCATCCGGCATTTGCACATACAGGAGAAAAGCCAACACGTAAAGCGACGCCATTATGGAAGTAGAGGCCGAATTAAGATATATCTTCTGTCTACCTTACTCTGCCGTCCTTATGATATCGCCCATACCAACTCGCGTCGTGCATCTACGACGGGTGTCGGTAGTAGCTGGAACGCAGCGCGACGGGTGATTTGGGAGAGCAAAGATGGGGTTCAGCTTTAGAAAGAGCATAAAGATCTTGCCGGGAGTACGAGTCAATCTCAGTCGGCGCGGAATTAGCACCTCTTTCAGTGCCAAGGGATTCACGTACAACACGAGGGGGCGGCTAACAGCCAGCATCCCTGGAACGGGTATCAGCTACACCCGCAATATCAAGAGTCAAACGAGGCATAAGCCGGACAAAGCTGCTTTTGCCGTGGTCGAGCATGTGAATGCCGGATTTTCGGAATCGCTCTCCAAACGTGAGCGGACTACCCGCGATTTCGTGCAATTAGTGCAACAGCGCACGAGGGTTGCGCTCCATCAGTATTTTCTTTCGCACGGTGTGTTTGTTTCCCCGCAGGAGCTGACAGAAGCATTGACACTCGAAGCGCATCAGGAATTCTTCGAACGACTATCGCCGCAATTTGAGACCACGAGTAAAGCAATCCGGCTCGCTGACGACATTGGGTCGATATCGCTTGCCGAGAAACAGAAGGCGATGGCCGCGCTCTATGAGATCGAATCCCGATGCGAGCAGGCGCGCGGGGAGCGCGGCGCATTGGAGGTGGCGGCTGTATCGCTGGAGCGAAGCATCGGTAGTTGGCCGGCGTCGCCGAACTTCTTCGGCGCGTTCTGTCTGGGGCTAATCGGATGCGGATTCCTTTATGCAGGCGCCTACGCAATCGGATTCGTTGTCCTAGCAGTCGCAATGGGTCACGGATGGCAAAAACTGAGCGCCTTCGAAAAGAAGAAGCGATATCTGCGTTCTCAAATTGAAGCGGCAGATGCGGAGTTCGATTCGCTTCTCACCGAGGAAATCTCTCAGCGACCCACTGCTCCCGTTCGCGTAGACAATGCACGGTTCAATGCCATCGTGCTCGCTGTCGTCATGTGCGTTATGTCGACTGCGACACTTGGTTTTCGGACGATGAATGGCGTATTGGTTGCGCCGGCGCCTGGCGTCTCTGAAGAGGTCACGCAAAGCGCGGCGGCATCGGTTGCGCAGGGCAATTCATCAACGCCTGACGCCGTCCCCGACTTCGCCTGGTTGGTCGGAAAACAGCCATGGGAGGCGGTCAAGGATCAGCGTTTCCGCGCAGCGTTCAACCACGTTCCGCGCATGGAATGGAAAAGATTCTCGGATCGCCTCGCTCTCAGCGACTCAAAAGGCATTCAATTGAAGGATGGCTATTACTTCGCAGAGGGCTGCAAAGCGCATTCTTGCAACACCGATATCGCGGCTTTCGCAATCAGCGCCGCCACGGGGAAGGGGGACCTGATCTACGCGACTACTCCTGATCAGCCCTCGGGAAAAAGTGTCGGCCACGCATTCTCATGGACTGACATGCCCGTTGCCTCGACCCCGTTAGCAGCCTGGCTGACGCTGAACGGATTGTGATACACGTTACGGGGGCGCGCGTGCCATGAGCGTCGAACGTGTTCAGTGGCTCACCCCTCACGCCCCAAACCCCCGCTCCGCCCGAAACTTTCCCGGCGCGACGCCATACACTTCCTTGAACCGCTTGCTGAACGCCGCTTCCGACTGATAGCCGACGTTCGCCGCGACATCCGCGATGCTCTTCTTGGTGTGCGTGAGCATGGTGCTCGCGAGCTGCATGCGCACATGGCCTAACAGCGCGAGCGGCGAGCTTTCCGAATGCGCCGAGAACGCGCGCATGAACGTGGCGCGCGACATCGCCGCTTCCTTCGCGAGCATGTCGAGCGTCCACGGATCGGCGGGGCGTTCGAGCATCGCGATCACGGACGCGCCCAGCCGCCGGTGCGCCAACAGCGCGAGCACGCCCGAAAGCGACGGCTGCTCGGCCAGCCACGCGCGCAAGACCATCGCGAACAGAGCGGTGGAAAGCGCCGCCACGATCGACGGCGCGCCGAGCTGCGCTTCCTCCGCCTCGCGACGCATCGCCGCGACGAGCGGCCCCAGATACGGCGCGGACGCGCGCGTGAACGACACGTGCACCGCGTCCGGCAACACGTCGATGAGAAGCGCGCGCGGCGCATACGTGAAGCGCCCGCACAGCAGATCCACCGCCGGCTGCGCTTCGCCGCAATTGCTGCGCACCGTGACCGCGCCGTTGTCGCGCGTCTGCATGTCGCCGCCGCGTGTGTCGCCACCCGCGACGTGAAGCACGTGTGCGTCGCCGCGCGGCAGAAAGAGAATATCGCCCGCTTTCAGGTCGATCGGCGCATGGCCCTTGCGCGCCACCGTGCACGCGCCGTCCAGGACGACGTGATACGCCGCCTCGCCGGCCGGCGCGGGCGCGTGATCCACTTCGAGCGGGCCGCGCAAAAGACAACGCAAATCAAGCGCGCCGGAAAGCTGCGCGAGTTGAATCAAGCGGTCGAGAGCGTCCATGTCGTGAGCACGTTATTTGGCGACGGCCGCAGCGGACTCATGCACCGGCGCGGTCTTTCGGCCGATGAGCGAGTCCGACACGCGCGACATCAACGCGCAGAGCCACGCCACATCGGTCGATTGATCCGACTGCGGCTGCGACAGCCGATAGCACTTGATGCGCGGAAACGGCACCGGCGAATCCAGCACCGCGAGCGGAAGCATCGCGGCATAGTGTTGCGCGAAACGGCGCGGCGCGGTGAAGATCAGGTCCGATTGCAACAACACCTGCGGCACGAGACCAAAATACGGAATCGTCGTGACAATTCTTCGGCGGATGCCCGCCCGCGCGAGCCCGATATCGATCGGATGACGCTTCGCGCCGCTGTACGGCGTGGGCGCGAGGTGCGCGGCGAGCGCATAGCGTTCCACCGTCAGCGGCTCGCGCGCGAGCGGATGGTTCGCGCGCATCAGGCAGACGAACACGTCGGAGAAGAGGTCCTGTCGCTCGAAGCGCGGCTCGGGCTTCGTCCAGTTGGCGACCATCAAGTCGATCTCGCCTTCGTCGAGCGCGCGTTCGTGGTCGCGCATCGGGTTCAGGGATTCGATTTCGAGACGCGCATGGGGCGCGGCGTCGCGAAACGCGGCCACGAGCGTCGGCATGAAGAAATCGTTCAGATAGTCCGGCGCGGCGAGCCGGAAGGTGCGGCGCGAATGGGCGGGATCGAAATCGCCGTGCGGCGTCGCGACGAACTCCACCTCGCGCAGCGCGCGCTGCGCGGGCGCGAGCAGCGTCTCGCCGTATTCGGTCGGCACCATGCCTTGCTTGCCGCGCACGAGAATCGGATCGTTCAGGATTTCGCGCAGGCGGCGCAGCGCCGTGCTGATGGCCGGCTGCGTCTGGTTCAGGCGCTGGGCGGTCTGCGTGACGCTGCGCTCCAGCAGCAGCGTGCGCAGGACGCGGATGAGCCAGATGTCGAGGGAATCGGCGGGTTCGTTCATGGGCTTTGCGTGGGACCGGAGGCCGAAGCGCCGTGTCGGGTGCGGCAACGGTTAAAAACGGACGGCGCGGCGCACGGCCGCAACCGAAGTTAACCCTGTTCCGATTTTTGACGCCATAGCGCATGCCCTATGCGCGGCATAGGCGCGGCATAGGCGACGGTCGCGAACGCGTTCGCCGTGGTTCAGCCGCCGACTGCCGTCGTGTCGCCGGGATCGGCTTCCGGACGGGCTATCGGCAACGTGCTGATGCGCTTGACCTCGGCCGCCTCCAGCCAGTTCGGCGAGCGCGCGACGTAGAGCACCATCGGCAGCGTGTCCTCGCCCCAGAAGATCTGATCGTTCACGACGAAGGTCGGCACGCCGAACACGCCCATCGCGACGGCGCGGTCATTGTTGTCGCGCAGCCTCGCCTTCACGTCCTCGTCGTCGATGCGCGATTCCGCCTCCGGCATGCCCACGTATTCGCAGAGCGCGCGAAAGCCATCGGGCGACGATGGATCGCGCCCTTCGCGCCAGATGAAGCGAAAAATGTCGCGCACGCGCGTCATGTCGCCGTTTGCGAGCACGGCGAGCCGCAGCGCCTTCACCGGATCGAACGGATGCGCGGGCGGCATGCGGAACGGAATGCCGAGTTGTTCGGCCCGAAAGAGCGCGTGGCGATACGTGAACACGCGCTTGGACGGAATGGTGGCCGCGTGCGGCTGCTTCCAGCGGTCGAGGAGCTTCAGCAGTTGCACGGGCACGAATTCGAACGGCATGTCGGGCCATTTGTCGTGCTGCTCCAAGAGCAGATACGAGAACGGCGAGATGAAGTCGAAAAAAAAGTACGGGCGACCGTCGGCGGTCGAATGCGGGGCACTCATGTCGTTTCTCCTTGCTTTTGGCGCGCTCGCGCTGGCCTCGTCGTTCGCTCTACGTGTTCGGTTGCTGCGGCGCTCACGCTGCGGCATTCGCCGGCTGGCGTCGTGTCCTGCATCCGGTGCGGCGAACGCGCGCCGCGTATCTCCCGACCGCTTATCGCGATCGAATCATTCGATATTACGTGCTGCGCTGCTCCGTGTCTTCACGCGACGCGACTTGCCGGCGCGAAGGCGGCTGCGCGTTCGCGCCGGCCTCGGCGGCGAGCCGCTCGCGCACGAAGCCGATGTGCTCGCGCAACACATAGAACTGGTCCGCGAAGGCGAGCGGCATCTTCATCCGGTTGACCGCCGATTCGATCGCGTCGATTCGGTCGAGCAGGGCGTCGCGCTGCGCGGTGTCGGGGCCGCTGATCGCCTCCCGTTCGATTGCAATCAACGCGCCATACCAGCGATAGATGCGCGACTTCACGCGCCAGCGATACAGCCCCGGCACGAGCCGCAGCGCCGGAATGAGCACGACGACGAGCGGCACGAGCACGACGAGCACGCGATCGGCGAGACTCGCGATCCAGAACGGCAGCACGCGGTACAGAAAACTCTTGCCCGACTTGTAATAACGCTCGGCGTCGTCGCTGATGCGGAATTCGTGGGCGAGCGGCGCGGGAAATTCGTTCGCGCGCTGCATCAGGTTCGCGCGGCTGTGGACTTCGCGCGCCGCCTCGATGAGCAGGTCCGAGAGCGCGGGATGCAGGCTGTCGCGGGCGACGAGCTCGACGGTCGGCGCGATCATGTGGACCGGGCGCGGCGGCAGATTGTTGGCGAAATCGAACGCGCCCATCGGCAATTCGATCTCGGTGAGGTAGGGAAAGCGCCGCGCGTAGGCGTCGGCCTGCGCGAAGTCCATGAAGCGCACGCCCGGCGTGCGCAGCAGCTTCGCCATCGTCGGCGGCTGCGCGGAATCGCCCGTCAAAAGCGCGGCGTCGATCTGCCCGCCTTCGAGCGCCTTGGCCGCGGCCTCGCCGGACAGCGGCAGCAACTGCGTGTCGCCGCCGGGCTCGATGCCGTTCGCCTTCAGGAGCGTCAGCGCAAGCGCGCGCGTGCCGCTGCCCTCGGCGCCGATGCCGAGCCGCTTTCCCTTGAACTCCGACAGCCGCGAAACCACGGGCCCGCGATAGAACACGGCGAGCGGCACGTATGCGACGCTGCCGAGCGATTCGAGGTCGTCGTGCACTGCGCCCGGCGGCATCATGCCGCCCTGCACGAAACCGACATCGACGCCGGAATCCGGCTTCTCCAGCCGCGTGAGATTGTCGAGCGAGCCTTGGGTCTCCAGCACGTTGAGCGTCACGCGGTTGCGTGCGAGGATCGCCTTGTACTTCTGCGCGCTGTTCCAGAAAGAACTGCCCTTCGGCCCGGCCGCGATGGTGAGCGTGTTCGGCGGCGCGGGTTGAATGAGCCGCACGGCCAGGTATAGCGCCGCGATCGCCACGACGAGAATCGGGCCGAACGTCAGCGCGAGGTCGCGCCACGACACCGCGACGAAACGCGCGACGATTTTCGGTTGCGGCCTGCGTCGCGGGCGTTCCTTTTGGGGATTGCCGTCTGATTGAGTCATCTCGTGCCAACTGTCAACTTCGTGCCCGAGAGCTTACCCGAACGCGCGACGCGAAGCCCTCGCGGCCCGGCTGCCGTCGCGGCGGCGGCATGCGTGTGACACGCGTGTGTCGCGTGCGGGCGGCTCGCGATGTTAAATGCTTTGCGCTAATGCCCGCGCTGGGCTAAATTGACGTTCGCCGCCGCACGGCAAGGACTTCCGTCCGAAAACCCGTTATTTGGGTCAGGCGGGCACGTGCCGCCTTCTTGGGCGCTTGTTGAATTGCCGTGCGTCAGGACAACACATAGACGAGCCGACGGGTCATCCGCCCGAATAACGGCCGAGTTCGTTTCTTCGCCAGCCTCTCGCAGCATTGCATGACAGCATCCGCGGCACGTCGCCGCCGGTTCGCCGGTCCATTGGACCGCCGGCCGCGCGGCCACGGGCATGCGCGGTGCCGTACGCCTTAGGCCGGTCCACGCTGTCCGGCTTGAAGTGCAAACGAGCGAAGCAGCAACTGTGCGAAGTCAACAAGCGAAACAAAAGGAGAAACCATGAAAGTTGTCGATATGTTGAAGGCGCTGGGCGTCGTGGTGTGCGTGGCGGTCGCGTCGAGCGCCTATGCTCAATCCAGCGATGCCGCGGCGACCACCGGCACCGAATCCGCCGCGCCGACCAAGGCGCAGAAGTCCGCGACCAAGAAGACGGATCGCAAGCTCGGCTACGACGTGCGCCGCGCGCTGTCGAAAGCGCAGGGCTTCGATGTGTCGAACGTGTTCGTCCGCGCACGCGGCGGCGCGGTCACGTTGACCGGCACGGTGCCGGAAGGCGCGCAGATCTCTCAGGCCGAAGAAGTGGCGAAGGGCGTGACGGGCGTGCAGTCGGTCTCGAACAAGCTCACGCTGAGCCCGCAAAACGGCGGCAAATAAGCGGCGAGCCTCAGCCGTTTCGGGCGAGGCGCGCGAACGGGCTCCGGCTTAGGTCGGAGCCCGTTTTTGTTTGGTGCGACAGCCGGCCGATGAGCCAGCGCGGCGCTGCCAAGCCGGGTGAATGGGATAGGTGCTGTCCGGCCGCGACGCTGTGCGCGAACGGAGGCAGCGCGTCGGCGAATGGGCGGACGCAGGGCGGCGAGGAGCCCGTTATCGCCTTGTGCGACAGCCGGCCGATGAGCCAGCGCGGCGCTGTCGAGTCGGGTGAATGGGATAGGTGGTGTCCGGCCGCTTCGCTGTGGCGCGAAACGGAGGCCGCGCGTCGGCGAATTGGGGCGACGCAGGGCGGCGAGGAGCCCGTTTTTGTTTGGTGCGACAGCCGGCCGATGAGCCAGCGCGGCGCTGTCGAGTCGGCGATATGTGCTGTTCGGTCGCTCCGCTCTTGCGTGAACCGGGAAATGCGCGTCGACGAATGGGCCGACGCCGGCCGAAGTCGCAACGCCCCGCGAATCGGCAATCGCTCAGCCTGTCACCGCCGATGCGGCACGAGTGCGGATGCCGTGACTGCGGTCTTCGCAGTCGGTAGATTGTCGGCGAAGCGGTGCGTCACCGCCGACGCCGCAGCCGACCAACGATCCATCAATGCGTCACCGCCGACGCCGCAACCGGCGCCGATGCCGCCACAGTACTGGCGGCAGCCTGGGCTTCCTGCTTAGTGGCCGCCGCGGCCTCCGGCGTCTGAATCGCGGTCGCGGCCGCGGCAGGCGCCTGCACGACGATCGGCGTCGGCGTCAACTCCGGCGAGCTGACGATCAGTGAGGGCGCGAGCGGCTTGCTCTCGACTTCATCGGATGCAATGGGCGAGCTGCGCGGCACCGTCGTCAGATAGTGGCCCATCAAGCCGAAAAAGCGGTCATAGAACTTGCCGGCCGGCACGGTTTCGCTCGAGATCTTGACCATCGCGTCGCTGTTCGAGCGGATCGGCAGCGAAAGCGAGCCGAGCACGCTCAGGCCTACGCTCGCGGACGTATCGCTCTTCTTGAGCGCGTAGCCGTCCTGCACGGCGTTCACATAGGCGATGCTCTGATTCGTCGCGTTCTCGCCGGGCGTGCACACGACATGAAACGACACCACGACGTGCGTCTCGGCGGACGGCTGGAAGTTCTTCGTGGCGTCGACGCTGTCGGCCTGCGCCATCGTCGTGAGAAACCCTTGAGACAGCAACGCGCGGCGCGCGGCTTCGCAGGTTTCCTTTACCGTGGCGTCGAAGTTATGCGCGTAGGGGCTCGCGCCGGTGTTGAACAACTCCTGCTGATAGCTGGGCGTGGTAGCGGTGCGGCCACCGCAGGCAGCGAGCGCGAGAAGACCGAGTGAAACGACAGCGAGGCGCAAGGACGACGGGATAGGCATGGCAGGGGGCAGAAACCAGATCTGTGACAAGCAGACACACATTTTAGTGCGGTCCGAGCCTCCGATGAAAAAGCACAATCCGAAAACGTCGAAAAATCCGAGGCTTACAGCGAGATGACCGTCGTAAGGCGCCTGTCGTGGCGCTCACCAAACGCGGACGCGCATGCGAAAAAGCCCGGCGCGGGGCCGGGCTTCGCATCGGTCGATACCGCTTACGGACGATTGAAATCGACCGCATTGACCTCGGCAGTCGCGCGATTCGCGCGTCCGGACGCCGACGCGCCGTCCGCCGAGCCGCCGAACGACGTCGCCGCAGCGCCTTGCGTCCCGTGGATGCGGGCTTCCGCAGCCTGGATCGCGGCCGGGTAAGTCGTGTGATCGCTGGCGGGGTTGTAACCGGCGCGCTGCAGTTCGGCCAGTTGCGCCTTCACTTCGGCGCGGGTCAGAGCGCCGTTTTCGTCCGCGTGGGCCAGCGCCGGGGCAGCCAGTGCCGAAGCGATGACGATGGCGGGAACGATTGATTTGAACATGATAAACCTCCGTATCTGGTTGAGCGGGACGCCGCAGGAGCTTGGACTCGCACTGCGTTGTCGTTGAGATGCAGTGTAAGTCGGCTGCGACTAGGTATAAACCCTAGTTAAGCGAAAGCTGAATTGTCGAAATAGGATTAATCCGCTCAATCGGTTTGCCAGAGCGATTGACGCTGCATCGCATGCAAGTAGCGAGATGCATCGGCCCGCGGCCTAGACGAGCTTCTGCATATTTTTTGTTGCATATCGCGTGGTATCGTCGTCTGCGTACCGCGTCGTCCGCCCACATTAACGTCGGATGAATCCTTCGGGCTGCTTAGCGACGCGCTCTACGGTCAACGCAGCTTTCGCCATGAGAACATCGCCTATGACGACGTTTGATCTCATCTCGCCGCGCGACGAACCTTGCCGGCTCGTCAATCTGGCCCTGCGCGTCCGCGCCTCCTCTACAAGTTCGCAGCCTCACTACACGCCGACGACTTCCGTCCAAGAAGGGCACATCATCGAGGAAACGCCATGAACTTTCCGGTCGATCGCTCCGCGCCGGCGAGCGCGAACGTCGATGCAGCGGCCGCGCCAGCGCCGGTCTCGCGCGCCGGTCCGCGAGCCGCGATGCTGCCGCGCGTGCTTTTTTTCGCGACCGTGCTGTATGGCGCAGCCTTGTTCTGGATCGCGCCGCGTCCGCCGCTCGCCGACTTGCCCCAGCACGCCGGGCAGGTCATGTTGCTGCGCGATCTGCTCGAACATGCGTCGCCGTGGCAAAGCCTCGTGCAACTCAATCTGCTGACGCCATATCTCATCGGCTATGGGCTGGCTTTGCCGCTCACGTATCTCATGCCGGTCGCGGCCGCGCTCAAGTGCCTGATGACGGTCGCGTACCTGGGGTTCGTCGCATCGTGCGTGGGCTTTCGACGTCATTTGCATGGCGATGCACGGCTCGACTGGCTCTTCGTGCCCGGATGTTTCGGCTTCGCGTTCGGATGGGGCTTCTACACGTTTTTGGTCGCGGCGCCGCTGGGCATTCTGTTCATCTGGCTGACGTACGGTTATGCAACGGCGTTGTCGGTGAAGAAGGGTGTCGCCATCGCGCTGGCGGGCGCGGTGCTGTTCTTCTGCCACGGGCTCGTGTTTCTGTTCGCGTGCGCTGTCGGCGTCGGCTTCGTGCTCTTCAAGCAAAGGCCGCTCGCGCGCGGCGTGAAGGCGCTCGCGCCGTTCGTGCCGCTCGGCTTGCTGTGCATTGCCTATGTGCTGCGCAGTCGCGCGACCGATCCGCTGCTCGGGCAGACGGTGCCCGACATCGTCGTATTTAAATGGGGCTGGAATTTGCACCGCGTGCTCTCGCTGCCCGTTTATGTCTGGGGCATGAGCAAGAGCGCCGCCATGTATCTGCCGCTCGTCGCCTTGATGTTCGCGGCGCCTTGGCTCTGGCGCGACAAGATCAATCGGGACCGCGCGGTGATCGTCCCGATGCTGGCCGTGACTTTCATCTGGTTCGCCGTGCCCGACGCGGCGCTCAAGACCGGCTATCTGTATCACCGGTTCGCGCTTTTCCTGCTGCCGGCCTATGCGCTGATGTTCTGTCCCGCGCCACGGCCGGCGAGCGATGCGCGCGCATCGGCGTCGGGTTCGGCGTTGGGTTCGCCCTGGACCGCATGGCGAGGCGTCGGCGTGCAGGCCGCGATCATCGCGGGATGCTGGATTTTTCTCACCGATCAAGCCGTCCGCCTGCATCGCTTCGCCGCCGAGAACGCGCCGCTCGAGAAGCTGCTCGCGCGAGCGGAGCCGGGTCAACGCGCGCTGAACCTCGTGTTCGATCGGGAAAGTCCCGCGTACGGGAGCATCGCCGCTTACATGCATCAGGCGCTGTGGTATCAGGCGGAGAAACACGGGTTCGTCGATTTCAACTTCGCGACGTTCGTGCCGCAGATCGCGCGCTTCAAACCGGGGATGCTGCCTTTGCAACCCCCGGCGCTCGAAGGCGATCCCCGGCGCTTCGACTGGACGAAAGACAACGGGCGGCAGTATCGGTATTTCTTCGTGCACAAGGCGGGGCCCGTACCGGAGAATTTTTTCGTCAACAATGAATGCGATGTCGTTCAGGTCGTGCAAGAGGGCGAATGGTCGCTGTATGAGCGGCGCGATTGTCGCTGACACGGCCCGCCGATTGGCGTGCGCGCCGGCAAACCGCAGCGCGCCCGTCGTTTCGATCAGCTAGTCGGACTGTCCGCCGATGCCAGATGCCCGTGCTTCATCAGCACGGCGCGCGCGCCCGAGGCAAGCAGCGCCTCGCCCTGACGCACCAATGTGCGTCAGTATCACGAGAGGTTCGACCCGCCAACGTACCGTGCGTCGATCATGCCGTGAGCAGACGGCGCCGAATCAAGCGACGCATGACGTTTCGCCTGGGAGCTCTCTCCTCTCGGCCGCAATGCCGGTTCCCGTGCTTACACCGCAAGCGGTTCGGGAACGCTTCACGGTGCTGGGCCGGCCTCCGGCCGACAAATGCGGCGCTCGCTAACCCCGCCACAGGCTCGACGAGAACAGGCGCCATGCGTAACGGCCGCCCAACGCGCGCTTCGCTCGCGCAGTTGCCGTGTCGCATGCGGGTGCGGCGTCTCGCGAAGCATGAGCCGCGATGAAACCTGCCTAGTTCTTCGGATGCGCGAAAAAGAAGCGCAGCATCTCGGCGCTGGCGTCCGGTCCGCTCGGGTCGGTGTAAGTGCCGCGCGCGCTGCCGCCGGACCACGCGTGGGGTGCGCCGTGAAGCGTCCACAGTTCGGCGGGCAGCCCATCGGGCGATACGAACTGCTGCACCGAATGCTGGCGAGTTCCCGCCACGCCCGCCATGCGGCGCTCCGGCCCGCTCGCAACAAAGCCTTCGACGACTCGGCGCGCGTTGACGTGATTCACGGTGGCGTCTGCATCGCCGTGAAAGACGATCAGCGGACAGCGAACGGCCCCCGACGCCGCCGCCTTGCCTTCGCCGCCGCGCATGACGGCGAGCGCGGACGGCAGATCGTGCGCGTGTCCGGCGGGCAGTCCCGAGTGAACGCCCGCTGCCGCGTACAAGTCGGGATAGCGTTGCGCCATGATCGCCGCCATCGCACCGCCCGCCGACAAGCCCGCGACGTAGACGCGCTTCGCATCCACATTGTGAGTGGCCATGATTTCGCGCGTGATGCCGGCTATCAGCGACGGCTCGCCCGCGTCGCGCTGCTGGTCGGACGGCTTGAACCAGTTCCAGCATTTCGATGCATTCGCGCTTTGCGGCTGAACCGGGTACGCGACGATGCACGGCTGCCGTTCCGCGAGCGCGTTCATTTGCGTGCCGGCCGCGAAGTCGTCGGCGTTCTGCGTGCAGCCGTGCAGCATCACGACGAGCGGCAATGGCTCGTTGCGATAACCGCTCGGCACATAAAGCTTGTAGTCGCGCTGACCGGCGGCATTCGCGTAGCGGCGCGTGCTGAAGTGCCCGCGATCTTCCACTTCGGGCTGCGGTTCGGCGCGCGCGGGCGTCTTGAGGCGTTCGGTGAAGCGTGAGAGCCCGGACGCGGGCGCGGAGGACTCCGCGTGGGCATGGTCGCCGCGCATCGCGCGCTTGACGACGTCGGTGGCGGCATCGCTGTTGCCGTTCTGAAAGAGCTGAAAAGCCTCTTTCATCGAGTCGAGAAAACCTTCGTTCAGTTTCATGTCTTGTCCGGTTTCGGATGCAGAGCGGTCGAGCCGCAATCAGCGGATCCGGTCTGCAAGCGCGGCCTTGACGGCCGGCGATGCGTGAAGGGCACCTCGAACCAGAATCGATTCGATGGTGGCAAGCGCGAGTTCGGGGGAAACGTCGGCGGCGATGCTCGCGAGGCCCAGCACCTGAATCTTCAGCCGTTCATTGGCCGCGCGCACCGCTTCCAGGTCCTGTCTGGAGAAATATTGAAGCCCGAGCACGAGCGCACGCCGGGTCGCCGTTTCCCGAACGACGGACGCGTGCACCGCGAGTTGATTGCGGATAGCCGTGCGGATCAGGTCCGTGCGGTTCGAGTAAAAGCCTTCTTCGACGAGCAGATCGATCTGGCCGAGGTCGACGGGGCCGAGGTTGATCGTGATTTTTTCGGTGTCGCCGCCTTTTGAGCGGGTGAGGTCGTTTGGTTGTACGGGCATAAGGGGCTCCATCCTGCTGCCATCTAGGTGGATGGTCAGCGGCGGGTTTTCAAGTGGCAGTTCGCATTTTTTAAAGCGCGCGGTCGCGTCGCGCAGCGGGATATGGCGGCGCGGTTGCGCAATCTGCGGCGGAGGAGGGAACTGCCTTCTCGTGATAACTAATGGCTAGTCGCCGCTTTGTGCGGCGAACCGCGTTGTCGGCGTAACCGGCGCGGCAAGGCTTGGAATTAGCGGCGCGGCGCCCTTCGGGATCAGTTGGCCGACGCCGGTCACGTGGCCGCGCGGCAAGCCTGTCGACGCGAGGCCCGCACTGCGAGCTTGCCGGTAGCGCGGCCCCGGCGGCTGTACGCGACTCAGCCAGTCGCTAGCGCCTCGCACGCGTCAGTTTGGCGACGCATTGCGCAAAACGCTCGTTGCTGGCCGCGATACCGTATTCCTCAGCGCGTTCCAGCGCGCTTTGGCGCATGCGATTGCTCAACGCATCGTCGGTAAGCAAGCGGCGCATGGCGCTCGCGAGTTCCTAGTCCGCTCGAACTGTGAATCCTGTTGCCAAGCGCCAGTCGCGTAGGCGTGCGGCAAGCCTGTCGACGCGGGTCCGCATTGCGAGCGTGCCAGTAGCGCGGCCCATGCGGCCGTACAGAAAACAAGCGGCCGCTAGCGCCTCGCACTCGTCAGTTCCGACACGCATCGCGCAAAACGCTCGTTGCTGGCTGCAATGCCGTACTCTTCAGCGCGTTCCAGCGCACGCGCGCGCATGCGATGCATCAACGTTTCGTCAGTGATCAGGCGGCGCATGGCTTCGGCGAGTTCGTCGTCCGCTCCGATCGGAAACAAGATGCCGAAGCGGCCGTCGCCGAGAATCTCGCGCGGGCCGGTCGGGCAATCGCTCGCTATCACGGGCGTGCCCAGCGCGAGCGCCTCGAGCAGCACCATCGGCATGCCCTCGTAGCGCGAACTGAGCACCAGAACGCGCGCGCTGGCGACCAGCGCGTGCGGGTTGTTGCGATAACCCGCGAAGTGCACGCGCGCGGCGATACCGAGCGCGTCTGCGAGCCCTTCGAGTTCGCCGCGAAACGCGCCGTCGCCGACGATCACCAGATGCTCCGCGATATCGCCGGCACTCACGAGCCGCGCGTAAGCCCGCAGCAATGTGCGATGGTCCTTCTGGATTTCGTCGAGTCGCGCGACGGACACGATGTACGGCGCATCGCACAGCGGCTTTTCGGTCGCCAGCGCGTCGCGGCGAATACGTTCTATATCGATGGCGTTCGGCAGCACGAACAGCCGCTGCAGCCCGTCGCCGAACATGCGGCGCGCTTCATCGGCCATGTGCTGATTCAGCGCGGCCACGCCGTCGTAACGCGCGAACTGCGCCGCGAGCCGGCGCTTCTTGCGCGGACGGTCGCCCAGCCGCGCATCGAAGCTAAAGTGGTTGACGCCGAGCCACGCCGTGCCGAACTGGCCCGCCAGGCGGCGCAGCGACATGTCGAAATCGACGATCAGCGCGTGCCGCCGCGCCAGTGCTTGAATGCGTCGCTTCACATAGGGCCGCACAGAGAGCGTGTTGAAGACGTCACGCCCCACGCGCCCGAGCTTGCTCAGCTTGCGCGCGTAACGTCGCGTCTGAAAGTAATTGAGCCATTGCTTATCAGCGAGGATCTCGATGCCGACATCCGGCGGCACGAGCGCCCGAAAGCGGCTCTCGAACGCCGGGGAGGAATGCATCACGGACAGCGTGACGCTGAAGCGCTCACGGTCGAAGACCCGCAGCCACTGGATGAGCGACGATTCGATCCCGCCGTCGTTGAAGTCGACGATATGGAAAAGCACCGGCACACGTTCGCCCGCTGGCGGCCGTGCGTTGGTTTCGGAGTCGGCTTGGCTTGCGATTGGGCTTGCGGGAAGAGCGGCAGTCGGCACTGTGGGAACGCGTTCGTCGAAAAGAGAAGGGCGAAGCTGCCATGCTACCGCAGTTGCCGAGAGGCAAAGACGAGCGCCCGCGACCAAAGATTTCGTCTCGAGGACCGGAACGCGCCCGCTCGCAGGCGCCGCGGCCCGCCAGCGATGGCAGCGAAGCTGTCACTGATCCAGTCTAGACGCTTTATGAACATGACCGCGCGCACACGTCCGAAGCCGTCTCCCTCCCTCCTTGAAATTGTCAAATCCGGTCCATATAATTGGCACTCACTGCACGAGAGTGCTAACAAGATTTCCGTCCGGCGGGCTCCGCCCAAAAGACGGGCTTTCCCGCGTTTTCAGTCTCATTCAAGAGAGGAGTGTGTATGAACCTTCGTCCTTTGCACGATCGCGTCATCGTCAAACGTCTGGACCAGGAAACCAAGACCGCATCGGGCATCGTGATCCCGGAAGCAGCGGCAGAAAAGCCGGATCAAGGCGAAGTCCTGGCCGTCGGCCCGGGCAAGCGCGATGACAAGGGCACGCAAAACGCCCTCGACGTGAAGGTGGGCGACCGCGTGCTCTTCGGCAAATACGCCGGCCAGACCGTCAAGGTCGACGGGCAGGAACTGCTCGTCATGCGCGAAGAAGACATCATGGCCGTTCTGGTCAACAAGTAAGCATTCTTCCTGTACGCCGGGCTTCGCGCCGAAAGGGCGGCGGGCCGGCACACTGAATCGAATCAAGGAGTCTGGATATGGCAGCTAAAGAAGTCACTTTCGGCGATTCCGCACGCGCCAAGATGGTCGAAGGCGTGAACATTCTGGCCAACGCGGTCAAGGTCACGCTGGGTCCGAAGGGCCGCAATGTCGTGCTCGAGCGTTCGTTCGGCGGCCCGACGGTCACCAAGGACGGTGTCTCGGTCGCGAAGGAAATCGAACTGAAGGACAAGCTCCAAAACATGGGCGCGCAAATGGTCAAGGAAGTCGCTTCCAAGACCAGCGACAACGCAGGTGACGGCACCACGACCGCTACCGTGCTCGCACAGTCCATCGTTCGCGAAGGCATGAAGTACGTCGCATCGGGCATGAACCCGATGGACCTGAAGCGCGGCATCGACAAGGCCGTCGCAGCAGCCATCGAAGAACTGCGCAAGATCAGCAAGCCCTGCACGACGAACAAGGAAATCGCGCAAGTCGGCTCGATCTCGGCGAACAGCGACACGTCCATCGGCGAGCGCATCGCTGAAGCCATGGACAAGGTCGGCAAGGAAGGCGTGATCACCGTCGAAGACGGCAAGTCGCTGCAAGACGAGCTGGACGTCGTGGAAGGCATGCAGTTCGACCGCGGCTACCTGTCGCCGTACTTCATCAACAACCCGGACAAGCAAGTCGCCGTTCTGGAAAACCCGTTCGTGCTGCTGCACGACAAGAAGGTTTCCAACATCCGCGATCTGCTGCCGGTGCTGGAACAAGTCGCGAAGGCCGGCCGTCCGCTGCTGATCATCGCTGAAGACGTCGAAGGCGAAGCGCTCGCAACGCTGGTCGTCAACAACATCCGCGGCATTTTGAAGACCGTTGCTGTCAAGGCTCCGGGCTTCGGCGACCGTCGCAAGGCCATGCTGGAAGACATCGCGATCCTGACCGGCGGTCAAGTCATCGCGGAAGAAACCGGCCTGACGCTGGAAAAGGCGACGCTGCAAGAGCTGGGTCAAGCCAAGCGCATCGAAGTGGGCAAGGAAAACACGACGATCATCGACGGCGCTGGCGAAGCCGTGAACATCGAAGCGCGCGTGAAGCAAGTGCGCAAGCAGATCGAAGAAGCGACGTCGGACTACGACCGTGAGAAGCTGCAAGAGCGCGTGGCCAAGCTGGCCGGCGGCGTGGCAGTGATCAAGGTCGGCGCTGCGACCGAAGTCGAAATGAAGGAAAAGAAGGCACGTGTCGAAGACGCTCTGCACGCAACGCGCGCAGCAGTGGAAGAAGGCATCGTGGCTGGCGGCGGCGTCGCGCTGATCCGTGCTCGCAAGGCCATCGAAGGCCTGAAGGGCGCGAACTCGGACCAGGACGCGGGTATCCGCATCGTCCTGCGTGCGATGGAAGAGCCGCTGCGCCAGATCGTCACGAACGGCGGCGAAGAAGCCTCGGTCGTGGTGGCGGCTGTTGCTCAAGGTTCGGGCAACTACGGCTACAACGCGGCAACCGGCGAGTACGGTGACCTGGTGGAAGCCGGTGTCGTCGACCCGACCAAGGTGACGCGCACGGCGCTGCAAAACGCGGCATCGGTGGCAGGCCTGCTGCTGACGACCGACGCAGCCGTCGCCGAACTGCCGAAGGAAGATGCTCCGATGCCTGGCGGCATGCCCGGCGGCATGGGCGGCATGGGCATGGACATGTAAGACGGCTTCGGCCCGATTACATCGGTGCGAGTCTCGCAAGGGGCTCGCGCCATGCCAGAAAAAACCTGCAGCGATGCAGGTTTTTTTTCGTCCATCGACAAGCTATTTGTTCATCTCGTCGCGCAGCTTTTGCGCGGCGGCTTTGTAGTCGTATGTCGGGTAAAACTCCGTGTGATATCCGCCCCACGCGGTCGTCTCGATCGCGCGATTCACTTCCCGCAGCCTGTCCGCCGGCACGCGCAACGTCACCACTTGCCCGATGCCCATCATCACGTACCACGACACCACTTCCACGCCTGGCGGCGGAAACGTCTTGAAGTAGCCTTGTTCCTTCAACTGCTGGTTGATCTTCGGCAGCGGCTTGGACTCGTCGTGCTTGAGGAAGATGGTCAGCAGGAACGTGCCGTCGCCCGCAGGCGTGGCCGGCGGCGGCGATGCGTCCTGCGCATGGACGGGCAGCGCCGCCGAGACAATCGTGGCGAGCATCGTGGTTCGGATCAGGCGAGCGAAGCGTCGTGCCGGCTTGTGCATCAGCGGATCTCCTTCGGAAGCAACGAACGGAAGCGGAAAGGCACTACGCCTTCCGATGATGAAGATGCAGACGCTCCATCACATGCAGCGCGTTGGGCTGCGCGTGGCCGAGCGTCGTGTTGTCGAAGATGCACCACACCTCGGGCGTCTTTTTCGCGCGGGCTTGCAGCGTGCGCGCGAGATCGTCGAGATACGGGAAGTCGTACGAAGACTTGTAGAGATCCGGCGAGCCGTGCAGCCGCACATAGACGAGCGACGTGTCCGCCCGATGCTTGATCTCGCAGTCGTCGGGAATCGGATCGGCGTCCACGTACGCGATGTGATGCGCTTTCAGAAGCGCCGCCGCATCCTTGGTGAACCAGCTCGGATGGCGCGCCTCGCAGGCAACCGGCAGCATGGTGCGCTCGCGCAGCGCCTTGAAGAAGGCATCGGCCAGATCGTGTTCGAACGCGAGGCTCGGCGGCAGTTGCGCAAGCCAGCAGCCGAGCTTGTCGCCCAGCTTGCCGGCGGCGGCCAGAAATTCGTCGATGAGCTCGTTGGTGTCGGCGAGCCGCGCGTCGTGCGTGATCGCCTTGGGCAGCTTCACCGAAAAGCGGAACGAGTCGGGCACGCTCTGCGCCCACTTCTCGTAGGTCTGCTCGCGATGCGGCTTATAGAAGCTCGAGTTGATTTCGACGCACGTCAGCACGCGCGCGTAGCGTTCGAGATGCGTGCCTTCGTCGGGAAAGCTCGACTGGACCGAGCTCGAAAGCGCCCAGCCCGCGCAGCCGACGCGGATGGCGCCTTGCGGGCCGGGCTTGTGCAGATGGGGCAGTCGATACGGCATGCGCTCGCAAAGCCTCCCTTCGTTGGTCTCCGAACTCCGTTCGTGTCGCTTCGTTCACTGCATCGTTGGCACCGATTTCGTCTAATGCCGGGCTTCTCCGGGCAATCCGGCCGAATCATCGGGCAAAGACGCGGCGTCGGTTTCGTCGTCCGCGTCGTTGGATCGCGCCCAGAAAAAGCGATCCGGCAAGTACGCGCCCATGCCCGGACGAAACGCGGCGCGCGCCGCCTGAAACACGTACTCCTGCGCCTCGCGCGCGGCCTCGGCGGGCTCCTGACCGTTCGCGAGCAGCGCGGCAACCGCGGCGCCGAGCGTGTCGGTGAGGCCCATCACGCGATGCAGCCCGCGATCCCACAGGTCCTGCCGCACCTGTCCTTCCTCGCTGTACAGCGTGTTCACATGCCGATGCGTGCCCGTTTCCATCGCCAGCACGTACTCGCAGCCCTGCGCGAGAATGTGCGAGATGGCGGAATCAAGCGTCGGCGCTTCCGCGTCGCTGTCCGGCTGCGCAAGCTGCAAAAGCGTCGCGTGATCGGCGATCAGCATGGTCGTCTGCGGCACGAGCAGGTCGGCGAGCGATTCGCGCAGCTCGTCGGCGGACAGTACGTGTTCGTCGTCGAGCGTGAAGTCGGGCGCGAGGATCAGCGGAACGTCGTCGTAGTCGGACACCACTTCCGCGATCGCGGAGACCACTTCCGCCCGCGTGGCCGCGCCGATCTTGAATGCGGCAATCGGCATGTCTTCTAGCAACATGCGCGCCTGAGCGGCGACCGCGTCGGGGTCGAGGCCGTTGACCTCATCGCAGGTTGCGGAATCGCGCACGGCGTAGCCGGTGAGAACCGTTGCGCTGTGGCAGCCCATGCTGGCGAGCGTGAGCAAATCGGCTTGCAGGCCGGAGCCGCCCGTTGGGTCCGAGAGCCCGAAAGTCAGAACGATCGGTGGAGAGTCGCCGGTCATGGCAAGAGCGGACATTTTTGATTTGAATTGCACGAGTGAGACGTTTCAGTTGCAGCGAACGCGAAAAAAGCCGCGCACGCGCCCGGACACGGTTCGATTATGCGGCCTATTGCCGCCCGCCTGCCGTCCGTGCGCACCTTTTTGCAGAGCGGTGACGCACACATCCCGCTATTTGGGGGATGCACGTCGGGCCGGCGCCTTGCTAGGCATCCACACGGCAACACGGTACCATCATGGCCTAATTTCAATCGACCAATCGACGCGGCATAAGTATGGAATACAGAAGCTGGATGTGCCTGATCTGCGGCTGGATCTACGACGAAGAGGCGGGATTGCCGGAAGAGGGCATCGCGCCGGGTACCCGCTGGGAGGACGTTCCGATCAACTGGACCTGTCCCGAATGCGGAGCACGCAAGGAAGATTTCGAGATGGTCCAGATCTGATCCGCATGCTCTACCGCGCCGCATGGCTCACGCCATGCGGCGCGTGTTTTTTGCGGCCTGCGATTCGTGCAGGCGTCGCAGGCGAGTCGGGTCGCGCGTCGGCGCCAATCCGGCAGGAACATTCGTTCCCGCCTGCGCTCGTAAAAGGCATACGCTTTGAGCACGACAGGCTCGGCGGCGCTTCGCTGCCGCGCTCGTCGATAATGCAGTTCAACCGCGCGTCGAGGCGGCGTCGCCACGCGCGTTTCTGGCTTGTGAGCGCCCGTTATGACATCTCGTCCCGACCTTCCCGTTCCGATCGAAGCCTTGCCGAACCCGCGCGGCGGCTCAGTCCGGCTCGCCGAAATGGCGCTCACGGACGCCATGCACGCGTTCCAGCGGCAGGGCGAGATCGCGCCCGCGCTCAAGCGCGCGATTGCCGCGCTGCATTCGGCCGGATGGCTGCCCGCGCAACGTTTCGCGGAAGCGCTCGCGCTCGTCGCGCCGCTCGGCGATGAATCGGAGGGCACGCACGACCGCATCGCTCTCGCCATGTCCGCGTTCCGCGCGGCGGTCGAGCGCCACAACCTGCGCGAGCTGTCGTGTTCGACGGAACTCTTCGATCACTATCGCGGGCTGCACGCGCTTTTGGCCGTGCATACGCGCATCGCACCGGTTTCCTACGACGACCTCGCGCTCGCCGGACGCGCCATTGCGCCGTCGACGCTGCGGGGCGTCGCGCCCGAAAGGCTCGCGCGGGTCCGGGCGCACTACGAGGCGGCGCTGCTCGCGTTGCTGCGCGCGGGCGCCGACCAGCCGCAAGCCGACATCGACGAAACCTTCTCGCGGCTCGATGCCTGTCTCGCCGAGCTCGCGGGCCCCGATCCGTACGATTTCTGGCGGCTCGCGTCGTCCACGGTGCGGGCGCTGCGCGACCGGGCCGGCCGTCATGCCGATCTTTCCAGCTACGCGGACGCCAAGCGGCTCTACGCCCGCTTCAACCTCGTGCTGGCGGATCAGGCGCACGCGTCGACGTTCGCGCCGCGTTCGCTCGTGCGCGCGACGCTCGCGTTGCTGTGGCGCGACTTCGCGCTCTACGGCGCGACGCCTGAAGACGCCGAACACGTCGACGTTTTGCGCGACTACGGCCTGACCGTGGCGTGGCACGTCGCGGCGACGCCCGCGTCCGAAGCCGCGTGGGAGCAGGGCGCGGCGCAGGCAAGCGAGGAAAGCACGCGCGAGGCCGTCACGCGCGATCTCGGCGTGCTGCGCGTGAACGCGGCCGCCTACGAAGACTTTCTGCAAAGCGCGGAGGCCTCGATCGAAGGGCTCGTCGAGCGCGGCACGCAGGCGAGCGAGACCGGCACCGTCGATTCCGCCGCCGCGCTGCATGCGGCGAACGCGTCGCATCGGCTGGGCGCGGCGGCTTGCGCGCTCGGGCTCGGGCACGTCTCGCTGCTCGCCGATACGCTCGGTCTCGCGTGGCGGCGCGTCGCGCATCAGGGCGAAGGCGCGGCCGAAAGCAATGCCCGCGGCCTCGACGCCTCCATCCCCGAGCGCGCCGCGCAAACGCTGCGCTCGATGCTGCATCAGGCGGCCGCGGGGATTGCGCCGTCGGAAGGACGCGCCTCGATTGCCGCGCTGACCGCGATGATCGAGCGTCCTCCGGCCGTCACGCGATAGCGTCGTCGTCGTCCTCGTCTGGGGACGACGCCCGTTTTCTGGCCGGCCCGCGCACGACGTCGTAACGCAGCAGTGTCCGCTTGCGCGCGGCGTCGTGATCGACGATCGGCGGCGGATAGTCCGCGCCCAACGCGATATTCGCGGCCTTCAGCGCGTCGGGTTTCGCGAGCCACGGCGCATGAATGTCGCGGTCGGACAGCGCCGCCAGCTCCGGCACGTAGTGGCGGATGAACTTGCCGGCGGCATCGAACTTCTGCGACTGCGTCACCGGATTGAAGATGCGGAAGTACGGCTGCGCGTCGCATCCGCTAGAGGCGGCCCACTGCCAGCCGCCGCTATTCGACGAAAGCTCGAAGTCGTTCAGCTGCGCCTCGAAATACGCCTCGCCGCGCCGCCAGTCGATGCCGAGATCCTTCGTCAGGAAACTCGCCGTCACCATGCGCAGCCGGTTGTGCATGTAGCCCGAGGTGTTGAGCTGGCGCATGGCGGCATCCACGAGCGGGTAGCCGGTTTGTCCAGCGCACCACGCGGCGAAATTCGCGTCGGCCGCCTCGCCCGTTTCCCATTCGATGCGGTCGTACTCCGGCTTGAACGCACGATGATCGCCCGGCATGCCCACGCGCGGAAAATGATGCAGCACCGCGAAGTAGAAGTCCCGCCAGATAAGCTCGGAAAGCCACGTCTGCGCGCCGCGGTCGCCGTGGCGCTGCGCGTCGTGCGCGACGCGGGCGAGCGCGCGGATGGACACCGTGCCGTGCCGCAAGTGCACGCCCATGTAGCTCGGGCCTTTCACCGCCGGAAAGTCGCGCGTGCGGTCGTAGTCCGTCATGCGGTCGCGGAAGTCGTCGAAGAGCGCGTACGCGCCGACGGTGCCTGCCGGGAACGCGGGGCCTTCTGCATCGGCGAAACCGAGCGCGGCGAGCGACGGAATGCCTTGATCCGCCTGCGCGGGCGGCTTGCCGAGCGCGTGCAGATTGTCTTCCGACGCATACGGCTGCAACGCGTCCGGCGTGAGCGTTTCGAGCCACTTGCGTTTGTACGGCGTGAACACCGTGTACGGCTTGGCGCTGCCCGTCAGCACGTCGTCGCGGTCGAAGATCGCCTGATCCTTAAACTCGAAAAACGCGATGTTCGCGCTCGCGAGCCTTTGCGCGACTGCTTCGTCGCGTGCCTTCGCGGACGGCTCGTAGTCGCGGTTCACGAACACGGCGTTTGCGCCGCACTCGCGGGCGAGCGCGGGAATCGCGTCGAGCGGCATGGCATGCCGCACCAGCAGCGCGCCGCCGGCCGCCTGAAGCGTGCGGTCCAGCTCGACCACGCTCGCATGAATGAAGGGCACGCGACGGTCGTTTTTAGCGAGCGGAGCGAGGATTTCGCGGTCGAAAACGAACGCGCACAGCACGCGACGGCACCTTGTAAGCGCATGATAGAGTGCAGCATTGTCTGCCGCGCGCAGGTCCCGCCGAAACCAGACCAGCCCCACATCGAAGTCGGCCATCTCGCAGCGCCTTTGTTAAAATCCTGAATTATGTCCAAGACTTCCGATCGCATCAATTTGACGAACCAGTTCCTGATCGCCATGCCCTCCATGGTCGATCCGACGTTTTCCGGAACGGTGGTCTACCTTTGCGATCACACCGATCGCGGTGCGCTGGGTCTCGTCATCAACAGGCCGACCGACATCGACCTGCAATCGCTTTTCAACCGCATCGACCTCAAGCTCGAAATCGAGCCGCTCGTGCATTTGCCCGTGTATTACGGCGGTCCGGTGCAGACGGAGCGCGGCTTTGTCCTGCACGAGGCGGGCGAGGGCGAACCGTACAGCTCGTCCATGAGCGTGCCCGGCGGCCTTGCCATGACCACATCGAAAGACGTGCTCGAAGCGGTCGCGAGCGGCAAGGGCCCCGAGCGTTTCCTGCTGACGCTCGGCCACGCGGGCTGGGGCGCGGGGCAGCTCGAAGAAGAAATCTCGAAGAACGGCTGGCTCACGGTCGAAGCGGATTCGCGCATCATTTTCGACGTGCCCGCCGAAGACCGCCTCGAAGCGGCGCTGTCGCTGCTCGGCGTGTCGCGCTCCATGCTTTCCGGCGAAGCAGGGCACGCATGAGCCGCGAAGCCACGCTGCTGGCATTCGATTACGGCGAAAAGCGCATCGGTGTCGCCGTCGGCAATACGTTGACGCGTAACGCGCGGGCGCTCGCCGTGCTCGAAAACCGCGACCGCGACTATCGCTTTCAGGAAGTCGGCAAGCTCTTGCAAGAGTGGAAGCCGGACGCCGTGGTCGTCGGCATGCCGATGCATCCGGACGGCACGCCGCACGAAATGAGCGCGCTTGCGAAACGCTTCGGCAATCAGGTGAACGGCCGTTTCAACGTGCCGGTGCAGTGGGTGGACGAGCGATATTCGTCCGTCGATGCGAAAGCCGACTTGCGCGAGCGCGGCGTGCGCCCGAATGCGCGCGGCCGCTTCGACGGCATCGACGCCGAAGCTGCCCGCGTCATCCTCCAACAATATCTCGACGGACTTCCCGACGATCATGAGTTCCATTGACGCAGAGGCGCTGTATCGCGCGCTCGTCGAACAGATTCGCGAGGCTTACGGCGCGTCGCTCGCGGCGGCAGACGGCGTGGCGCTCGCGGGCATCTACAGCGGCGGCGCGTGGCTTGCCGAGCGGCTCGCGAAAGACGTGGGCGCGCCGCATTTCGGCGTGGTGAACGTGGCGCTGCATCGCGACGACTACGCGAAGAAGGGCCTGCACAGTCAGGCGAGCCCGACTTCATTGCCGTTCGCAGTCGAAGGCCGCCGCATTCTGCTGATCGACGACGTGCTTTCCACCGGCCGCACCGTGCGCGCGGCGATCAACGAGCTCTACGATTACGGCCGTCCCGCGTCCATCGATTTCGCCGTGCTCGCCGACCGCGGCGGACGCGAAATGCCGATTGCGGCGCGCTTCACCGGCGGCATGGTGGACGTCGCAACGAACGAAGACCTCGTGCTCGCGCGCCGCGACGACGGCACCTTCGGCTTCACGACCGAGCCGCGCACGCACTGACGCTCAAGCGGCACGCGTCTCACGCCCAAGCAGCAAGCCTTTTCTCAAAGCAACGCCTGGATCACCATGAACACCGCCACGCAGAGCGCAGCCGAACCGGGCGCGCAGCAAGCTGACAAGACCAGCGACACCTTCCGCTACGGCTTTCTCAAAGGCAACCCGCAGCTCACGAAAAACGGCGAGCTGAAGCACTTGCTGACCATCGAGGGCCTGCCGCGCAGCATCGTCACGCATATTCTCGATACCGCCGAGCAGTTCGTGAGCGTTACCGATCGCGAAGTCAAGAAGGTGCCGCTTCTGCGCGGCAAGTCGGTATTCAACCTCTTCTTCGAGAATTCGACGCGCACGCGCACCACGTTCGAAATCGCGGCGAAGCGCCTCTCGGCGGACGTGCTGAATCTGAACATCAACGCGTCGTCGACGAGCAAGGGCGAGTCGCTGCTCGACACCATCAACAATCTCTCCGCGATGCACGCCGACATGTTCGTCGTGCGTCATGCGTCGAGCGGCGCGCCGTATCTGATCGCCGAGCATTGCGCGCCGCACGTGCACGTGATCAACGCGGGCGATGGCCGTCACGCGCATCCGACGCAGGGCCTGCTCGACATGTACACCATTCGCCACTACAAGCGCGACTTCACGAAGCTGCGGGTGGCGATTGTCGGCGACATTCTGCATTCGCGCGTCGCGCGCTCGGACATTCATGCGCTCACGACCTTGGGCGTGCCGGAAGTGCGCGCCATCGGTCCGCGCACGCTGTTGCCGAGCAACCTCGATCAGATGGGCGTGCACGTCTACCACAACCTCGACGAAGGTCTGAAGGGCGTGGACGTCATCATCATGCTGCGGTTGCAGAACGAGCGCATGAGCGGCGCGCTTCTGCCGTCCGCGCAGGAGTACTTCAAGAGCTGGGGCCTCACGCCCGAGCGTCTCGCGCTGGCCGCGCCGGATGCCATCGTGATGCACCCCGGCCCGATGAACCGCGGCGTGGAAATCGATTCGCAAGTGGCCGACGGGCCGCAGTCGGTCATCCTGAATCAGGTGACCTTCGGCATCGCCGTGCGCATGGCGGTGATGGGCATTGTGGCCGGCAACAGCGACTAATCAGAACGACATGAAGATCCAGATTCAAGGCGGCACCATCATCGATCCGGCCGCAGGCACCGAAACGCGTAACGACGTATTCATCGCGGCCGGACGTATCGTCGCGATCGGCGAGGCGCCCGCCGATTTCAACGCGGCCAAGGTCATCGACGCTAACGGCTTGCATATCGCGCCGGGCTTCGTTGATTTGTCCGCGCGTCTGCGCGAGCCGGGCTTCGAGCACAAGGCGACGCTCGAATCCGAAATGGCCGCCGCGATGGCGGGCGGCGTGACGAGCCTCGTCTGCCCGCCCGACACCGATCCGACGCTCGACGAACCGGGCCTCGTCGAAATGCTCAAGTTCCGCGCGCAGAAGCTGCATCAGGCGCATGTGTATCCGCTCGGCGCGCTGACCGTCGGGCTGAAGGGCGAGAGCATCACCGAAATGGTGGAACTGACGGAGGCCGGCTGCATCGGCTTCTCGCAGGCGGACAACCCGATTGTCGATACCCGCACGCTGCTGCGCGCGCTGCAATACGCGACGACCTACGGCTACACCGTGTGGCTGCGCCCGCAGGACGCGTTCATGGCGAAGGGCGGCGTGGCGGCGAGCGGCGCGGTGGCGTCGCGGCTCGGGCTGTCGGGCGTGCCGGTGTCGGCGGAAACCATAGCCCTACATACCATTTTCGAACTGATGCGCGTGACCGGCGCGCGCGTGCATCTGTCGCACGTGTCGTCGGCGGCGGGCGTGGCGCTCGTGCGCGCGGCCAAAGCCGAAGGTCTCGCCGTCACGTGCGACGTCACGATCAACCACGTCCATTTGACGGACGTGGACATCGGCTATTTCGATTCGCAGTTCCGCCTCGATCCGCCGTTGCGCCAGCAACGCGACCGCGAAGCGATTCGCTCGGGCCTCGACGACGGCACCATCGACGCCATTTGCTCGGACCACACGCCGCTCGACGATGACGAGAAGCTCCTGCCATTCGCCGAAGCGACGCCGGGCGCGACCGGTCTCGAACTGCTGCTCTCGCTGACGGTGAAGTGGGCGCGTGAAGCGAACCTGCCGCTCGCGAAGGCGCTGGCGCGCATCACGTCCGCGCCGGCCGATGTGCTGAAGCTGCCGGCGGGGCGCATCGCCGTGGGCGCGCTCGCCGATCTCTGCGTGTTCGATGCGGGCGCTTCCTGGCGCGTCGATCCGCGCAAGCTGAAGAGCCAGGGCCGCAATTCGCCGTTCCTGGGCTATGAGCTGCCGGCTCGCGTGCGCGCGACCATCGTCGGCGGGCATCTCGCTTACGAAAGCCGCTGATTCATGAAGTTGATGTTGCGCAAGCTGCGCCTCGCTGCTCATTTGCTGCACGGCGCATGGATCGTGGCGCGGCGCTTTCCCGGCGCTACTGCAAGCGAGCGCATGGCGATGAACCGCGCATGGTCGCTCGAGATGCTGCGGCTCGCGGGCATGAAGCTCGTTGTGCATAACGACGAAGCGCGGCTGGATGCCGGCGTGCTCGTCGTCGGCAACCATGTGTCGTGGATCGATATTTACGTGATCAACGCGTGGCGGCCGACGCCGTTCGTATCGAAGGCCGAGATTCGCCAGTGGCCGGTGGTCGGCTGGCTCGCGCAACAGCTCGGCACCGTGTTCGTCCAGCGCGAGAAGCGCAGCGACGCGAAGCGCATCATGCATGAGCTGGCGGACCGGCTCGTCGCAGGCGAAATGATGTGCGTCTTTCCCGAAGGCACGACGAGCGACGGCGTATCGCTGCTGCCGTTTCACGCGAATTTGTTTCAGGCGGCGGTGTCTGCGTCGCGTCCGGTGCAGCCGATCTGCCTCATGTACGAGGATGCGCGCGGCATGCAGACGACCGCGCCCGCGTATATCGGCGATATGTCGCTCAGCGATTCGCTCGATGCGCTGTTGCGCGGCGGGCCGATCACCGCGCATCTCTACGTGTGCGATCCGCTCGCGCCGGGCGCTGACCGGCGGCTGCTCGCAAGCGAGGCGCAAGCGGCGGTTCAGGCGGCGCTGGAGCGGATGCGGGGCGCGCCGGCCGTCGTCATGGAAGCGCCGCTGGCGCCGCCGATCACTTCTTCATCGCGCAACTCACCTGCGTGACGACGCGCTGCGCGGGGTCTTTCGTCAGCCGCACTGCCGACAGCTTGTTGCCCCACACGCAGCCGGAATCGAGACAGAGAACGTCGTCGCGGATCATGAGGCCGAGCGCGGCCCAGTGTCCGAAGACGATGGTGACGTCCCGCGTGCGGCGGCCCGGCACGTCGAACCAAGGCATGTAGCCGGGCGGCGCGGTGTCCGGGCCCCCGTTGCCGGCGAATTCCATCGCGCCTTCCGCTGTACAGAAGCGGATGCGCGTGAGCGCGTTGTAGATCACGCGCAGGCGGTCCATGCCGGTCAGCGAATCTTCCCAGCGATGCGGCTCGTTGCCGTAGAGTTCGGCCAGCGTCTCTTTCCAGTTCGGCGCGCGCAGTGCGGTTTCGAGTTCGTGCGCGAGTTCCAGCGTCATCGTGACGTCCCACTGCGGCAAGACGCCTGCGTGAACCATCAGCGCGCCGTCTTCGAAATGGGCGACCGGCTTGTGCCGCACCCATTCGATGAGATCGGCGCAGTCCGGTGCCCCGAGGATGTCGTCGAGCGTGTCGCCTTTTTTCGGCTTGCGCAGGCCGGCGGCGACGGAGAGCAGATTCAGATCGTGATTGCCGAGCACGACGGTCGCGCGCGAACCGAGCGCGATCACGTCGCGCAACGTTTCCAGCGACTTGGGGCCACGGTTGATGAGATCGCCCGCGAACCAGAGCGGCGTGTCGGGTTCGGGCGCGGCTTTCTTGAGCAGGCGCTGAAACGGGTCGCAGCAGCCTTGGAGGTCGCCAAAGACGAGGGGAGCGGACGAGACCGCGAGGCTTGCGGAGAGTGCGTCGGTCATGGGTTCAGTGCGAAAGCGCGACGCGGCTTTGAAGTCGCGAGCCGGACGCCAGTCGAATTGCGGTGCGACAAATTATGCCGGTGATTAGAAAAACGCAACGCTCGATCGCTTTCGTACAAAAGATCACCACGGCGTCATTCCCGCCCACGCGACGGAAATTGACTAGCTGTATCAAGTTGTTAGCCGTGTAGTTTTTGCACTGCATGGCTTTATAATTGGCGGCTGACCAAAAATTGAACCGCGTCCGGCAGTCGGTCGCGGTTCCCGCATTTGATGCATCGGGGCATCGAATGCTGCAATTTTTTCCACAGCTTGCGCGTGCGTGTTCAGTCGCGCGAAGACTACAAGCAGCCAAAGGGTTTCTATGATTCTCGTGACGGGCGGCGCCGGTTTTATCGGCGCGAATTTTGTTCTGGACTGGCTCAAAGGCTCCGATGAGCCCGTGCTCAACGTCGATAAGCTGACGTACGCGGGAAATCTCGGCACGCTGAAATCGCTCAAGGACGACACCCGCCACCTGTTCGTGCGTGCCGATATTTGCGACCGCGCAGCAATGGACGAACTGCTCGCCACGCACAAGCCGCGCGCCATTCTGCATTTCGCGGCAGAAAGCCACGTCGACCGCTCGATTCACGGTCCGGCGGATTTCGTGCAGACGAACGTCGTCGGCACGTTCACGTTGCTGGAAGCTGCGCGCATGTACTGGAGCGCGCTGCCCGAAGCGGAGAAGCAAGCGTTTCGCTTCCTGCACGTCTCGACGGACGAAGTCTTCGGTTCGCTTTCCGCAACCGATCCGCAATTCTCCGAGACCACGCCTTACGCGCCGAATAGCCCTTATTCGGCGACCAAGGCTGGCTCCGACCATCTGGTTCGCGCGTATCACCACACGTACGGTTTGCCCGTGCTCACGACGAACTGCTCGAATAACTACGGCCCGTATCAGTTCCCCGAGAAACTGATCCCGCTGATGATCGCGAACGCGCTCGCAGGCAAGCCGCTGCCGGTTTATGGCGACGGTCAGAACGTGCGCGACTGGCTGTATGTGGGCGATCACTGCTCGGCCATCCGCGAAGTGCTGGCTAACGGCAAGCCTGGCGAGACGTATAACGTCGGCGGCTGGAACGAGAAGAAGAACCTCGAAGTCGTGCATACGCTTTGCGATCTGCTCGACGAGAAGAAACCGAAGGCAAGCGGTTCGTATCGCGATCAGATCACGTATGTGACGGATCGCCCGGGACACGATCGCCGCTACGCCATCGACGCGCGCAAGCTGGAGCGCGAACTCGGCTGGAAGCCGGCCGAAACGTTCGAGACGGGTCTCGCCAAGACCGTTCAGTGGTATCTGGACAATCAGGAATGGGCGGACGAAGTCGCTTCCGGCGAATACCGGAAGTGGGTCGAGACGAATTACGCGCAGCGGGCATAAGGAGCAGGCATGGCGCGCAAAGGCATTATTCTCGCCGGCGGGTCCGGCACGCGGCTCTATCCGATCACGCACGCAGTATCGAAGCAACTGCTGCCCGTGTACGACAAGCCGATGATCTACTATCCGCTGTCGACGCTGATGATCGCGGGCATTCGCGATGTCCTCGTCATTTCGACGCCGCAAGACACGCCGCGTTTCGAAGCCATGCTCGGGGACGGCAGCCAGTGGGGCATGAACATTCAGTACGCAGTGCAGCCGTCGCCGGACGGGCTCGCGCAGGCGTTTATCATCGGCAAGGAGTTCGTGGGCAACGATCCTTCCGCGCTCATTCTGGGCGACAACATTTTCTACGGTCACGATCTAGCGAAGCAGTTGGCGAACGCCAATGCGCGTACCGACTGCGCGACGGTTTTCGCCTATCACGTGCATGATCCGGAGCGTTATGGCGTCGTGGAGTTCGACGAGAGCTTCCGCGCGCTGTCGATCGAAGAGAAGCCGGCGAAACCGCGATCCAACTACGCGGTGACGGGTCTGTATTTCTACGATAACCAGGTGTGCGACATCGCAGCGGACATCAAGCCGTCCCCGCGCGGCGAGCTCGAAATCACCGACGTCAACTCGCGCTATCTTCAGCAGCAAAGGCTGAACGTCGAGATCATGGGTCGCGGTTACGCGTGGCTCGACACCGGCACGCATGAGTCGCTGATCGAGGCGGCGACGTTTATCGCGACTTTGCAAAAGCGTCAGGGGCTGGTGGTGGCTTGCCCGGAAGAGATCGCGTACCGCAAGGAATGGATCGACGACGAGCAACTGCTTGCGCTAGCGAAGCCGCTGTCGAAGAACGCGTACGGTCAATATCTGCTCAACCTTCCGAAGGACCAAGTCGCATGGCCATCCAGGTAACTGCCACGGCGCTGCCCGAAGTCAAGATCATCGAGCCGAGAGTGTTCGGCGATGCGCGCGGCTTCTTCTACGAGAGCTTCAATGCGCGCGAGTTTGCCGAGCACGTGGAAGCGGGCGTCGAGTTTGTGCAGGACAATCATTCGCGTTCGGCGAAGGGCGTGCTTCGCGGGCTGCATTATCAGATCCAGCATCCGCAGGGCAAGCTCGTTCGCGTGGTGGAGGGCGAAGTTTTTGACGTCGCCGTGGATATTCGCAAGAGCTCGCCGAACTTCGGCAAGTGGGTGGGCGTAAATCTGTCGGAAGAGAATCATCGGCAGTTGTGGGTGCCGCCGGGCTTCGCGCATGGGTTCGTCGTGCTGTCGGAGACGGCGCAGTTTCTTTATAAGACGACGGATTATTGGTATCCGGAGTTCGAGCGGAGCATTGTGTGGAATGACGTCGACCTCGCCATTGCATGGCCGTTCGAGGGCGAGTTGATCATCGCCGCCAAGGACCGGGACGGTGCCGCGCTCGCCGGTGCCGAGGTGTTCCAATGAGACTGCTGTTGACCGGTGCGAACGGGCAGGTCGGCTGGGAGTTGGCGCGCAGCCTCTTGCCGCTCGGTGAGGTCGTGCTGGCGACTCGCCAGACTGCCGACTTCACTAAGCCGAACGGCGTGGCGGGGCTTGTCGAATCGGTGCGTCCCGATGTCATTGTGAATGCGGCTGCATATACCGCCGTGGACAATGCCGAGCAGGAAGAGGAAGTCGCACGCCGCATCAACGGCGATGCGGTTGCGGAAATCGCCGCAGCCGCCGCGCGTACCGGGGCGCTGCTCGTCCACTATTCGACGGACTACGTGTTCGACGGGACCGCGAAGGACAGCGCAAAGGAAACGGACGCCGCTGCACCGCTCAACGCCTACGGTCGTTCCAAGCTCGCCGGCGAAGAGGCGATCATCGCGTCGCAATGCGACTATCTGATTTTCAGAACGACGTGGGTCTACGCCGCGCGCGGCAAGAATTTTCTCTTGACCATGCTCAAGCTCGCGGCCCAACGCGAGGAGCTGAAGGTGGTCGCAGACCAGACGGGTGCACCGACGAGCGCCCGGCTGATCGCCGACCTGACGGCTCACTGTATCCGTCACGCACACGCCGAACGGCTCGACGGGCGCTTCGAGAGCGGCCGCTTTCATATGACGGCGGGCGGTAGCGTGAGCTGGCATGGCTTCGCCGAGGCGCTGATCGACTATGCGCGGGCCGTCGGTCGATTCGATATCAAGACGCGCACCATTCTCCCGATTGCGACGTCGGAATATCCTCTTCCCGCGCGTCGTCCGGCGAATTCTCGCCTCGACTGTTCGCACTTCGACAGGCGGTTCGGTCTGCATCGTCCTGCCTGGGATGTGTGCATGCGACAAACCATAGACCAGCTCGCCGGCGTTTGACGGCCCCTCGCGCCAACTTGCGCGTGCGATCAAGTTTCGAAGAGTAAAGGACTGAATGAGCCGTTACAGCTACCGTAATCCCTTGGCAGTCGTCGATTCGCTCGTCAGCCAGCGAGCCCTGATTTATCAGTTCGTCAAAAGAGAGGTGTCAGGACGATACAAAGGATCGTTTCTCGGTCTCTTTTGGTCATTCGTGAATCCGCTGCTGCTTCTGAGCGTGTACACCTTCGTGTTCGGCGTCGTCTTCAAGTCGAAGTGGCGTCCGGCCTCGACGAGCCATTTCGAATTCGCGGTGGTCATGTTCGTGGGCGTGCTGACGCACGGGCTACTGGCCGAGTGCATCAATCGCGCGCCGGGCATGATCGTGGCGAACACGAATTATGTGAAACGCGTGGTGTTTCCCCTGGAGACGCTCACGTGGATCACCCTTGGCACTGCTCTCTTTCATACGTTCATCGCGTCGCTGATTCTTATCGGCGGAATTCTGCTCTGGCAGCAGCATCTTCCGGTTACGGCGTGGACGGTGCCGCTGATCCTCGTGCCGTACCTGTTGCTCATCGCGGGCGTAACGTGGTTTCTCATGTCTCTCGGTGTCTTCCTGCGTGACATCGGGCAACTCATGTCCATCGTCACGTCGCTTCTGATGTTCCTGTCACCGGTCTTTTATCCGACAACGTCCGTGCCCGAGCAGCTGCGATTCCTGATCGAATGGAATCCGCTGACGTTCATCATCGAGCAGCTTCGTAACGCGCTGATCTGGGGTGGTACTCCGGACTGGCTCGGCATCCTGAAGTATTTCGTGTTTGGCTACATCGCCGCGTGGTTCGGCTATGCCTGGTTTCAACGGACCCGCGGCGGCTTCGCGGATATCCTCTGAGCAGGCGCGAACGAGACATCTATGAGTGAATCCGCGATCGACATCCGCGACGTCGGCAAGTGCTACAACATCTATGAGCGCCCCCGAGACCGCCTACTCCAGATGCTGGTCGGACGACGTCGCCAGTTATTCCGTCAATTCTGGGCATTGAAGAACATCAGTTTCACGGTTCCCAAGGGAGAAACCATCGGGATCGTGGGCCGGAATGGGTCGGGCAAGTCAACGTTGTTGCAGATCATCGCCGGCACGCTCACGCCCACCACAGGCTCGGTGTCGGTTCATGGCCGCGTCGCGGCCCTCCTTGAACTGGGATCGGGCTTCAATCCGGAATTTACCGGACGAGAAAACGTCTATCTGAACGCCTCCCTGCTGGGCCTGTCGACCGAAGAGGTGGACGAACGCTTCGATAGCATCGTGTCCTTCGCGGATATCGGCGCATTCGTCGATCAGCCCGTGAAGACTTATTCGAGCGGGATGATGGTTCGTCTTGCGTTCGCGGTTCAGGCGCAGACGAATCCGGAAATTCTTATCGTTGACGAGGCCCTCGCCGTTGGCGACGCGCGTTTCCAGGCGAAATGTTTCGACCGCCTGAAGCAACTGAAAGACAACGGCACCAGCATTCTGCTGGTGACGCATAGCAGCGAGCAAATCGTGACGCATTGCTCGAGCGCCGTGCTGATCGATTCGGGCGAAATGCTGCAGCAAGGCGCGCCGCGCGAGATCGTGAACCGCTACCTGGACCTGCTTTTTGGCCGCGACAGCAATCGCAAGCGGGTGAAGTCGTCACAATCCGACGAAAACGGCAACGGATCGGACGGTAATGGCAAGAAGCGGATCGACGAGAGCATCGACGTCGGCGCAGGGAAGCTTCTCTTCGACGAAGATGCGTTCTCGCAGCGGCCCGGCTACAACCCCTACGAGTACCGATGGGGCGACGGGTCTGCGGTCATCAGCGACTTCCGGCTCGAAAGCGACGGCGTCGAATATCCGCATTCGGTGGAGAGCGGCGCGCGCTTGCGCCTCGATGTGGCAGTGACGTTTCAGCGCACCCTCGTGCGCCCCATTCTGGGCGTGACGGTCAAGACAAAGGAAGGCGTTACCGTCTTCGGTTCCAACTCGGAGTTGCTCGCCTGTGACGAAGTAAAAAACATGGGCGGAGCCGGCGAGCGCATGCGCGCCACGGTATTTCTCGACTGCAAGCTAGGGCAGGGCGACTACTTCATCTCGCTCGGCATAGCGACGCGAGAAGGCGAGAACATCGTGCCTCACGATCGGCGCTACGATTCCATCCATCTGGTCGTGAGCCCGGATTCGTCTTTCTTCGGATTGCTCGACATGAATATGTCGATGCAACTGCATCAGCCATGAGCGGATTTCGCGCCAAACTGCGCACCGTCAGGCGCGCGCGCAACGTTATTGCTGCAGCCGGCGGCCCTGCCGCGGTCTCGCGCTATGCGTTGAGATTGTTGCGTACGGAGGGACCCACGGGGCTGTGGTCTCGGGTCGCGCGGCACGTCCTTGGTAACAGGCCGGTCGGATCGGACGTTCGCGGCGATCGCGCCGAGCAACGCGCCAAGAAGCGCGCCGCTCTTGCTTCGCAGTTGACGCTGCTCGACGCGAGCGACGGCGCCTTGCTGACGGAAGCCTCGCGAACGACATTCGGCGGCGTCGGCGAAACCGTGGTGTCCGTACTGCTGATCCATCGTCAGGAGCGTCAGCGCGTTGTCGAAAGCCTGCTCGCGCTGAAGCACGCCACCGCCGGCGGCGCCGCCGCGATGCAAATGAACGTCATACGCGTCGGCGAGGCCGAGGCCTGGCTGGAAACGCTGAGCGGGCTCCGGCTGCTACGCTCGCCGTCAGAAGCCGAGATGCTCGACACCGTGCGCGCAGCCGTCCAGGACCTGCAAGGCGAGTTCGTCCTGCTGACGACCGATGCCGTGCAGGCTCAGGCGGGCGCTATCGATGCGCTGGTGCATCGCTTGAGAACCGAGAGTAGTGCGGTGGCTGCCTGCGGCATGATCGTCTGCGCCGATGCGACGCTCGTTGAATCGGGCGCGCTGTGGGGTCCGGATGGCGGCCTTCGCCGCCTGGGCAATGGCGACGACGCGAGCGATCCGTCTTACGCCGTCAGCCGGCGCGTGCCCGCGGCGACCGACCTCGCGGTCCTGGTCCGCCGTGATGCGCTGCTGGGGGCCGCTGAAGTCGCGCACGCGCAGGTTCACGCTGCATCCGCCGTCGACGCGCTCATGCGCGCCTTTTGGCAGAGCGACGAAGCGATCGTCTTCGAGCCGCTTGCACGCTTCGCCTGCCCCGCAATGCCTGCGGAGCCGCCCCGGACCGTGGCGATCCTTGGTGGGAAAGAGCGATCGTCCGACCGCGTGGCGCGAGAGGCGTCGGATATTCGCGTGCTCGCCTTCTATCTTCCGCAATATCATCCGATTCCCGAGAACGACGAGTGGTGGGGCAAAGGTTTCACCGAGTGGACCAATGTCTCGAAGGCCAAGCCGAACTTCGATGGTCATTATCAGCCGCACCTTCCGGCCGACCTCGGTTTTTATGATTTACGCGTCCCGGAAGTCCGGCAGGCGCAGGCGGATCTCGCGCGCGGGGCGGGGTTAGCCGGTTTTTGTTACTACTACTATTGGTTCAGCGGCCGCCGCCTTCTGGAGCGGCCCCTTCAGGAAGTGCTCGACACCGGCAAGCCTAGTTTTCCGTTCTGCATCTGCTGGGCGAACGAGAACTGGACGCGTCGCTGGGACGGGCTGGAGTCGTCGCTGCTCATGGGGCAGTCGTATACGCCGGAAGACGAAGCGGCGCTCTTTCGCGACTGGCTGCCGCTTCTGCGCGACGAACGGTATATCCGCGTCAACGGCAAGCCGCTCGTGCTCATTTATCGGATCTCTTTGCTTCCAGAGCCGCGCAGGGCGGCAGCCACGTGGCGACGCATGGCGCGAGACGCCGGTCTGGGCGACGTGTATCTGGCCTACGTGCAGTCGTTCGACAGTTGGGCACGCGGCGAAAAGCCGAGCGACTTCGACTTCGACGCCAGCGTGGAATTCCCTCCTCACGGTTGCGGCGTGCCGTACACAGGCGAAGTGGAAGGCCTCGCTCCGAAGTTCCGGGGCGCGCTGTTCGATTACCAGGCCACCGCCGAAGTCTGCCTTGCGAAGACAAATCCCGGTTACGCGATGTTTCGCGGCACGATGCCTTCATGGGACAACACGGCGCGCAAGCAGGACACGGGGCACATTTTTCTCGGCGCATCGCCTGAAGCGTATGAGAAGTGGCTGGACGGCGCGCTGTCGTACACCGACCGCTTCGCGTGCGGCGATGAGCGCATCGTCTTCGTTAACGCGTGGAACGAATGGGGCGAAGGCAATCACCTCGAGCCGGATATGCGCTACAAGCACGCTTACCTCGACGCCACGCGCCGAGCCATATCGAGATGGACGCGCCGCCCGGCATGAACTCCATGGACCGCGTGAGCTTTCACCGTCTTCAGTCGATACTGCGCTTTCAGTCGCGCGCCTGGTTGCGGCGCGTTCGCGCGACGTGCGGCCGTACCGGGATGTCACGCCTCGCGTCGGCCGTGTTGACCGCGGTGGGATCACGCGCCCTCGCGGCCGCGAGCGAAATGCGAGCACGTACCGGCTCGGATGAAGCCAACGCGGCGCTGAAGTTGCTGGAAAGGCTTCCCTTGCGGACACGCGACAGCCTGCGTTCGGCGTTTCTGGCGGTTCGTGGGGGACGGCGACATCCCGAATACAGCGACCGGCTTCTTCCCGGCATGGCACCGTCGGAGATAAGGACCATCGCCCTCTACCGCTGGAGCGCCACCTGGGACTGGCAGGCCGTGGCGGCCGCCGGCGTGAGGTTCGTCGGACACAGACAACCTCGAATCCCCGGAAAGTTCGGCTTCTATCCGAAGACCGATCACGATCTCGCTGTTCGACACGCGCGGCTTGCGTCCGACTACGGCATCCACGCTTTCTGCATCCCCGCTCGGAGCGCCGCCGCCAGCGACGGTGTGACGGCGGCAGAACTGTTGCGGCTTCTGAACGACCCAGACTTGACGCTGCGCCTTTGCGTTCTCTTCGATCTTGCGCCCGACGCCGCTTCCGCTGCGGCCTGGGACGAGTGGCGCGATGTGCTGACGCATCCACGTTATCTTCAGGCGGCCGGCGGGCCTCTCGTCCTGGTCACGGGATCGCACGTTGGAACCGGCGCCCGGCTCTCCAGAGCGATGCTGGCGGAGATTGGCGTTGCCGACGCGCATCTGGTGGCGGTCTCGGCCGAGCCGGTTGCCGACGGAGGCTACGACGGCATCGCACGGCTTTCGCTTGGTCCTGCTGCCGCGCCCGTTCAGCCCGTGCTGCTCGATGCGCACTTCGGGGGCGCACTGTCCCGTTATGCCGACGACGCCAGATGGCTGCTCGGCGACGACCATGCGCGCCCACCGTTTTATCCGACGGTGATGGCCGGGATGGACGACAGCCCGCTTGTCGGCGAGCGGGCGCGAATCTGCACGGACCCGACTCCCTCGAAGTACGCGTCCGCGCTGGCGGCTGCATGCGCACGGGCAAGAAGCCGCACCGACCGACCGTCGTTTGTCTTTCTGAATGCCTGGAACGACTGGCTGCGCGGCGCAGTGCTCGAACCGGATGCCGATACGGGCTTCGCTTACCTTGAGCGAACGCGCCGAGTGCTCGAGCAATTCACCTCAGGAATGCCGGACGGCTGGCGTCCGGACAGTCGCGAAGTCGCCGTGATCGTGCATTTGCACTATACGGAACTGTGGCCCGAAATCAGCGGGTTTCTCGCTAACGTGCCTGCTGGCTTCAAGTTGTATGTATCCGTCAATCAACACGCGCCAGCCGAGTGCGAGACCGAGATCCTCGCATCGTTCCCTCATGCGGTCGTCGAGCGGCTCGAGAATCGTGGACGGGACTTGTATCCGTTCCTGCACATGCTCGCCCGGGCACGCGCCGACGGATGCCGTTTTGTATGCAAGATTCATTCGAAGAAGTCGCTGCACCGGGTCGACGGGGACGTGTGGCGGCGCGATCTTTTCGGCAAGCTGCTAGGCAGCGAGCCCGGGCCGCTGCGCATTCTTCATGCGATGCAGTCGCGACCGTCGGTGGGCATGATCGGTCCCGAAGGGCACATGGTCCTGTCGGACCGCTTCCGGGGTTCCAACGACGCACGCGTGCGCGAACTGGCGGCGTCGCTCGGATTCGACGCGGCGGACATGCGGTATCGTTTCGCGGCCGGCACCATGTTCTGGGCAAGAATGGAGGCGCTCGAACCGCTGCTCGGCCTCGGCCTGAACCGCGACTCGTTCGACGAGGAAAACGGTCAGACGGACGGCACGCTCGCACACGCGCTCGAGCGCCTGCTACCGCTCTCGGCGCGGCGCGCGGGAATGAGTGTCATCGACACCGGTGAGATCGCCGGCGGCAGTCATCGAGCTGCGGCCGTTTCCGAAGACGGCGCCTACCGGTGGGCACAGTCGTCGCGAAACACCTGAGGCCGCGCCGACGCGGCCGCTGTCATCAGCAGAACATTGCAACATAAAACGAAGGATCAACGCATGTCATTTTCGCTGGAGCGAAGCGGATATCGGTTCGATGCCGCCACCCGGGTGTGGCGGCGACGGGGCTACGAAGGAATCGCCTATAGCGACGGCGATGCAGTCGAGGAGCGAATCGGGCAAATCGTGGCTGGCGCGGCCGACGTTTCGCTTCATTCCGCGGAGTTGACGACGCGCATCTCGGACTGGCCATCGCTCTACCATCTATCGAGCGGGCGAGCGAACGTGCTTCGTCCGTTCGAGGCGAAGCTCGCGTCGCGTCGCGTGCTCGAAATCGGCGCGGGTTGCGGTGCGATCAGCCGCTATCTGGGCGAAGCCGGCGCGGACTTGCTCGCGCTCGAAGGATCGCCCAGACGTGCCGCCATCGCTGCTTCGCGATCGCGCGATCTGCCGAACGTGCACGTAGTGACCGAACGTTTCGACGACTTCCGGACCGACGAGCGTTTCGACGTCGTCACGCTCATCGGCGTGCTGGAATATGCATCGCTCTTCACGCCGGGAAGCGAGCCCGCTGTCGCCATGCTGCGTCGCGTGCGGGACTTGCTCGCGCCGGGCGGCATCGTCATCGTCGCGATCGAGAATCAGGTCGGCCTGAAATATTTCGCCGGAGCGCCCGAGGATCACGTGGGAGTGCCGATGTTTGGCATCGAGGACCGCTACGGCGATGTCGGGCCCCGCACGTTCGGCAAGGGCGAACTGACGTCGGTGTTCCAGCGCGCTGCGTTCGCCGCGCCGAACTTTCTGGCGCCGTTCCCCGACTACAAGTTCCCGGTTGCGGTCGTGAGCGAGCGCGGTTTCTCGCATCCCGCTTTCGAAGCATCGGCGCTCGCCGTGCAGACGGTGCATCAAGACCCGCAACTGCCGACGAATCTGTCCTTTATCCTGCAACGCGCATGGCCGACCTTGATCCGCAACGGACTCGGCATGGACGTGGCGAACTCCTTCATCGTCGTGGCGAGCGCAGAGGAAGCCGGTCAGAGCTTGCCAAAGGAGGCGCTCGCTTACTACTACAACACGACGCGCCGCGCCCCGTTCTGCAAGGAGGTCCTCTTCCGGGCGGTCGGCGCAGAGGTCGTTGCCGAGTCGCGAGCCCTTTATGTGTCGACCGGTTCGGCCCGGCATTCGGGACGCTACCGTTTCCTGCTGAACGAAACCGAAGCGTATGCGCCTGGCCGCCTGCTCGCGGACGAGTTCGTCAGCATCATCTCGAAAGACGGTTGGACGCCGTCGGAGATCGGCGCATTCCTGCGGCGCTACCTAGACCTGGCGCAGCGGCTCGTACGTGAGCGAGGTCACGACTGCACGCTGGATTCTGCGCATGCTTCGGTGCCGGGCTGTTTCCTCGACCTCATTCCTCAAAACATCGTGCTGCGCCACGACGGTCTCGCGCGGGCAATCGACCTCGAATGGCAGACGAAGGACAGCATCGAATTAGGATTCCTTTTGTTCCGGGCGATGCTGTCATTGATCAATCGGAATTTCAGCTTCTCGCCGCGCAGCGATGCGGCGTTGCTGAGCCGAAAGCAGTTATTTATCGATGCGGCGCGCGCGGCCGGCATGGCGATTAGTGATGAAGACTTCCACCGCTACGCTGCGGAGGAGGGCGAATTCCAGAGCTTCGCGACGGGCCGGGACGTGTCCGAATTCCTGGCGGGTTGGGCGGACGAGGGCCTGCCGCTCGCGTCGACTGCACCGGCCCGGTTCACCGCGACCGTCTACTACGGACATCCGGATGTCGGTTTCTCGGACAGCCGCACAGTCGCCGCGCAAGTGAGCGGCGGGCCGGAGACCGTCCGACTGACGCTGCCGCCGGACGCGTCTTCGCCGAGCATGTTGCGCATCGACCCCTCCGACCGCCCCGCCTGGTATCAGATTTCGAGCATCGAGGTGCTGGATGACCGGGGCATTCTCCGCTGGACTTGCGCGCTGAAAGACGATCTCGTGCTTTCGCCGTCCGTCATCCCGTTGCGGGCCGCGCCGGGCGACGCGGGGTTGTTGATCTTCGCGAGCGACAACGATCCGCAGATGCTTCCCGTCATGCCGGCCGACATCGCCTCGCAGGTCGGCGCCGGGTGGGCGCTGGAAATGCGCATTCGTATCGTCGAGACGCACGAGATAGCGAGGCGGTTCGGCGACAGCATGGCGCACTGGGCGGGACAGGTCGAACAAGCGCGCGCGGGCGTTGATCGGGCCGCAGCGGAACAGTTGCACACTGCCCGGGCCCTGCGCGACCTGAGCGAGCAGCTTGCCGCGAGCCAGCAACGCGTGCTGGCGCTCGAAGCGCGCCTCGCCGCCAGTGGCATCGCGTTGGACGGAGGAGAGGGGCAGTGAACAACTCGAATCAACCGCTGATGCCGGCTGCAGACATGCCACTTCTCACCATCATCACGCCCTGTTACAAGACCGTCGCCTACTATCTGGAGCGTCTCGCGACTTCGCTGTGGCCGGTGCAGTCGGACGTGCAGTGGATCGTCGTCAACGACTCGCCGGAGGACACGGCCATCGATGCGTTCGCGCAACGCATGGCGTCGTGCTTCGAGCACTTCGAATACGTTCGCCATGACCGCAATCGCGGAATCTTCGCGGCTTATACATCCGCGCTCGTTGCCGCCAGCGCACCGTATGCGGCGATTCTGGATCACGATGACGAAGTCGATCTCATACCGCTCGTGCAATTCCTGAAGCGTCATCGCGACGAATACGATCTCGTCTTCACCGACGAAACCAAGTTCTCGGCCGAGACGCGAGAGCGTTACTGGAAGCCGGAATTCGACGGCCTCAGCGCGATGCATTACTTCTACATGCATCACATCACCTGTTTCCGCACGAGCATCTGCAAGGAGATGATCCTCGCGGAGCCCGACGCAGAGGCCCGCTATCGCAGCTGTTTCGACATCTGGCTTGCGTTCGGCTACCAGCGGCGCTTTGCCGACAGGGCGCTCAAGCATGCGCATCTGCCGTATGCGGCGTACGGATGGCGAATTCATCCCGCGAGCACTGCGATGAACCTGGGGCAAAAGCCCAAGGCGGAAGCCGAGCGGCTGGAAATCGCGGCCAGGCTCTACGAGCCGCTCGATGCCGGCGCGGCCATCTCGGTCGATCCCGTCGCGCGATATGTCGTGCGTTACGAGCATGCCCTTTCGTCGTCCGAGTCGCAGGGCGAACTTGCCGCACTCCTGTCTGCGCATTTCGATGCCGGATTCGCCGCGCCCGATGGCCGGCGTGTCGATGTGGCCTCGTCTGTCGATCCGGGCTTGCTGAATCTGCTCGCACGCGTCCCCGTCGGATTGCTCGCCTGGCATGCCGGCGAACGCTGTCTCGTTCTGCCGCGAACGGCTGTCCCTGAGACAAGCGAACTGGGAAGGCAAGTTGCGCGACATGTTCGCGACGTACCGTTCGTGGCGCCGGCAACGACGCTCGACGGCGCCGCGCTCGATGCCGTGTTTCTCCGGCGGCCGGCTGTTCTCGTGCGCAAAGACTCGGGATTTGCGCTGGATCGCTCCCGACTGAACGTCCTTGTTGTCTGACCCGATGTACCCAACCATGACTTCATATTCGCCACTCGTCACCGTTGTCCTGCCCGTCTACAACGGCCAGCGTTTTCTCCGGGACACGCTCGAGTCAATCAGCGCGCAGCAGCGGGAGGACGTCGAAGTCGTTATCGTGGATGACGGCTCGTCGGACGACAGCTGGGACATCATCAGCCAATGGAGCAGTGCGCAACCGTTTCATGTGCGCACCGTTCGCAAGCCGACGAACTACGGCGTCTGCGCCGCGCTGATCGACGCCACATCCGTCGCGCGCGGGCGTTACATTGCACAGATCGGGCACGACGACGTATGGCTGCCCGGCCATCTCTCCGGACTGGTCGACGCACTCGAACGCCATCCGGATGCCTCCGCGGCATTCGCGGATATCGCGTACATCAACGCGGAAGGCATGCCCGCCAATGTCACGATCTTCAATCACGCGCTGCTTCGGTCGAATACGCACGCCGAGCTGTTCGCGGCGTTGCTGAGCGGCAACTTTCTTTGTGCGCCCGCTTCGATGTTCAGGCGCGACCGTTTCAGGCAATCGTTCTGGGGTGTGTCGAACGAGCGTCTGCAGGACTTCGAATTATGGCTGAATCTTCTGTTCGAAGGCCGATTCGTCAGTTCGGAAGCGTCGACCTGTCTATACCGCGTGCATGCGAACAACCTGAGCAGCGGATCGGCCATGCGCCGCCAGAGCGAGTACGAACTGCTCGCCACGCTTACACGCGTGCTGTTGAGCGAGCGTTTCGGCCGCTTCTACCGGTCCATTGAGCTTCCCGATGAGCGGCTTGCATTCGTCGACAGTGCGCACGCTCGCTTGATCAATGTCACGGAATACGCACCTGCCATCCGGTCGCTGCACTCGATGCTGCTGGAAAATCTCGTAGCGCTCGAAGACGTGTGGCCGGCGCGCATCAACGCCTTGCGGGCCGAGCTCGCATTGCGGCTTGGCATGTATCGGAAATACCTGGCGATTTCCAAGACATATCCCGCCCATTATGCCGACTCGCTTCCGCATATTCCTTACCTGGTGCCCGTTCACGACAAGGTTGGGAGCCCTTACGCCGCGCTGGTCGAGGCGGGCGTCTTTCGCGACGGAAGGGGCGTGGACGTGGCGGGGTCGGGCACGGTCTATTTCTTCGCCTGTCCGGAGCACGAAGTAGAGGCACACATGAAGTACCCGTCTTTCGCTGAAGCCGTGGCGCGGCGCCGCCTGATCGTCTTCGGCGCGGAGGCGACGCAGCCGGTGCAGAGCGGCTTCGCGCTCGGGTCCAATGCCCGCGTCGATCATGGACTGATCGACAAGATCTTCCGCTTTTTCGAGGAGGATCATGGCTCGTTCCAGGTGCATTCGGAGTGGCGCGGCGCTGCTGCGCCGCTGCAAAAAACCATGTTGCGCCGGTTGTATCATCGTACCGGCGGTTTCGTTCCCGAACGATATCGGCCCGCCGTCGCGGCCGGGGTGCGCAGGCTTCTGCGCCGCCGCTAACGTTTTCTCAATTGCTGACAGCTCGACATGAACCCAAAAACAGTGCTGGTCACGGCCGCCGGAACCGCGACGGCCGTCAACGTCATCAAGAGCCTGAGTGCGCTCGAGGGCGTGCGTATCGTGACCACTGATTCGAACCCTGCACAATTGATCGCGGCGCCCACACGCTGGCAGACGACTCACTATCAGGTGCCCCTCGCCTCGGACGTCGAAGCGTTCGTCGATGCGCTCAGCCGCATCGCGAAGCAGGAAAGCGTCGATGCGATCTACCCGATTCACGATCAGGAGATTCTGGCCGTCGCGCAATTTCGCTCGCGTTTCAACGACACGGTGAAGACGCCGGCATTGACCGCCGCCGCAGTCCAGGAGTGCAACGACAAATGGAAGAATTTCCAGAAATGCCGTGCGTCCGGGTTACCCGTACCCGACACCCTGCTCGGAAGCGAGCTCACCGCGCAAAACTTTGCCGCGCCGATGGTGCGCAAGCCCCGCCGGGGTGTGGGCAGCGCGGGCGTGCGAGTCGTGAACGCGTATGACGAGCTTCGTCCGGACGATCTGACCGAGGACGTCGTCTTCCAGTCTGTTTGCATCAAACCCGAATATACGATTGACGTCCTCGCCCTTGACGACTACTTTGGCGCCGTGGTGCGGGACCGGCTCGAAACCAAGGCTGGCGTCTGCGTGAAGGCGCGCGTGTTCTTCGACGCGGAGTTGCAAGCCCTGAGTCAGCGGGTGGCGGCTGCGTTCGGCTTGCGCGGGATGTTCTGCTTCCAGGTCATGACCGACCCGGCTGGCGGATACCGCATCGTCGACATCAATCCACGGTGTGGCGGCGGCACCGCGCTCACGGACGCGTGCGGCTATCCGATCTATGCAACGTATTTCAGTGATCTGCTCGGCTTGCCAATAGCCGCCGCACTGAAAGACCAGTGCCGGCAACGCACGGAGCAAGGCGGTTCCGCGCTGGTATGCCGCTATTATCAGGAAGTCGTGACCTTCGAATCGGCGGATACCACGCCATGACGGACCGATCGCATCTACCGCTGATCGGCTTCGATCTCGACGGGACATTGATCACCTGCCGCGCCAAGCAGTTGTCCGCTCTGCGCGAGGCGCTGCGCGCCTGCGAGTTAGAATACGCGTCGGACGACGCCTTCTGGCAACTCAAGCGCGACGGCGCGACGACCGTCGATGCGCTCGTCGCCACGGGGCTCGATGAGCAAGAAGCGGGCGCTGTTTCGAAAGCGTGGGTCGAATGTGTCGAAACATGGCCGCACATGCAATGCGATGCCGTCTTCGATGACGCGATTCAGTTGCTCGAGAGGTTAAGGCCGAAGTCGCGGCTGTTTCTGCTGTCGGCGCGCCGGGACCCGGATCTGTTTCATCGACAGATCGCCGCCCTGGGGCTTGCGCGGCTGTTCGACATCATCGAAGTGGTGAAGTCGGGCAAGGACGCAGCGCAAAGGAAAGCTGTGAGACTTCGCTCTCACGGTGCGGTCTGTTACGTGGGCGATACTGAAAGCGACATGGAGGCCGCGCAGCAGGCGGGCTGTCCGATGTACGTCGTATCCACCGGACAGCGCAGCCGGTCCTTTCTGGAGCGGGCCGCAGCCCGCAGTCAAGCCGCCATGCCAATATTCGATGACCTGGCTGGCGCTATATATGAGGTGGAACGTGAGTTTTTCAGTTGAAGAGTGTCGGTTCATCGAGCTTCCCCAATTCGCGGACCGTCGCGGGAACCTCTCATTCGTTCAGGAGGGCGATGTTCCGTTCGACTTCCGACGGCTCTATTACTTGTACGACGTTCCATTTGGCGTGGAACGCGCCGGCCATGCGCACAAGAATCTTCATCAGTTGTTCTTCGCATTCGCTGGTTCGTACGAACTGCATCTGGACGATGGCGTGAACACGCGGACCGTGGTTATCAACCAGCCGAATCGCCCGTTCTATGTCTGCCCTCATATCTGGCGCGTGGTGAACAACTTCACCTCCGGCGCGGTCTGCGCGGTGCTGGCGAGCGAGACGTACTCCGAGTCCGACTATCTTCGAACCTATGACGGTTTCCTCGACTTCTTGCGGGAAATCGGCAAGCCTATCAAAAGTGACCTCGCATGAATGTGCCCTTTCTCGAGCTCTCGCGGCTCAACGCGCGCTATAAGCAGACTTTCTTCGAACAACTCGACGGCTTTTACGACGCCGGCTCGCTGATCGGCGGGAAGCATCTCGCCGATTTCGAGAGCGCCTTTGCGCAATACTGCGGCACCCGGCACTGCGTGGGCGTGGGCAACGGCCTCGACGCGCTCACGCTGTCGTTGCGCGCACTGGAGATCGGTGAGGGCGACGAGGTGATCGTCCCGGCCCAGACTTTCGTTGCCACGTGGCTGGCGGTCACGCAGGTCGGCGCGACGAACGTCCCGGTGGACGTCGAACCGCGTAGCGCGAATCTCGATGCTTCGCTGGTCGAAGCCGCTATTACGCCGCGGACGAAAGCGATCATCGCCGTGCATTTGTACGGCGCGACGGCAAACGTCGCGCAACTGAAGGAAATCTGCGCGCGCCATAAGCTGTATCTGATCGAAGACGCGGCTCAGGCGCACGGCGATGTGCGCGATGGCAAGAAGGCGGGCGCGCATGGAGACATTGCCGCGTTCAGCTTCTATCCGTCCAAGAACCTGGGCGCGCTGGGCGACGCCGGCGCGGTCGTGACGAACTCCGATCGGCTGGCCGCGAAGGTCCGGGAACTGGGTAACTACGGTAGCGCCGTCAAGTACTACCACGAGTCGCTGGGTACGAACTCGCGGCTGGATCCGCTACACGCCATGTTCCTGTCGATCAAGCTGAAGCATCTCGATGAAATCATCGAGCAGCGTCGTCGGATCGCCTCCCGTTACGACAAGGTGGTCGCCATGACGCCGGGCGACGGTCCCGTGTATCGACTGCTCGATCCCGCGCAAGCCTGCGTGTGGCACAACTACGTCCTCGTCTGCGAGGACCGCGAGTCCGTTCAGAAGCGCCTTCAGGAAGCAGGCGTCGGCACGAGCATCCACTATCCGGTGATACCGGCGGCGCAGCAGTGCTATGAATCGGAAGGGTTGGACCCGAACGCGACGCCCGTTGCAAAACGCTTGAGCGAAGCCGTGCTTAGCCTGCCCATGGGCGAATACATGACCGATGCGGAAATCGATCACGTATGCCAGGCGCTTTCGGCGTTGCGCAAGTAGCGAGCGTCGCTGCTCATGCGCTCTGCGCATGAGCAGGTCTTTAAAGGGACAGTCACGGATTCGCCGGCGTCAACGTGACGGCGGGCGGGCGAAAAAATCGCACGAGCGCATCGGTGAGCCCGGTAAGCAGTCTGCCGGCGGTGAAGGCCAGAAACACAATGATCATGTAGAGGAAATAGACCTCGACGTGCGACAAAGCCATGTTCATGAATCTGACGAGCAGCTCGCCGATGATATTGTGATGCACGAGAAACGCCGCGAACGAGTACGTGCTGACGAAGGACACGACTTGCAGCAAGCGGCCCTCGGGCTTCATTGTCTGGCCGATATACGCCAAAACCACGAACGCCGCGATACCGGTGTCCAGAGCGACATAAATGTGCGGTATCGGCAGGCTCCAGATAAGCGGAATGCACAATGCCGCAAGCGCGAGCGTGGCGACCGGCCAGCGCAACCGCGGAGCATACTGAACGAATAGCATGCCGAAGACGAACTCCGGCAGGCGCGCCAGCGGATTATGGACGACGTCGATCTCGAATAATTTGGCGTAGTTCAATGTCACCACGGCATAAATCGCGGCAACGGCCAGGACCAGAACGAGAGGTCGCCGAAGCGCCATCCACCGTAGCACGGGAAAGGCGACATACAGAACGAGAATGAAGCCGATGAACCATTCTCCGAGCAAATAATAGTTGGGAATGCGATAGTAAAGAAAACCATCCATCCCGATAAGCGTGAGAATGAACTTCCAGTGCGACGAATCTCCGCGCACATGACCATGAAGCACGAAAAGGATGGCCGCCGTTAGCAAGAATCCCGTCCAATATAGAGGGAATATGGCGAGAAAGCGTTTTCGCGCATAGACACGCAGGTCAAGGGTGTTTCCGGAACTCATCATCAGGGCGGCCCCCGAGATGATGATGAAAAGTGTGATGCCCAGTGAGCCGATGTTTTCGCTGTGGAAGGTCTGCTTGAAGATTTCGGCCGCCTTTATGCCGTGCGCTCCAATCTGCTGGTTGAAGTGAAACGTGATGATAAGCAGAACGGAAATCGCCCTGATGAGGTCGATGTAGAAAATGCGCTCGCGGCTTTTTGGTTTCATGTTGGTCTGGTGGTGCTGGCAGTCAGGGCGTTTGCCAGAATAAACAGCAAATCCAAGACGCATCATGTCCGCGGGCGAGGCGGACGTGTGCAGTCGGCGCCACATATTGCCGCAAGCGCAACACTAGAGGCAAGTGCGGCATGGCGAATCGCCTGGCTGCTGTCCGGCCGGCCTCTCATGCCGCGCGATTCGGTCTCCTGCCATTGGGAGTGGGCAGCAAGCAGCGAATAACGTCCCAAGCCTCTTCGGTCAGTAACTAGCCCGCTGGGCGGTGAAGTGGCAAAATTCGGTCACGTCGCGTTGTAGCCGACGGTTTCAGCTCGCCCTTACAATACGCTTGGCTCGCCTTCGATTCCGCAAGTCGTCCTTCCAGTGCCTGAAGGCATCGCTTAGGAAGAACGCAACGCGCACCGCCAGGCAGACCGCATCTCGGATCGCGGAGCCGAATGGCGCCGGGGCGCGACACACGGGAGCGCGTGTTCGCCGCGGCTCCGGTGCAATGCAACGAAGCATGTAAAGACGAGGCCGGATTGAACAGCACCACTTCCCGCGACACAGAACTATCCGACACCGGCGCGTTGCAGCTTTCGCTAGTGGTGCCCGCGTACAACGAGGCCGAGGCCATTGCCTCGTTCCTGGCTCGCATCGACGAAGTGTTCGGCTCGGTGCCCGCAATCGAGCTGGAGATCGTGTTCGTCAACGACGGAAGTACTGACGACACGCTTGGCGAATTGATGCGTCATCAGGCGTTGGACGCGCGCGTGAGGATCGTGGATCTGAGCCGCAACTTCGGCAAGGAGGCGGCCTTGACCGCTGGACTAGAGGCGGCTCGCGGACAGGTGGTCGTTCCGATCGATGCAGACCTGCAGGATCCGCCCGAACTGATCCTTGAAATGATCGCGGTCTGGCGGCAGGGCTACGAGGTGGTGCTCGCGCGCCGGGTAAATCGCAACGCGGATACATGGGCCAAACGCGCGTCGGCTGCGTGCTTCTACCGGATCCACAATCGAATTGCCGATCTGGTCATACCCGAGAACGTCGGGGATTTCCGGTTGATGGATCGCGTGGTGGTCGACGCAGTCAAGCAATTGCCGGAGTCCCGCCGCTTCATGAAGGGTCTGTTCGCCTGGATCGGATTTCGGACCGCCTTCGTCGACTACGAACGGCACAGGCGCGTCGCGGGCCGGACTAAATTCAACGGCTGGCGACTGTGGAACCTTGCGCTGGAAGGCCTCACGAGCTTCAGTACCGACCCGCTTCGCATCTGGACCTATGTGGGCTGCCTGGTATCGCTGGTGTCGTTCATCTTTGCGATCTTTATTGCTGTAAGAGTCATCGTCCGTGGAATTGACGTTCCGGGTTATGCGTCGCTGATGGTCGCCGTCACGTTTTTGGGTGGCCTGCAACTCATCGGGATTGGCGTCATTGGCGAATATCTCGGACGGACATATCTGGAATCGAAACGGCGTCCAGTATTCCTGGTGCGGAAAATCTACGAGCCGAAGGGCTGAATCATGGATGTCAAGGAAACCGAGATACTCGGCGACGATATCGACCGTCACTGGTATTACGCCTCGAAGGCGAAGGCAATGCGCGCCATGCTGGGAACGCAGGTTGTGTCGAGCATTCTCGACGTGGGTGCGGGTTCTGGCTACTTCTCGGGAAAACTGCTCGAAACCACGGAAGCGCGGGAAGCCTGGTGCGTCGATATCGGTTACCCGAACGATTCCGATGCGTTCCGGGCGGGCAAGCCGGTTCATTACCGCAGATCGATCGCATCGAGCAATGCGGATCTCGTCCTGCTCATGGACGTCCTCGAGCATGTGGACGACGATGTAGCGTTGCTCGCGGAATACGTGCGAAAGGTGCCGGCGGGAGCGCGCTTTCTGATAACTGTTCCTGCCTTCCAGTTCCTCTGGAGTGCGCACGACGATTTTCTCGAACACAGGCGCCGTTATGTATTGCCTCAACTGGAGCATGTAGTCCGCGAGGCGGGATTGCATGTCGACCGTGGCGGATACTTTTTCGGTGGCGTGTTTCCGATTGCGGCTGGCATGCGACTCTCGCAGCGATATCGCGCTGGCGAAGCGCCGGCGCAGTCGCAATTGAAGCGCCATCACTGGCTCGTCAATAGAGTGCTCGCTTCCATCTGCGATGCAGAGTTGCCGTTCATGCGGTGGAATCGCATCGCTGGGCTGTCGATCTTCTGCATGGCCACAAAGAAACCATGACCGGGCGATCACTCAAGCAACAGCGATCGCCGGGCCTTGTAGTGCTGATCCGCGAGGCGCTCATCGCGGGGCGCTTCGCGCTCGTCGGTTGCGCCGCGACGCTCGTGCACATGGCAATTGCCGGGACGCTGGTCGGGCAGTTGCGCGTGCCAGCGCTTTTCGGCAACACCTGCGCTTTTCTCTGCGCATTCGTTCTTTCCTTTTGCGGCCACTACTTCTGGACGTTCAGCCAGCCCGGACAGCCGAAAAGGGCGCTGTTGCGGTTCTTGACCGTGTCGTTGACCACCTTTCTGATCAACACGGCACTCCTCGCGTCTGTTCTTCGTAATACGTCCCTTTCGGCGGTTGCGGCGACGCTCGGCTCGGCTGTCATCATCCCGGTGATTTCTCTGGTGGCAAGCCGGTTATGGTGCTTCAGAGACGACTAGAACAATATGCACCGAGCGTCTCTGCCAAAGCGGCCGTAGTCCATAACAACGGAAAACCCATGTCTTCACTCGTTGCAGCGCAGAGGCGCGGCATTTCGCTTGATCTGTCGGAAGCCATCGTCGGCGCTTGCTTGCTCTGTGGCCTGACGTTCATCGCACAATGGAAATACGGCTTCGGTTGGTCGGACGAGGGACTACTCTGGTACGCCTCGCAGCGGACTGCATTGGGCGAAGTGCCACTGCGCGACTTCTTCAGCTACGATCCCGGCCGATATTACTGGACCAGCGCAATATTCCGTTTGACAGGGCATGACGGTCTTTTCACGTTGCTCGCGTCCTGCGCCGCGTTCGGCGCCGTCGGACTTGCGGCGATATGGTTCGTCCTATGCCGTGCTCGCATGCGGGGCGGCTTGCGAATAGCATGTGCGGTGCTAATCGCTCTGGCGCTCGGCTATCCACGGCACAAGGTCTTCGAGCAAACGGCATCGCTCGTCTTGGTTGCGATGCTGTTCTTCGTGCTGCTTAGACCGAGGGCGGCAATGCGTTGGTCTGCTCTCGGCATCGCGACAGGGCTGGCGGCTATTCTGGGGCGCAACCACGGTGTGTTCTACGTTATCGCTGCTGTTTTCTGTATGGGCTTCTCGGCGTTCAGCGAGAAAAGGTTGCCCGGGATCAAGATCATCGCCGCCTACGCAGGCGGCGTCGTGCTCGGCTATTTGCCTCTGCTCTTGGCGATTCTGGCGGTGCCTGGGTTTCGCGATGCTTTTATGACGTCCGTGCTGTTCACCAAAGACTGGCAATTGGCCTTGCCCATCCCGTTTCCATGGCGGCTGGAGCTTCGACATCTGCCTCTCGTGGATGCATTGCAGGCGGAGTCGATCGGTATTGCGTGCCTGGTCTTCCCCGCCATCTACTGTTTCGGGATCGCGTCTGCTGCGTGGGCCGAGCGCAAGCAACAAGAGCGCGATCCGTCGATGGTCTTGTTGCTCGCGTCATCGCTTGCCGGCATTCCTTATCTTCAGCAAGCATTCGATCGCGCAGACTTCGGGCATATCGCACAGGCAACACTCCCCGTCTTTCCCGCAGCGTTTGCGGCCGCCAATTTCTATTGGTCCAACGCAAGACTGAGGAGCGTCGTTTCGGGAGCCGTCGTGGCCTTCGCTGTCTTGTGCGTGATCGCCTGGTTGCCGAGCGAGCCGGCAGTCGCGTACCGGCGAATGATGGCCGAGGCCCCCGATGCCGTCGAGTGGGTGCCGATCAGCGGGAAGCAGTTCGCAGTGCCCAAATACGAGGCGGACGTCCTTCGAGCGGTACGCAAAACCGTGCAGTCGTGCAATATAAAAAGCGACGAGTTTATGACCGCGCCGCATTTTGCCGGTATCTATGCGTACCTGAACGCGAAGGCGCCGTTCTGGGAGTTATATTATCTGTACCCTCGGTCGCCCGAATTTCAGCGCAGGCATATCGCGGCGATGTCGAGAACGCGGCTTATTTTGCTGGCTCCGGACGCGACCGTGGACGGTCTCGAGCGGCTTAAGCTGCAAAACACGTATGGCTTGCTCATGCGGGACATCGCGCAGCGGTTCACAGAGCTTCAGATACCGGGGCTACCGCAAGGCATGAAAATGGTCGGCTTGAACGGGGCGCTTCATTGCCAATAGAGATCGCATGAAGAGGCGTTAATCGCCGCCGCATTCGACGGATCAAGCAGCACAGGGCCGGCTCCATGGTCATGCGCTTACCGTCGAGAAAACTTCCACATGTGCGTCGCCTGATCAGTGCAGCCGCCAGAACCGCTTCGAGAATGCAGTCCAAAACAAGCACGGGCGTGAATCCCGACATCACTTCGCTAACCGTTTCGCTCGTGGTCTATCGGCCGAATGCGCAACTTCTGGAGCGCACCCTCAGTACATTGAACGCTGCGGCGCAAGGGCTGGGCGCGAAGTCGTCCGGCGATGGCATGCAGCTTTATCTCGTGGATAACGGCGGACTGGAGCGTACGCCGGGTTGCGTGATGCCGAAAGCCACCGTCATCCAAGGCCAAGGCAACGTCGGCTACGGCCGCGGCCACAATCTCGCCATCGAGCGCGCATCGAGCCGTTACCACTTGATCCTGAACCCCGACATCGAACTGGACGCCGACGCGCTCACTCACGCGCTGACTTTCATGGATGCGCATCCAGAAGTCGGGCTCCTCTCACCGCTGATCCTGGAAGAAGACGGCAGTCAACAATTTCTTTGCCGCCGCTATCCCACGGTTCTGGACCTTTTCATTCGGGGCTTCCTCCCGCGCAGCATGAGAAAACCGTTCGAAGCGAGGCTCGCAAGATACGACATGCGCGACGTCATCGGGACCAAGGACATCGTCTGGGACCCGCCCATCGTCAGCGGCTGCTTCATGCTCTTTCGCACCGAAGTCCTGAAAAAGCTCGGCGGCTTCGATCCGCGCTATTTCCTCTATTTCGAAGACTACGACTTGAGCCTGCGCACGCACGACGTCGCGCGCGTGGCCTACGTGCCGTCCGTGCGCGTGCTGCATCACGGCGGCGACGCGGCCGGCAAGGGCTGGACGCATATCAAGCTCTTCATCGCGTCGGCGTACAAGTTCTTCAGCCGCTTTGGGTGGAAATGGCTATGACCGGGCGCATTGCCGTCACGGGCGCCAACGGCTTCGTCGGCCGCGCGGTCACGCGGGCGCTGATCGACGCGGGCAGGGAACCGCTTGGCATTGTTCGTCAGGGAGCGGGGCCGCATACCGTTCAAATCGAATCGCTCGATGCCATCACGCCCGCCGTCTTCGAAGGCTGCGATTCGGTGATTCACCTCGCGGCGCGCGTGCATGTCATGCGCGACGCCGCCGCCGATCCGCTCGCCGCGTTCCGCGTGGTCAATGTCGACGGCGCGCTTCAGACCGCCGACGCCGCCCGTCGCGCCGGCGCGACGCGCTTCGTCTTCGTGAGCAGCATCAAGGCGCTCGCGGAGTTCGACCACGGCGAGCCGCTGAAGGAAACAGACGAGCGTCGTCCGCCGGACGCGTATGGCGTCTCCAAAGCGGAAGCCGAAGTCAGGCTCCAGGAGTTCGGCGCGCGCACCAGGCTCGAAATCGTGATTGCGCGTCCGCCGCTCGTCTACGGGCCGGAGGTGCGCGCCAACTTTCTCGCGCTGATGCGGGCCATTGCGAAGGGCATGCCGCTGCCCATCGGCGCGGTGACGGCGCAAAGAAGTCTCGTCTATGTCGATAACCTCGCGAGTGCGCTCGTCGAATGCGCGACGAACCCGCGCGCGGCCGGCCAGATCTTCCACGTGACCGACGGCGAAGACCCCCGCGTCGCCGAACTCGCGCGCCGGCTCGGGCATCATCTGAAGCGTCCGGCGCGTCTTCTGCCCGTGCCGGTCGGGCTGTTGCAAGCGGCGGGGCGGCTCACCGGCAAGACGGCGCAGATCGAGCGGCTCACCGGCAGCTTGCGTGTGGATTCGGCGCATGTCCGCGATGTGCTAGGCTGGCGCCCCTCGTACTCGCTGGAGGCGGGTCTCGCGGCCACCGCCGCGTGGTTTCTCCAGCAAAGTGCGGCAGAAGGACGCTAGTTCCCGCCGGGTCGCGGCGAGTTAACGTCCCGTAACAACCGATAAGTGCCGGTAACACGCGGGTCAGCGCGGAACCGGCATCATCGGCTTAGCTTAAAAAACGTACACAAGGCCAATCGGGAAATGAGTGCCTCGCTGTTTCCTTTCCTCGTGCATTCGCCGTGGACAGCAGCTGTATGGGTCGCGGCTGCGTCGCTCGGAGTCTGCGCGTTGATTCTGTTTGCGCTGCTGCGCACCGGTCTCGCGTGGCGGCTCGCCACCGATATCCCGAACGATCGTTCGCTGCACACTCGCCCGACGCCGCGTGTCGGCGGCTGGGGCATCGTGCCGGTCGCCGTCATCGCAATGCTGTTGCTCACGCCGTCGATGTGGCTCGCCGCCGTGCTTGCCGCGGCGCTCGCCGCCGTGTCACAGATCGACGACCGCCGCGGCCTGCCTGCGCGCGTGCGGTTCGGGGCGCATGTCGCCGCCGTCGCATTGTTGATCGGGCTGTACCCGGCTCCGGTGCCGGGGTGGGCGCTCGTCGCGGTCGGCTTCCTGATGGTCTGGCTCGTCAATCTTTACAACTTCATGGACGGTTCGGACGGGCTCGCGGGCGGCATGGCGCTCATCGGCTTCGGCGGCTACGCGGTCGCGGCGCTGTCCGGGCCCGTGCCGCAGATCGATCTGGGTATCGCCAGCGCGGCCATCGCGGGCGCGGCGGCGGGATTTCTGCTTTTCAATTTCCATCCGGCACGAATATTTCTAGGCGATTCAGGGTCGATTCCTCTAGGATTCTTCGCAGGCGCACTCGGTTATTGGGGCTGGCTGAAGGGCACGTGGCCGGTCTGGTTCCCGGCGCTCGTGTTTGCGCCGTTCATCGGCGATGCATCGGTCACGCTGCTGCGGCGCCTCGCGCGAGGCGAGCAGTTCTGGCAGGCGCATCGCGAGCATTACTATCAGCGCATGGTGCGGCTCGGCGTCGGTCACGCCCGCACCGCGCTCGCGTGGTACGCGCTGATGCTGGCGGGCGTCGTTCTCGCCAACCGCGCGCTCGCGTTTGCGCCGGTGGCGCAGTGGGTCGCCGTCGCGGGCTGGGCTATCGTTCTGGTGGTGGCGGGACTCGCAGTCGATACATGCTGGCGGCGCCAAGCGGCGCTTGCCTCCGAACACTCTCGAGGTAGTCGCGGATGATTCGATTCAAAGCTTCATGGCTTTCCGCAGGCGCCTTTACGTTCGACCTGTGCGCGGTCGCGGGCACCTGGCTTGCCGCTTATCTGATCCGCTTCAACGGCACCGTGCCGCATGACTTCCGGCACGGCGCGCTCGTCGCGCTCACGTGGGTGCTGCCCGTGTACGGCGTCATGTTCCGCGTCTTCGGGCTGTATCGCGGCATGTGGGTGTTCGCGAGCCTGCCTGATCTCATGCGGATTTCGAAGTCGGTGGTGGTCGGCGCGCTCGTCGTGATGATCGGCGCGGTGATGGCCCAGCCCACGCCCGTCATTCCGCGCTCCGTGCTGATCGTCGCGCCGCTGCTGCTGTTTCTGGCGATGGGCGGCGCGCGGGCGCTGTATCGCGCGGGCAAGGAGTTCTATTTGTATGGCGGGCTTGTCGGGCAAGGCAAGCCGGTGATCGTGCTGGGCGCGGGCACCGCCGGCGCGATGCTGGCGCGCGAACTCGCGCGGTCGTCGGAATGGCGTCTCGTCGGCCTGCTCGACGACGATCCCGCCAAGCAAGGCCGCGAAGTGCTCGGCCACAAGGTGCTCGGCTCCTTCAGCGACTTGTCGAAGGTCGCGGAGCAGTACAAGACCGACTACGCGATCATCGCGATTCCGTCTTCGTCCGTCGACGAGCAGCGGCGCGTCGCGACGCTTTGCGTGCGCGCGGGCGTCAAGGTGATGGTGCTGCCCGCGCTCAATCAGTTGACGCAAGGCGAGGGCGGTTTCCTCTCACGCGTGCGCCAGATCGACCTCGAAGATTTGCTCGGCCGCGAGCCGGTGAAGATCGACATGCCGCACGTCGAACAACTGCTGCACGGGCGCGTCGTGATGGTGACGGGCGCGGGCGGTTCCATCGGTTCGGAGCTATGCCGGCAGATTCTGCGTTTCTCGCCAGCGCAACTCGTTGCGTATGACCTGAGCGAATACGCGATGTATCGCCTGATCGAAGAGTTGCACGAGAAGTTTCCTGACTTCTCCGTGGTGCCGGTGGTCGGCGACGCAAAAGACTCGCTGCTGCTCGATCAGACGATGGCGCGCTTCACGCCGCATATCGTGTTTCATGCGGCGGCCTACAAGCACGTGCCGCTAATGGAAGAGCAGAACGCGTGGCAGGCCGTGCGCAATAACGTGCTCGGCACGTTACGCGTCGCGCGCTCGGCGATCCGCCATGACGTGCGGCATTTCGTGCTCATTTCCACCGACAAGGCCGTCAATCCGACCAACGTGATGGGCGCGAGCAAGCGCCTCGCCGAGATGACGTGTCAGGCGTTGCAGCAAACCGCGCCGCGCACGCAGTTCGAGACCGTGCGCTTCGGCAATGTGCTGGGCAGCGCGGGCAGCGTGATCCCGAAGTTCCAGCAGCAGATCGCGAAGGGCGGCCCGGTGACGGTCACGCATCCGGAAATAACGCGCTTCTTCATGACGATTCCCGAAGCCGCGCAGCTCGTGTTGCAGGCATCGAGCATGGGGCGCGGCGGCGAAATCTTCATTCTCGACATGGGGCAGCCGGTGCGCATCGTCGATCTCGCGCGCGACCTGATTCGCCTCTATGGCTACAGCGAGGAGCAGATTCGCATCGTGTTCACGGGCTTGCGTCCGGGCGAAAAGCTCTACGAAGAACTGCTCGCCGACGACGAAACCACCACGCGCACGCCGCATCCGAAACTGCGCATCGCGCAGGCGCGGGGCGTGCCGGACGGGTTCATCGACGAACTGTTGCCGTGGCTCATGCAGCACCGCGTGCTGTCGGACGACGAAGTGCGCCGCGATCTGCGCAGATGGGTGCCGGAGTATCAGACCGCCGCCGCGCCGGTGCTGCAAAGCGTGCAGGTGACGAAGGCCAAGGCGGCCAACTGATCGTTCGACGCTAGGACCGCTAGCACCGCTAGGATCGCGCCTCGCTCTCCTGAAACGCCGGCAAGCGCGCGTACAGTTCTGCGACCCAGTCGATGAACACGCGCACGCGCCGCGGCTGATGCCGGTTCGCCGCGTACAGCACCGACACGACGCGCGGTTGCGCCGGATAGTCCGCGAGCACGCGGCGCAACGCGCCGCTTTTCAGATGCGGATCGAGCGTATAGCTCGAACTCTGGATCAGCCCGAGTCCCGATAGACCACACGCGATATATGAATCGGCGTCGTTGACGGCGATCTTGTACTTGAGCGCGACGGCGCGCGTTTCGCCGTCCACGAGAAATTCCCAGTTGCGCACGCGTCCGGACTTGTTGAGCACATAGCCCACGGCGAGGTGTCGGTCCAGGTCGTCGAGCGTCTGCGGCTCGCCGTATTGCTCGATATAAGCCGGCGACGCGCACGTGATCTGCGTATAAGCGCCGATGCGCTTCGCCACCAGTCCGACATCGCCGATCGCGCCTACGCGCACGACGCAATCCACGGCTTCTTCGACCAGATCCACCTGCCGGTCCGTGAGCACCAGTTCGATGCCGATATCCGGGTACGCCGCGAAGAACTCCGGCAGCGCGGGAATGATGGTGTTCTTCGCCATCACTTGCGGCAGACTCACCTTGACGTTGCCCTTGGGACTCAGCTTGGAGCGCGAGAGCGACGCCTCCATGTCGTCGACTTCGCCGAGCACGCGCACGCATCGCTCGTAATAGGCTTCGCCGTCTTCGGTGATGCTGATGCTGCGCGTCGTGCGATTGAGCAGGCGCGCGCCGAGATGCGCTTCGAGCGCCTGGAGCGTTCTCGACACGCTCGCGGGCGGCAGGCGAAGCGCGTCGGCGGCTTTCGAAAAGCTGCCCGCCTCGACCACGCGCGCGAACACTTTCATTGCAAGGAAGCGGTCCATCCCGAGATCCCGAATCGTGAATATGAGCCTGCGATCAACCGAGGATCATACTTGGGATCGTTTCCCGCGCGCGAAGAAGGGATGCTCGGGCGCCGCAGCCGCGTCAGAGGCCGAGCCCCTTGCACAGCCACCACGAGTAATGCTCGATCAGCCGCTGAAACGGCGCGTGATGTCCGTAAGCGATGGACGACACCGCGAGCAGGCCGACGCCCGCCACGACGGCGCGCGGCATCTTGCGCGGCTGCTCGAACACGCGCACGAGCAGCATGGTCGCGATGGCGGCGCCCAGCAGCCAGCCCACGACGACTTCACTCGGCGTATGCGCGTCCTGAATGATGCGGCTCGCGCCGATCAGCGCCGCGAGCCCGAGACCGCCCGCCGCGCCCAGCCGATACCACCAGCCACCGAGACTGCCCGCGAGTAGTCCGCCCGCCACCGTGTAGATGGAAGCGGCCAGCATGGTGTGCCCGCTGATCATGCGAAAGTTGACCGCGGACAACTCCAGCCCGCAGCCCGCATAGAGAATCTTCGAGAGTCCGACGAGGCCCATGCCGAGGCCGAGCAACACGGCCCAGCGCACGGCAAGGCGCATGTCCACCGAGCGCAGCCAGAGCGCGCAGACCAACGCGAGCGGCAGTAAAAGCGCCGCATCCCCGAGATTCGAAAAAATCCACAGTACCCGTTCTTGCATACGTATCCGTTCTAGGTATCCGTCGATGTGACGATATTGTTATGAACTGTCCGCCTGCTTTCTGCGGCCGGCGAGCCGATATTCGGTCGGCGAAATCGAAAGGCGCTTACGGAAAATCTTTGCGAGGCCGTCGCCGCTGCCCGCGCCGCAACGCCGCGCGATCTTGTCCACCGGCAAGTCCGTCGCGGCGAGCAGCATGCAGCTTGCATCCAGACGCGCGCGCAGCAAGTATTCCGACGGCGTGAGCCCGATCTGCGCCTTGAAGCGCCGCAGGAAATTGCGTTCGCTCATGGCCGCGACGCGCGCCGCATCCGTGATCGAGATCGGCTTCACGTAGTTCTCGCGAATCCAGCGCGCGGCAGCATCGATTTTCTGACGCACGCCGACGCTGTCGGTGTCGTCGAGCACCATGGCGAGCTTCTGCCACGCGCCGGGAATAGACCGCTCCGACACTTCGCGCGCGACCGCCGCGCCGTAATCGCGCTTGACCATCGAGAGCGCCGCGGCGATCGGGCCTTTCGGATCGTCGAGCGTGAGCGTCTGCTCGGCGATGCACAGCGCATTCGATAACGCCGGCGACAGCGCCGACGACAACGCCTGCGCGCCCGGCTCTTCGTTGAAATCAAGAGACCGGTTCTGCAGCGTCAAGTTCGCCGCCGCGAGAATATGCGCGCCTTCGCCGATGGCCTTGATGAACGGGATCTTCGGCGCGACGCGGCCCAACTGCTTTCTGAGGAGCGCGTCCTGCCGAGCCAGCCGCGCGCCCGCGCCGCCTGCGATGAAAAGCGCATCGCAGTCGTTCATCCAGCGCGCTTCGATGCTTTCGGTCCAGATGCGCATCGAGCAGCTGCTTGCGATGCTGCCCCCCACGCTTGACACGAACTGCAGCGAATAGTTCGGCGTGCGCTGCGGGAAAGCGTGCGGCTCGCCACGTTCGACGCCGGCCGCGGGCAGGCGCACTTCATTCGCAAGCGAGAAGACCTCGGAGATGGAACTGACTTCGACGAGCGAGAAGTCCTCGAAGATCAGAATGCCGATCCGCTTTGCCGTGTCGGCGGACGGCGCATGACGTTCGGGCGAGCGCACCGCTTCGAGCCTGCCCGTACCACTGGCGTACATCATCGACTTTCTCCCTTTTTCCCTTTCATCCCCTTTGTTCGCGAAAGAACGTCGAAAGCGGGAAAAGTAAGCACACATGCGACGCACTATACGCGGCAGCGAACAGTCGCCGCGCCGCCAGTCTGAAAATGACGATGTGTTGGCAGATGATTTCGATATCGGGCGAATAAGCTGATGCCACTCGTGTCGTCTGATGAAATCGGGCGATTGCGACTCTACGAAGAGGCGGCCGCATGCTCACACGGCGGCGCGCTGCCTCGTACAACAATTCAATAAGGTGAGCCGATGCTAAAAGTGCGCAAGGCGGTATTTCCGGTGGCGGGCCTCGGCACGCGATTCCTTCCTGCAACGAAGGCGAGCCCGAAGGAAATGCTTCCGGTGGTGGACAAGCCACTGATTCAATACGCGGTCGAAGAGGCAATGGCCGCGGGTATAACCGAGATGATCTTCGTGACCGGGCGCAGCAAGCGCGCGATCGAAGATCACTTCGACAAGTCGTACGAAATCGAAGCCGAGCTCGAAGCGCGCGGCAAGGAAAAGCTGCTCGAACTCGTGCGCGGCATTCTGCCGAGCCATGTGACCTGCATGTACGTGCGTCAGGCCGAAGCGCTCGGTCTGGGTCACGCGGTGCTGTGCGCGGAGAAGCTCGTCGGCGACGAGCCCTTCGCCGTGGTGCTGGCGGACGACCTGCTCGACGGCCAGCCGCCCGTGCTCGCGCAGATGGTCGAGGTGTTCGACCACTATCATTCGTCGGTGATCGGCGTCGAGGAGATCGACCGCAAGGATTCGCGCTCGTACGGCGTGATCGAAGGCAAGCCGTGGGACGACGGCCTCTTCAAGCTCTCGCGCGTGGTCGAAAAGCCGGACCCGGAAGTCGCGCCGTCGAACTTCGGCGTGGTCGGCCGCTATGTGCTGATGCCGCGCATCTTCGAATTCCTGCGTTCGCAGAAGCCCGGCGCAGGCGGCGAAATTCAGTTGACCGATGGAATCGAGACGCTGCTTTCGCAAGAGCAAGTGCTGGCGTACCGGTATCGCGGCAAGCGCTTCGATTGCGGCAGCAAGCTCGGCTATCTGAAGGCGACGGTCGAATTCGCGCTGCGTCATCCCGAAGTGCGCGACGAATTCTTGGAGTACCTGCGCTCGCAGTTTGCGCCGGCGCCGGTTCCGGTGATCGAGCCGCTCGAGATTGAATCCGGTGATGCCGAAGACGAACTTCCGGTCGATGCCTAAGCCGTGTTGAATACGCTTCGAGGCGCTGATCGCGCCTCGAAGCGGTTATGCAGTCACCTCGCAGTTACCCCACGCAGTTACCGAAAATACGCCTTCGTGTTGTCATGCACGTCATCGCGTGCCAGCAGTTCATCCGCGAGTAGCCACTCGTAGCCGCTATGCTGATCGAACCGTCCGATCGGCACCGAACCACTCAAGCTCATTGCGTAAGCCAGCACGATGTAATGCGTGCCGAACCCGGGCGTGCCCGCGAAATTGTCGTCGTAGCGATGCTCGAAGACGCCATAGAACCGCGCGGACGATCGCTCCGCGCTCGCCACACCCAGCTCGTTATGCACGATGCGCCTGAAGGCCGCATCGAGCGATTCGTCCTTCGCGATCCGTCCGCCCGGAACGAACCACGTATCCTGCGCGGGCCGGTTACGCCGCTGCCCCACGAGCACGCGCCGGTTGCCGTCCGTCACGATCAGATCGATCGAAACGAGCGGCGCGAGCCGTACCACCGTCATGAAATCCGCTTCGCTCAACATCGCCATTGCGTTGGTCATTTGCTTTAATCGTTATGAATGTTGTTGCCGGTCCCCGCTGAACCGTGTCAGCCCGGCGCGAACAGTGTAGCGTGCGGGTGCATGCGGCAGGCCGCCGCAGCACTGGTATTAACCGACTAAAGATCGCTTAGTCGTGCCATCGACTTATTGGCCGACATAGCCCACTGGTTTCGTGACGTTCGCCCGCATGAGATCGGCGTTGGCGGAGACGACGTAGACCGGCGCTTCGGTCAGCTTGAGCGCCACGCGGCCGTCGCTATACGGCATCGTCGATGCGTTGCCCATCATGTCGAACACCGTCACCGTTCCCGACTTGCCCGGCGCATCGACGGCGAGACTGTAGTCGACCGCACGCGTCGCGTCGAAGCCGTTCGCGCCGGGCCACGAGGCGTTGCTGTGCGTCCAGAGCGCCGTGACCACCTTGCCGCCATTGTGCCGCTGGAACGCATACGCATACACGCCCTTGGGCGTGCCGTTGAGAAAGCCGAGCGTGGTCGTGCCGTCGATGATGCGCGTCATCGCGGCCACGGCCATGGCGGCCGGCTTCGGGCTGATGAGCTTCTGGCCGTAGCCGCCTTGCGCGTTGACGAGATCGAAGAACACGCCGTAGCCCACTTCGGGCGGATCGGCGGCATAGAAGACGAAGCTCACGTCCGCGCCTTCGCCGAGCAGCATCAGATGCGTGCGCGCGAGCACCGCGCCTTGCGCGTACAGCACGTTCCAGTTCGGCGTGTTCGGCCCGTACTTGCTGCCGATGTCGTAGCTCACGCCCGTTTCCGTGACGAAGAGCTTCGCGCCCGGCTTCACGACCTCGCTCATCGTGCGGCGCAGTTCGCGCATGGCGGCGGGCATCGCTTTGGCGGCGGTCGCCGGGTTCGCTTCGAAGCGTTCCGGCGGATGCGACGGCGACGTGCCCACGTCGTAATAGCCATGCGCGCTCACGCCATCCAGATACTTGCCGATGCCGAGCGGCGCAAGACGCCTCAGCCACGCCGCGTTCGACGCGAGATTGGAAAGCGTCAGGCCCATCACGACGGCGTTCGGATCGCCCGCGTGAATGGCTTCGTGCGTGGCCTTGTACATCGCGACGAGATTGGCGTCCGAGTCGCGCCACGGCAAGCCGCCTTCATAGTCCGGCTCCCACGTCACCTGATAGTAATTCTGTGTCTGTCGCGGAAACCAACGCTTGCGTACTGCATTGGATTCTTCCCCGACGCGCTTCATGTAGTCGCGGTAGGCATCGAGCGATGCGGGCGCGTAGCTGTGCGTGGTCGTCTTCGTCGGGCTCGCCCATGCGGGAATGCCGTCGAGCTGAATGAGGCGCAACAGATCGCCAGGCTTGAAGAAGGGCGCGAGATTGTCCTTGGATGCATCGAACGTGTTCGGCCCTTTCTCCTCCGTCATGTACCAGTTGCGGTTGTCGTTGACCCACGTGAGGCCGAGATCCGGATACAGCGGACGATAGCCGTCGCCCGAGCAGCATCCTTCGCCCGGCTTAAGATACGCCGCGCCCTGACCGCCGAAGCGATGCGCATCCGGATGCGCGAACGTCACGGCGGGCAGCGCCGACGACACGTCCGGCAACACGCCGAACGTGGCGATTCCAGCGGGCCGCGTGCCGCGCATCGGCAACGCCTGCTTGCCCGATTCGAGCGACGCGCTGACCGCGAAGTAGCCCGACGCGCGAGACCTGCACGTGAGCGTGACCGTCGCGGCTCTCGCATCGACGGCGAAGCGGCCGCTTGCCTTCACCGTGTTCCATGCGTCGCGGATCTGCCAGTTCACGGTGTCGTCGGATGGGGCGCGCGTGGTGATCGCAATGCGCAGCGGCGCATCGAGCGGGAACATGCGAGTGCCGTCGCTGCCGGGCGTGTCGGCTTCGATGATGGCGGCATTCGCGCTCGTGGCGGCGGCCGCGCTGCCCGGCGATGAAGGCGCCTCGCAGCGGAACGCGGGCGTGTCGGACGCGGTGCGTTGCACGGCGACGGCGGGCAGCTCGCGCGGCAGGGCTTCGTCGGAGCTCGCCTTGTCGCAGCCGGTGATGGTCAGAAGGGCGGCGCTCGCAATCGACAGGCGACGCATACGTGGGTATCGGGTCATGGTACGAACGTTCGGGTAGTGAGCGCGGTGAACGCGATGTCGCCCAACGATGGCGTCCGAGACCATGCGCGACCGTGCGCACACGCACGCGCGGATGGCCTTCGTCGGATGAAAGCGTCACGAGCGAAGCACGCATGTTTGATTGAACGCTCATCGACATATCAGAACTGAAACAGCGTGCGCCGCGAGGTCGTTACTACGGCTGGCGAAAACGTCGGAAAACATGACCGATGAATTCTTAGTTGATGCGCGGGCTTCAAATGCCTTTCAAAGCCGCCCCTATCCGTCGGACAAACTCGCTGCATTCAGCCGACGATTACTCGGCCGCCATGAACGTCGTTCTAAATCGTGTCCCGTGCGCCGCCGCAAGTAGCTAGCAATTGGCGGAAATGGACGAGCCGCGAGGCCCCGTCGGAGCGCTGCTTTGGGGCAACCAGCGTCGTTTGCGCCGCAGCAACGGACGGTAATAAAAAACGGCGGATTATGTCGTTTAATAATTAATCCGCCGATATTTTAACGAGTGATCGCTTTCTGTTTTCGGTGGCATTATAAAAAGGCGGTGAAGTTAATCGAGCATCTGGATAGGCACTAAATGTCTTTCGCGCAAATTGTTATCAGAACGGACTGCGCTCGCCGCGCATGAACCCGGAATTGCCGATTCGCGCTGTACATTGACGGCCCGCTGCTACGATCGATGTTTCACGGATGAATCAGTTTCTCCCGCCGGGAGACCTTGCAGAATGAGCGTCAAACCCGCTCAGGGCCGTCCGGCGAGGGTTTGCGGCCGGGTCGGTGTTCCATCGCACAGAACGCTATTTACACCGCATCAAAGATTCGTGTAACCGTTTGTATGATGAATCGGAAATTCTTTTCCGATACGCTTTGATAAGCGCGGTCATCTGGATTCGAACGGGGTTATCAATGTGCGCTCACCCTCATAACCAGACAGGTTTTGTGGTTCAGGCGCGAAAATCAGCCCACAAATAATCTGTGTCTGCTTATTATTCACACCAGCGGACCGATTCCGCCAACGTCTCGTTCCCATCGGTCACGGCAACCCGGCGAAGTTCGGGAAACGCCTTGATGCAACGCAATGGCCGAGTAACTCTTCCGCACCCTGGAAACAAAGCTGCAGAGGATGACCATGCCTTACGCCACACTCGAACCCGCTGTGATGGGTTGGACGCCTCCCTCGACGCGACCGTCGCAGGTCGAGGTCAAACGCATCGCGATTTTGCTGTTCGACGGATTCTCGCTTTTGGGCGCGGGAATCGTCGCTGAAGTGTTTCACATGGCCAACGAACTGTCGTCGTTGAAGACGCGCGCCGAATGCACCTATGACGTGCGATTCCTGTCCGTCGAAGGCGGCAACGTGGCGTGCGCGTCATCGGTGCGCGTCTGGACCGACGGACTGGACGCGCGCCACTACGGCGGCTTCGACGCGCTCTTCGTCGCGGGTGGCCGCGGGGCCGAGGAAGCGGCGAAGGACGAGCGCATCGTCGAATGGGTGCGCCGCATGAATTCGAAGACCACGGTCGTGAAGGCGATCTCCGAAGGCCGCAAGGTGCTCGAAGCAGCGGGCATCGGCGGCGCGGGCGACGCTCAGGCGCGCTACGGCAACGCGATGATCCAGCTGCGCGACGACGCCTCCGCCGACGGCGGCGACCGCTACGAGTCGATGAAGGGCGCGCTCATGCTCGTGAAGCGCGATCTCGGCCTCGACGTATCGCGCAGTGTCGCCGAACGCCTGATGCCGGGCTCGGCTGCGAAGCTCGTGTCGATTCTCGGCGACAGCGGCGCGGCATCCGCGGGCGACAAGATTCGCGCGGCGGCGCGCTGGCTTCAGGACAACTGCGAGCGGCCCATTTCCGTGGTCGATGCCGCGCAGGTCGCCGCGATGAGCGAGCGCAACTTCCTGCGCCGCTTCAAGATCGAGATGGGAATCACGCCATCGGACTATTTGCTTCAGGCACGCCTCGCCGTCACCTGCGCGCTGCTCACCGACTCGGAACTGCCGGTGGACAAGATCGCGCGGCGCAGCGGCATGGGCAACGGCGACCGGCTCGCCAAGATTTTCCGCAAGCGTCTTTTGATCTCGCCCACCGAATACCGGATGCAGAGCCGGCGCGAAGCCAACGGCTAAAGCGCGGCACGGCATGGCAGGAGACAGAAGGTCGAAGGTACAAGAATGCGCGCCGCCTTGTGTGTGATAGCGGACAGGGGTGGCGCAAAGCGTCGAACATTTGGCCGGACCATCTTGGTCCGCGGGCCAATCATTCTCGGGCGGCCAGTGGCAGACAGCGCCGCGCACACGAACATGCAGGCAGGAGTCCTACGATGAGTAATGAGGCACGCACGGAAGGTGAGGTGATGGTAGGTAGGAGCGGTGAGGAGGCAGGCTCGGTCATGACGGCCGAGCCTTGCCGCCGGATCGTGCCGGTCATTCTCGCCGGCGGCTCGGGCACGCGCCTGTGGCCGATGTCCCGTGAGCAGTTTCCGAAGCAGTTGATCGGCATTGTCGGCCGCGACTCGCTTCTGCAAGCGACCGTTTCGCGCATGAAAGGCTTCAACGGCGGCTTCGATGTCAGCGCCGAGCCGATCATCGTATGCGGCGAAGAGCATCGCTTCACGACGGAAGAGCAGACGCGCGAAAGCGGCGTGACGGCGCAGATCATCGTCGAGCCCGCGCGCCGCGATACGGCGCCCGCGCTCACGCTGGCCGCGCTCGCCGCATGCAAGGACGGCCGCGACGCGATCATGGTGGCCATGCCCGCCGATCACTCCATCGCGGATATCCCCGCGCTGCATCGCGCGATCGAGATCGCGGCGGGGTATGCAGAGCGCGGCATGATCGCGACGCTCGGCATTCCGCCGACGCGCCCCGATACCGGCTTCGGCTATATCCGTCTGGGCGATGCGCTCGAAGACGGCGCGCATCAGATCCAGCGTTTCGTCGAGAAGCCGGCCGCCGAAGTGGCCGCGCAATACGTCGCGGCGGGCACGTACTGGTGGAACAGCGGCATTTTCGTGGTGCGCGCGAGCGTGTGGCTGGCGGCGCTGCAAGCGCTCAACGCCGACATGCACGCGGCCTGCTGCGCGGCCCTGAGCGAAGGCAAGGCCGACGGCAAGTTCTTCCGTCCGAACGCGGGCGAGTTCGGCCGCGCGCCGTCCGATTCGATCGACTACGCAGTGATGGAGCACATCGGCACCGCGAACGCGCCGTTCGAAGGCGTGGTCGTGCCGCTCGTCGCGGGCTGGTCCGACCTCGGCTCGTGGGACGCCGTGTGGGACGCGATGGACAAGGACGATTCGGGCAACGTGGCGAGCGGCCGCGTGGTGTTCGAAGGCGCGACCTCCAGTTATGCGCGCTCGGAAGGCGGACGTCTCGTCGCTTGCGTGGGCACGACCAACATCATCGTCGTGGAAACGGATGACGCCGTGCTCGTCGCGGACCGTTCGCGCGTGCAGGACATCAAGGGCCTCGTCGCCCGCATCCGCGAGCAGCATGCGCCCGAAGCGGACACGCATCGCAAGGTGCGCCGCCCGTGGGGTTTCTACGATTCCATCGAGCATGGCGACCGCTTCCAGGTGAAGCGCATCGTCGTGGCGCCGGGCGCGCGCCTGTCGCTGCAGATGCATCACCATCGCGCGGAGCACTGGATCGTCGTGTGCGGCACGGCGCTCGTCACGCGCGGCGAAGAAGAGTTCCTGCTGAGCGAGAACGAATCCACGTTCATTCCGCTCGGCGTGCGGCATCGTCTGGAGAACCCGGGCAAGGTGCCGCTCGAAATCATCGAAGTGCAGTCGGGCAGCTATCTCGGCGAGGACGACATCGTGCGTTTCGACGACAAGTACGGCCGCAACTGAGTAGCGCTTCGGGGGCAGTGAGACAGCTTTCTTGCAACGGCAGGCAGCACACCAAGACCGGCATGCGAGGAGGAGACAAACGTAGTCCGTTAGCTAGTTGAATCGTTCGGGGAAGAGACATGCGCGATTTACAAGGGTTGCTCGCGCGCCTGTTCGACGTCGCCATGATCGTCGGCGGCGCGGCGGTGGCGTCGCAGATCAGGTTCGAGTACATAGAAGCACATGCGTATTCGGCAGCGTTCGTCGCGTTCGCGGCGGCGTTTTCGCTTGCGCTGTTTCCGGGCTTCGGCGTCTATGAATCATGGCGCGGCCGCAGCAAGGTGATGCTCGCCTGCCAGGTGTCGCTCGGCTGGCTGGTCGTGCAGGGTTGCGCGCTCGCGCTCATGTTCTCGCTGCATCGCCTCGACTACGTGTCGCGCCTCTGGTTCGCGTACTGGACGGCGGTGTCGGGCGGGCTCATGATCGCGGGGCGCCTCGCCATGCACGTCGTGCTGGCGCGCATGCGCAACGCGGGCATGAACCTGCATCAGGTGGCGATCGTGGGTTGCGGCAGGCATTGCAACTCCATCGTGAAGAAGCTGGACCGCGCGAAGAACTCCGGTTTCCGCGCGAGCGCCGCGCTGAACGTGGCGCCGGAAGCGGGCCGCCTCAACACGCGCGTTCCGGTGTACGAAGACCACGACGCGTTCGTGAACTTCGTGCGCACGCAGAACGTGCATGAGGTCTGGCTCGCGTTGCCGCTGTCGGAGGAGCGCACCATCCTGCGCTTCGTGAACGAGTTCCGCGACGACCTCGTGAACGTGCGCTTCATTCCGGACGTGCGCAGTCTGGCGCTCTTCGAAGCGGGCGTGACCGATCTGCTCGGCGAAACGGCGATCAATCTCGTGGCTTCGCCGCTGTCGCAAAGCGCGCTGTTGCAAAAGGAAATCTTCGACCGTCTGTTCGCACTCCTTGCGATCATCGCCGTGTCGCCGTTGCTGATCGCCATCGCGATTGCGATCAAGCTCACGTCACGCGGGCCGGTGCTCTTCACGCAACGTCGCAAGGGCGCGGATGGCCGCGTCTTCAAGATCTACAAGTTCCGTTCCATGCGTGTGCATACGGAACAGGCCGGCGTGCTTCGCCAGGCCACGCGCAACGATCCGCGCGTGACCCGTGTGGGAGCATTTCTGCGCCGTACCAGCCTCGACGAGCTGCCGCAGTTCTTCAACGTTCTGCTCGGCGACATGTCGGTCGTGGGTCCGCGTCCGCACGCACTGGAACATGACGACCTGTATCAGAAGGTCGTGTCGGGGTATATCCATCGTTACCGGATCAAGCCGGGCATCACCGGCTGGGCCCAGGTCAACGGCTTTCGCGGGGAAACTGATCTGATTGAAAAAATGGAAGGACGCGTCGCTCACGATTTGTACTACCTCGGTAACTGGTCGTTCGGACTCGATATGAGAATCATCGCCGCTACGATCTTCAAGGGACTACGCCACACCAACGCATATTGATGCAGGGGACGACCATCATGCACAACCAACAACAACCGGGCACCACATCCATGGCCGCCAATACGAACGTGTCGGGCGTCTTCCGGCTCTCGAGCCTGGCAGCGGCCGCTTCACTCTGCGTCATCTTCGCGGGCTGCGCGCTCGCGCCGGGCATGCACATGGACAAGCCGGCGGCGCTCGCCGAAACGTCCAACGACCAGGGCGAAACGACCTCGGCCGTGAACATCCCGATCACGCCGATCGATCTTTCGCTCGTGCGCAAGCTGAAGGCCGCGCAGCCGACCAGCTCGGTCGATCCGAACGCGAGCCTCTACGGCAAGGCGCGTGCATACACGCTCGGGCCGGGTGACGTGCTGCAGATCACCGTGTGGGACCACCCGGAACTCGTGGCCGCAGTCGGCCAGCCGCCGCAGCAGACGCGTCCCGCCGATGCCGCGCCCGGCTTCGTGGTGGATGCCGACGGCAACCTGCAATTCCCGTACGTCAACCGCGCGATCCATGTCGCGGGCAAGACCGAATCGCAAGTGCAACGCGAGCTGTATAACGAGTTGTCCAAAGTATTCGTGAAGCCGCAGTTGACGGTGCGCGTCGCATCGTTCCGTGCGCAACAGGTCTACATCGACGGCGAAGTGCGCACGCCCGGCTCGCAGCAAATCAACGACATTCCGATGACGCTGACGGAAGCTATCGGCCGTGCGGGCGGTTTCGCACCAACGGCGGATCAAAGTCGTGTCACGCTTATCCGTGATGGTGTGACGTATCACATCAACATCGCCGGGATGACCGCGAAGGGCCGCAACCCGGCGGACATCCTGTTGAAGGGCGGCGATGCACTGCGCATCGACTCACGAGAAGACAACGGCGTGTACGTGATGGGCGAAGTGACGAAGCCGGCAACGGTGATCCCGATGCGCAACGGCAAGCTGACGCTCTCGGATGCGATCTCGCAGGCCGGCAGCTTCAACGCCGAGACGTCGGATCCGAAGGAGCTGTACGTGATTCGCAATGGCCAGACGGACAACCCCGAGGTGTACAAGCTCGATGCGCGTTCCCCGGTGTCCATGCTGCTCGCGAACAGCTTCGAGCTGCAGCCGAAGGACGTGGTCTATGTGGACAACAACGGGCTCGTCCGCTTCAGCCGTGTCCTGAACCTGCTGTTGCCGGCGATCAACGCCGGTCTGACGGCAGCCGTCATCACCAAGTAAAAGCAATAGCAATAGCAAGTCTTCGATTCTTGCAGTATGACCGGCGCGCAGGGGCGCGCCGGAGACCTTGTGCGACATTCAAAGAAATAAGCGAGCGAGACCATGGCCATGAACTTTGATGCACGCTACTCGGACGTCTCGACCGGCGACGAGTTGCGATTATCCGACTATCTGGCTGCCGTATTCGGCAACTGGAAACTCGTGACGGTCGTCATGCTCGCGGTGGTCGCGCTGGGGACGGCCTACGCATTCATCGCGCCGCCGACCTACAAAGCGGACGCCCTCATTCAGGTCGAAGAGACCAACGCGAACAACAACGCCAACGCGAACGTCAACGCGGTGCAAGCCGTGTCGCAGATGTTCGATGCGAAGTCCACCACCGCCGCGCAGATCGAACTGCTGCGCTCGCGCCTCGTCGTCGACGACACGGTGCGCCGCCTGCACCTCGACATCAGCGCCGCGCCGCATTCCATTCCGATGATCGGCGGCGCGATCGGCAGCGTGTTCTCGATGCTGAACGTGACGCCGCCCGCGGGCTATCTGTCGCGCTTCGCATGGGGCAACGAACAGATCAGCGTGCCGCTCTTCGACACGCCGAAGGAACTCTACGAGCAGAAGTTCACGCTGGTCGCAGGCGAAGACGGCACGTATGCGCTGAACGATCCGGAAGGCGTCGTGGTGCTTACGGGCAAGGTCGGCGAGGAAGCCACCGGCATGACCGCGCACGGCCCGGTGAAGCTGAAGGTGGACAAGCTGGTGGGCGCGCCTGGCGTGCACTTCGACCTGGAACGCTTCTCCACGCTCACGACCATCGACAACCTCCAGCAGCGTCTGACCGTGGCTGAAACGGCGCTGCAATCGGGCATCATCAGCGTGAGCCTCGAAGGGCGCAATCCGAAGGAAGCGGCGCAGATCGTCAACAACATCGCGAACCGCTACGTGCAGCAGGATGCCGACAAGCGTTCGGCCGAAGCGGAACACACGCTCGCGTTTCTCGATCAGCAACTGCCTGTCCTGAAGAAGCAGCTCGACGATGCCGAACAGCGCTACAACACGTTCCGCAATCACCAGGGCACGGTGGACCTGAGCGAGGAAAGCCGTCTGTTGCTGCAACAGATCGTCGATAACAAGACCAAGCTCACGGACCTGCAACAGCAACGCGCTGAACTGTCGCAACGCTTCACGCCGAACCATCCGTCGGTGCAGGCTCTGGATGCGCAGATCGCTTCGTTGTCCGGCGCGCAGACGCGTCTTGGCAAGAGCGTGTCGACGCTGCCCGATACCGAGCAAACGGCACTGCGTTATCTGCGCGATGTCCGCGTGAACACCGAGCTGTACACGAACCTGCTCAACAGCGCGCAACAGCTTCGCATCGCAAAGGCAGGGCAGATCGGCAACGTGCGCGTGGTGGACTACGCGCAGGCCGCCGACGATCCCGTCCGCCCGAAGCGCCTGCTCGTGATCCTGATCTCGGCTGGCGTGGGCCTCGTGCTCGGCGTGATCGTCGCGTTCATCCGCAAGTCGCTGTATGGCGGCGTGGAGCGTCCGGAAGAGATCGAAAAGCAACTGGGCGTGCGTGTGTTCGCCATCGTGCCGCGCAGCACGCAGCAACTGCGCCTGCAACGCAAGGTCGGCATGCGTCGCGAAGGTCTGCACGTTCTGGCCGCTCAGGCGCCGGAAGACGCAGCGGTGGAAGGCATTCGCGGCCTGCGTACGTCGCTGCAACTGCAAATGGCCGATGCGCGCAACAACGTGGTGATGCTCACGGGGTCGCGTCCGGAAGCGGGCAAGTCGTTCCTGTCGGTGAATCTCGCGACGCTCGTTGCATCCACGAGAAAGCGCGTGCTGTTGATCGATGGCGACATGCGTCGCGGCGACATCCACTCGCACTTCGGCGTGCGTCATTCGCCGGGTCTCTCGGATGTGCTGATGGGCGCAGACGTGTCGAGCGCGATCCTGCACGATGTGCTGCCGGGCGTGGACCTCATCACCAAGGGCTCGCTGCCGTCGCATCCGTCGGAACTGCTCGCCAGCGATCGCCTCGGCGAAGTGCTGGAGCAACTGAAGCAGATGTATGACCTCGTCGTCGTCGATACGCCGCCTGTGCTGGCTGTCACTGACGCGACGGTCATCGGCAAGCACGCGGGCACGAGCCTTCTCGTCGTGCGCCACGGCAAGAATCAGGTGCAGGAAATCGGCGAGACGATGAAGCGCCTGCATCACGGGGGCGTGAGCATGAAGGGCGTGTTGCTCACCGACGTTCCGCAATCGAAGATTTTGATGGGCAGCACCTACGCCGGCTACTACGGCTACGAGAGCATCGCCGAATAAGGCGAGCAGAAAACAGAAATAACAATGATGGCGCGTCGCCGCGCGCCAACTTCAGACCGCAGAATAAGAGGTTAAACATGGACCGCAAAGTTGCTTTGATCACGGGTATTACGGGGCAAGACGGGTCGTATCTTGCTGAACTGCTTCTCGAGAAGGGTTACGAAGTTCACGGCATCAAGCGCCGTAGCTCGCTCTTCAACACGGACCGCATCGATCATCTGTATCGCGATCCGCACGATCCGGACCAGCGTTTGTTCCTGCATCACGGCGACCTGACCGATTCGACGAGCCTCGTGCGCATCATCCAGCGCGTGATGCCCGACGAAATCTACAACCTGGCAGCGCAGTCGCACGTGGGCGTGTCGTTCGAAGAGCCGGAATACACCGCCAATGCCGACGGTCTGGGCGCACTGCGCATCCTCGAAGCAATCCGCATTCTCGGCCTCGAAAAGAAGACGCGCTTCTATCAGGCCTCGACGTCCGAGCTGTATGGTCTCGTGCAGGAAATCCCCCAGCGCGAAACCACGCCGTTCTATCCGCGCAGCCCGTATGCCGTGGCGAAGCTCTACGCTTACTGGATCACGGTGAACTACCGCGAAGCGTATGGCATGTACGCATGCAACGGCATTCTGTTCAACCACGAATCGCCGGTGCGCGGCGAGACGTTCGTGACGCGCAAGATCACGCGCGCCATTGCACGCATGGCCGTGGGCCTTCAAGAAGATCTGTACCTCGGCAATCTGTCCGCCATGCGCGACTGGGGCCATGCGCGCGACTACGTCGAAATGCAGTGGATGATGCTGCAACAGGAACAGGCCGAAGACTTCGTGATCGCCACGGGCGTGCAGTACAGCGTGCGCGAATTCGTGCAGCACGCGGCCGCCGAACTGGGCGTGCACGTTCGCTTCGAAGGCGAGGGCGTGAACGAAGTGGGTATCGTCGATCGTATCGATAACCGCGACACCAAGTTCAAGCCGGGCCAGGTGATCGTCAAGGTCGATCCGCGCTACTTCCGTCCGACCGAAGTCGAAACGCTGCTGGGCGACCCCACGAAGGCGCACGACAAGCTCGGCTGGAAGCCGTCGACTTCCTTCGAGTCCCTCGTGAAGGAGATGGTCCGCGCGGACTATCAGATCGCCCGTCGCGACGCGCTCGTGACGCTCGCCGGTTTCAAGGCTCTCGAACATCACGAGTAAGCCATGAACAAGCACGCACGTATCTTCGTCGCGGGACACCGCGGCATGGTCGGCTCGGCGCTCGTGCGCCGTCTGAGCGCAGCCGGCTACGACAACATCGTGACGCGCACCAAGGCGCATCTCGATCTGACGGATCAGGGCGGCGTGAACCTCTTCTTCGAAGAAGAGCAGATCGACGTCGTGTTCCTAGCGGCGGCGCGCGTCGGCGGCATTCTCGCCAATTCGACGATGCCCGCCTCGTTCATCTACGAGAACCTCGCCATCGAAACGAACGTGATCCACGCGGCTTGCCGCTGGAACGTTTCGAAGCTCGTGTTCTTCGGGTCTTCGTGCATCTATCCGAAGGCGTGCCCGCAGCCGATCAAGGAAGAGTATCTCCTGCAATCCGAGCTCGAGCCGACCAACGAAGCGTATGCCATCGCGAAGATCGCGGGTCTCAAGATGTGCGAGGCGTACAACCGTCAATACGGCACGCACTTCGTCTCGCTCATGCCGACGAACCTGTACGGCCCGAACGATAACTACGACCTGAAGAGCAGCCACGTGCTGCCCGCGCTCATCCGCAAGGCACACGAAGCGAAGCTGCGCGGCGACGCGACGCTGCCCGTGTGGGGCACGGGCTCGCCGCGTCGCGAGTTCCTGCATGTCGACGACCTCGCCGATGCAGCGACCTTCCTGATGGAAAGCGACGTCAACGAAGGCGTGTTCAACGTCGGCGTCGGCCATGACCTGACCATCAGCGAACTGGCGCACACGGTTTGCCGCGTGGTCGGCTTCGAAGGCGAGCTCGTGTTCGATGCGAGCAAGCCGGACGGCACGCCGCGCAAGCTGCTTGATGTCTCGAAGCTCGAAGGCATGGGCTGGAAGGCGTCGACCGGCCTCGAAGACGGCATTCGCGCGACCTATCGCGACTTCCTCGATCGCTACGCATCCATGCAGCCGGCGCCCGTCGCTGCCTGAAACGCGTCGCATCCAGTCAAGGGAGAACAAAAATGGCTTCAGTGACCATCTTTCATAACGTCGTCTGGTCGCGGCATAAGGGGGCGGTGCTGTCGGCGCTGCACAACATCGCGGGGTCCGGTTCCATCCGCTATTCGATGGTGCAGATCGCCGATACGGAGCATGATCGCATCGGCTTCTCCGATGTCGATTACTCGTATCACCGCTATCCGATGACCAAGCTTTACAGCGGCTGCTACGAGGACGTGCCGACGTGGCGCATGACCGTGCGTCTCGTGTGGGAAGTGCTGAAGGCGAAGTCGGATCTCGTGGTTCTTCCCGGTTATCACCGCCCCGAATACTGGGCGATGATGGCAGCGTGCATCGTGACCGGAAAGCGTCGCGCCGTGTTCTGCGATTCAACCGGACGCGACAATCCGCGCCGCATGTTGACGTCCATTCCGAAGCGCGTGTTCTTTGCGTTGTGCGACGGCTACTTCGCATTCGGCACGCGCAGCCGCGAGTATCTGATGTCGCTCGGCGCGAAGCAGGAGAAGATCTTCATTCCGTGCCAGGCCGCCGCGCTGCCGCGCTCGTTCTCGCCGGAAACGGTGGTGGACGATCGCCTGGCGCATCGGCAGGGCAATAAGCCGGTGTTTCTGTTCGTTGGGCGCTTGTCGGCGGAAAAAGGTATCGATACGCTCGTCGAAGCGTTCAAGCAGTTGAGAAAGAACGTGCCGAATGCGGAATTGCGCATAGTCGGCACCGGTCCTCTCGGGGATGATCTGAAGAAGCAGGTGGCCGAAGCCGGTCTGCAAGACGCCGTGCATTTCCTGGGCAGCCTTCAGGACGAGCCGCTCTCGCGCGAATATTTCGGCGCCACCTGCATGGTGCTGCCGAGCAAGCGCGAACCGTGGGGTCTCGTGACCAATGAAGCGTTGAGTCACGGTTGCCCGGTGGTCGTGAGCGAGAGTTGCGGCTGCGTGCCGGAGCTGGTGGTCGAGGGCGTGTCGGGCTATTCGTTCCCCGCAGGCGATGTCGCGAGCCTGCATCGGACGATGCTCAAGTCGCTCGAAGCGTTCGCAGATACGGCAGGCGTCGCAAAGCGTTGTACCGATGTGATTCAGCGTTTCGATCCGCCTTCGGCTGCGGCGAACATCGCGCGGGGTTGCGCGCTGTTGCTGACGAATTGACGGTTCGGTAGTCGGTGGAAATTGCCAACGGGGAAGACGTCAAGGAGGACGAACGGAAAGGGGAAGGGTGAAACGCCGTCGGGCCGCGGTCTTCGCGTCCCGATGGCTGGCGCTTTGCGGGCGAAAGGGCACGTTCGGGGCTCAGGGCGCGATTGTCGGGCGAGGGACCACATGAGAATACTGATCTACGGGCTGAACTATGCGCCCGAGTTGACGGGAACCGGCAAATACACGGCGGAAATGGCGGAAGCGTTGGCCCAGAACGGGCACGACGTGCGCGTCGTTTGTGCGCCGCCGTACTATCCGGAATGGAAGATCGGCGATGGCTATGCAAGCTGGCGGCATCGCTTCGAAACGCGCAAGGGTGTGCGTCTGTGGCGCGCGCCGTTGTGGGTGCCGAAAAAGCCGAGCGGCGCGAAGCGCATGCTGCATCTCGGCTCGTTCGCGCTGGCGTCGCTGCCTGCGCTCATCGCGCATGCGCTGTGGCGTCCGCATGTCGTGATGACGATTGCGCCGAGTCTGATGAACGCGCCGGGCGCGCTCGCGCTCGCTCGTCTGACCGGCGCGCGGTCATGGCTGCATATTCAGGACTTCGAAGTAGACGCCGCGTTCGATCTCGGCCTCTTGAAGAACGCACGCGCGGCGAAGAGCGCGCTCGCATTCGAACGCTGGCTGATGAAACGCTTCGACGTGGTTTCGTCCATCTCGGACAAGATGGTCGAGCGCGCGGTGAAGAAAGGCGTCGCGCCTGCCGACGCCTTCCACTTCCCGAACTGGGTCGATACGACCGCGATCTACCCGATCGACGGTCCGAGCAGTTTCCGCAAGGAACTCGGCATCGGCGAGCACACGAAGGTGGTGCTCTATTCGGGCAACATGGGCGCCAAGCAGGGTTTGGAAGTGCTGGCCGAGGCCGCCGCTGCGCTCGCCGCACGCGACGATATCGTGTTCGTGTTCTGCGGCAACGGCGCGACCAAGAAGAAGCTGCAGGAACGTTGCGCCGATCTGCCGAACACGCGCTTCCTTTCGTTGCAGCCTATCGAGCGTCTCAACGAATTGCTGAACCTTGCGGACATTCACGTGTTGCCGCAACGCGGCGACGTGGCCGATCTGGTGATGCCTTCGAAACTCACGGGCATGTTCGCGAGCGCGCGCGCGGTGGTTGCGATGGCGCAGCCGGGCACCGAGCTGTATGAGGCGGTAGCCGGACGCGGCGTGGTGATCCCGCCGGAGAACGTCGAGGCATTGACGGACGCCATCACCATGCTCGTTCGGAATCCGGCGCTGCGTGCGCGCTACGGCGAAGAAGGGCGCCTGTTCGCGCAGGAACGCTTGTCGCCGCAGTCGGTGTTCGCGCGGCTCGAAGAACGTTTGAAGTCGCTGATCGGCGATACGGCCGACACCCGCTTGAGCGATGCCGTCGACATGTCCATCGCGCGCATTGCGGAGCGGGCACCCATTCTGCCGCAGGTCGAGAAGATCGAGTAGCAGTCTTGCCGGTGATACGACGCGTTATTCACGACGCGCCGTATCACCGCGTCGTTTCATCAATAAGGCGACTTATAGATGTCCCGCGCCCGCGCAGCTTTGGCCGGCGCCTTCAGGCCATTGGCCGTCGGATAGAGCGTGGCGGCCGCGCCTTGCGGCATCAGCATCGCTTTGGCGTCGCCCTGGCGTCCCACGCGCCGCAGCTGCGCGCCGGCGCCCGGATTGCCCACGTATCCGTTCTGTTGCGCGAGCAGCTTATCCGTCGGCGAGATGCCCTGCGCTGTTTGCGCATTGGTGATCGGCCCACGCTGGCCGCCCCGCCCGTTGGTCGGCGCGCCGTATGGATCGGCATAGATATCCGGACTCCCAAGCAAATCCATTTCCGACGGCACGCCGCCGCCCGCCTGCTGCTTGCTGATGGCGGCATCGGCGAAGTTGCCCGCATGCGCGACAGACGATGCAGCGAGCGCGCAGGGCCCCAATGCAGCGATGAGAAGCGGCATGAGCGCCGCGCGTAGCTCGTGTTTCATGGTCTCTCCTGGCTGATTACGTTAAGCGTTATACAGAGCGCGCATCGGCTTATCGGTACGCTACGTCACGCGGCTCATACGTTCGAATGCAGCATAGAGCGATGCATCAGCCGCCAGCGCCAAAAGTCTTGCCGTTACGGCCAACCGTGCCGCACCGCACATGGCGCTTTTTAACGTTCACTGATAATCCGTTCACCGTATGCAGTCTTGAACGAAGAAGCGAGACGACACGGATGCGCGCGTGCAAGGCGCGCCGTCATACGAGGCCAATAAAAAGTCGCTTGCGCGCGAGGCGCAGCAGGCGGACAGCGAAACGGGCGGGGAATCATGGACAGAGCGATCGACGAGCGAGGCATCGGCGCGGCCGGCAGTGACGGCTTCGACGGCGTGCGCGAGGCATCCGCGAGACGCGGCAAGGTGATCGACCTGTCGCGCGCGGGCCCGGGCAACTTCGTGGCGAAGCGTAGCTTCGTGATCGAGCTCGTATGGTTCTTCGTCGAAGCATGCTTCATCAATAACAAGCTCATACCGGTTTCGTTCGTGCGGGTCGCATTGCTGCGTGCGTTCGGCGCGCGCATTGGCAGGAACTGTCGGATGCCGCATCCCATCCGGGTAAAAGCACCGTGGAATTTGAGCGTCGGCGACGACTGCTGGTTCGGCGTCGATGCATGGATCTATAACCAGACCGATATTCGCATCGGCTCGAATGTCTGCATTTCGCAGGGGACGTTTCTCACGACGGGATCGCACGATGCCGCCGGCAACATGGACTTGCAGGTCGCACCGATCGTGATCGAAGACGGCGTCTGGATCACATCCAGGTGCGTCGTGCAGATGGGCGTCACCATTGGCCGCTCGGCGCTCGTTACGCCGCAGTCGGTGGTGCATCGCTCGCTGGAAGCGGAAGGCGTGTACGGCGGTAACCCGGTGCGCTTCATCAGGAAACGCTTCCCGGCGTGAATGGATATTGGCAGTCGAGAGTGCAGTGATCTTGTCGGGACCACACACCGGATGCGATCCTGCGACACCGCTTAAGCATAAAACAAGAAGGAGCACGGGGAATGTTCATTGACAGCCGCAGCCTTGACCAGGGCGCAGTCATAGAGACCACGGTTTGTATCGTCGGCGCGGGCGTGGCGGGGATCACGCTTGCACTGGAACTGGAAAAGCAAGGCATCGACGCGGTTCTGCTCGAAAGCGGCGGATACCGCGCCGACGACGAAACGCGCGACCTGTATCGCGGCGAAAACGTTGGGGTTCCTTACGAATTCGCCGATGGCTGCCGCAGCCGTTTTCTCGGCGGCAGCAGCAATTGCTGGGGCGGATGGTGCCGGCCGCTCGACCCGTGGGACTTCGAAAAGCGCGACTGGGTGGCCGACAGCGGCTGGCCGTTCGGGCTCGACGAGCTGCGTCCTTACTACGCGCGCACGCATGCGTTGTTGCAGCTCGGCGAGAACAACTTCGACCCTGCGTACTGGGAAGCGGCGATCCATCGCCCGGACGTGCGGCGCCATCCGTTCCCGAGCGGCAACGTGCGCGACACGATCTCGCAGTTCAGCCCGCCCGTGCGCTTCGGCAAGGTGTATCGCAAGCATCTGCTGGCCGCGAAGAACGTGCGCGTGTTCCTCTTCGCGAACGCGTTGAACATCGATACCGATGGCGATGCGCGTTCGGTCACGAAGATCGATGTCGGCACGCTGTCTGGTCGCCGCTTCGGGATCCGCGCCAAGGTGTTCGTGCTCGCGACGGGCGGCATCGAGAATGCGCGCCTTCTGCTGTCGTCGAACAAGGTGCAGGCAGCGGGCGTCGGCAATGGCAATGATCTCGTCGGCCGCTATTTCATGGACCATCCGCGGATCATGTCGGCGAACGTGCGCTTCAAGAAGGAATGGGCGCGCAACAAGCTCTACGACATCAAGTATCACTATCAGAACAAGGCGGTGTCCGCGCACGGCACGTTCATCTCGTCTCAGTTCGCGCTCACGCAGCAAGTGCTCGAACGCGAGAAGCTGCTCAACGCACGCGCATGGTTCTATTCGGTGTTCCGTGGCGAGAACACGAAGGGCTCCGAAGCCCTGATTCGCGCGAAACAGGCGCTCTTGAAGAAAGACCAGCCCGGCTACAGCATGACCGGCGATGTCATGACCATGCTCGCGCATCCGGTCGATACCGCGTGCTTCGGCCTCGCGCGCTTGTTGCAGCCGCGTCCGCTCATCACCGAAGTGAAGATTCAGACGATCGTCGAGGCGGAGCCGAACCGCGACAGCCGCGTGACGCTGTCCGCGCAGAAAGACTCGCTCGGCATGAATCGCGTGAAGGTGAACTGGCAGGTGACGGAACTGGTGAAGCGCACGTTCGACCGTACCGTCGCGCATATCGCGGCGGAACTGCAACGCGGCGGCGTGGCCGACGTGACGCTCGACGAGCCGCTCGAAGGCAAGCCGTGGCCCGCGCAACTCGAAGGCACGTGGCATCACATGGGCACGACGCGCATGCACGATTCGCCGAAGCAGGGCGTCGTGGATCGCAACCTCAAGATCCACGGCATGAGCAATCTGTATGTGGCGGGCAGCTCCGTGTTCCCGACGGTCGGCGCGAACTTCCCGACCATCACGATCGCCGCGTTGACGTTGAGGCTTGCGGCGCATCTGGGGCGCGTCATCAAGGGCGACGACACGATCGGCACGCTCGTCACGTCGTCGGGCACGCCGCTTCGTAACGAGACACCAGCCGACCTTCCGATGGCGGCTTCGGCAATGCATATGCGGGGAGACCTGGCTTAAAAGCCGGCGTTTGGGGAAAGGGGACGCCGCCGGTCGACCGACCGGCGGCGTTTTCTTTTGGCGAAACGGTCGTCGCTATAATCGCATTCCGTCTTCGCTCATCGCTCATTCGCCGTGAAAAAGCTCACCGTTCTCGCGCTTGCTTCGTTGTTGCTCGCTGCATGCTCGTCCGCCGAAAAGGAGGCGCAGCGTGCCGAAGGGTTCTCGTACTCCGAGCGCTCGCTCGATGTGGCGCAGCGCAATGCGACCGTCGCGTGCCGCGACGCCGCGCAATGCGATGCGATGTGGACGCTGACGAAGCGTTATATCGAAGAGAATTCGAATCAGCCGGTGATTCGCGCGGATGCGGTGGCCATCGAGACGGATGTGCCTTCGCGTTCGGGCAAGCCCGTTTATTCGGCGACGCGCGTGGCGAATGGCAATGGCGCGACGATTGCGCTCTATGCGCAATGTCGCGGCATGTATGGCCCGGAACGGGCGCGGGGTTCGGATTACGACGACTGCGCGAGCAAGATCATCGCGGCGCAAAACCGCTTCGCCGCATACTTACGCTCGGCTCAATAACGTTCGAAGGAAGCGGACAGCATGCCTCGCGTGAGACCGCCGTCGCGCTTGTTGGCCGTTTCCCGCAGCACGCGCGCGAGGTCCTTCGACATGGCTTCCACGTGAAAGCGTTGCATGAAGGTGGCGAGCGCCTGTTCGCGCATCGCGGCTGCGGCCTGTGGGTCCATGCGCAACCATGTCGACAATGCGTCGATGGTGCCCTCGACCGTATCGCTCGCGACGATGCCCGCGCCATCCTCCTGCACTTCGCGCCAGATGTTGACCTTGTCCGAGATCAGCACCGGCAGCTTGGAGCCGAGCGCTTCGGCCACCGCGATGCCGAAGTTCTCCTGATGCGAAGGCAGCGCGAAGGCATCGCTCGTGCGGAACGCGCCCCACTTGAGATCGCCGCTCAACATGCCCGTCCACGTCACGCGGTCCTCGATGCGCAGTTCCTTCGATAGCGTGCGCAATTGCGCGGCCCATTCGCTATCGTCGGGGCCGGCCATGACGAGATGCGCGCGGGCGTCGATATCGCGTACGGCTGCGAAAGCCTTCAACAGCAGATCGCAGCCCTTCTTTTCATGGATGCGGCCGAGAAACAGAATGGAACGCTTGCCGGCGAGCTGCGGGAACTTCGACAGAAACGCCTGACGCAATGCGGTCGAATCGGCGGGCGGTTGACGCGTGCCGAACGCCACGACTTCTTCCTTCGCGCGATACATCCTGAACGATTCGCGCGCGAGCAAGCGTTCTTCCTGCGTCGTGAAGAGCACGCGCCGCGCATCGCGCAATACCCGATACTCTGCCCACGGCCAATACAGGCACTTCTTCAGATGCTTGAGCGGATACGTGCGCTTGAACCACGGATCGAGCATGCCGTGTGGAAACACGTAGTAGGGCACGTCGCTGTCGCGCAATGCCTTCCACGCGCCGAAGCTGTGGTACTGCCAGAGACCGTTGACGATCACCGCATCGAAACGTGCTGCATGCTCCTTCAGCCACGGCACGAGCCGCGGGCAGAACCCATAGAAGCCGCGCGACGGGCCGAGTGCATGCAGACGCAGCGGAAAGGCGCCGAGATACGGCGCATCCGGTGCATCAAGCGAGACAACTTCGATTTCATGCCCCATCGCCCGCATGCTGAGGCCGCTTTGCAGCACGCCTTCGGTTGGGCCGCCCGCACGCGGATCGACAGTGGAAAGCAGATGCAAAATCTTCATGGCGAAACGATCCCCGATTCGTTAGCGTATTAGGCCCGCTGGCTTTTCGAAGCCTTTTATGCGGACGGTGCGAAGCTGCTCGCTCCGGGCGGCGCGTCGTGACGGTTTTCGCCGTGATGCTCATGTGCGAGTCCCGGTGCTTGCGCGGGTTTCAGTTCCGGCTGCGGGCCGTACGGACGCCATTCGGGGCGCCAGTCGGCGTGAACATCGTCGTTCGCGCTTCCGTAAGGCGTCCTGAACGAACGTCGATTCACCGACTGCGTGCGCATGGCATGAGCGATCCGCGCAAACGCCGCGACGAGCAGCCCGAGCGCCACGCCGAATACGATGCCCGAGAAGCGGTTGCCGAGCGGATTACCGCCGACGGAGGTGGCGGGCAGCGCGGCCACGACCAGCAACGCGCGGCCAAGCACCGGCAGATACATCGCGTCGGGCGCGCGATTGCGCCATGAGCGGTACGCCATCGACCCGCGGTAGAGCGCCCACAGCACGGCGGCAGGCAATGCGATGCCGAAGAGAATGCCGCCGGCGAACAACTGATAGACCCAGAAGTTATGGCCCGCCGCCCATTCCTTGATCGCGTAAAAGTCCTTCTTCGTGAACTGGCCCGCGAGGTCCGGCAAGTACGTCGGCGAATAGCGATAATCGTGACCGTAGCCCTTGCCGACGAGGACCGCGAGCGTGTCGGACGTCGTCTGATCGTACTGGTCCTTCATTTCGGCGAGACGCGTGATGGTCGTCGGATCGCGGCCCGATTCGGTGGCTTTCGCGAAGTTCAGGCGCTGCGACCAGTGCTCGGCCACGCCGGGAAAGAACGCGGCGGACGCGGCGACCATTGCGCCGAGCAGCGAGGCGATCATGATTGCGCGCAGCGCCGCCGTGAAGAGATGTTTGACCGACGGCGCGGCAAGCCACGTCGCATAAGCGAAGAGGAGCACGGTGCCGACGAGCAGACTGCGCGTCACGCTCAACAGCTCGATTACGACGGTCGCAAGAAAGAGCAGCACCGTGAACTTGGTCATGCGCTTGGCGATGACGAACTCATGCAGCAGAAGCCCCTGCAAACAAAGGAACGTGACCGACACGATGCGAAAACGCACGTTCTCCAGCCCGCCGCCCGTGGCCATGCCATAGACGAAGCTGAAGATCAGCGAGGCGATCATCGACCAGTACATCGCGCGTTCGAACTGCTCGAGGCGTTGCGAATCCCACGGACGGCACGCGACGAGATAGCCGAGCAGCATGAGCGCGAAGGGCAGGATCACGCGCATGTAGTTGCCCGAATCATTGCCCTGGATCAGTTGCGTCGCGATACTGCCGACGATGGTCAGCATGAACAGCGACGTGACCCATGTGCGCAGCCGCGAGCGTTGCGCGAAGCGTGGCGCGATCAGCAAAAGCGCGCCGCCTGCGAATATCGCGGGAACGGTGAGGAGAATCTGGATGGCTTTGCTGGCCGTTTCCGCGCCCTTGAAGTCGAATGCGAGCGGAAGCAGAAATAGCCAGATCCAGACGACGGCGAACTTGTTGCGCATGGCGTTCTCTTTAGATGGCAAAGCTCGTCGAGCTTTACTTCTCGCGGTTGGATCCGCTTCGTGCCCTGGAAGCCTGGTGTCGCGTGTTGTGTGTTTGAATCAGCTTGAGCGACGGTCCCCGGGTACCCCGTATTTGTGGGTCGAATATATCAGCGGCCAAAAGCGCACGCCGTCGCGGCGGCGTTTTGCGACTAGCGTTCGGCGAGAAACGACGGTCGCCCATGTGCGCCGCGCCACGCTCGCTCAAGCGCCCTTTGTAGAGCGCCAACGGCTATGTTGTCGATGCCGCATAGCGCGCGCGGCGCTGTCCGGCAACGATGCGATTCTGGCGGATCACGCCGCTATTCCGGAACGATTATGGTCATGCCGCCAATTGGCCCTCACGGGTCAGTGGCGGCATTGACCAAATGACATCCGCGATGCGCGTGCGTGCGCCGATATGAGGACTCCCGGCGGCGAGGCATCCAATACAACATAAGCAACATAAGACCATCGCAGAAGGGGGGGAAGGCCATGAGCCTTTTCGGCGCCACACGCATGCCAGGACCCAATCGATCGATCGAGCTCGATTTCATCCGGGGACTCGCCATCATCGCAGTCATGGGGTATCACTTTCACTCATACCCGACCGGCAGCGCGTTCATTGCCGCCATCGAGTATCCGCTCAAGAGCTTCGGGCACGAAGGCGTGAATCTGTTCTTCACTTTGAGCGGCTTTCTTGTCGGCGGCCTGCTGCTCAAGCAGTATGCGCAGGAAGGACGCATCGACGCGACGCGCTTCATTGTGCGACGCCTCTTCAAGATCTGGCCCGCGTATTACGCGCTGATTCTCTTTCACGTGCTGGTGGGACGCCATCCGACGAATACGTTCCTCGTGCAGAACCTCACGCACATGCAGAACTATTTTGGTTCGTCGATTGCGCAGACGTGGAGCCTCGCGGTCGAAGAGCACTTCTATCTGTTCCTGCCGCTGCTGCTCATCGTGTTCGCGCGGTGGCAGACGCGCATCAACACGATTCTCAGCGTGCTTGCGTCGATCTGCGTCGCGGTGCTGATTGCGCGGACCATCGCGGTCTATCACGGCGATCTGGAAGGCACGTTCTTCTATACGCAATACCGCATCGACAGCCTGTTGTTCGGGGTCATGCTCGCCGCGCTCTATTGGCTGAAGCCTGCGGTGTATCGCGGTATCGCAGAGAGAAAGGGCCTGTTGTTGGCCGCCGTCGCGGGGCTCGTGCTGTGGCTCGTGTTCGGCACGCGCAACGTGGAGCTGGACCAAAGCATTGGTTATACCGTGCAGGCCATCGGGTTCTGCGCGCTCATCGTGCTGACGGTCGAGTACTCGGGGCGCATTCGCGAGTCGCGGCTTTATCGGCTGATCGGGTGGATCGGCGTGTATTCCTATGGCATCTACCTGTGGCATTCGCTGGCGCTCGCACCGGGCGATATCCTCATCCGCAAGGCGGCCGCGCTGCATCTTCCGGCGATACCCGCGTGGGGCGTCATCATGGCGGCTCAGTTCGCCATTGCGATCGTGGTCGGGTATGTGACGACGCGTGCGGTGGAGTTCCCGTTCCTGCGCATGCGCGATGCGCTCTTCCCCGCGAAGCGGAAAGCGCAAACGCAGAAGGTGGTGGACGCGGTGGAAGTGGTCGGAAAGCAGGCTTGATGCGAATCAGCCGGTTCCTGCGATGATCGCAAGAACCGGCGTCATGCTGACTGCGTCAGGCGATCGCCTGGCGCAGTGTTTCTTTGAATTGTCCGAGCGTATTGCGCTCCAGCAGATGTCCGGCGACGACGGGCCGCTTGCGGCGCGCGAGAACATCGTCGAGCGCGCGATTGATCGAGCCCGGCGTGAGATCGTCGATCACCGGTCCTAGCTCGCCCGTGCGACAGAACCAACCGATCAGACCATCGGCCGTTGCAATGACCGGCTTGCCGAAGCGGAATGCCTGCACGAGCACGCCGCTCATGCCGTAGTGGCCTTTATAACCGAGCCAGACGACATCGCAGGCGGAGAAGAGGTCGAGCTCCGTCTCGCTCGAAATGAAGCGGTCCAGCACCATCGGCGCGGGCAAGAGCTTGCCTGCGGCTTCGCTCAACAGCGCGCGTACGTCCTTGTCCTGAGCACCCGCGATCACCAGCTTCGGCGTGTGCACGCCGTCCTTACGCTGCGCCAATGCTTCGATCAACTCGAAGATGCCCTTGCGGTCGTTGATCGCGCCATAGACGAGCACGTGCATGCCTTTCGACAGGCCGAGCCTGCGCCTCGCCGCCGATGGCTCCGCAGCATGCGCGTCAGGAAACGGATCGGCGAGATAGTCGATGCTCGTTCCGTGCGCATGGCCGCCGTTGCGCTTCCACCAGTCGGGCAGCGTCGGGTCGATAGTCAAGAGCGTCTTCATGCCGCCCACGCGAATGGCACGCGCAAATAGCCGCGACTTCACCGCATTGATAAGAGGCCGGCGCGGCGCGCGCACGCCGACGAGATGATGATGGAAGTTCGAGCGCATGGTGACGCCGACCCACGGCGTATTGCCGAACGGCGAGCGCAGAAACGGCAACGCGAGCAGAAAGTAGTCGACATACGGCACGACGACGAGCGCCACCTTGCGTTCGCGGCTCGCTACCGCATAGGCGTGTTTGAAGTTCGCATGCGCGCGCATATAGCTGATGGACCCGAGCCCCTTGCGCGTGCCGTGCTCCGGCGGCGCAACGAACGTGATGCCGAGCGCATCGCTGCCTTGCTCCTGGATCTGCTTCACGAGCGCATGGCCGGCATTGCGCGGCTCGGTGACGATCAGGCAGCGCAAGCCCGCTTCCATATAAGCATTCGCGGCCCATTGCGCGTAACGCCAGCGGTGACCGCTGAAATCAGGCTCGATGATGAGAACGGTATCGTTCATCGTGAAGTGGCATCCGTCATGGTGTTTTCTAATCAGACATGGTGTGTCGTCGGAGATCGAACGTAACACCGCGCCCGCGCATTGAATGGCCATATTTCAGCGCTTATCCGCGTCGCGCGATGTGGTGAAGAACACCAAACGCCAACCGTCAACCCGCGATAACGCGCACCCTTGCCGAATAGTGCTACGCGTTGGCGTCCGCAACCCCGACGGCCACGCTATTTTTCCCACAGTCGCCTGAAAAGAAGCGCGGGCCTCGCGCGTACCTGTCATTCGGACAGGACGCGCGCGCGACGCGCAAGGTGGACCGCACGCGATACCGACATATCGCGGCGCCACGAATCGAAATGCAGCAGTACGGGGAATGTGAGTGAGATCTGTCCGGCTATCCTTCTTGCCAGCACGCGCGCGGTTCGAGCACGATGCGGCCTTCTGGGTGCTCCTTCAACAAGTGGTCGTGCGCGGCTTCGTCGCGCTCAAGTTTCTCGCCATCGGCCGCATTCTCGGGCCTGAAGCGATCGGCGCGGTCAGCATCGCGCTGCTCGCGGTCGCGATCGCGGAAGCGTTGTCCGATACTGGGCTTGCACAAGCCGTCGTGCAGGGACGCGATGCGCCCTCGCAAAGCGAGCTCGGCGCGGTATGGGCCACGCTCGCGATGCGCGGCATAGTGATCGGTCTCTTGATCGCCGCGCTTGCGCCGTTCATGACGAGCCAGTTCCACTTGGGCGGCTCCATCGGGCTGATTCTGCTTGCCGCCGTATTGCCGATGGTGCGGGGCGTCGCATCGCCTGCGTACTTCACGGTGACGCGGCAACGCGGCTTTCAGAAGCTCGCGGGCGTGGAGACGTCGGCGGCGTTCACCGACTGCGCTGTCGGCCTCGCATGCGCGTTGTCGGGCGCGGGCGCGTACTCGGTGCTGATCGGACTCGTTGCAGGCGAGCTATTGAAGACGACGCTGACATGGACCGCCATGTCGCCGCGTCCGCCTATCCGCTTCTCGTTCGCGGGCATTTCGCATTACGTGAACTTCAGCCGCTGGATCTGGGCGGGCAGCGTCGTCAATCTTCTGCTGAACCAGTTCGACAAGGTCGTCGTCGCGAAGCTGCTCGGGCCGCTGCAATTGGGCGCCTATCAGATGTCGTCGAAGCTCGCGCAAATGCTCCTTGCCGATGCCGCCATCGCGATGTCGCAGTATCTGTTTCCGACTTTCTCGGAGCATCATCGGCGCGATGTCGCGGGGGCGCGCAAGCTCTTTCGCCGCTATCTGCTGCTCGCGGCGGTGGGGCTCACCGTGCTCGTCGTTGCACTGCGCGTCGCGGCCGAGCCGCTCTTCAATCTCGTGCTCGGGCCGGCGTGGCTGTCGGCGGTGCCGCTCTTTCGCATCTTCGTCATCAACATGGCGATCGGCGCGGTGATCGCGGTGCTCGTGTCGTGGCTGCGCGCGAGCGGCATGCCGAAGGTGGCCACGCATGCGTCCATCGTGCAGGCAGTCGTGCTGTGCGTGACGGTGCCCATCGCCACGCATCTGTGGGGCGTGACGGGCATCGCGTGGTCCATGACCGCGGGACTTGCATCGGCAACGGCGTGGATGCTTTATCGCATTGTCAGAGAGGCTTGAAATGCGCATCGTACATCTCGTCCTGGCGCCGCGACTTTCCGGCGCCGAGGTATTGGCGAAAGACCTGGCGATTCATCAGCAAAGAAGCGGCGAGACGGTGGCCATTGCGTCGCTCATGCCGCCGCATGACGACTTCACCGCGCTGCAGGCGGAACTCGTCGCGAACGGCGTGCAGTGTCTTTTTCCGGACCGCATGCATGGACGCTTCGGCAAGCTGTTGGAATTGCATCGGACGATCCGCGCCTATCAGGCGGACGTGCTCTTCGCGCACGCGACCATTCCCGCGTTCTATGCGCGCATGTTGCCGCTCGCGGTGCCGGTCGTCTATGTGATGCACTCGGCGACCAACGACTTCGAGAGCCGCATGTTCCGGCGCGTCGAGCGCATGCTCTCGCGGCGGGCGCGCGCGGTCATCGCGGTGTCGCCCGCGAATATCGACGATTACGTCGGCGCGGTCGGGCGTCATCCTTCAATGACGCTCATTCCGAACGGCGTCGACATGTCCCGCTTCTCGATGCGTTCGGCGAGCACGACGGGTCACGCATCGCAGCAAATCGTGCAGATCGGGCGCTATACGTCGGTGAAGAATCAGCTTTCGACCGTGCACGCGTTCGAGCAAGTCGTTCAGCGCGTGCCGGATGCGCGGCTGCTGTTGTGCGGCGTGATCGAAGATCCGGCGTATCACGCGGCCGTGGGCGATCTGATCGAGAAGCTCGGGCTTTCGAAGAACGTGAGTCTGCAAGGTCCGCGTTCCGACGTGGCGGAACTGCTGTTCTCGTCGAATGTGTTTGCCATGCCTTCTCGGTCGGAAGGACACAGCATCGCGTTCCTCGAAGCACTCGCGTCCGGCGTGCCTGTAGTCGCGAGCACGATTCGTCCGTTCAGTTTCGCGGCGGACTTTCCGAGCGTGCGCCTGTGCGATCCCGACGATACGAAAGCCTATGCGGATGCGCTCGTCGTCGCGCTCGGCCAGCCACGCGCGCACCGGCCGCTCAACGGCCTGACGCTTGCGGATACGGCCGCGCGTTATCTCGCCGTCGCGCGAGACGTGACGCAACGCATGCCGCGTCCTGCGACGGCCTGAAGCGGCAAGTTCTACGCGTCGCGGAAAAATGCGCAGCGCGCGCCAGCTATTCGATGCTGGCGCGCGTTTCTTTTTTCGCCTATGAAATAGCGTAGTGCCGCTCAATGGAGACACACATGTCCGACATGCTCAGCATCTCGACGCCCGATGGCGACTTCGACGCCTACGTCGCGTATCCGGCGGAAACGCCCGCGCCTGCCATCGTCGTTCTGCAGGAAATCTTCGGCATCAACGGCGACATGCGCGAAACCACCGACGAATACGCGCGACAAGGCTATGTCGCGCTATGTCCTGACCTGTTCTGGCGACTCGAGCCGAATGTGAATCTCACCGATCGCACCGAGGCCGAGTGGCAGCAGGCGATGAAGTACTACAACGCATTCGACCTGAACACGGGCGTCGAGGATATCGCCGCGACCATCGGCTTCGCGCGCGGTCTAGAACAGGTGCAGGGCAAGGTCGGATCGGTCGGCTTTTGTCTGGGCGGCCTGCTATCGTTTCTGACGGCCGCGCGCACCGATATCGACGCCGCCGTTTCTTACTACGGCGGCGGCACGGACCAGCACTTGAGCGAGTTGCCGAAGATCGAGGCGCCGTTGCTCATTCATCTGGCGGAACAGGACGAGTTCATCGATGCCGATGCGCGCAATCGCGTATTGGCCGCCGTTCAAGGTCACGCCAACATCGAGGCGTACACGTATCCGGGCTGTCACCATGCCTTCGCGCGCCATCATGGCGCGCACTACGATGCAGCGGCGGCGAAGCTCGCAAACACGCGCACGGCCGATTTCTTCGCAAAGCACCTGAAATAAGGCACCAAAATGACAACGCCGCCCGGAGGAGGGCGGCGTTGTCGTCGTGCGCAATGGACTACTTCTTCATCGGATGCGGCCGGCGAAACACCATCCAGCGCGGCACCTTGAAGCGAACGATGCTGACATAGAGCCAGACATATGTGGCCGCAAAGACCACGACGAAGCAGAACAGATGCACCGTATGACGCCAGAAGAGCGTGGCGGGAATCACCGCGATGAGGCACAGCAACCACAAATAGGGCGACGTCAGCGAGTTACGCCGCGTGAGTTCGCGCGCGTTCTGTACGCCGACTGCCCAGCGCATCAGCCGCTTGTAGACGAGCATATGCAGATGCACGCCGTCCGGAATGCCGGGCGACATGCCGCGAATGAACTTCTTGCGATAGATCGAGAAGCACGTCTCGAAGATCGGGTACATGAAGAGCAGCACCGGATACCATGCCGATACATCGCGGTTGCGCATGACGAGCATGATCGCGAGTTCCGCGAGCATGAAGCCGACGAAGTACGCGCCGCCATCGCCGAGAAAGATGAGGCCGGCGGGAAAATTCCAGATGAAGAAGCCCATCACCGCGCCCATCATGATGAGCGATCCCGACAGCACGACCGGATCGTGAACCTGGAACGCGACGTAAGCGAGCGACGCGAACATCATGAACGTGACCATCGACGCGAGGCCGTTGAAGCCGTCGATGATGTTCACCGCGTTGGCGAGCGCCGCCACGGCGAGCACCGTCACAGCGCATGAAACGATTGCGTAGGAGAGCAGAAAATCAAGCGGCGGCACGCTGATGCGCGTCACCGCGATATCGAGCAGCGCATACGCGAGACCGGCAGCGGCCATTGTGCAGATGAGACGCACGAGCGGCGTCACGCGCTTGGTCAAGTCTTCCAGAAGCCCGGAGAGAAACGCAGGCAAGCCGCACGCGATGATGCCGAGGATGCCGCCCGACACGAGCGGATAACTCCATCGCAATTGCACGGCGGAGGCGGCGAGTCCGCACAGAATGCCGACGCCGCCGATGCGCGGAACCGGCCGCGCGTGAAACTTCTGCACGCCGGCGAGATCGGTATCGCCGAGCACGCCTTCCTGCAAGTGCGCAAAGCGCACGATCAACAAGGTCACGAAGAGCGAGACCAGAAAAGCAAGCGCGAAACTAAGCATGAAAGTAGACCAGTTGATGACAGCCGCCTCGCATCGCCGCTAATGGACGATGCGAGGCTCGGCGCCGCTTTATGCGAACCCTTGCGGGTTCTGCGACTGCCAGCGCCAGTGATCGGCACACATGCGCTCGATGCCGTGTTCCGCGCGCCAGCCGAGCAACTTCGCGGCGGCGGCGGGATCGGCGTAGCACGAGGCCACATCGCCGGGGCGGCGCGGCACGAGTTCATACGGCACGCGCTTGCCCGAGGCTGCTTCGAACGCCTTCACGACATCCAGCACGCTATAACCGTGGCCCGTGCCGAGATTGACGACGAAACTGCGATCGAGCGAGCGCAGTGCGTCGATGGCTGCAATGTGGCCGCGCGCCAGATCCACCACATGAATATAGTCGCGCACGCCGGTGCCGTCGTGCGTGTCGTAATCGCTGCCGAATACGCGCAGCTTGTCCAGCTTGCCGACCGCGACCTGCGCGACATACGGCATCAGGTTGTTCGGAACGCCTGCCGGGTCCTCGCCGATCAAGCCGCTTTCATGTGCGCCGACCGGGTTGAAATAGCGCAGCGTCGCGATGCGCCACGACGGATCGGAGACTTCGAGATCCCGCAGAATCTGTTCGGCGATGAGCTTCGACTGACCATACGGGTTCGTCGCCGAAAGCGGAAAGCTCTCGTCGATGGGCACGCTTTGCGGCACGCCGTACACCGTTGCGGAGGAGCTGAACACGAAGTTGCGGACGTTCCGTTCGCGCATCACGTTGAGCACGGCGAGCAGGCTGCCGATGTTGTTGCTGTAATACTCGATCGGCTTTGCGACCGATTCGCCCACGGCCTTCAGCGCCGCGAAATGGATCGCGCCGGTGATGGCGTGTGCGTCGAAAATGCGGTTCAGCGCGGCTTCGTCGCGCGCGTCTTCCTGATAGAACGCGACGCGCTTGCCCGTGATGCGCTCCACGCGGTTCAGCGATTCCGCGCGGCTATTGACGAGGTTGTCGATCACCGCGACGTCGTAACCCGCGTCGAGCAATTCGACGCACGTATGCGAACCGATGAAGCCCGCGCCGCCCGTCACGAGAATCGTGCCCTTGGTATCTTGTCCAGCGTCGTTCGGCGACATGTTGCCGTTCATCATGTGCTCTCCAGGAAGCGCAAATCAGAGTGAAATGCCGGTAATGGCGTGTATTGTGCTCTTGTATCGTTCGACGACGTTCTTCTCGTCGAATTCGCGAGCGACTTTCTCGCGGCCGCGTTGGGCCATCGCCTCGCGTTCTTCGATCGGCAGCGTCAGCATGCGTTCGAGTTGTTCGGCGAGGCTGTCGGCGCTTTTGACCTCGCACAGCAGGCCGTTTACGCCGTGTTCGACCACTTCGCGGCAGCCGGGGACGTCGGTGGCGACGATCGGGCGGCCCATCGCGGAGGCTTCCATCAGCGTGCGCGGCACGCCTTCGCGATACGACGGCAGCACGACGCAATCGGCCGCCGCGACGAGCGGGCGCACATCGTTTGCTTCGCCCAGATACTCGACGATATTCTCACGTTCCCACGCCTCGACGTCCGTGCGGCTGATCGCGCTGGGATTATCCACGCCCACGGGCCCGAGCAATTGGAAGCGCGCGTGCGGATAACGCCGGCGCAAACGCCGCGCCGCCTCGACGTATTCGGCGACGCCCTTATCCCACAGCAGCCGCCCGATGAGTATGAACACGAAGTCTTCGCGGCGCGGCAAGGGCACGAGCGAGAAGTCATCCAGATCGACGCCTTCTCCGTGCAAACGACGCGCACGGTCGGGATGCGCGAGCAGGTTCTCATCGACAAAAGCCTGATGATCGTCGCGATTGAGGAACCACACCTCGCGCGGAAAGCGGAACGCGAAGCGATAAAGACGCTTGGCGATCTGCGCGGTGCGGCTCTTCTGAATGAACACGTAGCCCAGACCCGTCGTCACCGCGATGGACGGCACGCGCGCCAACATCGCGGCAAGCGAGCCGTAGATGTTCGGCTTGATCGTGTAATGGAACACGAGATGCGGACGCGTCGCGCGATATTCGCGGTACAGCGCCATCATCGTCTTGAGATCTTCACGCGGGTTCGTGCCTTTGGACGCCACCGGCAATTCCACGCAACGGCAGCCCATTTCGATGAGCGGCTCGAACGTGCGGTCGCGCGGCGCGATGATCGTCACCTGCGCGCCGCGTTCGGTCAACATGCGCAGCACGCCGCGACGATACGTGTAGATGGCCCACGCCGTGTTGCACACGAGGGCGATGCGTAGGCTGGACTTGGCTTTGTTCATCCGGTGCTTATGGTTGTGTCGCGCGATGCCGCCGGCCTCATGCCGGCGACGATGCCTTGAAGAGCTTCGCCTTGAGTCCGCGCAGCGCGCGATAGGGCAGCAGCAAGTGAGCGATGCTTTTCGCGACGCCGATCCAGTCGAACGGATTCGCCGCACGGAAGTAACGCAATTGCAGGCGCAGCGTTGACAGCGCTTGTGTCCGGCGCTTGGTCGCGCTGATGCCCGCTTCGTTCAGTTCGTAAAAGAGGCCGAATTCCGGCAGATTCGCGCCGTCGTAGCGCGCCATGAGACGCAGCACCAGATCGAGGTCTTCGGCCGCGCGATAGTCCGCGCGATAGTTGCCGACTTCGCGCACCGCATCGACACGCAGCATCAGCGACGGATGGGCGAAGCACGAGCGCGCGAGCATGGCGCGGCGGATCGCGGCCGTATCGGTGGGCGGCGTAAGGTCGAAAAGCGGCGCACCGTTCGTCGCAACGACATGCGTCCACATGCCGAGCACCGCCACATGCGGATGCGCCTCCAGATACGCGCGTTGCTTCGCGAGGCGGCCGGGCGTCGCGAGATCGCCCGCATCGATGCGCGCCGCGTAGCGGACGCCGCGTTCGGCGAGCGCGTCGATGCCCGCTTGCAACGCGCGCTCGATGCCGACGTTCTTCGCCATGCGCAGGATCTCGATGTCGAGTCCGTCGATGAAAGGCGCGGCAATCGGCGGCGTGCTGCCGTCATCGACGATCAACACGCGCACCGGCGACGCCTCGCGAAACGACGCGAGCGTGCGTTCCACTTCGGACTGGCCGTTGAACGCGGGCATGAGGATGGCGACATCGGATAGGGCGTTCATGCGCGCAGCCGGAATCGAATGTAGTAGAAGTTGACCGACGCCGCCGCGAGATAACCCGCCGCCAGACCGACGAGCGCGCCGTATCCGTTGAAGCGGGGAATGGCCCACGCGTTCACCGCAAATGCGACGGCGAGCGCAAGCAGCCACTTCGACAACAGCACGTACCTCGCCTGGAATTTCAACACGACGAGATTGCCGATCGCCTCGATGCCCGCGGGCACCGAAAGCCACACGGCCCAGCGAAAGATGCTCGCCGCGCCCGCGTAATTGGGCCCGAACACGCGCGCGATGATGAAGCCCGCGAGCGCATCGAGAACGGCGGCGCCCGCGATCATCAGCGCGGCGGTCATCGCGAAGAGGCGCAGCAGGTTGCGCTTGAGGCGCGGCGTTTCCTGCACGCGATACACGAACGCCGGCGCGATGGTTTGCGAAAGCATCAGCGCGAGCGCGATCCAGTTCTCGTTCAACTGTTGCGCGGCCGAATAGAGCCCAAGCTCCGCGAACGACACGCGATGCGCGAGCATCAACCGGTCGAGCTTCAGGAACAGATACATGCAAATGAGCCCGAGCCAAAACACGGTGCCTGCGCTCGCGAAGTGCCGAAAGAGCGTGCGATCGAAGCGCCAGCCGAGCGTGCCGCCATGACGTCGCATGTAATAGACGACGAGCGCCGCGCCGATCAACGCGGCTTCCAGCGCCCACAGCCAGCCGAAGCCCGACGCGCGCGCGGCCATGCGCACGAGCAGATACACGAGCGCGGCCTTTGCGATGGCCGTGAACATGCTCGCGGTCAATTGCGGCTTGCTGTAGGTCATGCTTTGCAGCCACGCGTTGATGACGCCGATAAACGGCTCGCGAAACAGCATGGTGACGGCAAGCCCCGCGAGCATCGCGCCGACGAGCGGGTCCACGCCGCCTACCGCGATCCATGCCCACGTCAGCAAGAGCGCGACGACGGACACGCTCATGCGCAGCACGAACGCGCTGCCGAGCACTGCGCCGGTTTCGGCGGGCGGCTTCGCGACGATGGTCGGCACCAGAATCTCCGCGCCGCACACCCATGTGATCGGCGCGATGACGAGCAAGAGCGTGTTCGCGTATTGCCATTTGCCGAACGCATCGGGGCCGAGATAGCGCGCGAGCAGGCCCGAAATGACGATGGCGACAGCGATCTGCGTGAGCCGTTCGAGCCCCAGCCAGACGATGTTGGTAAGCGCGCGGGCGACGTCCGGATTACCCGAGCGCATGAGCATCTTCATGCGCTTTGTCCGTCCGGAGGCTCAGGCATGCGGCGTGCTACTGGAACCTGTTCGCTGTGCAGTAGCGTCCGGGGACGCGTATCACCGTGAATGTGGGTCAAGTTTTGTGCGTTTGCGCGCGAACGCGCCTCATTCGTCGGGCAGAAGGCGAAAGAGCGTATAGGCATTGGATTAGAATGAATGCGCAGGCTTGAACCGCGGCGCGCAACGTCGAAGGCGCTGAAAGACAGCGATTATAAGTGCGAACGGAAAGGCTTCCTTCGCACGAGCTTTCAAACTGGCTTGCCTGTTTCGCGATGCTTGAATACGCATGCGCAGCATTCGTCATGTCATGCCTCGCAGTCGTTCGCGCGCATGCTGGTGTGGTCGGGCGCGCTCATATCGTCACGACCTGCACGCCCTTATGGCTGCATCGCCGAGAATTCATCAATTAAATACAGAAGAGGTAGCCATCTCATGAGCCAAGTATCCCAGTCCATTTTCAAGGCGTACGACATTCGCGGGATCGTCGGCAAGACGGTCGATAGCGATGTCGCGAAGAGCATCGGCCGCGCGTTCGGCAGCGAGATCCGCAAGCAGGGCGGCGATTCGGTCGTCGTCGCGCGCGATGGCCGGCTCTCCGGTCCCGAACTCGTCGGCGCGCTCGCGAACGGCCTGCGCGAAGCGGGCGTCGACGTGGTCGATATCGGCATGGTGCCCACGCCCGTCGGCTATTTCGCGGCGAGCGTGCCGCTGCCTTTGCCTTCGGGCGAACGGCGCGTGGATTCGTGCATCGTCGTGACGGGCAGCCACAATCCGCCCGATTACAACGGCTTCAAGATGGTCCTGCGCGGCGCGGCCATCTACGGCGAGCAGATTCAAGGCTTGTATCAGCGCATCGTCAATGACGACTTCAGCTCGGGCGAAGGCAGCTACACCGAGTTCGACGTATCGCAGATGTATCTCGACCGCATCGTGTCGGACGTGAAGCCGGTGCGCGCGATGAAGATCGTCGTCGATACGGGCAACGGCGTCGCGGGCGGTCTCGCGCCGCGTCTTTTCAAGGCGCTCGGCTGCGAGCTCGTCGAACTCTTCACGGACATCGACGGCAATTTCCCGAACCATCACCCGGACCCGGCGCATCCCGAGAATCTGCAGGACGTGATTCGCGCGCTGAAGGAAACGGACGCCGAAGTGGGCTTCGCGTTCGATGGCGACGGCGACCGTCTGGGCGTCGTGACGAAGGACGGCCAGGTGATCTACCCCGATCGTCAGTTGATGCTGTTCGCGCAGGAAGTGCTGTCGCGCAACAAGGGCGGCCAGATCATCTATGACGTGAAGTGCACGCGCAATCTCGCGAAGTGGGTACGCGATCAGGGCGGCGAGCCGGTGATGTGGAAGACGGGCCACTCGCTCGTGAAGGCGAAGCTGCGTGAAACGGGCGCGCCGCTCGCGGGCGAGATGAGCGGCCACGTGTTCTTCAAGGACCGCTGGTACGGCTTCGACGACGGCCTGTACACGGGCGCGCGCATGCTCGAAATTCTGTCGCGCGTGGACGATCCGAGCAAGCTGCTCAACGACCTGCCGAACTCGCTGTCGACGCCGGAACTGCAATTGAAGCTGGAAGAGGGCGAGAACTTTGAACTCATTTCGCGCCTGCAGAAATCGGCGAAGTTCGAAGGCGCGGACGACGTGCTGACGATCGACGGCTTGCGCGTCGAATACCCGGATGGCTTCGGTCTCGCGCGTTCGTCGAATACGACGCCCGTGGTCGTGATGCGTTTCGAAGCGGATAGCGAAGAAGCATTGAAGCGCATTCAGGAAGACTTCCGCCGCGTGATTCTGGCGGAGAAGGCGGACGCGAAGCTGCCGTTCTGATCGGGGCTTTGCGAAGACGGCGCGATCGGGAGGTCGCGCCGTTTTTGTTTGCTTATTCGGGGTAGAACGCGGGCGAGAGGATCTGGTCAGCCGACCACGGAAGTTCTTCCGGAAAGACATCCAAGCCCGTTTCTTCAGCCGCTTTGGACACGGCATCGGCCCATGTACCTACGAGCCAATCCGGGTCGCGCAATGAAGCATTCAGGCTGGGCGTCTTTTGCAGCGCCACGCCCACGGCGCGGCGCTGTTCCTTGATCGTGCGTTGCCAGCTCGAACCACGGCGTCCCGGCTGATATTGCCATTTGAGCAAATGCGCCAGCAGCACCGCCATGCGGCTCGATAGTTCTCGTTGCTCGCTCTTGCCCACGTCCTCGATTTCCTCTGCGATATGTTCCACGTCGATGGCCGAGAAGTTACCAGCACGCAGCAGTGCTGCCTGCTCGCGCGCCCATGCCACGACGTCCTGTTCGTAACGCGTTCCCATCGCGTACTCCTTTCTTGATCGGATATTCGGTTCAGCTTCACCGGTCATCAGCATGTTACCGATTTTTTTTGCCGCGAAAGAGCTTCCCCGACTCGTGAACCACCCCGCCTCCCAACCAACCCGCGCTAAAATCCCCGCTCCCGTTTCCTCTTCGTCGCGCGAGCCAGCGCCTCTTTCTCACAGCGTGCAAAAGATCCTGATCGTCCGGGTGTCGTCGCTTGGCGACGTCGTTCACAACATGCCGGCCATCGCCGACATTCGCCGCCGCTATCCCGATGCGCAAATCGACTGGCTCGTGGAAGAGAGTTTCGCGAGCCTCGTCGAACTGGTCAGTGGCGTGCGCCGCGCGATTCCGTTCTCGCTCAGACGCTGGCGCAAGGGCTTCGCGTCCGCGGCGAACTGGCGCGAGATCGCCAAGTTCCGGCGTGAACTGGCGGCCGAAAAGTACGATCTCGTCATCGATTGCCAGGGGCTCATCAAGACCGCATGGGTCGCAAGCTGGGCGCGCGGGCCGCTCGTCGGGCTCGCGAATCGCACGGACGGTGCAGGCTTCGAATGGCCCGTGCGCTTCTTCTATGACCGGCGCGTGCCGATCGAGCCGCGCACGCATGTCGTCGAACGTACGCGCCAGCTTGTCGCCGCCGCGCTCGATTTGCCGCGCCCGCAGACGACCGACGACATCGACTTCGGCATCGACACGCGCCGCGCCGCGCTCGCCGTGTCCGCGCTCGGGCTGAATCTGCCGGTGCCGTACGTCACCTTCGTGCACGCCACGTCCCGCGCGGACAAGCAATGGCCCGAAGCCGCGTGGATCGAACTGGGACAGGCGCTCGTGACGCGCGGCGCGTCCATCGTCCTGCCGTGGGGCAGCGAGGCCGAGCGCGCGACGAGCGAAAAGCTCGCGAAGGAGTTCGGCGCGGCGGCCATCGTGCCGCCGAAGCTCTCGCTGCCCGCAGTGGTCGGTCTGATCGACGGCGCAGCCGCGACCGTCGGCGTCGACACGGGCCTCGTTCATATTGCCGCAGCGCTGAAGCGGCCGACCGTCGAGTTGTACAATTTCTCGACCGCATGGCGCACAGGCGGTTACTGGTCGCCGAACGTGATCAACCTGGGCGACGCGAGCCGGCATCCGACGCTCTCGGAAGTGAAGGCCGCGCTCGCAGGTTTCGGCCTGCTGTAACGCGTCGGGTCAGTCGCCTTGGCGCCGTGCGCGAGCCAACTCAAGTTCGAGAGCACATGACGGAATCTCAAATCATCGAAGTGACTTCGTGCGACTGGCAGGGCAAGAACCTGTCGGTGCCGCGCGAGGCGCTGCTTGCCGGCGTGGAAGACGGCAAGGTCCTCTATTTTCCCAATCTGCGCTTTGCTATCGAAGGCGGCGAGCGCGCGCTGCTCGACCCGAAAATCGCGGACCCGAAGCGCAAGAACATCAGCCTCGCGCCCAACGGCGGCGCGCTCAACGGCGTGCTCGGCGACAACGTGATGCAGTCGGCGGTGCGCTCGCTCATCGCGCGGTATCAGGCGAATGCGCGCTTGCTCGTCGACGGCCTCTTTCCCGAATACGACGGCAAGCTGCGCGTCGCGCCGACGAGCCTGCGGCTGCATCAGGTGGAAACGCGCGAAACGTCGTGGCGCAAGGACGACAGCCGCCTGCACGTCGATGCCTTTCCGTCGCGCCCCAACTACGGCGAGCGCATCCTGCGCGTCTTCACCAATGTGAACCCCAACGGTACGCCGCGCGTGTGGCGTGTCGGCGAGCCGTTCGAGCAGATGGCGCGGCGCTTTCTGCCCGATATCAAGCCGCAGGCGCCGGGTTCGGCGTGGCTCATGAATCTGCTGCACATCACCAAGAGCAAGCGCAGCGAGTATGACCATCTCATGCTGCATCTGCACGACGCGATGAAGGCCGACCTCGATTATCAGAAGTCCTCGCCGCAGGAAACCATGCCGTTTCCGCCCGGCTCGGTGTGGGTCTGTTTCTCCGATCAGACATCGCACGCGGTGATGTCCGGCCAGTTCATGATGGAGCAGACCTTCTTCCTGCCCGTGAAAGCGATGGCGCGGCCCGATCACGCGCCGCTCGGCATCCTCGAACGGCTCAAGGGCAGGGCGCTCGTTTGAGCGGCGCTCGTTCCGCCCCGTCCGCGCCCGCTGCGCCGCTCTCGGCTGTCGTGCTGAGGGCGATCTATCGCGCGATGTGGTGGATCGTCGCGCCGCTCGCGGTGCTGCGGCTTTTGATCCGCTCGCGCAAGGAGCGCGGCTATCGCGAGCATATCGGCGAACGCTTCGGGCGCGGCCCCGCGCGCCGCGCCGACGATCTCGCGCCGCTCATCTGGGTGCATGCGGTGTCGGTCGGCGAGACGCGCGCGGCGCAGCCGTTGATCGAAGCGTTGATGAAGGCGCATCCGGAAGCGCGTCTCCTCATCACGCACATGACGCCGAGCGGCCGCGCGACGGGCGTCGAGCTGTTCGGCAATCGCGTGATGCGCAGCTATCTTCCGTACGATCTGCCGCATCTCGTGCGGCGTTTTCTGCGCGCGTGGCGGCCGTCGATCGGCATCGTGATGGAGACGGAAGTCTGGCCGACGCTCATCGACGAATGCCGTCGCGCCGACGTGCCGCTCGTGCTGACGAATGCGCGCATGTCGGAGCGGTCGTATCGGCGGGCAGCGCGTTTCGGGCGTCCGGTGCGCGAAGTGTTCGGCGGCTTTTCGCGCGTGCTCGCGCAGACGCCTTCGGACGCCGAACGGCTCACCGCGCTCGGCGCGCGCAACGTGGCCGTGCTCGGCAATCTCAAGTTCGACATGACCGCGCCGCCCGAGCTCGTCGCGCGCGGGCAGGCGTGGCGCGCGGCCATCGGCGAGCGGCCCGTCTGGGTCGCGGCGAGCACGCGCGAAGGCGAGGAATCGCTCGTGCTGCGCGCGTTCGCCGCTTTGAACGTGCCGAACGCGCTGCTGATTCTCGTGCCGCGCCATCCACAACGTTTCGACGAAGTCTCCGCGCTGATCGCGACCGCGGGCATGACGAGCGCGCGCCGTTCCGTGTGGGCGCCGAAGCCCGTGGCGGCGGGATCGGGCGCGGACGTGCCGCCGCCGTTGCCGTCGAGCGTGCAGGTTTTGCTCGGCGATTCGATGGGCGAACTCGGCGCTTACTACGCGGCCGCGGACCTCGCGTTCATCGGCGGAAGTCTGCTGCCGCTCGGCGGGCAGAATCTGATCGAAGCGTGCGCGGCGGGCGTGCCGGTGCTGATCGGGCCACATACGTTCAACTTCACGCAGGCGACCAACGACGCCATCGCGGCGGGCGCGGCGTTGCGCGTCGACAGTCCGCAGGCGCTCGCTCAGGGCTTGCGCGAACTGTTCAACGACAAGGCGCGTCGCATCGCGATGAGCGCGGCGGCGGCGGCGTTCGCGGCGCGGCATCGCGGAGCGACGGAACGGACGGTAGAAATCCTCGGCGTCATGCTGGAAGAAGAGAGCGGGCGGCTCGGTCAGGCCGACTAGATGCGGTTCGTGGAATGACGCTTGCGAAACGATGAATGGATCGATTGCCTATGCAGCAACAGGCGTAAAGCGCACGGTCGGTCGGAAACAGGCGACCGGCACACGCGGATCGATCCGCATGCGAGATAAGCATCGTTTCAACGTTGTGCGAACGAAGAGGACTCCAGCATGAAGACAGCTCCGCCCACCAGCAAGACCGAGCAGGACGTCAAGGCAGAAAAGCAGTCCGGCAAGCCTGCGACGACGAGCAGCAGCAAGCCCGCAAGCGGCCAGCATGCGGCGAATCACACCAAGGCCGGAAAGGACCACGGCGCGGGCGGCGGCGCGAAGCAGCGGCACGGGCCGCGCTGAACTGTTTCGCTGAACTGTTTTGTTAGCCGGAACTGCGCGGCCGCTGGCGACACCGTTCGCCGGTGGCCGCGCGGCATTCAGCCGATGAGCAGGCCCTTCTTTTCGATGAACGCGATCACGCTATCGAGCCCTTCGAGCGCCTTCAGATTGCACATGACGAACGGCCGCTCGCCGCGCATCTTTTTCGCATCCGACGCCATGACGTCCAGATTCGCGCCCACGTAAGGCGCGAGGTCCGTCTTGTTGATGACGAGCAGATCCGACTTCGTGATGCCCGGCCCGCCCTTGCGCGGAATCTTCTCGCCGCCCGCTACGTCGATCACGTAGATGGTCAGGTCCGAGAGTTCGGGGCTGAACGTCGCGGCCAGATTGTCGCCGCCCGATTCGATGAAGACGATATCTGCATCCGGGAAGCGCGACACCATGCGATCCACCGCTTCCAGATTGATCGACGCGTCCTCGCGAATCGCGGTATGCGGACAGCCGCCCGTTTCCACGCCCATGATCCGCTCGGCGGGCAAAGCGCCGGCGACGGTCAACAGACGCTGATCTTCCTTCGTGTAGATATCGTTGGTAATGGCGACGAGATCGTAGCGATCGCGCATCGCCTTGCAGAGCATTTCGAGCAGCGTCGTCTTGCCGGAGCCGACCGGTCCGCCGACGCCCACGCGCAGCGGCGGCAGTTTCTTCGTTCGACGAGCGGCGGCGGAATAAGCGGGAGCGTTCATGCGATATCGGTTCTAAGCAGAGAAGTTACGAGCGAAAGAGCCGCGAGTATTGCGACTCGTGCCGCGCGGAAAGAATGCCGAGTTGCGGCGCGAATGTGTTGATCTCATCGGGCGATGTAACCAGCGCGCGAGCCACCGCTTCGTCTATCGGCCCACGCAACGCGACGATGATGCGCTGGCCCGCGAGTTGACCGAGCGGCACGGCCTTCAACGCGGCGGCCGCCTGATTCTCGACCCAGCTAAACGCATACGCGGCAAGCGCGGCATCGGGCGCGGCATCGTGGGCATATGCGGCGAATGCGAACGCTGTCGGTTGCGCGATGGGCTTCATCGCGGCGAGCGTGTCGCGGCGCGCCGCATCGCCCCATTCGAGCGATGCGCACAGTTGCGCGAGGGACCATCCCATCTGCTCGGTTTCGCGCCGCAGTTCGGCGGACTCGCGGCTTGCGATGTACTCGTCGTTCGCATGCGCGAGCGATGCTGCATCGTGCGCGCGCCAGCGTTCCATTTGATGCGCGATGAACGGCAACTCGCCGCGCGCCAGCACGTTCGCGAGACCGCTTGCGATCCATTCGCGCGTGGTGTCGGCATCGCGTATGAAGCCGTGTTCGATCGCGGCTTCGAGCCCCTGCGAATAACTGAACGCGCCGATAGGCAGCGCCGGCGACGCGAGGTGCAGGAGCGCAGTGAGCTCAGTCGTGCGCATGACTGTGGTGGTGATCGTGCGAATGATCATGGCCGCACGACGAATGATCGTGCCCATGATGTTCGTGATAAACCTTCTGCGCGATCGCGTAGTCTTCGCTGAAGGTTTCGTCATGACCATGCTTGTGACCGCCGCCATACGCGCCGGTCTCCGGCTGGAACGGCTGCGATTCACGCGTCACGGTGGCGCCGAGCCGCGCGACCATGTCTTCGAGCACGGCATCGGCTTCGAGCTTCAGATGATCCGCGTGAATCTCCACGGGCGTGTGCCGATTGCCCAGGTGATAGGCCACGCGCATCAGCGTGAGCGGGTTCACCGCGCGCACGACGAGCACGTCTTCGGCCGCTGCAATGATACGCACGAGCCCGCCGTCGTCGGCCACGAGAACATCGTCGTTCGCGAGCACGGTGCCGCGCGGCATCACGAGCGCGACTTCCTCGCCATTGTCGAGCGTGGCGGCGAGGCGGCTCTTGCAGCGCGCGTCAAAAGCGAGCGTCAGCGTCGGCGCGCGCTTGATGAGTACGGAAGCGAGTTTGGCGGTAAGACGTTTGTCGATGGTACGCATGAGACGATCAGAACAGGAAGTAGCGTTGCGCCATCGGCAGCACGGTGGCGGGATCGCAAGTGAGCAGTTGTCCGTTCGCGATCACCTGATAGGTCTGCGGATCGACGCTGATGGACGGCTGCCATGCATTGTGAATCATGTCGGCCTTCGTCACATTGCGGCAGTTCTTCACGGCGACGACCTGTTTCTTCAGGCCATAACGATCGGTTATACGCGACTCCATCGCCAGTTGCGACACGAAGGTGAGCGATGTCTTGCCGAGCGCGCCGCCGCGCGTCGCGAACATCTCGCGGTAATGCACCGGCTGCGGCGTTGGAATCGATGCGTTCGGATCGCCCATTTGCGCGAGCGCGATCATGCCGCCCTTGACGATCATCGCGGGCTTCACGCCGAAGAACGCCGGCTCCCAGAAGACGAGATCGGCCCACTTGCCCGGCTCGATGGAACCGACTTCATGCGCGATGCCATGCGTGATCGCAGGATTGATCGTGTACTTCGCGACATAGCGTTTCGCGCGGAAGTTGTCGTTGCGCGCGTTGTCTTCGGGTAGCGCGCCGCGCTGCACTTTCATCTTGTGCGCCGTCTGCCATGTGCGGATGATGACTTCGCCCACGCGGCCCATTGCCTGCGAGTCGGACGACAACATCGAGAGCGCGCCGAGATCGTGAAGAATGTCCTCGGCCGCGATGGTCTCGCGGCGAATGCGCGACTCCGCGAACGCAATGTCCTCCGCAATCGACGGGTCCAGATGATGGCACACCATCAGCATGTCGAGATGCTCGTCCAGCGTGTTGACGGTGTAGGGCCGCGTCGGATTGGTGGACGAGGGCAGCACGTTCGGCTCGCCGCACACCTTGATGATGTCCGGCGCATGACCGCCGCCCGCGCCTTCCGTGTGATACGTGTGGATCGTGCGGCCCTTGAACGCGGCGACCGTCGTTTCGACGAAGCCCGCTTCGTTCAGCGTGTCCGTGTGGATGGCGACTTGCGTGTCCGTATCGTCCGCGACGGAGAGACAGTTGTCGATGGCCGCGGGCGTCGTGCCCCAGTCTTCGTGCAGCTTCAAACCAATGGCGCCGGCTTTCACTTGCTCGATGAGCGGCTCGGGGAGGCTCGCGTTGCCCTTGCCGAGAAAGCCGAGATTCATCGGCCAGCCATCGGCGGCTTGCAGCATGCGTTCCATGTGCCACGGCCCCGGCGTGCAGGTCGTCGCGTTCGTGCCCGTGGCCGGGCCGGTGCCGCCGCCGAGCATCGTCGTCACGCCGCTTGCGAGCGCCTCGTCGATCTGCTGCGGGCTGATGAAGTGGATATGCGTGTCGATGCCGCCCGCCGTCACGATCATGCCTTCGCCCGCGATCACTTCGGTGGCCGCGCCGATCGCAATGGTCACGTTCGGCTGAATGTCGGGATTGCCCGCCTTGCCGATCGCGAAGATGCGCCCGCTCTTGATGCCGATATCGGCCTTCACGATGCCCCAGTGATCGAGAATCAGCGCATTCGTGATGACGGTATCGACCACATCGGCGGACGTGCGTTGTGACTGGCCCATGCCGTCGCGAATCACCTTGCCGCCGCCGAACTTCACTTCCTCGCCGTACGTGGTGAAGTCGCGTTCGACTTCGATGATGAGATCGGTGTCCGCAAGGCGCACGCGGTCGCCGGTGGTCGGGCCGAACATTTCCGCGTATGCGCGGCGGCCGATGCGTAGCGTCATGTCGTTGATGTCCTGATCAGAGAGGGCCCATTACGAGGCCATTGAAGCCGTACACGTGACGATTGCCCGCGAGTGCGACGAGTTCGACCGTGCGTTCCTGTCCCGGCTCGAAGCGCACGGCAGTGCCCGCCGCGATGTTCAGCCGAAAGCCGCGCGTCTTCTCGCGGTCGAAGAGCAGCGCCGTGTTGACTTCGTAGAAGTGATAGTGCGAGCCGACCTGCACGGGCCGGTCGCCGCTGTTCGCGACGACGACGGACACGGTCTCGCGGCCTGCGTTGAGTTCGTGCTCGCCGTCGTCGATCAAGTATTCGCCGGGAATCATCGCGTGCGTCTCAAGGAATGGGATGGTGGACGGTCACGAGCTTCGTGCCATCGGGGAAGGTGGCTTCGATCTGGATGTCCGGGATCATCTCGGGCACGCCTTCCATGACGTCGTCGCGCGTGAGCAGCGTGGTGCCGTAATGCATGACTTCGGCGACGGTCTTGCCATCGCGCGCGGCTTCCATCAAAGCGGCGGAAATGAACGCGACGGCTTCCGGATGATTGAGCTTGAGGCCGCGCGCGCGGCGCCGTTCGGCGAGCAGCGCCGCCGTGAAGATCAGGAGCTTGTCCTTTTCGCGAGGCGTGAGTTTCATGAACTTGTTGTGTAGGCGATGGGCTTCGTCATGCTAGCACTTGCTTTCTGTTTTTGGACTGCTTTGTGAGCGAGCTTTCAGCGGGCTTGTCATTGAATGAAGCGTTGCAGCTCGACGCTCGCGGGCCGTTCGAAGATCTGTTCCGGCGCGCCGGATTCCCACACGCGTCCCTGATGCATGAAGACAACCTTGTCGCTCACGTTGCGCGCGAACCGCATCTCGTGCGTCACCATGATGAGCGTCATGCCATCGCGCGCAAGGTTTTCGACGACGGCCAGCACTTCGCCGACGAGTTCGGGATCGAGCGCGGAGGTGATTTCATCGCACAAGAGCACGCTCGGATTCATGGCCAACGCGCGCGCAATGGCGACGCGTTGCTGTTGTCCGCCGGATAACTGCTCCGGATAGGCATCGAACTTGTCGCCGAGGCCGACGCGTTCCAGCACCGTATGCGCGGTCGCGCGCGCCTTCGCCTTATGAATCTTCTTGACGACCGTTTGCGCGAGCATCACGTTCTGCCCTGCTGTGAGATGCGGAAAGAGATTGTATTGCTGGAAGACCATGCCGACCTTGAGCCGCAGCGCGCGCAAGTCGGCGCGGCGCGCGTCGATATGCTCGCCGTCGATTTCGATCGAGCCTTCGTCGATGCTCTCGAGACCATTGAGCGTGCGCAGCAGCGTGCTCTTGCCCGAGCCGCTCTTGCCGATGATGGACACCACTTGCCCGCGCTCGACCGAGAAGTCGATGCCCTTCAGGACCTGATTCGAGCCGAAGTGCTTGTGCAGATTGCGCGTTTCAACGAGCGGCATGCCATTTCCTTTCGAGCGTGCGCGCATAGCGCGTCAGCGGATAGCAGAGAACGAAGTAGATGATCGCGACGAGGCCATACACGAGAAACGGGCGGAACGTCGCGTTCGAGATCATCGTGCCGGCCTTTGTGAGTTCCGTGAAGCCGATGATGGAGACGAGCGCCGTATCCTTCACCGCCTGCACGGCGAAGCCGACCGTCGGCCCGACGGCGATGCGCGTGGCCTGCGGAAGAATCACATGACGAAGCTGCTCGATATAGCTCATGGCAAGACTGGACGATGCTTCCCACTGGCCCTTCGGCACCGCTTCCACCGCACCGCGCCATATCTCCGCTAGATAGGCGCTCGTGAACAGCGTGAGCCCGACGGTGGCGGCAACCCAGGGCGACACATCGATGCCGAGCAACGGCAGCCCGAAGAAGACGAGGAACAGTTGCATCAAGAGCGGCGTGCCCTGGAATACCTGAATGTAGCCCTTCACCAGCGCGCGCAGGACTTCGTACTTCGATACGCGCATCACGAGGAGCGCGAAGCCGACGATGCCGCCGAGCACGAACGATACGATCGACAGCACGACGGTCCAGCGCGCGGCCAGCAGCAGGTTCTCGAAGATCTGCGCGAAGGTGAATTCGATCATCGCGCGTGACCTCTGTTGGCGCTTACGGAAGGCATGAAGAGACGCTTGCCTGCTGCATTGAGCGCCACGCGCAGGACGAGCGCGAGCGCCAGATACGAAGCGGTGACCAGAAAGCACGTTTCGAATGCGCGGAAGTTGCGCGACTGGATATAGCTCGCGGCATACGTCAGATCGGGCACGGAAATCTGCGAGACCACGGCGGAGCCGAGCATCGTGATGACGATCTGACTCGTGAGCGCAGGGAACACCTTGGCGAGCGCCTGGGGCAACACGACATGCCGAAAGGCTTCATTGCGCGACATCGCAAGCGACGCCGCCGCTTCGTGATGCCCCTTCGGCACCGCCGCGATGCCCGCGCGGATGATCTCGGTGGAATACGCGCCGAGGTTCAAGGTCATCGCGATAATGGCTGCGACATACTCGCTCAGATGAATGCCGAGCGCGGGCAGCCCGAAGAACACGAAGAACAGTTGCACGATGAACGGCGTGTTGCGAATCGCTTCGACATAGCCGCCGACGAGCGAACGCAGCCATGCGCGATCGCTGTCGCGAGCGGCCGCGCCGGTCACGCCGAGCGATACGCCAAGCGCCGTCGAGATGGCGGTCAGCGCAAGCGTCGTCGCCGCGCCGCTCGCAAACATGCCCGCGTAGTTCGCGAAGTCGGCGAATTCCAGTTGATAGGCCAAGCGATTTAGCGCCTTGCGTTACAGACTGGCAGGCAGCGGCTGGCCGAACCACTTCTTCGACATGGCGTTGAGCGTGCCGTCTTTCTTAGCTTGCGCGATGGTGTCGTCGACCTTCGCCATCAAGCGCGGCTCGTTCTTGTTCATGCCGACGAAGCAGGGCGAATCCTTGATGATGAACTTCGCTTCAGGCCTACGCGGCGGATTCTTCGCGAGGATCGCCGCGGCGACGATATTGCCCGCCGCGATCAGCTGAACCTGTCCCGAGAGAAACGCGGAGATGGTCGCGTTGTTGTCCTCGAAGCGTTTGATGGTGGCGTTCGGCGCCATTTGCGACAGCGCGATCTCTTCCAGCGCGCCGCGCGTCGCGCCCACGGTCTTGCCGGTGAGATCGGCCGGGCCGCCCACCTTGATGTCCGCGGGACCGAAAACCCCTTGGAAATAGGGCGCATAAGGCGTCGAGAAGTCCAGCACTTTCTCTCGCTCAGGTGTTTTGCCGAGCGACGAAATCACCAGATCGACCTTGTTCGTCGTGAGATACGGAATGCGGTTCGCGCTGTTCACGGGCACGAGCTGGAGCTTGACCTTCATCGACTTGGCGAGCAATGCGGCCATGTCGACGTCATAGCCTTGCGGCTGCATATCGGCGCCGACCGAGCCGAACGGCGGATAGTCCTCGGGCACGGCGACGCGCAGGGTGCCGCTCTTGGCGATGGTATCGAGCGCGTCGGCGTTTGCCGGAGCAGTGAAGGCGAAAAGCGGCGTGACAGCGAGCGCGGCGAGAGCGGTGCGTCGCGCACGGAAGAAGAGCTTCGGCATGGATGATCCTTCAGGCTTTGTGACGGCCGCGTTGCTTGCGCGGCTCTTGGAGCCGTGGTCTAAAGCGAGAGCCGTGCCATCGACGCCAATGCCTTATGCCGTATGTGTTGCATAGCTGATTACACGGGCTCGCGCACACACGCGGGGCGCGACCATGCGCCGCCATGGTGCGTGCTCACGTGGTCCACAACCTGAGCGGTTGCGCAGCGACGCCATGCACAAGCGGACGAAGCTGAGTCCAGCAATTGGTCAACACGCGTTGCAGCGGCTCCATCGAACGGCTGATCGCGCGCACGATCAATACGCCCGGCGCCACGCACGATGCCCCCGCGCGCATCTCATCATTGAACGGCAACTGCGCGGTGAGAACCTCGGCCAACGTGTCGTCGCATGCGGGTCCGACGGCCCATAGCGTGCCATAGGCGGGATAGCCCGCGAGTCCTTGCGACGCATCGCGCAAGGGATCGCTTGCATCGATCAGCGCGCGCTCGAACCACAGCGTGCGTCCATCGCTATACGCGATACGCGACACCGCCTTGATGTGCCCCTGCGTCCAGCGTTCGCCGGCGGCGGCGCGGCCGAGCAGCATCGCATCCCAGCCGATGGCCGTCGCGCCTTCGTCGAGCGTGACGTTGAACGCAAGCTCCACATTCGACGATTCGAACACGATGTTGTTTTGCGGAAGCCAGTCGAGCTTGGCGTGTCGTCCGAGATGAACGTCGATACGCTGTGTCGCGAGCTTGCCGTTCGCCTTGTACCACTTGGTCGCGCCCGGCGTCGTGATAACGGCATGCGTGTCTTCGCCGAGCTGTACATCGACGGATAAACGATCGCCACCCGCGACGCCGCCCGGCGGATGCACGATCACCGCATGGCAAATATCGCCTTCGGGATAGAGCGGACGTTGCACGCGCAGCGGACCTTCATGCTTGCGATGCGCGCATACCGTGCGGCCATGCTGCCGGGCAAAGCCGAGTTCGAGCGTGCCGCGCCAGACATCGGGATGAGCGAGCGCCGCGTGAGATTCGTGATGCATGGAAGCAATGCGTTATGAGCGGTCCACCATCATACGGCGATCAGCTCGCGCACTCCATGCGCTTCCATCTCCGATCCCGCGCCGCCCGCGACGATCTCGCCGCGACTCATCACCCAATAATGGTCCGCGAGCTCGCGGGCGAAGTCGTAATACTGCTCGACGAGCAGCACCGTCATGCCCATTTCATCGACGAGCCGACGCAGCGTGCGGCCGATATCGCGAATGATGGAAGGCTGGATGCCTTCGGTCGGCTCATCGAGAATGAGCAGTTGCGGCTGGCTCATTAACGCGCGGCCGATGGCGAGTTGCTGCTGCTGACCGCCCGACAAATCGCCGCCGCGCCGATGCTTCATCTCGCGCAGCACGGGGAAAAGCGCATAGATGTGGTCGGGAATCTTCGAGGGCGCCTTGCGGCTTGCGGCGCCGACGAGCAGGTTCTCCTCCACCGTCAGACGCCCGAAGATGTCGCGGCCTTGCGGAACATAAGCGAGACCGCTCGCGACGCGCGCATGCGTGGGCATCGACGAGATCTTCGCGCCGCGCCATGTGATGCTGCCGCTTTTAGAAGGCACCACGCCCATGAGACAGCGCAGCAGTGTCGTCTTGCCGACGCCGTTGCGGCCGAGCAGCACGGTGAGCTTGCCCTCGGGCACGGTCATCTTCACGTCGCGCAGAATGTGACTGCCGCCGTAATACTGATTGAGGGATTCGACTTCGAGCATGGAGTGGTTCCGGTATCAACGGCCAAGATACGATTCGATCACGGCCTCATCGCGCTTCACGCTATCGAGCGTGCCTTCGGCGAGCACGCTGCCTTCGGCCATGACCGTCACCTTGCCGCTGTCGCCCGCGAGCGCCGCGACGAACTCCATGTCGTGCTCGACGACCATCATCGAACAGGAACCGCGTAGCGTGTTCAGCAATTCGGCGAGTTCCATGGTTTCGTGATCGGTCATGCCGGCAGCGGGTTCATCGAGCAGAAGCAGGGCGGGCTGCTGCATGAGCAACATGCCTATTTCGAGCCGCTGCTTTTGTCCATGCGACAACTCGCCGGCAAGACGCGTCGCCTGATGCTGCAGGCGGATCAGTTCGAGCGTCTCTTCGATGCGGGCCTGCGCCGCGCGATCCAGCCGCGCGCGCAACGACGCGAACCATCGCTTGTCCGTCTTCATCGCGAGTTCGAGGTTCTCCCACACGGGATGATTCTCGAAGACAGTCGGCTTCTGAAACTTGCGGCCGATGCCCGTGCGCGCGATCACAGGTTCGGACATGCGCGTGAGGTCGAACGTCTGCCCGAGAAACACGCGGCCGTCATCGGGCCGCGTCTTCCCGGTGATGACGTCCATCATCGTGGTCTTGCCCGCGCCGTTGGGACCGATCACGCAGCGCAACTCGCCCACGTCGATAGACAGCGTGAGTTTGTTGAGCGCGCGAAAGCCGTCGAAACTGACGGTCACGTCTTCGAGATAGAGAATCGTTCCATGCGATACGTCGATCTCGCCGGGCTTGAGCACATGGCCGAGTCCGGAGTTGACGTTGATGTTCTTGTGCTCCGGCTCGTTCACGCCGGGCGCATGAGGAATCGGCGGCAAGTCGACGATCAATGCATGATGCACGGTCATTCTGCGGCGTCTCCTTGCGTCTTGCGGCGGGCGAGTTCGATGAGACCCATGATTCCGTTCGGCAACAGGAGCGGCACGAGCGTGAAGATGAGGCCGAGAAAGAAGAGCCAGTACTCCGCGAAGTAAGCCGTGAAGAAGCTCTTTGCGCCATTGACGGCGAACGCGCCGATGATCGGCCCGATGAGCGTGCCGCGTCCGCCGACCGCTACCCAGATCGCCATTTCAATTGAGTTCGCGGGCGACATCTCGCTCGGATTGATGATGCCGACTTGCGGCACATACAGCGCGCCCGCAATACCGCACAGCACGGCCGATACGGTCCAGATGAACAGCTTGTACGCGAGCGGGCTGTAGCCGAGGAACATGAGCCGCGCTTCGCCATCGCGCACGCCGGTCACCACGCGCCCGAGTTTCGACGTGACGATCCAGCGCGCCACGAGGAACGCGAGCACGAGCACCGCGAACGTGATGAGGAAGAGGACCGTGCGTGTCCCCGCATGCGTGATCGGAAAGCCCGCGATGCGCTTGAAATCCGTGAAGCCGTTATTGCCGCCGAAGCCCGTTTCATTGCGATAGAAGAGCAGCATCGCGGCGAAGGTCATGGCCTGCGTGATGATCGACAGATACACGCCCTTCACGCGCGAGCGAAACGTGAAGAAGCCGAAGACCCAGGCCAGCACGCCGGGCACGAGCACCACGAGCAATAGCGCGTACCAGAGATGCTCCGTGCCTTGCCAGTACCACGGCAGCTTGTGCCAGTCGAGAAACACCATGAAGTCCGGCAGATCGCTTTGATACGTGCCTTCGCGTCCGATGGAGCGCATCAGGTACATGCCCATTGCATAGCCGCCGAGCGCGAAGAAGAGCGCGTGGCCCAGGCTCAGAATGCCGCAATAACCCCAGACGAGATCGAGCGCCAGCGCGCCGATCGCATAGCACATGAGCTTGCCGACGAGCGTCATCGCATAGGCCGACAAATGGAACGCGCTGGTTTCCGGCAGCACGAGCGCCGAGAGCGGCACGCAGATGCCCATTGCAACGATGAGCGCAAGCAACGCGATCCAGCCGTTGCGCGGCAACAGCGCGGCGCGTGGCGGCAGGCCGAGCGCGAAGCCTGCGCGTGCGGCGCTTGCATCGGGTTGCGGCGCGACGTCGAGATTCGCGCTGATGTTGGTCGAGGCGGTCATGGTTCAGGCCTCCGCGCTGCGGCCCTTCAGGGCGAACATGCCCTGCGGACGCTTCTGGATGAACAGCACGATCAGCACGAGCACCGCGATTTTCGCGAGCACCGCGCCCCAGAACGGCTCGATGGCCTTGTTGACGAGACCGAGCCCGAAGCCGCCGATCACGGTGCCTGCGAGCTGGCCTACACCGCCGAGCACGACGGCCATGAACGAATCGATGATATAGCTCTGCCCGAGGTCCGGGCCCACGTTGCCGATCTGCGAGAGCGCGCATCCGCCGAGCCCGGCGATGCCCGCGCCGAACGCGAACGCATACGAATCGACGCGCGCGGTCTTCACGCCGACGCACGCGGCCATGCGGCGATTCTGCGTGACGGCGCGCACGAAGAGGCCGAGCCGCGTGCGCGTGAGCACGCCCCATGCAATCAGCACCACGGCGAGCGAGAACGCGAGGATCGTCAGGCGGTTATACGGCAGGATGAGGTTCTGCATCACGGCGACGCCGCCGCTCATCCACGAAGGGTTCGTGACCTGCACGTTCTGCGCGCCGAAGATCGTTCGCGTCGCCTGAATCAGGATGAGACTGATGCCGAAGGTGGTCAGCAGCGTTTCGAGCGGACGCCCATAAAGATGCTTCAGCACGAGCCTTTCCAACACGATGCCGACGAGTGCCGCCGCAACGAACGATGCAGGCACCGCGAAGAGCGGATACCAGTTGAACGCTGCGGGCGCGTAATGCTGCACGAGGTTCTGCACGACATAGGTCGCATAAGCGCCGATCATCAGGAATTCGCCGTGCGCCATGTTGATGACGCCGATCAGGCCGTACGTGATCGCCAGTCCCAATGCGGCCAGCAACAGCACGCTGCCGAGCGAGAGACCGGCGAAGAGCGTGCCCGCGATTTCGCTGCGCCGCTGAATCGAGTCGAGGGCTTCGATACCGGCCTGCGCCGCCGCGCGCACGCGTTCATCGGGTTCATTGAAGCTGCCATCGCTTTTCTTCGCGACGATGGGGCGCAGCAACTCATACATGTCGAGGTCATGCCGTGCTGCGACGAGTCGAGCGGCTTCGAGGCGCTTGTTCACATCGGGATCATGCAGCGCGGTCATCGCCCAGAGCGTGTCGAGGCGCTTCTTCAACTCGGCGTCGGTCTCGGCGGCGCGGGCGCGATCGATGAGCGGCTTCATCGACGCGTCGGGGTTCTTCAACAGCGCGGCCACCGCTTCGCGGCGCTTGCCCACGTCCGGCGATGCGAGCTGAAGACCCGATAGGGCGCCTGCCACTTTCGTGCGCAACTGGTTATTCAGCGTGATCGCCTGCGCATCCGGCGCTTCCGCGATCTTGCCTGTGATGGCGTCCTTGTTGCCCTCGTCGGTCTGCACATAGACATGGCCGTTGTCGGTCGCGACGAGCGAACCGTCCGCGAGCGCGTTGAGCACGGCGACAGAAGGCGCATCCGCGTTCGTAATGAGCTTGTCGATGGCGGCGGACTTGGCCTGATAGTCATCGCCCGCGAGCGGCGCGAGTTCGTCGGCCGTGAGCGCGTGTGCCACGAACGGCGTAAGCGCGATGCAGACCGCGAGCATCGCGCGAAAGAAGGGGAGCACAACGGAGCCTTTCATAAGGGCCTTTCTGATGAGACTTGAACGGCCGCGCGCAACGTCGAGTCACGCGCGGCCTTGCTTCATGCTTCCGATGCGTCAGGCCACACGCACGCGCGAGCGCCGCAGGAACGACGGAATGGAGGTGACGACATCCGGCTTGCCCTGATTGCCCGCGATATAGGGACTCCACGGCTGAGCGCGGATTGCGGTCTTCGTCTTCCACACGACATTGAACTGACCGTCGCCGCGAATTTCGCCGATCATCACCGGCTTGTGCAGATGATGGTTGCCGTCCATCGTGAGCGTGAAGCCCGAAGGCGCGGCGAAGCTCTGGCCGATCATCGCGGAACGCACCTTGTCCACGTCCGTGCTCTTCGCTTTCTCGACGGCCTGCTTCCACATGTGGATGCCGACGAAGGTCGCTTCCATCGGATCGTTCGTCACTCGCTTATCGCCGCCCGGCAGATTCTGCGTCTTCACCCATTCGGCGAACTGCGTTTCGAACTTCTTGTTGCTCGGGTTCTTGATCGACATGAAGTAGTTCCAAGCGGCGAGATGGCCGACGAGCGGCTTCGTATCGATGCCGCGCAGTTCTTCTTCGCCGACGGAGAATGCGACCACGGGCACGTCCGTCGCTTTCAGCCCTTGATTGCCGAGTTCCTTGTAGAACGGAACGTTCGAATCCCCGTTGATCGTCGAGACGACCGTGGTCTTTCCCCCTTGCGAGAAGGTCTTGATGTTCGCGACGATGGTCTGATAGTCGCTATGTCCGAACGGTGTGTAGACCTCCTGAATATCTGCATCCTTGACTCCTTTCGAATGGAGGAAGGCGCGCAGGATCTTGTTGGTCGTGCGCGGGTACACGTAGTCGGTGCCGAGCAGGAAGAAGCGCTTGGCGCTGCCGCCTTCCGGTCCCATCAGATACTCGACGGCGGGAATGGCCTGCTGGTTGGGCGCGGCGCCGGTGTAGAACACGTTGCGCGACATCTCCTCGCCTTCGTACTGCACGGGATAGAAGAGCAGGCCGTTGAGTTCCTCGAACACGGGCAGCACCGACTTGCGCGACACCGACGTCCAGCAGCCGAACACGCAGGCGACCTTGTCTTGCGTGAGAAGCTGACGCGCCTTTTCGGCGAAGAGCGGCCAGTTGGAAGCGGGATCGACCACCACGGCCTCGATCTGCCGCCCCATCACGCCGCCGTTCTTGTTGATATCGGCGATGGTCATGAGCGCGGTGTCCTTGAGCGATGTCTCGGAGATCGCCATGGTGCCGGAGAGCGAATGCAGCACGCCGACCTTGATCGGACCGTTATCCGCGGCTTGCGCCTTGGAGATGGGAAGCTGGCCTGCGAGGGCGAGCGCGCCCGACATGGAGCCGAGCTTCAGCAGACTGCGTCGTTTCATTGATGTGTTCCCCTTGCCGATGTGTTGTGTTGCTCCGTGGGAGCAGAGATGAGGCGGGTCTTTTGACGTGGTTGACGACTGACCGGCGGGGAAAGAATTGCAAGGGGTATGCCAATGGGCGTTCAAGTCAAGGCTGGCGGGGGTTTGCGGGGGTTATGCGATGGTTTGGTCTGGCAAGCGCGATAGCTCGCTGGACCCCGTTTGGTGCACAAACAATGGGGCTTGCATTGTTCCGGTGCGGGACTGTTTTTTCTTGCGCCTCGCTTTGTCGATCGACGCGACGTTGTCCTCCTGGGTGGCGTCGCGCCGGTCCTTCTATGCTGCCGCCGCGCCCGAGGGCCGGGCGCGAGCAGTCCGACGCGAACTTCGATGACACACGGGCACATCCCCCTCAAACACACCTCCCCCCATCCACCTCCAACGCCACCCCCGTAATAAACTCCGCCTCATCCGAAGCCAGATAAAGCGCCGCATTCGCAATATCCTGCGGCGTCGACAACCTTCCGAGCGGAATCGTCGCGAGAAACTTCTGGCGATTCGCGGGCGTGTCTTCCATGCCCATGAATTCGGAGAGCAGTCCAGTCTCGCCCATCACCGGATTGATGCAGTTCACGCGAATGCGGTCCGGGCCGAGCTCGACGGCCAGCGCCTTGCTCGCGACGATCACCGCTGCCTTGCTGCCGTTGTACCAGACGAGGCCGGGACGCGGCCGCACGCCCGCCGTCGATGCAATGTTGATGAACGCACCGCCGCCTTGCTCGCGAAAGTACGGCACGAACTGCTCGACGCTCCAGTAGATGCTCTTCACGTTCACCGCGTACACGCGGTCGAACTCGGCCTCGGTGACATCCAGCACCGGCTTGTTACGGTGCGTCGTGCCCGCATTGTTCACGACCACTTGCACGCTGCCGAAGTCCTGAAGCGCGGCATCGAAAAGCGCCTGCCAGTCCTCGCGCTTCGTGACGTCGCCCGTGACCGCGATCGCGCGTCCATGCGTCGCCGATGACGACGACCCGAGCGCGATCTCGCTCGCCACGCGCTCGGCCGCCGGGCCGTTCAGATCGTTGACCACCACGTTCGCGCCTTCACGCGCGAACGTCTTCGCAATGCCTTCGCCGAAACCCGAGCCCGCGCCCGTCACGATCACCGTTTTGCCTTGCAGTCGCATGTCGTCTCCTTTATCCGTGTTTGATGGCAATAGTCTTGAGCGTCGTGAAGCCATACAGTGCCTCGAAGCCTTTCTCGCGTCCGTGTCCCGAATGCTTGACGCCGCCGAACGGCAATTCGATGCCGCCGCCCGCGCCATAGTTGTTGATGAAGACTTGCCCCGAGCGCACGCGGCGCGCAAGACGCATCTGCCGCGCGCCGTCGCGTGTCCAAATCGCCGCGACGAGGCCGTAGTCCGTGCCGTTCGCGAGCCTGAGCGCGTCGGCTTCGTCGTCGAACGGCATCGCGGCGAGCACGGGGCCGAACACTTCCTCGCGCGCCAGGCGATGCGTCGGCGGCACGTCGCGCAAAAGCGTCGGCGCCTGATAGAAGCCCGCTTCCGGGGCGTCGGCGACGACTTCGCCATGCGCGGCCATCGCGATGCCGTCGTGCTGCGCATCGGAGAGAAAGTCCCACACGCGCTGCTGCTGCTTCGCGCTGATGAGCGGGCCGCAGTCCAGATCGAGCTTGCTCGGGCCGACCTTCAGCGCAGCGAACGCCTCTGACAAGCGGTCGATGAGCGGCTCGTAAGCCGCGCGTTCGATCAGCACGCGGCTGCCCGCCGAGCACGTCTGTCCCGCGTTTTGCACGATGGCCGCGACGAGCACGGGCAGGGCGGCGTCGAAATCGGCATCGGCGAACACGATTTGCGGCGACTTGCCGCCCAACTCCAGCGTGACGGGAACGTGGTTGTCGGCGGCCATCTTGGTGACGGCCGCGCCCGTGGCGGGCGAGCCCGTGAACGAAATGTGATCGATGCCCGGATGACGCGCGAGCGCCGCGCCCGCTTCGTGGCCGTAGCCGGTGACGATGTTGAGCGCGCCATCGGGCAAGCCCGCTTCGGCGGCCAGTTCCGCGACGCGCAACAGCGACAGGCACGCGTCCTCGGCAGGCTTGACGACGCAAGCGTTGCCGGTGGCGAGTGCCGCGCCGACGCTGCGTCCGAAAATCTGCAGCGGATAGTTCCACGGCACGATGTGCCCGGTCACGCCGTGCGGCTCGCGAATGGTCAGCACGGTGAAGCCGGATTGATACGGCAGCGTCTCACCGTGCAGCTTGTCGGCGGCGCCCGCGTAGAACTCGAAATAGCGCGCGATGCCGGTGGCATCGGCGCGCGCCTGCTTGAGCGGCTTGCCGGTGTCGCGCGCCTCGATCTGCGCGATCTCCTCGTGGCAAGCGGCGATCAGCATCGAGAGCCGCGCGAGAATGCGGCCGCGTTCGGCGGCGCTCGTCGCGCCCCAGACGCCGTCGTAGGCCGCGCGCGCCGCGCTCACGGCGCGGTCGATGTCCGCGCTCGTGCCGCGCGCAAGCTCCGCGAACACTTGCCCGTCCGATGGATCGACCACGGGAATGGTCTCTCCGCCCGATGCCGCGATCCACTGGTTGCCGATGAAATGCTTCGCTTCCTCCATGCGCGTCTCCTTGTCGGTTCGTTCGCTCACTGTGGTCGAATCGATTATCACGCACCCGGTTCCCGGGGCGCCTTTGGCTATAATGCCTGAGTGTTTCACGTCGCAGCGCCCGCGTTCCATTCGTGACGCGTCCCAGAGCGCCGCATCCGTTTTCCCGGTTTCCGAACTCAACTTCTCCAGAGAGTGCTCATGAGCTTCAATAACGTACCTCCCGGCCGTGATCTCCCGCAGGATTTCAACGTCATCATCGAAATTCCCGCGCAAAGCGATCCGGTCAAATACGAAGCGGACAAGGACATGGGCCTGCTCGTCGTCGATCGTTTCATCGGCACCGGCATGCGCTATCCGGCCAACTACGGCTTCATTCCGCAGACGCTGTCGGGCGACGGCGATCCGGTCGACGTGCTCGTCATCACGCCGTATCCGCTGCTCGCGGGTTCGGTGGTGCGCGCGCGTGCGCTCGGCATGCTGCAGATGACCGACGAGTCGGGCGTGGACGCGAAGCTGATCGCCGTGCCGCACGACAAGGTCTGCCCGATGACGGCGAACCTCAAGTCCGTGGACGACGTGCCCGAATTCCTGAAGGATCAGATCAAGCACTTCTTCGAGCAATACAAGGCGCTCGAAAAGGGCAAGTGGGTGAAGGTGGAAGGCTGGGCGGGCATCGACGCCGCGCACAAGGAAATCACGGAAGGCATCGCGAATTACAAGAAGTAAGCGCGTTTCTTTTCGCGATCAACGCCGCCGTCCGTTCGCCGGGCGCGCGGCGTTTTGTTTTGATGCGCGGTGCGGAGGTTTGAATGGCGTCAGCCGGCTTCGACGCGCGGCAGCACCGATTCCAGCGTGCGTTCGCCCGCGATCAACGCGCGCTTTTGCTGCACCGGCAGGCGCTTGACCCAGTACTCGGCGCGCGACGCCTCCGATCTTCCCGCCACCTCGAACGACGCGGCCACGCGCAGCGGTTTCTTCGCCCGTGTATAGCGCGCGCCCTTGCCGCTCGCGTGCGCGGTGAAGCGCGCTTCGACATCCGTCGCGATGCCGGTGTAGAGACTGCCGTCGTCGCATTCGATCAGATAGAGAAACCACGGCATCGCGTTTTTTTATGGCTCGCAGACTTCGATGCCGCGCATTATCGCCGATGCAGCGGCGAGAGCGCCCCGACGCCTTCGCGCGACTTGCGCGAGAATAGCCGCTTTCGGGCGCAGACGCGCCCATCGGTCCATTCTGCGAGGGTGCCTGTTTGAATCGCGAGATCGAAATTCATGTGGTCGATACGCTCGACGACATTCCGGCCGACGACTGGAACCGGCTCGCCGGCGACAATCCATTCGTGCGGCACGGCTTCTTGTCCGCGTTGCAAGAGACGCAATGCGCGGTCAAGCGCACCGGCTGGCGCGCGCATCATCTGATTCTGGAGCGCGGCGGGCAGTTCGCGGGCGCGATGCCGCTGTATCTGAAGTCGCATTCGCGCGGCGAATACGTGTTCGATCACGCGTGGGCCGACGCCTTCGAGCGACACGGCCTGCGCTATTACCCGAAGGCGTTGTCAGCAGTGCCGTTCTCACCAGTGACCGGGCCGCGGCTCATCGCCGCCGAGCACGAGGACCGCGTGCTGCTCGCGTGCGGGGCGATCGAGCTGACGCGGCGGCTCGACATCTCGTCGCTGCATGTTTTGTTTCCGCATGCGCAGGACATCGAGGCGCTCACGGACGCCGGCTACATGCTGCGCGAAGGCGTGCAGTTCCACTGGGAAAATCTGCCCGGCGACGGTTATGCGAGCTTCGACGCGTTCCTCGCGACGATGAGCCACGACAAGCGCAAGAAGGTGAAGCAGGATCGCCGCCGCGTGATGGAAGCGGGCGTCACGTACACGTGGCTGCGCGGCGCGCAAATCGACGAGCGCGCGCTCGACTTCTTCTATGACTGCTACGAGAACACGTACCGCGAGCACTGGAACGCGCCGTATCTGTCGCGCGAATTCTTCGGCCGGATTCATGCGGATGCGCCTGAAAGCATGCTGCTCGTGATCGCCGAAGCGGAGGGCCAGCGGCTCGCCTGCGCGCTCAACATGATCGGCGGCGATGTTATGTATGGCCGCTACTGGGGCACGCGCGAGTTCATCTCGGGGCTGCACTTCGAGACGTGCTACATGCAGGGCATCGCGTATTGCATCGAGCACCGGCTTGCGCGCTTCGAAGGCGGCGCGCAGGGCGTGCACAAGATGTCGCGCGGGCTTCTGCCGACGCCGACGTGGTCCGCGCACTGGATCGCGGACGAGCGCTTCCGCGAAGCCATCGCCGAGTTCCTCGACGCCGAAACGGAAGCGATGGATCAGCACATCGAAGAGCTCGAAGCGCACACGCCGTTCAGAAAGAAGGGCTAGAACTGCGATAATCGTTGCGGCTCTTTCCACCGCCAAACAACGCTCCCACGCGCCGAAGGTAACGACGACCATGAGCAAGAACTTTTTCAATCTGTATAGCCACGACTTCGCGCGCGTCGCGGTCGCGATTCCGAACTGCAAGGTTGCCGATCCCGCGTTCAATGCGGCCGGGACCATCGAACTGGCGCAGCAGGCGGCGGCGCGGGGCGCGGTGCTCGTCGCGTTCCCCGAACTGGGCTTGTCCGCTTATAGCTGCGACGATCTCTTTCATCAGCGCGCGTTGCTCGACGCCTGCAAAGACGCGCTGCAAAGCATCGTCGACGCATCGAAGTCGCTGAAGGTCGCGATGATCGTCGGCATGCCGCTGCTCATCGAGCACAAGCTCTTCAACTGCGCGGTCGTGATCGCGGATGGCGTCATTCGCGGGGTCGTGCCGAAGAGCTACCTGCCGAACTACGGCGAGTTCTACGAAGCACGGCAGTTCAGTCCCGCCGATGCGGCCACCACGCACACGGTCACGCTCTGCGGACAGGAAGCGCCCTTCGGCGCGTCGCTGCTCTTTCAGATCAGGAACCTGCCGCTTTTCCGCTTCCACGTCGAGATTTGCGAGGACGTGTGGGTGCCCATTCCGCCGTCGTCGTTCGCGGCGCTCGCGGGCGCTACCGTGCTCGTCAATCTGTCGGCGTCGAATATCGTCGTGGGCAAGTCGGCGTATCGGCATCAGCTTGTCGGGCAGCAGTCCGCGCGCTGTATCGCCGCGTATCTCTACACGTCGGCTGGCGAGGGAGAATCGACCACGGATCTCGCGTGGGACGGGCAGGGCCTGATCTACGAGAACGGCGAGATGCTCGCGGAATCCGAGCGATTCTCGGGCGAGTCGCACATCATCTTCGCCGATGTGGATCTCGAACGGCTCTCGCGCGAACGCATGCGGCAAACGACGTTCGGGCGATCGACGCAGCGGCACGCCGACGAAGTCGCGCAGTTCCGCGTGGTCGAATTCGAACTGCCGGCGCCCGTGGACGGCACCTTGCCGCTCGAACGGCGCGTGCAGCGTTTCCCGTATGTGCCGGCCGATGCCGCCCGCCGCGACGCGCGATGCAACGAGGTCTACAACATCCAGGTGCAGGCGCTGCTGCAACGCCTGCGTTCGTCGGGCATTTCGAAGGTCGTCATCGGCGTGTCCGGCGGACTGGACTCGACGCATGCACTGCTCGTGTGCGCGAAAGCGATGGACCGCCTCGGCCTGCCGCGCTCGAACATCCTCGCCTATACGATGCCGGGCTTCGCGACGAGCGAGCGCACGCTCAGGCAGGCGCGCGAGTTGATGGAAGTGATCGGCTGCACGGCGGAAGAGATCGACATTCGTCCGAGCTGCACGCAGATGCTCGCCGATATCGGCCATCCGCACAGCGACGACAACCAGCAATACGACATCACGTACGAGAACGTGCAGGCCGGCGAGCGCACGAGCCATCTTTTCAGGCTCGCGAATTTCCATAATGCGATCGTCGTCGGAACGGGCGATCTGAGCGAGCTTGCGCTCGGATGGTGCACGTACGGCGTCGGCGATCACATGTCGCACTACAACGTCAACGCGAGCGTGCCGAAGACGCTCATCACGCATCTGGTGCGGTGGGTCGCGGAGTCGGGTCAGATCGGCGATGCGGGCAGCGACGTGCTCGAAAACGTCCTCGCCACGGACATCAGCCCCGAGCTCATCCCGGGCAAGGCGAGCGGCGCGCTCGAACAGAAGACGGAGAGCGTGATCGGCCCGTACGAGTTGCAGGACTTCAATCTGTACTACACCGTCCGCTTCGGCTTCGCGCCGTCGAAAGTCGCGTTCCTCGCGTTCACGGCATGGCGCGATCGCGAGGCGGGCGCGTGGCCGGAAGGTCCGAACGTCGCGCGCAATCAGTACGGGCTCGCGGACATCCGCAAGAATCTGCGCATCTTCCTCGACCGGTTCTTCCGCACGAGTCAGTTCAAGCGGTCCTGCATACCGAATGCACCGAAGGTGGGCTCGGGCGGCTCGCTTTCGCCGCGCGGCGACTGGCGCGCGCCGAGCGATTCGCAGGCAACGGTCTGGCTCAACGATCTCGAACGCGTTCCGGAGAGCGAGTGAGCGCGCAACTCGCGCTTATCGCAGTTAACCCGGCCGATGACTCGATGAAAGGCGGCTAGAATCGAAGGCATCGGTCGCGCGAGCGACGACACTTTTCCTGAACCGTCTGTTTTCCGAAGCGAGGTCCGCCATGAAACGCATCACCGCCATCATCAAACCGTTCAAGCTCGACGAAGTTCGCGAGGCGCTCGCCGAAGTCGGGCTGACGGGCTTGACGGTCACGGAAGTCAAGGGCTTCGGACGCCAGAAAGGGCACACCGAGCTCTATCGTGGTGCGGAATACGTGGTGGATTTCCTGCCGAAGGTGAAGATCGAGGTCGTCGTCGCCAACGATCAGACCGATCAGGTCATCGACGCGATCATCGGCGCGGCGCGCACCGGCAAGATCGGCGACGGCAAGATCTTCGTGGCCGACGTCGAGCGCGTGATCCGCATCCGCACCGGCGAGGAGAACGAAGCGGCGGTCTGATCGTCCGGCAGTTCTCGCATCGCACGCCCGCTCACCGTAGCGGGCGTTTCTTTTCGACTTCGGCGCATCTCCTGCTGTAACATCGACTGCCTATAATCTTCTTGTAAGGATCAGTCGATGCACCACGCGATCGGCTTCATTCAGGATCTCGCCGTGCTCATGGCCATCGCGGGCGTCGTGACGGTGCTCTTTCATCGCCTGCGGCAGCCGGTCGTGCTGGGCTACATCGTGGCGGGCGTCATCATCGGGCCGTACACGCCGCCGTTTCAACTCATCAACGACGAAGCCACCATTCAGACGCTCGGCGAACTGGGCGTCGTGTTCCTGATGTTTTCGCTCGGGCTCGAATTCAGCCTGCGTAAGCTCTTTCGCGTCGGCGCAACGGCGTTCGTCGCGGCGCTGTCCGAGATCGTGCTGATGATCTGGATCGGCTACGAAATCGGCCGCTGGTTCGGCTGGAGCGCGATGGATTCGCTCTTTCTCGGCGCGATGCTCGCCATCTCGTCGACCACGATCATCGTCAAGGCGCTCTCGGAACTCGGCCTGAAAGGCGAGGGCTTCGCGCAACTCGTGTTCGGCATTCTGATCGTCGAGGACATTCTCGCCATTGCGATGCTCGTGCTGCTGTCGGGCATCGCCCAGACGGGCGCGGTGAGCGCGGGCATGGCGGCGGTGACGCTCGGCAAGCTGCTGCTCTTCATGACGGTGTCGCTCGTGGTCGGCATCGTGGTCGTGCCGCGCGCGCTCGATTACGTGGCTCGTTCTAGAAGCGACGAGATGCTGCTCGTCACGGTGCTGGGCTTCTGCTTCGGCTTCTGTCTGCTGGTCGTCAAGCTCGATTATTCGATTGCGCTCGGCGCGTTTCTGATCGGCGCGATCATGGCCGAATCGAAGCACCTCGCGCGCATCGAGCATCTCATCGCGCCAGTGCGCGACATGTTCTCCGCGATCTTCTTCGTGACCATCGGGCTCTTGCTCAATCCGTCGGTGCTGGTCGATTACGCGTGGCCGATCGCCGTCATCACGGTGGCGGTCGTACTCGGCAAGATCGTGTCGTGCGGGCTCGGCAGCTTTCTCGCGGGCAAGGACGGACGCACGGCGATGCGCGTCGGCATGAGCGTCGCGCAGATCGGCGAGTTCTCGTTCATCATCGCGTCGCTCGGGCTGTCGCTGAAAGTGACGAGCAGCTTTCTCTATCCGATCGCGGTGGCCGTCTCCGCGCTGACGACGCTGCTCACCCCGTATCTGATGCGCGCCGCCGATCCGCTCACGCTGCGCCTCGCGCGTGCGATGCCCGCGCCGCTCGCGCAGACCTTCGGCGCTTACTCGCAATGGCTCGCGAGCCTCGCGCCCGCCTCCGAGGGCGCGACGCTCGTCGCGATGACGAGGCGCATCGTGCTGCAGATCGCCGTGAATTTAGCGCTCGTCGCCGCGATCTTTCTCGGTGCATCGTATGCGGCGCCGTTCGCGTCGAGCCATCTCGCGCGCTGGCTCGAAACGGACAACGCGCAGCGCGTGGTGCTGTGGAGCGCGGCGCTCGTCATTGCGCTGCCGTTTCTGGTCGCGGTGTATCGCAAGCTGGAATCGCTCGCGCTGCTGCTCGCGGAAGTGAGCGTGCAGCCGGCAAAAGCCGGACGTTTCACGCACGCCATCCGCTCGGCCGTCTCGGGCCTCATTCCGGTCGTCGCGATGTTCGGCGTCTTTCTGCTCGTCGCTGCGTTGTCGGGCGGCATTCTTCCGCCGTTCGGCCTGATGCTCGGCGTGCTGCTGTGCGTGGCGCTCCTCTTGACCGTCTTGTGGCGCTGGTGCGTGAAGATCCACGCGACCATGCAGATCGCGTTGCGCGAGACGCTGCAGGAGCCGCGCGATCACTGAGCACGATCACTAAGCACGATCACTGAGCGCGTGACATCGCTCGCGATAATGTGAGCAAATGTGTGCTGGTTTGCTTCGCCCGGTTCGATGGGCGGATAATCGAAGCCTCTCCATTCTCCTAGTGGCGCTTTTGTGCGCCTGACATCGGGATGAGCGAAAAGAACACGTCGAACGACTCGGGCATCACCGGCAACAACGACATTTCCAACACGGCGGCGTCGCGAGGCGCGGACGCATCCGCCGCCGCGCAGGCGAGCGCGCGGGCATCGACCGATGCGCCTTCGAGCGCGTCCACCGTCGAGCCCGTGGACCGCAACGCGGCGCGGCGCGAAGAGGCGCAGCAAACCGCCCGCGATGCGCGCGCCCACGTCGCGAGCGCGACCGCCGCGCAGGAAGCCGCGGCGCGCGCGGCGAGCGCGGCGACTGCGGCGAGTCCGGCAAGTCCGGCGAGCGCGGCAAGTCCGGCACGCGCCGAACGAGTCGATGCCAAGACGAGCCTCGCGCAGAACCTCGAAGCCGCCACCGAAGCCGAGGCGCAAAGCACGCAGGCCGAAGCCGTGCTGCAAGCCGAGGCCGCATTGGAGGCCGAGGCGGAAGTGCAGGCCGAAGCCGCGCTTTCGCGGCCCGCCACCGGCCTGCCTCCGGAATTCACCGCCGCGCCGGATTTCGGCAAGTTCAATCCGCCGCCCATTCCGCCGCAATCCACCGCGGAGACGACCGCTGCGCAGCCCGCCTATTTGAAGCAGTCGGATTCGGCGTGGTCGGTGTTCGGCCGCATCGTTGCGGCGCGGGCGCGCCAGATCTTCGACCGGGCCGGGCAGCGCATCACGCAACGCACGCTGCGCATCGGCGTCTCGGCGCGCATTTTTCATCCGGAGCCGGGCGCGAAGGGCTTGCGCGGCAAGACGTTGCAGTATCTCGAGGAATCCATCGCGCATTGGGTCATGTCGCGCGACGTGCTGGTGTTCATGATTCCGACGGTCGGTCATCAGGGCATGCTGCATCCGAGCAATATTCGCCTGCGCGACTACGCGAAGCATCTCGACGGTTTGCTGCTGCAAGGCGGCGCGGACGTCTCGCCGCAGTCGTACGAAGAGGCGACCACGCGCCCGGAATGGCCCGGCGACCGCGTGCGCGACATGTACGAACTGGAACTGCTTCACGAGTTCGTCGAATCGGGCAAGCCGGTGCTCGGCGTGTGCCGTGGCTGTCAGCTGATCAACGTGGCGTTCGGCGGCACGCTCTACGGCGATATCGCCACCGACGTCCCGACTGCGGGCATCCACGTCAACGAGCATTACGACCAGCATCGTCACTCGATCCGCTTTCCGGACGGCTCGTCGCTCGCCAACATGTTCCCCAATCGGCGCGAAGCGATCGTGAATTCGATCCACCATCAGGCCGTGCGGACGCTCGGCCGCGATCTGAACATCGAGGCGGTATCGTCGTCGGATGGGATTATCGAGGCGGTGCGCTATCGCAAGGCGCCGTTCGTGGTCGGCGTGCAGTGGCACCCCGAGTTCCATCGCGCGGGCGGCGACGAACTGCTCGATTGCACGCCGCTTCTCGATACGTTCCTGCGCGTGGCGCGCGAAACGCGGTTCTAGGCGCGCGGTTTCTAGCGTGCAAAAGCACAAGGCCCGCTGCGTCTGAGCGGGCCTTGTGCTTTCTCAACTTGCGATCACCGCAGCGGTGTCGGCGGCGCGGACGTCAGGCCAGCCTCGGTCGCGCGCTGAAGCTGCTCCACTTGCTGCTGCAACGCATGCAGCTTGCGCTCCGCTTCGAGCTTGTCGGTTTGCAATGCGGCGGATTCCGCCTGCAGCTTCTGCTGACGCTCCGACACCTGCGAGTCCTGCTGCTGCGCGAGCGCGAGATCCGCGGACAAGCGGCTCGCCCGGTTCGACGACACCGCGATCACGCGTTCGAGCAACGCCGTCTGCGCCTGCAACTGCGCGCGGCGAATTTCGCCGTCCGCGAGTTCGTAGCTCTTGCGCGCGAACTGAGCGTAGAGCGCTTCGGCGCGGCTTTCGTCTTGTGTCTTGACCACGCGCCACAGATGCGTTTCCTGCTGAAGCGCGACGTAATAGACCATCTCCTTCGGCAGGAAGTAGAGCTTCGCGCCGTAACTCGCGTTACGCGCGGCGCGCAGTTCGGTGACGCTGCCCGCCTGCACGAGTTCCTGCAATTCGGCCAGATTGCCGGCGGTGGGCGCGGAGCCGTCCGCTTTCACGTCGGATAAGTCTTCGGCAGGCCAAGGGGCTGCCGCAGCTTGCCCGGCCTTCGCGACGGGCGCAGCGAATGCGCTGGCGAAGGCGCCGAAGACAGACAGAGCGACAGCGAGCGTCGCGGTACGGATAAAACGTGAGTGCTTCATGTTGGCGTGATGCCGATAAGGTTGGCGGGCGGCGCGGGCCGTCCTGATCTAGTTCGAGGGGGCGTCGGCGGAACGGTGGTCCGCTCGCGACACGGCGTTGCTGTCGAGCGTCGGCGAGTGCTGGAGCACCGCGTAGAGCGCCTCGACGTTCATGGCGTTGGTCGGACTTTTCGCATTCGTCGCGCTGGTGATTGCGTTGTGGCGCGGCTCACCGGTTCGCGCGGTGATCTGCCTGCCGCGAGCCGTCGCGACGTGCGATGCTCGCTTTCCATGTGCCGTCGATGCCGCCACGCGCGCATGCGCTTGCCGACGCGACGCTTTGACCGGCGAGGGCGAGGGCGAGGGCGCCGGCGAGCCGGCGCGGGCGACGCTGCGCCACTTCATGCCCGCGTGGCGGACGTTGATCGTGCTTGCATTGGGTTGAGCGGCGCTGTTATCCACGTGCGATGCCGCCTGAACCGCGCTCGCAGGCACCGGCTCCCCGGCAACGACCTTGGCCTCGACGGCGGAGGCCGCGTGCGCGACGATGCGCGTCGTTTCGACCCTTGCGGGCGGCGTCGACTGAACAGGCGCCGCCGCCGATGCGAGCGCCGCCGGTTCATCGCTTGCCGGACGGCGTTGGTAGCCGAAGAGCAGCCACGCGATCAACGCGGCGCACGCAATGGCGATGACCGTGCGAAGCGGCTTATGCGAGGCGGCTGCGCGGTTGTGCTCGACCGCCGGCGCGCTGACCGCGATCGGAATGGGCGCCGCGCCGGCTGGCGCTTCCTTGCCGTGCGCCGCCGACGGTTCCGTCGCCTGCATCAGTTGCAGCATCTTCCGGCGAATCTGGCCTTCCGAGAACACGCCCCACAAGCTGGCCGCGCGATACGGCGAGCTCGCGTCCGACAGGCGCGCTGCTTCGACGTAAGCGGTCTCGAAGCGCGCCGCGCTGATCGGAACTTCGGAGTCCGAGCGAACGGGGCGCGAGCGCACGGGCGACCACTCGCGACCGAACGTCAGCGACGGATCGGCGATGGGGCGCAGCGGCGGCAGGCGCAGCTTGCCTTCGATGGCGATCAAAGGTTCGGTCATGGAGTTTCCAGAAGCATGGGGCCGCATGAGGCAGCACGCGGGACCGGGCCGCGTTGAGGCCCGGAGTGCGTCGCGCCCGGCGGTGGACGGGCTTCGGACGCGTCCTGCGGCAAAGCCGAAGATGACCCGCGATCATACGAAACGCCCGCGCGCCATGCGACAGGATTACTCCGAAAGACGATTTTTTATAGGACCGCTGATTGACGAATGAGGGTGGCTGTGGTTGCGAGCCGTCAGGAAAATGCGCGCACGTACCGGAGACAGACGACATCGACGCCGCCCAGCTTGTCCTCTTCGCGTCCCGAGCGCGTCCAGCCGCGCGATTCGTAGAAGCCGATGGCGGCCGTGTTGGCTTCGAGCACCGACAGATGCAATTGACGCGCGCCGCGCGTTCGCGCCCACGCGGCGGCGGCATCGAGCAGGACGCTGCCCACGCCGCAGCCGCGAAACGCCGGCAACGCGTGCAAATTGTCGATCAGCGCGCTGCCGGTTTCGTCCGGCGCCTCGACGCATACGAAGCCGGCAGGCTCGCCATTCGACTCGGCGATCAGCACGCACCCCGCGCCGCTCGCGATGTCCTTCATGCGCGTCTGCCAGTGTTTCGCTCGTTCGAGAGGCAATGCTTCGTCGAGGTAAGCGTCCGGAAGCATGCCGCGATACGCCGACGCCCAGCTTCGCGTATGGATCGATGCAATCAGCTCCGTATCGTCCACGCCGGCTTCACGAAGGTTCAATTGAGTAAGTGTAGGCATATAGTCGGAAAACAGTAAGGCGAAATTAATGCTAGTAGACGGAAATTACGCGAACTTCGTGCAGCAACGCGTGTGCAGGCGTTAAGATTCCGGTAGACCCACTCTTACAAATAATGTAAGGGGTTAACCCTAAGAAATCGGGATTCGCGGCCTTATGCCGCGCTCTCGCCAAGATTCGAGAAAGTTCATGTCCACGACCCACGTTGCACCCGCCAATGAATCGAAGTTCAAGACGGTCTTTCGCGTCGTCAGCGGAAACTTCCTTGAAATGTACGACTTCATGGTTTATGGCTACTACGCCTCGGCCATCGCCAAAACGTACTTTCCGAGCGGCAACGAGTTTGCCTCGCTCATGCTCGCGTTGTCCGTCTTCGGCGCGGGCTTCTTGATGCGCCCAGTCGGCGCGATCGTGCTCGGCGCGTACATCGACCATCACGGCCGGCGCAAGGGCCTCATTCTCACGCTGACGCTGATGGCGATCGGCACCGCATGCGTCGCGCTCGTGCCGGGCTACGCGACCATCGGCGCACTCGCGCCGATCGTCGTGCTCGGCGGGCGGCTGCTGCAAGGCTTCTCGGCGGGCGTGGAACTGGGCGGCGTGTCGGTGTATCTGTCCGAAATCGCGACGAAGGGCAACAAGGGATTTTATTGCTCGTGGCAGTCCGGCAGCCAGCAGGTGGCGGTCGTGTTCGCGGCGCTCATCGGCGTCATCATGAACCGCGCGCTGCCGCCCGAGCAAATGGGCGCGTGGGGCTGGCGCGTGCCGTTCCTGATCGGCTGCCTGATCGTGCCGTTCCTCTTCATCATCCGCCGCTCGCTGCGTGAGACGGACGAATTTCTCGCGAGAAAGCATCGCCCGGACATGGGCCAGATCGCGCGCTCGATCATGCAGAACTGGCCGATTGTCATCGCCGGCATGGGCATGGTCATCATGACGACGGTGTCGTTCTACATGATCACCGCGTACACGCCGACCTTCGGCAAGGAAGTGCTGAAGCTGTCCGCCATCGATGCGCTCGTCGTCACCGTGTGCGTCGGTCTCTCGAACCTCGTGTGGCTGCCGGTGATGGGCGCGTTGTCCGACCGCATCGGCCGCCGTCCGGTGCTGCTCTTCTTCACCATCGCGACGATTCTCACGTCGTATCCGGCGGTGCAGTGGCTGGTCGCGGACCCGTCGTTCGCGCGCCTTCTGATGGTCGAACTGTGGCTCTCGTTCCTGTACGGCAGCTATAACGGCGCAATGGTCGTGGCGCTCACTGAAGTGATGCCGGTCGACGTGCGCACCACCGGCTTTTCGATGGCCTACAGCCTCGCGACGACGATCGGCGGCTTCACGCCCGCCATCTCGACGTATCTGATTCACGCGACCGGCAACAAGGCCGCGCCGGGTCTGTGGATGGGGCTCGCCGCCGTGTGCGGACTGATCGCGACGCTCGTGCTGTATCGCTCGTCCGAGGCGCGCAACCAGTACAAGGCCGCCTGAGTTCGTTCCGAAACTTCTGCGTAGAACGCCTCGTGTCTGCCCGACGCGAGGCGTTTTTTATTGGCGCGACGCAAATCAGCCGCGCAATGCGGCTGCGACTTGTGCGACCACGCCTTGCCAGTCGCCCGGCGCGCGCTGCCGCACGAGTCGCGCGTTCCGATACCACGCGCTGCGTTCGCCATCGACGCCCCAGCGCCAGTCGGCCGCGAACGGCAGCATCACCCATACGGGTTTGCCGAGCGCGCCCGCCAGATGCGCGACCGACGTATCCACGCTGACCACCGCATCGAGCCGGTCGACGATAGCGCCGGTATCCGCGAAGTTTTCGAGCCTTCCTTCGAAGCGATGAATCGACTTCGCTTGCGGATGCGCGAGCAGCACCGCGCGTTCGTCTTCGGTGAGAAACGGCTGAAGCACGATCCAGTCGATGCCATCCAGCGCGAAAAGCGGTGCGAGCGCCTCGACGGGCGCCGAGCGCGTCTCGCCGGGCTGCAGCCGCCCGGACCACGCGATGCCGATCTTGCGCTTCGCCTGACCGCCGAGCGAACCGCGCCATTTGCGGCGGTAATCGGCCGGCACGACGAGATAAGGCGTGCGCGCGGGAAGCGCTTCCGGCGACGTGACGCCGAGCGCGAGCGGCAGGCTCAGAAGCGGGCAGAACGCATCGGCGGTTGCGAACGGAGCATCGGCGCGGCCTCTCAGTTCGATGCGCGCCGCATGCGCGGCCGGCGCCAGAAGCGGCACGAGCGCGGGCTGCACTTCCAGCACCAGCTTGCCGACGCGCTTCGCCGCATACGCCGCGAAGCGCACGAACTGCAGCGTGTCGCCGAAGCCTTGCTCCGCGCGCACGAGCAGCGTGCGGCCGGGAAGCGGCTCGCCGTTCCAGCGCGGCAGCGGCGGCGCGTTTTCGCTGCCGGGCGTCTCCAGGCGCCATTCGTATTCGGGCAGGCCGCGTTCGTAGTCGCCGGTGGAGAGCAGCGCGAGCCCGCGATTCAGATGCGCGGCGGGCATCGCGGCATCGAGCCGCAACGCCTGATCGAACGCGCGGATCGCGGCGGCGTGCGCCGCGAGCGCGAGATGCGAATTGCCGAGACACAGCCACGCGACCGCGTATTTCGGGTCGAGGCCGACCGCGCGCTCGTAGCACTGCACGGCTTCGTCGTGACGGTTCAGCTTGGCGAGCGCGTGTCCGAGCCCGAAGTGCCCCGGCGCGAAGCGCGGCTGCAAGCGCACGGTCTTCTCTAGCGAGGGCAGCGCTTCTTCGGGATGGCCGCGCGAATCCAGCAGATTGCCGAGATTGAAATGCGCGGCGACGTAGTCCGGCTCGGCGTCGATGGCCGCGCGGAAGTGCGCAATCGCGCCGAGCGGATCGCCGAGCGCGTTCAGCGCCATGCCTAAGTTGTTGTGCGCGCCGGCGTGTCGCGGGCGCAGGGCGAGCGCGCGGCGAAACGCGCGCGCGGCGTCCTCGTGGCGCGACAGCGCCGCCAGCGCGTTGCCGAAGTTGTTCCACGCGGCCGGATCGTTCGGTTGCGCGCGCAGCGCTTTCTCGAAGGCATCGGCGGCGTCTTCGTGGCGGCCGAGCGCCGCGTACGCGTTGCCGAGGTTGTACTGCGCGAGCGCGAAACCGGGGGCGAGCGTGAGCGCGTTGCGAAAGCGTTCGATGGCGTCGTCCAGACGCCCGAGCGCCTTCAGCGCGTTGCCGAGATTGAGTTGCAAGGCGGCGTCCGTCGGGCGCAGATCGACGGCGCGCGCGACGAGCGCAGCAGCCTCTTCGTGCTGCCCCTGCTGATGGCGCAGCACGCCGAGGTAGTGCAACGCTTCGACGTGGGAGGGTTCGGCGGCGAGCGCGGCTTGATAGTCGCGTTCCGCTTCGGTCAGGCGGCCGTCACGATGGGCCGCGAAGCCGCGGGCAAATACGGTGTCCATGACGGAAAATTTTTGCAAACCCCGCATTTTCCCACACTGGAAAGCGCTGCTCCCGATTCTTCTGTTGACATGTTGCGACGATGGTAACTAACATGTGAACACCTATTCATATGTTGATGACTCCGTTGGCCTCGTCTCCATCCGCGCTCGGCGGCGCGACTTCCGATGATCGCGTCGTCCCGCTCGCCGACCTTTTCCGTCTGCTCGGCGACCCGACGCGCCTGCGCATCGTGCTGGCGTGCGTCGAGCAGAAGCGCGCGGTCGGCTCCATTGCCGAATCGCTCGGCCTGTCGGGGTCGCTCGTGAGCCACCATTTGCGCCTGTTGCGCGCGGCGCGCATCGTGCGGGCCGAGCGGCAGGGCAAGCAGGTGTTCTATGTGGCCGCGGACCGGCACATCAGCGGCATGCTGGCCGAACTGCTGGAACACGTCGCCGAGCCGCAGTCCGACGCAAGCGACATCAACTGACACCGACTCGAACACCGTCACGCTCATGAGCACGCATACGCATCACGAACACGATCACCACGATCACCACGATCACCACCCGCACGACCATCACGCCGCGCACGAAGGCCACAGTCACGGACCGGGCGGACATCATCATCACCATCACGCGCCGCAAGCGGGGCAGGGGCGCACGTTCGCGCTCGCGGTCGGGCTGAACCTGCTGATCGTCGTCGTGCAGGCGGTGTACGGTCTGCTGGCGCATTCGACCGCGCTGCTCGCCGACGCCGGCCACAATCTGTCCGACGTGCTCGGTCTGTTGCTCGCGTGGGGCGCGGTATGGCTCGGCACGCGCCGGCCGAGCGCGCGCTACACGTTCGGGCTCGGCAGCTCGTCGATTCTCGCTTCGCTCGCCAATGCCGCGCTGCTCTTGCTGGCGTGCGGCGCGATCATCCTCGAAGCCATTCAGCGCCTTCTGAACCCGGCGCCCGTCGCGGGGCTGGACGTGTTCATCGTCGCGCTGGTCGGGCTCGTCGTGAACGGCTTTTCTGCGTGGCTCTTCATGCGCGGGAGCAAGGAAGATCTGAACGTGCGGGGCGCGTTCATGCACATGGCCGCCGATGCCGCCATCTCCGCCGCCGTCGCGGTGAGCGGGCTCGTCATCCTCTACACGGGCTGGAACTGGCTCGACCCGGTGATGAGCATCATCGTGGTGGCGGTCATTCTGTACGGCACCTGGGGCCTCGGGCGGGACGCGATGCGTCTCGCGCTCGCCGCCGTGCCGCCCGGCGTCGATACGGCGCGCATTCGCGGCTATCTGTCCGGACTGCCGGGCGTGCGCGGTGTGCACGATCTGCACGTCTGGGCGCTCTCGACGACGGAAAACGCGCTGACCGTGCACCTCGTCATGCCGCAGGGCCATCCGGGCGATGCCTTCATGCAGGGCGTCGTGGCCACGTTGCGGCGCGATCACGCGATGCATCACGCCACCGTGCAGGTGGACGTGACGGACAGCGCCTCCGAGTGCGTTCTGCACCAGCGTTGAACCGTCGGAGCGCGAACCGCCGCAGGCAAGCCGGCGTACACTAGCCGGAGACAAAAACCCGCCAAAAACCTGCCGGAGATTCCGTGCATGTTCACGCGCAAGCCGAATTCGAACGACATGCTCGACGTCGCGCCGGTGCTGATCGTCGGCGCCGGACCCACGGGCCTCGCCGCCGCGATGAGCCTTTCGCGCGCCCACGTTCCGGTGCGCCTCATCGACCAGGCGCCGCAGCCTTCGCCGTATTCGCGCGCCATCGGCATTCAGGCGCGCACGCTCGAACTCTTCGAGCAGCATCGCACGGTCGAGCCGTTTCTCGAACTCGGGCATCGGGCGCGCGTCGCCAATCTCTATTCCAACGGCCAGCGCCTCGCGCGGCTCGACTTCGATCCGCTGCAAACGCGCTATCCGTATCTGCTCTTTCTGCCGCAATGCGAGACTGAGCGGCTGCTCGCCGAGCATCTCGCCGAATCGGGCGTGAAGGTCGAGCGCGGCGTGGCGCTAACCGATTTCACGCAGGGCTCGGCAGGCATTCAGGCGACGCTGCGGCATCCCGGCGGACGCGAAGAAACGCTGCGCCCGTCGTACATGATCGCGGCGGACGGCGCGCATAGCATCGTGCGGCACAGGCTCGATATCGGCTTCGAGGGCAAGACCTTCGACCAGAAGTTCCTGCTCGCCGACGTTCAGGCCGATTACGACTGGCCCGACGACGAATTCCACATCTTCGCGTCGCAAGAAGGGCTGGCCGCGCTCTTTCCGATGGGCGGCGGTCGCGCGCGTCTCATCGGCGATCTCGCGACCCAGGAGCCAGCTCCCGCCGACGCGCCGAAGAGCGGTCCCGATCTCGACGAATGCCGCGCGCTCGTCGAGCGGCGCGTGCATCATCGCGTGAAGCTGTGGGACCTCGCGTGGTCGTCGTATTTCCGCGTGAACAGCCGCATGGTGGACCGCCTGCGCGTGCAGCGCATCTTCCTCGCGGGCGATGCCGCGCACGTGCACAGCCCCGCCGGCGCGCAGGGCATGAACACGGGCATTCAGGAAGCGTTCAACATCGGCTGGAAGATCGCGCGGCTGCTCGCGGGTGGCGCGTCGGACCGCCTGCTCGACACGTACTACGCGGAGCGGCATCCGATTGAGCGCGACGTGCTGCGTCAGACCAGCATGCTCACGCAACTGGCCGAAGCCGGGCACGGCCCGATGAGGCTGATGCGCGAGCACGTGATGCCCGCGCTCGCGGCTATCGGCCCGCTGCGCGACGCGATGCGCCGCACGGTGAGCGAACTGTCGATCAACTATCGCAAGAGCCCGCTCACGCTCGAACGGGCGCTGGATGGCGGCCCGCGCGCCGGCGAGCGCGCGCCGGATGCGCGCGTGCATGTCGTCGATGGCCCGCTCGGGCGTCTGCCGGGCGTCGGCTGTCTGTACGATCTGCACGATCCCGGCTGCTTCTCGCTTTTCCTGCTCGTCAATCCGACGGGCGAGGACGACATCGCGCTGGCGCCCGCGACCATCACCGTGGCGCATGCGATGCGCGACACCAATCTGGACGGCCTCGTGCAGTCCATCGAAGCGATTTTTTCCGACGCGGTCCGCGTCTGGCGCATCACGGATACGAGCGGCGACGACGCCCAGTCGCTCACCGAGCACTACGGTCGCACGCGCCCGGCGTTCTACCTCGTGCGGCCGGACGGCTATATCGCGGCGCGCGGGCGCGTGCCGGCGGATACGCAGGCGCTCCTGCGTCATTGCGAAACGTGGTTCGGCGCCGAGCGTCCGGAAAGCGGCAAGCGCGCGGCGGGCGAGTACGCCGAAGACTGACCGCCAAAAGAAAACGCCCCGATACTGCTGGGGCGCAATGGGCACTACAGAGAGCCCAAGGATTCGTGAAGCTCGAAGTCAGGCGGCCGCCGCCTTCGGCTGAAGATCCGCCTTGTGGAGCGTGAGCGCCTCGCGCAGGATCGGCTCCATCGAGGCGCTTGCCTCCGGGTTATCCAGTGCATTCAAGATAGCAATCCGCATGCGCGGTTCCCAGAAGCGGCGGATATGATCCGCCACGCCATCGACGGCTTCGGCGTGATCCGGCATCGAATCGAAGAACTCGCCGATGCGGTTCGCCATCTCGATCAGATTATCCACGTCCATGTGTCATTTTCCTGAAGTGGTCGCGAGACTGCGCATGTTGAGCAGTTCGAGCTGCTGCGTGTTGAAGCGCGAGTAGTCCTTCTGCCATTGCGACGGCTGCTCCACCGGCATCACCTGCACCGCCGTGACCTTGTACTCGGGGCAATTCGTCGCCCAGTCCGACGACTCGGTGGTGATGACGTTCGCGCCCGATTCCGGGAAGTGGAACGTCGTATAGACGACGCCCGGCTGCATGCGGTCGGTGATCTTCGCGCGCAGTACCGTCTGCCCGGCGCGGGACTCGATGCCGACCCAGTCGCCCGTCTTGATGCCACGATCCTCGGCGTCGTGCGGATGAATCTCCAGACGGTCCTCGTCGTGCCAGCGCGAATTCTCGGTGCGCCGCGTCTGCGCGCCGACGTTGTACTGGGACAGAATGCGCCCCGTCGTCAGCAAAAGCGGGTACTTGCGCGTGACCTTCTCCGGCGTCGGCACGAACTTCGTGATGACGAAGCGTCCCTTGCCGCGCACGAACTCGTCGATGTGCATCGTCGGCGTGCCGTCGGGCGCCTTCTCGTTGCACGGCCACTGGATGCTGCCCATCTCGTCGAGCTTCTCGTACGAGACGCCGTGGAAGGTCGGCGTGAGGCGCGCAATCTCGTCCATGATCTCGGACGGATGCGTGTAGTTCATCTCGTAGCCGAGCGCGCGGGAAAGCAGGATCGTCACTTCCCAGTCCGAGTAGCCCGCGAGCGGCGGCATCACCTTGCGCACGCGCGAAATGCGGCGCTCCGCGTTGGTGAAGGTGCCGTCCTTTTCCAGGAACGTCGAACCCGGCAAGAGCACGTGCGCGTACTTCGCGGTCTCGTTGAGGAAGATGTCCTGCACGACGATGCATTCCATCGCCGACAGCGCGCCCGCGACATGCTGCGTGTTCGGGTCCGACTGAACGATGTCCTCGCCCTGGCAATAGAGCCCCATGAAGGTGCCGTGCGTGGCGGCATCGAACATGTTGGGGATGCGCAGGCCGGGTTCCGGTTGCAGCGTCACGTTCCACGCTTCTTCGAAGAGCGCGCGCGTCGCGGCATCGCCGATATGGCGATAGCCCGGCAACTCGTGCGGGAACGAGCCCATGTCGCACGAGCCCTGCACGTTGTTCTGGCCGCGCAGCGGATTCACGCCGACGCCTTCGCGGCCGACGTTGGCCGTCGCCATCGCCAGGTTCGCGATGCCCATCACCGTCGTCGAGCCTTGCGCGTGCTCGGTCACGCCGAGCCCGTAGTAGATCGCCGCGTTGCCGCCGGTCGCGTAGATGCGCGCGGCTTCGCGCACCTGCTGCGCGGGCACGCCGGTGACCGCTTCCGTCGCCTCGGGCGAGTTTTCTTCCAGCGCGACGAAATCGCGCCATTGCTGGAACGCGCGCGGCTCGCAGCGTTGCGCGATGAACGCCTCGTTGAGCAGCCCTTCGGTGACGATCACATGCGCGAGCGCATTGACCATCGCGACGTTCGTTCCCGGGCGCAGCGCCAGATGATGCGACGCCTTCACATGCGGCGTATCGACGATATCGATGCGGCGCGGATCGATCACGATCAGCGTCGCGCCTTCGCGCACGCGGCGCTTCAGGCGCGAGGCGAAGACCGGATGGCCGTCGGTCGGGTTGGCGCCCATCACCACGATCACGTCCGACTTTTCGATGGACGCGAACGTCTGCGTGCCGGCGGATTCGCCGAGCGTCGTCTTGAGACCGTAGCCGGTCGGTGAATGGCAGACGCGCGCGCAGGTATCGACGTTGTTATTGCCGAACGCGGCGCGCACGAGCTTTTGCACGAGATACGTCTCTTCGTTCGTGCAGCGCGACGACGTGATCCCGCCGATCGAATCGCGCCCGTACTTGTCCTGAATGCGGCGGAATTCGCTCGCCGCATAGCTGATCGCTTCGTCCCACGACACTTCGCGCCACGGATCGGTGATCTTCGCGCGAATCATCGGCTTCGTGATGCGGTCCTTGTGCGTCGCATAGCCCCAAGCGAAGCGGCCCTTGACGCACGCGTGGCCTTCGTTCGCCTGGCCGTTCTTGTTCGGCGTCATGCGCACGACGGTGTTGCCCTTCATCTCCGCCTTCAGCGAGCAGCCGACGCCGCAGTAAGCGCAGGTCGTCACCACCGAATGCTCCGCCTGGCCGAGCATGATGACGCTCTTTTCCTGAAGCGTCGCGGTCGGGCACGCGGCGACGCACGCGCCGCACGACACGCATTCCGATTCCATGAAGGGCACGTTTTCGCTTGCCGCCACGCGCGATTCGAAACCGCGCCCGGCGATCGTCAGCGCGAACGTGCCTTGCGTTTCCTCGCACGCGCGCACGCAGCGATTGCAGACGATGCACTTCGACGGATCGTAGGTGAAGTACGGGTTCGACTCGTCCTTCTTGTCCTTCAGATGGTTCGCGCCTTCGTAGCCGTAGCGCACTTCGCGCAGGCCGACGACGCCCGCCATGTCCTGCAACTCGCAGTCGCCGTTGGCGGGGCAGGTGAGGCAATCGAGCGGGTGATCGGAGATGTACAACTCCATCACGTTGCGCCGCAGCAGTTGCAGCTTGTCGCTTTGCGTGCGCACTTTCATGCCCGCTTCGACAGGCGTCGTGCAGGACGCCGGATAGCCGCGCTTGCCTTCGATCTCCACGAGGCACAGACGGCACGAGCCCCACGGTTCCAGCGAATCGGTGGCGCAGAGCTTCGGCACGTTGACGCCGGCTTCTATCGCCGCGCGCATCACCGACGTGCCCGCGGGCACCGTGACCGACTGGCCGTCGATGTCGAGCGTCACGTCGATGTCGGCATGGCGCAGCGGCGTGCCGTAGTCGGTCTCGTCGAACGGATCGCGGCGTTGCACCGATGCCGCGCTCTTGCACGCGCAGTTGCCCGAACCGCAGCCGTTGATGGTGTTGGACATGTTCTGTGTCTCCGTACTTTTATGCCGCTTTCCGTGCAGGCGTGCGGGGCAGGCCGAAGTCTTCGGGGAAATGATCCAGCGCGGAGAGCACCGGGAACGGCGTCATGCCGCCCATCGCGCAGAGCGAGCCGCCGATCATCGTGTCGCACAATTCGCGCAACAGCGTGATCTGCCTGACCGACGTATCGCCTTCGCGGATCTTCGCGATGACTTCCTCGCCGCGCGTCGAACCGATGCGGCACGGCGTGCACTTGCCGCACGATTCGATCGCGCAGAAGTGCATCGCGTATTGCGCGAGTTCGGCGAGATTCGAGGTGTCGTCGTGAATCACGAGGCCGCCGTGGCCGACCACCGCGCCGACCTTCGCATACTCTTCATAGTCGAGCGGAATGTCCCACTGGCTTTCCGGCAGATACGTGCCGAGCGGGCCGCCCACTTGCACCGCGCGCGCCGGCCGGCCGCTCGCCGTTCCGCCGCCGAAATCGCGGATGAGTTCGCGCAGCGTCACGCCGAACGCGAGTTCGACGAGTCCGCCTTGCTTCACGTTGCCCGCGAGCTGGAAGGGCAGCGTGCCGCGCGAGCGGCCCATGCCGTAGTCGCGATAGAACGCCGCGCCCTTCGCGAAGATGATCGGCACGGTCGCGAGCGTGATGACGTTGTTGATGACGGTCGGTTTGCCGTACAAACCGGTGAGCGCCGGCACCGGCGGCTTCGCGCGGACGACGCCGCGCTTGCCTTCGAGCGATTCGAGCAGCGCGGTTTCCTCGCCGCAGACATACGAGCCCGCGCCTTTGGCCACGTAAAGCTCGAATGCGTGCGACGTGCCGAGCACGCTCGCGCCGAGCCATCCGGCATCGCGTGCGCGGTCGATCGCGCGATTGAGCGTCGCGATCGAATGCGGATACTCGCTGCGGACGTAGATATAGCCCTTGGTCGCGCCGGTCGCGACGCCCGCGATGATCATGCCTTCGATCAGCATGTACGGATCGCTTTCCATCACGTGCCGGTCGGAGAACGTGCCGGAGTCGCCTTCGTCCGCGTTGCAGACGATGTACTTCTGGTCCGCCAGCGCCGCGCGCACCGTCTTCCATTTGATGCCGGCCGGGAACGCCGCGCCGCCGCGACCGCGCAGGCCGGAATCGACGAGCGCCTCGCAGACCGCGTCGCCGTTCATCTCGAGCACGTTGCGCAAGCCTTGCAGGCCGCCGAGCGACACGTAATCGTCGATCGAAAGCGGGTCCGTGATGCCGATGCGCGCGAACGTCAGCCGCTGCTGTTTCTTCAAATACGGAATGTCGTCGACGACGCCGACGTGCTTCTCGTGCGCGCCGCCTTCGTGGAAGCGTGCATCGAAAAGCGCGGCGATCTCGTCTTCTTCGACGTTCGCGTAGCCGACGCGCCCTTGCGCCGTCTCCACTTCGACGAGCGGTTCCAGATACAAGAGCCCGCGCGAGCCGTTGCGCACGATCTGCACGTCGATGCCGCGTTGTTCTGCTTCGGTCGCAATCGCCTTCGCGATGCGGTCAGCGCCGAGCGCGAGCGCCGACGAGTCGCAGGGAACGTAGATGCGCGTCATGCCGTCACCTCGCTGCTTTGCTTGGCCGCGTCGTACAGGCGATCGAATTTTTGCGGCGTCACTTTCGCGTGAAGCTCGCCGTTAATGGTCATGGCGGGCGAGAGCGCGCATTGTCCCAAGCAATACACGGATTCGAGTTCCGTGTCCTCTGCGTGGCCGCTGTCGAAACGGCAGCCCGTGTGCCCTTCGATGTGATCCTTCAGCGCCTCCGTGCCCATGCTGCGGCACGCTTCCGCGCGGCATAGCTGCACGGTCACGCGCGCGGGCGGCGCGGAACGGAAGTGATGATAGTAGGTGATCGTGCCATGCACTTCGGCGCGCGAAAGCGACAGCGTGCGAGCGAGCGGCGCGACGACTTCGGCCGGCACGAAGCCGGTCTCGTCCTGAATGGCGTGCAGGATCGTCATCAACGTCGCGCCTTGCACGGCGTGACGGCGCACGAGTTCGTCTGCTTCGGCGGCGGACAGCTGCGGTTGCGTCATGGGGCTCCTCCGGGGCTCGGCATATGTTTTATCGGTGCATATATCAGTCGTATAATCGGGGCGCCGAGCCCGTGAAGGAACAATAGGCGTCGTGATATATCTTGGCAATAGGAAAGGACAATGCATATGGTTGACGTCGAATGTCGCGCCGAACTGATCCTGCGCGACCCCGATGGGCGCGAAACCAGTCTCAGCGCGGTTGTCCCGCTTTTGCAGCTCGTGGCGCAGACGGGCAGCATCGCCAACGCGGCGAGCGCTAAGGGTTTGTCCTATCGCCATGCGTGGGGTCTGCTGCGTGAAATCGAGGCGCGGCTGGGCGGCGCGCTCATCACAAAATCGCGCGGGCGTGGATCGGTGCTGTCGGAACTCGGCGAGTCGGTTCTGCGCGCGCAGCGTCTTTGCGGCGATCGCCTCGAAGCGCCGTTGCAGGCAGTCGCCACCGATGTGGCCGACGAACTGAATCGCCGGCTGGCGGGCGAGGTATCGAACCTGCGCATTCACGCATCGCACGGTTACGCGGTCGCCACGCTCGTTCGCGCGCTCGGCGAACGGCGCGTGCCGGTGGACATCAAGTATCGCGAGAGCGCGGAAGCGGTGAGGGCGCTCGCGCGCAGCGAATGCGAGCTCGCCGGTTTCCACCTGCCTATCGGCAAGTTCCGCGCGACGTGCGCGGAGATCTATCGACCGTATCTCGATCCGAAGAAGCATCAGCTGATTCGCCTGACGCGGCGCACGCAGGGACTTTTTCTGCCGAAGGGCAACCCGAAGCAGATCACCGGCTTGCGCGATCTCGCGCGCAACGACGTGCGTTTCGTGAACCGACAGCCGGGGTCGGGCACGCGCATGCTGCTCGACCTGTCGCTGCGCGGCGTGGGCGTCGATCCGGACGAGATCAATGGTTACGCGTCGACGGAACTGACGCATTCGGCCATCGCGGCGTTCGTCGCGAGCGGCATGGCGGACCTGGGCTTCGGCGTGAAACCCGCGGCGCAGCACTTCGGGCTCGATTTCATTCCGGTCATCGACGAGGATTATTTTTTTGCCTGCGAGCGTGCGCGGCTCACCGAAGCGCGGCTCGTGAGCGTCCTCGGCGTGCTGCGCAGCCCGGCATTCAGCGATAGCGTGGCGCATCTTGGCGGCTACGATCCGCAACGCTGCGGGACGCTCGTGGAAGTCGAGGACGGGCTGTACGGCTGAGTTCGCTTGAGATGCGAAACGGACCGTAAGACGAATGTCTCCCGTCGAAACCGCCCGCGTCGGCGAATTGCGTTAACCTAGCGGCTTCGGTTTTTCGTTTCAGCGTTTTCTTCTCGTTCCAGACGCGCCTTCGACGCGCGAAAATCGCCATGAAATTCACGTTGCTCGCTTCACTGTCCGCCGCGCTCGTCGCAGGCGCCGTCTATCTCGCTCCCGTCGCGTTCGCGCAGAACTCGCCCGGCATTCCTGGCGGCGTGCTGCAGGACAACTTCCGCATCAACGAGCATCCGCAGATGCCGTTCGCCGCCTCCGCGCCTTCCGACAAGTATCAGCGCGGCACGTCCGCGATGCGCCGCCGCGGCGATAACGGCGATCCGGACGGCTGCAACCTGAAGTGCCCGAAAGACGGCAGCAACTAAAGCCGGATGAATCGCGGCGCGTGCAGTGCGCGCCGTTAGCGTGCGTTTCCTCCGGCTTGACTCCCATTCCTTCGCGCCATGTGCGCGCCGCCTCATACCGCAGCCGTTAAACTCCGCAGCGACCGAAAAAGACTACGAGATGGCCGATGTGCCATGCGGGCCGAGGAGTACCTTGATCGACGTGTCATCGAGCGATAGTTCGATGCGCACGGCCGTTTTTTCTCCGATCTAAAAACCATAAAAACAGGAAGTGCGCGGCTGCGCGAACCACGCGAGACAGCGTGGGGCAAGCAGCAACGGACGCCACGCAACCGTGGGCAGACGTGGCCCCGAACGCACTTCGGACCACCGAGGGACTGCACGCATGCGAATTCTCCAGGTCATACTGGCGCCTCGCCTTTCGGGGGCGGAAGTTCTCGCCAAGGGCGTCGCGATCGGTCATCAGCGCGCGGGACATAGCGTCTCGATCGCCTCGCTGATGCCCGAGCACGACGATTTCAGGCACATCAGCGCAGAGTTGCGCGCGCACGGCGTTTCGTGCGTTTTCCCGGCGAAGAATCCGACGAAGCTGGGCCGGCTGCTCTTTCTGCATCGCGCGATCCGGTCGTTCAAGCCAGACATTATCTTCGCGCACGCGACCATTCCGGCGCTCTACGTGCGCGCGTTGCCGACGCGCGTGCCGATCGTCTGGGTCATGCACTCCGGCGCGAATGACTTCGCCAATGCCGCGCTGATGCGCGCCGAGCGCCTGCTGTCCAACCGCGCGAAGGCGGTGATCGGCGTATCGCAGAAAAATATCGACGACTACGTGAAGGAGATCGGCCTGCATCCGTCGATGATCGTGGTGCCGAATGGGGTCGATGTCTCGCGCTTCGCCGACGATGCCGGGCCGCGCGTGCCCGTCGCGCACAAGCAGATCGTGCAGGTCGGCCGCTATATTCCCGAGAAGAACCAGCTGCAGACGGTCGAAGCGTTCGCGCACGTGGCATGCGCCGATCGCGATGCGCGGCTCCTGCTATGCGGCGTCGTCGAGAATCTCGACTATCACGCGGCGGTGGTCGAGCGCGTTGCCCAACTCGGGCTGAAGGATCGCGTGTCGATTCAGGGACCGCAGCAGAACGTCGCGCAGATTCTGCGGGCGTCGAGCGTGTTCGCGATGCCGTCTAGCTTCGAAGCGCACAGCATCGGCTTTCTGGAGGCGCTCGCGTCGGGCATTCCGGTGGTGGGCAACAGCATTGCGTCGTTCGCGTTCGCAGGCGGTTTCCCGGGCGTGCAACTGCTCGATACGAGCGACATCGCCGCCTACGGCCGCGCGCTTCTCGACGCGCTTTCGCAGCCGCGCGCCACGCGTCCGCTGCAAGGACTGACGCTGCAAAGCACGGCCGACCGGTATCTCGCGATCGCGCGCGACGTGCTGAATCTGCGTGTGGGGCTTGGTTGACAGGCGGTGGGTCGGAGAGGGCGCTGACCGCAGCACGGGACGGCGCGTTTTTCTTTTCCGCCCTTCTTGCTGCGGGCGCCTCGAGTCAGCGCCGTTCCGAGTACAGGTCCGGTACGTCGATTCTGAACTGCGCGTAGGCCTCCGTTGCGCGGGCAACACTTGGAGATCCCGCGCCGTCCCGATCGATAGGGCGGCGCGCTCTTGTTTGCCGCCGCAGTAAGCGAGCGTCTTGGTCCATAGCGATTCCACTGTAATCCGGGCACGTCGTGCTGAACTTCGCGTTGGCGTTAGTTGAACGGCAACACTTGAAGAACACGCGCCCCCCCCGGTCAAGACGGCGGCGCGTTGTTCCCCGTCCCAGTAAGCGAGCGTCTCGATCCAGAGCGATTCCGAAGACAGTCCCGGCACGTCGCCCTGAACTGCGCGTTCGCGTTAGTTGAACGGCAAGACTTGAAGAGCGCGCGCGCCCCGATCAAAAGGCGGCGCATCTTCGTTTGCCGCCGCAGTAGCGAGCGTCTTGATTCAGAGCAATCCCGAGTACGGTTCCGGCGCCTCGCCTGCAATGGGCGTAGGCGTCCGTTAATCGGCGAGACTCCGAGATCAGGCGCCGCCCCGTTTGAGAGGGCGGCGAGTTTATATTCGCCGCCGCAGTAAGCCAGCGTCTTGAGGCAGAGGCATTTCGAATACAGTTCCGGCACGTCGCGCTGAATTGCGCGTAGGCGTCAGTTGAACGACAAGACTTGAAGATCACGCGCCGCCCGAAGCGATAGGGCGGCGCGCTTATTTGCCGCCGCAGTAGAGCGAGCGTCTTCAGCCATAGCGATTCCGAATACAGTTCGGCACGTCGCCCTGAACTGCGCGTAGGCGTCCGTTGAACGGCAAGACTCGGAGATCACGCGCCGCCCGGATTGAATAGGGCGCCTTTTGTTCGCCGCACCAGTAAGCGAGCGTCTTCAGCCAGAGCGATTGCGAATGCAGTTCCGGCACGTCGCCAATGACTGCGCCTAGGCGTCAGTTGAACGGCAAGTCTTGAAGATCACGCGCCGCCCGGATCAGAAGGGCGGTGCGCTTTTGTTCGCCGCCTTGGTATGCGAGCGCCTTGCGCCAGGACGATCGGGAGTGCGGGCCGGGCAGATGCGCTAACCTTCGCGAGCCTCGGCTGAACGGCGATGATCGAGAAGGAGCACGCGCCGCCCGAGGCAAAAGCGCGGCGCGTTTTCATTTGCGCCTCGTAAGCGTGCGCTTTGAGCCACATCGATTGCGACTACACGCCGGGGCAGATTGCCTTGAATCGCGCGTAGAAGGCGGATGACGCCAATGACTCCAAAGTCACGCGTGCTCGGATCGCGAGGGCGGCGCAATTTTTGTTTGCCGCCCTAGTAAGCGAGCGTCTCAAACAAGAACGATTCGGAGTACCGACGGGGCGAACTTGTTCGAATCTGCGCGTGGTCCCTAGCAAAACCGCAAGTATCAAAGACGCCACGCGCCGCCCAAATCAGAAGTGCGGCGCGTTTTCTATCTGCCGCCCCAGTAAGCAAGCGTCTTCAGCCAAAGCGATTCCGAATACAGCCCCGGCAAGTCGCCCCAGATTTGCACCGGCCCCAGCTTGAACGACGAGTCGACGTCATAGCCGGATAAGCTCGGCGCGCCGCCGGTGTAATAAAACTCCTTGAGAATCGCGTTCGCGCGGCGGAACAGGATCAGCGTGGCGTGATTGTCGTGCTCGTTGCGGCGAATCAGCGCCGGCATGGAATCGGCGTAGGACGTGCCGGGCAGCGTCGCGGTCTCCTCGGCCGGGCCGAACACCTTGCCGCCCTCGATGCCGAAAACGCGCGTGCTGGCCGAGTCGGCACGCGGCGCGAGCACTGCGAGATCGTCGATGCCGTCGCCGTCGATATCGCCTGCCGCGACCTTCACGGACGCGGCGCGCAGTTGCGGGTACACGTTCGTGCGGTAGCTGGCTTCGAATGCAGCACCCGTGCTCGCCAGCTGCGAGAGCGCCAGCGCGCCGTTCACGTTCTCCATCGCGATGAGTCCCGCCCGCTCCGATCCCGCGACGCGCGCAGGCACGAAGCGGGCGCTCGCGGACAGCGCGGGCGCGCTCAACCAGAGCGCAGGGGCTTTTGCCGTCGCTCCGTTCGATGCGAGCACCCAGAGGTCGAGTCCCGCGTCCTTGCGCTGCTGCGCGATCGCGACGTCGGCGCGGCCGTCGCCGTTGAAGTCGCCGGCAACGTATTGCTGCGTGGTGGCAGGCGTCCACTCCGCGCTCGTCTGGAACCACAGGCGCGGCGCTTCGAAGCGCGTGCCCGCGCTTTTCAAGAGCCAGAACGCGGTGCCGCCATTCCGTGGCGTGATCACCATCAGATCGGCGCGACCGTCGCCGTCGAAATCGCCGAGCAGGAAGCGCGCGCTGTCGAAGCAGAGCGTGTCAGCCTCGCAGGTCGGTGCGCTCGCCTGCGGATCGAAGGGGACGGCGTTCAGATACCAGGGCGCGGCCTGATCCATGCGCGACATTTCCGCGACCCAGACGTTGAACCCCGGTCCGTCCTTGCGACGCTGCACGTACACGGCGCTGTCGCGGCCGGTGCCGCGCACGTCGCCGTAGAGCGCGCCTTCCTGGCGCGTATCGGTCCACACGGTCTGCGGCGTCGGCGACCAGCGATATTCCGCCGTCAGCAGCGAGCAGCGCCCGGCGGTCACGGCGCCGTTTTTCTCGCCCAGACAGTGATTGAGCGGCGTGTAGACGAAGCCGAAGTCCCACGGCGTCCAGCGCTGCGACGCGCTCTTCGCGTTGCACGCTTCTTCGACGAGCCCCGAATCGCGTTCGGCGATGCACGCGTGGGTGGCGGCATTGACGAGCAGCGCGTCGTTCTTTTCGCCGGGCGTCGCGGGCAACTGTTGCCAGAACCAGTTCTGCGATGCGTCGCCCGAACACGCGCCAAGGCGCGGCGGCTGGCCCGCGCCGCCGGATTGCAGGCATCGGCTCGAATATTCGTTGACGAGCTGCAACGGCCGCAGCTGGAAGTCCGGGCCGGCGTCGTTCGCGCGGGCGCTGCTCCAGTAGCGGCGAGCGACCCAGTTTCCGTCCCACATGTATTCGTCGAAGACGTGGCCGGCGTCGTTGCCGTCGACCGAAAAGTAGCTGCCGACGACATCGCGCTTGCGCAGCGTCTCTTCGGCGTCGAGATTCTTGGGCAGGCCGCCGGTCGGGTAGGTGACGTGATAGCCGATCGGCAGATTGCGTTTCAGGCTCTGCGCGACCACGCGCGCGATGCGCGCCGCGTAGATGTGGTCCGGATGCTCCATGAAGGCGACCGTGTCCGGATTCAGCGTGTAGATGGCGGTGGCCTGCGAGAGAATGGCGCGCACCGTCGCGGACAGGGACGCCCGGTCGTACGTGGTCGCGCCCGTGCCGTCGGACTGCATAGGATACGTGGTCACCGTCTGCCCGCGATCCCACATCAGCCCGAGCGGGACTTTGCCGCCGCGTACGCCGCCGCCCGGCAGCCGCAGTTCGAGCAGCTTGACGCGCGGCTGTCCCGCAAGCACCAGTTGATGCACGGGCTTGCCGGCAAGCATGACGGTCGATTCCTGCCACCGGTCCGGCACGCCGGCCATGCGCGCATAGGCGAGCTTGGTGCCGGTCTCGCGCAGCAGCACGTAGTCGAACTTGGCGCCGTTCGCGCCGCCGATCAGATGAACGGTGGTGATGCACCAGCCGGCGTCGAGTTTGTCGCTGATGCCGGGATTGACGAAGAGCAGGTCGTCATCCAGATGCGCGACCACGGTGACGAGCGTGCCTGCGCGGCAATCGGCGGAGGCGGAGGCGGAGGCGGGCGCGGTCGCCGCGTGCGCGTAGATCGGAAGAAGCAGGGCGAGCATCGCCCACGCCAGCGCAATCACGCTTGTTCGAATGTTGTTGATACCGCTTTCTCGATGCATGCTTCTCCCGCCACGCGAGCCGGTTCGCCGGATAAAGCAGAAGATTGCCTTCGCGCGGACCGCACGGTCGGTTGCCGAACGAACATGTATGACGGATGGGAGCTCAGCTTCGGGCGGGTGCGGACGAAAAAAAGCCTCGCCGGTGGGCGAGGCGAAAGTACCTGGAATGACTTCCCGTCCACGAGAACGAAAAGCACGAGAAGGTTAATGTCGCCGCGTCACGAGAAGAATCGGATTCGTCGGAGAACCAGTCCGCGATGGACCGTCGCGCTCGAATTGTTGACCAAGGTCAGTTATGCAAGCGTTGCCGTGAGCGACATATACCTGACGCACAGCAATATATTCGGACGGCTCCGATACGAAGCGCGCACCGCGGCCTCTATTCTGTGGCCCGTAGCTCGCGTCGTCTCTGCCGCAGCTATGTCTCTCAAGGATGTTTGCCCCGCCACGCGCGGGGCTTTTTTTCGCCTGTGCGATGAGGCAGAGGCAGCACGCACGCCGCGGCACAAACAAAAAACCCGCGACGCTTGCGCGATCGCGGGTTTCGAAATGGGGTGGTGGAGGCGGCGGGAATCGAACCCGCGTCCAGAAGCGCTCTACGACCAGTTCTACATACTTAGTTCTGTCTTTTGATTTAACCGCAACGACGCGGACGAACACGCTGCGTTACGGCGATTCACTAAATTTTCGATCTTGGCGTCGTGACGCCACCAAGACTTATCTGACGTATATGACCTCTCGCGGTATTGCTACCCTAACCCGTCAGCGAATTAGTGAGAGGACGGCGGCCCTTAGGCTGCCAGTGCGAACGTATCGTCGTTTGCAGTTACGTTTTTCCCATTGATTAACGAGGTGACGGGTCCTCGGTATGCCCTGACCGCTTCACAACCCCTGTCGAAACCAGGTCGCCCCCAAAGCGGAACTGAGATTATCCCACGAAATACTGTATGAGGCGAACGGCGGCTTTTTTCAAGAGCCTGCGCCGTCCGCGCTCGCTCCGTTACGGGATTTCGCGTAGCAGCAACTGCAATTCCTCGGTTGATTCGACGACGTGATCCGCGTGCCAGCGATGCGGCGGGATGTCGTCGCCGCAATAGCCGTACGCGGCGGCGACCGTGGTCATGCCGGCGGCGAAGCCGGCCTGAACGTCGCGCAGGTCGTCGCCGACGTAGACGATGCGCTCCGGCGCGACGTCGAGCAAATCCGCGGCGTGTAAAAGCGGCGCGGGATGCGGCTTCGAATGCGGCGTCGTGTCGCCACAAACGAGGCAGCCGGCGCGCGTATCGAGCCCGAGCAGCGCGACGAGCGGCGCGGCAAGCCGCGTCACTTTATTCGTGACGATACCCCAGCGCACGCCGCGCGCGTCGAGCTCGTCCAGCAATTCGATAATGCCCGGGAATAGCGTCGTTTCGATGCAGAGGTCTGCCTCGTAATTGGCGAGGAACTCCTCGCGCATCGAGGCGAACTCGTGGTGCTCCGGCCCGATTTCGAACGCGCCGCCGAGCAGGCCGCGCGCGCCCGCCGATGCGTACGGCCGCAGCGCCTCCAGCGGGCGCATTTCGAGCCCGCGGTCGTGGCGCATCTTGTTGACGGCCGCCACGAGGTCCGGCGCGGTATCGGCGATAGTGCCGTCGAGATCGAACAGCACCGCCTGGCAGAGCCCGAGCGAGCGGCCGTCGGCCGCGCGTTGCGGCTGCGGCGTGGGATCGTCGGGCAGGGGCTTCGTCTGGACGACGCCCGTTTCGTCTTGTTCTTCCGGAGTCATGGCGTCACGCTTCCCGACGGCAAGCCATCATGTAGTTGATGCTCGTGTCGTTGGAAAGGCCGAAGTGCTGCGAGATCGGCCGATACGTGATGCCCTTGATGTCGACCGGCAAGAGCGACGCCGTGCGCGCGAACGTCGCCAGTTCCGAGGGCTTGATGAAGCGCGCATAGTCGTGCGTGCCGCGCGGCAGCATCCGCGCAATGTACTCGGCGCCGATCACGGCGAAGAGATACGCCTTCGCGTTCCGGTTGAGCGTGGAGAAGAACACCCAGCCGCCAGGTTTGACGAGCGCGGCGCACGCGGCCACGGTGCCAGCGGGATTCGGCACGTGCTCGAGCATCTCCATGCAGGTCACGACGTCGTACGAACCGGGCTCGCGCGCCGCGAGCGCCTCGGCCGAGATTTCTTCGTACGCTACCTCGACGCCGCTTTCGAGACTATGCAGGTCCGCGACGCCGAGCGCGTTCGACGACAAATCGATGCCTTTCACCGTTGCGCCGCGCGTGGCCATCGACTCCGACAAGATGCCGCCTCCGCAGCCGATGTCGAGGACACGCTTGCCCATCAGATGCGCGTGCGCGTCAATCCAGTCGAGCCGTACCGGGTTCAGCTCGTGCAGCGGCTTGAACTCGGCGTTCGGGTCCCACCAGCGATGCGCGAGATCGCTGAATTTCTGCAGTTCGTGGGGATCGACATTCGTCATGAGGAGGACCTTGGCTAAACGTGAATCGGTAGGGTCGAGTATATAGGCGGTCAAGAGGGCGGGCAAAACGCGCGGCGCGTTCCGCGGCGGCATGCAGCAAGAAACTTCGTGAATGCGCCGCCGTTGGGCATAAAAAAACCCCCGCCGAGGCGGGGGTTCGAGTCTGCGGCAAGCCGGCAGAGCTTACTGTTGCGGCTGACGCGTCGTGCCGACAACTTCGACTTCCACGCGACGATCCGGTGCGAGGCAGGCGATGAGTTGCTTGCGGTTCTTCTGCGTGCAGGAACCCTTCGTGACCGGGTCGCGCTTGCCCTTGCCTTCCGTGTAGATACGGTTGGCTTCGATGCCCTTGCTGACCAGGTACGCCTTCACAGCTTGCGCACGGCGCAGCGACAGACGGTCGTTGTACTTGTCCGAACCGATGCGGTCGGTGTAACCCGTTGCAACCACGACTTCCAAGTTCAGTGCGCCGATCTTCGATGCGAGATCGTCCAGCGCGGTCTTGCCGGCCGGCTTCAGGACTGCCTTGTCGAAGTCGAACAGGGCGTCGGCCTGGTACGTGACCTTCTGGCTGGTAATAGCGGGTGCGGCGGGCGGCGGCGGAGCAACTGCCGGAGCCGGGGCTTGCGCGACCAGTGCGCCATCGCACTTCGCGTTAGCCGTGGCCGGCGTCCAGAATGCGTCGCGCCAGCACAGTTCGTTCGTGCCGTTCATCCACACATACTCGCCCGTGCCATTCACCCAGTTGTCATTGACGGCTTGTCGCGAGGCCGGCACCGATTGCGCCGAGGCCGATGCAGCCATAACTGCGGTAGCTGCAATGAACGCGAGCTTTGAAAGTTTATTCATATTTCTCCTCTCGAAATTGAGATTACCGCAGGTTTACTGCGAGCCTTGTAGACGAAGACAGGTCATACATTGCTCGAAGTATAACATTCCCCTGCGGAACAAAACGCTTTGTATAGACTTCGAGCAGTGTCTAACTTTGTGCGTTGGCATTTTGCCATATCGTTCCCTTGCAACGATAAAAATATCCCCGCACCGAGTCCGGCCGCAACCTTATGTGGTGCCTCCGCAACAAGAAAGGGACAGGAACCGGCCCCGCGCCACAAAGGCGCCGAACCTGCGCATATCGCGTGCCTAAACGGCGTTTCCCGCGCATTTTCATCGCCGCCGCTTCGCCGTTCGCCGAAGCGCTGAGGCGGCATGATAGCCCGGCTCGATGACCAATTGACGGAAATCGTTCCCCAGTTTTTGTAAGTAATTGGTACAGCCTCGCCTGTCTCGGAATCGTTCTGACCGCGGCGACCTGGCGTACCAACACTATGTATACGCACCGCGCCGGGCGCAAAGGTGCCGCATGGTAGAATCTCGCGATGCGCTGCGTTCGCAGCGCCGCAGCGTACGCCGGCTACGCGCCTGGCCGGCGCAAGTCGCGCGGCCGGCTGGCGGGTGTCGCGAAACTCACGAACGCGCTGCCGTGTCGCTGCTGCACAGTTCAAGACACGGATAATGGATCAATTCGCCAAAGAGACTCTGCCTATCTCCCTCGAGGAGGAAATGCGCCGTTCGTATCTCGATTACGCGATGAGCGTAATCGTCGGGCGCGCGCTTCCCGATGTCCGCGATGGCCTGAAGCCGGTGCATCGCCGGGCGCTGTACTCGATGCATGAACTGAACAACGACTGGAATCGCGCGTACAAGAAGTCGGCGCGTATCGTCGGCGACGTCATCGGTAAGTACCATCCGCACGGCGACGCCTCGGTGTACGAAACCATCGTCCGCATGGCGCAGCCGTTTTCGCTGCGCTACATGCTGGTGGACGGGCAGGGCAACTTCGGTTCCGTCGACGGCGACAACGCCGCGGCCATGCGCTACACCGAAATTCGCATGGCGAAGATCGGCCACGAGCTGCTCGCCGACATCGACAAGGAAACCGTCGACTTCGGTCCCAACTACGACGGCAGCGAGAACGAACCGCTCGTGCTGCCGGCGCGCATTCCGAATCTGCTGATCAACGGCTCGGCCGGCATCGCGGTCGGCATGGCGACCAACATTCCGCCGCACAATCTGCGCGAAATCGTCGATGCCTGCCTGCACCTGCTGAACAATCCGGAGTCGTCGGTCGACGAACTCATCGAGATCGTGCCCGCGCCGGACTTTCCGACCGCCGGCATCATCTATGGCGTCGCCGGCGTGCGCGACGGCTACCGCACCGGGCGCGGGCGCGTCGTCATGCGCGCGGCCACGCACTTCGAAGAGATCGACCGGGGCCAGCGCATGGCCATCATCGTCGACGAAATTCCGTATCAGGTGAACAAGCGCACGCTGCTCGAGCGCATCGCGGAACTCGTCAACGAGAAGAAGATCGAGGGCATCTCCGACATTCGCGACGAATCCGACAAGAGCGGCATGCGCGTCGTGATCGAGCTCAAGCGCGGTGAAGTGCCCGAAGTCGTCCTGAACAACCTGTACAAGCAGACGCAGCTTCAGGACACGTTCGGCATGAATCTGGTCGCGCTCGTCGACGGCCAGCCCAAGCTGCTGAATCTGAAGGAAATGCTGGAGTGCTTCCTGTCGCATCGACGGGAAGTGCTGACGCGGCGCACTGTATACGAACTGCGCAAGGCGCGCGATCGCGGTCACGTGCTGGAAGGTCTCGCCGTGGCGCTCGCGAACATCGACGAGTTCATCGCCATCATCAAGGCTGCGCCGACGCCGCCGATCGCGAAGCAAGAGCTGATGAACCGTCCGTGGGACTCGTCGCTCGTGCGCGAAATGTTGACGCGCGCGGAGACTGAAGCCTCGGGCGGGCGCCTCGCGTATCGTCCGGAAGGGCTGAATCCGGCTTACGGTCTGCAGGAAGACGGTCTGTACAAACTGTCGGACGTGCAGGCGCAGGAAATTCTGCAGATGCGCCTGCAGCGCCTGACCGGCCTCGAGCAGGACAAGATCGTCGGCGAGTACCGCGAAGTCATGGCGCAGATCGCCGACCTGCTCGACATCCTCGCGCGGCCGGAACGCATCCGGCAGATGATCGTGGAAGAACTCGGCCAGGTGCGCGCGGAATTCGGCGACGAGCGTCGCTCGCGCATCGAAATGAACGCGACCGAGCTCAATACCGAAGACCTGATCACGCCGCAGGAAATGGTCGTGACCATGTCGCATGCCGGCTACGTGAAGTCGCAGCCGCTCTCGGAATACCGCGCGCAGAAGCGCGGCGGGCGCGGCAAGCAGGCCACGCAGATGAAGGAAGACGACTGGATCGACACGCTCTTCATCGCGAACACGCACGATCACATGCTGTGCTTCTCGAACCGCGGCCGCGTCTACTGGGTCAAGGTCTACGAAGTGCCGCAAGGCTCGCGCAACTCGCGCGGCCGGCCGATCGTCAACATGTTCCCGTTGCAGGACGGCGAGAAGATCAACGTCGTGCTGCCGATCAAGGAATTCTCGGCGGACAAGTACGTGTTCATGGCCACCGCGCTCGGCACGGTCAAGAAGACGCCGCTCGAAGCGTTCAGCCGTCCGCTCAAGAAGGGCATCATCGCGGTCGGTCTGGATGACGGCGACTACCTGATCGGCGCGGCCATCACCGACGGCGCGCACGACGTCATGCTGTTCTCGGACTCGGGCAAGGCGGTGCGTTTCGACGAAAACGACGTCCGCGCGATGGGCCGCGAAGCGCGCGGCGTGCGTGGCATGCAGCTCGAAGAAGGGCAGCAGGTCATCGCGCTTCTGGTGGCGGGCGGCGAGAACCAGTCGGTGCTGACGGCCACGCAGAACGGCTTCGGCAAGCGCACGCCGATCAACGAGTACACGCGCCACGGCCGCGGCACGAAAGGCATGATCGCGATCCAGACATCGGAGCGCAACGGCAAAGTGGTCGCCGCCACGCTCGTCGATTCGGAAAGCCAGATCATGCTGATCACCACGTCGGGCGTGCTGATTCGCACGCGCGTGTCCGAGATCCGCGAAATGGGCCGCGCAACCCAAGGTGTTACACTCATCAGCCTTGACGAGGGCACGAAGTTGTCGGGACTGCAGCATATCGCCGAAGCCGAGGCGGACGCCGAACTCGAAGAAGCGGACGCAGCCAATGCCGCCGCGGATGCCGACGCTTCCGCCGCGCCGCCCGACGATACCCAAGATGGCGATGCGGGCGAAGACGCCTGATATTTTTTGTGTCGCCGGTTTCTCGTTATCGCTTTTGAAAGCCTGAATTGGTTAAGCTGCGCGACGTGAGCCTGATGCCGGCGCTGCGCTTCTCGAGTGAGAACGCCGGCGCCGCTCGTGCGAACGTGCAAGGCTCGTCGCGAGTGCTGAACTGAATATTTTTTACAGGGAGTAATGATGCAAGGACGTTTCAAGCAGTGGATGTTGCTGGCCGCTTTCGTGCCGACTTTCGCGATGGCTCAGTCGCTTCAGAACCAGGCGCCGAACCAGGCGGCGGCGCCGGCCGCAGCAGCCCCGGTTGATCCGGCCAAGCAAGCTGCGATCAAGGATCTGCTCGACGCAATCGACGCGCAAAAGCTCGTCGGCGCAATCGGCAACAGCGCACAGATGCAAGCGAAGCAGCTCGTTCCGGCCATCCTGTCGGACGCGCTGTCGGAAAACAAGTCGCTGAACGACAAGCAGAAGCAGGCCGCTGTCCCAACGCTGCAGAAGAACGCAGTGCCGAAGCTGGTGGACTCGGCAGGCCAGGTGTTCGCCACGGATAACTTCCGCCAGGACGCCATGAAGGCCCAGTACGACGCGTACGCGAAGTACTACTCGACCGACGAGATCAAGGACCTGACGAACTTCTACAAGAGCCCGACCGGCCGCAAGTTCATTCAGGTGCAAGACCAGGTCGGCCGCGACGTCGTCAACGGTCTGATGCAGAAGTACATGCCGCAAGCCATCAAGGCAACCCGCACGCAAGCGGATCAGGAAGTGGCGAGCGTGAAGCCGGGCAAGTAAGCACGGCGCGGCAGTCCGAAAACCCGCTACGGCGCGCTGCCCCGCGCGTTGGCGGGTTTTCAGGACAGTGCGATAATGGCTGTTTGCGTGAAAGCGCAAGCAGCCATTTCTTTTTCAGGCGCGCGTCACCCGCTGAACCTAAGCGACTCGACCCAACGCCGCGCCTGCCATTCGGGAATTCCACATGCGCGTGTTCAATTTCTCCGCCGGCCCGGCCGCCATGCCAGAAGAAGTGTTGAGGCAAGCCGCCGACGAAATGCTCGACTGGCAAGGCAGCGGCATGAGCGTGATGGAAATGAGCCACCGCGGCGCCGAATTCATGTCGATCCATGAAGCGGCGCTCACCGACCTGCGTGAACTGCTCAAGGTGCCGGCGTCGCATCGCATTCTGTTCTTGCAGGGCGGCGGCATCGGCGAAAACGCCATCGTGCCGATGAATCTGCTCGGCGCGAAGAAGACTGCGGATTTTGTCGTGACGGGCTCCTGGTCGACGAAATCCTACAAGGAAGCGCACAAGTACTGTACGCCGCACGTCGCGGCCACGGGCAAGACGGAGCAAGGCTTCACGCGCGTGCCGGCCATCGGCGAATGGAAGCTCTCGGACGATCCCGCCTACGTGCATCTGTGCACGAACGAAACCATCGACGGCGTCGAGGCTTTCGACATTCCCGATCTCGGCGACATTCCGCTCGTCGCGGACGCGTCGTCGCACATCCTGTCGCGTCCGATGGACGTCGCCAAATTCGGCGTGCTCTTCGCGGGCGCGCAGAAGAACATCGGCATGGCGGGCGTGACGGTGGTGATGGTGCGCGAAGACCTGCTCGACCGCGCGCTGCCCATTTGTCCGTCCGCGTTCGAGTGGAAGACGGTCGCCGAGAACAACTCGATGTTCAACACGCCGCCCACGTACGCGATCTACATGGCCGGGCTCGTCTTCAAGTGGCTCAAGAAGCAGGGCGGCCTCGAGGCGATGGAAGCGCGCAACGTCGAAAAGGCGAAGCTGCTCTACGACGCCATCGACGCCAGCGATTTCTACGTGAACAAGGTCGAGCGGCAGAATCGTTCGCGCATGAACGTGCCGTTCTTCCTTGCCGATGAATCGCGCAATACCGATTTCCTGGCCGGCGCCAAAGCGCGCGGGCTACTGCAGCTGAAGGGCCACAAGTCCGTCGGTGGCATGCGGGCATCGATCTACAACGCGGTGCCGGTCGAGGGCGTCAGGGCGCTCGTCGACTATATGAAGGAATTCGAGCGGACGAGCGCGTGAACGCGCCGTCGCTCCTCTAACCGCATTCGCTCAACACGCACCGCATGGACGACGATCTCAATTCAAGACTCAAACCGCTGCGTGAGCGCATCGACGCGCTCGACGCACAACTCATCGCGCTCTTGAACCAGCGCGCTTCTGTGGCGCTCGAAGTGGGCGAGGTAAAGAAGCACTTCAACGCGCCGGTGTTTCGCCCCGAGCGCGAAATGCAGGTCATCGCGCGCTTGCAGGCCATGAGCGACGGCCCGCTCGCCGCTGACCACATCAGCGCGATCTGGCGCGAGATCATGGCGGCGAGCCGCGCGCTCGAACAGACGCTGCGCGCCGCGTTCCTCGGGCCGGTCGGTACCTACAGCGAACAGGCGATGTTCGAATACTTCGGACACTCCATCGAAGGCCTGCCGTGCCCGTCCATCGACGAAGTGTTCCGCTCGGTCGAAGCCGGCGCGGCGCAGTACGGCGTCGTGCCCGTCGAGAATTCGGCGGAAGGCGCGGTGTCGCGCACGCTGGATCTGCTGCTGCAAACGCAACTCGTGATCGGCGGCGAGCTTGCGTTGCCGATTCATCACAATCTGCTGACGGCCTCAGGCTCGCTGGAAGGCGTGACGCGCGTCTGCGCGCACCCGCAGGCGCTCGCGCAGTGCCAGCGGTGGCTTTCCGCGAACGCGCCGCATCTGGAGCGGCAGGCCGTGTCGAGCAATGCGGAAGCCGCGCGCATGGCCGTGGCGGATCCGACCGTGGCCGCGATCGCCGGTGACCGCGCCGCGACGCACTACGGCCTGGGCGTCGTGTATTCGCTGATCCAGGACGATCCGCACAACCGCACGCGCTTCGTGATCATCGGCAAGCAGCCGTCGGACGCGAGCGGCCACGACCAGACCTCGCTCATCGTGTCGGTCGCGAACGAGCCGGGCGCCGTGTTCAAGCTGCTGGAGCCGCTCGCGAAGCACGGCGTCTCGATGACGCGCTTCGAGTCGCGGCCCGCGCGCGTCGGGACGTGGGAGTACTACTTCTATATCGATCTCGAAGGCCATCGCAACGATGCGTCGGTGGCCGCCGCGCTGGAAGAACTCGGGCAGAAGGCCGCGTTTCTCAAGATTCTCGGGTCGTATCCGCGCGCCCGGTAAAATTCGCGCTTTCAGCCGTTCCGTCTTCCGCGTCTTTCGACGCGCTTTTTGCGATGTCCCGTGGCCGCGTTCACTTTCAATAAACTGGTTATTTTCGGCGTCGGCCTGATCGGCGGATCGCTCGCGCGCGCGTTGCGCGAACGCGCCGGGCTCGCGGGGCGCGTGGTCGGCGTCGGGCGCTCGGCGCAGTCGGTGGCGCGCGCGGTCGAGCTCGGCGTGATCGACGAAGCCGCCGCGCTGGATGACGACGCGGCGCTCGCCCTCGCGTTGCGGGGCGCCGATATCGTGCTGCTCGCCGCGCCGGTCGCGCAGACGCAGCCGTTGCTCGCGCGCATCGCGCCGTTTCTGGACGCGCAGACGCTCGTCACCGACGCGGGCAGCACGAAGAGCGACGTCGTCGCGGCGGCACGGGCGGCACTTTCCGAACGCGTCGCGCAGTTCGTGCCGGGGCATCCGATTGCCGGACGCGAGTCGAGCGGCGTCGATGCCGCGTTGCCTGATCTCTACGTCGATCGCAATGTCGTGCTGTGTCCGCTCGCCGAGAACGCGTCGGAAGCCGTCGAGCGCATCGCCGGGATGTGGCGGGCGACCGGCGCGGCGGTGCACACGATGAGCGAGGCACAGCATGATCGCGTGTTCGCGTCGGTGAGCCATCTGCCGCATGTGCTGTCGTTCGCGCTCGTCGAGCAGATTCTCGAAGCGCCGGACGCGCAACTGAAGTTCTCGTTCGCGGCGGGTGGCTTTCGCGATTTCACGCGCATTGCGGCGTCGAGCCCGGAAATGTGGCGCGACGTGTGTCTGGCGAACCGCGCGGCGCTGCTCGCCGAACTCGACGCCTACACTGACGTGCTGTCGCGGTTTCGCGCGGCCATCGACGCGTCGGATGGCGCGGCGCTCGAAGCCGCGTTCGCGCGCTCGCGCGTGGCGCGCACGGAGTGGCAGGAACGCGGCGGCAAGAAGATTCCCGGCGATTCGCCCACGAAATAAGACACCCCCAGGAAACAGCATGGAACATCTCGACCTCGGACCCTTCGCGCGCGCGTCCGGCACGGTGCGGCTGCCCGGCTCGAAGAGCATCTCGAACCGCGTGCTGCTGCTCGCGGCGCTTTCGACCGGCGAAACGGCGATCACGAATCTGCTCGATTCCGACGACACGCGCGTGATGCTGGCCGCGCTGGAAACGCTCGGCGTGTCGCTCGAACGCGATGGCGAGCGCGTGATCGTCACGGGCACGGGCGGCGCGTTTCCGTCGAAGTCGGCGGAGCTTTTTCTCGGCAACGCGGGAACGGCGGTTCGGCCGCTGACGGCGGCGCTCGCGGTCAATGGCGGCGAATACCGCGTGCATGGCGTGCCGCGCATGCATGAGCGCCCGATCGGCGATCTCGTCGACGGGCTGCGTCAGATCGGCGCGAAGATCGACTACGAGCAGAACGACGGCTTTCCGCCGCTCAGGATTCATGCGTCGAAGATCGCCGTGGACAAGCCCATTCGCGTGCGCGGCGACGTGTCGAGCCAGTTTCTCACCGCGCTTCTGATGAGCCTGCCGGTTATCGAGGGCCGGAGCGGCCCGGTGACGATCGAAGTCGAAGGCGAGCTCATTTCGAAGCCGTATATCGAGATCACCGTGCGGCTGATGGAACGCTTCGGCGTCACGGTCGAGCGCGACGGCTGGGCGCGGTTCACGGTGCCCGCGGGCGCGTCGTACCGGGCTCCCGGCGCGATCATGGTGGAAGGCGACGCGTCGTCCGCGTCGTATTTTCTGGCGGCGGGCGCCATCGGCCACGGGCCGGTGCGCGTGGAAGGCGTCGGGCGGTCGAGCATTCAGGGCGACGTCGGCTTCGCGGATGCGCTCAATCGCATGGGCGCGAACGTCATGATGGGCGACGACTGGATCGAGGTGCGCGGCGTCGAGTCCGACGACGGCAAGCTCGCGCCCATCGACATGGACTTCAACCTGATTCCCGACGCCGCGATGACCATTGCCGTGGCCGCGCTTTTCGCGAACGGCACGACGACGCTGCGCAACATCGCAAGCTGGCGCGTGAAGGAAACCGACCGCATCGCCGCGATGGCGACCGAACTGCGCAAGGTCGGCGCGACGGTCGAAGAGGGCGCGGATTATCTGGTCGTCACGCCGCCGGCGAAGCTCACGGCGAACGCTGCGATCGATACCTACGACGATCACCGCATGGCGATGTGCTTTTCGCTCGTGAGTCTGGGCGGCGTGCCGGTGCGCATCAACGATCCGAAGTGCGTGAACAAGACTTTCCCCGACTATTTCGACCGTTTCGCGACGCTCGTCAGAACCTGAGCCGCGCCATGCCTTCCATCACGAAAACAGCAACAACGGGCCGCAGCGGCCATACGCAATGAAACCGAGCCGTCCTTTCGACCCCACTCCAGTCATCACCATCGACGGGCCGACGGCCTCCGGCAAGGGCACGGTCGCGGCAGTCGTCGCGGCCACGCTCGGCTTTCACCTGCTCGACAGCGGCGCGCTGTACCGGCTCGCGGCGCTCGCGAGCGTCCGCTACGGCATCGACAAGGGCGACGCCCCGGCGCTTGCAAACCTCGTCGGCGACCTCCATATCACCTTTCGCGAGGGATGCGCGCAGCTCGACGGCGTCGATGTATCGACTGAGATCCGCGCCGAGGAAATCGGCAATCGCGCGTCCGCGATCGCAGTGCATCCCGAAGTGCGGCAGGCGCTCGTCGCCCGCCAGCGGGCGTTTCGCAAGCGCCCGGGGCTCGTTGCCGACGGCCGCGACATGGGCACGGTCATCTTCCCCGACGCCACACTGAAGGTGTTTCTGACCGCGAGCGTCGAGGCCCGCGCGGCGAGACGCCATAAGCAATTGATGCAAAAAGGCTTTTCTGCTAATATGGATGACTTGCTGCGCGATTTGCGCGAACGCGACGCCCGTGACATGAACCGGGCAGCCGCGCCGCTCAAGCCCGCGGCGGACGCGAAGACGCTGGACACCTCCGGTTTGTCGATCGATCAAGCGGTCGAGCAGATCATCGGCTGGTACAGCGAAGTGCGCGTATAGCTTGAAACGTAGTAGATGTGCCGGTTCGCCCGCCGCAGTGTTCGACTGATTGGTCGGCTTCCGGATAGTTGGGTGCTCCGCCATGTGGCGGAGCGTGTGTTAAACCCCTTAACCCCGTACGGCTTCGCGCATCGTCGGCCTTTTTGGCCATTCGCGCAAAAGCTGTGCAAATATTGATTTTTATGTCCGACCTGCAAACCTCCACCCCGAATAACGAATCTTTTGCGGCTCTGTTCGAAGAGTCGCTGACCAAGCAGGACATGCGCGCTGGCGAAGTGATCTCCGCCGAAGTCGTGCGTGTCGACCACAACTTCGTGGTCGTGAATGCTGGTCTGAAGTCCGAAGCCTATATTCCGCTCGAAGAGTTCCTGAACGACGCGGGTGAAGTGGAAGTGCAGGCGGGCGACTTCGTTTCCGTCGCGATCGACGCGCTGGAAAACGGCTATGGCGACACCATCCTGTCGCGCGACAAGGCGAAGCGTCTGGCTTCGTGGCTGTCGCTGGAAAAAGCGCTGGACAACAACGAGCTGGTCACCGGCACCATCACCGGCAAGGTGAAGGGCGGCATGACCGTGATGGTCAACGGCATCCGCGCGTTCCTGCCGGGTTCGCTCGTGGACACGCGTCCGGTCAAGGACACGACCCCGTACGAAGGCAAGACGCTCGAATTCCGCGTCATCAAGCTCGACCGCAAGCGTAACAACGTCGTGCTGTCGCGCCGTGCCGTGATCGAAGCTACCCAAGGCGAAGAGCGCGCAAAGCTGCTCGAAACGCTGAAGGAAGGCGCGATCGTGGAAGGCGTGGTCAAGAACATCACCGACTACGGCGCGTTCGTGGACTTGGGCGGCATCGACGGCCTGCTGCACATCACCGACATCGCATGGCGTCGCGTGCGTCACCCGTCGGAAGTGCTGTCGGTCGGCCAGGAAGTCACCGCGAAGATCCTCAAGTTCGACCAAGAGAAGAACCGCGTTTCGCTTGGCATCAAGCAACTGGGCGACGATCCGTGGGAAGGCATCTCGCGCCGTTACCCGTCGGGCACGCGTCTGTTCGGTAAGGTCACGAACATCACCGACTACGGCGCATTCGTCGAAGTGGAATCGGGCATCGAAGGCTTGGTCCACGTGTCGGAAATGGACTGGACGAACAAGAACGTTGCACCGTCGAAGGTCGTGCAGCTGGGCGACGAGGTCGAAGTCATGGTTCTCGAAATCGACGAAGATCGCCGCCGTATCAGCCTCGGCATGAAGCAGTGCAAGCCGAATCCGTGGGATGACTTCAGCCGCAACTTCAAGAAGGGCGACAAGCTGCAAGGCGCGATCAAGTCGATCACCGACTTCGGCGTCTTCATCGGTCTGCCGGGCGGCATCGACGGTCTGGTTCACCTGTCGGACCTGTCGTGGTCGGAAACGGGCGAAGAAGCGGTTCGCAAGTACAAGAAGGGCGACGAAGTCGAAGCAGTGGTTCTGGGCATCGACGTCGAGAAGGAGCGTATCTCGCTCGGCATCAAGCAGCTCGAAGGCGATCCGTTCAGCAACTTCGTCGCGATCAACGACAAGGGCGCAATCGTCGACGGCGTCGTGAAGTCGGTCGATCCGAAGGGTGCGGTCGTCACGCTGTCGGGCGAAGTCGAAGGCTACCTGCGCGCTTCGGAAATTGCACAGGACCGCGTGGAAGATGCGCGCAACGTGCTGAAGGAAGGCGACAAGGTCAACGCGATGATCATCAATATCGATCGCAAGTCGCGCGGCATCAACCTGTCGATCAAGGCGAAGGATTCGGCCGAGCAGCAGGAAGCCATGCGCGGCCTGCAAGCTTCGGACTCGAACGCCGCCGCTACCGGCACGACCAACCTCGGCGCGCTGCTGAAGGCCAAGCTCGACGGCCAGAACAGCTAAGCCTTAACGGTACTGCTGCAGTATGACCAAATCGGAATTGGTCGCCCAGTTGGCCTCGCGATTTCCGCAACTTGTGCTCAAGGATGCGGATTTCGCGGTCAAGACGATGCTCGATGCGATGTCGGAGGCGCTTGCCAACGGTCATCGCATCGAAATTCGCGGCTTCGGCAGCTTCGGGCTCAACCGTCGTCCGTCGCGCGTCGGGCGCAATCCCAAGTCGGGGGAAAAAGTGCTGGTGCCGGAGAAATTCGTGCCGCACTTCAAGCCGGGCAAGGAATTGCGCGAACGCGTCGATGGCCGCGCCGGCGAGCCGCTGAAGGCGTCGAATGACGACGATGCGGACGATCTCTGATCGGCGCGCATCGGTACGAATCATTGCGTGCGCGCAAGTGATCCGCCGCGACGTCCGGCCATGAGGCAATCGACCAGAAAAGCACCCCATGTGGGTGCTTTTTTTTCGTCCCGACGGGCTGCACGCGGCGCCTCGCGTTCGCTAGCGCACATAGTTCGGACGTTTCGTCGGAGGCTTGGGCCGCGCCGGTGCTTCGAAGCAAACGCATCCATTACAATACCGGTCACTTTGACTCGGGTAATCACGTAGGCCGAACGGCGAAGCGACGGCCGCGAGATGCACCGCCATTGCGAGACGTTCATGAAATTCATAGTCTGGCTGATCCGCGTTCTGGTCTTCGTGTTGTTGCTCGTGCTGGCGCTGGCCAACACGCAGACGGCGACGCTGAATTTCCTCGCAGGCTACGCCTGGCAGGCGCCGCTGATCCTGATCGGGCTGGCGTTCTTCGTCGTGGGACTGCTCGCCGGGCTCGTTTCGGCGGTGCCGGCGATGCTGCGCTTGCGGATCGAAAACGGGCGTCTGAAGCGTGACGTGCGCGCCGCACGGGAGACGCCGCTGGTCAAAGAAGAACCGCCGATGCCGCCGCTCATCTGATACGCGCATCGTCCGGGCGGCGGCGCTTGCGCCCGATTCGTCCGAAGCAGACACCTAACCGACTCACCGAACATTCGCATGGATCTAGACTTCTGGTGGCTGCTCGTCATCCCGGTCGCTTTCGCGCTAGGCTGGATGGCATCCCGCTACGACCTGAAAACGCTGTTATCCGAGAATGCGAACCTGCCGCGGTCGTACTTTCGCGGCCTGAATTTCCTGCTCAACGAGCAACACGACAAGGCGATCGACGCGTTCATCGAAGTCGCCAAGCTGGACCCTGAAACCATCGAACTGCACTTCGCGCTCGGCAATCTGTTCCGGCGGCGCGGCGAGACGGATCGCGCCATTCGCGTGCATCAGAACCTGTTGAGCCGCGCGGACCTGCCGGCGGCCGAACGCGATCACGCGCTGTACGAACTGGGGCAGGACTTCCTGAAAGCGGGCCTTCTGGATCGCGCGGAGGAAACGTTCCGGTCGCTGGAAGCCGGCGAGTATTCGCTCGGCGCGCAACGCGCGTTGCTCACCATTTACGAGATCGAAAAGGACTGGCCGAAATCCATCACGACGGCCGAACGCATCGAGAAGATGGGCGCGCCGTCGCTGCACATGGAAATCGCGCATTTCCACTGCGAACTCGCGCAGGAAGCCTTGCAGCGCAAGAATCAGGACGATGCGCGCGCCGAACTGAAGCTCGCGCTGGCGTCGAATCCGGACAACGTCCGCGCCACGATTCTCTCGGGTGACGCCGAAGCCGCCGCCGGAAACGTCGAAGCCGCGATTGCCGTCTGGAAGCGCGTCGAGGCGCAGAACGAAGCGTATCTGCCGCTCGTCGCCGAGAAGCTGATGAAGGCGTATGCCGCGCTGGGGCGCAAGGAAGAGGGCGTCGACTTGCTGATCGACTACGCGACGCGCTATCCGTCGAACGATCTTCTGGATGTCGCGTACAAGCATGTTCAGGAACTGCGCGGTCTCGATGCGGCGCACGCGCTCGTGCGCAGGCAGATGGAGATCGCTCCGAATCTCGCGGGCATGACGCGCCTGCTCGAAGCGCAGGAAGCGACCGCCGAGGAGCCGCGCCGGGGCGAACTGCAGCTCATGCGCACGCTCGTCAAGCAACGCACCAAGAATTTGCCCCGCTATACGTGTCAGACTTGTGGCTTCCGCGCGCGTCTATTCTATTGGCAGTGCCCCGGCTGCAGCGGCTGGGAGACTTACGCGCCACGACGCGTCGAACCGATCACGAGTTCGGCCTGAGTTCGCACACTATCGCGAGCGCGCTGTTTGCGCGCTCATCATCATCGCCGCTATCTTAGAAACCCACGGAGAGCTATGAAAGTTACCATCGTTGGTACGGGTTACGTCGGTCTTGTGACCGGTGCTTGCCTCGCTGAAATCGGCAATGACGTGTTTTGTGTCGACGTCGATCCGCGCAAGATCGAGATTCTCAATAACGGCGGCGTGCCGATTCACGAGCCGGGCCTCCAGGAAATGCTCAAGCGCACGCGTGCAGCGGGGCGCATCCAGTTCTCCACCGACGTGAAGGCGAGCGTCGAGCACGGCGACATTCAGTTCATCGCGGTCGGCACGCCGCCCGACGAAGACGGCTCGGCCGACCTGCAGTACGTGCTCGCGGCCGCGCGCAATATCGGACGCTATTCGAACGGCTTCAAGGTGATCGTCGACAAATCGACGGTGCCGGTCGGCACGGCGCTGCAAGTCAAGCGCGTCGTGGACGAAGAACTGAAGGCGCGCGGACGCGACGACGGCTTTTCCGTCGTATCGAATCCCGAGTTCCTGAAGGAAGGCGCCGCGGTCGATGACTTCATGCGGCCGGACCGCATCGTGATCGGCATCGACGATGATCAGGCCGGCAACCGCGCGCGCGAAATGATGAAGCGCCTGTACGCGCCGTTCAACCGCAATCACGAGCGCACGCTCTACATGGACGTGCGTTCCGCCGAGTTCACGAAGTACGCGGCCAACGCCATGCTCGCCACGCGCATTTCGTTCATGAACGATCTGTCGAATCTCGCGGATGCGGTCGGCGCGGACATCGAATCCGTGCGTCGCGGCATTGGCTCCGACCCGCGCATCGGCTATCACTTCTTGTATGCGGGTTGCGGCTACGGCGGCTCCTGCTTCCCGAAGGACGTGCAGGCGCTCGTGCAGACGGCGCGCGAAAACGGACATCGGCTGCAGATTCTCGAATCGGTCGAAGCGGTCAACAACGCGCAGAAGGAAGTGCTCGTCAACAAGATCGTCAAGCGCATGGGCGAAGACCTGCGCGGCCGCACGTTCGCCGTGTGGGGCCTCGCGTTCAAGCCGAATACCGACGACATGCGCGAGGCGTCGAGCCGGCGTCTGATCGCGTCGCTGCTCGAACGCGGCGCGACGGTGCGAGCGTACGATCCGGTCGCGATGGCCGAGGCGCAGCGCGTGTTCGCGCTCGATCTCGAAGGCCGCCGCGAAGACATGGAGCGTCTGCACTTCGTGCAAACGCAACAGGAAGCGTTGACGGGCGCGGACGCGCTTGTCATCGTGACCGAATGGAAGGAATTCAAGAGTCCGGACTTCGGGCACTTGAAGAGCGAGCTGAAGATGCCGGTTATCTTCGACGGCCGCAATTTGTATGAACCGGAAGCGATGGCAGAACTAGGCATCGATTATTTTGCAATAGGACGTCCCCATGTCGAACTCGACGGCAATGGCAGCCGGCAATAGCCCGGCGAATATCCCAGTGGTGCCGCGCGCCCGCATTTCCGCGGCGCGCGTGCTGGTGGTCGGCGATGTGATGCTCGACCGCTACTGGTTCGGCGATGTGAACCGCATCTCGCCCGAGGCGCCCGTGCCGGTCGTGCACGTGCAGAAGAAGGAGGATCGCCTGGGCGGGGCGGCGAACGTCGCGCGCAACGCGGCGGCCCTCGGCGCGCAGGCGGGTCTGCTGTGCGTCGTGGGGCATGACGAGCCGGGCGAGCGCATCGTCGAGCTGCTCGGCGAGAGCCGGGTCGCCGCGCACCTCGCGCGCGACCCGGAACTGCTCACGACCATCAAGCTGCGCGTGTTGTCGCGCCAGCAGCAACTGCTGCGCGTCGACTTCGAGAACACGCCGAATCACGAAGTGCTGCGCGCGTGCCTCGAACGCTTCACCGAACTGCTGCCGCAGCACGACGTCATTCTGATGTCGGACTACGCGAAGGGCGGTCTCACGCACGTCACGAAGATGATTGCCGACGCGCGCGAGGCCGGCAAACCCGTGCTCGTCGATCCGAAGGGCGACGACTGGGAGCGTTATCGCGGCGCGACGCTCATCACGCCGAATCGCGCGGAATTGCGCGAAGTGATCGGCCACTGGAAGTCCGAGGAAGACCTGCACGAGCGCGTGACGAAGCTGCGCGCGGACCTCGACCTCGGCGCGCTCTTGCTGACGCGCTCGGAAGAGGGCATGACGCTCTTCACGGAGAACCAGGTGCTGCACAATTCGGCCGAAGCGCGCGAAGTGTATGATGTGTCGGGCGCGGGCGACACCGTCATCGCAACGGTCGCGACGATGCTCGGCGCGGGCGTGCCGCTCGTCGATTCGATCGTGTACGCGAACCGCGCGGCCGGCATCGTCGTGGGCAAGCTCGGCACGGCGACCGTCGACTACAACGAACTCTTCGCCTGATCTCACATGACTTTCATCGTTACCGGGGCGGCCGGCTTTATCGGCAGCAATATAGTCAAGGCGCTCAACGAGCGCGGCGAGCATCGCGTGATCGCGGTGGACAACCTCACGCGCGCCGACAAGTTCAAGAATCTCGTCGATTGCGAGATCGACGATTACCTCGACAAGACCGAGTTCGTCGAGCGCTTCCGGCGCGGCGACTTCGGCAAGGTGCGTGCGGTGTTCCACGAAGGCGCCTGCTCCGACACGATGGAAACCGACGGCCGCTACATGATGGACAACAACTTCCGGTACAGCCGGGACGTGATGGACATCTGTCTCGCGCAGGGCGCGCAGTTTCTGTATGCGTCGTCGGCGGCCACGTACGGCGGGTCGAGCCGCTTCGTCGAGGAGCGCGAAGTCGAGAAGCCGCTCAACGTGTACGGCTACTCGAAGTTCCTTTTCGATCAGATCGTTCGTCAGGTCTTGCCGAAGGCAGGCAGCCAGATCGTCGGCTTCCGCTATTTCAACGTGTACGGTCCGCGCGAGACGCACAAGGGGCGCATGGCGTCGGTCGCGTTTCACAACTTCAACCAGTTCCGCGCCGAAGGCAAGGTCAAGCTCTTCGGCGAATACAACGGCTACGCGGCGGGCGAGCAGACGCGCGATTTCGTGTCCGTGGAAGACGTGGTGAAGGTCAATCTGCACTTTCTCGATCACCCGGAGAAGTCGGGCATCTTCAACCTCGGCACGGGGCGCGCGCAGCCGTTCAACGACATCGCGTCGACGGTCGTCAACTCGCTGCGCGCGATCGACGGCGAAGCGCCGCTGTCGCTCGCGGAACTCGTGCAGCGCGGGCTGATCGAGTACATCCCGTTCCCCGACGCGCTGCGCGGCAAGTACCAGTGCTTCACGCAAGCGGACCAGACGCGCCTGCGCGCAGCCGGTTACGAAGCGCCGTTTCTCACGGTTCAGGAAGGCGTCGACCGCTACGTGCGTTGGCTATTCGGCCAGCTATAAACGCGTTCGAAGTCTCTCTACACTGGGTCTCGCGGTCGGCACTGTTCGCCGGCCGGTTCTTCTGGAGACTCAGCATGTTCAAGCAAGCCCTTTCGACCCTCGTTGCGCTCGCGCTCACCCTGTCCATCGGTTCGGCGCTCGCAGCGGTCGATGTCAACACCGCCAATACCGATGCCCTGCGCGGCATCAAGGGCATCGGCCCGGCGAAGGCGAAAGCCATTCTCGATGAACGTCAGGCGCACGGCCCCTTCAAGGATGCGGCCGATCTCAGCTCGCGCGTCAAAGGCATGGGCGGCAAGACGGTGCAACGGCTCACGGCCGAAGGCCTGACCATCGGCACGGCGTCGAAGACCGCGGCCACCGGCACGACTGCGGCCACCGGCGCCAATGGTGCCAACGGCGTCAGCGCGACGCCCGTGCTGTCGTCGCAGGCGTCCAAGCCTGTGGTCGTCAAGAAGTAAGCGGTAGGGCGCGCGGCGCGGCTTGTCGGCGGCCGCGTCGCGCGCTGCAACGGGTTTCTTCGCTCCTTCAGCCTTCGGATGTTTGGGCTCCCCGCGGTCTGCCTCGCCGCGGGTTTTTTGCGTGACGAAAGCCGCGCGTTCGGCCGCTCGCGTAGCCATCCGCGCGGGAGGGGCGAGGCGCATGGCGGGAAGCGGTGGGCTACAATCAGTGGACTCCCATATCAATATTCCGGCGAACGCGCGCACGAGCATGCGCAGTCGTTCCGTGGAACCCGAATTCGGTCCGCTATGGCTTACATGACTATCGAAGACACGATCGGCAATACGCCGCTCGTGCAACTCGTCCGCGTGGTGGACGATGAAATCCGCAGCCGCAATAACGTCGTGCTCGGCAAGCTCGAAGGCAATAACCCGGCGGGCTCGGTGAAAGACCGTCCGGCGCTGTCGATGATCAGGAAAGCTGAAGAGCGCGGCCGCATCAAGCCGGGCGACACGCTGATCGAGGCGACGAGCGGCAACACCGGCATTGCGCTCGCGATGGCAGCAGCCGTGCGCGGCTACAAGATGGTGCTGATCATGCCGGAGGACCTGTCCATCGAGCGGCGTCAGAGCATGGGCGCGTACGGCGCGCAAATCATTCTCACGCCGGTCACAGGCGGCATGGAGTACGCGCGCGATCTCGCCGATCAGATGCAGCGCGACGGCCGCGGCATCATCCTCGATCAGTTCGCGAATCCGGACAATCCGCTCGCGCACTATGAAACCACCGGTCCGGAACTGTGGCGGCAGACCGAAGGACGCATCACGCATTTCGTCTCCTCGATGGGCACGACTGGCACGATCATGGGCGTGTCGCAGTATCTGAAGGAGAAGAACGAGAGAATCGAGATCATCGGCGCGCAGCCCGAAGAAGGCTCGCGCATTCCGGGTATCCGCAAGTGGCCGGAAGCGTACTTGCCGAAGATTTTCGATCGGAGCCGCGTGGATCGCGTGGAGAACGTGAGTCAGGCGGCAGCCGAGGCAATGGCGCGGCGGCTCGCGTCGGTGGAAGGCATCTTCGCCGGCATTTCGTCGGGCGGCGCGTGCGAAGTCGCGCTGCGCGTTGCGCGTCAGCTCGAGAACGCGACCATTGTGTTCATCGTCTGTGACCGCGGCGACCGTTATCTGTCGACGGGCGTCTTTCCCGCCTGAGCGCTCATCAATCGCGGTCCGCTTCGCACGGCGGACCGCCGATGAGAGCGACCTTACTGCGACGCGTCGCCCGCCGCCATGCGCGCCTTGACGGCCTCGCCCAACTGATACACGGCGAGCGCGTAGAAGAAGCTGCGGTTATAGCGCGTCAGCACATAGAAGTTCTTGAGGCCGAGCGTGTATTCGGTCGCGCGGCCCGGCGTCGGCAGGTCCACGACGGTCAGCGGCGTGGCCGCCTCCGCGCCCAGATTCAGGCCCGGTTCGGTCAGCAGCATGCCGGCCTTCGTCAACTGCGCGAGCGACCAGTGCGGCTCCGGCTGCCCGTCGGCCGCGGCTTGCGCGATGCCCTGGCTGCCTTCATCGCCCGCAATGCGCCACACGACCGGACGGCCCGGCTCCCAGCCGTTCTGCTTCAGATAATTCGCGACACTGCCGATGGCATCGGCCGGACTCGTGCGCAAGTCGATGCGGCCGTTGCCATCGAAGTCCACCGCGTATTGCACGATGCTGCTCGGCAGAAACTGCGGAATGCCGATGGCGCCGGTGTACGAGCCGAGCACGGTCGTCGGATCGATTTGCGAATCGCGCGTCCAGACGAGCAGGTCTTCGAGATTCTTGCGGAACGTCGCCTGACGTTCGGCGCGGTTCGGCGTGTTCGGGTAGTCGAACGTGAGCGTGGTCAGCGCGTCGAGCGCGCGGAAATTGCCCATGTACTTGCCGTAGATGGTCTCGACACCGATGATCCCGACGATCACTTCCGGCGGCACGCCGAACTGCGCGGACGCGCGCTGCAACGTGGCCTGATTCGCGCGCCAGAACTTCACGCCCGCGTTGATGCGAATCGGCTCGATGAAACGCGACTGGTACGCGCGCCAGTTCTTGAGCGAGGGCGTGGGCGACGGCAACACGAGCTTCACCGCCGTCGCGGAGTAGCTCACGCGATTGAAGAGGTCGTGCAGCGTGGCGGGATCGAAATCGTAGCGCGCGACCATGTCGTTGATGAACGCGTCGACATTCGGGTTGTTCGCGTACCGCTGCGGCACGATCTCTTCTTCGAACACTTGCCCTTGCGGCGTCGCGCTCTGCGGCTGCTGCGACTGCGCAAGGGCACTGTTGCCGCAAACGCCGCCGATTGCGCACAGCAAGGAAGCGATGAACGCGCGCGTCAGCGGCTTGAGAGAGGAATCGAGCGAGGCAAGCTGAAAAGTCATAGTGTGCTTGGTGAGCGATTGAGGGCGATGCCGGATGTTCTGCCGTCGCGTGCAGCTTCTTGCAACGATTCTTGACCGAGCGCATTGGCCTGCAACGTGCCGTCGGCGCTGGCTGCCGGGGCGTCGGGGCAGTATAACCGACGCCCTGCGCGCGCCATGCCGATGCGGCTCCGCAAGACTCGGGGCGACGGCCGTTTCGAACGGTGTGGTAACTTAACGTCAAATGCGCGGCACAGGATCGCGTATGACGAAAAAAGACGAGACGCGCCGACGACAGCGGCACTGCGAGACATCATGGCCACCGGCTTCTACACCCACTCCGACTGCCTTCAGCACGATAACGGCCAGTGGCATCCCGAATGCGCCGCGCGCCTTCAGGCAATCGAAGATCAACTCATCGCGAGCCGCATCGACGCCCTGATCGAGCGTGAAGACGCGCCGCTCGCCGACGAAGCCGATCTGGCGCGCGTGCACACGCAGGCGCACATCGACTACATCAAGAGCCGCACGCCCGAACATGGGCGAAGCGAACTGGACCCGGATACGTCGATGTGTCCGCAGTCGTATCGCGCGGCGTTGCGCGCGGCGGGCGCGGCCGTCGCGGCGACCGATGCCGTCATCGAAGGCCGCTACGACAACGCGTTCTGCAGCGTGCGTCCGCCGGGCCATCACGCGGAGCCCGCGCGCGCGATGGGCTTTTGTCTTTTCAACAACGTCGCGATCGCCGCGCGTCATGCGCTGGAAGTGCACGGACTGCAACGCGTAGCGGTCATCGACTTCGACGTGCATCACGGCAACGGCACCGAAGCCGCCTTCACCGGCGACTCGCGCGTGCTGATGTGCAGCTTCTTCCAGCATCCGTTCTATCCGTTCAGCGGCGCGGACAGCCACGCGCCGAACATGGTGAACGTGCCGCTGCCCGCGCGCACCAAGGGCATGGCGGTGCGCGAAGTGATCGACATGATGTGGCTGCCTCGCCTCGAGGAATTCAAGCCGCAGATGCTGTTCATCTCCGCCGGCTTCGACGCGCACCGCGAAGACGACCTCGGCAACATGGGCCTTGTGGAAGACGATTACGCGTGGATCACCGAGCAGATTCGCGCGGTCGCCGAGCGGCACGCAGAAGGGCGCATCGTGAGTTGTCTCGAAGGCGGATACAACCTGTCGGCGCTCGGGCGTAGCGTCGTCGCGCACTTGCGGGCATTGGCGCAGATTTGACGCTGCGCCTCGCCGGTTACTGCATTTATTTCTGTTCTGGCGGGAGGCACACGATGTATGTGGACGCACTCAGAACCATCTCCCCGGCTTGCCCATCCCTACCGGTGAAGGCTGTGATGTAGCCGGTTGGGGTCGCGTGCGACGGACATGAAAATGTCGCCGTCGTGGGGCCTGTGGGAACGATCGAAATATCCGTCCCCCGCCAGTGGAAGGCGGTGGCGGAACCAGAGGCGAGGCCGCCGCCCCTGGCCGATACGGTGCAGGTCCCGCTTGTTCCGCCTGTGCAACTTAATTGCACATAAGCGTCCTGCGTGGCGAATGCGGTGACCGGCGCAGCGGCTGCAACGGAAAACGCGATTGCGGCAACAGAGAAAGCAGCCGTTTTCTTCATTTTTTGACGACTCCACAGTCATTTAGGAGTGTTGAATCTAACTCGGCGCTCGTCTCGTTAATAGATGAATTCATCTCGGCGCGAATCGTTTCTTCCACAATGATCAAACCGGGGAGACAGATAAAGCGCGCGATCATATAAGATTTGGCAATGAGAGCATCGATTTCGATTATTAAAAGAAATCTAACCGACACGGTAGAATCGCTGCCTCAAAATCACGAGCCGCGCGGCAGTCCGCTTTGCGATAGCAAATTCCTTCGGCAGCCACCGCGTCGCGTTTCCATGATCGACATACGTAACCTCTCGCAGCGTTTCGCGGGACCCCGAGGCTGGGTCGAAGCGCTGCACAACGTCAACTTGACGATTCCGGCCGGCGAAGTGTTCGGCATCATTGGGCGCAGCGGGGCGGGCAAGAGCACGCTGGTGCGCACGCTCAATCTGCTGACGCGGCCGAGCGAAGGCAACGTGATCGTCGATGGCCGCGATCTCACGACCCTGCGTCCGGACGACTTGCGCGCCGCGCGCCGGGACATCGGCATGATCTTTCAGCACTTCAACCTGCTGTCGTCGCGCACCGTGTACGGCAACGTCGCGCTGCCGCTCGAACTGGCGGGCAAGAAGCGCGCGGAAATCGAAGCGGCGGTGCTGCCGCTACTCGACCTCGTCGGCCTGACAACACACAAGGACAAGTATCCCGCGCAAATCAGCGGCGGGCAGAAGCAGCGCGTGGGCATCGCGCGGGCGCTCGCGAGCAAGCCGAAAGTGCTGCTGTCGGATGAAGCCACGTCCGCGCTCGATCCCGAAACCACGCGCGCGATTCTCGACCTGCTGCGCAAGATCAATCGCGAACTCGGGCTCACCATCGTGCTCATCACGCATCAGATGGAAGTCATCAAGCAGGTCTGCGACCGCGTGGCCGTGCTGGACGCAGGGCGCGTGGTCGAAGAAGGCAAGGTCGTCGATGTCTTCATGCAGCCGCATCACGAAGTCACGCGCGCGCTCATCGGCGATGTCATCGCGCACGAGCTGCCGCCCGCGCTGAAGGCGCGCGTCGCCGAGCGGCTCAAGAGCGGCAGCGGCCATTTGCTGCGGCTGGCGTTCACGGGCTCGGGCGTCGACCAGCCGATTCTTTCGGAAACGATCCGCCGCTACGAACTGGACTTCAACATTCTGCACGGCCAGATCGACGAGATTCAGGGTCAGGCGTTCGGATCGCTCGCCGTGCTGGCGGGCGGTCAGCCGGTCAAGGTCGCGGAGGCGATCGCTTATTTGCGCACGCAAGGCGTGGTGGTGGAGGAGTTGTCCCATGTTGAGTGAAATGTTCGACATGTTCGTGCAGTCGTTCTGGGAAACGCTGATCATGGTCGGCATCTCGGGACTCGTCGGCGCGGCGGTGGGCCTGCCGCTCGGCGTGCTGCTCTATCTGACCGACCGCGACGGCGTGCTGCGAAACATGGCCGTGAACCGCGTGCTCGGTGGCATCGTTAATGCGGTGCGCTCGACGCCGTTCATCATCCTGCTCGTCGCGGTCATTCCGTTCACGCGGCTCATCGTCGGGTCGTCGATCGGAACGGCGGCGGCGGTCGTGCCGCTCACCATCGCGGCGGCGCCGTTCATCGCGCGGCTCGTCGAAACGGCGCTGCGCGAAGTGGATCGCGGTCTCATCGAAGCCGCGCAGGCCATGGGCGCGACCACGAGCCAGATCGTCTTCAAGGTGCTGCTGCCCGAATCGCTGCCGGGCGTCGTCGCGGGACTCACCATCACGTTCGTCTCGCTGGTCGGCTATTCGGCGATGGCGGGCGCGATCGGCGGCGGCGGTCTCGGCGATCTCGGCATTCGCTACGGCTATCAGCGGTTCCTGCCGGAAGTCATGCTGGCGGTCGTCGTCATTCTCATCGTGTTCGTGCAGCTCGTGCAGTCGTTCGGCGACTGGCTCGTGCGCCGTCTGAGCCACAAATAATTCCACCGAAAAAAGGTCAGCACATGCAACGTCGATTCATTCTGAAGTTCGCCGCGGCGCTCGGCGCGGCATCGCTCATCAGCACGCTCGCGCACGCGGACGACAACGCCATCAAGGTTGGCGTGACGGGCGGCCCGCACGCCCAAGTCATGGAAGTCGTGAAGCAGGTCGCCGCGAAGAACGGGCTGAAGATCACGGTCGTCGAATTCTCGGACTATGTGCAGCCGAACGCGGCGCTCGCGGCGGGCGATCTCGACGCCAACAGCTATCAGCATCAGCCGTATCTGGACGCGCAGGTGAAAGACCGCGGCTACAAGCTCATCAAGGTGGCCGATACGGTCACGTTCCCGATGGGCATCTATTCGAAGAAGCTGAAGTCGCTGAATGAGTTGCCGAATGGCGCGCGCATCGCCGTGCCGAACGATCCGACCAACGGCGGCCGCGCGTTGCTGCTGCTGCAAAAGCAGGGCTTGCTGAAGCTGCGCGCGGATGCGGGCCTGAAGGCGACGCCGCTCGATATCGTCGAGAATCCGAAGAAGGTGAAGATCGTCGAGCTGGACGCCGCGCAGATTCCGCGCTCGCTCGGCGATGTCGATGCCGCCGCCATCAACACGAACTTCGCGATGGAAGCAGGCCTGAAGCCCAAATCCGACGCAATCGCCATCGAAAATCCGCACGGCCCGTACGCGAACATCATCGCCATCCGCGCCGCCGACAAGGACAAGCCGTGGGTCGGCAAGCTCGTGGCCGCCTATCATTCGCCGGAGGTGAAGCAGTTCATCGAAGGCAAGTACGCCGGCGCGGTCATCGCGGCCTGGTGAGAGGGTTTCGCAGCGTCTCCGGGTTTATTGGGATGGGAAGCGAACGACCGTTCGATTAAAGTAGCCTCAATCTATTGCACGCTGACCCTGCTCGCTTGTCGATGGCCGAAGCGCAAACGCGCCGCTCGTATAATGACGCTGGGTTGACGTAATCGTAACTTTGGAGCGTGTGGATGAAAATTCTGGTGCCAGTCAAGCGCGTGGTCGACTACAACGTGAAGGTCCGCGTGAAATCGGACAACACGGGCGTCGAACTCGCCAACGTGAAAATGTCGATGAACCCGTTCGACGAGATTGCCGTGGAAGAGGCGGTGCGTCTGAAGGAAGCGGGCGTCGCAACCGAGGTGATCGCGGTGTCGTGCGGTGTCACGCAGTGTCAGGAAACGCTGCGCACGGCGCTGGCGATCGGTGCGGATCGCGCGATTCTCGTTGAAACGTCCGAAGAGTTGCAGCCGCTGGCGGTCGCGAAGCTGCTCAAGGCGCTGGTCGATCAGGAAAAGCCGGAACTCGTGATTCTCGGCAAGCAGGCGATCGACGACGATTCGAACCAGACCGGTCAGATGCTCGCCGCGCTCGCGGGCCTGCCGCAGGCGACGTTCGCATCGAAAGTGGTGATCGCCGATGGCCGCGCGACTGTCTCGCGTGAAGTCGATGGCGGCGCGGAAACGCTGTCGCTCAAGCTGCCCGCGGTCGTCACGACCGACCTGCGCCTGAATGAGCCGCGCTACGTGACGCTGCCCAACATCATGAAGGCGAAGAAGAAGCCGCTCACGACCGTGACGCCCGCGGATCTCGGCGTCGATGTCGCGCCGCGTCTGAAGACGCTGAAAGTCACCGAGCCGCCCAAGCGCAGCGCCGGCGTGACGGTGCCGGACGTGAAGACGCTGGTGGAGAAACTGAAAACCGAAGCGAAGGTGATCTAACGTGACGACTCTTGTAATTGCGGAACACGACAACGCGTCGATCAAGGCGGCGACGTTGAACACGGTCGCGGCAGCGGCCAAGCTCGGCGGCGATATTCACATTCTCGTTGCGGGTTCGAACGCGCAGGGCGCGGCGGAACAAGCGGCGAAGATCGCAGGCGTTTCGAAGGTGCTGCTGGCCGATGCGCCGCAACTCGCCGAAGGGCTTGCCGAGAACGTCGAAGGCACCGTGCTGAATATCGCGAAGGTTTATTCGCACATCGTCGCGCCAGCGACGGCTTACGGCAAGAACATCGCGCCCCGTATCGCCGCGCATCTGGATGTCGCGCAGATCAGCGAGATCACGGCTGTGGTGAGCGCCGATACGTTCGAGCGTCCGATCTACGCGGGCAACGCGATCGCGACGGTGCAATCGGCTGATCCGATCAAGGTCATCACGGTGCGCGCGACGGGCTTCGATCCTGTCGCGGCTGAAGGTGGCAGCGCATCGGTCGAAAAAATCGAAGCAGCGGCCGATGCAGGCGTCTCGCAGTTCGTGAACCGCGAAGTCACGAAGCTGGACCGCCCGGAACTGACGAGCGCGAACATCATCGTCTCGGGCGGGCGCGGTCTCGGCAGCGGCGAGAACTACACACAAGTGCTGGAGCCGCTCGCGGACAAGCTGGGCGCGGCGCTGGGCGCATCGCGCGCGGCGGTCGACGCGGGCTACGTGCCGAACGATTATCAAGTCGGCCAGACGGGCAAGATCGTCGCGCCGCAGTTGTATGTGGCGGTCGGCATCTCCGGCGCGATTCAGCACTTGGCCGGCATGAAGGACAGCAAGGTGATCGTCGCGATCAACAAGGACGCCGAAGCGCCGATCTTCAGCGTGGCGGATTACGGCCTCGTCGGCGATCTGTTCTCGGTCGTGCCGGAACTGGTGAAAGAACTCGGCTGATCGCGTGCGTCGCGAGCGGCGCCTGCAATAGAAAAACAAAGGGCGCGACAACCGTTGCGCCCTTTTTGCATGCGGAAACGAAAGAGGAGACAAACGATGAGCTACCGCGCTCCCGTGAAGGACATGCTGTTCGTCATGAAGGAACTGGCCGATATCGACAGCATCGCCGCGCTGCCGGGCTATGAGGACGGCAACTTCGACACCGCGCAGGCTGTCGTCGACGAAGCCGCGCGCTTCTGCGGCGAAGTGCTTGCGCCGCTGAACGTCACGGGCGATCGCCAACCCAGCACGTGGGCGAACGGACAGGTGACGACGACGCCCGGCTTCAAGGACGCGTTTCGCCAGTTCGCGGAGGGCGGGTGGCAAGGCATCGTGCATCCGGCGGAGTTCGGCGGACAGAACCTGCCGAAGCTCATCGCGACTGCCTGCATCGAAATGCTCAACTCGGCCAATCTTTCGTTCGCGCTCTGTCCGCTGCTGACAGACGGCGCCATCGAAGCGTTGCTGACCGCGGGCAGCGAGGAGCAGAAGGCGCGCTATCTGCCGAAGTTCATTTCCGGCGAATGGACCGGCACGATGAACCTCACCGAGCCGCAAGCCGGCTCCGATCTCGCGCTCGTGCGCACGCGCGCCGAGCCGCAGGGCGACGGCACGTACAAGCTCTTCGGCACGAAAATCTTCATCACGTACGGCGAGCACGACATGACGGAGAACATCGTGCATCTGGTGCTCGCGCGCACGCCGGATGCGCCGGAAGGCGTGAAGGGCATCTCGCTCTTTATCGTGCCGAAGTTTCTCGTCAACGACGACGGCTCGCTCGGCGCGCGCAACGACGTGCATTGCGTCTCCATCGAGCACAAGCTCGGCATCAAGGCGAGCCCGACCGCCGTGCTCCAATACGGCGACCACGGCGGCGCGGTCGGCTATTTGATCGGCGAGGAAAATCGCGGCCTCGAATACATGTTCATCATGATGAATGCCGCGCGTTTCGCCGTCGGCATGCAGGGCGTCGCGGTGTCGGAGCGGGCGTATCAGCAGGCGGTCGCGTATGCGAAGGAGCGCGTGCAAAGCCGCCCGGTGGATGGCAGCGCGAAAGCCGCGGTGCCGATCATCCAGCATCCGGACGTGCGACGCATGCTCGCCACCATGCGCGCCTATACGGAAGGCGCACGCGCGCTCGCGTATGTCGCCGCCGCGCACAGCGACCTGGCGCACGCGCATCCGGAAGAAGCAGTGCGCAAGCGGCATCAGGCGGTCTATGAATTTCTCGTGCCGATCGTCAAGGGCTTCAGCACCGAAATTTCCGTGGATGTCGCGAGCCTCGGCGTGCAGGTGCACGGCGGCATGGGCTTCATCGAGGAAACCGGCGCCGCGCAGCATTATCGCGATGCGCGCATCCTGCCGATCTACGAAGGCACGACCGGGATTCAGGCCAACGATCTGATCGGGCGCAAGACCGTGCGCGATGGCGGCGCAACCGCGCAGGCGCTGCTCGCGCAGATCGACCAGACCATCTCGGCGCTCGCCGAAGTCGATGGCCAGGCGTTCAAGTCGATGCATCGTCATCTGAGCGCGGGCAGCCTGTCGCTCGCGCGCGTCATCGAGTTCGTCGTGGCGCGGTTCAAGAGCGATCCGAACGCGGTGTTCGCGGGCAGCGTGCCGTATCTGAAGCTCGCGGGCATCGTGCTTTCCGGCTGGCAAATGGCCCGCGCGATGCTCGTCGCGCAAGCAAAACGCGCCGAGGACGAGCCGTTCTATTCGGCGAAGATCGCGACCGCCGAGTTCTTCGCGGAACACATCTTGTCGCACGCGCCCGGCTTCGAGGCGGCGATCGTGAGCGCCAACGGACACGAAGGCGTGCTCGCGCTGAGCGAAGATCAGTTCTGAAAACGACGACGGCGCCTTTGCAGGCGCCGTCGTTCAATCAGCCGGTCGAAACGTCAGGCGTCGGCGTAGGCGGGTCGCCCGGTGACGCTTGCATCGCCGAAGTAGCGATGCACCGACAAGTCGTCCGAGCGGATTGCCGGCTGTCTGCCGGACATCAGATCGGCGAGCAACTGGCCCGAACCGCACGACATCGTCCAGCCGAGCGTGCCGTGGCCGGTGTTGAGGAAGAGATTGGGCACGGGCGTGCGGCCGACGATCGGCGTGCCGTCCGGCGTCATCGGGCGCAGGCCGGTCCAGAAGCTCGCGCTCCCGGTGTCGCCGCCGCCGGGAAACAGGTCGTTCACGCACATTTCGAGCGTCTCGCGACGCGCCTGCTTCAGCGTCTTGTCATAGCCGACGATCTCCGCCATGCCACCGACGCGAATGCGGTCGTCGAAACGCGTGATCGCGATCTTGTACGTTTCGTCGAGCACGGTGGAAACCGGCGCGCGCGTCGCATCGACGATCGGCGCGGTAATCGAATAGCCCTTCAGCGGATACACCGGAATCTTGACGAGATCGCCGAGCAGCTTCGGCGAATACGACCCGAGCGCGACGACATACGAATCCGCCGTGATAAGTTCGCTCCCGCACTGCACGCCGGCGATGCGGCCGTTGTTCACGCGCAGCGCGTCGATCGGCGTGTTGTAGCGGAACTCGACGCCGAGCGCTTCGGCCATCGCGGCCAGGCGCGTGGTGAACATCTGGCAGTCGCCGGTTTCGTCGTTCGGCAGGCGCAGGCCGCCCGTCAGCTTGTGCGACACGGCGGCGAGCGCGGGCTCGGCCGTCGCCAGTTCCGCCGCCGACAGCAGTTCGAACGGCACGTTGGCGTCCTTCAATACCGCGATGTCTTTCGCCGCGCCGTCCAACTGCTGCTGCGTGCGGAAAACCTGCAACGTGCCGCCGGTGCGGCCTTCGTATTGAATGCCGGTGTCCGCGCGCAACGCCTGCAGGCAGTCGCGGCTGTATTCGGCGAGGCGCACCATGCGGCCTTTGTTCACCGTGTAGCGCTCCTGCGTGCAGTTGCGCAGCATCTGCCACATCCACTGCAGCTGGCTCATCGTGCCGTCGAGGCGGATGGCGAGCGGCGCGTGCTTTTCGAACATCCATTTGACGGCCTTGAGCGGCACGCCCGGCGCGGCCCACGGCGACGCGTAGCCCGGCGAAATCTGTCCCGCATTGGCGAAACTGGTTTCCAGCGCGGGGCCGGCTTCGCGGTCGATGACCGTGACTTCGTGCCCGGCGCGGGCGAGGTAATACGCGCTCGTCACGCCGACGACGCCGCTTCCCAGAATAACGATTCGCATGTGATCTCCGTTTCCGATCCGACTGGACAGTCGCGAATCGCACGAGGGCTGCGACGGATTGTCCGGCTAGTGTTATCGCCTATACTATTGGCAGTAAGGCAGTTTTAGTTATTGTATTTCGCGGATTTTCAGGAAGGAGACGATGAGAACGCAGCGAAATCCGCTTCGGACGCTCGATAAACTCGATCACAAGATTTTGAGCATCCTGCAGCAGGACGGACGCATCGCGATGAAGGATCTGGCGGAGCGTGTCGGCCTGTCGGTGACGCCGTGCATCGAGCGCGTGCGGCGCATGGAACGCGACGGCGTGATCACCGGCTACTACGCGCGCGTGAACCCGGCGCAACTGGGCGCGGCGCTGCTCGTGTTCGTCGAGATCACGCTGGATCATAAAAGCGGCAACATGTTCGACCAGTTCCGGCGCGAGGTTCAGCGCATTCCCGAAGTGCTCGAATGTCATCTCGTTTCGGGCGATTTCGACTATCTGATCAAGGCGCGCATCGGCGAAATGGCCGACTACCGCAAGCTGCTCGGCGACATTCTTTTGCAACTGCCCGGAGCCGTGCAGTCGAAAAGCTACGTGGTGATGGAGGAGATCAAGGAGACGCTGACCATTCCGGTCGACGTCTAAAAAACTGTTTGCGGTCGCGGCGCAATACTGTATATTTGTACAGTACTTCAAGACGCAACTCTGTGACCGCAATGCGCACGCCGGACGATGAATTCCCTGTCGCGCCGCCTTCGCCGCTGAAGGGGCGCGGCGCTGTGTCCAACCTTCAGGGCCGCTACGAGAAGGACGAGCGCGAGCGCGTCGACGACGGCTGGACGCACGAAACTGCCGAGGACGAAGGCTCGCCGCCGCTGCGCACGCAGGTTTTCGAGGAACGCGCGAAGAGTATTCTCACGCGCAACAACTCGCCGGACATCCCCTTCACGGTTTCGTTGAACCCCTACCGTGGCTGCGAACACGGCTGCATCTATTGCTTCGCGCGTCCGACTCACAGCTATCTCGGCCTCTCGCCGGGACTGGATTTCGAAAGCCGCATCTACGCGAAAATCAACGCCGGCGAATTGCTCGAGCGCGAGCTGGCGAAGCCGAGCTATCAGCCGGACCCCATCGCGCTCGGCGTAAATACGGACGCGTATCAGCCGGTCGAGCGCGATCTGAAGCTGACGCGGCGGGTGATCGAGATTCTCCACGACTGCGGGCATCCGTTCGGGGCGATCACGAAGTCGTCGCTGATCGAACGCGATATCGATCTGCTCGCGCCCATGGCCGAGCGCAAGCAGTTCATGGCGGCGATCACCGTTACGACGCTCGATGCCGACATCGCGCGCACGCTCGAACCGCGCGCCGCCACGCCGTCGCGCCGGCTGCGCACCATTCGCACGCTCGCGGAGGCGGGCATTCCGGTCGGCGTGAGCATCGCGCCGGTGATTCCGTTCGTCACCGAACCGGACCTAGAGCGCGTGCTGGAAGCCTGCGCGGAGGCGGGCGCGACCACGGCGAGCTATATCGTGCTGCGTCTGCCGTGGGAAGTGGCGCCCCTTTTCAAGGACTGGCTCGCCGCGCATTTTCCGGATCGCGCGGACCGCGTGATGAGCCGCGTGCGCGACATGCGCGGCGGCAAGGACTACGACTCGGACTTCGCCACGCGCATGAAGGGCGAGGGCCTGTGGGCGGACATGTTGAAACAGCGCTTTAGTCAGGCGACGAAGCGGCTCGGTCTAAACCTGCGCAATCGCGGCATTCTGGACATGTCGGAGTTCCAGCGGCCAGCGAGCGCGAAGGCCCAGCGGGCGGCGGCGCCTGCCGCTGGCTGCCAGTTGAACCTATTCTGACCTTATTGCGACAACGTCTTGGCGGCTTCCACCTGGCCTTCGAAATACGTCTGGAACGTCAGCGCGAGGCCCGTCATCAACAGGAATGCTCCGATCAGCAGCGAGAAGATCACCACGAAGATCACCGTCCAGCCCGAGTGACTCTGGCGGCCGGTATGGGCGTTGAACTGCGCGTCCCACTTCGCGTCGGGCCGCAGTCCGTAGACGATTGCCGAGAGAAATGCCGCGAGCAGCGACACCGCGCCCGGCAGGGCGAGCGCCCAGCCGAGCACCGACGTACGCTCGGTCGCGGCGAGCAGCAGATAGCCGACCGCGCCCATCGCGATCCCCACGATATGCGCCCAGCCGTACTTGTCGCGCATGCCATACAGATAGAAGCGGTGAAGCCCGATGCTGCCGAACAGAAACGCAAGCGCGGCGGTCAGTGTTTTCGAACGGAAGTAGGTCGGAGCCGCCTTGCCCGCAGGCTTGGACTCGGACTGCGCGGCAACGGACGAGGAAGTCATCTTGGAGAGCGGTGATAAGTGCAGATTCGTCATTTTACGATGCGGCGCGCGGCGTAGACAGAACGCGACATTTCGGTCGCGGCGGCTCCCGGCGCTGCACGTTGCCAGCAAAAAATGCGTTAAGTGTTTGTTAGGGCTTCGGATTCCCGTTATAATCGCGTGTTCTGGTAGTTCCGAACCCCGGTTTTCAAGGATTTCAGCATGGTCATCATCCGCTTGGCTCGTGGCGGCTCGAAGAAGCGCCCGTTCTACAACATCGTCGCAACCGATTCGCGTAGCCGCCGTGACGGCCGCTTCATCGAGCGCGTGGGTTTCTACAACCCGGTCGCCACCAAGGGCGAATCGCTGCGTATCGCTCAAGATCGCCTGACCTACTGGCAAGGCGTCGGCGCGCAACTGTCGCCGACCGTCGAGCGTCTGGTCAAGCAGTCGAAGCAAGCTCAGCCGGCTGCTTAAGCTGTCTTGTGCTTGTCGATTGAGTGGCGCGTCACGCCGTCAAGCGTGGCTGCTGCTCGGTCACTCCATATTCGCCCAAAGGTTCGCTGATGCCCGCGCGTGATCCCCAAAACGGCCACGAGTCCGGTTCCGTCAGTCAACCGAAGCCGGGGCAACAGGAAGGTGCCGCCACGTTCGGCGCGTTCGTCCGCAAGCCGGGCGCGCGCCGCGTGGCGGCCGGCGTTTCGGGCGCAGGCAAGTCCGAAGGCGGGGTCGAGGGCATCGAACCGGCGGAGCATCTGCCGGAAGATGCAGTCGAAGTCGGCTTCATCGTGGATGCCTACGGCCTGAAGGGCTGGGTCAAGGTCATGCCGCATGCGCACGGCAAGTCGGGCGGCGACGCGCTGCTCACGGCCAAGCGTTGGTGGCTCGTCAAGAATCGCGACCGCAAGTCCGCGCGCCGTTTGCAGTCGAAGGTGCACGGAGATTCGATCGTCGCGAGTTTGGCGGGTTGCGACGACCGCGACGCCGCGCTGACGCTGAAAGGCTACGCGGTGCATATCGCGCGGAGCGACTTTCCGAAGCTCGACGACGAAGACGAGTTCTACTGGGTCGATCTGATCGGCCTCGATGTCGAAAACGAAGCGGGCGTGGCGCTTGGCCGCGTCGCCGACATGATCGACAACGGCGCGCACTCCATCCTGCGGGTCGAGTACCCGGCCACGAACAAGGATGGCGAGCCCGTCACCGGCGAGCGGCTCATTCCGTTCGTCGGCGTGTACGTGAAGACGGTGGATCGGGCGGCGAAGCGTATCGTCGTCGACTGGGACGCCGATTATTGAAAGCCATCGGCAGAACACGGAGAGGGCGATGCAGTTCGATGTCGTGACGCTCTTTCCCGAGATGTTTCGCGCGCTGACCGACTGGGGTATTACCAGCCGGGCGGTGAAGCAGGGGCGGTTCGGTTTGCGTACGTGGAATCCGCGCGATTTCACCACCGACAACTACCGCACCATCGACGACCGTCCTTACGGTGGCGGCCCCGGCATGGTCATGCTGGCGCGTCCGCTGGAAGACGCGATCGATGCGGCCAAGACAGCGCAGCGCGAGCAGGGCATCGAGAACACGCGCGTCGTGATGATGTCGCCGCAAGGCGCGAAGCTGGACCATGATCGCGTGATGCGTTTCTCGCAGGAACCCGGCCTTGTGTTGTTGTGCGGCCGGTACGAAGCGATCGATCAGCGCTTGATCGATCGCGTGGTGGACGAGGAAGTGAGCCTCGGCGACTTCGTGCTCTCGGGCGGCGAATTGCCGGCCATGGCGCTGATGGACGCGGTCGTGCGCCACTTGCCCGGCGTGCTGAACGACGCGCAATCGGCGGTGCAGGACAGTTTCGTCGACGTATTGCTCGACTGTCCGCACTACACGCGCCCGGAGGAATACGAAGGCGTGCGCGTGCCGGATGTGCTGCTCGGCGGCCATCACAAGGAAATCGACGCCTGGCGCAGGCGCGAAGCATTACGCAATACGTTCATCAAGCGGCCCGATCTGATCGAGCGGGCGCGCAAAAGCAAGTTGCTGAGCCGTGCCGACGAGGCGTGGCTTGCAAGTCTCGCGAAGGACGCGTCGAAGCCGCAATAAGCTTCGGGCGACGAGCGGGACAAAAGGGGGCGCCGACCGACATCGGCGCCGGAAGTGAACCCATCCTCTACCGGGGCCTCATTACCAGAAGTCGAGGCACACAACTCCGGCAAGATGGCACAAGGAGTCAGTAATGAATCTGATTGAACAACTCGAGAAGGAAGAGATCGCACGCGTGCTGGGCGAGAAGGCCATCCCCGACTTCGGTCCGGGCGACACGGTCGTCGTCAACGTGAACGTCGTCGAAGGTACGCGCAAGCGCGTGCAGGCTTACGAAGGCGTCGTGATCGCAAAGCGCAATCGTGGCCTGAACTCGAACTTCATCGTCCGCAAGATTTCGTCGGGCGAAGGCGTCGAGCGTACGTTCCAGACCTACTCGCCGCTGCTCGCGAGCATCGTCGTGAAGCGTCGCGGTGACGTTCGTCGCGCGAAGCTGTACTACCTGCGCGAGCGTTCGGGCAAGTCGGCTCGAATCAAGGAAAAGCTGGTCTCGAAGGACCGTGCCGCTACCGCCGCCGAGTAAGCGCTCAGCAGCGCAGTCGCACCGGAAAAAGCACCCCTCGCGGGTGCTTTTTTCTTTGGTGTGTTCAAATCGTATCTTCCACATTCAGGCTTGAGACCCGTGTCCACTGGCAAGACATCGACTCCGCGTATTCTCGAACCCGAACTGATGCCCGTCGTCTCGACGGGCGAAGCCATGCCGCCCATTCCGCCGGAACACCTGACGCCGGATGGACTGCGCGAACGCTTCACGAAAGAACTCGACTGGACGCAGGAGCCGCCCGAGCAGCGCATCAAGGCGATCGGCGGCGATCCGCGCGTCGCTTCGGTGCTCGTGCCGCTCGTCGTGCGCGAGGGCGGGCTGACTGTGCTGTTGACTCAGCGAGCCGATCATCTGTCCGATCATGCCGGCCAGATCAGCTTCCCTGGCGGACGCCGCGAGCCCGAAGACGCCGATGCCGCCGCCACCGCGCTACGCGAAGCGCGCGAGGAAGTCGGCCTCGGCGCGGAGCATTGCGAAGTCATCGGCGCGATGCCCGACTATCTGACCGGCACGGGCTTTCGCGTGACGCCGGTCGTCGCGCTCGTCTATCCGCCGTTCACGTTGCAGGCCGACACGAGCGAAGTCGCCGATATCTTCGAAGTGCCGCTCGCGTGGCTCATGAATCCCGCGAACCACGAAGTGCGCGTGTTTCGCTGGGAAGGCGGCGAGCGCCGGTTCTTTGCCATGCCGTACGCGCCGTCCGAAGGCAAGGCGCCGTACTTCATTTGGGGCGCGACGGCCGGCATGTTGCGCAATTTCTATCGCTTCCTCGCTGCACGTTAGCCACGCTCGCAACGCGCGCAGCGACCGATCGTACAAAACGCGCAAGGCGCTGTGATATCGTTACGCGAAACTCGAATCAACCGACTGTTTCGGCGCTTCGCATGACTTTTTTCTCCGTATTGCTGGCTCTCATCATCGAGCAAGTGCGTGCCTTATCGCCGCACAATCCTGTTTCGTCGTTGCTTCAGTATCATGCGGAATCCACCGCGCACGGCTTCGATGCCGGCAAGCCCAAGCACGGCGTTCTCGCGTGGCTGCTGGTCGTATTGCCGTGGACGCTCGCGGTCGGCCTCGTGTATTACGTGTTGTATCGCATCAACTTCGTTCTGGCGTTCTTGTGGAACGTGGTGATCGTGTACTTCACGCTCGGCTTTCGCCAGTTCAGCCACTATTTCACCGACATCCATCTCGCGCTCAATAACGACGACGTTCCGCGCGCGCGCGAAGTGCTGACGGAGTGGACCGGGCTGGATACCGTCGATATGCCCGTGAGCGAAATCGTGCGGCACACGCTGGTTCATGCGGTGGTCGCGTCGCATCGGCACGTGTTCGGCGTGTTCTTCTGGTTTCTCATCCCGATCGGTCCGGCGGGCGCGGTGTTCTATCGCATCGCCGAATATCTGGCGCGTGCATGGGCGATGCCGAGCCCCGAGCGCACCGCGGAGTTCTCGTCGTTCGCGCAGCGGGCGTTCTTCGTGATCGACTGGATTCCGACGCGCCTGACCGCAATGGGCTTCGCGATCGTCGGCAACTTCGAGGACGCGATCTACGCGTGGCGCAATCACGCGCGGCAATGGCCGGACTCGAACGACGGCGTGCTGCTGGCCGCAGGCAGCGGCGCGTTGGGCGCGCGTCTCGCGGGGCCGCTCGCCGAACCGTTGAGCGTGGAAGCCCTCGCTGTCGGCGATGCAAGTCCGCTTCCCGTCGGCGACGACTGCACGCCGCGCACGTTGCAATCGGCGGTCGGCCTCGTGTGGCGCGCCGTCATCTTGTGGATGCTGCTCTTGCTGATGCTCACCATCGCGGTGTGGCTAGCGTGAGCGTCAGCCGTCGAGCGGATCGCGCTCCGTCTGACATTGCCAGCACACGGTGAACTGCGGCTCCAGCCGTTCGCCGCAATGCTTGCAGAACCAGGGCCGGGCGTTCGCGTCCGGCCCTTTTTGCGCGCGGTCCAGCATACGGCGCGCCAGCGCTTCGTCGCGATCGTCGACGATCCATATTTCCGGTGAACATTGATCGGCCGGGATCTCGCCTAGCGCACCGTTGAGATAGCGATTGTGCAGCTCGCACGGCACGCCCGCTGTCGCCAGCACATTCACCCAATGTTGTGCCGTGATCAGGTTGGGCGCCCACGTGAGCCGTTTCATCGCACGATCTGGCTGGCTTCGTGCACGAGTTGCGCGTAGAGCGCGTGCCGCTCCGGCCGGATCTTGCCGGCCTCGACCGCTTCGAGCACCGCGCACCCCGGTTCTTGCAGATGATGGCAGTTGTAGAAGCGGCAGTGGCCCAGATACGGGCGGAAGTCGGCGAATGCGCGTTCGAGTTGGCCTTCCGACAGGTGCTGCAGCCCGAATTCCTGAAAGCCGGGCGAATCGATCAGCGAGCCGCCGCCAGGCAACGTGTAGAGGCGCGTGAACGTGGTCGTGTGCCGGCCGCTGTTGAGTGCCGACGATATCTCGCGCGTGGCGGCGTCCGCATCGGGCACGAGCAGGTTCACGAGCGTCGACTTGCCCATGCCCGATTGCCCGAGCAGGATCGTCGCGCGGTTGCGCAGATGCGCATCCAGTTGCGGATGCACTTCGCCCGGACGCGCCTTCGCCGACAGTTCGATCACCGTGTAGCCGAGCTCGCGATACGGCGTGAGGCGTTCGCGCGCGAGCGGCAGCGCGTCCGTCACGTCGGTCTTGTTGAGCACGATGAGCGCGTCGAGTCCGTGCGCTTCGGCCGCAATGAGCGCGCGCCCGAGCAGGTCTTCGCTGAAGTGCGGCTCGGTGGCGAGCACGACCAGCAACTGATCGAGATTCGCGGCGAAGAGCTTCGACTTGAACTGGTCTGAGCGGTAGAGCAGATTGCGCCGCTCGCCGATCTCGATGATCACGCCCTGATCCGCCGACGACTGTTCGTACATCACGTGGTCGCCCACTGCCACGTCGCTCTTCTTGCCGCGCGGGAAGCATTGAAGCATCGCGCCGCCGTCGTCCGGCATCACGAGATAGTGCCGGCCGTGCGCGGCGATCACCGTGCCGCGAAGGCGCGCGGCGGACGACGCGCCGGTCTTGCGCGGGGCGCGCGTCGTCATGCGGCGTGTTGCATCAGACGGTCGATGCGCTGCGAGGCGGGCGGATGCGAATAATAGAACGCGGTGTAGATCGGATCGGGCGTCAACGTGGATGCGTTGTCCTCGTACAGCTTCACGAGCGCGTTGACGAGATCCTTCGGGTCGGTCTGGCTCGCGGCGAAAGCGTCGGCTTCGAACTCGTTCTTGCGCGATGTCAGGCTGCCGAGCGGCGTCACGAAGAACATGAACACGGGCAGCACGAGCATGAACAGCACGAGCGCGAGCCCGTTGTTGCCGCCGACGAGCGACGGCCGCACGCCCAACCCTTCGTAGAACCAGACCGTCTGAACGAGCCAGCCGAGCAGCGCGAGCATCGCGAGGCTGATGCCGAACATCACGATCATCAGCTTGAGCACGTGACGGCGCTTGAAGTGACCGAGTTCGTGCGCGAGCACCGCTTCGATTTCGCTGCCGGACAGCCGCGCGAGCAGGGTATCGAAGAACACGATGCGCTTGGCCGCGCCGAAGCCCGTGAAGTACGCGTTACCGTGCGCGGACCGGCGGCTGCCGTCCATCACGAAGAGGCCCTTGGCCGCGAAGCCCGTGCGCGACATCAAATTTTCGATGCGCGCGCGCAGCGCCTCGTCTTTCAGCGGCTCGAACTTGTTGAAGAGCGGCGCGATGAACGTCGGGTAAATGATCATGGCGAGCAACTGGAACGCGACCCAGACCATCCACGTCCACAGCCACCAGTAAGCGCCTGCGCGATCCATGAGCCACAGCGTGAGCAGGAGCAGCGGCGCGCCGATCACGACGCCGAGCACCGTGCCCTTAACCAGATCGACGAAGAAGAGCTTCTTCGACATGCGGTTGAAACCGAACTTCTCTTCCACAACGAAGTGGCGGATGTAGTCGAACGGCAGGTCGATGAGGCTCGTGATCGCGACGACCGACGCCACCAGCGCGATCTGCCCGAGATAACCGCGGCCGAGCCAGCCGGAGATGGCGTTGTCGAGCGCCTGCACGCCACCGAGCAGCGTCAGCGCGATCAGCACGACGGCGCTCGTCACGACCTCGATCATCGTGAGGCGCGTGCGCTCGATCGTGTAATCCGCCGCCCGCTGATGCGCCGCGAGCGGGATGGTGCCGGTGAACTGCGGCGGCACGCCGTTGCGGTGCGCGGCGACGTGGCGAATCTGGCGCGACGCGAGCCAGAGCTTGGTCGAGACCATGGCGGCGAGCGCCACGACGAAGACGGTCGAGAAGGCGAGCGAGAGGTGGGTCATCCGGGCATTCCGATTGAACTATGCGAGAATTATAGGTTCTTGGCCGTGTCGCCGTTGTCACATCATGCCATCGCGGTGGCTTAGCAGATGCCTTCGGCCCGCGCCTCATTCTCTTCTCAGGCAGCATCCATGACCGACTCTTCCGACCGTCCCGCAAGCGCTGACCTCGCCGCCGAATCCGCACTCGCGCGCAGCGACATGAATCTCATCTGGCTCGACATGGAAATGACCGGGCTGGACCCGGACAACGACCGCATCATCGAAATCGCCGTGGTCGTGACGAATTCGACGCTCGACAAGATGGTGGAAGGTCCGGTGCTCGCCATCCACCAGACGGAAGAAGCGCTCGAACGCATGGACGAGTGGAACCGCAACACGCACGGCCGCTCGGGGCTGATCGAGCGCGTGAAGGCGTCCACGGTGGATGAAGCCGAAGCGACGCGGCAGATTCGCGAGTTTCTCGGCCAGTACGTGCCGCCCGGCAAGTCGCCGATGTGCGGCAACTCCATCTGTCAGGACCGCCGTTTCATGGCGCGCTGGATGCCGGAACTGGAGACGTTCTTCCACTACCGCAATCTGGACGTCAGCACGCTCAAGGAACTGTGCCGCCGCTGGCAGCCGGCTATCTACAAGGGCTTCCAGAAGCGCGCGATGCACACGGCGCTCGCCGATATCCACGAGTCCATCGACGAACTGAAGTACTACCGCGAGCACTTCTTGATTCCGGCGGCGGCGAGCAGCGCGCCTTAAACCTTCGGCGGCCGGATCGCGCTCTTGGGACGAAACGCGGCGACGACTTCCGGCTGCGTGTCGATATACGGCCCGCCGATCAGGTCGATGCAATAGGGCACCGCCGCGAAGATGCCCGGCACGGTCGTCTTGCCGTCCGCGTCCTTCACGCCTTCCAGCGTCTCGCGGATGGACTTCGGCTGCCCCGGCAAGTTGATGATGAGCGCCGCGTGATCGGCGGTCTCGCGAATGACTGCCACTTGTCGCGAAAGGATGGCGGTCGGCACGAAGTTCAGGCTGATCTGGCGCATCTGTTCGCCGAAGCCGGGCATCGGCTTCGTGGCGACGGCGAGCGTGGCTTCGGGCGTCACGTCGCGGCGCGCCGGGCCGGTGCCGCCGGTGGTCAGCACGAGATCGCAGCCGAGCGTATCGACCAGTTCGATCAGCGTCGCGGAAATGGTGGCCGCGTCGTCCTGAATCAGCCGCGTTTCGGCGCGCCAGGGCGACGCCATCGCGCCGCCGAGCCACGCTTGCAGCGACGGCAAGCCCTTGTCCTCATACACGCCTTGCGACGCGCGATCGCTGATGGACACGAGTCCGACGATCAACTCGTCCGGATGACTGCGCTCAGGCTTCATCTTTGCCTTCCTCGTCGTTCTCGTCGATGTCTTCGTCTTCCTCGTCTTCCACGCCCGCCGCGTTCTTGATCCACTGGAACAGCTCGCGGTAGTAGCGCGGCGGCTTCTGCTGCTGGCGCTCCTTGCGCGCGTTGCGAATCAGCGTGCGGCCTTCCTGCGGATCGACGCCCGGATGCTCGCGAATGAAGTCGGTGAGCGCGGCGTCATCGGCGAGCAATTGTTCGCGTGTGCGCTCGATCCAGTGCAGCCGCGCCGTTTCCGCCTTGTTTACGCCGCGATGCGTGTCGAGCGCGGTGCGCAGCGCGGCGACTTCCTCGTCCGAAAGCGAGCGCATCACGCGCCCGACATACTGCAATTGGCGGCGCTTGCCTTCGTGATCCGTGATGCGGCGCGCTTCGCGCACGGCGCTGTCGAGATCTTCGGGCATCGGCATGCGCTTGAGCGCGTCTTTCGGCAGCGCGATGAGCGCTTCGCCGAGCTCTTGCAGCGCGTGCATCTCGCGCTTCAGTTGCGATTTGCTCGGGCGGTCGTAGGCCTGATCGGGCGCGTCGTCGCGATCGGCTTCCATCGGTTGAATGCGGGTTTTACGGTTCATGGCGACATTGTAGCTTGCGCTCGCGCGCGAGCCGACGCGGTCGCGGCGGGTGAACGCGCGCCGTCCTTGCTATGATCGCGTGGAGAGTCGGCGCGCGTCTTGAGCGACGACAGGCGCAACAACGGGCGCAACGACGGGCGCAACGACAGGCGCAACGACAGGCGCGACATTCATGACACGGAGCGCGACGGGCGCTTGCGCGGTCAACAAAACCGAAGGCAACGACACATGGCAGCAGACATCGACGTCAGGCAACGCTTTTTTCCGCACACGCAAGACGAGTTGAAGGAGATCGCGTCGGATATCCTGCGCTACGCGAAGGAACTCGGCGCGAGCGATGCCGCCACCGAAATCTCCGAAGGCGACGGCCTATCGGTGAGCGTGCGGCGCGGCGAAGTGGACACGATCGAGCATAACCGCGACAAGATGGTCGGCGTCACGGTGTTCATCGGCAAGAAGCGCGGCAACGCGAGCACCGCCGACTTCACGCGCGAGGCGTTGCGCGACACGGTCGCGGCGGCGTACAACATCGCGCGATTCACGGCGGAAGACAGCGCCGCCGGGCTCGCCGAGGAAGAACTGCTCGAGAAGTCGCCGCAGGACCTCGATCTCTATCACCCGTGGGACATCGACGCCGAAGAGGCCGCCGACATCGCGCGCCGCGCCGAGGCTGCCGCGTTCGCGGTCGACAAGCGCATCACGAATTCGGAAGGCGCGAGCGTGTCCGCGCAGCATTCGCAATTCGTGCTCGCGACTTCGCGCGGCTTCATGGCGGGCTATCCGTACTCGCGCCACTACATCGCGTGCGCGCCGATCGCGGCGAGCGGCCGCGATATGCAGCGCGACGACTGGTACACGTCCAAGCGCGACGCCTCCGAGCTTGCCGATCCGGAAGCGGTCGGGCGCTACGCCGCCGAGCGCGCGCTCGCGCGCCTGAACGCGCGCAGCCTCGACACTCGCAAGTGCCGCGTGTTGTTCGAAGCGCCGCTCGCCGCGGGCATTCTCGGCGCGTTCGTGCAGGCCGTGAGCGGCGGGGCGCTGTATCGCAAGACCACATTTCTCGTCGACAGTCTCGGCAAGCCGGTGTTCGCGCCGCACATTCAGATCGTCGAAGACCCGCACGTGCGCGGCGGCATGGGCAGCGCGCCGTTCGACGAAGAAGGCGTGCGCACGCAGCGGCGCAATGTCGTCGAAGACGGCGTGGTGCAGGGCTATTTCCTCTCGACGTATTCGGCGCGCAAGCTCGGCATGCAGACGACCGGCAACGCGGGCGGCTCGCACAATCTGTCGATGAAGAGCACGCACACGCAGCCCGGCGACGACTTCGAAGCCATGCTGAAGAAGCTCGGCACGGGCCTGCTGCTGACGGAGCTGATGGGGCAGGGCGTGAACTACGTGACGGGCGATTACTCGCGCGGCGCGTCGGGCTTCTGGGTCGAGAACGGGGAGATCCAGCACGCCGTGGAGGAGATCACGGTCGCGAGCACGCTACAGGAAATGTTCCGCCATATCGAAGCCGTGGGCGCGGATACCGTGGTGCGCGGCACCAAGGCAATCGGCTCGGTGCTGATCGAGCGGATGACGGTGGCGGGGCAGTAAGCGCTTCCCGCGCTGCTGCTGGCGAAACGAAAGGCCCCGGACGACGCGCAGTCGTCCGGGGCCTTGGTCTTTGTTACGCGCGCCGCTCGTACGTGACGAACGCGAACTCGAAGTCGTTGGGCGCCGCCGCGCGATGCCGCTCGCGCGACACTTCGCGCCACAGCGACGCGTCGGGCGCGGGAAAATGCGTGTTGCCGTCGAAATCGGCGTCGATTTCCGTGACGATCAGCTTGTCCGCGCGGCCGATCGCATCGCCATAAAGCTGCGCGCCGCCGATCAGGAACGCCTCGGCCGCGCCGTCGGCAGTCGCGAGGGCGAGGGCTTCGTCGATGCTCGTCACCGTGTCGCAGCCTTCGAAGCGGCGCGTGGCGTCGCGCGTCACGACGATGTTGCGCCGCCCGGGCAACGGCCGCCCGATCGACTCGTGCGTCTTGCGTCCCATGATGATGGGCGCGCCCATCGTCGTGCGTTTGAAGAAGGCGAGGTCTTCGGGCAGGCGCCACGGCAGTTGGTTATCGCGTCCGATCACGCCGTTGCGTGCGCGGGCGACGATGAGAGTGAGCGTCGTCATGTGCAGTCAGGAGAGAGGCGGCGCGCGCCGCCGGGCCGGGGCACGCATTCTAACCGACGCGCTGCCATCGACGAGGGGCTCAGCCTCCGGAAGCGTCCTCGGCGTCGTCGCGATAGGCGCGCGGGATTTCCGGCGCGATCTCGTCCCACAACGTCACGCTCGGAATGGCGGCCGGTCCGCGCCTGCCCGCGGCGTCTGAATCATTGGCCGCACTGTTATTGATCGCGGACCAGTCGAATACTTGCGTCTCGCTCGCGTCCGGCTGCCCATTAGCTGTCAATTGAAGGTGCGGTAAATTGTGATCGAGAGCCATTGTCAATGCATTGAACGAAGTAATTAATTCCAAAAGTCAGTATCGGGAAATAAAATCGCGGGTCGACAGGTATGAAAGACAATTCGCCGTTTCATTCGTAGGGCGCGCGGGCGAAACCATAGCTAAATGCATGCCATCCGCATCGCGGCCTTGACAGGCAATGCGCCCAGCGAAGCGGGTCTGAGTGAATCGGTGAAAACCTTCGGAAAACGTTTCATGCGCGAAACGTCGGGCAAGAAAGGGCGAAATCCTGGGCAGAATCGGTATAAGCTCTCGTCGTATAAAATGCACGACGCAAACTTGCAATAAATCCGTGCGAAGCTGGTCGCGAGCCTTAGCCAGCAAGGTTTCGCGACGAGTCAAGCGGTCTCGGACGGTATTTGTTTTTGGTGATTCTGGGTTATAGTAGTCTCTTCAATGCGGCGCAGAATCAAACCAAAAGGGTTTCGCGGAAGGCTGCCGGCGCCATGCGCGGCACGTTCCAGGGGGCGAGGTATCGAATTGCAAGTCCGTACGCATCACCTGCGAGGGCCAAGAATTCTGCTTGAAGCGAAAGCCTGAACTACGCGACCTTTTCAACGAACGTTGAACCAAGGATCTGAATAATGGACGTCGCTCGGCGGCAACTGATCTATGTGACTCGGGACCCCAGCGAAACGCTATGCGCGCGTTTCGAGGAACGCGGCTGGCAAATCGAGATCGTGGCAAGCGCGCGCGACACGCGCAAAGCGTTGCGCAGCGACCTCGCGATGGGCGGGCTGCTCGATTTATCGGGACATTTCGAATCACACGAACTGGCGGCGTTCGAATCGTCGCTGACCATGACCAACGTCGGCTGGGTGGCGGCAACCGTCGCCGGCCAGCTCGAAGACGCTGCAGTGCGCCGGTTGATCCGCGACTACTGTTTCGACTACGTCACGCTTCCCACGTCGAACGACCGCGTGGTCGATTCGGTCGGCCACGCCTACGGCATGGTGGCGCTGCACGACGCGGCGTCGAACGACGCGCGCAGCGAGGGCCGCGCCGAGGGCGAGATGGTCGGTTCGTGCGACGCCATGCTCGCGCTCTTCCGCTCGATCCGCAAAGTCGCGATGACGGACGCGCCCGTCTTCATTTCGGGCGAATCGGGCACCGGCAAGGAACTCACCGCCGTCGCCATCCACGAGCGTTCGGCGCGCCGCGATCAGCCGTTCGTCGCGATTAATTGCGGCGCGATTCCCGCGCATCTGCTGCAATCCGAGCTCTTCGGCTACGAGCGCGGCGCTTTCACGGGCGCGAATCAGCGCAAGATCGGCCGCGTGGAAGCGGCCAACGGCGGCACGCTTTTCCTCGACGAAATCGGCGATCTGCCGCTCGAAAGCCAGGCGAGCCTGTTGCGCTTCCTGCAGGAGCGCAAGGTCGAGCGTCTCGGCGGCCACGGATCCACGCCGGTGGACGTGCGCATCATTTCGGCGACGCACGTCGACATGCAGACCGCGATGATCGAAGGGCGTTTCCGCGCCGACCTGTATCACCGTCTTTGCGTGCTTCAGATCGACGAGCCGCCGCTGCGCGCGCGCGGCAAGGACATCGAACTGCTCGCGAAGCACATGCTCGACCGCTTCAAGAAGGACGCGAGCCGCCGCCTGCGCGGTTTCTCCCCGGATGCGATCGCCGCGATTCACAACTACGGCTGGCCGGGCAACGTGCGGGAACTGATCAACCGCGTGCGCCGCGCCATCGTGATGTCGGAAGGGCGGCAGATCACCGCGCGCGATCTCGAACTCGGCGAATATGTCGAAGTGGCGCCCGTCTCGCTCGCGCAGGCGCGGGAAGCGGCCGAGCGGCAGGCCATCGAGCTCGCGCTTCTGCGGCATCGCGGGCGTCTGGGCGACGCGGCGCACGAACTCGGCATCTCGCGCGTCACGCTGTATCGGCTGCTGAGCGCGCACGGCATGCGTCACATCGAAGTGGACGCGCCCCCGGAACACGCCACGCGCGGCTGACCGGCGCATCGTTTCCGCTCACCGCAACGGGCGCCGCAAGGCGCCCGTTCTTCTTTTTACGAACGCCAGCGCCGAGGCGGGCCGCTTGATAAAATCGGTGGTTTCCGCCTCTCTTCGCGTGGCCCGTGCCCGCATTCAAGGAACATCGAATGAAACAGTATCTCGAGCTCGTCCAGACGATCCTCGATACCGGCACGTGGCAGGAAAACCGCACGGGCATCCGCACCATCAGCATTCCGGGCGCGATGCTGCGCTTCGATCTGCAAGAAGGCTTTCCCGCCGTCACGACGAAAAAGCTCGCATTCAAGTCGGCGATCGGCGAGATGATCGGTTTTCTGCGCGCGTCGAAAAGCGCGGCGGACTTCCGCGCGCTCGGCTGCAAGGTGTGGGACGCGAACGCGAACGAAAATCCGCAGTGGCTCGAAAATCCGTATCGCCGCGGCACGGACGATCTCGGCGACGTCTACGGCGTGCAGTGGCGCAATTGGCCCGCGTACAAGCTGATCGACGCCGGCGCGGGCGACCAGATCGCCGATGCGACCAACCGCGGCTATGAACTCGTGACGAGCTTCGTCGAAAACGGGCGCGAGCAGGTGTTGCTGTACAAGGCCATCGACCAGTTGCGCCAGTGTCTCGACACCATCATCGAGCGGCCGACTGACCGGCGCATTCTCTTTCACGCGTGGAATCCTGCGAAGCTCGACGAGATCGCGTTGCCCGCGTGTCATCTGCTGTATCAGTTCATCCCGAACGTGGCGAAGGGCGAGATCTCGCTGTGCCTGTATATCCGCAGCAACGACGTCGGCCTCGGCACGCCGTTCAATCTGACCGAGGGCGCGGCGCTCCTGCATCTCGTCGGGCGGCTCACGGGCTACAAGCCCCGCTGGTTCACGTACTTCATCGGCGACGCGCACATCTACGAGAATCAGCTCGACATGCTCAACGAGCAGTTGAAGCGCGAGCCGTATCCGCTGCCGCAGTTGATCATCTCGGATCGCGTGCCGGATTACGCGGTGACGAAGCGCTATGAGCCCGAGTGGCTGGAGAAGGTCGAGCCGAGAGACTTCGCGCTGGAAGGCTACCGTCATCACGATCCGATCAGCGCGCCGATGGCGGTTTGATCGAATCTAGAACCTCTGCAACGCGCGGCTCCGGTCGCGCGTTTTTGTTTCTAGCGTCCCGATAGAAACGCTTCGAAATGTCGCTGCCCCGCGGGCGTCACGCGCAACACGCGGCGCTTGGCGGTGTGCTCGACCCAGCCGTGCGTTTCGCACGCTTCGAGATACGCCGCGCCGAGCGCGCCGCCCAAGTGCGGACGCCGCTCGCTCCAGTCGATGCACGTGCACGCAAAACGCCGCCGCCGCGCGCGCTGCGCTGTCACGTCTATGCCCAGTTCCGCGAACGCGTGCGCCCCGTCGGGCGTGGTGTCGAGCGCGGACGATTCGCGCGTCGCAAAATCGCCGGGCGCGGCCGCGAGCCAGCGGCGCGCGAGCATGCCGTCGAAGAGCCGCACGGCCAGTTCGCCCGCGAGGTGGTCGTAGCAGGTGCGCGCATAGCGCATCTCGAGCGGCACGGCGCTCGCCGGACGCTGCGGCGCGGCTTGCGGCGCGCTCGCGCGCGCGAGGTTCGCGAGCGCCTCGATGGCGGCGGCGATATCGGGCGTCGCGATGCGGTAGTAGCGATGCCGCCCGCTGACTTCGAGCGCGAGCAGCCCGCCTTCGGTCAGCCGCGCGAGATGCGCGCTCGCGGCGGACGGCGACAGGCCCGCGATCATCGTCAGTTCGCCGGCGGGACGCGCGGTGCCGTCCATCAGCGACCAGAGCATCGCGGCGCGGCCCGGATCGGCCAGCAGCGCGCCGATGCGCGAGAGGCCGGGACAATGCCGCGAGCGAACGTCATCGAGAGCGGAATTCATGGCAAGGGCACGCAAAAGAAGGGTACGCAACGGTCGATGCCACCACTCTAGCGCGCTCGCGCACCCGACGTTTCACATCCGCGTGAAATGTCGATGCGGCGCTAGCGGCGCTAGAATGGTCGCTCGTATCTCCCTTGTATCACCACGCAGCCAGGAATTCGCATGTCTAAGCTCATCACGGCAGCCGCGCTCGCCGTTCTCACCCTGTGCGCGGGCTGCGCGGGCGGGCCGTCGTCGTCGGCGGGCGGCGGCAGCATCACGATGTACGGCACCATGGATCAGGGCGTCACGGTTCACAACTAGCCGCCAATTTTCGCGGCCTATAATCGCGGCTTCTTTCTTCGCTGCGAGCCGCCATGACCACGCCGACCCCGCCCGCCGCCTTGCGCGCAGGCCGCGCCGAAACCACCTTCCGCTTCCTTGCCGAGCCGATTTCCGTCAATTTCGGCGGCAAGGTGCATGGCGGCGCGCTCATGAAATGGATCGACGAAACCGCCTACGCCTGTGCCGCGATGTGGAGCGGACGCTATGCCGTGACGGTGAGCGTCGGCAACATTCGCTTCAGGCGGCCGATTCTCGTCGGCAATCTCGTCGAGTTGCGCGCGCGCGTCGTGCTGACGGGACGCACCAGCATGCACATTCACGTCTCGGTGCACGCGGGCGATCCGAAAGTCGGCGAACTGGAGCAGACCACCGACTGCCTGATGGTGTTCGTCGCCGTCGACGAAAAGGGGCAGCCCACGCCAGTGCCGGCGTTCGTGCCCGAATCGGAAGAAGAGAAGCGTCTCGCGAAATACGCGATGGACGTGAAAGACGCGCTCGATGCAATCGTCGAGCTGAAGCCGGAAGAAGTGGCGGCGGGCAAGGTCTGATGCCGACTTCGCGTTCAGCGCGACGCGCTTCCGTTCACGACTGCGCTTCTGCGCCGGCTCGACCGTCCCGTGCGCCCGACGCGACTACGCCGTGCGAACGCTGGCCGTAGCAGGCGCGCTCGCCCGACTTGCGCTTGTTGACCGAAAACGCCTGCGAACGCCTGCTGCCTGCCGACCATTCGCGTGCGCACGACGCCATTGCGCCGTGCGAACGCTGGCCGTAGCAGGCGCGCTCGCCCGACTTGCGCTTGTTGACCGAAAACGCCTGCGAACGCCTGCTGCCTGCCGACCATTCGCGTGCGCCCGACGCGACTGCGCCGTGCGAACGCTGGCCGTAGCAGGCGCGCTCGCCCGAATAGCGCTTGTTGATCAAAACGCCTGCGAACGCCTGCTTCCTGCCGACCATTCCCGTGCGCCCGACGCGACTACGCCGTGCGAACGCTGGCCGTAGCAGGCGCGCTCGCCCGAATTGCGCTTGTTGACCAAAAACGCCTGCGAACGCCTGCTTCGTGCCGACCATTCGCGTGCGCCCGACGCCACTGCGCCGTACGGACGCTTGCCGTAGCAGGCGCGCTCGCCCGACTTGCGCTTGTTGACCGAAAACGCCTGCGAACGCCTGCTTCGTGCCGACCATTCGCGTGCGCCCGACGCGACTACGCCGTGCGAACGCTGGCCGTAGCAGGCGCGCTCGCCCGACTTGCGCTTGTTGACCGAAAACGCCTGCGAACGCCTGCTTCCTGCCGACCATTCCCGTGCGCCCGACGCGACTACGCCGTGCGAACGCTGGCCGTAGCAGGCGCGCTCGCCCGAATTGCGCTTGTTGACCAAAAACGCCTGCGAACGCCTGCTTCGTGCCGACCATTCGCGTGCGCACGACGCCATTGCGCCGTACGAACGCTTGCCGTAGCAGGCGCGCTCGCCCGAATAGCGCTTGTTGATCAAAACGCCTGCGAACGCCTGCTTCGTGCCGACCATTCGCGTGCGCACGACGCGACTGCGCCGTGCGAACGCTCGCCGTAGCAGGCGCGCTCGACCGACTCGCCCTTGCCGGCCGAGAGCGCCTGAGACCGCCCGAGACCGCCTACTTCCTGCCGACCATCTCGTGCGGCTTCACCCATTCGTCGAACTGCTGCTCGGTCACGTGCCCGAGCGCGAGCGCGGCGGCCTTGAGCGTGGTGCCTTCCTTATGCGCCTTCTTGGCGATCTGGGCGGCCTTGTCATAGCCGATGTGCGGATTGAGCGCCGTCACCAGCATCAGCGATTCGTTAAGCAGGCTGTCGATGCGCTCCTGATTCGCCTCGATGCCCACCGCGCAGTTGTCGTTGAAGCTCTGCGCGCCGTCCGCGAGCAGGCGGATGGACTGCAGCACGTTATGCGCGATCATCGGCCGGAACACGTTTAGCTCGAAATTGCCGCTCGCGCCGCCGAAGTTCACCGCCACGTCGTTGCCGAACACCTGACAGCAGAGCATGGTCACGGCTTCGGACTGCGTCGGGTTCACCTTGCCCGGCATGATGGAACTGCCCGGCTCGTTCTCCGGAATCGATAGTTCGCCCAGGCCGCAGCGCGGGCCGCTCGCGAGCCAGCGAATGTCGTTGGCGATCTTCATCATGCTCGCCGCGACGGTTTTCAACGCGCCGTGCGCGGCGACGAGCGCGTCGGCGGCGGCCATCACCTCGAACTTGTTGGGCGCGGTTTCGAACGGCAGGCCGGTCAGCTTGCCGATGGCCTGCGCCACTTTCACCGCGAACTCCGGATGCGCGTTCAGCCCCGTGCCGACCGCCGTGCCGCCCTGCGCGAGTTGATAGAGATGCGGCAGCGTCGCTTCGACGTGGCGGATGCCCTGGTCGAGTTGCGCCACATAGCCGGAAAACTCCTGACCGAGCGTGAGCGGCGTCGCGTCCTGCAAGTGCGTGCGGCCGATCTTCACGATATCCGCGAACTGCTTCGCCTTCTGGTCGAGCGTCTCGCGCAGCGTCTTGAGCGACGGCACCAGATGCTTGACGATCGCATACGCGGCGGCGACGTGCATCGCGGTCGGGAACACGTCGTTGGACGACTGGCCGCGGTTCACGTCATCGTTCGGATGCACGAGGCGCTCTTCGCCGCGCGGCCCGCCGAGCAGCTCGCTCGCGCGATTGGCGATCACCTCGTTCAGATTCATGTTCGTCTGCGTGCCGGAACCGGTCTGCCACACGGCGAGCGGAAATTCGTCCGGATGCTTGCCGTCGATGATCTCGTCGGCCGCCTGCATGATCGCCTGCGCCTTCTTTGCGTCGAGCACCTTCAGGTCCTGATTCACCTCGGCGGCGGCGCGCTTGATGATCGCGAGCGCGGTGATGAGTTCGGGCGACTGCTTTTCCGTCGATATCTTGAAGTTCTGCAACGACCGCTGTGTTTGCGCGCCCCAGAGCTTGCCGTTGGGCACGGCGATCTCGCCGAACGTGTCCTTCTCCATACGTACATCGCCCTGTGCGTTCTGTGTCATGGCCTGATGTTCCTTTGAAGTGGTCAAAGCTGTTCGTCGACGGGCAGCAGCTTGAAGACGCCCGTCATCGCGTTACGGTAAAAGCCGGCGTCGGGATCGAAGTTATAGGTCACCGTGCCGATGTCTTCCTGGCTGGTCCACACGAGACCGGACTGCGGCGAGCCGGTGCGGCGCAGCTCCGCCATCACCGCCGCGCTCGCCAGTTCCACGCGCCAGCTCGCTTTCGGCGAGATGCCCCTGTCGAACAGCGCCGCGACCTGCTCCGCGACGGGCTTGCTGTGAATCACGAGCGCCAGTTCGGTGTTGAGCCGCGCCGAGCGGGGATCGAGATTCATCGATCCGATCACGAGGATACTCCGATCGATCACATACGCCTTGGCATGGAGACTCGCGCGCGACGAGGAACCGAAGAGGCCGGGCGGCGGGCGGCTTTCGCCCTCGGGCTGAAGCGGCTTGAATTCGTACAGTTCGACGCCGTTTTGCAGAAGCGGCACGCGATACGGCGCATAGCCCGCCTGAACCGCGACGGCATCGGTGGCGGCGAGCGAGTTGGTCAGCACCGCGACGCGCACGTGGCGGCGCGTCAGGTCGGCGAGCGCCTTCACGCCCACGTCGTGCGGCACGAAGTACGGCGACAGAATGAGGAACTCGTTCTGCGCGTTCTTCATCAGCTCGGCGAGCCGCGTCATCGGCGGGCTTTGGTAGTCGTCGCTCGGATGCTCGATTTTCGCGGGCGAATCCGCTTCGAACTCGGTCGGCGCCCAGACGAGGCTCATCTCGCCGCGCGATATCTGCTGGGCGAGCGGCGTCGCGTTGAGCGGCTTGGCGTTCAGCGGGTCGGCTTGCTCGCGCCAGTGGTTGCGAAGATCCTCGCGCGTCTTGTCGAGTTCGGACGGATCGAACTTCTGCTTGTTCAGCACGCGCAGCGGGTAGGAGAGCGTGCTGTTCCAGTAATCGTCGAAGCTCGCGGAAACCTTGTGCACGACCGGGCCGGCCGTGAACATGTCGAGGTCGCGGAATTGCAGCGTCGGGCTGGCGTTGAAGTATTCGTCGCCGAGATTGCGCCCGCCGACGATCGCGATCTGGTTATCCGCGATCATCGCCTTGTTGTGCATGCGGCGCGTGAAGTGGTTCAGATTCGTGAAAAAGTTCTGCGTGCGCTCGGCGAAGCTGCGTTGCGCGCTGCCGTACGGGTTGAACACGCGAATCTCGATGTTCTCGTGCGAGTTTAGCGCCGCCATGATGCGGTCGATGTCCTTGAAGTTCAGGTCGTCGACCAGCATCCGCACGCGCACGCCGCGATCCGCGGCATAAAGCGCCGCGCCCAGCAGCAGCTTGCCGGTGTTGTCCTCTTCGGCGATGTAGTACTGCATGTCGAGCGTCTTCGTCGCGGCGCGAGCGAGCGCGACGCGCGCCTGAAGCGCATCGGAGCCGGTCGGCAGCAGGCGCACGGCGGATTCGTCCGGATGCTGCTTTTCGAGCGGCGCGAGCGCTGTTTGGAGCGGCGTCGGCTCGGTCGCGGACAGCGCGTGCGTCACCGGACGATCGAACGCGGTGGCGGGCGGGCGCGTCGCGCATCCGGCGCAGAGCGCGGTGATGACCGCCATGGCCGCCATGCGGCGCGTGCGGCTCGTCCATTTAGTTGTATTCGTCGCGATTGGAGCGCGCGCGACTTCGCTTTCGGCTTGGCGAATTCCCCGGATTTCCGACACTTCGCTTCCTCTTTTTTGTTTATCTCGATTCGGCTGCTTCCGTGCGACCGCTTAAGGCAAGCAGCTTCGCCACACAGCAAGAAGCGTTCTCGCCGATGCGGCATCTCGAAATCATTCTAGGGGAACTGGCGTGCGGGCCAGGCGAGCAAACGCACGATGCGCGGAAATCGGCAGGCGAAAAAAAGCCCGCTCGGCAGAGCGGGCTATAACCCCTGTTACTGGATAAGTCTCAAGGAGGAGACGGGTTCATCCTAACAACGCGCGCCACGAGCACCAACCAAGCATTCTTGCTTTGCATATGCATGGCGCGTCGAACTCATCAGGCGACGCTTTTGGAAGCAGCATCGACGCGATCGCCGGCGCGCGCGACGCCCGTTTCCACCAGCCGCCTGCTGATGCGATGAAAGCGCAGCGTCATCAATACAGCGACGCTCGCCAGTCCCGCAGCGAGTCCCCACCACAAGCCTTTGGCGCCCAGTTCGAAGTGAAACGCGAGCACATAGCCCGTCGGAAAGCCGACGCCCCAGTAGCCGAACGCGGCGGCGAGCATCGGCACGCGCGTGTCTTTCAGGCCGCGCAGGCAGCCCGACCCGACCGTCTGCATGCCGTCGACGATCTGGAACACGGCCGCGACGCTCAATAGCGATGCGGCAAGCGCGACGGTTCGCGCATTGGCGGGATCATCGAGATGCAGATACAGGCCGACGATCGCGCGCGGCGCGGTAATGAGCACGAGCCCCGAGCACATCATGAAGCCGACGCCGAGCGCCAGCGCGACGAAGCCCGCGTGACGCGCCGCGACCGGCACGCCCGCGCCAGCCCAGTAGCCGACGCGCACGTTCGCGGCCTGTCCGATCGCGAGCGGCACCATGAATGCCGCCGACGCCACGTTGAGCGCGATCTGGTGCGCGGCGAGCGGCGCTTCGCCGAGCAGGCCGACCATCATGCCGGTCGCGAGAAAGAGCGTCGATTCGACGCCGTACGTGATCGCGACCGGCCAGCCGATGCCGAAGAGTTCGCCCATGAGCGGCAGATGCGGCCGCGCGGCGGCGACGAAATGGCGGTAGCGCGGGCGCAGATGCAGCAGCGCGACGAGCGCGAAGGCCGTCAGCCAGACGGTGATCGCGGTGGCCGCCGCCGAGCCGAGAAAGCCTTCGCGCGGCAGGCCGTACGCGCCGTGGATCAGCCCGTAGTTCAGAAAGCCGTTGACGAACACGCCGCCGATGGACACCCACAGCAAGCGCTTCGCCGCGCCGATGGCCGGCAGAAACGCGCGCATCATGCCGATGCCGATCAGGCTGCCCGGCGTGCCCCAGCGCAGCACCGCGCAGTATTCGCCGACGTTGTGCGCGAGCGTCGCGGGTTCGTGGAACGCGAGCAGAATCGGCTCCGCATACGACAGCAGCACGAACGCCGGCACGGCGAGCAGCACGGACAACACGAGCCCCGTCCAGTAGATGCCGGGCACGCGGTGTTCCGCATCCGCGCCGCGCGCATGGGCGACGGCCACGCTCACCGACGTCAGTACGCCTTGCAGCAGGGTCACCACGACGAAGAACATGTTGGCGCCCAGACCGCCCGCGGCGAGCGCGTCGGGACCGAGCGAGCCGAGCAGAATCGTGTCCGTCACGCCCATCGCCATTTGCGACAGTTGCGCGATGGCGAGCGGCGCGGCGAGGCGCGCGGTATCGACGGCATGGCGAGACAGACTGACGTGTCCCGAATGCGCGCGGGTCGCGCGGCTGGTGTGCGATTGCATGATCGAGAGAAAGGAGCGCAAGGGCGCGTGGACGCGTCCGTGTCGTGCGCTGAAACCTGAACGAAAGACGACTAGCTTATTGCCTCGCGCGCGGCATGTCGATGACGCGCCCCGTTATGGTCGTCTTTTCGCAAGCGGCGGGCGCATGGGCGCAAGCGGCATCAGTCGGGCGCGCGCACTCGGATCTTCTGGCCGTCGAGCATCACGACCTGACCCGCGCGGATCTTGCACGTCTTGCGCAGTTCCACTTTGCCGTCGACGGTGACATCGCCCATCGCGACGCGCGCCTTCGCCGAGCCGCCGCTGTCGGCGAGTCCCATCAGCTTGAGCAGGTTGTGGAGTTCGACGTAATCGCCCGTGAGGGTGAATTGAAGCTGCGGCATGGCGGGCGTTCGGAATGCAAGAAGACTTGGATGATAAACCAGCGCGGAGCATCTTCCGGGCATAGCGCGTGCTCGTACACGATCGACCGTTCGTTTCGCCGGATTAAGCAGATGTAGCGAAGTGAAACCGCCGGTAACAATGACTCGTTTCGGGAAACTCGCGCGTCGTCCGGCCGGTCTGTAGGTTTGATCGATGCAGCTTCGGTCATCTTCTAAACGACAAGTCGCGTCATCGCGTTCCGAGTTGTCGAACGCGTTTGGCGGACACACCCAGAGAGGACAAGCTCATGACTAAGGCTCGAATTCTGATGATCGGCGCCGCTTTCGCCGCGATGGCTGCCACCGGCGCGCAGGCGCAAACCGCCCAGCCGGCCGACTCCGCTCCCGGTCAGGCGCCGATGCAGGCTCAGCAGCAAGTGTCGCCGCCGCCGCAAAACGTGGTCGCCCCGGCACCGACCGATCCGCTCGTGCAGAAGCGCAACGCCGACGCGCAGGCCAACGCGGAATATCGCGCGTCCAAGAAGGCGTCGAAGGCGGAGATGAAGGCTGCCGACAAGCAGGCCAAGCAGCAGTACAAGGAGGAAGTCCGCAACGCGAAGATCAATCGCAAGGCCGACAAGGCCGCCGCGAAGGACGACCTGAACGCCGCGACCGACCGCACGCCGAAGGATGAAGGCGAGCAGCACTGATCGCGCAGGACGCCGCGAAGCCTGGCTGACTCTCGCTTCGCGGCGGGAACACAACGACCACACTAACGACCACACGGAGGACGCCATGAATCGACGCACCCATACATTGCTGGCTGCGCTCATCGCGGGCGCACTGACGAGCGTGAGCGCGGCACCGGCTTTCGCGCAATCGACGAGCGACGCGCCGACCCACGCCGACAAGAAGGCCGCGAAGAAGCAGGCCGAAGCGGACAAGGAATCCGCCGTCGCGCAGGCGAAGGCGGACAAGAAGAAGACCGAAGCGCAATCGGAGGCGAATGAAGCCGCCGCAAAAGCCAATCTGAAGGATGCCAAGAAGGCCGATTAAGCGCGTCTTGTAGAGCCGCGGCCCGTCGAAGGAAACACGTGCCGCGGCAAAGACTTGCGTGCGCGGGTTGTATGGATATACAGTGTGCGTCACTTCTTTCGACGCCCGCATTTCTCTGTGCTGACCCTTCCGGACGACACCGCCACCGCCGACGCCTCCTCTGAGAACGTCGCCGCTTATCTTGCCAAGCTCAACGATGCGCAGCGCCGGGCGGTCGAATTCGGTGTCGACGCGCCGGGGCGCTGCGGCGGTCCGTTGCTCGTCATCGCGGGCGCGGGCTCGGGCAAGACCAACACGCTCGCGCATCGCGTCGCGCATCTGCTGGTGAAGGGCGCGGATCCGCATCGGATTCTGCTGCTGACCTTTTCGCGCCGCGCGGCGCTCGAAATGACGCGGCGCGTGACGCGCATCGCGACGAACGCGCTCGGCAGCAAGAGCGCTATCGCGCAGGGGCTCACGTGGTCCGGCACGTTTCACGGCATCGGCGCGCGGCTGCTTCGCGATTACGCCGATCTCGTCGGCCTCGCGCCGTCGTTCACCATCAACGACCGTGAAGACTCCGCCGACCTGATGAACCTCGTGCGCCACGAGCTCGGGCTCTCGTCGAAAGAGAAGCGGTTTCCCGCCAAATCGACGTGCTTCGCCATCTACTCGCGCGTCGTCAACACGGGCGCGTCGCTCGCCACCGTGCTGGACCAGGCGTATCCGTGGTGCCGCGAGTGGGAAGCGGACCTGAAGCGCCTCTTCGCCGCGTACGTGAGCGCGAAGCAGGCGCAAAGCGTCCTCGACTACGACGACCTGCTGCTCTACTGGTCGCACCTCGCCGCCGAGCCGAGCATCGCGGCGGACTTGTCGAGCCGCTTCGATCACGTGCTCGTCGACGAATATCAGGACACCAACCGCCTGCAAGCCACCATCCTGCTCGCGATGAAACCGGACGGACGCGGCCTCACCGTCGTGGGCGACGACGCGCAGTCCATCTATTCGTTTCGCGGCGCGACGGTGCGCAATATCCTCGACTTCCCGCAGCACTTCGACCCGCCCGCCGCGACCGTCACGCTCGACCGCAACTATCGCTCGACGCAGCCGATTCTCGAAGCGTCGAACGCGGTGATCGGGCTTGCCACTGAGCGGTACACGAAGGATCTGTGGACCGACAAGGCATCGGCGCAAAGGCCGCGCGTCGTTTCGGTCGCCGACGAGGCGGATCAGGCGCGTTATGTCGTCGAAAAGGTGCTGGAGGCGCGCGAGGCCGGCATGAAGCTCAAGTCGCAGGCGGTGCTCTTTCGCGCGGCGCATCACAGCGCGACGCTCGAAATCGAGCTCACGCGGCGCAACATTCCGTTCGTGAAGTTCGGCGGCCTCAAGTTTCTGGACTCCGTGCACGTGAAAGACGTGCTCGCGGTGCTGCGCTGGGCCGAGAATCCGCGCGATCGCGTCGCGGGCTTTCGCGTCGCGCAACTGCTGCCGGGCATCGGGCCGGCGATTGCGGGGCGCTTACTCGATAGCGTCGCGCAGGCCGAGCGCGCGCCGACCGCGATCGCCGCGTTCGGAGCGCCCGCGCGGGCGAGCGAAGACTGGCCGCGCTTCGTCGCGCTCATGGGCAAGCTGTGCGGCCGCGAATCGCCGTGGCCCGCCGAATTCGAGATGATCCGCCGCTGGTACGAGCCGCACCTCGAACGCAATCACGAAGACGCGGCTATCCGCATCGGCGACGTATTGCAGATGGAAAGCATCGCGTCCACGTACCCGACGCGCGAGCGTTTCCTCACCGAACTCACGCTCGATCCGCCCGACGCGACGAGCGACGAGTCCGGCGTGCCGCTCATCGACGAGGACTATCTGATTCTCTCGACCATCCACTCGGCGAAGGGGCAGGAGTGGCGCAACGTGTTCGTGCTGAACGGCGTGGACGGCTGCATTCCGTCCGATATGGGCACGGGCAGCGACGAGGAAATCGACGAAGAGCGCCGCCTGCTGTATGTCGCGATGACGCGGGCGAAAGAAGATCTGCACATCGTCACGCCGCAGCGTTTCTACGTGCACAACCAGACGAATCTCGGCGATCGCCACGTGTGGGCGCAGCGCACGCGCTTCATTCCGCCGCATCTGATGCAGCACTTCGAGGCCGGCGCATGGCCGCCGGTGCCGGTCGCGGCTGCGCCGACGGCGGCGGGCCTGGCCGCGGCGGCGAAAGCGAAGATCGATATCGCCGCGCGGCTGAAGGGAATGTGGGAGTAGGGCCGCGCTCGTTCAGCGCGGGGCGCGTGAGGCGCGCGGCACGCGCGGCGCGCTGCCGAAAATGCTGCGCAGCCACGCCGCGAAGCGCGTGAAGCCGTCGTAGGGTTCGTCGACGAAAAGCTCCGGCCGCATCGAGCGCAGATATTCCAGCAGTTGCTGCGCTTCCTGTTTCTGGATCGATCCGTAGAAGATGCCCAGCCGCAGCAGCGCGCGCAGTTCGCCGAGCTTTTCGCGCGCGGTGGAGCCGACGTTCGTTTCCACCGCGATCTTCGCATCGAAGACGCGCTGGCGCAGCGAATCGGCGAGCCGCCAGGCGGGCGTCTGCATCTTCTGCTCGACTTCGCGGATATCCACCGCCGCCGACTTGATCTGCGAGGCGAGCACGTCCACCTGCGAGGCGTCGCCCTTGGCTTCGGTGACGATGGCCGTCGCCCATTCGCGCGACGCTTTCACCAGATCCTCGGCGCTCCAGTCGGAGCGGATCGCGAACGCGAAGCCATGCTCGGCCGCCTGCCGGATCAGAATTTCGACGACATCCGGGAACTCCTTGTCGAGCGCGCGCTTGGCCCACGCATACTGGCCGTGCGTGAGCATGCGCTGCACGGCCTGCTCGGTGAGCGGCGTGTCGTTGTCGAGCAGCTTCGCGCGCAAAAAGTCCTCGAACGACGGCGTGACGAACTGCGGGTCGAGCTTGAGCGACAGACGCAGGAACGCCTCGAAGTCGCGATTCAGCGACGCGATCGTTTCATCGCGCAACGAAAGAGTGATTTGACGCATGTCGGTTTCCGGTTCCGCGCTCGGCTGGCCCGATGGCGGGAAATGCTGTCGGCCTGCCGCGCGGGCGGAGTCCGTTCGTTTCAGATAACGGCGGAGCGGCCGGAAACTTGAGGGCTCTAGAAAGGCGCCTCGCTTCGGTGTTCAGCGCAGCACGACGAGCTGCCAGACGAAGAACACGCCGAGCGATACCGCGATCGTTAGCAGCGCGCGGCGTGTCAGCGCGCAGACGGCGATCGCCGCCAACGCCGCGATCAGTTGCGGATTGCGCCACGTCAGCTCGGCGCCGTTGCCGTGCGGCGAGACCGTCATCGGCACGATGATCGCGGTGAGCACCGTCACCGGCACGAAGCCGAGCGCCGTGCGCACGACCGGCGCAAACGACAGCCGCTCGCCGAGCACGAACACCGCGGCCCGGATCAGATACGTGACGAGCGCCATGCCGACAATCAGGATGACGTAGTTCATTGCGCGCGCTCCTTGGCGTCTTTCATGCGCGGTTTCTGTTCGATGAGCGTCAGCAGCAAGCCCACGGCGACGCCGGCGAGCACGGCCGCGAGCAGCCCGAGCTTGTACGGCCAGCCTTGCCACGCGAACGACAGCACGCCCGAGGCCAGCGCCGCCGCGATGAAGCGCAGCGCCACGAGTTGCGGAACGATGATCGCGATGAACGTGGCGACCATCGCGAAATCGAGCCCGAGCGACTTGAGCCCCGGAAACGCTGCGCCGAAGAAGAGCCCGATGAGCGTCCACGCTTGCCAGTTCGCATACATCGCGAGACCGGAGCCGAGAAAGTAGTGCGGCCCTGTTTCGCCCGGCGCGCGCGCTCGATAGTGCGCGTAGGCGACGGCGAACACTTCGTCGGTCAAGAGGCCGGCCAGCGCCCAGCGCCAGCGCGCGGGCAGATGCGCGACGTAGGGCGCGAGCGTCGCCGAATAGAGCACATGGCGCAGATTGACGACGAAGGTCGTCGCCCAGATGACGGCGAAGCTCGCGTGTCCCGCGATCATGCCGGCCGCGATGAACTGCGCCGAGCCCGCGAAGACCGCGAGCGACATCAGCTGGCCGTGCCAGAGCGTGAGCGGACTAGCCGTGACGAGCGTGCCGAAGATCACGCCGAAGGGCGCGGCGCCGATCATCATCGGAATGGTGTCGCGAGCGCCGGCGGTGAGTTCCCGCCAGGCGTTGCCGGATGGTGCGTTCAAGATCGTCCTCCTGATTCGCGGAGGATAAGGCGGCGTGAATGCGAAAGCTTGTACGTTCTTGCGGTGTCAGTGTTGTCGCGCGCGGTTGCTTGGGCGGACGCGGCCGTGATGCAGATTGCGGTGCTGTGCGATCCCGGAGTGGTTTCCGTTGCACGCGTCGTGCGTGCGAAACGAGGGTGCATCGGCGTGGTGGGCGTCGGTGTTGGCGTTCGTGTTGACTTTGGCGTCACGGTCGGGTCGCGCTCGCCGCCGACGGCACGCGACTCACGCCCTCCTGCAACTCACCGCCAGCGCCCCCGGCGCAACGCGGAACGGCTGCTTGCCGTGCCGCGTGAAACAGCCGCGGTCGGCGAAGCCTCTCGCCGTTCACGGCGAGCAACTCCCGCACTCCCGGCCAATCACCGCCAGCGCCCCGGCGCGACCCCGAACGCCCGCTTGAAATGCCGCGTGAAGTGGCTCTGATCGGTGAAGCCGCTCGCGGCCGCCACCTCCGCGATCGACGCCCCCGCGCGCAACGCCGGCAGCGCCCGCGCGATACGCAACTGATTGCGCCACGCATGCGGCGCGAGGCCCGTTTCGCGTGTGAAAAGCCGCGCCGCGTGAAACGTCGAAAGCCCGACGACGCGCGCCAGTTCGGCGAGCGTGACCGGTTCGAGCAGATCGTCGGCGAGGCGGGATTTCATCGTGGCGACGCGGGCGGCATCCGCGGCGGGCGGCCCGCACGACGGACGTTGCACCGCATGCCGGGCGAGCAGCGTCGTCACGGCATCGACGAGCGCCGTCTCAGCGGCGAGCGGATCGGCGCGGGTGGCGTCGTTTGTGGCATCGCTCGTCAGGCTTTCCAGCGCCCGATGCGCGCGCAAAAGCCGGCGCGCGAGATCGTCGTCGTGGATGATGTCGGTCGAGAACCACGGCGAAGCCGCGCGCGGCGACAGCTCACGCGCGAGCGCTTCCACGAACGGCACCGGCAGATAGAACACGCGATAACGCCACCCGGCGTCGACGGCGCGCGCGCCGGTATGCAGCTCGCCCGGATTGATGACCGGCACCGACCCCGCTTCCGCCACGTGATGCGAGCCGCGATAGTCGTAACACTCCGCGCCCGCTTCGATGACAGGCACCGTGTACGCGTCGTGCCAGTGCGGCGTGAACGCGTGATCGTAGTACTCGGCGGTGACCATGTCCGCGTCCGGCACGAGCGGCGAGCGCCAGTAACGCGCGGCGTTGCGAAAGCGTGGGGCGGTCATCGGTGGATGCGCGGATTCGAAGGGCGAATTGCTCAGTCTACCGCTTCATCGCGCGGCGCAAAGCGCGGCGAGTGCATTCTGGCTGCCGCTACGGTTGGATTGGAATGCGGCCGACAACGCCGCACTCGTGCGGCCCGCGACGACGCGGCTCGCTCACTTGACCGGTATCGTCGTGCCTTCTGGCATCGGGACCGCCGTGACGCTGTTTTTCCCGCTGCCGCTCGTCACGCGGTCGCTGTACGTCAGGTACACGAGCGTGTTGCGCTTCGTATCGACGATGCGCACGACATGCAGCGTCTTGAAGATGAACGACATCCGATCCGTGAAGACATCGGTCTTCTGCTTGAGCGGCTGCGCGATCTTGATAGGCGCGACCTGACGGCAGGCAATGGACGCCTCGGTCGGGTCTTCCGCGATGCCTAACGTGCCCTTCACGCCGCCCGTGCGCGCCCGCGACACATAGCAGGTCACGCCGGAGACGAGCGGATCGTCGTACGCCTCGACGCTCACGCGGTCAGAGCCGGTGAAGCGGAAGTTGGTATTGACGCTCGCGATTTCCTCGGCGTGCGCGATGCCCGCGCCGAAAAGAAACACGAGCGATGCGCTCAGAACGAACGGTGCGGTGCGCTTCATTGAGATCCCACGCATAAAAGAAAAAGGGCGTCGTATTGTAACGACGCCCTTCGGTCTCTTCGATTCTTCTGCTGCCCGCGGCGCCGGCATCAATGGAAGATCAGGTAAAGGATCACCAGCACCACGACCGGCACACCGAGCAGCCATCCGAGTAGGTAAGGCATATCGTCCTCCTTGCGCATGTTTGTTTTCGACGGTTCCAGTATCGCGGACCGTGACGGCCCGCGTTAGCGGTGCGCGTCCGAAATGCGTGTAGGCGCTGTCCTATCGGGTCTTACGGCGGCGTTACGGATTCGTCATGCCATCATGAGATACGCCGTCGCGCGATTTCTTCGCCGGCCGGTCGCGATACAGCGCGCGCACGTAGTCCAGATGGGCGCCTGCGCAGTCGCGCGCGCGGGCCGGATCGCGCGCCACGATGGCGTCGAGCATTGCCCGATGCTGCGCCAGCAGGTCGGCTTCCACGGCGTCGTCGTAATCGACGAGGCGATGCGACGTGAGCATCGACTCGCGCATCACTTCGTTCAGGCCGTGCATCACGTGCGTCAGCGCGATGTTGTGCGTCGCATCGGCGATGGCGAGATGGAAGGCGGCGTCTTTTTCCGCGATGCGCGTGCTTCTCTGCGCGACGGCGGATTGCAGCGCATCAAACGCGGCGGCAATGCGCGCGAGATCGGCGTCGGTCGCGCGCTCGGCGGCGTAGGCCGTGGCGAGCGTCTCTAAGCCGTGACGCAGTTCGAGCACGTCGGCGCTCGCGTCGGGCTGCTGTTCGAGCAGTGCGGCGAGCGGATGCGACACGAGCGGCGCCGTCACGTCCGATACGACAAAGCCGCCGCGCCCCGCCGCGCGAATGAATCCGTCCGATTCGAGACGAATGAGTGCCTCGCGCAGCGACGGCCGCGACACGTTCAGCTGCTCCGCGAGATCGCGCTCGGCGGGCAGGCGCTGGCCGGGCAGCAGCGTGCCGTTCGAGATCAGTTGACGAATCTGGCCGGACACGACATCGGAGAGGCGCACGCGGGCGTAGGCGTGCGAGTGGACGGGCTGGAAGGTCATCGGTTGGAGCAACGCGGCGAGAGGCTTTGGATTACCCTAGTTTGACACGAAAGCGCCGCATCCCTAAAGTCTTGGTCAGACCAAGCTGACCAACGCGGACTGTCCGCCAAGCAATCACCATGAAAGTTGCCCTTTTCGTCCCCTGTTTCATCGACGCGTTTTATCCGCAGATCGGCATCGCCACGCTGGAATTGCTGGAGCGGCTCGGCCTCGATGTCGACTATCCGCAGGATCAGACATGCTGCGGCCAGCCGATGGCCAATAGCGGCGCGCACGCGGACGCGGCCGGCGCGGAGCGCGTGTTTGCCCGCAACTTCGCGGACTACGACTATGTGGTCGGCCCGTCGGCGAGTTGCACGCATCACGTGCGCGAGCACTTCACGGCCATCGAGCAGACGAGCGCCGTCCAGAAGGTGCGCAAAAGCACATATGAACTCGTCGAGTTCCTGCACGACGTCTTGCAGGTGCGTGACTTTCCGTGGGCCGAGTTCCCGCATCGCGTCGGCCTGCACAACAGTTGCAGCGCGGTGCGGCATCTGCGCGAGACGTCGAACTCGGAAGTCGCGGGCACGCCGTATTCGAAGCCGCGCGCCTTGCTGGAACGCGTGAAGGGCATCGAGTTCGTCTCGCCCGCGCGGCCCGATGAATGCTGCGGCTTCGGCGGCACGTTTTCCGTCACCGAAGAGGCCGTGTCCGTGCGCATGGGGCAGGACAAGGTGCGCGACCACATCGGCGCGGGCGCGGAGTACATCGTCTCGGGCGACATGTCGTGTCTCATGCATCAGCAGGGCTGCGCCGAGCGCATGAAGCTCGACGCGAAGTTCATCCACATTGCGCAGGTTCTGAACGGAGCGCGGGCATGACGAAGACCGTTCGCATCGATCACGCAAAGGCTGCGGGCGCGTTCCTGCAGAAAGCCGACCACGTGGCGTTTCACGACAAGCGTCTCTGGGACTTGCGTTCGAAGCGCGACGCGCAGGCGCACGGCATACCCGAGTGGGAAACGCTGCGCAATCTGGCATCGGGCATCAAGGAGCACACGCTGTCCCATCTCGCGGATTACCTCGCCCAGTTCGCGGATCAGGCCGAGAAAAACGGCGTCGTCGTGCATTTCGCGGCGGACGCGGAAGAGCACAACGCGCTCGTCTACAAGCTGATGAGCGAGCGCGGCATGACCACGCTCGTCAAAAGCAAGTCGATGCTGACCGACGAGTGCTACATGCGCGACTATCTGGAGCCGCGCGGCATCACGGTGATGGAGACCGATCTGGGCGAGCGCATTCAGCAGCTCGACCATCAGGATCCGAGCCATATGGTCGTGCCGGCCGTCCACAAGCTGCGCGCGGACGTGGCGGAACTCTTCGGCAAGACCATCGGCACCGATCCGAAGAACAGCGACATCCACTATCTTGCCGAAAGCCAGCGCATGAACACGCGGCCGTACTTCGTGCGCGAAAAGACGGCGGGCATGACGGGCTGCAACTTCGCGGTCGCGGAGACGGGCACGGTTGTCGTCTGCACGAACGAAGGCAACGCGGATCTCTCCGCGAACGTGCCGCCGCTGCATATCGCGTCCATCGGCATCGAGAAGCTGATTCCGACCATCGCCGATCTCGGCGTATTCGTGCGCATGCTCTCCCGCAGCGCGCTCGGCTCGCCGATCACGCAGTACACGTCGCACTTTCGCGCGCCGCGGCCGGGCACGGAGATGCACTTCATCCTCGTCGACAACGGACGCTCGGAGCGGCTCGCGCTCGAAGACTTCTGGTATTCGCTCAAGTGCATCCGCTGCGGCGCGTGCATGAACACCTGTCCGGTGTATCGGCGAAGCGGCGGGCTGTCGTACGGCGGCACGTACTCGGGGCCGATCGGCGCGATCATCAACCCGACCTACGACCTGAAGCGCTACAGCAGCCTGCCGTTCGCCTCGACGCTCAACGGCAGTTGCACGAACGTCTGCCCGACGAAGGTCAACATCCACGAGCAGATTTACAAGTGGCGCGCGGTGATCGCGGAGCGCCACGAAGTGCCGTTCGTGAAGCAGGAAGTGCTGAAGATGGCGGGGCGTCTGCTCGCGAGTCCGACGCTTTACCGCGCGACGGTCGCGTCGCTCGGCGGCGCGTTGAAGCGGCTGCCGAACTTCGTGCTGTACAACCCGCTCAACATCTGGGGCCGCGGGCGCGACTTGCCCGAAGCGCCGGCCGAGACCTTTCACGAGTGGTACAAGAAAAACCGGAAGCCCGCCAAATGACGACCCGCGATGCCTTTCTCGCAAAGATTCGCGCCGCGCAGCCCGCAGCGCGTCCGCGCCCCGAACTGCCGATTTTCCCGTCGCCCGAAGGCGACCTGCAGACGCGCTTCATCGCCGCGCTGACCGCGATGGGCGGCACCACGGCGCACGCGCACAGCCTCGACGAAGTGAAGGAGATGATTGCCGCGCGTTTCGGTGCGGATGCGGTTGTGGCGTCTGCCGTGCCCGGTATCGAAGGCACGCGTGTGCTCACGCCGGATACGGCCCCGGCGTCGCTCCAGGATGTCGATGTGGGCGTCGTGCGCGGGCGTTTCGGCGTCGCGGAGACCGGGTCCGTCTGGTTCAGCGAAGACGAGTACGTCGTCAATTCGATCGGCTATCTCGTGCAGCATCTCGTGGTGCTGCTCGATCCCGCGCAACTCGTCGACGGCTTGCAGCAGGTGTATCGACGGCCCGACTTCCAGTCGGCGCGCTATGCCGTGCTGGTGACGGGCCCCTCCGCGACGGCGGATATCGAAGGCGTGCTGATTCGCGGCGCGCAGGGCGTGCGCTCGCTGACCGTCGTGTGGATTCAGTAGCGCCAGAAGATTGCGACCGCGATGCCGCCGAACAGCAGCCACTTCACGATGTAATACACGGTCCGGTTCCACGCCTTCAGCCGCTTGCCGACGAGCCGGATCGAATACAGATACTTGAACGCGCGATTCAGGCCGCCCGTGCGGTCGCCGGTTTCGTTGGGCGAGGCCGCCGCGCGCATCAGAAAGCCGCCGACTGCGTTGTTTACCGCCTGCGCCCAGCGGTACTTCATCGGCCGCTCGATGTCGCAGAACAGAATGATGCGGTCTTTGTCCGTCGTGTTTTCGGCCCAATGCAGATAGGTTTCGTCGAAGACGACTTCCTCGCCGTCGCGCCACGAATATCGCTCGCCGTCCACGACGATCGCGCAGCCGTCGTCGTTCGGCGTCACAAGCCCGAGGTGATAACGCAGCGACCCGGCGTACGGATCGCGATGCAGCGTGAGTGTGCCGCCGGGCGGCAGCATCGCAAACATCGCGGCTTTCACGCTCGGGATGTTTTGCAGAATCGAGAGCGTCTTCGGGCAGACCGCGACCGCCGACGGATGCGGCCGGTCATACCACTTCAGATAGAAGCGCCGCCAGCCGCGCCGAAAGAACGAATTGAAGCCGATGTCGTTGTACGCGCCGGCCGCCTGAATCTTGCTTGCTTCGTGCAAGGCGAGGGCTTCGTCGCGAATCGTCTGCCAGTGCGCCTTGATCGGGGCGAGATCCGGAAACAGGGAAGGGTGAAGATACGGCGTGGACGGCACGCGCGAGAAGAGATACACGAAGCCGTTCACCGGCGACATGAACGTCGAATGATCGGATAGCTGCCGGAAGAAACCGTGGCGAACCTTGCCGCGCCAGTGCGTGTACGCGGCACACGCGATAAACAGCATGAGAATCAGCCACCGCATCTGCGTTTCCCCCTTGCGTCACTGTCGCCGTTAGCGTCAACAAAACGTGACGGAATTATCAAACGGAAACGCAGTGTCTGCTGAAACGGCAGCGCGAAGGCCAGAGCGTGAGCACAAAACAAAAAGCCCAGTCGCATGACTGGGCTTTTTGCTTGGAGCTTTTGGCTCCCCGACCTGGGCTCGAACCAGGGACCTACGGATTAACAGTCCGGCGCTCTACCGACTGAGCTATCGGGGAACATCTACTACATTGACACTGACTAAAAAGCCCAGTGAACTGACTGGGCTTTGCTGAATTTTTGGCTCCCCGACCTGGGCTCGAACCAGGGACCTACGGATTAACAGTCCGGCGCTCTACCGACTGAGCTATCGGGGAACATCTACAGCAGAGAAGCGGAATTATAGGGAGCGTCTCTTACCCTGTCAACGCCGATTCTTCACTCAAAACACCTTTTTGCACCGACGCGAACTCGTCCTATAGCTGACCACAGAAGCTGGCCGCAGGAAGGACGGCCGTTCGCCTCAACGCTCGAGCAGATTCAGCTTGTCCTTCACGTCCTTGAACTCGTCGGCTTCGGGCAGCGGCGCCTTCGTCTTCGTGATGCTCGGCCAGTTGCGCGCGAGATCGGCATTCAGTTCGATGAACTGCTGCTGGTCGCCGGGCACGTCTTCTTCGGCGTAAATGGCATTCACCGGGCATTCGGCCACGCACACGGCGCAGTCGATGCACTCGTCCGGATCGATCGCGAGAAAGTTGGGACCTTCACGGAAGCAATCCACCGGGCACACATCCACACAGTCGGTGTAGCGGCACTTGATGCAGCTTTCGGTCACAACGTGAGTCATTCAGGCTCCTGCATGCGGAATTCGTGGGGGCGGCGTCCGGCAGCCTGCGTGGGTCAATGCGGGTACGCGCGCTGAAACGCGTATTGTAGCGTAACGGTCAAAACGGGCGCGACCGCCGCGGGACGTGCCTTATATCGTTTTGGAATGTATGTATGCGCGGTTGCCAAAAACGGTCGGCGAGCGTCTTGCCGGTCCGCGCATTCGGGTAACATGGCCCCAAGGCACGCCGCGGCAAGACGGCGCGCGGTCTCATCGCTCGATGTTCCAGCCAAACCATGATCATCAATTCGCTGCTCGATACCGACCTCTACAAGTTCACGATGATGCAGGTCGTGCTGCATCACTTCCCGGCTGCGCACGTGGAGTATCGCTTCCGCTGCCGCACGCCGAATGTGGATCTCGTGCCGTACATCGACGAGATTCGCGACGAAGTGCGCCAGCTCTGCAATCTGCGCTTCCGTGAAGAAGAGCTCGACTATCTGCGGCGCATGCGCTTCATGAAGAGCGATTTCATCGACTTTCTCGCGCTCTTTCATCTCAACGAGAAGTCGATCCAGATTTCGCCGTCGCCGAAGAACAACGGCGAGATCGACATTCTGATCGAAGGGCCGTGGCTGCATACGATCCTGTTCGAGATTCCGGTGCTCGCGATCGTCAACGAGGTCTACTTCCGCAACACGCAGCGTCAGCCGGAGTACGAGACCGGGCGCGAGCGCCTGCGCGACAAGATCAAGCTGCTCGCCACGCCGCCCGAGTACTCGGATTGCAAGATCGCCGATTACGGCACGCGCCGCCGTTTTTCGAAGCAGTGGCACGAGGAAGTGGTGCTGACGCTCAAGGAGCGGCTCGGCGCGCAGTTCGCGGGCACGAGCAACGTGTTCTACGCGATGAAGCACGGCCTGCGGCCGCTCGGCACGATGGCGCACGAATATTTGCAGGCGTGTCAGGCGCTGGGTCCGCGCCTGGGCGATTCGCAGATTTTCGGCTTCGAGATGTGGGCGAAGGAATATCGCGGCGACCTCGGCATCGCGCTGTCGGACGTGTACGGCATGAAGGCGTTCCTGCGCGATTTCGACATGTACTTCTGCAAGCTCTTCGACGGCGCGCGCCACGATTCGGGCGATCCGTTCGACTGGGGCGAGCGCCTCATCCGGCATTACGAAGAAAATCGCTGCGATCCGCGCACGAAGGTGCTGGTCTTCTCGGACGCGCTCGACATTCCCAAGGTGCTGCAACTCTACGAGCGTTTCCGTGGGCGCTGTCAGCTTGCGTTCGGCGTCGGCACGAATCTCACGAACGATCTCGGCTATCAGCCGCTGCAGATCGTCATCAAGATGGTCCGCTGCAACGGCCAGCCGGTGGCGAAGCTCTCCGATTCGCCCGGCAAGAACATGTGCGACGACAAAGCGTATCTCGCTTACTTGCGTCAGGTGTTCGGCATCGAGCAACCGGTCGAAGAAAGCTGACACCGCACGCGGCCTATGCCGTTCGGCCGAGGTCCGTCCCGCGCGGACCGGTCGATATAATCGGTTTCAGCTTCACGTCGCGGATTTATCGCCGCGACTTCTCCACGCATGCATCGACGAGGACGGCACCATGGACACATCGGCCGCGCGCCGCAACATTCTCGCGCGCATTCGCAGCGCGCAGGGCAGGAAAGGCGCGCCGACCGAGGCCGAGCGTGCCGCCGTCGACGAGTATCTCGCGCGGCATCCCGCCGGTCCGCGTCCGCCGCTTCCCGCCACGCGCGACGAACTGATCGCGCGTTTTCGTCTGGAAGCGGAGCGACTCTCGACGAGCGTCGCCGAAGCCGAGGCGCTCGCCGACGCCCCTGCCGAAGCCGCCCGCTATCTCGACGCGCTCGGTCTGTCGCGCGATGTCGTCGCGTGGCCCGCGCTCGCTGATTTGCCGTGGATGCAAGCGGGCATCGCGGCGTCGCTGCGCAAGCCCGTCGATGCGGACCTCGTCGGCATCACCGGCTGCTTTTGCGCGGCTGCGGAGACCGGCTCCATTGTGCTGCTGTCGGGACCGGAGACGCCCGCGTCCGGCGCGCTTCTGCCGCAGACGCACATCGCCATCGTGCCGGCGTCGCGCATCGTCGCCGCGCACGAAGACGCCTTCGCGCTGATGCGCGCGGAGCGGGGCGAGTTGCCGCGCGCCGTGAACTTCGTGTCGGGGCCGTCCCGCACCGGCGATATCGAACAGACCATCGTGCTCGGCGCGCATGGCCCGTATCGTGTCCACGCCATCATCGTGCGGGGAGCGTAGGGACAGTGCCGCGTTTCGTTTGGGGCTTTCTGCTATCGCTTTGCGCGATCTCTGACGCTTCGGCCGCCGCGCTCGACGGCGCGTCCCTGTCAGCGGCGTGGGGCGTTCCATTCATCGGCATCCTGCTGTCCATCGCGGTGTTTCCGCTCGTCGCCGGCAAAGTGTGGCATCACCATTTCGGCAAGATCGCGGCGGCCTGGGCGCTGGCGTTCCTCGTGCCGTTCGCGTTCGCGTTTGGCATCGGCACGGCGTTCGGCGTGCTCGTTCACGCGATGGTCGAAGAGTACGTGCCGTTCATCATCTTGCTCGCCGCGCTCTATACGGTAGCGGGCGGCATCTGCGTGCGCGGCAATCTGCACGGCTCGCCGCGCGTCAACACCGCGTTGCTCGCGCTCGGCACCGCGCTTGCCAGCATCATGGGAACGACGGGCGCGGCCATGCTGCTGATTCGTCCGCTCTTACGGGCCAACGACAATCGCAAGCATGTCGCGCATGTCGTGGTGTTCTTCATCTTTCTGGTGGCGAATGCGGGTGGCTCGCTGTCACCGCTCGGCGATCCACCGCTCTTTCTCGGCTTTCTGAACGGCGTCGATTTCTTCTGGACGACGCAGCATCTCGCACTGCCGACGCTCTTCGTCTGCGGCGTACTGCTCGCGCTTTTCTACGCGCTCGACAGCTACTTCTGGCGCGGCAAAGGCGAGTCGCGGCGGCCGTTTCTCGATCCGACGCCGGACACGCCCACGCTCGGCGTCGACGGCATGATCAATTTCGTACTGCTCGCCGTGATCATCGGGCTCGTGCTGATGAGCGGCTTGTGGAAGCCGGGCGTCGCATTCGATGTATTCGGCACGCACGTCGCATTGCAGAACGTCGTGCGCGATGCGGCGCTGGTGCTCGTGCTCCTTGCCTCGCTCGCGCTCACGCCCAAGCGCGCCCGCGCGGGCAACGCATTCGACTGGGCGCCGATGATCGAAGTCGCCAAGCTCTTCGCGGCGATTTTCGTCACCATCGCTCCGGTCATCACCATCCTGCGCGCCGGCGAGGCGGGCGCGTTTGCCGGGATCGTGCGCGCGGTATCGGATGCGAACGGCGAGCCTGCTCATCTGGCCTATTTCTGGGCGACCGGGCTGCTCTCGTCGTTCCTCGACAATGCGCCGACTTACCTCGTCTTCTTTAACCTCGCGGACGGCGACGCAGACACGCTGATGACCACGGGCGCCACGACGCTCGCCGCCATCTCGGCGGGCGCGGTCTTCATGGGCGCGAATTCGTATATCGGCAATGCGCCGAATTTCATGGTGAAGGCGATCGCGGAATCGCGCGGCGTGCGCATGCCGGGTTTCTTCGGTTACCTCGGCTGGTCATGCGTCGTGCTGTTGCCGCTTTTCGCCGTCACCGGCTGGCTATTTTTCTAGGAGCATGAGATGAAGAAAGTGCTTGTGGCTCGCCCTACGTTTCCTGACGTGATCGAGCGCCTGAAACAGTATTTCGAAGTCGACGTGAACCTGGGCGACGTGCTGCCGCAAGACGAATTCGCGCGCCGGCTCGCCGATAAGGACGGCGCGTTCACGGCCGGCGAGATGGTCGGCGAGAAGGAACTGGCGGGCGCGCCGAACCTGAAAGTGGTCGCCAACATGGCGGTCGGCTACAACAATTTCGACATGCAGGCGTTCGACGCGCACAAGGTGCTCGGCACCAACACGCCGCATGTGCTCAACGAAAGCACCGCCGATTTCGGCTGGGCGCTGATGATGGCGGCGGCGCGTCGCGTCACCGAGTCGGAGCACTTTCTGCGCGCGGGCAAGTGGCAAAAGTGGTCCTACGATTCGTTCCTCGGCGTCGACGTGTACGGCTCGACGCTCGGCGTGATCGGCATGGGACGCATCGGGCAGGCGCTCGCGCGGCGTGCGAGCGGCTTCAACATGCGCGTGATCTATCACAACCGCTCGCGCGTCGCGCCCGAGATCGAGGCGCAACTCAATGCGGAGTACGCGTCGAAGGAAGATCTGCTCAAGCGCGCGGATCATGTCGTGCTCGTGCTGCCGTACTCGAAGGAAAGCCACCACACGATCGGCGCGGCCGAGCTCGCGCTGATGAAGCCGACGGCCACGTTGACGAACATCGCGCGCGGCGGAATCGTCGATGATGCGGCGTTGATCGAAGCGCTGCGCGAGAAGCGCATCGCGGCAGCGGGCATCGACGTGTTCGAAGGCGAGCCGAATCTGAATCCCGGTTTCCTCGCGCTGGAGAACGTCGTGCTCACGCCGCATATCGCGAGCGCGACGGAGACGACGCGTCGCGCGATGGCGAATCTCGCCGCGGACAATCTGATCGCCGCGCTCGGCGAAGGCCCGCGCGCCGGCAATCCGCCGAATCCGATCAACCCCGGCGTGCTCGGCTCATGATCGAATTGCTGTACGGCGCGCTCGCGTTGCTGGCGGTCGCGCTGGTCATCGCGTTGATCGCGCTTGTCGCTGTCATGCGGCGCGCCGCGTCTGTCGATATCGACGAGGAGTTCGCCGCGCTCACCGATCGCGTGAACGACATGGGCGAAGCGCATGCGCGCGCGCAGGAGCGGCTCGAACGCGGACTGCGCGGCGACATCGCGGAACATGCGCGCGTCTCGCGCATGGAATCGCAGGGCGGTTTCGCGCAGTTTCATCAGACGCTCGCAACGCAACTGGCGAGCACGTCGAGCGTGCAAAACGCGCAGTTCGACGCGCTCGCCCAGCAACTCGCGCAGCAGAGCCAGCAGGCGCGCGAGGATCAGAGCAACGCCCTTAAGCGTTTCGCCGATTCCATGACGCTGCATCTCGCGCAACTTTCCGAAGCGAACGACCGGCGCCTGGCGGAAGTGCGCGCGACGCTGGAAGCGCGCCTTAAGGACATCGAAGCGAACAACGCCGCGAAGCTCGAAGAAATGCGTCGCACGGTCGACGAGAAACTGCACGCGACGCTCGAGCAGCGGCTCGGCGAATCGTTTCGGCTGGTGTCGGAAAGGCTGGAGCAGGTGCATCGCGGGCTGGGCGAGATGCAGTCGCTGGCTGCGGGCGTCGGCGATCTGAAGAAGGTGCTCACCAACGTCAAGACGCGCGGCATCTGGGGCGAAGTGCAGCTCGAATCGCTGCTGGAACAGTTGCTCACCCCCGATCAGTACGCGAAGAACGTCGCCACCGTGCCGAACAGCAACGAACGCGTCGAGTTCGCGATCAAGCTGCCGGGCCGGCACGACGCGCCGGGTATCGCCGGTTCATCGGGCGATGTCGCGACGCCGGTGTGGCTGCCCATCGACGCCAAGTTTCCCCGCGAGGACTACGAGCGTCTTATCGACGCTCAAGAGCGCGCCGATCCCGTCGCGGTGGAAGAGGCGTCGCGCGCGCTCGAAGGACGCTTGCGCGCCGAGGCGCGGGCGATCGCGCAGAAGTACGTCGCGCCGCCTTATACGACGGATTTCGCGTTGCTGTTCCTGCCGACCGAAGGGTTGTACGCCGAAGTACTGCGCCGTCCGGGCCTGAGCGACTTCTTGCAACGCGAGTACCGCGTGAGCGTCGCTGGCCCAACGACGCTGACCGCACTGCTCAACAGTTTGCAAATGGGATTCCGGACGCTCGCCATCGAGAAGCGGTCGAGCGAAGTGTGGCAAGTGCTCGGCGCGGTGAAGACGGAGTTCGGCAAGTTCGGCGACGTGCTCGCGCGCACCAAGGCGCAACTGGAAACCGTCACGCGGTCGATCGAGGCGGCGCAGACGCGCACGCGTCAGATGGGCAAGCGCCTGCGCGACGTGGAGGCGCTGCCTCACGAGAAGGCGGCAGGCGTGCTCGGAGATCTGTCGTCGCCCGAGAGCGACGACGAAGTGTGAAGCGCGCTCAGGCGGCGCCGTCCGCGAGACGATCCAGCGAATCGCCGGTAATACGCACGACGCGCCAGTCCGGCAGCACCGTCGCGCCCATCTTCTCGTAGAAGTCGATGGCGTTCTGGTTCCAGTCCAGCACCGACCACTCGAAGCGTCCGCACTGGCGCTCGACGGCGAGCGCGGCCAGTCTCTTCAGCATCATCGTGCCGACGCCGCTGCCGCGCAGCGCGGGGCGCACGTAGAGGTCTTCGAGATAGAGACCGCGCTTGCCGAGGAAGGTCGAGAAGTTGTGGAAGAAGAGGGCATAGGCGACGACTTCGCCTGCCTGCTCGGCGACGAGCGCCTCCGCTGCCGGGCGCGCGCCGAAGAGCGCGTCCCGCAAGCCGTCCTGCGTCGCGACGAAAAGATGCGTGAGCTTCTCGAACTCCGCGAGTTCGAGCATCAGGCCGTAGATGGCGCCGATGTCGGCGGGCGTGGCCGGTCGAATGGACGCGGCGCTCATGCTTCTTCCGGTGCGTCGGACAGCACAATTTCGATGCCGCCGAAGCGCGACGCCACCCAGTTATACGCGTGGCAGGCAATCCACAGCAGCACGAAGCCGAGAATCGCGTTGAGCAGCAGCGCGCTCGTCACCGTGCTCACCTCGACCGAGCCGTAGCGCACGAATGCGACGACGACGCCGAGCAGCACGATCGGCACGCTGAAAGTCAGATACACGAGGATCAGCGCCTTGGCCGTCTGTCCCGGTGCGATGGATGAGATCTGCTTTTTCATGGGAGGAGAACCCCGTCTATCGATAGTTGGAATGTGGGTCGCCGCGGCTTCGCGCATGATGAGTTCGCTATTGACTGTTCGCTGTCAGATGAGGCCGTCGAACGGCACGATGTTCACTTCGTCGCCCGCGTCGATATCGGCGCGGTCGTGTTCCAGCACGATGAAGCAGTTCGCCTCGCTCATCGAACTCAGCACGCCCGAGCCTTGCGGGCCCGTCGTCACGACGCTCCACTGGCCGTTGCTGTCGCGCGTGGCGATCCCGCGCTGGAATTCTGTGCGGCCCGCGCGTTTGCTGATCGGCGCGGCACTGCGCGCGCGAATCACCGTCGGTTCGTGCCGCGTCGCGCCGGACATTGCGATGAGCGCCTCGCGCACGATGAAGTAGAAGGTCGCCATGACCGCGACCGGGTTTCCCGGCAAGCCGAAGAAGAGCGCCGACTTGCCTGTGCCCGCGCGAGGACCGGACCACAGACGGCCGAACGCGAGCGGCCGTCCGGGGCGCATCGCGATTTTCCAGAACGCGACGTCGCCGAGCGAGTTCATCAGTTCGCGCGTGAAGTCGGCATCGCCCACGGACACGCCGCCCGAGCTGATCACCACGTCCGCGGCTTCCGTCGCCTCGCGCAGCGCTTTTTCCAGCGACGCGCGATCGTCGCGGACAATGCCCAGATCGACGGTTTCGACATTCAGCCGGCGCAGCATCGCGAAAAGCGTGTAGCGGTTGCTGTCGTACAGCGTGCCGGGCGTCAGCGGTTCGCCGACGGAGCGGAGTTCGTCGCCCGTCGAGAAGAACGCGACGACGAGGCGCTTATGCACGTCGACTTCCGCGATGCCGAGCGAGGCCAGCAAGCCGAGATCCGACGCGCGCACGATGCGGCCCGCGCGCAACGCCGGCTTGCCGCGCGCGAGGTCTTCGCCCGACAGCCGCCGGTTCTGGCCTGCGCGGACGGCGTCGGCAGCAAAACGAATCTTGTCGCCTTCGCGGGCGACGAGTTCTTGCGGCACGACGGTGTCGCAGCCTTCGGGCATCAGCGCGCCGGTCATGATGCGCACGCATTCGCTCGGCGTCGGTCGACCCGCGAACGGCCGTCCGGCGAGCGCGGCGCCCGCGACTTCGAGCGTCAAAGCCTGCGTTGCCGACGAGAGCGCCGCGCCGGAGAACGCATAGCCGTCCATCGCGGAGTTGTCGAACGCCGGCACGTCGATGGGCGAGATCACGTCTGCGGCGAGCACGCGGTTCAGCGCATCGAAGAGGCCGACGCGCTCCACCTGCTGCGCCTGCCCGCGCGGCATCGCCCATTGACGCACGATTTCCTGCGCCGCCTCGACGGGCAACGCATTCGGATCGTAGTGAGCGACGCAACCGGACAGTGGCTTCAACGTGGTCATGAACTGGCGTGAGGCGCGACGTGCGCGAGAAGCGGCAGACGCCGCGTGACGAAAGGCCGCCGGTGGGCTGGCGCAACGCTGTGCGAGCGCCGGCGTCTCTTTACCGGCGCTCCAGCTCGGCTAGCTGGCGTAAATCATTAATATTGTAAAACGCGCGATCCTCGTGAAATGGCACTTGCACCGCCTTGTGGCGCGCGTACCACGCGCGTACTTTGCGCTCGCCGGCCGCGAGCCGGGCGTCGAGATCGTCGGCGAGCGAGGCGCGCTGAATCGCGAAAACCGGGTGCGCGATGCGTTCGCCGGTCGGTTCGATCGTCGCGGCATAGGCGATGTCGGCGTTTTCGGCGTCGAGCGCTTCGCCGAGCAGCACGCCGAGCCGTTCATCGACGAACGGAGCGTCGCACGGCGCGATCAGCACGAACTCCGTGTGCGCCGCGCGCAACGCCGCCGCGATGCCGGCGAGCGGGCCGGGGTAGTCGCCGAGCGTGTCCCCGATCACGCGGGCGCCGAACGGCGCGGCAAGTTTCGAATACGCCTGGATGTTCCGGTTGGCGCTGATCAGCATGGCGCTCGCTTGCGGCGCCAAGCGGCGCAGCACGTGCAGCGCGAGCGGTTCGCCGAGAAACGGCTGCATGCCCTTGTCGACGCCGCCCATGCGCGAGCCGCGCCCGCCCGCGAGCACGAGACCGGTGATGTTCGAAGCCGAAGCGGCGCGCGCAGTCCCGATCACGTGAAAAGACTCAGCCGCCGATGTACGACATTTCCACGCGCGGGCCGTCTTCCCGCGAGGCCGCCGACGCGCTGCCGCGCAACTGCGAGTAGCGGTCGCCGCGCGCTTCCCAGATGCGGGCGATGGCCGTGGCTACGTCGTCATCGCTCGCACCGCCGCGGATCAGCGCGCGCAGATCGTGGCCAGCGGACGCGAAGAGGCACAGATAGAGCTTGCCTTCGGTGGAAAGCCGGGCGCGCGTGCACGAGCCGCAGAAGGCGCGCGTGACGCTCGAGATCACGCCGATTTCGCCGCTGCCATCCCGGTAACCCCAGCGTTGCGCGGTCTCGGCGGCGGTGTGCGCTTCGAGCGGCGCGAGCGGGAAGTGCGCCGCGATGCGCTCGACCACTTCCGCGGACGGCAGCACTTCGCTCATGTTCCAGCCGTTGGACGCGCCGACGTCCATGTATTCGATGAAGCGCAGAACCACGCCGCTGCCTTTGAAATGGCGCGCCATCGGCACGATTTCCTGGTCGTTCGTGCCGCGCTTGACGACCATGTTGACCTTGATCGGCGCGAGACCGGCCGCTTGTGCCGCCGCGATGCCTTCCAGCACGTCGGCGACGGCGAAATCGGCGTCGTTCATGCGGCGAAAGAGGGCGTCGTCGAGCGCATCGAGGCTGACCGTGACGCGCGAGAGGCCCGCGTCCTTCAACGACCGAGCCTTGCGCGCGAGCAGCGAACCGTTGGTCGTGAGCGTGATGTCGAGCGGCCGGCCCTCGGGCGTGCGCAGTTGCGCGAGCCGCTCGATCAGAAATTCGATGTTCTTGCGCAGCAGTGGCTCGCCGCCCGTCAGGCGAATTTTCTCGACGCCATGCGCGACGAACACGCGTGCGAGCCGCTCGATTTCCTCGAACGACAGCAGCGCGGAATGGGGGAGAAACGGGTAGTCCTTGTCGAAGACATCGCGCGGCATGCAGTAGACGCAGCGGAAGTTGCAGCGATCCGTGACCGAGATGCGCAAGTCGCGCAGGGGACGCGCGAGCGTGTCCGTCAGCAAGCCGGATGGCGCTGCCGCGGCGCCGGCGAAATCCGGGATCGCGCTGACATCGGCTAACGGGATGATGCGTCGGTACATGGCTGCTCGGGACTTCGGTCGAAAAGGCGATCAGCCCATTTTAGCGGAAGCGGGCAAGTCCGGCCGGGCACGGCCAGGCTCGGTGGACCGGGCTTTCCACTAGTGCGCAAAGAAAAAACGCCATCGACCTGAGGTCGATGGCGTTTCGCATGCTACATCGCGCGATCCCGTCAGTGCGCGCTCTTGCCGGTTTCCACCTGCTGCATCGGGGCGGTGTCGAGCGGCGGGAGCGGCTTGCGCTCGCGCGGCACGCGCACCGGCGCCGGTTCCTGCGCGGCCGCGGCATTGGCCGCGCGCAGCTTGTCGGCGTCCGTGTTCACCCAGACGAGGCCGGCCGTGTCGAGCATCGGCTTCAGCGCGTCCGTTCCCGTCGACGATGCGGCGGGCGTCGGTTGCGTCGCGGCAGGCTTCACCGGCTCCGACACGACCGGAACCTGCGGCTCGATCGTCACTTCCGGCTGCGCTATCGGCGCGGCTTCCGACTGGATCGGCTCGACCGCGGTCGCAGCCGGCGTCGAAGCAATCGCGGCGGTTTTCACCGGCTCGGAGACCACGGGTGCTTCCTGCGCTGTTTCCGCCTGGCTCGCGGCTTCGACGGGCTTCGGCTCGTCGACGACCACCGGCGCGAACGGATCGACCGGCTTCGTTTCCGCGACCTTCGGCGACGGCCCGAACGGGTTCTCGACGGCCGGTGCCACTGCGGGCTTCGCGAAGATGTCCGGCGCAGGCTGGGAATCCGCGTTGGCTTCTGCCTTCGCTTCTTCGCTCGCTTGCAACGGCTCGGCTTGCGCGGCCGACGCTGCTACCGGCGCGGCTTCCTGCGGCTGCGCCTGGCGGTTGTCCGCAACCCGCTGCGACTCGGCTGCAACTGGACGCGTTTCTCGGCGTGCGGCGGCTTCCTGCGCGGCTTCGGCATCGAACACACCAGCTTGCGCCGACGTGCTTTCGGCTGCGCCTTCGGCTTCCGCGACATCGGCGGCGTGGTTCACCGTCATGCCTTCTTCATCGCGATCACGGCGACCGCCACGGCGACCCCGGCGGCGGCGACGGCGCTCTTCGCCTTCGCGCGCGGCTGCGGCCTGATCGGCGGAGAGGGCATCGATGTCTTGCGGCAAAGCGTCGGCATTAAGCGGCGTGGTGTCCGCAATTTCCGATGCTGCCGTCTCGCCTTGCGTCAATGCTTCGACGGCGGCTTCCGGCTGCGGCTTGCGGCGCTCAGCGCGTTCGGGACGCTCCGTCCGTTCGGCGCGCTCGCCACGGTCGGCACGCTCGCCACGGTCGGCACGCTCGCCACGCTCCGGACGCTCGCGGCGTTCCTGACGCTCGGCGGCTTCCGGACGCGGTGCGCGCTCGGCGCCACGTTCCTGGCCGCGATCGCGCGGCTCACGCGGCTCGCGCGGCTCACGAGCCTCGCGCGGTTCGCGGGCCTCACGCGGTTCGCGCGTCTCGCGGGGTTCACGCGCCTCGCGCGGTTCCCGGGCTTCGCGCGGCTCGCGGACTTCGCGCAGTTCACGGCCTTCGCGTCCTTCGCGAGCTTCGCGCGGCTCGCGGCCTTCACGCGTGCCACGTCCTTCGCGATCTTCGCGACGCGCGGGCTGACGGCTCGCACCGTTGCCGGTCGTCGCCGCGCCATTGGCGGCCGCGCCTTCACGGCCCGCGCCGCCGCGACGATTGCGATTGCGGTCGCCGCCGCCCGTGCGCTCGCCGCGCTCGCCGCGTTCCGTACGCTCGCGCTGCGGGCGCGCTGCCGGCTGCGCTTCGACGGGTGCCGGCGCGGGCTTCATTTCAGGCTGAATGCCAAAGAGGTTCTTGATCCAGGCGATGAAACCGCCGGTCGCCGGCACCGGGGTCGGTGCGGGCGCGGGCGCGGCCTCGACAGGCGCGGGCTTGACCGGCGCGCTCGGCGCCGGCTTCTCGGGCGTGATGCCCTTGACCGCCGCTTCCTGCTTCGGCTTCACTTCCTCGGCGCGCTTGCTGTAGCCGGTCTCGGATTCGAGTTCGCTCGCCGCTTCGACGGCCATCTTCCACGAGGCGCGCGGGTCGTCCAGACGCGCATCGTCGTGACGCAGGCGCTCCAGCTTGTAATGCGGCGTCTCCAGATGCTTGTTCGGAATCAGAACGACGTTCACCTTGAAGCGCGACTCGATCTTGTTGATTTCCGAGCGCTTCTCGTTCAGCAGGAAGGCGGTCACCTCGACCGGCACCTGGCAATGAATCGCCGCGGTGTTTTCCTTCATCGCTTCTTCCTGAATGATCCGCAGCACTTGCAGCGCGGACGATTCGGTATCGCGAATATGGCCCGTGCCGTTGCAGCGCGGGCAGGTCACGTGGCTGCCTTCGGACAGCGCCGGACGCAGGCGCTGACGCGACAGTTCCATCAAGCCGAAGCGCGAGATCTTGCCCATCTGCACGCGCGCGCGGTCGTGCTTGAGCGCGTCTTTCAGGCGTTGCTCGACTTCGCGCTGGCTCTTGGCCGACTCCATGTCGATGAAGTCGATCACGATCAGGCCGCCCAGATCGCGCAGGCGCAACTGACGCGCGACTTCGTCGGCGGCTTCGAGATTGGTGCGCGTGGCGGTTTCCTCGATATCCGCGCCCTTGGTGGCGCGCGCCGAGTTCACGTCGATGGCGACGAGCGCCTCGGTGTGATCGATCACGATCGCGCCGCCCGAGGGCAGCGGCACCGTGCGCGAGTACGCCGTTTCGATCTGATGCTCGATCTGGAAGCGCGAGAAGAGCGGCACGTCGTCGTGATAGCGCTTCACCTTTTGCAGGTTGTCGGGCATCACGATATCCATGAAGGCGCGCGCCTGGTCATGGATTTCGGTCGTGTCGATGAGGATTTCGCCGATGTCCGGCTGGAAGTAGTCGCGAATCGCGCGGATGACGAGGCTCGATTCGAGATAGATGAGCATCGGCTGGCCGGCGACGCCACTTTGCGACGCGGCTTCGATCGCGCGCCACAGCTGCATCAGGTAGTTCAGGTCCCACTGGAGCTCTTCCGCCGAACGGCCGATGCCGGCCGTGCGCGCGATGATGCTCATGCCTTCCGGCAGTTCCAGCTGCGCCATGGTTTCGCGCAGTTCCTGCCGCTCGTCGCCTTCGATTCTGCGCGAGACGCCGCCGCCGCGCGGGTTGTTCGGCATAAGCACCAGATAGCGGCCGGCCAGCGAAATGAACGTGGTCAGCGCCGCGCCCTTGTTGCCGCGCTCTTCCTTTTCGACCTGAACGATGAGTTCCTGGCCTTCGCGCAGCGCATCCTGGATGCGCGCGGAGCGCATCTCGACGCCGTCGCGGAAATACTGGCGGGCGACTTCCTTGAACGGCAGAAAGCCGTGGCGGTCTTCGCCGTAGTTGACGAAGCAGGCTTCGAGCGACGGCTCGATGCGGGTGACGACTCCCTTGTAGATGTTGCCTTTGCGCTGTTCGCGCCCGGCGGTTTCGATGTCGATGTCGATGAGCTTCTGTCCATCGACGATGGCGACGCGCAGTTCTTCTTGCTGCGTCGCATTGAACAGCATGCGTTTCATTGAACGGCTCCAGAGCGGCTTTGACCCTTCCTCGTCTGGCGAATCGGCGCGGATTCGAACATCGGCGCGAAGCGGGAGGGCGGGCGTGCCACGCTTTTTGTGTTGTCACAAAAGCACGCCGGAGCGGATTTTAGGCGGGAGAATTGCCGAAAGCTGGCATCGGGCCGACGAATGCGGCGGCCGGGCCAAGGGGCACATGCGACAACGGCAGCGCGCGGAGGCGATGCGGCCCGTGGCAAGGACGAACGGCGGCGCGGGGCTTTCCGCGTCTCGAAATGGACGCACGGAAAGCCGCAGCGCTCTTTCAACAGAGCCTTTCCCTCCCGACGGCGTTCGCGAAAGGAAGAGCGGTGTCGCGCGAACCGGCGCGATGCTTCGTTACCGATCTTCGTCTTCGCGGACGTGCCGCGCCGGCAGCCGCGGGCTACGTGCTCCCGCCTGCTTGCCGTGTCTCGCCTCGTTGCGGCGTTTTTTTGCGTCTCGCGCTTCGCAGGAATCAGCGCAGCAGCGAGATGCGTCGCCGTTGTTCGCAAATCGGCGAGCCCCGATGTGCCGTCTTCGCCCGTTGCTCGATGGCAGGGCTAAATTGGGCGGGCAGCCGGTTGAACGCCCGGATGCCATCAGTTCTCGCCGATGAAATTCTTTTTGACCAAAAATCCGTTACCGATCGGCGATCGACCCGACCGAACGCGCCTGTGGGCTCCGTCCCTGCCGGTGATATCGCCGTGCGTGCAACTCGTTGCTCGATTTTCCGGGCGAGCAACCGGCCCTGGGCGCAAGTAAAATAACGGTTTATCGCTTGCACCTGTACAGTCTGATGAATCGCGCCGTAGCTCCTCATGGGTAACTGAGTCGAGTCCGGCCTTTTCAGGCTGCTCGCAAATTATATTCAGAATGAATGAGTTAGGCAAAACATCCCATAAACAAGTTGCAAGCGAGCGCACGTCGATGATCGAAGTCGATGAAACCGCTGCCGGACAGCGCATCGACAACTTCCTTCTGCGCGTCTGCAAGGGCGTGCCCAAGAGCCATATTTACCGGATTCTCCGCAGCGGCGAAGTGCGCGTGAACAAGGGCCGCATCGACGCCGCGTACCGGCTGGAGCTGGGCGATCTCGTGCGCGTGCCGCCCATTCGCATCGCGCAGGCCGACGAAGCGCCGGTGTCGTCGAATGCGCCCGCCGCCGAATTCCCGATTCTCTTCGAAGACGAGCACCTGATCGTCATCGACAAGCCGTCGGGCGTGGCGGTGCACGGCGGGAGCGGCGTGGTGTTCGGCGTCATCGAGCAACTGCGCAACGCGCGGCCGCACGCGAAGTTTCTGGAACTGGTGCATCGGCTGGACCGGGAGACGTCCGGCGTGCTCATGCTCGCCAAGAAACGCGCGGCGCTCGTCAACTTGCACGAGCAGATTCGCGAAAATCGCGTCGACAAGCGCTATTACGCGCTCGGACACGGCGACTGGCCGAGCGACTGGGGCCGGCGGCGCATCGTGAAGGCGCCGCTGCACAAATACGTGGCGGCGGACGGCGAGCGGCGCGTGCGCGTTCAGGAAAACGGGCTGGCGTCGCATACGGTGTTCAACTTGATCGAACGTTGGACGGATTACGCGTGGGTCGAGGCGGAACTCAAGACCGGCCGCACGCACCAGATTCGCGTGCACATGCAGAGCATCGGCCTGCCGATTGCGGGCGACGCGAAATACGGCGACTTCGCGCTGAACAAGGAACTCGCGCGGCCGAGCGCGATGCCTTCGCTCAAGCGCATGTTTTTGCACGCCTATCGGCTGAAAATCACGCATCCCGCGACCGGCGCGCCGCTGCAGTTCGAAGCGCCGCTGCCCGCCGAGTGCAGGCGCTTCATCGAACAACTCAAAAACCGAGAGACATAAATGGCGCGGCAGCAATTCGATCTGATCGTTTTCGACTGGGACGGCACGCTCATGGATTCGACCGTCCACATCACGCGGAGCATTCAGGCGGCGTGCCGCGATCTCGGCCTGCCGGTGCCCGCCGACGAATCCGCGAGCTACGTGATCGGCCTCGGCCTCAAGGACGCGCTGCAAATCTGCGCGCCGACGCTCGATACGAAGGACTATCCGCGCCTCGCCGAGCGGTATCGCTTCCATTTTCTGACGATGGGCCAGCAAACCGAGCTTTTCGCCGGCGTGCGCGAACTGCTGCAGGAATTGCGCGACGAAGGCTATTTTCTGGCAGTGGCAACAGGCAAGAGCCGCGTCGGGCTGAACCGGGCGCTGGATCAGTCGCGCCTGACGAGCGTTTTCGACGGCACGCGCTGCGCCGACGAAACCTTCTCGAAGCCGCACCCGGCGATGCTTCAGGAGCTCACGCGCGAACTGGGGCAGGACCTGTCCCGCACGCTGATGATCGGCGACACCACGCACGACCTGCAAATGGCCATCAACGCGGGCGCGGCGGGCGTGGGCGTCGCGTACGGCGCGCATCCGGCGGATTCGCTCACCGCATTGCAGCCGCGTTTTTGCGCAGATAGTGTCGCGTCGCTGGCCGGCTGGCTTCGGGAGCACGCATGACCGAGCCGACACGAGAGGCGGTGCGCGTCTGCGCATCCGACGAACTGGTCGATGGCGGCGCGGGCGTGCGGCTCGGGGCGCAGGACGGGAGCGGCGAGGCGGTCGTGTTCTTCGTCCGCTACGACGGCAAGCCGTACGGCTACCTGAACCGCTGCGCGCACGTGCCGATGGAACTCGACTGGGCCGAAGGCCAGTTCTTCGAAAGCTCGGGCCTATACTTGATGTGCGCGACGCACGGCGCGATCTACGAGCCGGACACGGGCAAGTGCGTCGGCGGCCCGTGCCGAGGCGCGCGGCTTCGGCCTGTCGCGGTCGAGGAGCGCGAGACGCCGGAAGGCCGCGCGGTGTTCTGGCTGCCCGACGACGCGCTTCGCCCCGCCTGATTCCCCTTTTTTCCTTTGACCCGGCCGTACGACCGGAAGACCACGCATGTCCGATAACCTTTCGCCCAACCCGCGCGGCAACGACAACTGGGAGCGCGACGCGCTGGAACGCGTCGCGCTTGCCGCGATTCGCGAGCAACGCGCCGCGCGCCGCTGGCGCATCTTTTTTCGCTTCGTCTTTCTCGCGGTGCTCGCGCTGATCGGGTGGGGCGTGTTCGATTTCACCGGCGATCACGTCGCCAAGTCCGGCAAGCACACGGCGCTGATCGACCTTCAGGGCGAAATCTCCGCGAACAGCGACGCGAGCGCCGACAACATCGACGGCGCGCTACAAAGCGCGTTCGAAGACGACGGCACGGCGGGCGTGATCCTGCGCATCAATAGTCCGGGCGGCAGTCCGGTGCAGGCGGGCATCATCAATCGCGAGATTCGGCGGCTGCGCGCGAAATATCCGAAGACGCCGCTCTACGTGGTCGTCGACGACATGTGCGCGTCGGGCGGCTATTACGTCGCGGCGGCAGCGGACCGCATTTATGTGGATCGCGCGAGCATCGTCGGGTCGATCGGCGTGCTGATGGACGGTTTCGGCTTCACGGGCCTGATGGACAAGCTCGGCATCCAGCGCCGCATGCACACGTCGGGCGCGAACAAGGGCGCGTTCGATCCGTTCTCGCCCGAAACGCCGCAAATGACGGCGCACGCTCAGGAGATGCTCGACGAGATTCACACGCAGTTCATCGACGCGGTGAAAGAGGGACGCGGCAAGCGTCTGAAGGACGATCCGGATCTCTTCTCCGGCATGTTTTGGACGGGCGAAAAGAGCGTGCAGCTCGGTCTCGCAGACGGCTTCGGCGACGCGAACTACGTGGCGCGCGAGATCATCAAGCAGCCGGATATCGTCGATTACACGCAGAAGGAAAGCATCAGCGAGCGCGTGGTGCGGCGCTTCGGCGCTTCCGTGGGCGATGCCGCCGTGCGCGCGCTGACGCTCGGCGGCAAGGTGCAGTTGCGCTGATTCGTAACGCGCTTACGACGCGAGCAGCAGAAAAATGGCCGGGCGCTTGTGCAGGTCCGGCGCGGCGTGCTTTTTCCAGTCGGCTGCCGTGCGCGTGACGATTTGTTCGCCCGGCAGCGTCAGGTCCACGGCCACGCAGATCAGCGTCGAAGGCGCGCAGGCCGCGACGAGCGTGTCGAGCATCGCGCGGTTGCGGTACGGCGTTTCGATGAAAATCTGCGTTTGATTCGCCTTGCGCGACAACTGTTCGAGTTCGCGCAGGCGCTTGCCGCGTTCCGCTGCATCGACCGGCAGATAACCGTTGAACGCGAAGCTCTGGCCGTTCATGCCCGAGGCCATCAGCGCGAGCAGGATCGAACTCGGACCGACGAAGGGCACCACTTTCACGCCGCGCTCGTGCGCCCGCCGCACCAGCAGCGCGCCGGGATCGGCGACGGCGGGGCAGCCCGCTTCTGAGACGAGGCCGGCGTCGGCGCCCGCGAGGATCGGCGCAAGCAGCCGGTCGATTTCGGCGCGCGGCGTGTTCACGTTCAGCTCGCGTATCTCGATTTCCTGAATCGGCCGTTCGGTGCCGACTTTCTTCAGAAACGCCCGCGTGGTCTTCGCGTTTTCGCCGATGTAGTAACCGAGCGCCGCAGCCCGCGCGCGCACCGGCTCGGGAAGCACGGACGCGAGCGCGGCGGCGTCGCCTTCGCCGAGCGTGTTCGGGATCAAATAGAGAACGCCGCTCATGCCGCCCCCAGAACCGAGAGGCCGGCGGCGCGCAGCATCTTTGTCAGCGCGATGAGCGGCAGGCCGATGAGCGCCGTCGGGTCGTCCGAGTCGATCGCGTCCAGGAGCGCGATGCCCAGACCCTCGGATTTCGCGCTGCCCGCGCAGTCGTAGGGCGTTTCGGCGCGCAGATAGGCTTCGATTTCAGCGTCCGAGTAGTCGCGAAAGCGCACGCGCGTGACGATATCGGCGGATTGCACGTCACCCGTGCGCGTGTCGAAGAGGGCGAGCGCGGAGTGAAATTCGACGCTGCGGCCGCGCATCGACCGAAGCTGTTCGACGGCGTTGTCGTGCGTGCCCGGCTTGCCGAGCTGACGGCCATCGAAGGTCGCGACCTGATCGGACCCGATCACGAGCGCGCCCGCCGCGTCCGCCAAGCGCTCGGCAGCGGCGCGCGCCTTCGCGATCGAAAGCCGCACGGCGGTGGCTTCGGGCGATTCGCCTTCGAGCGGCGTTTCGTCGATATCGGGCGAAACGACGTCGAACGGAATGCGCAGGCGCTGCAGCAACTCGCGCCGATACGGCGAACTGGACGCCAGCACGAGGCGCGGCGCTTGAGGAATCGACATATTGAAAACCGGTGAAATGGGTGGATAAGCCACAGACCGCGTACGCAGCCTTAACTATTTGACTCGAAAGAATAAAGCCTATATGATTTTGGGCTTTTCATCGGCTGTCAGGGCATTGGCGCGGGCGGGAATGCAAATTGGGGCGTGCCGGGCGTGCTCCAAGTCGGCGGGCAGTGCATACTGAGCGCATGCAGACCGATGCAAGCCCACGCTGCGTCGGCGGATGAAAGAACGAACAACCCGGCATAAGGCAGGAGCGCGCATGACTCAGAATCCTGGCAAACCTGCGAGCCTCGCTGATCTGCGCGCGCTCGACCTTTACGACTTCGCCGAGAACAAACGGCAGGCGGCGGGCGCGTTGCGTACGTCGCAAATGCCGCGCATGTTAGCCGAAGTACCGGCGGACGCGCCAGAGGACGACACGGTCTTCACCTGGCAGGGCGAGGGCTCGACCCAGCCGGAATTGCAGGACGACGGCACGGAAGCGCCGCAGCCGTATCTGCGCCTCGCGGTGCACGGTTCGGTGTGGCTCACGTGCCAGCGCTGTCTTTCGCCGTACTCGCAGCATCTCGACGTCGACGCGACGTATCGGATCGTCGCGACGGAGGAAGAAGCAGACGAGTATCCGCTCGACGAAGATGAAATCGAAGTGATCGTCGGCTCGCGCCAGTTCGATCTCATCGACTTGATCGAAGAAGAGCTGTTGCTTTCCTTGCCGCTCGTGCCGAAGCATAGCGTCTGTCCGGAAGTGCATGAAAGCCTGCTCGCAGGCAGCGCCGAGGACGAGGCCGACGAAGGCGGCGAGGAAGCCGAGAAACCGAATCCGTTTGCCGTTCTGGAAAAGCTCAAGACGAGCGGTCCGGACGACAAGAAGCATTGATGGCGCAGTGCGGCGAATCCTCGCCGCACGCAATCTCCCGCTTCGAGCGGTGGGCCGGGACGGCCGGAGTTTTCCGCGAACGCGGAGACAGGTCGCCCTGTGTTAGAATTCGCAAAATTTTTCTGGAGTAATCATGGCAGTTCAGCAAAACAAGAAGTCGCCGTCCAAGCGCGGCATGCACCGTTCCCACGACTTCCTCCCGACGGCACCGCTGGCTGTCGAACCGAGCACGGGGGAAGCGCATCTGCGTCACCACGTGAGCCCGAACGGCTACTATCGTGGCAAGAAAGTCGTCAAGACGAAGAACGACTAAGCGTTCGTTCTGCGCTTTGCCGCGTGCGCATCGCCGTCTTGCGGTGGCTCGCGCCTGGCACGCTGTTGACACTTTCCCGGTACGACAAGAAGGCGGCATTTCACTGCCGCTTTTTTGTGCCTGAAATTCGTCGCTTTCCATGACCGTAAAGATAACCATTGACTGCATGGGAGGCGACCACGGTCCGGCCGTGACCGTTCCCGCCGCTGTCAATTTCGTGCGCTCGCATCCCGACGCGCACCTGATGCTCGTCGGCATCGAACAGGCGATCCGCGCCCAGTTAAAGAAGTCGAAGGCGCTCGACGAGCCGCGCCTGACCGTCGTTGCCGCAACCGAAGTCGTCGCCATGGACGACCCGGTCGAAGTCGCGCTGCGCAAGAAAAAAGATTCGTCGATGCGCGTGGCGCTTAACCTCGTGAAGGAAGGCGAGGCGCAGACCTGCATTTCCGCGGGCAATACGGGCGCGCTCATGGCGGTGTCGCGCTACGTGCTCAAGACGCTCGCGGGCATCGAGCGGCCGGCCATCGCCTTCGCGATGCCGAGCCAGAAGGGCTACACGACCGTGCTGGACCTCGGCGCGAACGTCGATTGCGAGCCCGAACATCTGTTGCAGTTCGCCGAAATGGGCCACGCGCTCGTGTCCGCGATTGAAGGCCGCGAGCGGCCGACCATCGGGCTGCTCAATATCGGCGAAGAAGTCATCAAGGGCAACGAAACGATCAAGCGCGCGGGCGAGCTGCTGCGCGCGAGCACGCTCAACTTCTACGGCAACGTCGAAGGCAACGACATCTACAAAGGCACGACCGACGTGGTCGTGTGCGACGGCTTCGTCGGCAATGTCGCGCTGAAAACGTCGGAAGGGCTCGCCAAGATGCTCTCCGACATGATCAAGGAAGAGTTCACGCGCTCGCTTTCGAGCAAGCTGATGGCGCTCGTCGCCATGCCGGTGCTCAAGCGGTTCAGAAAGCGCGTCGATCCGGCGCAATACAACGGCGCGGCGCTCCTCGGCCTGCGCGGGCTCGTGATCAAAAGTCACGGCTCCGCGGAAGCGTACGGCTTTGAGTGGGCGATCAAACGCGGGTATGATGCCGTCAAAAATGGCGTGCTCGAACGCCTCGTGCGCGCGATGGAGGAAAATGCGCTGTCCGCGCCGTCCGGACAAGACTCGGGCACGAGCGCGCCGGCTGCCGGTGCGTCCGCCGACGCGCTCGCGCTTCAGCCGAATTCCTCGCCTAACCCCTCGCCTAACCCGCCGGACGCGTCCGGCACCGCGCAACACACGAAGGCATAATGGCTCAATCCAATCTCTACGCTCGCGTGCTCGGCACTGGCAGCTATCTGCCGTCCGAGCGCATCACGAATCAGGCATTGGCGGACCGTCTCTCGCAGCAAGGCGTCGAGACGAGCGACGAATGGATCGTCGCGCGCACGGGCATCCACGCGCGGCACTTCGCGGCTCCGGATCAAACCACGAGCGATCTCGCGCTCATCGCTTCGCAGAAGGCCATCGCGGCGGCCGGCATCGATCCGCAGTCGATCGACCTCATCATCGTCGCCACATCGACGCCCGACTTCGTGTTTCCGAGCACCGCGTGCCTGTTGCAGAACAAGCTGGGCATCAAGAACAACGGCGCCGCGTTCGACGTGCAGGCCGTGTGCTCGGGCTTCGCGTACGGCATGGCGACGGCGGACAGCTTCATTCGTAGCGGCATGCATCGCACGGCGTTGGTCGTCGGCGCGGAGACGTTCTCGCGCATTCTCGACTTCAAGGACCGCACGACCTGCGTGCTGTTCGGCGACGGCGCGGGCGCAGTGGTGCTTCAGGCGTCGGAAGAGCCGGGCGTGCTCGCGAGCGCGCTGCACGCGGACGGCAGCTACGCCGACATTCTCTGCACGCCGGGCAACGTGAACGGCGGCGTCGTGAGCGGCAGCGCGTTCCTGCACATGGACGGCCAGGCGGTGTTCAAGCTCGCCGTGAACGTGCTGGAGAAGGTCGCGATCGAAGCGCTCCAGAAAGCGCATCTCACGCCGCAGGAGATCGACTGGCTCATTCCGCATCAGGCGAACATCCGCATCATGCAGAGCACCTGCCGCAAGCTGCACTTACCGCAGGAGCGCATGGTCGTGACGGTCGGCGACCACGGCAATACGTCGGCGGCGTCGATTCCGCTCGCGCTCGACGTCGCGGTGCGCGACGGCCGCATCAAGCGCGGACAGAACGTGCTGATCGAAGGCGTCGGCGGCGGCTTCACGTGGGGCGCGTCGGTCTTCCGCTATTGATTCTTTCATCCGTCTCCCTCCATTAATCTGCAACTGATCCGCTGTCGATGAAGCTGCGCGCCGCGCGTGCAACCGGCGACGCCGCGCGCGCCCTCGACGCATAGGCGGATCATTCCAATCCAACGAGGACGATATGAAATTTGCGTTCGTTTTCCCGGGCCAAGGCTCGCAATCGATCGGCATGCTCAACGCCTTTGCCGATCACGCCGTGGTGCGCGAGACGGTGCAGCAGGCATCGGATGCGCTCGGGCAGGATCTCGCCAAGCTGATCGCCGAAGGTCCGGCCGAAGAGCTCAATCTGACGACGAACACGCAGCCGGTCATGCTCACGGCCGCGTACGCCATCTACCGCGTATGGGAAAAGGAAACCGGCCTTTCGCCGGCGCTGGTCGCGGGCCACAGCCTCGGCGAATACACGGCGCTGGTCGCGGCGGGCGCGCTCGCTTTCGCGGACGCGGTGCCGCTCGTGCGCTTTCGCGCCCAGGCGATGCAAAGCGCGGTGCCGGTCGGCGAGGGCGGCATGGCGGCGATTCTCGGTCTCGACGACGACACGGTGCGCGCAGTGTGCGCGGAAACCGCGTCGGCGGGCGTCGTGGAAGCGGTGAACTTCAATGCGCCGTCGCAAGTGGTGATCGCGGGCGCGAAGGCGGCTGTCGAAAAGGCGTGCGAAGTGGCGAAAGCGAAAGGCGCCAAGCGCGCGTTGCCGCTGCCGGTTTCCGCGCCGTTCCATTCGTCGCTGCTCAAGCCCGCGTCCGATCAACTGCGCGACTATCTCGCGAACGTCCGCATCGAAGCGCCGCGCATTCCGCTGATCAATAACATCGATGTTGCGAAGGTCTCGGACCCCGCCGCGATCAAGGACGCGCTCGTGCGTCAGGCCGCGGGTCCCGTGCGCTGGGTCGAGTGCGTGCAGGCAATGGCGCGTGAAGGCGTCACGCACGTCATCGAATGCGGTCCCGGCAAAGTGCTCGCGGGGCTCACGAAGCGCATCGACGGCAATCTCGTCGGCGGTGCGGTGTTCGATCCCGCCTCGCTCGAGGAAACGCGCAAACTGATCGCTGGATAAGAGGCAACCACATGAACATGGACAATCAGGTAGCTATCGTCACGGGCGCGTCGCGTGGCATCGGGCGCGCCATCGCGCTGGAACTCGCTCGTCAGGGCGCGACGGTCATCGGCACGGCCACGAGCGAAAGCGGCGCGGCGGGCATCAGCGAAGCGCTGGCGCAGGCGGGCGGCAAGGGCCGCGGCGCGGTGCTGAACGTGAACGACGCCGCAGCGGCCGACGCGTTCATCGAAGCCACCGTGAAGGAGTTCGGCGGCCTCAACGTGCTCGTGAACAACGCGGGCATCACGAAAGATCAGCTCGCCATGCGCATGAAGGACGACGAATTCGACGCCGTCATCGACACGAACCTGCGCGCGGTCTTCCGCCTGTCGCGAGCCGTCCTGCGCCCGATGATGAAGGCGCGCGGCGGCCGCATTATCAACATCACGTCGGTGGTGGGCTCGTCGGGCAATCCCGGTCAGGCGAACTACGCGGCGGCGAAGGCCGGCGTCGCGGGGATGACGCGCGCGCTGGCACGCGAGATCGGCAGCCGCGGCATTACCGTGAACTGCATCGCGCCGGGCTTCATCGATACGGACATGACCAAGGTCCTGCCGGAAGAGCAGCGCGCCGCGCTCACCACGCAAATTCCGCTCGGCCGGCTCGGCAGTCCGGAAGACATCGCGCATGCGGTGGCGTTCCTGGCATCGCCGTTCGCCGGCTACATCACGGGCACGACGCTGCACGTGAACGGCGGCATGTACATGTAATAGGCATTTCGCCGAATATCGCTTAATATCCGCGCGGCACACGGGCGCGCAAAATGCTCTCACCGGCATGCGCGCCCCGTACAGCGCGGCAGCAACGAACGATGCAGGCCGTCGGCTCGCGCCTTGATGAAGCGCAGCAGGCGGCGAAGCATGGAACTGACGCGCCGTATTTTGCGGGTACAAACCTGATAAAATGCGCGCACTCGTATTTTTGAACTTTTATTCCCTCGGAGGGCTGCATGGACAACATCGAACAGCGCGTGAAGAAGATCGTCGCCGAACAACTCGGCGTGGCGGAAGCCGAAATCAAGAACGAAGCGTCGTTCGTGAACGATCTGGGCGCTGACTCGCTCGACACGGTGGAACTGGTGATGGCGCTGGAAGACGAGTTCGGCATGGAAATCCCCGATGAAGAAGCCGAGAAGATCACCACGGTTCAGCAAGCGATCGACTACGCTCGCGCCAACGTCAAGGCCTAAGGCCGGACGCGCCAGCGACCCGTCGCTCTTCGAGCTTGAAGCATCGTCGCTGCAAAGACCGATTTAACAGCCACAGGGCACACAGGGCGGTTTCCTGTGGCCGCTGTGGCTTTTGCTTTTCGTCATTCTATGGATAAGGGGTTAACGTGAGCCGTCGTCGAGTTGTTGTTACAGGCCTTGGGCTCGTTTCGCCTGTCGGCAATACCGTTGCCGACGGCTGGGCCAATCTGGTGGCGGGCAAGTCGGGCATCGCCAACATCACGAAGTTCGACGCCACGAACTTCTCCACGCGTTTCGCGGGCGAGGTGAAGGGCTTCAGCATCGAAGACTACATGCCCGCCAAGGAAGCGCGCCACATGGATACCTTCATCCATTACGGCTTCGCGGCAGGCGTTCAGGCGATGCAGGACAGCGGCCTTGCGATCACCGACGAAAACGCCGAACGCGTGGGTGTGGTGGTCGGCTCGGGCATCGGCGGGCTGCCGATGATCGAAGTCACGCAGACCGAGCTGCTCAATCGCGGTCCGCGCCGCATTTCGCCGTTCTTCGTCCCGGCGTCGATCATCAACATGATCTCCGGCCATCTGTCGATCCGCTTCGGCCTCAAGGGCCCGAATCTGTCGATGGTCACGGCGTGTACCACTGGCCTGCACTGCATCGGCGAAGCGTCGCGCCTGATCGAATACGGCGACGCCGACGTGATGATCGCGGGCGGCGCGGAAGCGACGGTTTCCCCGCTCGGCATCGGCGGCTTCGCGGCGGCGCGCGCGCTCTCGCAGCGCAACGACGACCCGGCGACGGCCAGCCGCCCCTGGGACACGGACCGCGACGGTTTCGTGCTCGGTGAAGGCGCGGGCGTCATGGTGCTCGAAGAATACGAGCATGCCAAAGCGCGCGGCGCGAAGATCTATGCCGAAGTGCTGGGCTACGGCATGAGCGGCGACGCTTACCACATGACGGCGCCGCCCGAAGACGGCGACGGCGGCCGCCGCGCGATGGTCAACGCGCTCAAGAACGCGAAGGTCAACGCGGACGAAGTCAACTACGTGAACGCGCACGGCACGTCCACGCCGCTCGGCGACATCGCGGAGACCATCGGCATCAAGCGCGCGCTCGGCGATCACGCGAAGAACATCGTCGTGAACTCCACGAAGTCGATGACCGGGCACCTGCTCGGCGGCGCGGGCGGGCTGGAGTCGGTGTTCACGGTCCTCGCCGTGCATCATCAGGTCTCGCCGCCGACCATCAACATCTTCAATCAGGACCCGCAGTGCGACCTGGATTACTGCGCGAACACGGCGCGGGAGATGAAGATCGACGTCGCGGTGAAGAACTCGTTCGGCTTCGGCGGCACGAACGGCTCGCTCGTCTTCAAGCGTTTCTGAGCACGGCGCACTCGTCAAGGACGGGGGACACGATGACGGGCGCGCATCTGAATCGGCCGCATGGGGAAGCGGGCACACCGCCGCGCATCCCCATGCGGCCTTCGCGTTTTCTGTTCGCGGCGCTCATCGGTTTTGTCGTCCTGGCGGACGCGGCCGTCTTCCGGGCGGTCTTCGCGCAATTTGGGCCGCTTCACGCGACCGTGGCCGCGCTAGCGTGTCTAGCGGCCCTCGCCCTGGCGGCCGTGCGCTGGACGCTGCGCCAACCGGCGGCCATCGGCCTGCACGCGGACGGCGTCACGGTCTGGAACCGCGCGGGCTACGCGCAGTACCGGCGCATCGTCGGCTGCGCGCAATGGGGCGCGGTCGTCGCGCTCACGTTGTCATCGGAAAAAGGCGGGCCGCGCGCGCTTCTCGTCGCGGCGGATTCCATCGATCCCGACACCTTCCGCCAGCTTGCCGTGCGCGCCCGCCGCGCCGCCAGCGCCTACCTGTAAAGACTGTAACGGTAGATGAGCGTCCGGGATAACGCGAAGTCCGTGACGCTACAATACCCGTCCGCGCAACAGCCCAAAGTCAAACGGATTCCCAGGTGAGCGAAAAAGAAATCGACCAAGTGCTGGTCGAACGCGTGCAGAAGGGCGACAAAGCCGCGTTCGAACTGCTGGTCGCCAAATACCACCGCAAGATCATTCGACTGATCTCGCGCCTCGTGCGCGATCCCGCCGAAGTCGAGGACGTCGCCCAGGACGCCTTCATCAAGGCCTACCGCGCGCTGCCGCAGTTTCGCGGCGAATCGGCGTTCTACACCTGGCTGTACCGCATTGCCGTCAACACGGCGAAAAACTACCTCGCGACGCAGGGACGCCGCGCTCCCACTTCTACCGAAGCAGATGCGGAAGAAGCGGAAACTTTCTCCGACGCCGACCAACTAAGGGATATCAACACGCCCGAGTCGATGTTGATGAGCAAGCAGATCGCTCAAACGGTCAATGCTGCGATGGCGCTGCTGCCCGAGGAATTGCGCACCGCCATCACGCTCCGGGAAATCGAAGGATTGAGTTACGAGGAAATCGCGGAGATGATGGACTGCCCGATCGGCACCGTCAGATCGAGAATTTTCCGTGCTCGGGAAGCCATTGCGGCAAAATTGCGTCCGTTGTTGGACACACCCGAAGGCAAACGCTGGTAAGCCGGCTGGAAACTTCGGGACAGGGACGCGATATCTGGGTTAGGTGGTGTCACTACGGCTGGTTTCGAAGGATTGGGGAGCATCATGGGGTCGGTCTCGATGCAATCGAACGCAAAATCGCAGGGAAATTCGCAGGCAAGCTCGCGCGGGGAGCGCATGTCGGCGTTCGCCGACGGTGAATCGCTCGGCGAAATTGGAAACATCGGTCAGTTCCTGGCGGAACTGACGAGCGAGGACCGCGCGGCGTGGTCCGACTATCATCTGATCGGCGACGCGCTGCGTTCCGACGATCTCGCCGAGAGCCCGGCGCGCAGCCGCGCGTTCATGGCGTCGTTCGCGGCGCGCTTCGAGGCCGAGGCGCACGTGCTGGCGCCCGCGGCATCGGCTTCGGCGCATAAGGCGCGCAGCGGCATGCTGCGCCGGCGCGTGGTGCCGGCGTTCGCGGTCGCGGCCGCCGCGGCCACGCTCACGTGGATCGTCGTGCCGCAAATGCAGGGCGTCGGCGTCCACTCGGGCGCGCAAGTGGCAAGCGTCGCGCAGCCGGATTCGGTGCAGCGTGTGGCGCTGGCGTCGGTGCCGGCCGTGACCACCGCCGCGCCGGTCGTCGAGGCGAACATCATCCGCGACGCGAATCTCGATCAGTACCTCGAAGCGCATCAGCAGTTCTCGCAGCAGCCTGCGATTCCCGGCGCCATGCCACTGATTCGCGCCGCGGTGACAACGCAGAGCCAATAACTGAAGGCAGGTGTGCGGTTGAATAAAACTAGATATTGGGGGCGGCTGCCGGCATTGATGTTCTGCGCAGCCGCGTTGTTGTGCGCGGCATCCGCATCGTTCGCTGACAGCGGCAACGCGCCGGATCGCAAAACCGCCGCCAACCTGCTCAACCGCATTCAGGAAGCGGCCCAGCAGCAGAATTACGAGGGCACCTTCCTTTATCAGCGCGGCGCGACGGTCCAGTCGTCGCGCATCACGCACGTCGCCACCCGCGGCGACGGCGATTACGAATCGCTCGAAAGTCTCGACGGCGCGCCGCGCCGGATGCTGCGCCACGACGACGACATGCTCACGTTCGTGCCGGAGCGGCATCTGCTCGTCATGGAGCATCGGCAGAGCAAGGATTCGTTTCCGTCGCTGCTCGCCACGAGCGGCGATCAGGTGCTCGCGGTGTACGAGCCGAAGCTGCTCGGCACCGACCGCGTCGCGGGCATCGAGAGTCAGGTGATCGAACTCGACCCGAAAGATGCCTATCGTTTCGCCTACAAGCTGTGGGCGGACGCGAAGACCGGTCTCTTGCTGCGCGCGCAGACGCTCGATCCGGACGGCCAGGTGCTGGAACAGCTTTCGTTCTCGCAGGTGCGTATCGGCGGGGCGATCGATAAAGCCTCGATCGCGAACGGCATGCGCGCCACGGCGGGCTGGAACGTCGTGCGCCCGCCGGTGCAGCCGGTCGACTTGCAGGCGCAGGGCTGGCAGATCAAGCCGACCATTCCCGGCTTCAGGCTGATCCGCCAACTGCGCCGGCCGATGGCGTCGAGCGAGCAGGGCCAGCCGCCGATTCCGGTCGATCAGGCCGTATTCTCAGACGGCCTTGCCGCCATTTCCGTGTTCGTCGAGCCGGTCGAGAAGAATTCCCGCAAGGAAGGCGCGGGCAATAACGGCGCGACGCATGTGCTCGTGAAGCGTCGCGGCGATTTCTGGATTACTTTGCTGGGCGAAGTGCCGCAAGCCACGTTGCAGCAATTTGCTTCTACCATAGAATACAAGCCTTCCAAGTAATCGAATCCCTCGGCCTTCCATCCATGAGCAACTACTCGCTGCGCAAGTTCATCGCGGCCGCGGCGCTCGCCGTGTGCCTGCCGTTCATCTCGCAAGCGGCGGCAGCAGCGCCCACGGTGAATCTGCCGGACTTCACCACGCTCGTCGACAAGGTCGGGCCTTCGGTCGTGAACATCCGCACGACCTCGCGCGTCGGCTCGTCGGGCGAAATGCGCGGCTTGCCGCCGGGCCTCGATGAAGGCGACATGTCGGAATTCTTCCGGCGCTTCTTCGGCATTCCGATGCCGGGGCAGCCGGGCTCGCCGCGCGGCCACGGTGGCGGCGGCGGTGGCGGAGGAGGCGGCGATCAGGGCAAGGGCGGCAGCCGCAGCCTCCCGCCCGATGACAGTCAGGACAACTCGGAGCAGAGCAGCGGCGTCGGCTCGGGCTTCATCCTCTCGACCGACGGCTACGTGATGACCAACGCGCACGTGGTGGACGACGCGGACACGATCTACGTCACGCTCACCGACAAGCGCGAGTTCAAGGCGCGGCTCGTCGGCGTCGACGAGCGCACGGACGTCGCGGTCGTGAAGATCAGCGCGTCGAATCTGCCGGCCATCACCATCGGCGATTCGAACAAGGTGCGCGTCGGCGAATGGGTGCTCGCCATCGGCTCGCCGTTCGGGCTCGACAACACGGTGACGGCGGGCATCGTCAGCGCGAAGGGCCGCGACACGGGCGACTACCTGCCGTTCATCCAGACCGATGTCGCGGTGAATCCCGGCAACTCCGGCGGTCCGCTCATCAACATGGCGGGCGAGGTCATCGGCATCAATTCGCAGATCTACAGCCGCACTGGCGGCTTCATGGGCATTTCGTTCGCGATTCCGATCGACGAGGCCATGCGCGTGGCGGATCAGCTGAAGACGTCGGGCAAAGTCACGCGCGGGCGCATTGCGGTCGCGATCGGCGAGGTGACGAAGGACGTGGCCGATTCGCTCGGCTTGCCGAAGGCGCAGGGCGCGCTCGTCAGCAGCGTCGAGGCGGGCGGGCCGGCCGACAAGGCGGGCATTCAGCCGGGCGACATCATCCTCAAATTCAACGGCGTGAACGTGGAAACGGCGACTGACCTGCCGCGCATGGTCGGCGACAGCAAGCCGGGCATGAAAGCGACGATCACGATCTGGCGCAAGGGCCAGTCGCGCGATCTGCCGATCACCATCGCAGAAATGCAGCCGGACAAGGTCGCCAAGACCGAGCAGCGCCGCGCGCCGCAGCCGAAGGAGCGGGCGAGCAATTCGCTCGGCCTCGCGGTGAGCGACATCCCGGCCGAGCAGAAGAAGGCGCTCAAGCTCAACGGCGGCGTGCAGGTGGATGCCGTCGAAGGGCCGGCGGCGCGCGCGGGCTTCCAGAAGGGCGACATCATCATGCGGATCGGCGACACGGACATCACGAGCGCGAAGCAGTTCGAATCCATCGCGCAGGGGCTCGATGCCAGCAAGATGGTCGCGATTCTCGTGCGCCGTGGCGACAACACGCAGTTCGTGCCGCTGCGCCCGCGCGTGCCGGCGCAGAAGTGACGGCCGCGCGATGAGGGCGGACCACGCCGCGCATTTCGTGCTGTACGGGCGCGCGTGGTGCCATCTGTGTGAAGACATGCGCGCGGAGCTCGAGCCGATCGCGCAACGCTTCGGCGTGGCGATCGAGTGGATCGATATCGACGACGATCCGCACCTGGAGGCGCGCTACAACGAGCGCGTGCCGGTGCTGATGCTGGACGGCGTCGAGGTGTGCGAGCACCGGCTCGACGTGGATGCCGTCCTGGCGGCGCTTGCCTCGCGCCGTTCATAGAGCCGCCGAACGCCGAAAACGCCTGCCCACCCCCTTTTCGGCTAAAATGCAGAAGTTTTCCCCCAAATTTTTCAAGGCGTGCTCCGCATGTGTGAGGGCGCGCCTTTTTCGCTTGATCGGCACTGAATGAATCATATTCGTAACTTTTCGATCATTGCGCACATCGATCACGGCAAGTCCACGCTCGCGGACCGCATCATCCAGTTGTGCGGCGGGCTGTCCGATCGTGAGATGGAAGCGCAGGTGCTCGATTCGATGGACCTGGAACGCGAGCGCGGCATCACGATCAAGGCGCAGACGGCGGCGCTCACCTACAAGGCGCGCGACGGCCAGGTCTACAACCTCAATCTGATCGATACGCCAGGACACGTCGACTTCTCGTACGAAGTCAGCCGTTCGCTTTCCGCTTGCGAAGGCGCGCTGCTCGTCGTCGATGCGAGTCAGGGCGTCGAGGCGCAGACCGTTGCGAATTGCTACACGGCAATCGAACTGGGCGTGGAAGTCGTGCCGGTGCTGAACAAGATCGACTTGCCGGCCGCGAATCCGGAAAACGCGATCGCCGAGATCGAAGACGTGATCGGCATCGACGCGACGGACGCCGTGCATTGCAGCGCGAAGACCGGCCTCGGCGTGGAAGACGTGCTCGAATCGCTGATCGCGAAAGTGCCGCCGCCGAAGGGCGATCCGGACGCGCCGCTGCAGGCGCTGATCATCGACTCGTGGTTCGACAACTACGTCGGCGTCGTGATGCTCGTGCGCATTTTCAACGGCACGCTGAAGCCGAAGGACAAGATCAAGATGATGGCGACCGGCGCTCAATATCCGGTCGAGCATCTCGGCGTGTTCGCGCCCAAGTCGACGAACCTGTCGCAATTGTCGGCGGGTCAGGTCGGCTTCGTGATCGCGGGCATCAAGGAACTGACAGCCGCGAAGGTCGGCGACACGGTTACGGTCGCGAACCGTCCGGCGGCCGAGCCGCTGCCGGGTTTCAAAGAAGTGAAGCCGCAGGTTTTCGCGGGGCTGTATCCGGTCGAAGCAAATCAGTACGACGCGCTGCGCGAATCGCTCGAAAAGCTGAAGCTCAACGACGCGTCGCTGCAATTCGAGCCGGAAGTGTCGCAGGCGCTGGGCTTCGGCTTCCGTTGCGGCTTCCTCGGCCTTCTGCACATGGAGATCGTGCAGGAACGGCTCGAACGCGAATTCGACATGGACCTCATCACCACCGCGCCGACGGTGATTTACGAGGTCGTCCAGCGCGACGGCACCACCATCTCCGTCGAGAACCCGGCGAAGATGCCGGAGCCGTCGAAGATCGAGGAAGTGCGCGAGCCGATCGTTACCGTGAACCTGTACATGCCGCAGGAGTATGTCGGCTCGGTCATCACGCTGTGCACGAACAAGCGCGGCCAGCAGATCAACATGCAGTACCACGGCCGTCAGGTGCAGTTGACCTACGAAATCCCGATGGCGGAAATCGTGCTCGACTTCTTCGACCGCCTGAAGTCGACGTCGCGCGGCTATGCGTCGATGGACTACGAGTTCAAGGAATATCGCGCGGCGGATGTCGTGAAGGTGGACATGCTGATCAACGGCGACAAGGTCGATGCCTTGTCCGTCATCGTTCACCGCTCGCAAAGCCAGAGCCGCGGCCGCGAAGTCGCGTCGAAAATGCGCGAACTGATCCCGCGCCAGATGTACGACGTGGCGATTCAGGCGACCATCGGCTCGAACATCATCGCGCGCGAAAACATCAAGGCGCTGCGCAAGAACGTGCTCGCCAAGTGCTACGGCGGCGACATCACGCGCAAGAAGAAGCTGCTCGAAAAGCAGAAGGCGGGCAAGAAGCGCATGAAGCAGGTCGGCTCTGTCGAGATTCCGCAAGAGGCTTTCCTCGCCATCCTGCGCGTGGACGAGTGACGTTCGCGCGCCGCCGGGCGCAGAACAACAACCGACGATAACAACCGGAAGCGATTGATGAATTTCGCATTGATTCTCTTGATCCTCGTCGTGGTGACGGGTATTGCATGGGTGCTGGACAAACTGGTGTTCGTGAAGCAGCGCCGTCGCTCGGCGGACGCTGCCGTGGCCGAGTTCGACCGCCAGCAGGAACGCGTCGGCGAGCGCTTCGCCGATGAAAACGCCGACCAGACGCGCGCGCGCCTGCGCAACGAGGCGCTGCGCCAGCCGTGGTGGCTGGAATATACGGCGAGCTTCTTCCCTGTGATTCTCGCGGTGTTCGTGGTGCGCTCGTTCATCGTCGAGCCGTTCAAGATTCCGTCCGGGTCGATGGTGCCGACGCTGCTTGTCGGCGACTTCATTCTGGTGAACAAATACGAGTACGGCCTGCGCCTGCCGATCAGCAACACGAAGCTGACGCAAGGCAAGCCGCTCACGCGCGGCGATGTTGTCGTGTTCCGCTATCCGAAAGACGAATCGGTCGACTACATCAAGCGCGTGATCGGCCTGCCGGGCGATACCGTCGCGTACGAAAACAAGCAGCTCACGATCAACGGCAAGCCGGTGCCGGAAACGCCGCAGCCGGACTACTTCGACGACGAGCGCATCGGTTACGCGAAGCAATTCATCGAAGATCTCGACGGCCGCAAGAACGCCATCCTCAACAATCCGCAAGTGCCGCCGTTCGTCGTCGGCCAGGACGACTTTCCGTATCGCGACAACTGCGTCTACAACGCGCAAGGCGTGACCTGCAAGGTGCCGCCGGGCCATTACTTCATGATGGGCGACAACCGCGACAACAGCGCCGACAGCCGCTACTGGGGCTTCGTGCCGGACAACAACATCGTCGGCCGCGCGTTCTTCATCTGGATGAACTTCAGCAACCTGAAGCGCATCGGCTCCTTCGAGTGATCCATCGCGGTGCCGTCGCGCTCGCGTCGGCGCTGCTTCGAAACGGCGTGAAGAAGCGCGGCTAAGACCGTCTCGCCACGCGTTTTCCCGGCTCGCCGGGCGGAATCGGCCGCCCGCGCGGGCGCGTTATACTCTGTCCATGCCATCTTCTCCGTTGGAAAGCCGGCTGCAGTACGAATTTCGCAATGCGGAATTGCTGCGCCAGGCGATGACCCACCGCAGTCACAGCGCCACGCACAACGAACGGCTCGAATTTCTCGGCGACTCCGTTCTCAATTGCGTGGTGGCGGCGCTTTTGTTCCAACGATTCAGCAAGCTCGACGAAGGCGACCTCTCGCGCGTTCGGGCGAACCTCGTCAAACAGCAATCGCTTTACGAAATCGCGCAGGCGCTCAACGTCTCGGAAGGCTTGCGTCTGGGCGAGGGCGAACTCCGCAGCGGCGGCTTCCGGCGTCCGTCGATTCTGGCGGACACGCTCGAAGCCATCTTCGGCGCGATCTTTCTCGACGGCGGCTTCGACGCCGCGTTTGCCGTCATCAAGCGTCTCTACACGCCGGTGCTCGATCACATTGATCCGCGCACCATCGGCAAGGACGCGAAGACGCTGCTTCAGGAATATCTGCAGGGCCACAAGATCGCGCTGCCGACTTACACCGTGGTCGCCACTCACGGCGCCGCGCACAACCAGCAGTTCGAAGTCGAATGCTCGGTGCCGAAGCTCGATGTGAAAGTGTCCGGCTCCGGCGCGAGCCGCCGCGCGGCGGAACAGGCGGCGGCCAAGAGGGCGCTCGATGAAGTCATGGCCGCGGCGCCCACGCTCGGCGTGAAGCCTAAGCGCAAGGGCGCGCGCGCCGCCAAGCTCGCGCAGGTGGAAGTGGTGCCGGGCGTGACCGGCGTGCAGGCCGCGCTCGACTTGCGCTCGCCGGAGCGCCGCGAGCGCGATCGTCAGCGCAACCATTCCGCCGATGCGAGCGCGTCCGCCGAGCAGACGCCCGCCGCGCCGCTTGCCGTGATTCGGGCAACGCACGTCGAGCCGTCCGCTGCGTCGTACGCAGCCGCCGAGAAGCCCGAGCGGCACGTCATCCATCGCCCGGAGAAGGCGGTGAAGAGCGAAGCGGCGCAAACGCCGGATGCGAGCGCCGACAACGCGCCGCCCACCGACGACGCCCGCAGCACCGCCAGCGACGACGCCTCGGCCAGCCGCGTCGTGCGCGCCGCCGACGCCGGCCACTGACGCGCCTTCAGCCGCACATGCGCCATCGCGCCCTCGCAACATCGCGCACAACGAACCTTCGCCGCACACCACTATGAACGCTCCCACATCTCCCGGTTTCCGCTGCGGCATGGTCGCCATCGTCGGCCGGCCCAACGTCGGCAAGTCGACGCTCATGAACGCGCTCGTCGGCCAGAAGGTGAGCATCACGTCGCGCAAGGCGCAGACGACGCGCCATCGCATTACCGGCATCAACACGGTCGAGGACGCGCAGTACATCTTCGTCGACACGCCGGGCTTTCAGACCCGCCACAGCGGCGCGCTCAACCGCTCGCTGAATCGCGCGGTGACGTCCACGCTGACTTCGGTCGATGCGATCCTGTTCGTGATCGAAGCGGGCCGCTTCGGTCCCGACGACGAGAAAGTGCTCGACCTGATTCCGGCCGGCACGCCGACGCTTCTGATCGCGAACAAGCTCGACCGCGTCGGCGACAAGGATTCGCTCTTTCCGTTCATGCAGCAGATGTCCGCGCGACGCGACTTCCGCGAAATCGTGCCGCTCTCGGCGAAGAATCCGGATGACATCAAGCGGCTCATGTCGGTCGTGAAGCCGTATCTGCCGGAAGGCGAGCCGATCTACGGCGAGGACGATCTGACCGACCGCAGCGAGCGCTTCCTCGCAGCCGAGATTCTGCGCGAGAAAGTGTTCCGCTGGACCGGCGACGAGTTGCCGTACACGAGCACCGTGCTCATCGACAAGTTCGAGACCGAAGGGCGCCTGCGCCGCGTGTTCGCGACCATTCTCGTGGAGCGCGACGGCCACAAGGCGATGATCATCGGCCAGAAGGGCGCGAAGCTGAAGCAGATCAGCACCGAGGCGCGGCTCGACATGGAAAAGCTCTTCGACGGTCCCGTGTATCTGGAAACCTTCGTCAAGGTGAAAAGCGGCTGGGCCGACAACGAAGCGGGCCTGCGCGCGTACGGCTACGAGTGAGGCCCGGACGACGCTCATGGACGCCGGCTCGAACGACGCGTGGATGACCCCGCCCGCCGACGATCGTCCCGAGGACGACGTCGGCGCGAGCGAGCGACCGTCGCCGAAGCGGCGGCGGGGATCGTCGTCCACCGCTGCCGCCAGCACGAACCCCCAACGACCGCGCCCGCGCTCCGACTTTCGCGTCAGCGAGCAGCCGGGCTTCGTGCTGCATAGCTATCCGTATCGCGAGACGAGTCTCATCATCGACGTGTTCTCGCGCGATCACGGGCGCATTGCGCTCGTCGCGAAGGGCGCGAAGCGGCCGCATTCCGCGCTGCGCGGCGTGCTGCAAACCTTCCAGCCGCTCGGCCTTTCCTGGACCGGCAAAGGCGAAGTCCGCACGCTGACCACCGCCGAATGGGTCGGCGGCATGCTGCCGCTGCGAGGCGACGCGCTCCTGTGCGGCTTCTACGTCAACGAACTGCTGGTCAAGTTCTGCGCGCGCGAAGACCCGCATCCCGCGCTCTTCAATCACTACGTGCTGACGCTGTCGCGGCTCGCGCACGACGAACCCGCCATACAGGTGCTGCGCTCGTTCGAACGCGTGCTGTTGCGCGAAACCGGCTACGCGATGGCGCTCACGCGCACCGTGGCGCGTTCCGCCGTACTGCCCGAAGGCCGTTATACGTTCGATCCCGAGCGCGGCGTGCGCGAAGCGTCCGACGACCTTCCCGCGCAATGGCCGGTCATCGCGGGCCAGACGCTCATCGACATGGAGCGCGACGACTACAGCAGCCCGCAAACCGGCGCGCAGAGCAAGACGCTGATGCGCTTTCTGCTCAACTACCATCTGGGCGGCGCGCCGCTCGCCACCCGTCAGATTCTGATCGACCTGCAAAATCTATGAGCTTCTTTCTCTCATCGCCCGCGAGCGTGATCGATCTCGGCGTGAACATCGATCACGTCGCCACGCTGCGCAACGCACGCGGCACGTCGTATCCCGACCCGATTCGCGCCGCGCTCGCCGCCGAAGAAGCGGGCGCGGACGCCATCACGCTGCATCTGCGCGAGGATCGCCGTCATATTGTCGATGCGGATGTGCGGACGCTGCGTCCGCTCCTGAAAACGCGCATGAATCTGGAATGCGCCGTTACGCGCGAAATGCTCGATATCGCGTGCGAAATCAAGCCGCACGATGTCTGCCTCGTGCCGGAAAAGCGCCAGGAATTGACGACCGAAGGCGGACTCGACGTCGCGGGGCAATTCGAAGCCGTGAAGGCCGCGTGCGCGCAGCTCGCGGGCGCGGGCAGCCGCGTGTCGCTTTTCATCGATCCCGACGAGACGCAGATTCGCGCGGCGAAGGAAGCCGGCGCGCCCGTCATCGAACTGCATACCGGGCGCTATGCCGAAGCGCACGACGAAGCCGAGCAGCAGCGCGAATTCGAGCGCGTCGCGAGAAGCGTCGAGTTCGGCAATTCGCTCGGCCTCAAAGTGAACGCGGGCCACGGACTGCATTACACCAACGTGCAGCCGATCGCCGCGCTCGATGGCATCGTCGAATTGAACATCGGGCACGCGATCGTCGCGCACGCGATCTTCGCGGGCTGGGACAACGCGGTGCGCGAGATGAAAGCGATCATGGTCGCTTCGCGTCTCGCCGCGCAAACGAAGCGTTGAGCACAGCCATGGCTATCTACGGAATCGGCACGGACCTCGTGCAAGTCAGCCGCGTCGCGGGCGTCATGGAGCGCACCAACGGGCGCTTCGCCGAGAAAGTGCTCGGCCCCGACGAGCTGCGCATCTATCACGCGCGGCGCGCGCGCTCCGAAGTGCGCGGCCTCGCGTTTCTCGCCACGCGCTTTTCCGCGAAGGAAGCGTTCTCGAAGGCCATCGGCCTCGGCATGCGCTGGCCGATGACCTGGCGCGCGCTGCAAACGCTCAACGAGCCGAGCGGCAAGCCGGTGATCGTGGCATCGGGCGAACTGGCCGAATGGCTCGCGCAACGCGGCATCACGGCGCAAGTGACGCTCAGCGACGAGCGCGACTACGCGGTGACGTTCGTCATCGCGGAAATTGCGGAAACCGCGGACAAGGCGTGATCGCGCCGAATCATCACACTCACATCACAACAAGAAGCCAATTGAATCCGATGAAACGCATTCCCGGCCCCGTCATGTACGACGTCGCCGGCACGACGCTCAACGACGCGGATATCGAGCGCCTTTCGCATCCGATGACGGGCGGCATCATTCTCTTCGCGCGGCATTTTCAGGACCGCGCGCAACTGGTCGCACTCACCGACGCCATCCGCGCGGTGCGCGACGACATTCTGATTGCGGTCGATCACGAAGGCGGGCGCGTGCAGCGTTTTCGCACCGACGGCTTCACGGTGCTGCCCGCGCCGGGCAAGCTCGGCGCGTTGTGGGACCGCGATGTTCTGGCCGCGAGCAAGGCGGCCACCGCGTTCGGCTACGTGCTCGCGTCGGAACTGCGCGCGTGCGGCATCGACATGAGCTTCACGCCGGTGCTCGATCTGAACTACGGACAATCGCAGGTGATCGGCGACCGCGCGCTGCATAGCGATCCGCGCGTGGTGACGATGCTCGCGAAGAGCCTGAATCACGGTCTTGCGCTCGCGGGCATGGCGAACTGCGGCAAGCATTTTCCGGGGCACGGCTTCGCGGCGGCGGACTCACACGTCGCGTTGCCGACGGATGACCGCCCGCTCGACGAGATTCTCGCTGCGGACGTGCGTCCGTACGACTGGCTCGGGTTGTCGCTCGCGTCGGTGATTCCGGCGCACGTCATCTACACAAAGGTCGACGACAAGCCGGCCGGTTTCTCGCGCATCTGGCTGCAAGACATTTTGCGGGGCAAGCTCGGCTTCAACGGCGCCATCTTCAGCGACGATCTCTCGATGGAAGCGGCCCGCGCCGGCGGCACGCTCACCGAAGCCGCGACGGCCGCGCTCACGGCGGGTTGCGACATGGTGCTCATCTGCAATCAGCCGGAAGAGGCGGGCAAGGTGCTGGAGCAGTTGCGCTTCACGCCGACGAAAGCGTCGCAGCAGCGCATCAAGCAGATGCGTCCGCGCGGCAAGGCGCTGCGCTGGAGCAAGCTGCAAAGCCAGCCCGAGTATCAGGCCGCGCGCCAGTTCGTGAAAACGGCGCTCGGCTGAACGGCTCATCCGAATGACAAAACGCCACGGCAGTTGCTTGCCGTGGCGTTTTCATTTGACGACTCGCGCCGCTTTACGACGATTCCAGCTTCATGCGCTGGAGCTTGTTGTAGAGCGTCTTGGGACTGATGCCGAGCAGCGTTGCCGCCCGATGCCGCGTGCCGCCGACCGCTTCGAGCGTCGCGCGAATCAGCATGTCCTCGACATCGGCGAGCGCCGTGCCCACCGTCACCTGTACGCTGCTGCCATTGAGCCCGCGCCCGCCGATTCCGCCCGGCTCGTCGACGCGCAACGTCTCGATCGTCTCGCCCGACGCGTGATACGCGCGGCGCACGCGCTCGCGCATTTCGCGCACGTTGCCCGGCCATTCGTTCGCGAGGCATTCGCGCAGGAAAGCCGGGCTGATGCGCTTGGGCGACCCGCTCGTGATGCCGGCGATGTGATTTTCGCGGTTCAATTCGTCGACGAACTGCTCGGCCATGAGCGCGATGTCGTCGTCGCGTTCGCGCAGCGGCGGCAGCACGATCGACGACGCCGACAGGCGCTGGAACAGGTCTTCGCGCAAGGCGCCGCTCGACACGGCATCGCGGGCCGGCGCGCGCAATGCGGCGATCAGGCGGAAGTCCGTCATGATGCGATTGCTGCCGCCGACGCGCATGAACGTCTGCGAGTCCAGCGCGCGCAAGAGCGCTTCCTGCTGGGCCGCGGGCAGGGAGTCGATTTGATCGAGAAACAGCGTGCCGCCGCCCGCTTGTTCGAGCAGGCCCGGCTCGCGGTTTTCCGCGCCGGCGAACGCGTTGCGCTCGTGGCCGAAAAGAACGCTGTCCATCGAGCGGTGCGCGCCTTCTTCGCGAATCGTCGAGCAATCGAAGCTGATGAACGGCCCCTTGCGACGGCGGCTCAGCTGATGGATGGTGTGCGCCGCGAGCTTCTTGCCGGTGCCCGGCTCGCCGCTGATCAGCACGGCGGCTTCCGTGGGCGCGGTGTGCTCGATCTGATCGTAGACGTGCTGCATCGGCACGCTGCGTCCGAGCATGTCGCCGAAATGGCCGAGTTCGCGCAGCGTCGAGCGCAGCGCCTGCACTTCTTCCGTCAGTTCGTAAGGACGCGGAATGCGCGCCAGCAGGCTGCGCAGACGCGGAATGTTGACGGGCTTCAGCAAGTAATCCCAAATACCGTGGCGCAGACCTTCGATCGCGCTTTCGACCGTCGCATTGCCCGTCATCACGATAACGGGGAGCGCGCCGTCGGGCGGCTGCGAGGGCAGGCTCGGCAGGAGGTCGAGGCCGCTGCCGTCGGGCAGGTTAAGGTCGATCAGCACGACGTCGGGAATGAAGCGCGTCAATGCGGAACGGGCTTCGGCGAGCGTCGTCGCGGTGTCGACCGAGAAGCCGTCGGCGGACAAAATCGCGGACAGGCCGGAAAGGCTATTGGGATCGTCTTCGACAATCAGAGCGTGTGGCATGGCAGACACAACGTATCAAAATGGACTGTAATTGCCGTTGCCGCATGCGTCGCCAGGCGAGGGCGGCGCTTGAAACTCGGGCGCTCGTGGGCGGGCTGCGGCGTCTCGTCACGGTCGAACATCGGATCGGCGTAGCATCCCGCTGCGGTTTTTCTTTTTGTCCTGCGAGTGGATGGGGCTATTGCGTCATTGCGGCTTCACGTGCAGATCGTTGTTGACGGATTGCACCCCCGACACGCTGCGAGTTACTGCGACGGCCTTCCGAATCTGTTCCTCCGAGTTCACGTTTCCGGACAGCACCACGACGCCGCGATACGTCGACACGCTTACCGCGAGCGACTTCAATCCGGGGTCGGCCAAGAGCGCCGTTTTCACGCGCGCGGTCACCGAGGCATCCGACGCGTGATCTCCGGCGGACTCCGTGGTCGGTGCCGACGCGCATGCCGCCAGGAAGAAGGCGGGCAAGGCGAGCGTCGCGACGATCAGCAGTCGGCCACAGAGAGACGGCGAGTTGCGCATGTCGTGTTGTTTAGTCCGTATCAGCCGAACTGAGCAGGAACTGTGCCAAGCGATTATTGACGAACTGCCGTCCACCCCAGCGCCTGATTTCTCTGGGAAAAGGGGAGCGAAGGACAGTCGTTCGGAACGCGCCACACCACGACATTGCAACAATGACCGGTAAAGTTTGCCTGAAATTGTCAAAAACTTCATGCAAAAGAAAAAGCGCCCGCGATGGGGCGCTTTTTTGTGACAGCGGCGGGAGGCGGTTTCGGAACCGCCGCCCGCGTGCCGCGCAAGGGCGTAATCGTTACGTCTTACGCGCGGCTGCGGTACTCGTTCGTGCGCGTGTCGATTTCGATCTTGTCGCCGATGTTGCAGAAGAGCGGCACTTGCAGTTCGAAGCCGGTGTGGAGCTTGGCGGTCTTCAGCACCTTGCCCGACGACGTATCGCCCTTGACGGCCGGTTCCGTGTACACGATTTCGCGAACCAGCGTGGTCGGCAGTTCGACCGAGATCGCCTTCTCGTTGTAGAACACGACTTCGCACGCCATGCCGTCTTCGAGGTAGTTGAGCGCGTCGCCCATCATTTCGGCTTCGACTTCGTACTGGTTGTAGTCGGCGTCCATGAACACGTACATCGGGTCGGCGAAGTACGAGTACGTCACTTCCTTGCGGTCGAGCACGACGACGTCGAACTTGTCGTCCGCCTTGTAGACGGTTTCCATGCCCGCGTTCGTCAGCAGGTTCTTGAACTTCATTTTCACGACCGCTGCGTTACGGCCGGACTTGTTGTATTCGGCGCGCTGCACGACCATGGCATCGTTGCCGATCATGACGACGTTGCCGACGCGGAGTTCTTGTGCGGTCTTCATAAAACTGGATCCTTACGAATGAATATGGCCAGACTTGGCTAATTAATGTTGATAGTGGCTGATCGGACTCGCGGCGCTGTCAGAACGTTTTCGTCATGGGCCGCGACAGATTCGCGCGACAGAAAGCGGCTTGCTCATCGGATAACCGCTTATTTTAACTGAGTTTTTGCTTATTTGGCGAGCCGGGCCGGCACCGCGCGCGGTTTCATGCGATACGGACGACGGCGCGTTCGCCGTTGTCACGGCGCCATGCGGGCAGTCACATGCGAGACCAGATTGCCGGCCAAATCGCCGACGCTCGCCAGTTCATCCGCCCAGGCAGAAGCCCGCGACTCGAATTCGCCCCGATGCCGCCAGAAGTCCGCCCAGTCCGGCGTGCCCGCGCCATTCCATGCGTGCCAGAAGCGGCTGATCGACTGTTCCGCCGCTGGCGACAGGCCACGCGTGATGTGCGCGAGCGCGGCGTCGAGCTTCGGCAGATGCGCGTCGTCGGCCTGCGGATAGATGTGCCAGACGAAAGGCTTTCGCGCCCACTGCGCGCGCACGAACGAGTCTTCGCCGCGCACGAAGTTGATATCGGACGCCCACAGCAGGTCGTCGAAACGCGGTTGCTCGACGAATCCGAGCGCGTGCGCCTGAAGCGCGCCCGCCCGCGCCGATGTGCCCGCCGCGAATTTCGGCAGGCCGAAGAAACGCGCGACCGCGCCGGAGATGCGGCCCTCGGGCACAAGGAGAACGATAGGCGCCGCGCCGTCGCGCCATTGCGCGAGCAGCGCATCGACGGCGGGGTTCTCGTACGCGAAGAGGGAAACGACCGTCGAGCCGTCGTCCGGACGCGCGATGCCCACGCGTTCTCGCCACCAAGCCGCTGCATCGAAGCGCGTGCGCGCGGTGTCGAGATCGCGCTCCTTCAACACGCCGCCCGTGCCCGCGCCGAGGCCGGGAAAGAAGAACGTCTTGTCGAGCGGATAGCGCGGATGCGGCGAGGGCCGCAGATGGAAGTCCGCGACCCAGTCCTCGCCGCTCAGATATTCGAGGTTGATCCACACGGGCTTGCGCTCGCGCCGCGCCATCGCCGCGATGTACGCGTGCGGCAGTTCGCACGCGAAGGCTTCGACGACGACATCCGCGATTTCGATGGTGTCGCCAGCGTGCGCGGGCTCGCGCCAGTGCTCGATGACGACGCCCTCAGCCTCCTGCCGCGCGAGCGACGCATCGACGGCGGGGCAGAGCGCGTGAAAAACCGCGAGATCATCGACGAAAAGCCGCACGCGCCAGCCATGTTCCGCGCGCAGTTGACGCGCGAGCCGCCAGCACACGCCGATATCGCCGAAGTTATCGACGACCGCGCAGAAGATGTCGCAGGCGAGTTCCGCGGAGGGAGATGTCGTGGAGGCGGTAGACATGGCGAGAGGGCGGCCGGCGGGACCGCGCCGTAATGATCTAAACTGGCGATTCTAAGATACCGTCCGCCCCACGGCTTGCCGCCGCCCTTGTCCCTTCGCGCTTCGTCGCGATATTCGCTGCATGACTCAGACCGACGCCCCCGAATCCCATTTCGACCCGAAGAAGACGCTCGCGCAACTGCCGCATCTGCCGGGCGTGTACCGCTATTACGACGGCGACGGCAACGTGCTCTACGTCGGCAAGGCGCGCAATCTGAAGAAGCGCGTGTCGAGCTACTTCACGAAGACGCTGCATTCGCCGCGCATCGCGATGATGGTCACGCGCATCCGCAAGATCGAGACGACGGTGACGCGCTCGGAAGCTGAAGCGCTGCTGCTCGAAAACAATCTGATCAAGGCGCTCGCGCCGCGCTACAACATCCTGTTTCGCGACGACAAGTCGTATCCGTTTCTCAAGCTGACCGGGCATCAGTTTCCGCGCATGGCGTACTACCGCGGCGCGGTGGACAAGAAGAACCAGTATTTCGGGCCGTTTCCGAGCGCGTGGGCCGTGCGCGAGAGCATCCAGATTCTGCAGCGCGTGTTTCAGTTGCGCACGTGCGAGGACTCGGTGTTCAGCAACCGCACGCGTCCGTGTCTGCTGCATCAGATCGGGCGATGCACCGCGCCATGCACCGGCCTTATCACCGAGGAGGACTACGCCCGCGACGTCGCCAACGCGTCGCGCTTTCTGCTCGGGCGGCAGGGCGAGGTGATGAAGGAACTGGAGCAGAAGATGCACGCGTTCGCCGCCGATCTCAAGTTCGAGCAGGCAGCGGCCGTGCGTAACCAGATGAGCTCGCTCTCGACCGTGCTGCATCAGCAGGCGATCGAAGTCGGCAGCGACAGCGACGTGGATATCCTCGCGGTCGTCGCGCTGGGCGGCAAGGTGTGCGTGAATCTCGCGATGGTGCGCGGCGGGCGGCATCTGGGCGACAAGGCGTATTTCCCGGCGCATGTGGAGAGCGCGGTGGCGCTCGGCGGCGACGAGGACGACATCGAGGATGGCGAGCCGGGGGAAATCGCGGTCGAGGGAGAGGTTGACGCGGATGTGGACTTGTCCTCAAGCGTGGAGGCAAAGGCGAAGTCTGAGTTGAACGCCGAAGCCAACGCCACAGCCAACGCCAACGCCGAATCGGAGATCGAAGCCGAAGCGCCACCCGATGCCAGCGCAGACACAAAAGCCACCCCCGAACCCCGCGAAGGCTCCCTCGAATCCGAAGTGCTCGAAGCCTTCATGGCGCAGCACTACATCGGCAATCGCGTGCCGCCGGTGCTGATCGTGACACATGCGCCAAGCCGCGAACTCGTCGATCTGCTCATCGAACAGGCCGGGCACAAGGTCGCGCTGCTGCGTCAGCCGCAAGGCCAAAAGCGGGTATGGCTTTCGATGGCCGAGCAGAACGCGAAGCTCGCCCTCGCGCGTCTCTTGTCGGAGCAAGGCTCGCAGCAAGCGCGCACGCGCTCGCTGGCGGAAACGCTCGGGCTAGAGATGGACGATCTCGCGCTGATGCGAATCGAATGTTTCGACATCAGCCATACGATGGGCGAGGCGACGCAGGCGTCGTGCGTCGTGTATCACCATCACAAGATGCAGACGGGCGAATACCGTCGCTACAACATCAACGGCATCACGCCCGGCGACGACTACGCCGCGATGCGCCAGGTGCTCACGCGCCGCTACGAGAAGATGGTCGCGCAGGCGGCCGCCAACGCGAATGAGGAAGCGGCGGCCCTGCAACCCGAAAACGCCGCCGATCCGAACGTCACGCCCGATGCGGCGCCCGCGGTCGCGGCAGGCGGCACGCTGCCGAACATCGTGCTGATCGATGGCGGCAAGGGGCAGGTCGAGATCGCGCGGCAGGTGTTCTCGGAACTCGGGCTGGATCACGGCATGCTCGTCGGCGTGGCGAAGGGCGAAGGGCGCAAGGTCGGCCTGGAGACGTTGATCTTCGCGGACGGGCGGCCGGCGCTCGAACTAGGCAAGGAAAGCGCCGCGCTGATGCTCGTCGCGCAGATTCGCGACGAAGCGCACCGCTTCGCGATCACCGGCATGCGGGCGAAGCGCGCGAAGGCGCGCCAGACGTCGCGTCTGGAGGAACTCGAAGGCGTCGGCGCGAAACGGCGTCAGCGGCTGCTGTCGCGCTTCGGCGGATTGCGCGGCGTGCAGGCGGCGAGCGTCGAAGACCTGGCGAGCGTCGAAGGCATTTCGCTTGCGCTCGCGCAGCAGATTTACCGGCAGTTGCATTGACAGGCCCCGCCGCGCGGCCCGCTGCGAGCCGCGCCGCGCGGGGCGCGCCTTGTGAGCGGCAGAGCGACACGGCACAATGGCGGCTCCCTTACATGTCCTTCACTCGCTGATCGCCCATGCCGTTCAACTTACCGATCTTTCTGACGTGGTTGCGAATCGTGCTGATTCCGCTCGTCGTGGGCGTGTTCTATCTGCCGGACATGATGTTGAGCCCGGAGCATCGCAATCTGCTCGCGATGATCATCTTCGTGCTCGCCGCGCTCACCGATTGGTTCGACGGCTTTCTCGCGCGCAAACTCGATCAAACCTCCGCCTTCGGCGCGTTCCTCGATCCGGTCGCCGACAAGCTGATGGTGACGGCCGCGCTCCTCGTGCTCGTGCAGCTTTCACGTCTGAACGCGGTGATCGCGCTCGTGATCGTCGGCCGGGAGATCACCATTTCGGCGCTGCGCGAATGGATGGCGCAGATCGGCGCATCGAAGAGCGTGGCGGTGAATTCGCTCGGCAAGTTCAAGACCGTCTGCCAGATGGTCGCCATTCCGATGCTGCTGTTCTACGGTCCGCTGCGTATCGCGGGCACGCAGTGGGTCATGGACACGCGCGTGTGGGGCTTGTGGCTCATCGACGTCGCGGCTTTCCTCACCGTCTGGTCGATGCTGTACTACATGAAGCTCGCGTGGCCGCAGATTCGGGAGCGCGGCGGCATGTTGTGAGCCGGTGTCGGCGCAGTGCAAAAAATTGCGTCGAATGCGAATAAACCGCACGAGAGACAGTTGACAGGCGGCTTTTCCTTCTACATAATCTCGTTTCTCTGATGCGCGACGCAAAGCAGCAAGCGAATAAGCGAAGCGGTCAAGCAAGAAGTGAATGCGGGAGTAGCTCAGTTGGTAGAGCGCAACCTTGCCAAGGTTGAGGTCGCGAGTTCGAGACTCGTCTCCCGCTCCAGGTTTCGAAGTTTTCGGTGCAAGCAGCGCGTGAGCGAAGCGGCATCGGAAACAGCAAGCAGTAGATAGCAGTAAAGCAGCGCAGGTTTTACGCGGGAGTAGCTCAGTTGGTAGAGCGCAACCTTGCCAAGGTTGAGGTCGCGAGTTCGAGACTCGTCTCCCGCTCCAGTCAAAGGGGAAGCAACGCTTCCCTTTTTGTTTGGTGAGTCAGCCGGCGTCGTTCGACCGGCGCGCACCACACCGCTTTCGGCGCGATAGCAAAGCGGTTATGCAGCGGCCTGCAAAGCCGTTTAGACCGGTTCGACTCCGGTTCGCGCCTCCACTTGAAAAGCCCTGACCCGTCAGGGCTTTTTCTTTATCCGCGCTTCATTCGGCACCGACGCAACCGGCCGCGCGGCATAATCGCAGAACGCCCGTGCGATCCGATATCTATTCCCATGACCGACCGACTCTCCGACATTCAATGGCGCTGGAAGCCCTTCGACGACCTCACGCCCGCTGAAGTCTACGACATGCTCGCCGCCCGCAGCGCAGTGTTCGTCGTCGAGCAGAATTGCGTGTATGGCGACATCGACGGGCTCGATACGAACGCGTGGCATCTTCTCGCGTACGGGGAAGGGGACAAGCGTCCGCGCTTGGCGGGCTACCTGCGCGTGCTGTTGCCGGGCAATCCGGACGCCAGCGAGAAAGACGTGCGCATCGGCCGCGTGCTGACGACCGCCGGCTTTCGCGGCATGAAGCTCGGCAACGCCATGCTGGAACGCGCGCTGAAACACATCCTCGAACAATGGCCGGATGAGCCCATCAGCCTGCACGCCCAGGCGCACTTGCAACGGTTCTACGGCGCATTCGGCTTCGTGCCGTCGTCGGGCGTGCATGACGAAGACGGCATCCCGCACGTCTGGATGCGCCGTCCCGGCTTCGGCTCATGATTCGGCTCATGACGCGGTCGCGCGCACCGGCTTGACCGGCGTCGCGCGCTCCTGACGCAGCCGCGAGCGCGCCGACAGCCGCAGCCAGTGGCGCAGCGCGATCAACGCGCCGATCACGCTCATCATCGAGCCGGGAATCCACAGCAACAGACCGCCGATCTGCTGATCGCGCATCGGCGTGATCCAGGTGAACGCGCGGCCGCAGATCGAATAGATCGGATACAGCTCGTGCGGCGTGAAGAAGATGAACGCGCCGAGAATGATCTGCGGCGGAATCGCGGCGATCACCACGAGAATGCGTCGTCCCGGCGCGAGCCGCGCGGGCGGCGCGGGCCGCGGGTCCAGCACGAGCCACCAGAACAGCAGCCCGTCGATCACCATGCTCCAGTTCATCACGCGATAGAGCCGGGCATCGAGCATCGCCTTGAAGTGGATCGGCGAGAGCAGCCAGAAGTAGATCAGCCCGACGAACAGCAGCACGGCGACGGCCGGATTGAACACGATATCGAAGAACATGCGCGCCGCTCGCGTCTCGGTGAGCGGGCGCAGCCAGCGTTGCCGCCAGGCGAACGGCACCCCGGCGCGCAGCGCCGCACCGGGATACGACAGCGCGATCAAGAACGGCCCGAGGTGATGCAGCACCAGATGTTGCAGCCGATGCATGAAGAACTCGTGCTCGAAAAAGTAATCGAGCCGCGTGTGCAGCGCCACGTACAGCGCGCCCAGGCCCAGCCAGAACGCAATGTGCCGCGAGACGGACACTCGCGCATGCCGCGCGCCGCGCGCGAACAGCACCGCGGCGGCGAGCACGGCGATCACGACCGTCGGCGACGGTTCCCACGGGTCGAGCCAATAGAGGAGCGTGTCCATGTCACGCGTCCTTCGAATGGATGATGCGGCGCAGATCGGCCGCGATGGCGTCGATGGAATCGCGGTCGGTCGCAAGCAGGCGCGCGTGGCCTTCGCGATCGAAGATATAGACGCCTGAGCTGTGCGAGACCTCGTAGGCGCCGCGCGGATCGCGTTTTTCCATCTGATACGCGATGCGATACCGCTGCGCGACCGCTTCGATGGCGCGGTCGCTGCCGGTCAGCCCGACGGCATGCTTTTCGTCGAACGCGCGGACGTACGCGCGCAAAAGCGGCGGCGTGTCGCGCGCGGGATCGACGGAGACGAACAAGATGCGTGCGTTGTCCGCGTCCGGTCCGACGCGCTGTAAAACCTGCATCAGCCGCGCCATCGTTTCGGGACAGACATCCGGGCAATGCGTGTAGCCGAAGTACACGAGCGTCGTGTGGCCCTCGAACGAGCGTCCGGTCACGGGCGCGCCGCTGTCGTCGGTGAGCGAGAAGTTCAGGTCGGGCAAGTGTCCTGACACGTCCGTCAGATGCCACGGCTCGCCGGGCCGCGAGCATGCGGCGAGCGCGAGAAAAGCAAGCGGAGCGGCAAACCGGCGCCAGCGCGCGGCCAGCGTTAGAGGCGAAGCGGGGAACGAAGTGTGCATCGGGAGGATCGGGCCGCGATAGGCGGCGGGCTTTGACGGCAGGAACATCTGTCGCAAAATACACGCCTTTGCGGACCGAGGTGGCGCATCATCTACGTTGCGGACCATTTTTGAGACGATTTGCCGCACAATCCCGGCGTGCCGAAAGCTCCGTCGAAGATGAACGGAAGGCTCGCCGAATGCGTCCGTCAGTCACGCGGCTTTCCAGACCGAAAGCTGGCGCACGTAAGATGCGCAACACTTCGCGCGCCGCGCGCCGTCAAAGGGAAACCACAGGCCAACGACCGATGCAAATTCTTCCCGATTCCCTGTCTCTCGCCGAGACCGCATTCTTCTTCGATTTCGACGGCACGCTCGTCGAGCTCGCCTCCACGCCGGACGGCATTTTCGTGCCGCGATCGGTGCCCGACATTCTCGCTGCGTTAAGACGCGCGACCAACAACGCGGTCGCGGTCGTGTCCGGGCGGGGTATCGACAATATCGACTCGTTCTTGCAGATGCCGGACTTGCCCGTCGCGGGCATGCACGGCGCGGAGCGGCGCGACGCCAACGGCGATGTCCAGCGCATCGGCTTCAACGACGAGCGGCTTCTTCGCATGGAGCATGTGCTCGAAGGCGTGGTCAAAGCCAATCCCGGCATGCTGCTGGAGATCAAGGGCGCGGCGCTCGCGCTGCACTACCGTAACGCGCCCGACCGCGAGCCGGCCGCGCGCGCGGCGACCGAGCGGCTCGTGAACGAGTACGCCGATGCCTACGTGCTCCAGCCCGGCAAGATGGTGTACGAGATCAAGCCGAAGGACGTGGACAAGGGCCGCGCGTTGCGCGCCTTCATGGCCGAGCCGCCGTTCACGGGTCGTAAGCCTGTGTTCATCGGCGACGACCTGACCGACGAGAAAGGCTTTGCGGTCGTCAACGAGTTCGATGGTCTGTCCATCAAAGTCGGTCCGGGCGAGACGGTGGCGCGCTCGCGCATCGAATCGGTGGAACTGCTGCTCGACTGGCTGCAAGTGATCGCGGGAACGGCGGGGAAGCACGCGTGAGCCGTCTGATCATCGTTTCGAACCGGGTCGCGCCGATCTCCGAGGGCGGTCCGGCAGCGGGCGGGCTGGCGGTCGGCGTCTACGACGCGCTCAAGGAGACCGGCGGCGTGTGGTTCGGCTGGAGCGGCGAAGTGCTCTCCACGCCGCCCGACGGCATCACGCTGGAGGAGCACGGACCGGTGACGTTCGCGACCATCGGGCTCGTGCGGCGCGACTACGACCAGTATTACCGCGGCTTTTCGAACGCGACGCTGTGGCCTGCGTTCCACTATCGCCCGGACCTGATCGAGTTCGATCGCCATGAGTACGACGGCTACTGCCGCGTGAATCACTGGCTCGCCGCGCGGCTCGCGCCGCTGCTGCGGCCCGACGACGTCATCTGGGTCCACGACTATCACCTGATTCCGTTCGCGCAGGCATTGCGCGCGCTGGGCGTCGAGAATCGCATCGGCTTCTTTCTGCACATTCCGTTTCCCGCGTCGCAGATTCTGTTAAGCGTGCCGCGTCACCGCGAACTGGTCGAGGCGCTCTGCGCGTTCGATCTGCTGGGCTTTCAGACTGAGCCGGACGTGCGCGCGTTCTGCGATTACATCGAAACCGAGGCGGGCGGGGCGCTCACGCGGCACGCTGACAAGCCTGTCGAGATTCGCGCGTTCGGCCAGACGCTGAAGGCGGCGGCGTATCCCATCGGCGTGTACCCGGACGAAGTGCGCGCGCTCGCGAAGGACGGCGAAGGCGGGCGCGACGTGCAGATCGTCAAGGAGACGCTGCATCAGCGCAAGCTGGTGATGAGCGTCGACCGGCTGGATTACTCGAAGGGCCTCGTCGAGCGGTTTCGCGCGTTCGAGCGTCTGTTCGAGCACGATCCGCAGCAGCGCAACAACGTGTCGTTGCTCCAGATCGCGCCGCCGACGCGCACGGACGTCGACGCTTACCGCGACATCCGCCAACAGCTCGAAGCCGAATCGGGGCGCATCAACGGGCGCTATGCGGAGCTGGACTGGACGCCGATCCGCTATATCCATCGCCAGTACGAGCGGCCCGTGCTCGCCGCGCTCTTTCGCGAGGCGCATGTCGGCCTCGTGACGCCGCTGCGTGACGGCATGAACCTCGTCGCGAAGGAATACGTGTCCGCGCAGAATCCGGACGATCCCGGCGTGCTCGTGCTCTCGCAGTTCGCGGGCGCGGCGCGCGAACTGACGGCGGCGCTGATCGTGAATCCGCTCGACATCGACGGCATGGCGGATGCGCTCGCCACCGCGCTCGCGATGCCGCTCGACGAGCGCCGGACCCGGCATCAGGAGATGTATGCGCTCTTGCGCGACAACAATGTATCGGTGTGGCGCGACAACTTCCTGCGGGATCTGAAAGCGCGATAGACGCAAAAAAAAAACCGCGTTTCCTTGTCAGAAAACGCGGCTTATTCGTCACTTGCTTGTCAGGCCGGCTGCTTGTGCGGCGTCGCGACGATGGAAGGCAGCTTGCCATGTTGCTTGGCGAGCAACTCGCGATACAGCCCCGGCCGCTCGCGCAGTTCTTGCGGCGAGCCGTCGTCGATCACGCGGCCCGCGCTCATCACGATGATCCGGTCGAAGTTCTGCAGCGTCGAGAGCCGGTGCGCGATGGCGATGACCGTGCGGCCGATCATCAGCCGGTCGAGCGCCTGCTGAATCGCTTCTTCCGAGGCGCTGTCGAGCGCGGACGTGGCTTCGTCGAGCAGCAGGATCGGCGCGTTCTTCAGAATGGCTCGCGCGATCGCAATGCGCTGGCGCTGGCCGCCCGACAGCTTCACGCCGCGATCGCCGACGATCGTATCGAAACCTTCCGGCATCGCCTCGATGAAATCCGTGCAGCGCGCCTCGCGGGCCGCGGCGAGCACTTCCTCGCGGCTCGCATCCGGACGCCCGTACGCGATGTTCTCGAACACCGTGCGATGGAACAGCGAGATGTCCTGCGGCACGAGCGCGATGGCGTGACGCAAGCTGTCCTGCGTGATCGTGGCGATGTCCTGACCGTCGATTTTGATGCTGCCTTTCTGCGTCTCGTAGAAGCGTTGCAGAAGCGCGAGCACCGTGGACTTGCCCGCGCCCGACTTGCCGATCAGGCCGACACGCTGGCCCGGCTCGATATGCAGATGGAAGTTGTCGAGAATCGGCCGGCGGCGCGGATACGCGAACGTCACACCTTCGAAGTCGACGCGTCCGCCTTGCGGCACGAGCTCCGTCGCGTCCGACCGGTCCGGCATGCCGTGCGGCTCCAGCAGCGTCTGCACGGCTTCGGCGAGACGCGCGACGTGCTGCGTCACATCGACGAGGGCGACGGCGAGATCGCGCGTGCCGTGCAGGATGGTGAAGCCGAGCGAGCTGACGAGCACGATATCGCCCGAGGTCGCGCGGCCTTGCGACCACAGCCACAGCGCCCAGCCGAGCAAGCCAGCGGAAAGAATCGCGGTGACGACCGCGTGGAAGAGGCGCAGCTTCTCGAGGTACAGCAGGCTTTGCTGGCGCGCGACCATTTCGGCCTTCACCGTCGAGCCGAAGCGTTTTTGCTCGCGAAACGTCATGCCGAACGCGCGCACGAGCGCCATGTTGCCGATTACGTCGACGAGCTCGCCATCCACCGACGCCGCCTTCGACGCAAAGCTGTGATGCCGCGCCGAGCCGCGCTTCGCGAGCCGGTAGAGCACGAGCGCGAGAATGATGGAGGCGGCCATGAGGCCCGCCGCCATCAACGGATTGACCGCGACGATCATCACGATCGCGCCCAGCACCGCGATGCACGGCGGCAGGACGTTCCACGCCATCACGTTTTCGGAGGTGTAGATGGCGTTCGAGGTCGCGGTAATGCGGCTCGCCAACATGCCGGGCTGCTTCTCGGAGAAGTACGTCGGCGAATGGCCGGAGAGGTACGAGAACAGGTCCTTGCGCAGATCGCCCGTGACGATCACGAACACGTGCGCGCCGACCCAGCCGCCGACCCGCCACAGCAGGTTGTCGGCGGCGATCAGGCCGACCAGGATCATGAACGCGCCCCAGAGCGGGCCCGGGTGGCCGCGCCCTTGACCGAGCACGTCGATCAGATGCTTGATCGCGTATTGCGACGCCAGCGCGCACCCGACGGCCGCGAACACGCTCGCGAGCACGATGGCATGGGCGATCGGATGCCGGCGGATGTAGCGCATCAGGAACGCGAGCGGGCGGTGCGCATAGCTCGCGAGCTTGGCGTTGTGCGCGTTACGCTGGGAGACGGTGAGTTGGTCCAATGGTCTTTTTGGGTCGTAAAGCGGTTGAGCGTGTGTTGCGCCTTCGGGCGATGCCATGCGGATGCACTGCCTGTCCGATGCGTCGGCGTGGCCGGCGCGATTGACATCGAAACCGAGGCGGCGCGGCGCCGTCTCCATCGCTGAATTGTAGCCAGTAACCGGGCGTGCGAACGTCGTTCAGGCAAATGATGCACGGCGGATGTTGCCGTCCGTACATCGACTGTGCGCTTCGCGTCGTATCCGCGAGCACGTCTTTTCGGCTTGGGCGCGCATTGTAAGCATATCGCGCGCATTTTTGCGATGAAGCGGCGGCTGGCGGGCCGCCGCGCGTGCTCCTGTCCGGGAGCTTCTCGCGCGGCAGCGTCGATATAAGCATGGGATGCGCCAGCATCCCGTTCAATGTGTCTCGCGACGACAGCGAGCGAGTGGCCGCCCGTGCATCGCCGCGGCACGTGCTCCAATGTAGAACAACCTTAATAAACAGGGGTTTGTTAAATGTTTCCCCGGTGTAACAAGGTAGATAAGTTGAAATGACTCCCTGTCGCCGATGTAAAAGGCTCCATAATGCGCTCCGGGTTTTCACTTAGACTTTTTGACAGCTTTCTGTAGGAAGTCGTCAACCGCCCGAGCCCGAGCGCGTTTATTGCTGGGCGCGGCGGTTTTTGAGATATGGCTCCGAAGTTGCTTGTGGCAACGCCCGCGTGGAGCCGGTGATCAGCGACCCGCTTTTTCACTCGAGCACCAGCCGCTGCCGAGGCCGACGCGCCGCGAAAAGCTCTCGCCCGAGCCGAGCGATTCGCTCCCGATGTCAAACATGACAGCAGTACCTTGCCTGACCTTTTATTAGGAGTTTCACGATCATGCGAATCGCTCAAATCGCGCCCCTCCACGAGGCTGTTCCGCCGAAGCTCTACGGCGGCACGGAACGCGTGGTGTCTTATCTGACCGAGGCTCTTGTCGAGGCTGGACACGACGTCACGCTCTTCGCGAGCGGTGATTCGCAGACGTCCGCGAAGCTCGAAGCCTTCTGGCCGCAAGCGCTGCGCCTCGACCCGACCATCCGCGACACGATGGCGCCGCACATGCTGCTGCTCGAAGAAGTCCGCCGCCGCGCCGACGAGTTCGACGTGCTGCACTTCCATATCGACTATTACCCGTTCTCGCTGTTCGCGCGCCAGCCGGTGCCGTTCCTGACGACGATGCACGGCCGTCTCGATCTGCCGGAACTGCAGCCGATCTTCAATACGTTCAAGGACGTGCCGGTGGTGTCGATTTCGGACAACCAGCGCCAGCCGCTGCCGCAAGCCAACTGGCTTTCGACGGTGTACCACGGCCTGCCGGAAAACCTGCTGAAGCCGATTCCGAACGTGAAGCCCGGCTATCTGGCGTTCCTCGGCCGCATCTCGCCGGAGAAGCGCGTGGACCGCGCTATCCGCATCGCGCAGGCCGCGGGCATGAAGATCAAGATCGCGGCGAAGCTGGACAAGGCCGACCGCGCTTATTACGAAGAAGAGATCAAGCCGCTCTTCGCGTTGCCGCACGTCGAGTACATCGGCGAGATTAGCGAGGCCGAGAAGACCGAATTCCTCGGCAACGCGCATGCGCTGCTGTTCCCGATCGACTGGCCGGAGCCCTTCGGCCTCGTGATGATCGAGGCGATGGCCTGCGGCACGCCGGTGATCGCGTTCAATCGCGGCTCGGTGCCGGAAGTGATCGAGAACGGTGTGTCGGGCTTCGTCGTGGAAGACGAACTCTCCGCGATCGCTGCGGTGAAGCGCCTCGACTCGCTGTCGCGCGCGAAGGTTCGCGAGACGTTCGAGACGCGCTTCTCGTCGAAGGTGATGGCGGCGCGCTACGTGCAGAACTACGAGGAACTGCTGCGCCAGAAGCGCCGCACCGTTCTGCGCGAAGTGAACGCCTGATAGCTGCGAACTGTCCGTGGCCGCAGCGATGCGGCTCGGAGAACGCCCCGCCCGCCGAAAGGTGCGCGGGGCGTTGTCGTAATGGCACAGTCCAGACGTAATTCGAGCGCTGCGCCGCATGCGCGAAGCGAAACCGATGACGCCCTCCGTAATCTCCCTATAATGTCCGAGCTTTGCGCTGCGCAAGGCGCAGTGGCCGCCCGCTCGCACGGACAGCGGCGGCAGGCAACGTTTGTGGACAGGAGCGCACCCTTTGGCGAGAACCAAGCAAACCAGCGCGAGCCAGGCACCGGGCGCAGGGACGTTGTTCGCGCTGCGGGCCATCGGCGTGATCCTCGCGGCACGATGGGCGCTCTCGATGTCGCAGATGGGCTATCTGTCCTCGGTGCGCGCGATGACTTCGTCGCCATGGGCCTGCCTTAATCTCGTCTTGATCTTCCTTCTGATCGTGCTGCCGGGCGCGAAGCCGCGCATGGAGCGTCCGCTGCACCCGTTGCCGCAGTGGCTTCGGCAAGCGCTGAGGCTGCTCGCGCTGCTGACGTTCGGCTTCGCGATATTCTCGGTCGGCGCGTTTGTCTGGACGTCGGGCTGGCGGCGCTTCGTGCACACGCTCGCTGAAACCAACGGCTGGCTGGCGGTCGCGCCGGCGCTCTATGCGGTGGTGATGTGGATCTGCCGGCCGCGCGCGCTGTGGCGCACGAACATCGCGGCGCGGCGCTTCGCTATCGGCCGCTATGCCATTTCGCTCGATCCCGTCACGCGCACGGCGATGGTCTGGGCCGAAAGCCGCAAGCTCGGCCAGTACGACGCACGAGAACTGTCGGTGAAATGGCCGGTCCTGGCGGCATCGGCGCAGCCGGCCGCGGTGCCTGTGGCATCGAACGGCATCGCGCGGCGAAGCTGGTTTTTGCGGCGTCCGAAAGTGGAACTGCTGTGGGATTCGCCCGCCGCAGCCGGTCACAATCGCACGACGGTTTTTCGCGCGTCGCTTTCCACCGAGAGCGACCGCAGCGCCGCACGCGCGCTCGACGCCACGCTGAGCCAGGTCTAAGCTGCGTCGGACGGAGCCGTACCGGTCTTTCTTGTCGATCGAGGGAGGAAAGGATGCTGATACGTTGGTTGCTCGCCGCGCTTCATCTCCTCGCCTTCGGCTTCGCGCTCGGTTCGGTGCTCGCGCGTGCGCGCGCATTGCGCCGGCTGGACGCGTCGGAATCGGTGCAAGCGAACGCATTGCGTCTGCGTGACGTGTTCCGGTCGGACGGGGTGTGGGGCATCGCGGCTGTCGTGCTGATCGTCACCGGCCTGACGCGCGCGTTCGGCAGCTTCGAGAAGGGCGGTGCGTACTATCTGCACGAGCCGCTTTTTCACTTGAAGATGACCGCGCTCGTGGTCATTCTGCTGATCGAAGTCTCGCCGATGCTCGCGCTGATCCGCTGGCGTGCGGCGCTGGCGCAGGGCGGGGCGATCGACTTGACGGGCGCGCGGCGCTTCGCGTGGATGAGCGATCTCGAGGCGGCGCTCGTCATCGTGATGGTGATTGCGGCGACTGGGATGGCGCGGGGCGTTTGGGCGAGGTGAAGTGCCGGGTTTGCGCGCGGGAAATGAAAAAGGCCCAAGTCGCTAGACTTGGGCCTTTTGATCTTCGGTGTCTTGGCGTTACCAGCACCAGAATTCTGGTGGGTAGTACTGGGATCGAACCAGTGACCCCTGCCGTGTGAAGGCAGTGCTCTACCGCTGAGCTAACCACCCGAAGAGATTGAGATTATGTCAGGACTATCTCGTCTCGTAAAGCGATTCTTTAAGCAATTTCGAAAAATTATGCGGCGACCGCATCCGGCTGGGTCTGCGGCGCTTCCGTGCGCCACACGCTCGTGCCCTTGAGCGCCTTGTCGAGATCGTTGAGCATCGCTTCGTGCGCGGCGAGTTCTTCGCCGCTCGCGACGATCACCGGCAGATCGAGGTCGTCGAGCGCGATGCGCGGCGCCGCCGTCGCGCCTTCCGTTTCCGCATCGCCCAGCATGTCGATGACGAGGCTCTCCTGGCCGCGCGTCATCGCCAGATAAACCTCGGCGAGCAATTCGGAGTCGAGCAGCGCGCCGTGCAGCGTGCGGTGCGCGTTGCTGATGCCGAAGCGGTCGCACAGCGCGTCGAGCGAATTGCGCTTGCCGGGGAACATCTGCTTCGCATGCGCGAGCGAGTCGATCACGCCGGCGCAGATATCGGACACCTTCGGCAGCCCGAGCAGCGCGAATTCCATGTCGAGAAAGCCGATATCGAAGGGCGCGTTGTGGATGATGAGCTCCGCGCCCGCGATGAAATCGCGCAGCTGCGCGGCGATCTCCGCGAACTTGGGCTTGTCGCTCAGGAATTCGGTGGTGAGGCCGTGCACCGCCAGCGCGCCGGGGTCGCTGTCGCGTTCCGGGTTGACGTAGATGTGCAGGTTGTTGCCCGTCAGCCGGCGATTGATCAGCTCGACACAGCCGATTTCGATGATCCTGTCGCCCGTGCGAGCGTTCAGGCCGGTGGTTTCGGTGTCCAGTATCAGTTGGCGCATGAGATTCGGTGTAGTGCTGCGTTCAGCTTTCGGCAAGCGATGTCACGCCGCGATTGGCGAGCGCATCCGCGCGTTCGTTCTCGGGATGGCCGGCGTGTCCTTTGACCCAGCGCCATTCGATCTCGTGTTGCGCGACGAGCGCGTCGAGGCGCTTCCACAAGTCGGCGTTCTTCACGGGCGTCTTGGCGGCCGTCATCCAGTTCTTTTTCTTCCAGCCGTGAATCCACTCGCTGATACCTTTCTGCACATATTGCGAGTCGGTGTGAATCACGGCGTGGCACGGCCGCTTCAACGCCTCGAGGGCGGCGATCACGGCCATCAACTCCATGCGGTTGTTCGTGGTCGCGGCTTCGCCGCCGAACAGTTCCTTTTCGAGCGCGCCGAAACGCAGAAGCGCGCCCCAGCCGCCTGGACCGGGATTGCCTTTGCAGGCGCCGTCAGTATAGATGTCGATTACTTTGGCCGATGCGGATTCGTCAGTCATCAATGCTCGTTGCGAGTGTGCGGGGCCGCGACCGGAGCGAGTCCGGGCGCGAGCGCGGTTTTTATCAGCTTGCGTGGACCGATGAGCCGCATGCCGCGCACGCGCTTCACCGCGGTGATCATGTACGCAGCGCCGAAGATGGGCCACCAGCGGTCGCCGGCGGGCTCCATGAATTCATAGCGCTGCAGCCATTTGTCCGTCAGCAGCGGCGGACGATAGCAGCCGAAGCGCCCGCGTTCAAGGTCGAAGCCGAGCAGCTTTATCCAGTCCTTGATGCGCGTGAACGCGATCATGTCGTGCGCCTCTGGCACGAACGGGCGTCCTGCCACCTTTCCGAGCGATTGCCGCGCGCCCCACAAGCTCAGCGAATTGAAACCCAGGATGATCAACTGGCCTTCGGGCACGAGCACGCGCTCGGCTTCGCGCAAAAGCCGGTGCGGATCACGCGAGAATTCCAGCGTATGGGGCAGCACGAGCAAATCGACGCTCTGCGCTTCGAACGGCAAATCCAGGAATTCGCACCAGACCGTGCTCCGGCCTTCCGGCGCGCTCGCGCCTCGTGCGGACGTGCGCGGCAGCGTGTACGGCGCGCTGGCGCCGCTTTCGGCGTCGAGCACGAGGGCGCGCCCGGTCATGCGATTCTCGCGCAAGGCGTCCAGTTGCGGCATGCCGAGCTGAAGCGCGTGATAGCCGAAGATGTCGCAGACCACGCGGTCGAGCTGCGCCTGTTCCCACTCCAGCACGTAGCGTCCGGGCGCGGAGTTCGTCCAGGCGGGCCAGTCTATAATCGCTCGGTCAGACATGTTCGGATGCCGCGTAGATGATCGCCATGGATTCGTTTGCTGAAGATTCGTCCAAACGCGCGCCCAGGCGCGAACTCGAGTACGTGCCGGTCCCGGCCTTCGAAGACAACTACATCTGGCTCGTGTCGGATTCGCGCGATGCCGTCGTGATCGACCCGGGCGACGCCGCACCCGTCGAGGCCTATCTCGCCGAACGCGGCTGGCGGCTGACCGCTATTTTACTCACGCACCATCATCGCGACCATGTCGGCGGCGTGAAAGCATTGCTCGATAGCCGATCGGACGAGGGCATTCCGGTGTACGGACCGGCCGGCGAGCGCATTGAGCATCTGACCGAGCGGGTTGCCGACGGCGACACGGTGCGCATCGCGCAGCCTGCGCTCCGCTTCACCGTCATGGATGTTCCCGGCCATACGGCCGGCCATATCGCATACTTTCAGGAAGACGACGGCAACGGCACGCCGCATGTCTTTTGCGGCGACACGCTGTTCGCGAGCGGCTGCGGGCGTCTTTTCGAAGGCACGCCGCAGCAAATGCTCACGTCGCTCGACGCACTCGCCGCGCTCCCGGACGCGACGCTCGTGCACTGCGCGCACGAGTACACGCTGTCGAACATTCGCTTCGCGCGGGCCTGCGAGCCGGACAGCGCGGCGCTCTCACGCTGGAGCGACGAAGCGCAGGCGCTGCGCGCCGCCGGCAAGCCGACGCTGCCTACGACCATCGGTCATGAAAAAGCGGTAAATCCGTTCTTGCGCGTCGATCAGCCGACAATTCAAGCGGCGCTTGTCGCGCGGTTCCAGGAGCCGGTCAGCAGCCGCACGGAGGCGTTCCGCATGCTGCGCGGATGGAAGGATAACTTCCGCTGATCGCAGGGAACTTAATCCAATACTTTAGGAACGGCGATAGATGCAAGATTTTGCAGGGGTTTTACGTGCATTCTTATTGACGTCCTAGGTTCGGTTCCGTACCATCGGCTCCAAATTTCCAAGCATATCTTTTGGAAGCCGAGACGTTCATGCGACTAACATTAAGTGCGCTATCCGTCCTGACGCTGGCCGCGTGCGCCAGCCAGGGGCCGACAGCGCCCGCCTCCGATCCTACTTCCGCCACTCCTACCGCCGCCTCGCAGCAACAAGTCGCCGACACGATTCGCCGCACCGCAGCCGCCAAGGAAACCATCAACGTCGACAAGACGCCTGTCACTTCGCTCGCCGGTTCCGCGGACTTGTGGAGCCGCATTCGCAATGGCTTCCAGATTCCGGACCTGCAAAGCGATCTCGTCGACATGCAGGTGAACTGGTACGCGCAGCGTCCGGATTACGTCGAGCGCATGACCACGCGCTCGCAGAAGTACCTGTATCACATCGTCGAGGAACTGGAGCAGCGCCACATGCCGACGGAACTGGCGCTTTTGCCGTTCATCGAGTCGGCGTACAACCCGCAGGCGCTGTCGGTTGCGAAGGCGGCCGGCATGTGGCAGTTCGTGCCGGGCACCGGCCGCGATTACAACCTCAAGCAGAACATGTGGCAGGACGAGCGCCGCGACGTGCTTGCGTCGACGAGCGCCGCGCTCGACTATCTCTCGCGTCTGCATGACATGTTCGGCGACTGGCACCTGGCGCTTGCCGCATACAACTGGGGCGAGGGCAATGTGCAGCGGGCCATTGCGCGCAACGAAGCGGCCGGCTTGCCGACCGACTACGAAAGCCTGCGCATGCCCAACGAGACGCGCAATTACGTGCCGAAGCTGCAGGCCGTCAAGAATATCGTGACGAATCCGCAGCAGTACGGTCTCGCGCTGCCGGACATTCCGAATCACCCGTACTTCGTCACGGTCACGACCGCGCGCGATATCGACGTGACCATGGCCGCGAAGCTCGCCGGCATGAGCGTCGAGGAATTCCGCTCGCTGAATCCGTCGTTCTCGAAGCCGGTCATTCTCGGCGCGACGAATCCGCAAATCCTGCTGCCGTTCGACAACGCCGCCACGTTCCAGCGCAACCTCGGTTCGTACACGGGCGCGTTGTCGTCGTGGACCACGTACACGGTGACGGAGCGGGCGCGGCCCGCAGCCATCGCGGAGAAGATCGGCGTCGACGCGGACACGCTCATGTCGGTCAATCGCATTCCGGCGGGCATGCGTCTGAAGCCGGGTTCGACCATCGTCGTGCCGCGTACGGACGACGACGACGAAGACATCAGCGCGGACGTCGCCGCCAACGCGATGCTCGCGGTCGAGCGCGACGTGCCCGACACGCGCAAGATGGCCATTCGCGTGCGCCGCAAGCAGTCCATCGCGACGCTGGCGGACCGTTACAACGTATCAGTGGCGCAGGTGCGCGCCTGGAACCATACGCATCGCGATATGTTCATGCCGGGGCAAGTGGTCGTGCTGCATGTTCCGTACGGTCGTGCCGTGCCCGCCGAGCCGGGCCCGGTGCGCGTCGAGACGGTGGCGGCGTCGAGCCGTTCTTCGGGCGGCGTCAGCCGAATCGGCACGCATGTCACCGCGAAAACGCCGCACGGCAAGGCGCCGGGGCATACGCTCACGCGCGTGTCGGCCACGATCTCGCCGAAGACGGGGGCTTCCGCCAAGCCCGCTGCCGCGGCCAAGACGGAAAAGCACGCCGCCGCGCATCCGGCCGGTTCCAAGGCCAAGAAGAAATAAGCGCAGCGCGGCTCGCGCTTTCTGCTTATTCCACGCCGTCACCAAGGTGACGGCGTTTTCATTTGGCGGCGCAGTTAAACTGGCGTTTCAAAAGAACAACTGTCCAGCGCATGCCGTCCTCCGTTCGTCTCCGGGTGTTCTTCCTCTTCGCCGCCGGGTATTTCGTCTCGTACGTGTTCCGCGGCGTCAATCTCGGCTTCGCGCCGCTCATCACGCATGATCTCGGTCTCTCCGCCGCCGATCTCGGCTTGCTAACGTCGCTCTATTTCATCGGCTTCGCGATCGCGCAGATTCCGGTCGGCGTGCTGCTCGACCACTACGGGCCGCGCCGCGTCACCGCCGGCATGCTGGTCTTCGCGGCGGCCGGCATCTGGACGTTCGGTGCGTCGCACGGGCTGGGCGGATTGATGGTGGGCCGCTTGCTGATCGGCGTAGGCGTTTCCGTCTGTCTGAGCGCGGCGTTTAAGGCGTCCGCGCAGCATTTTCCGGTCGCGCGCCTGCCGCTCGTCAACGGCTTCACGATGGCGGTCGGCGGGCTCGGCGGCGTGGTCGTCGGCTCGCCGCTCGCGTCGCTGTTGCAGACGGCGACATGGCGGCAGGTGTCGATCGGCCTTGGCGTCTTCACGCTCGTCGTCGCGGCAGCCATCGCGCTGTTCGCGCCTCGCAAGGCCGACACGCATCATCAGGCCGATATCATCAGCCAGTTCAAGGGCACCTGGCACATCCTCAAAAGCGGCGCGTTCTGGAAGATCGCGTCGTTCTCCGTCGTCACGCAGGGCGTCTTTTACGCGATGCAATCGCTGTGGATCCGCCCCTATCTGCTCGACGTGATGAACCTGACGCCCGCGCACGCCGCCGCGCTCGTCTCGGTGCTCGGTTTCGCGATGATGCTCGGTTGCGTCGGCTTCGGCGCGGCGGCGCGCGGCATGGAGCGGCGCGGCGTGTCCGTCTACGCGTTCTGCGGCGTGGGAATGGCGCTCTACGTGCTCGTGCAGGTGTTGATGGTGCTGCGCGTGCCGCTGCCGCCCGCGACGTTACTTGCCGCGTACGGCGTGTTCGGCGGCACGGGCATATTGAGCTATGCGGTGATGGCCGAGTATTTCCCGTCGCACATGATCGGCCGGGCGACGACGACGCTCACGCTCGTGATTTTCCTGTTGATCTTCGGGTTCCAGGTCGGCGTGGGCGCAGTGCTTTCGCGCTGGACGCCGGAAAGCGGCCACTATCCGGCAGCTGCGCACGTGACGGTGTGGAGCGTTTTGATCGCGTTGCAATTGGCGAGCGCGGTATGGTACGTGTTGCCGAGCCGCGTGCTGCATAAGACGGGGCGAACTGCATCGTAGAGGTGTCGCGAGAACGGGACGTGCGGCAAGCGGAGACTTCCGAAATTTGGCGAAACGTCTGATTTCACGCTATAATTCGAAGGTTTGAGCATATCAACCCGCACCCTAGCGCCTACCTCCCATACACCGTCGTTCGCTGCGCCTGGCAGCGCGCGCTGCACGCCGCAATCGTCCGCTCCGCAACCTCGTTCGCTTAGTGCGAGCAAGCTGGTCGGAGCCGCGATTCCCGGGTTTCCCGCGTGTCAGCCGCCGCCCTCGCGCAAGGATGCCCGCGCTCGTTTCGTGCCGCGGCCCCACGCCTGAATTTCGGACAGACAGGTCGGTAACAGGGTGTTCCCCCAAGGAGCTTCCCGTGTTGCCGTCATTCTCCCCAGCACTTCTCGCACTTGCCGACGGCACGGTCTTTCGTGGTCAATCGATCGGCGCCGAAGGTTCGACGATCGGCGAAGTGGTGTTCAACACCGCGATCACCGGCTATCAGGAAATCCTGACCGATCCGAGCTACGCCCGCCAGATCGTCACCCTGACGTATCCGCATATCGGCAACGTCGGCGTCAACGCCGAGGACGTCGAAGCCAGCCGAGTCCATGCCGCCGGCCTCATCATCCGTGACCTGCCGGTGCTCGCTTCGAATTTCCGTTCCGAGCAAACCCTCTCCGATTATCTGAAGGCGCAAGGCATCCCCGCCATTGCGGGCATCGACACGCGCAAGCTCACGCGCATTTTGCGCGACAAGGGCGCGCAGAACGGCTGCATTCTCGCCGGCAGCGACGACGAGGCGAAGGCTCTCGAACTCGCGCGCTCGTTCCCCGGACTCGCCGGCATGGACCTCGCGAAGGTCGTGTCGACGAAAGAGCGTTACGAGTGGACGCAGCGCGAATGGCGCCTCGGCAGCGGCTACGGCACGCAGGACGCGCCGAAATTCCGCGTCGTCGCGTTCGACTACGGCGTCAAGTACAACATTCTCCGCATGCTGGCCGAGCGCGGCTGTCACGTGACCGTGCTTCCGGCTGAAGCGACTGCCGCCGACGCGCTGGCGCTTAACCCGGACGGCATCTTCCTGTCGAACGGCCCCGGCGACCCCGAACCGTGCGACTACGCGATCGCCGCCACGCGCGAATTCATCGAGCGCGGCATTCCCACGTTCGGCATCTGCCTCGGGCATCAGATCATGGGGCTCGCCGTCGGCGCCAAGACCACGAAGATGAAGACCGGCCACCACGGCGCGAATCATCCGGTGAAGGACATGGAAGACGGCCGCGTCGTGATCACGTCGCAGAACCACGGCTTCGCGGTCGATGCCGCGACGCTCCCCGCGAACGCCAAGGTCACGCACGTCTCGCTTTTCGACGGCACGCTGCAAGGCTTCGCGCTGACCGACAAGCCCGCGTTCTGCTTCCAGGGCCACCCGGAAGCGTCGCCCGGCCCGCACGACATCGCGTATCTGTTCGACCGCTTCATCAAGCTGATGGAGACGGCGAAGGTCGCCGCATAAAGAACACCACAGAGCACAGTTATGCCGAAGCGCACAGACATCAAGAGCATTCTCATCATCGGCGCGGGCCCGATCATCATCGGTCAGGCGTGCGAGTTCGACTATTCCGGCGCGCAGGCGTGCAAGGCGCTGCGCGAGGAAGGCTACAAGGTCATTCTCGTCAACAGCAATCCCGCGACGATCATGACCGATCCGAACACGGCGGACGTCACCTACATTGAGCCGATTTCGTGGGAAGTGGTCGAGCGCATCATCGCGAAGGAGCGCCCGGACGCGATCCTGCCGACCATGGGCGGGCAGACCGCGCTCAATTGCGCGCTCGACCTGTTCCATCACGGCGTGCTGGAGAAGTACAACGTCGAGCTGATCGGCGCGTCGCCGGAAGCCATCGACAAGGCGGAAGACCGCCAGAAGTTCAAGGACGCGATGACCAAGATCGGCCTCGGTTCGGCCAAGTCGGGCATCGCGCATTCGATGGAAGAGGCGCTCGCCGTCCAGGCGCAGATCGCCGAAGCGACCGGCAGCGGCGGTTATCCGACCGTGATCCGGCCGTCGTTCACGCTCGGCGGATCGGGCGGCGGCATCGCGTACAACAAGGAAGAGTTCGAGGAAATCTGCCGTCGCGGTCTCGATCTTTCGCCGACGCGCGAGCTCTTGATCGAAGAATCGCTGCTCGGCTGGAAAGAGTACGAGATGGAAGTGGTCCGCGATAAAAAGGACAACTGCATCATCGTGTGCTCGATCGAAAACCTCGATCCGATGGGCGTGCACACCGGCGACTCCATCACCGTCGCGCCCGCGCAGACGCTCACCGACAAGGAGTATCAGGTGCTGCGTAACGCGTCGCTCGCGGTGCTGCGCGAGATCGGCGTGGACACGGGCGGCTCGAACGTGCAGTTCGCGATCAACCCGAAGGACGGCCGCATGGTCGTCATCGAGATGAATCCGCGTGTGTCGCGCTCATCCGCTTTGGCGTCGAAGGCGACGGGCTTCCCGATCGCGAAGGTCGCCGCGAAGCTCGCCTGCGGCTACACGCTCGACGAGCTCAAGAACGAAATCACCGGCGGACAGACGCCGGCATCGTTCGAGCCGACCATCGACTATGTCGTGACGAAGGTGCCGCGTTTCGCGTTCGAGAAATTCCGCGAGGCCGATTCGCGTCTCACGACGCAGATGAAGTCGGTCGGGGAAGTGATGGCCATTGGCCGCACGTTCCAGGAGTCGTTCCAGAAGGCGCTGCGCGGTCTGGAAGTCGGCGTGGACGGTCTCGACGAAAAGACCACGAGCCGCGACGAAGTGATCCGCGAGATCGGCGAGCCGGGCCCGGACCGCATTTGGTATCTCGGCGACGCTTTCCGCCTCGGCCTCACGCCCGAGGAAATCTTCGAGGAAACGTCGATCGACCCGTGGTTCCTCGCGCAGATCGAACAGATCGTGCTGAAGGAGAAGGCGCTGCAAGGCCGTGCGCTCGAAAGCCTCACGCGCGACGAACTGCTGTATCTGAAAAAGAGCGGCTTCTCGGATCGGCGTCTCGCGAAGCTGACGGGCTCGACGCAAGCCGACGTGCGCAAGAAGCGCCATGAACTGAAGGTGCGTCCGGTGTACAAGCGCGTCGATACGTGCGCGGCCGAATTCGCGACGAAGACCGCCTATATGTACTCGACCTACGAGGACGAGTGCGAAGCGAATCCGACGGACAAGAAAAAGATCATGGTGCTCGGCGGGGGGCCGAACCGGATCGGGCAGGGCATCGAGTTCGACTACTGCTGCGTTCACGCCGCGCTCGCCATGCGCGAAGACGGCTATGAAACCATCATGGTCAACTGCAATCCGGAGACCGTGTCCACGGACTACGACACCTCCGACCGCCTCTACTTCGAATCGCTGACGCTCGAAGACGTGCTCGAAGTCGTCGATCTGGAAAAGCCGGTCGGCGTGATCGTGCAGTACGGCGGCCAGACGCCGCTCAAGCTCGCGCTGGACCTCGAGGCGAACGGCGTGCCGATCATCGGCACGTCGCCGGACATGATCGACGCCGCCGAAGACCGCGAACGCTTCCAGAAGCTCCTGAAGGATCTCGATCTGCGCCAGCCGCCGAACCGCACCGCGCGCAACGAAGACGAAGCGTTGAAGCTGGCCGAAGAGATCGGTTATCCGCTCGTCGTGCGTCCTTCGTATGTGCTGGGCGGCCGCGCGATGGAAATCGTGCACGAGCCGCGCGACCTCGAACGCTACATGCGCGAGGCCGTGAAGGTGTCAAACGATTCGCCGGTGCTGCTCGATCGCTTCCTGAACGACGCTATCGAATGCGACGTCGACTGCATCTCGGACGGCGAAGCCGTGTTCATTGGCGGCGTGATGGAGCACATCGAGCAGGCGGGCGTGCACTCGGGCGATTCGGCCTGTTCGCTGCCGCCGTATTCGCTGTCGGACGCGACCGTCGACGAGCTGAAGCGCCAGACCGCTGCCATGGCCAAGGCGCTGAACGTCGTCGGCCTGATGAACGTGCAGTTCGCCATCCAGCAGGTTCCGCAGGAAGACGGCACGAAGAAGGACGTCATCTACGTGCTGGAAGTGAACCCGCGCGCATCGCGCACGGTGCCGTATGTGTCGAAGGCGACGAGCCTGCCGCTCGCGAAGATCGCCGCGCGCGCGATGGTCGGTCAGACGCTCGCGCAGCAAGGCGTGACGAAGGAAGTGGTGCCGCCGTACTTCAGCGTGAAGGAAGCGGTGTTCCCGTTCGTCAAGTTCCCGACGGTCGATCCGGTTCTCGGACCGGAAATGCGTTCGACCGGCGAAGTGATGGGCGTGGGCCGCACGTTCGGCGAGGCGCTTTTCAAATCGCAACTCGCGGCCGGTTCGCGCTTGCCGGAATCGGGCACGGTGCTCTTGACGGTGATGGACGCGGACAAGCCGAAGGCCGTGGAAGTGGCGAGCATGCTGCACGAGCTCGGCTATCCGATCGTCGCGACCAAGGGCACGGCAGCGGCCATCGCGGCGGCGGGCGTGCCGGTCAAGGTCGTCAACAAGGTGAAGGACGGCCGGCCGCATATCGTCGACATGATCAAGAACGGCGAGATCGCGCTCGTCTTCACGACGGTCGATGAAACCCGCGCGGCGATCGCCGATTCGCGCTCCATCCGTATGAGCGCGCAGGCCAACAAGGTCACGTACTACACGACGATGTCGGGCGCGCGTGCCGCCGTGGAGGGCCTGCGTTATCTGCGCGATTTGGAAGTCTATGATTTACAAGGCTTGCATGCTCGCCTAAACTAAGGCTTCGACGACTGGTCTAAGTAACACGAGCCGCGGTTGAGCGGTATCTCCTCATACGGGAGATGCGCTAACCGCGGTAATTTTTTTACGGCTGTTTTTTGCTTTGGGTTGTCTATGAGCACGATTCCCTTGACCAAGCGCGGCGCGGAGTTGCTGCGCGACGAATTGCAACGCCTGAAGGCTGTCGAGCGTCCGGCGGTCATCAACGCGATCGCGGAAGCGCGCGCGCAGGGCGATCTTTCTGAAAACGCAGAATACGATGCCGCGAAGGAGAAGCAGGGCTTCATCGAGGGCCGGATCGCCGAACTCGAATCGAAGCTGGCTGCAGCGCAAGTGATCGACCCGACGACCGTGGATGCCGATGGCCGCGTGGTGTTCGGCGCGACGGTCGAACTGGAAGACCTGGAATCGGGCGACACCGTGACGTACCAGATCGTTGGCGACGACGAAGCGGATATCGATCACGGCCTGATCTCGGTGAGCTCGCCGATTGCGCGCGCGCTCATTTCGAAGTCGGAAGGCGACGTCGCGTCGGTGCAGGCGCCGGGCGGCGCGCGCGAGTACGAAATCATCGCTGTCCGTTACGTCTGATGGCCATCGCGCACCGCGTTTTTCGCATCGTCAGCATGCTCTGGGTCGGCAGCCTGCTGACGCTCGGCCTCGTTGCCACGCCCGTTCTCTTTTCGATGCTGGACTCTGCCGTGGCCGGATCGGTGGCCGCGCAGTACTTCAGGATGGAGGCGTTCGTGGGCGTCGTCAGCGCGCTGGTTTTGATCCTGATCGGCAATCGCTTCGTGAAAAGCGGTATCGCGGACTATAAGCGCGTGCGGTGGATTGTCGCCGTGATGCTGGTGTGCGTGCTCGTCGGTTACTTCGCGTTGCAGCCGTTCATGAACTCGCTGCGCATGGCGGCGCAGGCAGCCGGCACCGAGCTCGCCAGTTCGCCGTATGCGCGGCAGTTCGGCATTTTGCACGGCATATCGAGCGCCATCTATCTGATCGAATGTCTTTTCGGCATCGCGCTCGTGTGGCGCTTGCCGGGCAGTGCGCCTAGCGCCATCGTGCCGAAGAACAAATCGGCGAAGATGGCGGCCAAGCGGGCGCGGAGCTAATCCGCGCCGTGGCCGCATGCGGCGCGAACGTTCTCGCGCCGCGCTGCTTACTTCGCGGCCTGATGCTGGCGCTTCGAGCTCGTCTGACGCTTCTTCGCGCGCTTCACGTTGCCACCCGCGGTCACGCGCTCGTTGCCGAGCACTTTGAGCGTTTGCTTCTTTGGCTTTTTAAACGCAGGCGCATCGCGCGAAATTTTCACGGCTTTGACGATGCGCGGCGCGCGGCCCTTCGAAGGGCGCTCGACGGCTTCCGCCGCGCTCGGCGGCATGGTGCTGCGCGTGCGCGCGTTGCGGCTCTTGGCCGGCGCGGCGCCTTCCGGCCGCCAAATGACGAGCAGCTTGCCGATATGCTGGATAGGCGCTGCGTTCAGGCGGTCGCAGATTTCGTCGTAAATAGCGATGCGCGCTTCGCGGTCGTCGCCGAACACGCGGATCTTGATGAGCTGGTGCGCTTCAAGGTGCACGCCGATTTCGTTCAGCACGGCATCCGTCAAACCCTCCGCGCCGACGAGCACGACGGGCTTGAGCGCATGGGCCTGGGAGCGCAGGTCGGAGCGTTGGGCAGGAGAGAGTTCGAGAGCTGGCATGAGAGATTGGGGAGTCGACTAAAATAGGGCGGCGCGGGCCTGACGGCGTGCCAAACGCGTCATGCGAAGTGCGAAGAAGCCGGCAAGATGGCCGGGTTCGGCCGGTCGAGGTGGACCGCCGCCAAAAACAAAATAGGCCGGAGACGCGATTGCCGGGCGCATTCGAGCGCCCGCGGAAACGTTCCGGCCGACAAGACGCGTATTATCCGCTAAAAGCGCCGCATGTTGCTGCAAGATTTCGCGCACGCAATCCCGAGACCACGCATCGGCGCGGACTGCTCGCGCCACCGAAACACCTTCCACGCCGCATGAATGCGGCATGAGTTCAGCTTGAATGGCAAAGAATCGCTTCAATCATTCGTGGTTGCATGACCACATCAACGATCCGTACGTGAAGATGGCGCAACGCGAGGGCTATCGGGCCCGCGCCGCGTACAAGCTCAAGGAGATCGACGAGCAGGACAAGCTCATCAAGCCGGGGCAGGTCATCGTCGATCTGGGTTCAACGCCCGGAAGCTGGAGCCAGTATGCGCGCAACAAGCTCGCGCAGGGTTCGAAGCGCGACGCGCAGCGCGAGGGCGGCATCGACGGTACGATCATCGCGCTCGATATCCTGCCGATGGAACCGATCGCGGACGTGACTTTCATTCAAGGCGACTTCCGCGAGGACTCGGTGCTCGCGCAACTGGACGAAATCGTCGGTGAGCGGCAAGTCGACCTTGTAATCTCCGACATGGCCCCCAACCTCTCCGGAGTAGCGAGTGCGGATGCGGCGCGGATCGAGCATCTTTGCGACCTGGCGCTGGAATTCGCTCAAAACCATCTGAAACCGGAGGGTGCGCTGCTAGTCAAATGTTTTCATGGCAGCGGCTACAGCCAGATCGTCGAGAAGTTCAAGCACCAGTTCAAAGTCGTCGCGCCGCGCAAGCCCAAGGCGTCTCGGGATAAATCGTCCGAGACTTTCATCCTCGGGCGGCGGCTCAAAAATCCGGCTGCCGGACCCGCTTAAACGATGTCGGCGAATTTCAGCGATGTTTTCGCGGATTATGCCGAAAAAAGACCATCTAACGCTATTTAGGCGGTAGTGAAACCTTATGGCAGGGGTTAGCGGTCTGGATTAGAATGCTTTGGTGGCGCCGCAAGGTTTATGTAGGCGCCCGTCTATGAGTGAGGAGTGGTGCTTTGAACAACAATATGTTCTCTAAAGCGGCAGTGTGGCTCGTGATCGCACTGGTGCTGTTTACGGTGTTCAAGCAGTTCGATAAGCCCCGCGTCCAGGAAGGCGTGTCGTATTCGCAGTTCATGGACGACGCCAAGAACGGCAAGGTCAAGAACGTCACGGTTCAGGGGCGCAATCTCACGGTCACTCCGACAGACGGCCAGAAGTACCAGATCGTGTCGCCCGGCGACATCTGGATGGTCGGCGATCTGATGAAATACGGCGTTCAGGTCAGCGGCAAGGCTGACGATGAACCGAATGCGCTCGTCTCCGCGCTGTACTACCTTGGGCCGACGATCTTGATCATCGGTTTCTGGTTCTACATGATGCGGCAGATGCAGGGAGGCGGCAAAGGCGGGGCGTTCTCGTTCGGCAAGTCGCGAGCGCGGCTGATCGACGAAAACAACAACGCGATCAACTTCACGGACGTGGCCGGCTGCGACGAAGCGAAGGAAGAAGTGTCGGAACTGGTGGACTTCCTGCGCGATCCGCAGAAGTTCCAGAAGCTCGGCGGGCGCATTCCGCGCGGCGTGCTGCTGGTCGGCCCTCCAGGTACTGGTAAGACGCTTCTGGCGCGCGCCATTGCGGGCGAAGCCAAGGTGCCGTTCTTCAGCATCTCGGGTTCGGACTTCGTGGAAATGTTCGTCGGCGTGGGCGCGGCCCGCGTGCGCGACATGTTCGAGCAAGCCAAGAAGCATGCGCCGTGTATCGTGTTTATCGACGAAATCGACGCGGTCGGCCGTCATCGCGGCGCCGGCATGGGCGGCGGCAACGACGAGCGCGAGCAGACGCTGAACCAGATGCTCGTCGAAATGGACGGCTTCGAGGCAAATTCCGGCGTGATCGTGATCGCCGCGACGAACCGTTCGGACGTGCTCGACAAGGCGCTCTTGCGTCCGGGCCGTTTCGACCGTCAGGTGTACGTCGGTCTGCCGGATATCCGCGGCCGCGAGCACATCATGAAGGTGCATCTGCGCAAGGTGCCGATTGCGAACGACGTCGACGCATCGGTCATCGCGCGCGGCACGCCGGGATTCTCGGGTGCGGATCTCGCGAACCTCGTGAACGAAGCCGCGCTCTTCGCGGCGCGTCGCGGCAAGCGGATCGTCGAAATGCAGGACTTCGAGGACGCGAAGGACAAGATCTTCATGGGTCCCGAGCGCAAGTCGGCGGTCATGCGTGAAGAGGAACGCCGCAACACGGCGTACCACGAGTCGGGCCACGCGGTCGTCGCCAAGCTGTTGCCGCATGCGGACCCGGTTCACAAGGTCACGATCATGCCGCGCGGCTGGGCGCTGGGCGTTACGTGGCAACTGCCGGAGCATGATCGCGTGAACCTGTATCGCGACAAGATGCTTGAAGAGATCGCGATCCTGTTCGGCGGCCGCGCAGCGGAAGAAGTGTTCCTGAACTCGATGTCGACCGGTGCTTCGAACGACTTCGAGCGCGCAACGAAGATGGCGCGCGACATGGTGACGCGTTACGGCATGTCCGACGTGCTCGGCACGATGGTGTACGTCGACACGGAACCGGACGGCATGTTTGGCAAGCTGGCCTCGAAGACGGTTTCGGAAGCGACGCTGCAAAAGGTCGATGCGGAAATCCGCCGCATTCTCGACGAGCAGTACGCGCTTGCGCGCAAGCTGCTGGAAGACAACCGCGAGAAGGTCGAAGCCATGACCAAGGCGCTGCTCGAATGGGAAACCATCGACGCAGACCAGATCAGCGACATCATGGCCGGCCGTCCGCCGCGTCCGCCGAAGAACATGCCGCCGCCGTCGGGCGACTCGCCCTCGAGCGGCAATAGCGGCACCGAAGTGAAGCCGGGCAGCGCAACCGCGCCGGCCTAAGCTTCCCGAGTCGTATCATGGGCCGGCGTGCAATGCACGCCGGCCCATTTTCATTTCAGGCCCGCGTTCTGCCGGGTCGAACGCCCAGCCACTCGCTCTCGCCCACACGCTTGACCACGCTCACTTCCTCCCCCGCACTCGCCGAGCCGCTGCAATGCGGCCGTTTCACGCTGACGTTCGAGCGACCGCTCGTCATGGGCATCCTGAACGTCACGCCGGACTCGTTCTCTGACGGCGGCCGCTTCCTTTCCCGCGACGCGGCGCTCGCGCGCGCCGAGCAGATGCTTGCCGACGGCGCCGACATGATCGATATCGGCGGCGAATCGACTCGTCCAGGCGCCCCGCCAGTGCCGCTCGACCAAGAGCTGGAACGCGTCGTCCCGATTGTCGAAGCATTGCGCGGCGTGCAGATTCCGCTTTCGGTGGATACCTACAAGCCCGCCGTGATGCGCGCCGCGCTCGAGGCCGGCGCGGATATGATCAACGACATCTGGGGGCTGCGTCAGGACGGCGCACTCGATGCAGTGAAGGACAGCAACTGCGGTCTGTGCGTGATGCACATGCTGGGCGAGCCCCGCACGATGCAACTGCACGAACCGGTCTACGACGACGTCGTCGCGTCGGTACGAGACTTCTTCGCCGAGCGGCTGGCCGCGCTCACGACGGCGGGCATTGCGGCGAATCGCATCACATTCGATCCCGGCTACGGCTTCGGCAAAACCGTCGGGCATAATTACACGCTACTTGCCGAACTCGCGGCAACGCTGCCAGGCGGCACGCATCGCGCGCTATTGGCCGGCATGTCGCGCAAATCGATGCTTGGCGCCGTCACCGGTCGCAGCGCGAGTGAGCGCGTGTTCGCGAGTGTCGCGGCGGCGGTGTGCGCGGCCGAACGCGGCGCGGCCATCATCCGCGTGCACGACGTGGCCGAGACCGTAGACGCACTGAAAGTTTGGCAAGCCACCAGGCAGGCGGCGCGTCGCGCGCACGATTGACGCGCGCTGGCGTCGTAACACTGCGGCGAAGGCGCTCGCGCTCGCAGTTCACCAACGAACAACGCGGATAAAGAACAGGCGCCGTAATCCGCGAGGAGGGTCACGCAACAATGGCAAGACGATATTTCGGAACGGACGGCATTCGCGGGCGCGTGGGCGCGGCCCCGATCACGCCGGATTTCGTGCTCAGGCTCGGCTACGCGGCCGGGAAGGTGCTCGCGGGCGGCGACCAGTCGCCGCAGAAGGGCAACCGGCCGACGGTGCTCATCGGGAAGGACACGCGCGTGTCCGGCTACATGCTGGAAGCGGCGCTCGAGTCCGGCTTCTCGGCAGCCGGCGTCGACGTGATGCTCGCCGGCCCGATGCCCACGCCCGGCGTCGCCTATCTGACGCGCGCACTGCGGCTGTCGGCGGGCGTCGTCATCAGCGCGTCCCACAATCCCTACGAGGACAACGGCATCAAGTTCTTCTCCGCCGATGGCAACAAGCTGCCCGACGAAGTCGAACACCAGATCGAGGCGCAGCTCGAACAGCCGATGGACTGCGCGCCGTCCGAACGGCTCGGCAAGGCGCGCCGTCTCGACGACGCGGGCGGCCGTTACATCGAATTTTGCAAGAGCACGTTCCCCGCGAGCTTCGACTTGCGTGGCCTGAAGCTGGTGGTCGACTGCGCGCACGGCGCGGCGTACGACGTCGCGCCGCACGTATTCCACGAACTCGGCGCGGAAGTGGTGCCGATCGGCGTGTCGCCGAACGGCTTCAATATCAACGACGGCGTCGGCGCGACGGCCCCGGATGCGCTCGTGCGCGCGGTGAAGGAGCATGGCGCGGATATCGGCGTTGCGCTGGATGGCGACGCGGACCGCCTGCAGATCGTCGATTCGGCCGGGCGCCTCTATAACGGCGACGAGTTGCTCTACGTGCTGGTGAAGGACCGCATCGCGACGCACGGCAACGTGGAAGGCGCGGTCGGCACGCTGATGACCAACATGGCGGTCGAAGTCGCGCTGAAGGAGGCCGGCGTGCAGTTCGTCCGCGCTGCGGTCGGCGACCGCTACGTGCTCGAAAAGCTGCGCGAGCACGGCTGGCAGCTCGGCGCGGAAGGCTCGGGCCACATTCTGTCGCTGGATCGGCACTCGACGGGCGACGGCATCGTCTCGGCGCTCCTCGTGCTCGCGGCGCTCAAGCGCAGCGGCAAGACGCTCGCCGAACTGCTCGACGGCGTGAGCCTTTTTCCGCAGAAGCTCATCAACGTGCGCATGAAAGCGGGCGCGGACTGGAAAAACAGCGACGCCATACGCCGCGTTGTCGAGCAAGCCGAGCAATCCCTCGAATCGCGCGGTCGGGTCTTGATTCGCGCGTCGGGAACGGAACCGGTGTTGCGCGTGATGGTGGAAGCCGCCGCGCAGGCGGACGCCGTCCGGCACGCGGAAACGATTGCGCAGGTCGTAAAAGACGTCACGTCGTAAGCGTTCGCGGAAAAACGCGCATTTCGCAAAAAGCGGGCTTCGGCCCGCTTTTTTATTGCCCGTTCGCAGCCTGACGAATGAACGCACGATCGACTTTCCGTTTGAAAGTCGCCTGTCACATCGCCTTAACGGAGAGTCACATTACTGTCACAGAGACTGCCTATATTTCGCGGTGTCGTCCCACACGCTATTCAACCCTGGAGGTCTCATGAAATTGATGCACACCGCGCTCGCTGGCGTAATTGGCGCAATGCTGGCCATCTCTGCGCAAGCGGCCGATATCACCGGCGCGGGCAGTACCTTCGCAGCTCCGATCTACACCAAGTGGGCAGATGCCTATCAAAAAAGCGGCGGCGGCAAGGTCAACTACCAGGGCATCGGTTCGTCGGGCGGCGTGAAACAGATCATCGCGAAGACGGTCGATTTCGCGGGCTCCGACGCTCCGCTGAAAGATGACGAACTCGCGAAAGACGGCCTCTTCCAGTTCCCGACGGTGGTCGGCGGCGTGGTGCCGGTCATCAACGTGCCGGGCGTGAAGGCAGGGGAACTGACGCTGTCGGGCCAGGTGCTCGGCGACATCTATCTCGGCAAGATCAAGAAGTGGAACGACCCGGCGATCGCGGCGCTGAACCCGAAGGTCAAGCTGCCGGATACCGACATCGCCGTGGTGCGCCGCGCCGACGGCTCGGGCACGAGCTTCATCTGGACCAACTATCTGTCGAAAGTCAACGCCGACTGGAAGTCGAAGGTGGGCGAGGGTTCGACGGTCAACTGGCCGACCGGCACGGGCGGCAAGGGCAACGACGGCGTCGCGGCGTTCGTGCAGCGTCTGCCGGGCGCGATCGGCTACGTGGAGTGGGCGTACGCGAAGCAGAACCACATGACCTACGTCGGCCTGAAGAATTCGGCGGGCACGGTGGTGGAGCCGAAGACGGAGACGTTCAAGGCGGCGGCCGCGGGCGCGGACTGGTCGAAGTCGTTCTATCAGATCCTGACGAACGAGCCGGGCAAGGACGCATGGCCGATCGTCGGCGCGACCTTCGTGCTCTTGCATTCGACGCAGGACAAGGCGGCGCAAGGCACCGAAACGCTCAAGTTCTTCGACTGGGCGTTCAAGAACGGCGGCCAGGCTGCGAACGACCTCGATTACATCTCGCTGCCGGAGTCGGTCGTCTCGGAAATCCGCACGCAGTGGAAGGCGAAGGTCAAGGATGGTTCGGGTAAGCCGGTCGCGGAGTAATGCCGAAGTAGCGCCGTCATATTGTCTCAAACTGTCCTAAGCTGAAGCGGCGGACAAATGCAGCAAAGCAAGCAGTAAAGAAGCAGCAACAAGCCGCGCGGCGATCGAAAGGTTGCCGCGCGTCTGACACGTAGCGTAACCAAGGCTCCCATGTCGGACATCAACTTAGCGTCGGCACCGCCGGCGGCGCAATCGCAGCGCGCGCCGAGCCGTATCGGCGACATCGTTTTCGGCGGCATCACCCGGCTGGCGGCCGTGGTAACGCTGCTCCTGCTTGGCGGCATCATCGTTTCGCTCATCATCGCGTCGATGCCGACCATCCAGAAATTCGGGCTCAGCTTTCTCTGGCGCGCGGAGTGGGATCCGCCCAGCGAGAGCTTCGGCGCGCTCGTGCCCATCTACGGCACCATCGCCACCTCGATCATTGCGCTCATCATTGCGGTGCCGGTGAGCTTCGGCATCGCGCTCTTTCTGACGGAACTGTCGCCGACGTGGCTGCGCCGGCCGCTCGGCGTCGCGATTGAACTGCTCGCGGCGATTCCGTCGATCGTCTACGGCATGTGGGGCCTGCTCGTGTTCGCGCCGATCTTCGCGACGTACTTCGAAAAGCCGCTTGGCACGCTGCTCGCCGGCGTGCCGCTCATCGGCGCGTTGTTTGAGGGACCGCCCATCGGCATCGGCATTCTGTGCGCGGGCGTCATTCTCGCGATCATGATCATTCCGTACATCGCGTCCGTGATGCGCGACGTCTTCGAAGTCACGCCCGTGCTGCTGAAGGAATCGGCGTACGGCATCGGCTGCACGACGTGGGAAGTGATGTGGAAGATCGTGCTGCCGTACACGCGCGCCGGCGTGATCGGCGGCGTCATGCTCGGTCTCGGCCGCGCGCTCGGCGAGACCATGGCGGTGACCTTCGTGATCGGCAACACGAATCTGCTCGACAACGTGTCGCTCTTTTCTCCGGGCAACAGCATCACCTCGGCGCTCGCGAACGAATTCGCGGAAGCGAGCCCCGGCCTGCATACATCCGCGCTGATGGAGCTCGGTTTGATTCTCTTCGTCATCACGTTCATCGTGCTCGCGCTGTCAAAGCTGCTCTTGATGCGCATGCAGCGCGCGGAGGGTGCAAAGTGAGCCGTCCCGCGACGTTCAATCAGGATCACGAGCGCACGGTCGCCACGCGCATGAAGCTGCAACGCCGCCGCCGCGGCACCAACGCGATCGCGCTGACGCTTTCGCTCGCGGCCATGGCCTTCGGCCTCGTGTGGCTCGTGTGGATTCTCTTTACGACGCTGAAGCTCGGCGTCTCCGGCCTTTCGGTCGAACTGTTCACGCAGTCGACGCCTCCGCCGAACACCGATGGCGGCGGTCTCGCCAACGCGATCGTCGGCAGTCTCATGCTCGTCGTGCTGGCAACGTGCATCGGCACGCCGCTCGGCATTCTCGCGGGCGTGTATCTCGCGGAATACGGGCAGAAGCGCTGGCTCGCGAACGTGACGCGCTTCATCAACGACATTCTGTTGTCCGCGCCGTCAATCGTCGTCGGTCTCTTCGTGTATGCGCTCGTCGTCGCGAAGATGGGGCGTTTCTCGGGCTGGGCCGGCGTGATCGCGCTCGGACTGCTGCAGATTCCCATCGTCATCCGCACGACGGAGAACATGCTGAATCTCGTGCCCAACGCGCTGCGCGAGGCGGCCTTCGCGCTCGGCACGCCGAAGTGGAAGATGGTGATGTCGATCACGCTGAAGGCGTCGGTCGGCGGCATTGTGACGGGCGTGCTGCTGGCGGTTGCGCGCATCGCAGGCGAGACCGCGCCGCTGCTCTTCACGGCGCTGTCGAACCAGTTCTTCACGCTCGACATGAATCAGCCGGTGGCGAATCTGCCGGTGACGATCTACAAGTTCGCGATGAGTCCGTTCCCGCAATGGCAAACGCTCGCGTGGGCCGGCGTGTTCCTGATTACGCTCGGCGTGCTGGGTCTGAATATCCTGGCGCGCGCGATTTTTTCCAAGAAATAAGGGTGGAGTGATTCCATGAACATGGTCGAAAGTGGTGTCAGCCACCTGAATTCGAAGACTGAAGCCAAGCCGGTCGAGCGCGGTCCCGCGCCGGGCAGCGCGCGTCCGACGCACGGTTCGCAGCCGGCGGATTCCATCAAGCCGAAGATCGAGGTCAACAACCTCAACTTCTTCTACAACAAGTATCACGCGCTCAAGAACATCAACCTGCGCATTCCCGAGAAGAAAGTGACCGCGTTCATCGGTCCGTCGGGATGCGGCAAGTCCACGCTCTTGCGCACGTTCAACAAGATGTTCGCGCTCTATCCGGAGCAGCGCGCGGAAGGCGAAATCCTGATGGACGGCGCCAACCTGCTCGACACGACGAAGGACATCTCGCTCTTGCGCGCGCGCGTCGGCATGGTGTTCCAGAAGCCGACGCCGTTCCCGATGTCGATCTACGACAACATCGCGTTCGGCGTGAAGATGTTCGAGCAACTGTCGCGCTCGGAGATGGACGACCGCGTGGAATGGGCGCTGACGAAGGCGGCGCTCTGGACCGAAGTGAAGGACAAGCTCACGCAAAGCGGCTACGGTCTGTCGGGCGGCCAGCAGCAGCGTCTGTGCATCGCGCGCGGCATCGCCATCCGGCCGGAAGTGCTGCTGCTTGACGAACCATGCTCGGCGCTCGATCCGATTTCCACGGGCCGCATCGAAGAACTGATCGCGGAGCTGAAGAGCGATTACACGGTGGTCATCGTCACGCACAACATGCAGCAGGCCGCGCGCTGCTCGGACTACACTGCTTATATGTACCTCGGTGAATTGATCGAATTCGGCGACACGGAAAAGATCTTCATCAAGCCGGCCCGCAAGGAAACGGAAGACTACATCACGGGCCGCTTTGGCTGATCGGCCGGTCAGCGAACGAACAAAGGACTACAGGAGCAGAACATGTCCGATAAACATCTGTCGAGCCAGTTCGACGCCGATCTGAACGCGGTGTCCTCGAAAGTGCTGGAAATGGGCGGTCTCGTCGAGTCGCAGATCACCGCGGCCATGCAGGCGTTGAACGAATTCGACGTGCAGATCGCGGATCAGGTGATCGCGGCGGAAGCGCGCCTGAACACGATGGAAGTCGAGATCGACGAGGAGTGCAGCAACATCATCGCGCGCCGTCAGCCGGCCGCGCGCGACTTGCGTCTGCTCATGGCGATCTCGAAGACCATCACGAATCTCGAACGCGCCGGCGACGAAGCCGAGAAAATCGCGAAGCGCGTGAAGCGCATCAACGAAGACGGCGCGGGCCGCACGGTGAACATCGCGGAAATCAAGCTCTCGGGCGAGATGGCCGTGTCGATTCTGCGCCGCGCGCTCGATGCGTTCGCGCGTCTGGACACGGTCGCCGCCGCGCAGATCGTGCGCGACGATAAAGCCATCGACGAAGAATTCCGCGCCTTCGTGCGCAAGCTCGTGACGTACATGATGGAAGACCCGCGCACCATTTCGGCGGGGCTCGATTATCTGTTCATCGCGAAAGCGGTGGAGCGCATCGGCGATCACGCGAAGAACATCGCGGAGTTCATCATCTACATCGTGAAGGGCACGGACGTGCGCCACATCTCGCGCGACCAGCTCGAACGCGAGGCGCTCAGTTAATCCAACGATTCACTCAAGCAAAAAGGTCAAGAGGTGCCGATGCCCAGCAGTATCCTCGTCGTCGAAGACGAACCCGCGATCTCCGAACTGATCTCGGTGAATCTGCAACATGCGGGACATTGCCCGATTCGCGCCTATAACGCGGAGCAGGCGCAAAACCTGATCAGCGACGTGCTGCCCGACCTCGTGCTGCTCGACTGGATGCTGCCCGCGAAGTCCGGCATCGCGTTCGCGCGCGAGCTGCGCAACAACGAGCGCACCAAGCATATTCCGATCATCATGCTCACCGCGCGCGGCGACGAGCAGGACAAGGTGCTCGGACTCGAAATCGGCGCGGACGATTACGTGACCAAGCCGTTCTCGCCGAAAGAACTGATGGCGCGAATCAAGGCGGTGCTGCGCCGGCGCGCGCCGCAGCTGACGGAAGACGTCGTCGCGATCAACGGCCTGCGGCTCGATCCGGCGACGCATCGCGTGGCGGCGAATCATTCGGGCAACGACATCAAGCTCGATCTCGGGCCGACGGAGTTCCGTCTGCTGCATTTCTTCATGACGCATCCGGAGCGCGTGCACAGCCGCACGCAGCTGCTCGATCAGGTCTGGGGGGATCATGTGTTCGTCGAGGAGCGCACGGTCGATGTGCATATCAAGCGTCTGCGCGCCGCGCTCAAGCCCGCAGGCTGCGATGCTATGATCGAAACGGTACGCGGCAGCGGCTACCGGCTCGCGAAAGGCGCCTGAGCCCGCGCGCATCTTCGCCTTCATCGATCTCCCGACAACATGAACATCATCTGGACGCGTTCTATCGTGTCCCTCGCGCTCCTCGCGGTGCTGTGCGCCGCGATCGGCGCATTCGCGGGCGTGCGCGCGGCGCTCGCTGTCGCCGTCGTCATGCTCGTCGTGCAGAGCTTCGTGAGCACGTATCACACGCAGCGGCTATGGCGTCTCTTAGACGCGCCGGTCTACGGCCAGGTGCCGAGCGCGCTCGGCATCTGGGGCGAAATCTATTACCGCCTGCACAAGCTCGCCAAACGCTGGCATGCGCAGGTCCGTCAGGTCGAGCAGCAGCATTCGCGCTTCATCCAGGCGATTCAGGCATCGCCCAATGGCGTCGCGATGCTGGACGATCACGACCAGATCGAATGGTGCAACGCCATTGCGGAGAAGCACTTCGGGCTGGACGCGAAGCGCGATCTGCGTCAGCACATCACACATCTCGTGCGTCATCCGGATTTCATCCGCTATCTGAATTCGCACCGTTACGAAGAGATGCTCATCATGCGGGGCATGGGCGCCAACCGGCAGCGAACCGTCTCGGTGCAGGTGTTCCCGTACGGCGAGAATCGCAAGCTGATTCTCACGCAAGACATTACCGAACTCGAGCGCACCGATTCCATGCGCCGCGATTTCGTCGCGAACGTCTCGCACGAACTGAAGACGCCGCTCACCGTGCTCTCCGGCTTTCTCGAAACGATGCGCGAGTTGCCGCTGGACGAAGCCGACCGCGCGCGTTATCTCGACATGATGAACCAGCAGGCCATGCGCATGCAGAACATCGTGCGCGATCTGCTCGTGCTGGCGAATCTGGAAGGCGATGTCCATCCGCCCGGCGACGAGTTGCTCGACATGCGCGCGGTGCTGCGTCATCTGGAAGACGACGCCAACAGTCTTTCGGGCGGGCGTCATCGCATCCATTTTCATAACGACGACGCGCTGACGGTGGCCGGCGCGGAAACCGAACTGGTGAGCGCGCTCGGCAATCTCGTGACCAACGCGGTGCGCTACACGCCGGATGGCGGCAGCATCGACGTGTCATGGGAGCGCGTGGACGATCGGGCGGTCTTTACCGTGCGCGACAGCGGCCTCGGCATTCCGGCGGAGCATATTCCGCGCTTGACGGAGCGTTTCTATCGCGTGGATAGAAGCCGTTCGCGCGATACGGGCGGCACCGGGCTCGGGCTTGCCATCGTCAAGCATGTGCTGCAACGGCATCATGCCGATCTCGAGGTGAAGAGCGAAGTGGGGCGGGGCAGCACGTTCACCGTGCGCTTTCCCGCGTCGCGCACGGCGTTGCGCAAGTCCGTGGCGGCTTGAATTGGCACGGCGCGTCGCGCGCCGTTTCTTCGCGAATCACGAACAGAATTTCGCGAGCAGTCCCAACTGTGCGTTGCGCAGCGCCTTGCCCGAACGGCGCTTGCGATAGTGCCCGTCGCTTTGCATGACCCACGCCGACTGGTTGTCGCCGAGACACACGGACAAGCCTTCGGCAATCACGCGGCGCTTCAGACGCCGGTCGCGGATCGGGAACGCCACTTCCACGCGGCGAAAGAAGTTGCGATCCATCCAGTCGGCGCTCGACAGATACACGTCTTCCTTGCCGTTCGCATAGAAATAGAAGATGCGGTGATGTTCGAGGAAACGCCCGACGATCGAGCGCACCGTGATGTTCTCCGACAGATCTTCGACGCCCGGCTTCAGCGAACACACGCCGCGCACGATCAGGTCGATCTTCACGCCCGCATGCGATGCCTCATACAACGCCGCGATCACGGTCGGTTCGAGCAGCGCGTTCATCTTCGCGACGATGCGCGCCCGCCGTCCCGCGCGCGCATGTTCGGCTTCGGCGCGAATTGCTTCGATCAGCTTCGCATGCAGCGTGAACGGCGACTGCCATAGCTGATGCAGCGCAAGCTCGCCGCCGATGCCCGTCAACTGCTGGAAGACGTGATGCACGTCTTCGCACATTTGCTGATCCGCGGTCATCAGGCCGAAGTCGGTATAAAGGCGCGCCGTGCGCGGATGATAGTTGCCGGTGCCCAGATGCGCGTAACGCTTGAGCACGGTCTTGCCGCCTTGCGACACGCGCCTCACGATCAGCATCATCTTCGCGTGGCACTTGTGGCCGACCACGCCATACACGACATGCGCGCCCACCGCTTCCAGTTGCGACGCCCAGTTGATGTTCGTTTCTTCGTCGAAGCGCGCGAGCAGTTCCACGACCACGGTCACTTCCTTGCCGTTGCGCGCGGCCTGCATCAGCGCGTCCATCAGCGGCGAATCGGTGCCGGTGCGGTAGATGGTTTGCTTGATCGCCACCACTTGCGGATCTTTGGCCGCTTGCAGCAGCAGTTCCAGCACGGGCTGAAAGCTCTCGTACGGATGATGCAGCAGGATATCGCCCTGATCGATGGCATCGAAGAGATTGGTCGTGTTCGCAATCGACTTCGGCACCGACGGAATATGCGGCACGAACTTGAGGTCCGGCCGGTCGACCATTTCGGGCAACTGCATGAGCCGCACGAGATTGACCGGCCCGTTCACGCGATAGCAGTCGCGCGGATTGAGCTGGCTTTCGTCGAGCAGGCGGCGAATGAGATGCGGCGGCGTTTCCGCGGATACTTCGAGCCGCACCGCATTGCCGAGATGCCGCGCGGGCAGTTCGCCCTGCAACGCGACGCGCAGATTCGTGATCTCGTCTTCGTCGACGAAGAGCTCGCTATTGCGCGTAATGCGAAACTGATTGCAATTGCGCACCGTCAGGTGCGGAAACAGTTCGCTCACGAAGTGCTGCATGAAAGAACTCAGCAGCACGAAACCATGCGGATAACCCGAAAGCGCCTCCGGCATGCGCACGAGGCGCGGCAACGCGCGCGGCGCCTGCACGATGCCCATCATCGCCTGGCGGCCGAACGCGTCGGTGCCTTCCAGTTCGACGACGAAGTTCAGGCTCTTGTTCAGCACGCGCGGAAAAGGGTGCGCGGGATCCAGCCCGATCGGCGTCAGCACCGGCAGCAGTTCGTTCTGGAAATATTCGCGCGCCCACGCGGTCTGCTGTTCGGTCCAGGTCTCCGCGCCATGAAAATAAATTCCTTCCATTTCGAGCGCGGGCAATACGGTCTCGTGCAGCATCGCGTATTGTTGATGCACGAGGCGTTGCGCGCGTTCGGAGACGAGATCGTAGACGTGTTGCAGCGACATGCCGTCCGGCGAGAGCGTGCCGGGGTTGTCGCGCATCTGCTCCTGAAGCCCGGCCATGCGGACTTCGAAAAATTCGTCGAGATTGCTGCTCGTGATGCAGATAAAGCGCAGACGTTCGAGCAGCGGCACCGATGTGTCGGCGGCTTGCGCCAGTACCCGCTCGTTGAAACCTAAGATGCCTAGTTCACGGTTGAAGAGCGGATAACGTATGGACATCGGCTGGGCGTAAGGTGTCTCGATCGGAAGGGCAGAAAAGCGTTCGGATGATCTCACACTAGGATGTCTTTATTGTGACAGAACGATTTTCACAAATTCTACTCACATTGCGGATAGCGTCGCTAGCGGGCGCGCGCGTTCCCGGTTCTGGTTCGCGCTTCCGTTCGGTTTCCGATCTTCGCGCCGGCATGAAATAAAATTCGTGTCTCTCTCCGCAGCGTGTCGCTGACACGCGGTTGCGCTTCCTTACTTCTCGATTTCCGGATATCCGATGGTCACACATCCTCATCTTCTCGCCGCCGTCGACCTCGGATCGAACAGTTTCCGGCTGATCGTCGGCCGGGTCGAGGAAACGCCCGCGGGCAGCCAGATCTATCAGGTCGATGCGTTGCGCGAGCCGGTTCGTCTCGCGGCCGGTCTCTCGAAGGACAAGATGCTCGATCGCGCGTCGCAGTTGCGCGGCTGGGATGCGCTGAAGCGTTTCGGCGAGCGTCTGCGCGACTTCCACCCGGATCAGGTGCGCGCGGTCGCCACCAACACGCTGCGCGTCGCAAAAAACGCGCACGACTTCCTGATCGAAGCCGAAATCGCGCTCGGTTTTCCGATCGAAGTGATCGCGGGCCGCGAGGAAGCGCGCCTCATCTATGCGGGCGCGGCGCATTCGGTGCCGGCGAGCGCGGGCAAGCGGCTCGTCGTGGATATCGGCGGCGGATCGACGGAGTTCATCATCGGCGCGCATTACACGCCGATTCACATGGAAAGCCTCTATATCGGCTGCGTGAGCCACAGCCGCCAGTTTTTCCCGGCCGGCAACGTGGACGAATACACGATGCGGCAGGCCGAACTCGCCGCCAAGCGCGAGATTCAGATCATCTCGCGTGAATACAAGCAGACCGGCTGGGATCAGGCGATCGGCTCGTCGGGCACGGCGCGGGCGCTCGCCGAACTGGTCGAGGCGAACGGCTTCAACGATCCCGAATACACGCACGGCATTTCGCGCGGCGGGCTGGAACGGCTGAAGCGCGCGCTCATCAAGGCGGAGAACGTGAACCGGCTGAAGCTCGTCGCGCTGAAGCCGGACCGCATACCGGTGCTCGCGGGCGGGCTTTCCATCATGCTCGGCGTGTTCGAGGAACTGGGGATCGAATACGTCGATACGACCGACGCCGCGCTGCGGCTCGGCGTGCTGTACGACCTGCTCGGCCGCTCGCAACATCAGGACATGCGCACGGTGACGGTCGAAGGCTTCAAGCGCCGTTACGGCGTCGATGCCGCGCAAGCCGAGCGCATCGGCAATCTGGCGATCAGCTTCTACGATCAACTCGGCGAGCCGGACGGCGAGCGCAGCGTGGAGAACCGCATGTTTCTCGCGTGGGCGGCGTCGCTGCATGAGATCGGCTTGTCGATCGCGCACAGCGCGTATCACAAGCATTCGGCGTATATCGCGAGCAATGCCGACATGCCCGGCTTCTCGCGCACGGATCAGGCGCGGCTCGCGGCGCTCGTGCTCGGTCACGCTGGCAAGCTCGGCAAGCTGGCGCAGGCGCGCGGCGTCGACTGGACGCTGCTGTTCTGCCTGCGACTCGCCGCGCTTCTGTCGCGCCGCCGCACGGATGTCGGCCTGCCCGGCATCGAAGTCAAAGCCGCGGGTGGCGGCTTCGAAGTGCGTCTGCCGAGCGAGTGGGTGACGAACAATCCGCTGACCGACTACAGCCTCGCGCAGGAAGCGATGGAATGGGAAAAGATCGGGCGGCCGTATCGCGTGATTTACACGGATTGAGCATCCTCCCGACGCTCAACGTCCCGCGTCGCCGATGAAGTGCCGCGCGTAACGCGCGTTGATGTCGGAGAGGCGGAATAGCGTCAGAAAATCCGCCGTGTTGAAATCCGGGTCCCACGCGGGCGCGCCGCAAATCTTCGCGCCGAGGCGCAGATAGCCTTTGACGAGCGGCGGCGGACTCACCGCGACGCCCGTGCGCAGCTCCTCGACTGGCAGCGGCGTATGCGCGAAGGCGCGGTACTCGTGCGCGGTGAGCGCGTCGGCGGGCAGCGACGCGTACAGATTCGCGGCGTAATGACCGCCGTCGTTCATGCCGACGCTCGCGCAGCCGAGCATCGTCTCGTAGCCGTTCTGCATCATGTACGTGGCGAGCCCGCCCCACAGCGACATGATGACCGCGCCGTTGCGATAGTCCGGATGCACGCACGAGCGGCCCACTTCGACGAGCTTCGGCCGCAGATGCGTGAGACGCGACATGTCGAATTCGCTTTCCGCATAGAGACGGCCGATGCGCGCGGCCTGATGCGGCGGCAACACGCGATACGTGCCGACGACCTTCAGCGTGTCGAGATCGCGCACGAGCAGGTGATCGCAATAGGCGTCGAACGCGTCGACGTCCAGCCCGGCGGGGCCCGACAGACGCGCTCCCATTTCCTCGGCGAACACGCGGTAGCGCAGACGTTGTGCTTCGCGCAGCGCGTCGTCGGAGCGCGCCCATGCGACCTGCAAGCGGTGCTGGCCCGTGACGGTTTCGGCCGTGCGCGGAAGGTGGCGGCGCGAATCGAGCGAGAGCGATGACGCTCCGAAGGGCAGGAAAGGCGTCGGCAGATCGTGCATTGGCATTCCTCGGCGGAAAGGTGACTAACTTTCCGCCAATGTAAGGATGCCGGGTGACGCTCGCATGGCTTGGCAGTGACGTTTCGATGAAACGACACACGCCCCCGCGACATGCGCTTTCGACCTCTAAAGCAGGTCCGGACACATCACCGTGCGCACCACGACTTGCCCGTCGCCGCCGCGCGAGCGGCCTTGGAACCACCACACGCCGCTTTTCTTGATGGACCAGTCCGCTTCGTGTCCGGTCAGCAGCAACGCGGCCACGCGCCCGAGCGTCGGCTGATGCCCGATCACCACGACGGTTTGTCCGACGACATCGGGCCAGCCGGCGGCGTCGAGCACGTGCTGCGCGGTCTTGCCGGGCGCGAGATCGTCCACCACGCGATAGCGGTCGCCGAACGCTTCGGCGGTCTGGATCGTGCGCGTGGCGGGACTCGCGAGGAAGAGGGCGTCGTCGTCGATGCGCGCTCGCAGCCACTTCGCCATGCCTTGCGCCTGCTTGCGTCCGCGCGAGGTGAGCTGACGCGCGAGGTCGCTCGACGCCTGGTCTTCCGCTTCGGCGTGACGCCAGAGAATGAGGTTCATCGATCGTCTCCAGAATGAATGGCGTTTGCGATTGGCTTAGAACGTTGCGTGCCCGCTCGTAGCGTCGCCGCGCAGTCGCATTTGCGGATATGAGGCATCGACGCTACAATACGCGGCTAGTCGGAGCGTAGCGCAGCCTGGTAGCGCATCTGATTTGGGATCAGAGGGTCGAAGGTTCGAATCCTTTCGCTCCGACCACGATACAACGAAGGGGTTACAAGTCTCGGCTTGTAACCCCTTCGTCTTTTCCAGGAAACCTCATGCCGCGTATCGCCTTGTCGTTCGCATGCTCCGCCGTCTTCGCGCTCGCGTTGTCCGCGTGCGCCGATTCCTCCAGCCAGAAGCATCCTCCGCAAGATCCGCCCGACTATCACGGCGTGCCGACCGACACGCGTCCGCCGTCGATGTTGATCGCGCCGACGCAGCCGCAGTAATCCGACTGCGAATCGGTCATAACGACTGAGTAAGAGACTCTAACGCAGATCGAAGCGAATTTTTTGCAGCACGGTTATCATGGGGCAACTCGTCGCAACTGGGTTTCGCCATGAATCTGTTGTGGGTTTTCGCTGCGGTCGCGCCTCTCGCGCTTGCTTCGCTTTTCGGGTTCGCCGCCCGCATCGATCCGGCATCGGGCCGCTGGCGCACGCGAAGGAGTACGCGAAGAGACGCGCCTTCGGACGCCTGAGTCAGCAGGCGCTACTGCTTGCAGCGGATCACCATCGAACGATTCTTGATGTTCGCGCCGAAGATGCCCGCCACCGATCCGCCCGAAGTGGCGCCGTTGTCGGCGTCTTTCGAAATCACGTCGTAGCCGTACGCGCCGCACACTTCGCCCGCTTGCTTGTAGCACGCTGCCCAGCTCGTGCTCGCGTCGCTGCCGCTGCAGTTGATCGCGAAGCCCGTGTCACCCGAGGGCAGGTAGGTCATCGTGGCGGTGTGCGCGCAGCCGGCCAGCGCGCCGCTCAAGGCCGCCGCCGCGAATAGCGCGGCCGCGGTCATCGTGTTTGCGAATCTCATTGTCTTCCTCGTAACGGCCGCGCGCCTCTTTAGCGCGGCGGCAAATAGCGCGACGGGTCCGTCGAGCGGCCCATGTAGCGCACCTCGAAGTGCAGCATCGTGCGATCGCTGTCGGTGTCGCCCATTTCGGCGATCTGTTGTCCCTGCTGCACCGTCTGACCTTCCTTCACCAGCAACGCGCGATTGTGGGCGTAGGCGGTCAGATAGTCGTCGTTATGCTTGACGATCAGCATGTTGCCGTAGCCGCGCAGGCCGTTGCCCGCATAGACGACACTGCCTGTCGCCGCCGCCACGACCGGCGTGCCCGCCGAGTTCGCGATGTCGATGCCTTTCGAATTCTTGCCGTCGAAGCCGCGGATCACGGTGCCTTGCGCCGGCCATACCAGTGAGACGCCCGGACCTGGTTTCGCGGGTGCATCGGCCTTTGCTTCGCTCTTTGCGCCGGTGCCTGCGCCTGCCGACGTCGCGCCGGACGCGCTCGCGCTGCCCGCAGGCGGCTCGACGCGCAGCACCTGGCCGACTTCGATGGCGTCCGGATTCGTGAGCGCGTTCCAGCGCGCGATGTTCCTGGTCGACGTGCGGTTCTCCCGCGCGATCTTCGAGAGCGTGTCGCCGCGCTGCACGCGATAGTATCCCGGCGCGACCGGGGCTGATCCGCACGCGGCGAGCACCGCGACCAAGGATGCGACGACCGCTGCGCGGACGACCTGTCCAATTCTTTTCTGCAAAACCTGACCTCGTAGAGCGCCGCCGCGCGTCGGGCGGCGGCGGATAGGAAGGCAGGATTTTACCGTCCCGGATTTGCGCGCACAGAAAGGCGCGTGCGAGTCGGCGGGCGCGGGCTTTAGGGCGCTGACGAGATCACGAGCCGAAGCGACGCCGTCTCGGTCTTGCCCGGCGCGAGCCAGCGCAGGCCGTAGCCGTTGTGGATGGCGTCGGGCAGGCCGATCCACGGCTCGACGCAATAGAAGTCCGACGTATCCGACTCGGTCCACGTCGTGACGGCGTACCACGGCACCGAATCGGGCTGTTGCAGCTCGAAGCTCACGGTGCGGTTCGGCAAGACGAGCCGCACGGGTTCATCGGAAGGCCCCGTCAGGCAGTGAAAGCAGTCGACGATACTCGCATCCGCCAGCGAATAGCGCGGCGCGCCGGTTTCGGCATCGGTGATGGAGCCGTCCGGCAACTGACGCCGCCGCTCCGTGCGCGGCAGCTCGACGCTGCTTTGCGCGCGCTGATCGTGCGGCAGATGAAAGTAGAAGTGATGCCCCGCGTAGTAAGGCAACGCGACTTCGCCCGGATTCGATGTCGTGAGTTCGACCTCCAGCGTCACGCCGTCGATGAGACGGTAGGCGGCCTCGAAGCGGAATGCGAACGGATAGCCCTCGCGCGTCGCGTCGCTGTCCACGAGCGTCATGCGCACGCCGTGGCCGTCGGCATCGCGCGTGGAAGAGAAGGGCAGATTGCGGGCGAAGCCGTGCGTCGGCAGCGCATGTACGGCGCCGTCCGGATCGCGCCACTTGCCGATCTCGCCATCGACAAAATGCCGACCGAGAAACGGGAACAGCAACGGATTGCCGCCGCGAATCTTCGCGGCATTCGACCAGGCGGCTTCATCGAGCGAATCCGGCCAGTGGATGACCGGCTCGCCGCCGACGCGCCAGGTCATGAGCCGGCCGCCCGCCTGCGGCGCGAGCTGGATGACCGCGCCGTCGCGCTCGATTTCGATGACGTCTTTCTCGCATGACATGGTGGCAACGCACTCCGTTCAATGGCCGACTGGTTCAAGGATTCGTCGATTCTGCCTTGGATTGTTCTACGCATAAACCCTTTGCGGGAAACCGCGACTGCACAGCGCAATCACGATGTGTTGTTATATGTACCTAATGTGAGGAACCAGACGGACAGGAGTCGACATGGATCTGGCGATGGCAATGGGCGTCGCGATGTTTAGCCTCTTCGGCGCGAGCACGGCGGTCTTTCTCTATAAACTCAAAGGATGAAACCTTAATAAACGGTCACGCGTTTCTTTCGGTTTTATTGGACTCTGCTTTCCGTTATATTCTGATTCGCCGACGTTCTCCTGTCGGTGTCCATTTGTGTGCGCAAGCCGCTTGGCGCTGGGTTTTCCCCTAGGCATAATCGGTCCCGGCTTGCGCGCCGCACCATTTTTTCCCCATTTATCTCTGCTTCGCGCCACACGGCGCGGCGAGCGATTTCGCGGCGCGTCCTTCATTTCTCCACGACAAGGACCGACGCGTGACTCTCTGGTTTCTCGTATTTCTCAGCGTGCTTCAGGGCGTAACCGAACTCTTTCCGGTGAGCAGCCTCGGCCATACATTGCTGGTTCCAGGTTTGATCGGCATGCATATCGACAAGCACGCGCCGCAATTGCTGCCGTTTCTCGTCGCGCTGCATCTCGGCACGGCGCTCGCGTTGCTCTGGTATTTCCGCAAGCGCTGGATTGCGCTGATCGGCGGCTGGTTCGCCTCCCTCGGCGGACGCCGCAACGACGACGCGCACATGATGTGGGCGCTCATCATCGGCACGATTCCGACGGGCATCGTCGGTCTGTTGCTCGAAAAGCGCCTCGAGGCGATTTTTCATGATCTGCGGATCGTCGCCGCGGCGCTGATCGTGAACGGCGTGTTGCTGTGGCTCGGTGATCGCCTGCAGAAGAGCCGCGCCGCGCGCGCGCCGGAAAAGCTCACGTTCAAGCAGGCGTTTCTCGTCGGCCTGGCGCAGATGGGCGCGCTGATTCCCGGCTTCTCGCGTAGCGGCCTGACGATGATCGCGGGCGTCGGCGCGGGTCTCACGGCCGAGGCGGCGGCGGAATTCTCGTTCCTGCTCGGCACGCCGATCATTTTCGCGGCGGGCGTGCTCGAGTTGCCGAAGCTCTTTCACGCGCCGGGCCAACTGTTCGACGCCGTGCTCGGCGGCGTGCTGACGGGCATCGCCGCTTATCTGAGCGTGCGCTTCCTGATGCGCTATTTCGAAGGCCACGGCAAGCTCGCGTCGTTCGGCGTGTATTGCGTGATCGCCGGCATCTTCTTCCTCGGCTGGTTCATGATGCACCCCCAGCCGGTTTGATGCGCGTGACCGCGCGGTAGGGCGGATGAGGTAAAATCCCGGCTCTCCCGGCTGCGCGACTTGCGCGCGTAGCCGTCACCCGCCCTTAGCTCAGTTGGATAGAGCAACGGCCTTCTAAGCCGTAGGTCACACGTTCGAATCGTGTAGGGCGGGCCAGCGGAATATCAAAAGGGCCACGCTTTGCGTGGCCCTTTGTCGTTTCGGCTCTCCCGTTTCATGTCTGCTCCGTTTAATCAGGCGTCCTATTGAACGCATAAAGTTCAGATCATTCGCGCATCAAACTGGCCCACTTCCTGCCCATATCTGAACGCGCGCGGCGCCTCGCGACCAACGCCTTCGAACATCCCGAGCGCCGCTCGCTTGCGGTGCGCGCCTGCATCATCGCGGCGCGCGATGCACCGAATGAATCCGCGAAAGAGGGCGCATGAACAAACGAGCCTACGAATCGAGTACGGCGCAATGCGCGCTATGGAACCGCAGGCAATTGCGCGTCGAACGCGAAGCGCGGCGCGTGCTCGTCGCGTCGACGGAGCGCGCGCTCGGCGAGTCGCTCGTCAAGCTGTTCGATCTCAAAGGCTTTCCCGCGCGATTCGTCGCCGACGTGTCTTCGCTCAGACAAGGCGTCAGCGAATGGCATCCGCACGTGCTGTTCATCGATACGCGCATCGGCGGATGCGCTCACTACGCGCTCGTCCGCGAACTTCAGGCGCATCCGGACGATCAGACGCGTCTCGTCGTCGCGATGAGCGGCTTTCTGCCTGAAGAGCCGCTCGCCGCGCTCAAAGAAGCGGGTTACGACGGCCACTGTCGCCGCCCGTGTCCGGTGTGGCAGATGACCGATATCCTCGACGAGTACTTCGCCTGCCACCTCGTGCGCTAGCGGACAACTTGTTTCACGAAGCGCAAGCGTGAAAGCGAGCCGAGATCGGTCAGAAAACCGACCGCCGCCTCATGCTATTCTCGCTGCACGCCGGCTGGCGCGAGAAGGTCGACGCGCCCGGCGCCGCACCACTTCGCAACGAGGAGAATCTTCATGCCGATCCATCATCGAGCGCCCGCTCGCGCCTGCATCCGCACGACCGTGGCCGTCGCGTTCGCTGTCGCCAGCGCGGGCGCTTTCGCGGCCAACCTGGGCTTTCTGAACAACACGCCGATCACGTACATGAAGCAGCGCGATCTTCAGGCGCTCAACAAGGCCGCGCAAACCGCGCTCGATACCAAGAAGGACGGCGAATCGCTCGACTGGAACAACGAAGGCACCGGCAATACCGTGCCGATCAACGGCACCGTGACGCCGCAGAACACGTTCGATTCGGACGGGCTCAAGTGCCGCAAGGTCACGCTGGTCGCCAACGCGAAAGGGCAGACGCAGACGTGGGCTCCGACCGCCTGCAAGCAAGCCGACGGCAAATGGAAGCTGAAGAAACAATGAGCATGAGCGGAGCGAACGCGCGATGACCGGCCGCACCGTATCGTGCGGGGTCGTCATCTTGAACGCACAGGGCGACGTCCTTCTGTGCCATGCGACCGAAACCGCGCATTGGGACGTGCCCAAGGGTCAGGCCGATCCGGACGAGAGCCCGCGCGACGCGGCGTTGCGCGAGCTCGTCGAAGAGACGGGCATCGTGCTGTCGGCCGAGCGCCTTGCGCATCTGAAGGATCTCGGCCGCTTCGTATATCGGCGCGACAAGGACCTGCACCTTTTCGCGGTGCGCGTCGCGGACGATGAAGTGGACCTGGCCAAGTGCGTGTGCGAGTCCTACTTCCCGCGCTATAGCGACGGCACCATGATTCCGGAGATGGATGCCTACCGCTGGGTCAGTCCCGCGGAAGTCGACCGCTTCGCGAGCCGCAGTCTCGCGCGGCTTTTCCAAACGACGCTTTCACTCGCGGAACTGCACGAAACGCTCGACTGAACGCTGAAGTTTCGCCTTAGTCGACCCGGTGGTCGTTCGGATGCGCGAAGAGCGCCTTCATCTCCGGCGACATCGGGAATCGCAGGTTGATGCCGTCGGGCGGAATCGGCTGCATGAACCACGCTTCGTAGAGCTTCGCGGCCTCGCCGCTGCGCTGCATGTTCGCGATCACGTCGTCGACCATGCGCTTGAACACCGGATCGCCTCTGCGCATCATGCAGCCGTAGGTCTCGGTCGCGAGCGATTCGCCCGTCACCATATAGTCGCTGCGCGCCGCGCCTTGCTCGGCGATCTGTCCGTAGAGCAACGGATCGTCCATCACGAACGCGACCGCGCGATCATTCTTCAGTGCTCCGAACGCTTCCGCGTGATCGCGCGCGCTGATGATGCGCATGTTCAGCTTGCGCTCCATCGTCATCTGCCGAAGGATGCGCTCATCCGACGTGCCCGCCGTGGTCGCGACGGTCTTGCCGGCGAGATCCGCGTAGTCGCGAATGCCCGACTTGCGCTTCACCGCCATGTGGATGCCGTACTGAAAGATGCTGTTGGAAAACGCGACGAGCGGATCACGCTCCGCGATATGCGCCGTCGAGCCGCATTCCAGATCGATCTGGTTGTTGACCACGTAGGAGATGCGGTTCGCGGACGTAACCACCACGTTCTTGATCGCGAGATTCGGCATGTTGAGCCGCCGCTTGACTTCGTCGACGACCTTCAGCGCGATGGCATACGAATAGCCCGTCGGCTGCTGCCGCACCATGTACGAGAACGGCACCGACGACTCGCGCGCGCCCAGCACGATGGCGCCGTTCTCCGCGATCTTGCGCAGCGTTGCCGATGGCGGCATTTGATCGATCGCCGCCTGCGCGGAAGCCGCATGTGCGGCCGGGCACGTCAGCGCAAGCGCCGCCGCCATCGCGCCGACGATGCGAACTGCGGGCGTTTGCGACGCTTTCATGGTGTCCTCGCTCGGAGCGTGAGCCTTCGCGCGATCACGCCGGCTTGCCCCAGCTGTCGCGCAAGCTGACGATCCGGTTGAACACCGGCTTGCCCGGCTGCGAATCCACGCGGTCCGCGACGAAGTAGCCGTGCCGCTCGAACTGGAAGCGGTCCTCCGGCATGGCTTCGCGGGCGCTCGGCTCCAGATACGCATTCACGACGCGCTTCGAGTCCGGGTTCAGCGCGTCCAGAAACTCCGCGCCGCCCGCGCCCGGCTGCGGCTCCTTGAACAGACGGTCGTAGATGCGCACTTCGGCGGGGTAGGCCGTGGCCGCGCTGACCCAATGGATCGTGCCCTTGACCTTGTACGCGTTCGCGCCTTCCGTGCCCGACTTGCTGTCGGGGAAGTAATTGCAGTGGACGGCGGTCACGTTGCCGTTTTCGTCCTTGTCCGCGCCCGTGCATTCCACGACGAAGCCGTACTTCAGCCGCACCTTGTTGCCCGGGAACAGCCGGAAATAGCCCTTCGGCGGCGTTTCCTGAAAGTCCTCGCGCTCGATCCACAGTTCGCGCGAAAAGGCAAACGAGCGCGTGCCACGGTCCGCATGATGCGGATGCACCGGCGCGCTGCACTCGTCGGTCTGGCCTTCCGGATAGTTGTCGATAATGAGCTTCAGCGGATCCAGCACGGCGATGGCGCGCGGCGCTTTTTCGTCGAGATCGTCGCGCAGCGCGCCTTCGAGCACGCTCATGTCGATCCACGAATCCACCTTCGTCACGCCGACGCGCTCCACCATCAGGCGGATGCTTTTGGGCGTGAAGCCGCGACGCCGCACGCCGACGATCGTCGGCATGCGCGGATCGTCCCAGCCATCGACGTGATTCTCCTGCACGAGTTGCAGGAGCTTGCGCTTGCTCGTGATCGCGTACGTGAGGTTCAGACGCGAAAACTCGATTTGCTGCGGCAGCGGACGCTTGAACACGCCGTCGTTCGCGAGCTGCGCGAGAAACCAGTCATACAACGGACGATGATCTTCGAATTCGAGCGTGCACAGCGAATGCGTGATGTTTTCGAGCGCATCCGACACGCAATGCGCGTAGTCGTACATCGGGTAGATGCACCACGTGTCGCCGGTACGATAGTGATGCGCGAAGCGGATGCGATAGATGACCGGGTCGCGCATGTTGAAGTTCGGCGAGGCCATGTCGATCTTCGCGCGCAGCACGTGCTCGCCTTCCTTGAACTCGCCCGCCTTCATGCGGCGGAAGAGGTCGAGGTTCTCTTCCGGCGTGCGGTCGCGATACGGCGAGTTGATGCCCGCTTCCGTGGCCGAGCCGCGCGTCGCGCGCATTTCCTCGGCGCTCTGGCTGTCGACGTACGCCTGACCCTTCGCGATCAGCATTTCCGCGAATTCGTACAGCTTGTCGTAGTAGTCGCTCGCGAAGTATTTATGCTCGCGGCCGTCCTTGTTCCAGTCGTAGCCGAGCCACTTCACGGCGTCGATGATGGAGTCCACGTACTCGACGCTTTCCTTCTCGGGATTGGTGTCGTCGAAACGCAGATGGCACACGCCGCCGTAGTCCGCGGCCAGCCCGAAGTTCACGCAGATGCTCTTCGCATGGCCGATGTGCAGATAGCCGTTCGGCTCGGGCGGGAAACGCGTTTCGACCCGCTGCGCCCATTTGCCGGAGCGGTTGTCGTCTTCGATGATGTTGCGGATGAAATTGGATGGCGCCGGGGCGTCGTTGCGATCGGTGTTCATGCGAAAAAGAGTGCCAACGGATGCGCTCGCGTGTGATCGGTTCGGCAGCCGTTCCGCGCGGCTCGGAACGGGTTCGAATCATGACTGAATATCGGGTCGATTCTACCTTACGCAACCGGCGCGGGCAGGCGGGTTGCGCCTCGCCGCCAGCGGGCGGCGCGCGAGCCGTTTCGTAACGACCGTAACGGGACGTAAATCGCCTTGTGAGCCGCATCGGGCGGATTTTATGATCGGCTCGCCACGTCGGGTTTCGGCCCGGCGAAGCAGCACAAGAAGACATCACAACGACAACACAAGCAGAAGAAGGAACCCAGCCATGAAGAAGATCGCTATCACGACCATCAAGCTCGCCGCGGCCGCCGCGCTCGTTTCGAGCCTCGCCGCGTGCTCGGGGATGTCGCGCCAGCAGGCGCACGCCGGCGTCGGCGCCGCAGCCGGCGGCGCGCTCGGCTATCTCGTGACGGGCGGGCCGCTCGGCACCGTCGCGGGCGCGGCGGCCGGCGGTCTGATCGGCGCGGGCGTGCGGTGATCTTCGCTCAGATCGCCTTTGACGCCCGTAGTCGCGCGATTTTCTCGTCGTCGTAACCGAGCACGTCGGCGAGCACGCTCGTCGTATGCTCGCCGAGCATCGGCGGATGCGCGCGCGCTTCGGGCGGCGTCGCGCTCATCTTGATCGGGCTCGCGACGAGCTTCACCGCGCCGCCTTCCGGATGCGGCAAGTCGATCTGCATCCGGCGCGCGACCACCTGCGGGTCGTCGAATACTTCCGCGAGATCGTTGATCGGCCCGCACGGCACGCCCGCCGCTTCGAGCGCCGCGAGCCACGCGTGCTTGCCGCGCGCGCGCACCATGTCCGCGAGAATCGGCACGAGCAGTTCACGATTGCGCACGCGCGACGGGTTCGTCGCGAAGCGCGGATCGTCGGCCAGCTCGGCGCGCCCGCCCGCTTCGACGAACTTGCGGAACTGGCCGTCGTTGCCGACCGCGACGATGATCCAGCCATCGCTCGTCTGGAAGGTCTGATACGGCACGATGTTCGGGTGCGCGTTGCCCCAGCGCACCGGCGGCTTGCCGCTCGCGAGGAAGTTCGTGTTCATGTTGGCGAGCATGGCGACCTGCACGTCGAGCAGCGCCATGTCGATGTACTGGCCTTCGCCCGTTCTGTCGCGATGGCTCAGCGCCGCGAGCACGCCGACCGTCGCATACATGCCGGTCATCAGGTCCGCGATGGCGACGCCGGCCTTCTGCGGGCCGCCGCCCGGCTGGCCGTCGCGCTCGCCGGTGATGCTCATAAACCCGCCGATGCCCTGAATGATGAAGTCGTAGCCCGCGCGCTGCGCATACGGACCGGTTTGCCCGAAGCCCGTCACCGAGCAATAGACGATGTCCGGCTTCACCTGCTTCAGCGATTCGTAGTCGAGCCCGTACTTCTTCAACTGGCCGACCTTGTAGTTCTCCAGCACCACATCGCTTTGCGCGGCGAGTTCGCGCACGATGCGCTGGCCTTCTTCCGTCGCGATATCCACCGTCACCGAGCGCTTGTTGCGGTTGGCCGCCAGATAGTAGGCGGCTTCGCGCGTGTCCTCGCCGTCCGGCGTCTTCAGATACGGCGGGCCCCAGTGGCGCGTGTCGTCGCCGGTTCCGGGCCGCTCGATCTTGATGACGTCCGCGCCGAGATCGGCCAGAGTCTGCGCGCACCACGGTCCCGCCAGCACGCGGGTGAGATCCAGTACGCGGATATGGCTCAGTGCTCCCATTCGATATATCGCTCGCTTGATGTGGTTCGGTGGATCGCCTGCCGTTCTCGCGACTGTCGCACGAAACCGCGCCGACGCGAAAGCAGGGCGTAGGCGACGACTTTCGGGGGCGCTTGCTCAAACCGTTATCGGGCGGGGCCGCGCGGCGAATCCCGTATAATCAAAGATTACTTCTGCCTGGCCGAAAGTCCTTGTCGCAAGCCGTGCCGGGCAATACCAAAAACCGCATCAGAGAACGCAGACGCGCCCCGTACGCCATGAAAGCCGCCGAAATACGCGAGAAATTCCTGAAGTTCTTCGAATCGAAGGGCCACACGATCGTCCGCTCGTCGAGCCTCGTGCCCGGCAACGACCCGACGCTGCTTTTCACGAACTCGGGCATGGTCCAGTTCAAGGACGTGTTCCTCGGCGCCGAATCGCGGCCGTACACGCGCGCGACCACCGCGCAGCGCAGCGTGCGCGCGGGCGGCAAGCATAACGATCTGGAGAACGTCGGCTATACCGCGCGGCATCACACGTTCTTCGAGATGCTCGGCAACTTCTCGTTCGGCGATTATTTCAAGCGCGACGCCATCCACTATTGCTGGGAGCTGTTGACGAAGGTCTACATGCTGCCGCCGGAGAAGCTCACCGTCACCGTCTATCAGGAAGACGACGAAGCCTACGACATCTGGGCGAAGGAAATCGGCGTGCCGACCGAGCGCATCATCCGCATCGGCGACAACAAGGGCGCGCGCTACGCATCGGACAACTTCTGGCAGATGGCCGATACCGGCCCGTGCGGTCCGTGCTCCGAAGTGTTTTATGACCACGGCCCGGAAATCTGGGGCGGCCCGCCGGGATCGCCTGAAGAAGACGGCGACCGCTTCATCGAGATCTGGAATCTCGTGTTCATGCAGTTCAACCGCGACGCGCAGGGCAACATGACGCCGCTGCCGAAGCAGTGCGTGGACACGGGCATGGGCCTAGAACGCCTTGCCGCCGTGCTTCAGCACGTGCATAGCAACTACGAAATTGACCTGTTCCAGACGCTCATCAAGGCCGCCGGCCGCGAAACGAACACGGCCGATCTCGAGAACAACTCGCTGAAGGTGATCGCGGACCACATCCGCGCGTGCTCGTTTTTGATCGTCGACGGCGTGATTCCCGGCAACGAAGGCCGCGGCTACGTGCTGCGCCGTATCGTGCGCCGCGCGATCCGTCATGGCTACAAGCTCGGCAAGAAGAGCGCGTTCTTCCACAAGCTCGTGGCCGATCTCGTCGCGGAAATGGGCGCGGCGTATCCCGAACTGAAAGACGCGCAGCAGCGCGTGACCGACGTGCTGCGTCAGGAAGAAGAGCGCTTCTTCGAGACGATCGAGCACGGCATGTCGATTCTCGAAGGCGAGCTCGCCGAGCTGGAAAAGAAGGGCGTCAAGCAACTGGACGGCGAACTCGCGTTCAAGCTGCACGACACCTACGGTTTCCCGCTGGATCTGACGGCTGACGTGTGCCGCGAGCGCGGCGTGACGGTCGACGAACCCGCGTTCGACGACGCGATGGCCCGCCAGCGCGATCAGGCGCGCGCGGCCGGCAAGTTCAAGCTCGCGCAGGGCCTCGAATACTCGGGCGCGAAGACCACGTTCCACGGCTACGAGAAGGAAATTTTCGACGACGCGAAGATCGTCGCGCTGTATGTGGAAGGCGCGTCGGTTCAGCAGGCCGAAGCGGGACAACAAGCGGTCGTCGTGCTCGACCACACGCCGTTCTACGCGGAATCGGGCGGTCAGGTCGGCGATCAGGGCGTGCTCGTCAACGCGTCCACGCGCTTCGAAGTGGCCGACACGCTGAAAGTGCAGGCCGATGTCGTCGGTCATCACGGCACGGTCGCGCAGGGCACGCTGAAGGTCGGCGACGTGGTGAAGGCCCAGATCGACGCCGTGCGCCGCGCCCGCACCGCACGCAATCACTCGGCCACGCACCTGATGCACAAGGCGCTGCGCGAAGTGCTCGGCGGCCACGTGCAGCAGAAAGGCTCGCTCGTCGATGCCGACAAGACGCGCTTCGACTTCGCGCATAACGCGCCGATGACGGACGAGCAGATCCGCCGCGTCGAAGAGATCGTGAACGCGGAAATTCTGGCGAACGCGCCGGGCGTCGTGCGCGTCATGTCTTACGACGAAGCGGTGAAGGGCGGCGCGATGGCGCTCTTCGGCGAGAAATACGGCGACACGGTGCGCGTGCTCGATCTGGGCTTCTCGCGCGAACTCTGCGGCGGCACGCACGTGCAGCGCACGGGCGATATCGGCTTCTTCAAGATCGTGATGGAAGGCGGCGTGGCGGCGGGCATTCGCCGCGTCGAGGCGATCACCGGCGACAACGCGGTGCGCTACGTGCAGGAACTGGAGGCGCGCATCAACGCGGCGGCGAGCGTGCTGAAGGCGCAGCCCTCGGAACTGACGCAGCGCATCGGGCAGGTTCAGGAGCACGTGAAGTCGCTCGAAAAGGAACTGGCCGCGCTCAAGTCGAAGCTCGCGTCGAGCCAGGGCGATGAACTCGTCTCGCAAGCGGTTGACGTCTCCGGCGTTCACGTGCTCGCCGCCGAACTCGAAGGCGCGGACGTGAAGACGCTGCGCGAAACCGTCGACAAGCTGAAGGACAAGCTGAAGAGCGCGGCCATCGTGCTCGCATCGGTCGATGGCGGCAAGGTGAGCCTGATCGCGGGCGTGACGCCGGATGCATCGAAAAAGGTGAAAGCGGGCGAACTCGTCAACTTCGTCGCGCAGCAAGTGGGCGGCAAGGGCGGCGGGCGTCCCGACATGGCGCAGGCAGGCGGTACGGAGCCTGCCAAGCTGCCGGCCGCGCTCGCGGGCGTGACGGGCTGGGTGCAGCAACAACTCTAAACACAGCGCATTTCGCGCGAAGCAGTCTGAAGCGGCCCGATTCGGCGAAAGTCGATCGGGCCGTTTGCATGAGTGATTACAAGCTGTCAGGCATACGACGTGCAACTCCGGTTCATCCAACCACAAAGGGAGATGAACCATGAATCGCACAATCGTATCCGTTTTGCTCGCCACCGCGATGATCGCTTTGACGGGAGCGGCGCAGGCGAAGGGCTGCATGGAAGGCGCGGCCGTCGGCGGCGTCGCGGGGCACGTGGCGGGCAAGCATGGCACGGCGGGCGCGGTCGGTGGCTGCGCGATCGGCCATCATGAGGCCAACAAGAAGGACAAGAAGGCTCAACAGGCTGCGGCAGCAAGCGCGCCGAGCGGCAAGTAAGCCGTAGCACGCGGGCGGCTGGCGGCTTACTTGCCGCTCGCGTTCGCCGGGCGCGCGCACAGCGGCATCGCGTGACCGCGCCCGCGCGACCGAACCGCTAAAATGGCCGGCATCCCGGCGCAGACGCATGACCTACATCGTCCGCGCGCAGCCCCGAGCCATCACAGCGATCCCATGACAGCGCCCACGCCACCCACCCAGCATTTCGCCTCCGACAACTACGCCGGCATCTGCCCCGAGGCGCTTGCCGCACTCGTCGAGGCCAACACGAGCGGCCACGAACCCGCGTATGGCGACGATTCGTGGACCGCGCGCGTCTGCGACCGCATCCGCGAACTGTTCCAGACCGATTGCGAAGTCTTCTTCGTCTTCAACGGCACGGCGGCCAATTCGCTCGCGCTGGCTTCGCTGTGCCAGTCGTACCACTCGGTCATTTGCCACGAACTCGCGCATATCGAAACCGACGAATGCGGCGGCCCCGAGTTCTTCTCCGGCGGCTCGAAGCTGCTCACGGCGAAGGGCGAGAACGGCAAGCTCACGCCCGATGCCATCGAGGAACTCGTCACGAAGCGCGCCGACATCCACTATCCGAAGCCGAAGGTGGTCGCGCTCACGCAGGCGACGGAAGTGGGCACCGTTTATACCGTCGAGGAAGTGCGCGCGATCGCAGCTATCGCGAAGCGCCGGCATCTGAAGGTGCATATGGACGGCGCGCGTTTCGCAAATGCGGTCGCGACGCTGAACGTGCATCCGTCCGAGATCACGTGGCGCGCGGGCGTCGACGTGCTGTGCTTCGGCGGCACGAAGAACGGTCTGCCGGTTGGCGAAGCGGTCGTGTTCTTCGATAAAGCGCTCGCCACGGATTTTGCGTATCGGCTGAAACAGGCCGGGCAGCTTGCATCGAAGATGCGCTTTATCTCCGCGCCGTGGCTCGGCCTGCTCGATGACGACGTGTGGCTGCGCAACGCCCGCCATTCGAACGCCATGGCGCAACTGATGGCCGAACGCCTCGCCGATATTCCCGGCGTGAACGTGCTGTTCAAGCCCGAGGCGAACGCGGTGTTCGCGGAACTGCCCGCGCATGTTTCCGCGGCGCTGCGGGCGAAGGGCTGGCGCTTCTATCAGTTCATCGGCTCGGGCGGCTGCCGGCTGATGTGCGCATGGGACACGAAGCAGGAAACCGTCGAGCGTTTCACCGACGAAGTGCGCGCGCTTAGCGCGGCCCGCTGATGTTCCAACGTGCTGCGCGCGCGGCGGAACCCGATTGACACGTTCGCCGCGCGGCTCCAACATGGCCGCACCCTTAATCGCCTGCCACCGCCCGCCATGGCCTTCATCTTCTATCTGACGCATATCCATCTCGGCTACGACTCGCTCGACATGCTGCAAAGCGAATGCGCGCGCATCGGCATGAAAAGGCCGCTCGTCATCACCGACAAAGGCGTCGCGGCGGCGGGGCTGTCCGCGCGCGTGATCGAGAGCGCGAAGCTCGGCGCGCTGCCCGTATTCGACGACACGCCATCCAACCCGACCGAAGCCATGGTCATTCAAGCCGCCGCGCAGTACAAGCGCGAAGGCTGCGACGGGTTGATCGCGGTCGGCGGGGGTTCGTCGATCGATCTTGCGAAGGGCGTCGCGATTGCCGCCACGCACGACGAACCGCTCACGCACTACGCGACCATCGAAGGCGGCAGCGGCAAAATCACCGAGCGCGCCGCGCCGCTCATCGCGGTGCCGACCACATCCGGCACCGGCAGCGAAGTGGCGCGCGGCGCGATCATCATCCTGAACGACGGGCGCAAGCTCGGCTTCCATTCGTGGCACCTGCTGCCGAAGTCCGCCATCTGCGATCCTGCGCTCACGCTCGGCCTGCCGCCCGGCCTCACCGCCGCGACCGGCATGGACGCGATCGCGCATTGCATCGAAACGTTCCTCGCGCCGGCGTTCAATCCGCCCGCGGACGGCATCGCGCTGGACGGGCTCGAACGCGCGTGGGCGAACATCGAGCGGGCCACGCGCGACGGTCAGGACCGCGACGCGCGCCTCAATATGATGTCGGCGTCCATGCAGGGCGCGATGGCGTTTCAAAAGGGCCTCGGCTGCGTGCATTCGCTGTCGCATCCGCTGGGCGGCCTTGCGGTGAACGGGCGCACGTCGCTGCATCACGGCACGCTCAACGCGGTCGTTCTGCCCGCCGTGCTGCGCTTCAACGAGAGCGCGCCGACCGTCGTCGCCGAGCGTCGTTTTGAACGCATGCGCCGCGTGATGAACCTCGCGGATAATGCGGACGTCGCGCAGGCGCTTCACGACATGACCGAGCGCCTCGGCTTGCCGACGCGTCTCTCGCAAATGGGCGTGGACGTAAGCATGTTCGACAAGGTGGTGAAAGGCGCGCTCGCGGACCATTGCCACAAGACGAACCCGCGCGAGGCGAGCGCCGACGACTATCGCCGCATGCTGATGGAATCGCTCTGACCCATGACCAAGCCGGTTCGAACCACGCGAGCGGATTACCCGCACTTTCTCGCGATCAGCACGCGCTGGTCGGACAACGACGTGTATGGGCACGTCAATAACGTCGTCTATTACAGCTACTTCGATACGGTGGTGAACGAGTATCTGCTGCGCCAGGGCGTGCTCGATTACACCGAAGGCGAGACCATCGGGCTCGTCGTCGAGACGCGCTGCAATTACTTCGCGTCGGTGACGTTTCCGCAGCGCATCGACGCCGGCTTGCGCGTGGAGCGGCTCGGCACGTCGAGCGTGCGCTATGAGGTCGGCATCTTCGCGGAAGGTTCGGACGAGGCAGCCGCGCAAGGGCATTTCGTGCATGTGTACGTGAATCGCGTGACGCGCAGGCCGGTGCCGTTGCCCGCGCCTCTCGTCGATGCGTTGAAGCCGCTCGTCAACGCCTGAGGGTGTCGTGTCGCTTCAGTGGTTCACTGTCAGCCTGCTGAACGGCGTGAGTGTCGGGCTGCTGCTTTTCATGCTGTCGGCCGGGCTCACGCTCATCTTCTCGATGCTCGGCGTCCTCAACTTCGCGCACGCGAGCTTTTACATGCTGGGTGCGTATGTCGGTCAAGCGCTTGCCATCCATAGCGGATTCTGGGTCGCGCTGGTTCTGGCGCCGCTCGTGGTCGGCGCGCTCGGCGCACTGTTCGAGCGATATCTTTTGCGACGCGTGCATTCGCGCGGCGCGCTCGCGGAACTGCTGCTGACATTCGGCGCGGCCATGGTGATAGGCGAGGGCGTGAAGCTCGTCTGGGGCCTCGGTCCCTTGCCCGCGACGATCCCTCACGCGCTCGACGGCCCGCTCTTCACGCTCTACGGGGCGGCCTTCCCGCGCTATCGCGTTTTTATGATGACGCTTTCCATCGCGATGCTCGGCGCGCTCGCCATCGTGCTTCGCACATCCCGCACCGGCCTCGTCGTGCGCGCAGCGCTGACGCATCCGGCAACCGTCGAGACGCTCGGCCATGACGTGCCGCGCGTCTTCACGACGGTCTTCGCGGTCGGCACCGCGCTCGCCGCGCTCGCCGGCGTGATCGGCGCGCCGCTTGCCGTGATCGAACCCGCGATGGCCGATGCGGTCGGGCCTATCGTGTTCGTCGTCGTGGTGATCGGCGGCATAGGCTCGCTGTCGGGCGCGCTCATCGCGTCGCTCCTGATCGGCTGCGCGCAGACTTTCGCGGTCGGCTCGACGGCATCGGCGGGCAGCATCGCGGCATCGTTCGGCATCGCATTGCCCGATGCGTGGCGCGCGCTGACCCTCGCGCAGCTTGCGCCGGTCCTGCCGTATCTGCTGCTCGTGGCGATGCTCGCCGCGCGCCCGCACGGATTCATGGGCGAGCGCACGCGCGATGCATAGGTCGGTCCCGTTCGTCCTGCTAATGGCCGCGCTCGCGCTGCCGCCTATTTTCTTCCATCAATCGTGGCTGCTCGCGTATCTCGCGCAGACGGCGACGTTGATCGTCTTCGCGCTCTCGTTCAACCTGCTGCTCGGCGAAACCGGCTTGCTGTCGTTCGGGCACGCGGTGTATGCGGGCCTCGGCGCGTTCGCCGCCGCGCATGTGTTCAACGGCTTGCGCGTGCCTTTGCCGCTGCTGCCGCTCATCGGCGGATGCGCCGCCGCGCTAGCCGCCGTGCCCATCGGCGCGATCTCGACGCAGCGCGCGGGCACCGCGTTCGCGATGATCACGCTCGGCATCGGGGAGCTCGTCGCGGCGAGCGTGTGGCTCGTTCCCGGCTGGTTCGGCGGCGAAGGCGGCGTGAGCATCGACCGCGCGAGCGGACCGCCGTTCTTCGCGTGGACGTTCGGCCCGCTGTGGCAGGCGTATGCGTTGATCGCGTGCTGGTGCATCGTCTCGACTCTCGCGATGTTCGCGTTCACGCGCACGCCGATGTGCCGGCTCGCCAACGCCGTGCGCGACAACCCGGCGCGCGCCGCGGCCATCGGCTTTGCGCCGCGCCGCGTGCGCTTCGCGATGCTTTTCGTGTCGGCGTTCTTTGCGGGCGTCGCGGGCGTGCTGTCGCTCGTCAGTGTCGAACTCGTGTCGGCGGAAAGCGTCGGGCTCGCGCGCTCGACCGGCGTGCTGGTGGCGACCGTGATCGGCGGCACGGCATCGTTCTTCGGTCCCGTGATCGGCGCGGTGCTGCTGACGTTTTTCAGCGTAGGCGTCGCGAGCGTGTCCGCCGCGTGGCCGATGTACCTCGGGCTTTTCTTCATGTGGGCGGTCGTCGCGTTGCCGGATGGCGTCGCGGGCCTTGTGACGCGCGATTGGCGCGCGCTCGTCCTGCGCGTGCTGAGCGCGATTGCGTGGGGCGTTGCAGTCGTGGTTGCGGTCGAGACGCTCTATGCGCGTCACGCCGATGCCGTCACGCCGTCGCGCGGCGCGTGGTGGATTGTGGTGCCGTGCGCGTTGCTCGGGCTTTGGCTCGCTCGCATAAGCGCACGAAGGGAGCACGCGCGATGACGTCGGCACTACACGTCGAAGGCATCGTCAAGCGATTCGGCGCGACCGAAGTTCTGCGCGGCGTCGATCTGCGCATCGAGAATGGCGAGCGCCACGCGATCATCGGACCGAACGGCGCGGGCAAGTCGACGCTCTTCGATCTGATCTCGGGCCGCGCGAAGCCGGACGCGGGCCGCATCGTCGCGCGGGGCGTCGATATCACCGGCAAGCCGCCGCAGCGCGTGAGCCGCGTGCTCGCGCGCAGCTTCCAGACGACGAGCGTGTTCGCGCGTCTGTCCGTGTTCGACAACCTTCGGTGCGCGGTGATGGGCGCGGCGTCGTCGCGATGGGTGGATCGCTGGTTTCGCTCCCACGCGATCGACGAGCGTGCCGGCGCGATGCTCGATGCCATCGGTCTTTCTTCACGCGCCGACGAGCCCGCCGCGCGCCTCACGTATGCCGAGCAGCGCGCGCTCGATCTGGGCGTCGCGCTCGCAACGGATGCGCCGCTCATTCTGCTCGACGAACCCACTGCGGGCATGAATCGCGCGGAAGCGGCGCGCGCGCTCGCGTTGATTCGCGCGACGACGGAAGGCCGCACGCTGCTCGTCATCGAACACGACATGGATGCGGTGTTCTCGCTTGCGGATCGCGTATCGGTGCTGGTTCGAGGGCGCGTGATCGCCTCCGATACGCCCGATGCGATCCGTCGCAATCATGATGTGCAGGAGGCTTATCTGGGAGCCGCGCCATGAGCGTGCTTCTGCGCATCGAGGACTTGCGCGCATGGTACGGCGCGGCGCAAGTGCTGCACGGCGTGAACTTGTCGGTTGCAGAAGGCGAGGCGGTCGCGCTTGTCGGCCGCAATGGTTCAGGCCGTTCGACGCTCGCGAAAGCGATCATGGGCCTCGTGCGATGCGCGGGCGATATGCGTTATCGCGACGCGCAACTCGTCGGACAGCGCGCGTTTCGCATCGCGCGGCTGGGGATCGGCTATGTGCCGGAAACGCGCGATGTATTCCCCGCCTTGAGCGTGCGCGAGAACCTCGCGCTCGGCGAACGTAAAGGCACGCGCTTCGCCTTCGACGATGCGTACGCGCTCTTTCCCGCGTTGAAGGAGCGCGCGTCGGTGAAGGCCGGCGCGCTATCCGGCGGCGAGCAGCAGATGCTGTCGCTCGCGCGCACGCTGATGGGCGATCCATCGCTCATCGTCATCGACGAGCCCGGCGAAGGGCTCGCCCCGCAGGTCATCGCGCAAGTCGCCGCGTGCCTCTCGACGCTGCGCGAACGCGGCGTCGCGATACTGCTGATCGAAGAGCGGCTCACGATCGCGCGCATGCTCGATGCGCGCGTCGCAGTGATGGGACACGGCGCGGTGCGCTTCGACGGTTCGCTCGCGCAACTGGAGCAGCGTGACGACGTAATGCGCGAGTGGTTGTCGGTAGGGTGAATCAGCCTTTGCTGTCGCGCTCCACGATCCATTCGTGCTTCGGGTCGTTCTTGAAGTGCCACGTCCGCTTGTCGCCCGCCATCACGTTCAGATAGTAGTTGTCGTAGCCATACGGCACGACGACCGGGTGATAGCCGCGCGGCACCATCACGACATCGTGATCTTCCACGGCCATGGTTTCGTCGAGATCGCGCTCGTCGGTATAGACGCGCTGGAACGCAAAGCCTTGCGGCGGGTTCAAGCGATGATAGTACGTCTCTTCGAGTGCGCTCTCGGTTGGTACGTTGTCCTGATCATGTTTATGCGGAGGATAACTCGATGCATGTCCGCCGGGCGTTCTCACTTCCACCACGAGCAGCGACTCGGCGGTTTCGGTTTGCGGGAGAATATCGCAGACGTAGCGCGTATTCGCGTGCTTGCCGCGAGTCGAGCGTTTCATCTGCGATGGCTCGATGAGGCGAGGCGGATAGCGTCCCGTTGCAGGCGCGCTTGCCACCGCAAGCTCCGTTTCGCGCTCGGCCCGCACGATGGCGGCGAGCTTCGGCGGCACATAGACCGCATACGGCGCGGCGTCTTCGAACACGCTGTCGCGCGAGCCGATCGACTGCCAATGCTCGTCGCCCGCTTCGATGCTGACCGTTCCCGTCAGCACGACGATGCAGCTTTCGCGATCCGCGTCGTACACGTGCACGACATCGTCCGCATCCATGCGATACGCGGCGAAGCCCACATGCTTCCAGCCCGCGGAATCCGGTGTAACGCGCGCGATGGTCTGGCCTTCGCGCGATGCTTTCACTAGCAGGCTCATGCCGCCTCCTTGTACGTTGCATCGACGAGCGCGCGCAGCGTGCGATAGCCCTTGTCGGCATACGCATAGCTCGGCGCAATCACGGGGTCTTGTTCCGCTTCCACCACGAGCCAGCCGCGATAGTCATGCGCAGCAAGACACGCGACGATGCCGGGATAATCCACCGCGCCGTCGCCCGGCACCGTGAACGCGCCGTTGATGACCGCATCGAGAAAGCTCCAGTTTCGGTTACGCGCGAGCTTCACGATATCGGTGCGCACATCCTTGCAATGCACATGGCACACGCGCGCAATGTGCTTTTGCAGCACGCTCAACGCATCGCCGCCGGCGAACGTGATATGGCCGGCATCGAAAAGCAGGCCGACGTCATCGCTCGTCAGCGCCATCAAACGGTCCACGTCCGCCGGGGTTTCGACATACGCGCCCATGTGATGATGATAGGCGACGCGCACGCCCTTAGAAAGCGTGTATTCGGCAAAGCGGTTCAGCCGCTCGGCATATTGCGACCATTGCGCATCCGAAAAGAAGCGCGGACGCTGATACAACGGACGCGGCGCGCCCTGAATCGAATCCGCGACTTCGCCATAGACCATGACGGTCGCGCCGTTTTGCGCAAGCAGGTCGAGGTGCGGGCCTACCGCTTCGATCTCTTCTTCCGCGCTGCGTCGCGCGAGCTGGCCGGAATACCAGCCGGAGACGAGCGCGAGATCGTATTGCGCGAGCAGCGCCTTCAACGCCTGCGGTTCGCGCGGGAACTTGTTGCCGAGCTCGAAGCCTTCATAGCCGATGCGCTTGCCTTCGGTCAGCGCCACGGAAAGCGGCGTCTCGCCGCCGAGCGAAGGCAAGTCGTCGTTCATCCATGACAAGGGGTTGATGCCGATGCGGACATTCAGGGGCATGGTGTCGTGTCCTTTTGATGCTTAGTCGATGTTGCCCGCGCGAGCCTTCAGCGCGCGTTCATACTTCGCGCGCGCGGACATGACCGCATCGCGATCCGAGACTTCGGGCACCGCCACTTCCCACCACCATCCGCCTTCATCGGTGGTGCGGGCGGGATCGGTGTCGATGGAGATCAGATAGCTGCGGTCCGCAGCCCGCGCGCGCTTCATCGCGTCCTGCAATTCATTGACGTTGGCGACGTGTTCCGCGAGCGCGCCCATCGAACGCGCGTGCATGGCGAAGTCGATGTGCGGCGCGCCCGAATCGCCTTGCTTGCAATCGTCGAGGAGATTGTTGAACGGCGCGCCGCCGCACGCCTGCTGCAAGCGGTTGATGCAGCCATAGCCGCGATTGTCGAGCAATACGACGATGAGCTTCGCGCCGAGCATCACCGATGTAGCCAGCTCGCTATTCATCATCAGATAGCTACCGTCGCCGACGATCACGATCACTTCGCGTTCGGGCCGCGCGAGCTTCACGCCGAGGCCGCCCGCGATCTCATAGCCCATGCACGAATAGCCGTATTCGACGTGATAGCCGCCCGGCGCGCCCGTGCGCCAGAGCTTCTGCAAGTCGGCGGGCAGCGTTCCCGCAGCGCAGACGACGATATCGTCGGTCGGCGACGCATCGTGCGAACGTTGCACCGCGCCGATCACCTCCGCTTCGCGCGGCAAGCGGCCGTCCGGCGGCGTGTTCGTCACATGCGCGACGGTCTCGCGCCAGTCGTTCGCAAGACGTTGCGCGCGCGTGGTCCATTCGGGCGCCGCACGCCAGTCGCCGAGCGCTTGCGATAACGCATCGAGCGCGAGACGCGCATCCGCTTCGACGGCCACGGCGTTTTGCTTCAGCGCATCGAACGGATTGGCGTTGATGGCGAGAAGCTTGGCCGCTGTGAAGAGCGTGTTCGATCCCGTCGTGAAGTCCTGCAAGCGCGTGCCGACAGCGAGCACGCAATCGCTCGCATGCGCCAGTTCGTTCGCGGACGATGAGCCCGTCACGCCGATGCCGCCCACGTTCAACGCGTCGTCCCATGCGAGCGCGCCCTTGCCCGCCTGCGTTTCCGCGACCGGAATGCCGTGCTTGTGTGCGAAGTCGCGCAGCGCCTCGGTGGCGAGACCATACAGCACGCCGCCGCCCGACACGATCATCGGTTCGCGTGATTCACGCAGCAACGCGGCGGCACGCTCGATCTCGCGCGACGATGCGGCCGGCGCATGAAACTCGACTGCACGCGGCTCGAAGAACGAAGCAGGGTAGTCGTACGCCATCGCCTGCACGTCCTGCGGCAGCGCGAGCGTCACGGGTCCGCATTGCGCGGCATCGGTCAACACGCGAATGGCGCGCGGCAACGCGCTCAACAACTGCGCGGGATGCACGATGCGATCAAAGTAACGCGACACGGCCTTCAGCGCATCGTTCGCGGATGCGCCGCCATCATGTGCATCTTCGACTTGCTGCAACACGGGGTCAGGCGCGCGCGAGACGAAGATATCGCCGGGCAAGAGCAGCACCGGCAAGCGGTTCACATGCGCGAGCGCGGCCGCTGTGACGAGATTCGTCGCGCCCGGCCCGATCGAAGTCGTCACCGCCATCATGCGGCGTCGCATGTGCGCCTTGGCGAAGGCAATCGCGCTATGCGCCATCGCTTGTTCGTTATGCGCGCGATACGTCGGCAGTTCTTCGCGATGCCGATAGAGCGCCTCGCCCATGCCCGCGACATTGCCGTGCCCGAAGATCGCGAATACGCCGCCGAACAGCGGCTCGCCGTGTTCAGTGCGCAGTGCCGCGAGATAGCGCACGAGCGCCTGCGCGGCGGTCAGTCTGATGGTGGAAGCCACTGCGTTCATGCGGCCTGCTCCTGGGTTGCGTGAAGGGTCTTGATATCGGCGGTCGTATCTTGCGATGCGCGCGCATCGCGCCATGCCGCGATCAACGTCTCGAACGTGCGGCGCACGCGGGCGATGAGTTCGTCGTCGCTTATTTCGCCCGCAAGCCATGCGTGACTCGGCTCGTGAAAGATGGTGCGGCCTACAGTAAAGCCTTTGCATGTCTTCGACGATGCCGCTTCCCTGAAGCCATCGCGCAACTGATCGACGCCCGCGGACAGGCCCAATAGCACGACGCCACGGCAATACGGATCGCGCTCGGCGATCAGGCCATCGACGGCTTGCCATTGCGCCGCGCTCATCGGTTCGAGCTTCCACCACTCCGGGTATAACTGAAGGTTATAGAGGCGCTTCAACGCGCGATAGACGGTGTCGTCCGCAACGGGCGGTCCGTTCTTCGGCACGATCACTTCGAGCAGCAGTTCGTGGCCGCTTGCCTGCACCGCATCGTAGAGCGCGCGCAACTGCGCTTCCTGTTCGAGGCGCACGTCATGCGGATGATCCGGGTGATAGTGAACGAGGCACTTCACCACATGCTCGCGCGGCCATTCGACGAGCGTCGTGCCGACCGATCGGCCATGATCGAAGACGAGCGGCATGGAGCCGGGCAACTCCACCGGCCGGCCGATCCACCAGCCGCGCCCCGTTGCCGCGTTCAGCGCATCCTGTCCATAGCGGTCATCGATCAACACGCCGATACGTCCTTCGAGTTGCAAGTCCTTTTCCGTCTGCGCGACCGCTTCGACGAACAAGCCCTTGAGCGCCGCTATGCGCGCTTCGCTTGCGCCCGTTTGCTGCGCGAGTTCGAAGAACTGGTTGCGATGATCGAACGCGAAGCCCAGCACTTCGTCCCATGCCTTGCGCGCAGGGCTCACGCGATGCAGCCGCGCGAGCGTCGCATCGCGGTCGGGGCGGCGCATGCGCGTCGGGTCTTGCTTCGCGGCGGCGAGGAAATAGTCGAGTTCGGCGGGCGTGGGCATCGCGGGCGCGCAGCCGTGTCGCGAAACGACGAGCGCGCCGCAGGCATTCGCCGCGCTCGCGCAGGCTTCGAGCGGCGCATCGCGCAGCCAGCCCGAGAGGAAGCCGGAGGCGAACGCATCGCCTGCACCGAGCACGTTCAGCACTTCCACTTCGACGCCGCCGTGTATCGGCGCGTCGTCGATGGAAGCGGGCACCGCGCCTTCGATGATCGAGCATCCGAGCGGCCCGCGCTTCACCACGAGCGTCGCGCTCGTGACGGTACGCACCATCGTGAGCGCATCGATGAGACGATCCTTGCCGCCCGCGATACGGAACTCTTCTTCGGTGCCGATCACGAGATCCATCAGCGGCAAAATACGCTGCAAATGCGCGGTCACGCCTTCGTTCGCCACGAAGCGCGTCTCGCCGTCGGCCTTGCCCGTGAGACCCCACAACACCGGCCGATAGTCGATGTCGAGTATCGTGCGGACCTGATTGCGTCGCGCATATTCGAGCGCGCGGCGGCTCGTGCGGTTCACGTGCTCCGTCGAAAAGTGCGTGCCCGTGATCAGCAGCGCCTTCGATGACGCGATATACGCTTCGTCGAAATCGCTTTCGTCGACGGCCATGTCCGCGCAGTTCTCGCGATAGAAGACGAGCGGGAACGTATCGCGGTCTTCTATGCCGAGCAGCACGAGCGCGGTCAGCCGCTCGGGATCGGTTCGAACGTGACTGATATCGCAGCCTTCGCGCGCGAGCGTTTCGGTGAGAAAGCGCCCCATGTGGTCGTTGCCGACGCGCGCGAGCATCGACGACTTGAGCCCGAGCCGCGCGCAGCCGAACGCGATATTCGCCGACGATCCGCCCAGATACTTTGCAAACGTCGATACGTCTTCGAGCCGCGCGCCGACTTGCTGCGCATACAGATCGACGGCGAGACGCCCGAGGCACACGATATCGCGCGTGCGATCCGGCGCGAAACGGGAAGTGTTTTGTGCAGGCATGAATGATGTCCCTGGTATCAGATGGTCGCGCCTTCGAGCTCGCCGATCATCTTCTGCATTTCCGCGCCGCCCGCCATCATGTCGAGCACTTCGTTCTTCGTGATGGTGTCCTTCGTGAAGGTGCCCATCGAACGGCCGCGGTTGAGCAGCGTGAAGGAATCGCCGATCGGATACGCGTGGTGCACGTTATGCGTGATGAAGATCACGGAGATGCCTTTCGCGCGCGCCTTGTGAATGAGCTTGAGCACATTGAAGCTCTGCTTCACGCCGAGCGCGGCGGTCGGTTCGTCCAGAATCAGCACGCGCGCGCCGAAGTGAATGGCGCGCGCAATCGCGAGACATTGCTTCTCGCCGCCGGACATGGTGCCGATAGGCTGATGCGCATCGCGCACGTTGATGCCCATTTCCGCGAGCTTGGCACGCGACGTTTCGGCGGCGAGATCGAGGTCCATCACGCTGAAAAGACCGAAACGCTTCTTCTGCGGCTCGCGGCCCATGAAGAAGTTGCGCGCGACCGACAGCAGCGGCACGAGCGCGAGGTCCTGATACACCGTCGCGATGCCGAGGTCGAGCGCTTCCTTCGGCGATTGAAAATGCACGGGCTTGCCATCGACCAGATACTGGCCAGCAGAAGGCGCGTGCACGCCTGCCAGCGTCTTGATGAGCGTGGACTTGCCCGCGCCGTTATCGCCGAGCAGACAGTGCACTTCGCCGCGTTTGAGCCGCAACGTGACGCCGTTGAGCGCGATCACCTTGCCGAAGAACTTGCTGACGTTTTCCAGCGCGAGAATGTTGTCGTCGTTCATGGCGGTCGTCCTCATTGCGCCTGCGACACGCGGCGGCGCACGTAGTGATTGAAGAGCACGGCGATCAACAGCATCACGCCGAGAAACACGCGGAACCAGTCGGAGCTCACGTTCGTGTAGGTGATGCCGATCTGCACGACGCCGAAGATCAGTGCTCCGAAACATGCGCCGACGACCGAGCCGTAACCGCCTGTGAGCAACGTGCCACCGATGACCGCCGCGATGATCGCTTCGAATTCCTTCTGCAAGCCGCGATCCGCCGCCGCCGAGCCGATATCGCACACTTGCAGCACGGCGAAGAGGCACGAGCAGAACGCAGTCAGCACGAAGAGCGAAATCTTCACGCGCTTCACCGGCACGCCGACGTTTTTCGCGGCGTTCGCATCGCCGCCGACCGCGAGAATCCAGTTGCCGTAGCGCGTTTTCGCGAGCACGAACGCGCCGATCGCCGCGAGCACGAGCCACCAGATGATGACCTTCGGGATGCCGGGCACGAGCGGCTCGCCGCTATCGAGCAGCTTGCCGATGCCCAGATGCGCGAGCCACGTGAAGAAGCCGTGCAGCGCTACGCCATGAAAGAGCGTATCGGCGACCCAGTCTTTCTGCGCGAGATCGCCGACGCCGGAGATGATCGTGCGGTCCGCGAACATGATCGAGAGGGCGAGCGTCAGGCCGCGCAGAATGAACAGAAACGCGAGCGTGACGATGAATGACGGCAGGCGCGTGCGCATCACGAGATAGCCGTTGAGCGCGCCGAGCAGCATGGACGCAGCGAATGCGAAGAGAATCGAGACGGAAATCGGCCAGTGAAAATAGACCGAGGGCAGCGCGACCATCATGCCGGCGAAGCCGATCATCGAGCCGATGGACAAGTCGAATTCGCCCGCGATCATCAAAAGGCACGCGCCGACCGCGAGCAGCCCGAGGTAGGCGGCCACTTGCGACCAGTTCATCACGCCGTCGAGGTTGAACATGCCCGACGAGCCCGCGCCGAAGCCGAATACGATGAATACCAGCACCGTGCCCGATATCGCGGCGAATTCCGGACGGTTGAGCAGATGCCCGAACCACGACTGTCGGCGCACCCGCTCGTCCGATGACCTGTCCTTGTCGGTCGCAGCGTCGGCGCTGTCGTGCTGAGGATTCGCGTGTGGAGGATAGTGCTTGCCGGCTACGCCCATGATGGCTCCTTGAAACGATCACAAATGCGGTACGGATGCGTGCGGTCCTGCCGCGTCCGCGAACGGACGCAGCAGCATGTCGATGTCTGAGAAACGCGGGCGGCGGCTCGCGTGACGCGCCGCCCGAAGAAGGTCAGCCGCGCATCAGCGATACTGCCCGGCGTACTTCACGACCTTGTCGAGATTGTCTTTAGTGATGAAGCCCGGGCCCGAGCGAATGTTCTTCGGCCCGTACGACGGCTGCAAGCCGTAGGTTTCGAGGCGCGCCTTGAACTTCGGGTTCGCTTCGAGAAGCTGACGGATCTTCGCCGGATCGGTGGTGTGTTCCTTCTTCACGATGGCGAGCACCGCGACCGGAATGTAGCCCTGCAAGTACGGTTGCTGGTCGATGGCGAACTTGATCGTGCCGTCCTTGATCGCCTTCGCGATGTCGTCGGAGAAGTCGAAGGTCACGAAATAGACCTTGTTTTGCAGGCCCATTTGCGTCACGGCCTTGAGCGTCGCGGAAGCGGGCGTCGGTCCGAGCGTGAGAATCGCCTGCGTGTCCGGATGATTGCGCAGGAACGCCGAGACCTTCGACTGGATCTCGGTCGGGTCCTGTCCCGAGTCGACCGTGGACGCCTTGTAGTCCACACCGATGGCATCGGCGAAACCGCGGCAACGGTCGAACGACACCGTGTTCGTCGCGATATGGTTCACGCACAGAAACGACTTCACGCCGGCCGCTTTCGCCTTCTCGCCGGCCGCTTTACCCGCCACGTATTCCGGCTGACCGATGTGCATGATCGCGCCGAGTTGCGCGCTTTGTTCCTCGGTGCCCGAGTTGATCGTGACGAGCGGGATCTTCTTGGCCGTCACCTTGTTGAGCGCGCTCTTCAGCACGTCGAAGTCCGCGATCGTCGTGATCACGCCGTCGTAATTGCGCGCGGCGGCCTGTTCGATGAGACGCGCCATGTCGGCGATGTCGCCGTTGGGCGGATTGCGATAGTCGGTCTGGACGTTGAAGTCTTCGTCCGCCTGTTTGATCGCGTTCTTGATGGTGTTCCACCACGAGTCCGAGTCCGGCGCGTGGCTGATGAGCACGAATCTGGCGTCCGGCGCCGCGTGAGCGGGGGACGTCGTGAACAACGCGGCGCTGCACAGCGCAGCAGCAGCCGCCAGCGCGCGCAGCGCGGCCCGACCGTTGCAAAGGGTCATTGTCTCCACCTATCTCGGTTGTTGTCTGGTGTGATCTTTTGGCGAGCCGTTCGAGGGCGACGAGCCGCTCTCACCATGCTCACGAGCAAGAGTAGGTCAGTTTTCGGCGGTCTGCAATAGATATTTCAACGGTGCGACAAATGGAAAATGCTTTCCAAATCGCGCGCGGGCTTTCTATAATCGGCTGCACCGGCGCTCGCTTTCGGGCGCCGACGAACCGGGCTTTCCATGCAGGATGAAACCAGTACCGACGTCCTTTCTGTCGACGACCTGATGCAGCGGATCACCGATGCGTACGATTCGCTGCCGCGCCAGCTGAAGAGCGTGGCGTCGTATATCGAGCAGCATCGGCAGAGCGTGATGATGGACCGCACGAGCGATATCGCCGCGTCGTGCGGCGTGCATCCGTCCGCGGTCGTGCGTTTCGCGCAGCGTTTCGGCTTCTCCGGCTTCTCCGACCTTCAGGCGGTGTTCCGGCAGGCATACGCGGGCGGCAGCACGGCGCAGAGCTATCAGCAGCGCATTCGCAAGCTGATCGACGAGAAGGCCGGCGTCGCTTCGGGCGTTTCCGTGGCGCGCGAATTCATCGCGGCGAGCCGCGCGGGTCTGGACGAACTCGAAGCCGGCCTCGACGACGCGCAGTTCGAAGCCGCCGTCGAGATGCTCGAGAAGGCGGAGAACATCTACGTGATCGGCGTGCGCCGCTCGTTCGCGGTGGCGAGCTACATCGTCTATGCGCTCGGCCATACGAAGAAGCGCGTGCATCTGATCTCGGGCGTCGGCGGCATGTTCCGCGAACAGATCCGCAGCGTGAAGAAGGGCGACGTGCTCATCGCGATCAGCTTCGCGCCGTACGGCAAGGAGACGCAGTATTGTGTGCGCGCGGCGCAGCATCACGGCGCGGCAACGCTCGTCATCACCGATAGCCAGCTTTCGCCGCTCGCGCGTCATGCGAGCGCGAGTCTGCTCGTGAAGGAGGGCAGCGCGTTTGCGTTTCGCTCGCTAACGAGCACCATCTGCCTGTGCCAGGCGCTTTTCATCGCGCTCGCGTACCGGCTCGAATTGAACGTCGAAGAATCCAGGGAGACAGGCGGTTATGACGATTGACGTGGCGGTGTTTGGAGCGGGGCGCATCGGCAAGATTCACGCGGCGAATCTGGCGCGGCAGCCGGGCGTGCGGCTGAAGTATGTCGTCGATGTGAACCGTGACGCGGCGGCCGCGCTTGCGGAACAGCACGGCGCGCAAGTAGCCGATATCGACGGCGCAATGGGCGATGCGACGATCGGCGCGACCGTCGTGTGTTCGAGCACGGACACGCACGCGGACCTCATCATGCAGTCGGCCTCACAAGGCAAGCACGTATTCTGCGAGAAGCCGGTGGACCTGACGCTCGAACGCGCGCGCGCCTGCGCCGATGCCGTTCAACGCGCGGGCGTCGTATGCATGATCGGCTTCCAACGGCGCTTCGATCCGACGTTCTCGGCGCTGAAAGCCCGCGTCGATGCCGGCGAGATCGGCGATCCGGAAATGCTGATCGTCACGAGCCGCGATCCGGGCGCGCCGCCGGTCGAATACATCAAGCATTCGGGCGGCATCTTCAAGGACATGCTGATCCACGACTTCGACATCTTCCGCTGGATGCTCGATGACGAAGCCGAGACGCTGCACGCGACCGGCAGTTGCCTCTCCGATCCGGCTATCGCGGATGCCGGCGATATCGATTCGACCGCGGTCACGATCCGCACGAAGCGCGGCCGGCTGTGCCAGATCAACACGGCGCGGCGCGCGGCGTATGGCTACGATCAGCGGTTCGAATTGCTCGGCAGCGCCGGCATGCTTCAGGCGGGCAATGTGCGGCCGACCGAAGTGACCGCGTATTCGAAGACGGCCGTCTCGTCGGACGTGCCGGAAGCGTTCTTTCTCGAACGTTACCGCGCGGCGTATGCGCTGGAGATCGCGCATTTCTTCGATGCCGTCAATCACGGCAAGCCGGTCCGCACGACGGTCGCCGATGGCCTGAAGGCGCTGGAACTGGCCGAAGCCGCGACGCTTTCGTGGCGCGAGAAGCGCATCGTGCGGCTTGCGGAGCAACAAGCGTGAGCGCGGTGCGCGTGGTGAGCGTGGTGCGCGTAGGAATTGTCGGGCTCGGCCGGCTGGGCCGGCGCCACGCGGAGAACCTCGCGTGGCATGTGCCGAGCGCGAAGCTCGTTGCCGCGTGCAGTCCCGTCGACGAGGAACGCGCGTGGGCGCGCGAACGCTTGCCGGAGCTTGCGCTCTACGCGGACTACGACGCGCTGCTTGCCGACGCATCGGTCGATGCAGTGTGGCTCGTCACGCCCACATCGCTGCACGCGCGGCAGATCATCGCCGCGCTGGAGGCGGGCAAGCACGTCTTCTGCGAAAAGCCGCTCTCGCTCGATCTCGCCGAATGCGACCGCGTGATCGAAGCCCACGCACGGCATCCGCAATTGCACGTGATGATCGGCTTCGTGCGCCGCTTCGACGCGAGTTATCGCGATGCGTTCGAGCAAGTCGGGAAGGGCGCGATCGGCCGGCCGTTCATGGTGCGCTCGCAGACCTGCGACAAGAACGACCCCGATGGTTTCTTCGTGCGCTTCGCGCCGACTTCGGGCGGACTCTTTCTCGATTGCAGCGTGCACGACATCGACCTCGCGCGCTGGATGCTCGGCAATCCGCGTGCGAAACGCGTGTTCGCGAGCGGCACGATCGCGATACACGAGGGCTTGCACGAATGCGGCGATATCGACAACGGCGTGGGCGTCGTCGAATTCGACGATGGCCGGCTCGCCGTGTTCTACGCCTCGCGCACGATGGCGCACGGACATGATACGCAGACCGAAGTAATCGGCACGGCGGGGGCGCTGTCGGTCGGGCGCAATCCGCGGCTGAACCGCGTCGAAATCGCGGATGAGCACGGCATGCGCAACGCGTGCACGCCGACGTTCTTCGAGCGTTTCGAGGATGCGTTCTTGCGCGAGGCGCAGGCGTTCGTCGCGCTGCTGAAGGACGGCACGCCGACCGGTCTCACGCTGAACGATGCGCGAGAGGCGACGCGCATCGGCATCGCGCTGCGGGAAGCCTATGCGAGCGGGAGGCCAGTGGACCTTTGAGCGCCCCACAAAGCATCGCCCGCGTTCGCGTTGATACCGCCGTCAGCCGACGACCAGCGTGACCGGCTTGCCTATGCGGGCGAGCATTTCCACGAGCGAGTCGATGGTGAACTTGCTCGACTTCTTGTTGACGACGTCCGACACGCGTGGCCGCGTGACGTGAAGAATCTCGGCGGCGTCGGCTTGCTTCAGTTCTTGCGCTTCGATCCAGGCCGCCAGCTCGTCCATGAGTTGCTCTTTAAGCAAGAGCGTCTGACCGATGAGCGCCTGTGACTCGGCTTGATACCGGCGTGCTTCCGCGGGCGCGAAACCAAGCTCTGCGAAGATGTTCGCACCTCGCTTGGTCACGTGTCGGACTTTCGTGTCAACCTTGTTCATGTTCGTGCCTTTCTTTCCCGAACGATCGCCCGATAGCGAGCGGCGGCGATCTCCTTGTCGTGCGTGGATGTCGCTTGCGATTTCTTCTGGAAGCAATGCAATACGAAAACCGCTTCTTCGAACTTCGCTACGTACATAACGCGAAAGATTCCGCTTGTGCCCCTGATGCGGATCTCGCGCACACCGGGGCCAACATCGTTGAAGGGCTTCCAGTCTTCGGGATCAAGCCCGACTTGCAGACGGCCAAGTTGGAAGCCTGCTTCGCGCCGTGCCGCAGAGGGAAACTCAAGGATGTCGTCATAGGACGAGCCGACCCAGCGGATTTCTTTCTCATCGGGGCATTGTACAAAATTTTATACAGTTCCGCCGACGCACGCGGTCGAAAGGCGCCGGGCACGCAGAGACTGCGAAGGTTGGTGAACGAGAGCTGAAAAATCTATCCGCTCGCACTGGAGCCGTGAAGTGGAAAACTCCCAAGGGAAGCGAAGGAGGGCAACGCTCGGCCGGCAGGTAGATCTCCAACCGCTGCGTTAAAATGGAACCATCAGGCACACGGAAGGTTCAATCGCGATGGAAGTTCACAAGGAAGTCGACGCACGCGGGCTCAACTGCCCGTTGCCGATTCTGCGGGCGAAGAAGGCGCTGGCCGACATGACGAGCGGCCAGATTCTAAGAGTGCTCGCAACCGATCCCGGCTCGCAACGCGATTTCGCCGCGTTCGCCAAGCAGACCGGCAACGAAATCGTCGAGTCGAGTTCGCAGGACAAGACGTTTATCTTCTTGATGCGGCGCCGCTGAAAATCTCGAGCGCAAAAGCAAAATGCCCGTCACGCAAGTGACGGGCATTTTTTCGTACAGGGCCGTTGACGTTGACGCTTAGCCTTCGAGAACCGGCGAACGCGTGCGCAGGTATTCTTCGAAGTCCTTCGCCACTTCCGGATGGCGCAGCGCGAATTCGACCGTCGCCTTCAGATAGCCGAGCTTGCTGCCGCAATCGAAACGCGTGCCGTGATACTTGTACGCGAGCACTTGCTCATCCGACAGCAGCGACTGAATCGCATCCGTCAGTTGCAGTTCGCCGCCCGCGCCGGGCTTGAGCGCGCGGATGTGATCGAAAATACGCGGCTTCAGCACATAGCGGCCGACCACGCCCAGGTTCGACGGCGCAACCGCCGGCTCCGGCTTCTCGACGATGCCCGAGAGCTTGACGATGTTGTCTTCCCACTCCTTGCCGTCGATGATGCCGTACGACTTCGTGTCTTGCGGCGGAATCTCTTCGACGCCGATCACCGAGCTGTGATAGTGGTCGAAGACTTCGATCATCTGCGACATGACGGGCGGCCTGCCGTACAGCAAGTCGTCCGCGAGAATCACGGCGAACGGATTGTCGCCGACGAGCTTTTCGGCGCACAACACCGCGTGGCCGAGACCGAGCGCCTCGGCCTGCCGCACATAGAAGCAGTCCACGTGGCTCGGCTTGATGCTGCGCACGAGTTCGAGAAGCTTCTCCTTGCCGCGCGCCTCCAGCTCGGCTTCGATCTCATAGGACTTGTCGAAATGATCTTCGATGGCACGCTTGCTGCGGCCGGTGACGAAGATCATTTCGGTGATGCCGGCGGCCATCGCTTCTTCGACCGCGTACTGAATCAGCGGCTTGTCGACGACCGGCAGCATTTCCTTCGGGCTAGCCTTGGTCGCGGGGAGGAACCGTGTGCCGAGACCCGCAACGGGAAAAACCGCTTTGGTAACTTTTAGCATGTGATGACCCTGATCCTCTTAATCATTTAGAACATCGAGTGAAGCGACTGAACAGGGCGTAAAAACGACTCCCATCACACGGGCAGTCGCAATAATTGCGCCTGAAGCTTCTCGATAGTGGTCTTGAATTCTGCCAGCCTTTTGCGCTCCTGTTCAACGACAGCGGCCGGCGCTTTTGCAACAAAGCTTTCATTGCCCAGCTTCGCGTTACATTTGACGATCTCGCCGCCAAGACGTTCGACTTCCTTCGTCAAACGCTCGCGCTCGGCAGCCACGTCGATCTCCACTTTCAGCACCAGCTTGTGCGCGCCGACGATGGCGACCGGTGCGCCTGACGCTTCCTTGTCGAGCGCCGCTTCGTCGTCGATGATCTTCACTTCCGCGAGACGCGCGAGTGCCGCGACATAGGGCGCGAACGACGAAAGACGCGCGGCGTCGCCGTGCGCGAGCAAGGGCACCTTCACCGCGGGCGACAGGTTCATCTCGCCACGCAGATTACGACATGCGTCGATCACTGCTTTCAGTTCGGCGGCCCACTGTTCAGCGGATTCATCCAGCTTTTTCGTCTCGGCGCGCGGATACGGCTGCGTCATGATCGACGCTTCGCCTTCCTTCGCGCCCGCCGGGTAAGCGTCCGTCAACGGGGCGACCTTCTGCCACAACGCTTCGGTAATGAACGGAATGACCGGGTGCGCCAAACGCAGCACGGTTTCCAGCACGCGCAAGAGCGTGCGGCGCGTGGCGCGCTGCTGCTCGGGCGTGCCGTTCTGAATCTGCACCTTCGCGAGTTCGAGGTACCAGTCGCAGTACTCGTCCCACACGAACTTGTAAATTGCGCTTGCGACATTGTCGAAGCGATAGTCCGCGAAGCCCTTCTCGACTTCTGCTTCCACGCGCTGAAGCAGCGACACGATCCAGCGGTCCGCCTGCGAGAAGTCGGTATAGCCGCCGGGCCCGCAGTCGCCGGGCTTGCAGCCGGCCACGTTCGCAAAACCGCAATCGTGGCCTTCGCAATTCATCAAGACGAAACGCGTGGCGTTCCACAGCTTGTTGCAGAAGTTGCGATACCCTTCGCAGCGTGCCAGATCAAAATTCACGTTGCGACCGAGCGTGGCCATCGACGCCATCGTGAAGCGCAGCGCATCCGTGCCGAACGCCGGAATGCCGTCGGGAAATTCCTTGCGCGTCTTCTTCTCGATCTGCGCGGCCTGCTTCGGATTCATGAGGCCGCTCGTGCGCTTGGCGACGAGCGTTTCGAGGTCGATGCCATCCACGATGTCGATCGGATCGAGCGTATTGCCCTTGCTCTTCGACATCTTCTGGCCTTCCGCGTCGCGCACGAGGCCGTGCACATAAACGGTTTCGAAGGGCACCTTGCCGGTGAAATGCGTGGTCATCATCACCATCCGGGCGACCCAGAAGAAGATGATGTCGAAGCCCGTCACGAGCACCGACGAAGGCAGAAACGCCTTCAGTTCCTTCGTCTCGTTCGGCCAGCCGAGCGACGAGAAGGGCACGAGCGCGGAGGAGAACCACGTGTCGAGCACGTCGTCGTCGCGCTTGAGTGTGCCGGTGTAGCCCTGGCGTTCGGCGTCGGCGCGCGCTTCCTCTTCGCTCTTCGCGACGAAGATTTCGCCATTCTCGCCGTACCACGCGGGAATCTGATGCCCCCACCACAACTGACGCGAGATGCACCAGTCCTGGATGTTCTCGAGCCACTGATAGTAAGTCGTGGTCCAGTTCTCCGGCACGAACTTGATCTCGCCATTGCGCACCACGTCGAGTGCGGTTTCGGCGATCGACTTGCCCGGATTGAACGTGCCTTCGGGCGCGGGCTTGCTCATCGCGACGAACCATTGGTCGGTCAGCATCGGCTCGATGACGACGCCCGTGCGGTCGCCGCGGGGCACCATCAGCTTGTGCGGCTTGACGGAATCGAGCAGACCCAGCGCTTCGAGATCGGCGACGACCTGCTTGCGCGCCTCGAACCGGTCCATGCCGCGATATTTCTCGGGGGCGTTGTCGTTGATCTTCGCGTCGAGCGTGAGAATCTCGATTTGCGGCAGCTTGTGGCGCTGGCCGACCGCGTAGTCGTTGAAGTCGTGCGCGGGCGTGACCTTCACGACGCCGGTGCCGAACTCGCGGTCCACGTAGTCGTCCGCGATCACGGGAATCTCGCGGTCGCACAGCGGCAGCACCACCGTCTTGCCGATGAGATGCGCATAACGCTCGTCTTCCGGATGCACCATCACGGCGACGTCGCCGAGCATGGTTTCGGGGCGCGTCGTCGCCACCGTCAGATGCCCCGAGCCGTCCGGCAGCGGATACTTGATGTGCCAGAGGCTGCCGTTTTCTTCTTCGCTCACGACTTCGAGATCGGACACGGCAGTACCCAACACCGGGTCCCAGTTCACGAGCCGCTTGCCGCGATAGATGAGCCCTTGCTTGTAGAGCGTGACGAACACGTCGCGCACGGCGGCGGACATCTTGTCGTCCATCGTGAAGTATTCGCGCGACCAGTCGATCGACGCGCCGAGCCTGCGCACCTGCCGCGTGATGGTCGAGCCGGATTCCTGCTTCCACGCCCACACGCGCTTCAGGAATTCCTCCCGGCCCAGATCGTGACGCGAGATGCCTTGCGCATCGAGCTGTCGTTCCACGACGATCTGCGTCGCGATGCCCGCGTGGTCCGTGCCCGGCACCCACAGCGTGTTCTCGCCGAGCATGCGGTGATAGCGCGTGAGGCCATCCATGATGGTCTGGTTGAACGCGTGCCCCATGTGCAGCGTGCCGGTGACGTTCGGCGGCGGCAGTTGAATGGAGAAGTTCTTGGCACCTTCCTTGAAGGTCGGCGCGGAATAGCCGCGTTCTTCCCATTCCGGGCCCCACTGGGACTCGATGTTCTGGGGCTCGAAACTCTTCGCAAGCGTGCTGTCGCTCATCGTGAAATCTGCCGAAAAATGCGTGAAAAGATGCGGGGTAATCACCGATTATAAGGTTTGGACCGCGCAATCGGACGAATCCGGGCGCGGCCGGTCCGCGGCCGCGAATGGCTCGCCGGGCGACGCCATCGGCGCGGTCTTATAATGGTCGGCTCGCTGGCGACTCCTTGCCAGCTCCTTCGGTGCGCTTGCCGCCGCTCACTTTCCCATGCCCGATTTACTCGCCAACCTCAATCCCGAACAGCTCGCCGCCGTGACGCTGCCGAACGAGCCCGCGCTGATCCTCGCGGGCGCGGGCAGCGGCAAGACGCGCGTGCTCATCACCCGCATTGCGTGGCTCATTCAGCAGGGTTACGCATCGCCGCAGACCATCCTCGCCGTCACGTTTACGAACAAGGCGGCCCGCGAGATGATGTCGCGCCTGTCGGCGCTTCTGCCTATCGACACGCGCGGCATGTGGATCGGCACGTTTCACGGCCTGTGCAACCGCATGTTGCGCGCGCATTACCGCGACGCGGGCCTGCCGCAGTCGTTCCAGATTCTCGATACGGCGGACCAGCTTTCCGCGATCAAGCGGCTCATGAAGGGCCTGAACGTCGACGACGAGAAGTATCCGGCGAAGAATCTCCAGTACTTCATCAACAACGCGAAGGAACAAGGGCTGCGTCCGAAGGACGTCGATGCGACCGACAACTTCAATCGCAAGTTCGTCGAGCTGTACGAGGCTTACGACCAGCAATGCCAGCGCGAAGGCGTCGTCGATTTTCCGGAGCTGCTGCTGCGCTGTTACGAGCTGCTTGCGCACAATCCGCCGCTGCGCGCGCATTATCAGGCGCGCTTTCGCAACATTCTCGTCGACGAGTTTCAGGACACCAACAAGCTGCAATATGCGTGGCTGAAGCAGTTAGCGGGCGAGCACAACGCGATCTTCGCCGTGGGCGACGACGATCAGTCCATCTACGCGTTTCGCGGCGCGAACGTCGGCAACATGCACGATTTCGAGCGCGAGTTCCGCGTGCGCAATCTCATCAAGCTGGAGCAGAACTACCGCTCGCACGGCCATATTCTCGATACGGCGAACTATCTGATCGCGAACAACGCGCGGCGGCTCGGCAAGAACCTGCGCACGGACGCGGGGCACGGCGAGCCGGTGCGCGTTTATGAGGCCGCGACCGATTCGCAGGAAGCGGGCTGGATCGTCGAGGAAATCAAGGCGCTCATCAACACGGGCCTCGCGCGCGGCGAGATCGCGGTGCTGTATCGAAGCAACGCGCAGTCGCGCACCATCGAACATACGCTGGTGAACGCGGGCATTGCGTATCGCGTGTATGGCGGCTTGCGGTTCTTCGAGCGTCAGGAAATCAAGCACGCGCTCGCGTATCTGCGGCTAATCGACAACCCGAACGACGACACCGCGTTTGCCCGCGTCGTCAATTTCCCGACGCGCGGCATCGGTGCGCGTTCCATCGAGCAACTGGCTGACGCCGCGCGGCTCTACAACTGTTCGATGGCCGCCGCCGTGCCTTACGTGACCGGCAAGGCGGGATCGAGCCTCGGCGCGTTCGCGACGCTCATCGCGAAGATGCGCGCCGAAACGCAGCAGATGAGCCTGCCGGAAACGGTCGAATACGTCGTGCGCGCAAGCGGACTCGCCGCGTTCTACGAGACCGAGCGGGAAGGGCAGGACCGGCTCGAAAACTTGCAGGAACTGGTGAACGCAGCGGCGGCGTTCGTGAGCGAAGAAGGCTACGGGCTGGATACGCCCGCGCGCTCCATTCCGCTGCGCCCCGGCGCCACGGCCGCGCAGGAGATCAAGGCGGTGAGCGAGGACGGCGAGATCGAAGTGTTGGACGCGCCCGGCATCGCCGATCCCGCGCAGAATCCGGACACCATGACGCCGCTCGCGGGCTTCCTGTCGCATGCATCGCTCGAAGCGGGCGACAACCAGGCGCAAGCCGGACAGGACGCCGTGCAGTTGATGACGGTCCACGCGGCGAAGGGACTGGAGTTCACGGCGGTGTTCATCACCGGGCTCGAAGAAGGGCTCTTCCCGCACGAAAACAGCGCGCAGGAATCCGACGGGCTCGAAGAAGAGCGGCGGCTCGCGTATGTCGCGATCACGCGGGCGAAGGAGCGGCTGTATCTGTCGTTCGCGCAGAGCCGCATGCTTCACGGCCAGACGCGCTACAACATCCGCTCTCGCTTTTTCGACGAACTGCCGGAAGGCTCGCTCAAATGGCTCACGCCGAAAGTTGAAGCGGGCGCGCGCTGGGGCGGACGCGCCGACAACGCCGGCTGGGGCCGCGACTGGTTCGCGCGGCCGGGACAGGAACGCGGCGGACCATCGACGCCGAGTCCGGCGCTGCCGTCGTTCGCGAACGAACAGCGCGCGGCCGATACCGGCTTCAAGGTCGGGCAGGCCGTCTTTCACACGAAGTTCGGCGAGGGCACCGTGACCGCGCTCGAAGGTTCTGGCGGCGATGCCCGCGCGCAGGTGCGCTTCAAGCGGCACGGCGAGAAGTGGCTGGCGCTGGCCGTGGCCAAGCTACAGGCCGTCGAATGAAGCGGCTCGCGATCATGGCGGCGCTGCCGCAGGAACTGGGCGACCTGATCACGCACATGCGGGACGCGGGCGACGTGCGCACGGTGACGCTCGGCAAGCGCGAATATCACGTCGGCGAGGCGCACGGCGTGCCTGTGGTCGTGACGCTTGCGCGCATCGGCAAGGTCGCCGCGGCCGCGACGGCGAGCGCGCTCATCCATGTCTTCGGCGTCGATGCGATCCTTTTCACCGGCGTCGCGGGCGGCGTGCGGGCGGACGTGCGTGTGGGCGATATCGTCGTCGCGAACGCGCTGCTTCAGCACGATCTGGACGCGTCGCCGTTTTTCCCGCGCTACGAAGTGCCGCTGCTCGAGCGCACGCATTTCGACGCAGACAGCGCGTTGTCGGACGCGCTCGCCGCTGCGGCGCTCGCGTTCATCGAAACAGAAGGCGGCGCGCTCGCCGAGCGCTTCGCCGTCATGCGGCCGCGCGTGCATCGCGGGCTGGTGGTGAGCGGCGACAAGTTCATCGCGAGCCACGAGGCGGTGAGCGCGTTGCGCGCTGCGCTGCCGGATGCGCTCGCGGTCGAGATGGAAGGCGCGGCGCTCGCCCAGGTCTGCTACGAGCACGGCGTGCCGTGCGCCGTTGTCCGCACCATTTCCGATACGGCCGATGCCGCCGCGCCGGCGTCCTTCGCCGGATTTCTGACGGCGATTGCGGGGATGTACTCGTCGGGGGTGTTGTCGCGGTTTTTGATGCGGGCTGGGTGAGGCGGTTGAGGCGGTTGGCACATCCCGCTTGTTATTGAGAATGATTCTCAATACAATCGAGTCATACATCGTGGATACACGACTGGAGGCCCGACGTGACCAACGATCCGAAGCCCGACGGCGTAACGCACGCCGAACCGCGCGATGCACTAGCAGCCTGCGCCATCGCAGCGAACGCCGCCAAAGTTCTCGAAACAACCCGCCGCGCCTGGGCCGAAGCGCCCGCCGCGCTGTCGTCCGCGAGCGTCGAATGCCCACCGCCGCGCGCTGCGCGAAAGAAGCGCATCGTGCCGCGCCGCTCCCGCTGGGCGAGTCTCGTCGCCGCCCTGAACGAATGGAGCCCGAAGCCGCTGTGATCGCCGCCGACCATACTCCCAACGCCCTCGACACCCGCATGCTCGACGCAAGCCGCTTCCCGCTCGTACGCGTGCGACGCCGGGCGATGAAGCCCGGCTATGCGTTCGGGTGGTCCGCGCAGATGCGCCGGCTGCTCGCGCTCGCAACGCCGTTCGTCGTCGTCGCGGAACACAGCGACGACGAAACGCCCGACGACTTCGCTCTGCGCGCCGCGTGGCTGCGCACGCATCGCGGGGCGCTGGCGGCGCACTGCCGAGGATTCATCGTGATCGAACCGCGCATCGAGGCGCGCGCGACGACGCGCGAAACGCTGCGCGCGCTCACGCAAGACAGCGGCGTGCGAACGGTCGTTGTATCGAGCATGCGCGTGGCAGGCGAACTCGCGCCGGTCCTGCTCAGGCACGGCGCGGCACCGGCGAGCGCGCCGCTATCGCGCAGATCGAGCAAATCAAGCAGCCGCGCGCTCTGAACGCGCGGACCGCTGACACGCGCAACTGCCCGGACACAAAGAACCCGACGGCATCAGCGCCGCGCTCGGCAATCATGCGCCCAAAGCCGCTCGCAACCGTGTCGATCGCATCGTCCGATGACACGTCGCTGAGACGATCAGGGCGCGCCCTCTCTAGGCAGCCGTTCGTCCGCTGCTCTATGCTGTGGTGCGAGTCGCCAAGCCGCGACTCGCCCCGCATTGCATCTTGCAGAGGACGCGCATGCCGACTTACCGAGAAGCGTATCGCCAGTCGATCGAAGAGCCCGAAGCGTTCTGGGCCGAACAGGCCCGCCGCATTCATTGGCAGACGCCGTTCGAACAGGTGCTCGATGCGAGCAATCCGCCGTTCGCGCGATGGTTCGTCGGCGGGCGCACGAACCTGTGCCATAACGCGGTCGATCGCCATCTCGCCTCGCGCGCGCAGCAGGACGCGCTCGTCTATGTCTCGACGGAAACGGGCATCGAGCGTCGCTACACCTATGCCGAGCTGCACGCGGAAGTGAACCGCATGGCCGCCGTTATGCGCTCGCTGTCGGTCAAGAAGGGCGACCGCGTGCTCATCTATCTGCCGATGATCCCCGAGGCGTTGTTCGCGATGCTCGCGTGCGCGCGCATCGGCGCGATCCACTCGGTCGTGTTCGGCGGCTTCGCGGCGCCGAATCTCGCGGCGCGCATCGATGATGCCGAGCCCACGCTGATCGTCACCGCCGATGCGGGCGCGCGCGCGGGCAAGGTGATCGACTACACGCCGCTCGTCGACGAAGCCTTGTCGCGCGCCGAATTCAAGGTGCCGCAGGTGCTTCTCATCGACCGGCAGCTTGCGCCCGAGCGCCTTCAGGCGAGCTATCTGGTCGCCTACGAGCCGCTGCGCGAGCAATTCTTCGACGCCCACGTTCCCTGCGAATGGCTCGAATCCAACGAGCCGTCCTATGTGCTCTACACGTCCGGCACCACGGGCAAGCCGAAGGGCGTGCAGCGCGATGTCGGCGGCTATGCGGTCGCGCTCGCGGCGTCGATGGACCATATCTTTCAGGGCGCGGCCGGCGACACGATGTTCACGGCATCGGACATCGGCTGGGTCGTGGGGCATAGCTACATCATTTATGCGCCGCTGATTGCGGGACTGACGACCGTCATGTACGAAGGCACGCCCGTTCGTCCGGACGGCGGCATCTGGTGGCGGCTCGTCGAGCAGCACAAGATCAACCTGATGTTCACCGCGCCCACCGCGATCCGCGTCCTGAAGAAGCAGGATCCGGCGCTGATGCAGAAATACGATTTGTCGAGCCTGCGCACGCTCTTTCTGGCGGGCGAGCCGCTCGACGAGCCCACCGCGCAATGGATCCAGAGCGCGTTGCAGAAGCCCGTGATCGACAACTACTGGCAGACGGAAACCGGCTGGCCGATGCTGGCCATACCGCGCGGCATCGAACAATTGCCGTCGAAGCTCGGCTCGCCGGGCGTGCCGTCGATGGGCTTCAACCTGACACTGCGCAACGAGCTGACCGGCGAGCCGTGCGCGCCGGGCGAAAAGGGCGTCGTGACGCTCGGCTATCCGCTGCCGCCGGGCTGCATGCAGACCGTGTGGGGCGACGACCGGCGCTTTGTCGAGACGTACTGGCGCAGCGTGCCGAACCAGATGGTCTATTCGACGTTCGACTGGGGCGTGCAGGACGAGGACGGCTACGTGTCGATACTCGGGCGCACCGACGACGTGATCAACGTGGCGGGGCATCGACTGGGCACGCGCGAGATCGAGGAGGCGTTGTCGGCGCACGCGGCGGTCGCGGAAGTGGCGGTCGTCGGCGTGACGGATGCGCTCAAGGGCCAGACGGCGAAGGCGTTCGTCGTGCTGCGCGATGCCGATCGCATCAATGCGCCGGGCGCGCGCGAAGGCATGGAAGCGGAGTTGTGCCACGCGGTCGATACGCAGCTCGGCGCGATTGCGCGTCCAGCGCGCGTGCATTTCGTCTCGATGCTGCCGAAGACGCGATCGGGCAAGCTGCTGCGCCGCGCGATTGCCGCGCTGGCCGAAGGCCGCGATCCCGGCGAGCTGCCGACTATCGAGGACGCTAGCGCGCTTGCGCAGATCAGGGCGGCGCTGGAAGCATCCGGCAAGCGATGAGGCAGACACGCGGCATTGATCTTCCGCAAACGATGCCGCAATTTAACGCTCGCGGGCGATATTGCCTGATGCGGTGGCGCATACGATCAGGAGACCTTTTCAAAGGAGGGTCTCCATGTCATACCGATATTCCGACGCAGCCAACCTGGAAGGCACCGACATGGTCGGATCGCACCAGTGCGTCGATCTGGTCAAGCACTATGCGCACGCGCCCGCCACCGCGCTCTGGCGGGAAGGGACACCGGTGATGGATACCCCGTTGATCCCGGTCGGCACGGCCATCGCAACCTTCGTCAAAGGCGAATACCGGAGCCACCCGCACGGCAATCACGCCGCGTTCTTCCTGCGCAGCGACGGACATTGCATCTGGGTGATGGATCAATGGGCGAACGACGAGGACAACAAGCCGGTGGTCTCGTCGCGCGCCGTCTGTCGGAAAGGCCGGCTGAAAAACGGCAGATACGTGGACCCGAGCAATAACGCCGACGCGTTCTCCATCATCGAATGAGGACGAGCGTGAAATCGTGCAGCAGGCATTGGCTGCGTGCAGTGATCGGCGCTGCATCGCTGGCGGCGTCGGCCGCCGCCGGCGCCGTCGAGATCGCGTGCCCTGCGCGCGTGACGATGCAGCCCGCCGTCATCACCGATGCGCCGGACGGATGGCAGCTGCAGCAACGGCGCACGACGCTTTCGGTTCAGGACGTCGTCGTGACGATCGGGCCGCCGGAGCAACGGCATGATTTGAAGCCGGAGATCACGACGGTCAACGGCCGAAGGTCTTACAACTGGCGATTCGTCGCCGCCGAGAACGAGCACGGCGTCTGGCTGTCGTGCGGATATGGCAACACGATACTGCTTTCGCAAAAGCTCTCGACGCCCGTATCCCGATGTCAGGCGCAGGAGCCTATCGTCGAGAATGGCTACAGGAAGCTGATCATCACCTGTCGTTGAGCCTGCTCGCAAAGACAAACGCCCGATCACGTTTCCATGACCGGGCGTTCTACCGAAGCACGAGGCTCAAGCCTTCGCGTCGTGCGTCTTAGGCAGCAACACCGTCAACACGCCGATCAACGGAAGGAACGCACAGAGCTTGTACACATAATCGATGCTCGTCACATCCGCGAGATGCCCGAGCACCGCCGCGCCGACGCCGCCCATGCCGAACGCGAAGCCGAAGAACAGGCCCGCGACCATGCCGACCTTGCCGGGAATCAGTTCCTGCGCGTAGACCAGAATCGCCGAGAACGCCGACGCCAGCACGAGCCCGATCACCACCGACAGCACGCCGGTCCAGAACAGGTTCACATACGGCATCAGCAAGGTGAACGGCGCGACGCCGAGAATCGATACCCAGATCACCGCCTTGCGTCCGACCTTGTCGCCCACCGGCCCGCCGATGATCGTGCCCGCCGCGACCGCCGCGAGGAACACGAACAGGTGAATCTGCGCGGCCTGCACCGATATGCCGAACTTGCTGATCAGATAGAACGTGAAATAGCTCGTGATGCTGGCAAGGTAGAAGTACTTCGAAAAGACGAGCAGGACGAGCACGCTCATCGCCATCACGACCTTCTCGCGCGGCAGCGCCGCGTGCGCCGCTTTCCCGCGACCTTTCTTGACCGCCGGATGACGCTTGTACCAGCGGCCGATGTTCGCGAGCACGACCATCGCGAGCAGCGCGGCCGCCGAGAACCACGCAATCGAGCGCTGGCCGTGCGGAATGACGACGAGCGCGGCAAGCAGCGGCCCGAGCGACGAGCCCGCGTTGCCGCCCACCTGAAACAGCGACTGCGCAAGGCCGTGCTTGCCGCCCGAAGCCATGCGCGCCACCCGCGACGATTCGGGATGGAACACCGACGATCCGCAGCCCACCAGCGCCGCCGCGATCAGCAGCGTGCCGAAGTTGCCCGCGATCGACATCAGCAGGAGACCGGACAGCGTGAAGCCCATTCCGACGGGCAGCGAATACGGCTTCGGGTGCTTGTCCGTGTACAGCCCGACGATCGGTTGTAGCAGCGACGCGGTGATCTGATAGGTCAGCGTGATCAGGCCGATCTGCCCAAACGTGAGCGCGAACTCGCTCTTGAACATGGGGTAGATCGCCAGAATCAGCGACTGAATCATGTCGTTGAGCAGATGCGAGAAGCTGATGGCGCCCAGCACGGAATACACGGTGCGCGGCGCCGGCACGGGTGCCGCGTTCGACGCGCTGGCCGCATTCACTGCCGACGCGCCGCCCGAACTCGGGAAAGCGCTTTTGTCGATACTCGTTTGCATGGTTGAGGGAGGAAAGAAAGCGGTGGTGTCGGATTCGTTGATCTGCGCGCGATTCATGCGCGACCGAATGTGTGTCAAGTGTAGGGTGGCTTGCTTGCGTTGTCATGCCAAGGTTTGTCGAGAATCGGACACGTCGCGGGCGATGGGACGCGAATCGTCGGAACAAACGAATTTTGGCCGGTTATAAGAATCGCCGGGCACCGAACGGCCGTACGCACTGCGCTAAAGAAAACGAGGCTTATGCCGTAGACCAGCGATGTGGGCGTCCCGTAGAGCGGGCGTACCGTTCGAAGAAAATCACACGGGGATACATGATGAGACTCTTTCCGCTACGCGCCGCGCGAGGCGCCGGCCTGATGCCGAACGCCGCTTCGGGACAGGCGGCAGGCGCAGGACACAAGACGGCTTCGAAGCGCGCGCTGTCCGTGAAGGCGACGTTGCGCCTCGCGTTCGGCCTCGTTCTGGCGGGCACGCTCGGCATCGGCGCGATTGCGCTCACGCAGATCAGCCGGCTCAACGGCGCGACCGAGTCCATCTACACGCAAGGCTATGTCGCGAGCCGCGCGGCCGAAGAAACGCGCGGCTACCTGCTGCGCGCGAGCCGTTCGCAGAAGATGCTGCTTACCGCATCGACGGCGAAGGAACGCGACGACCTCGGCAACGAGATCGAACACGCGCTGACCGAGATCGGCAAGGAGCAGGCGCAACTGGCGCAGTACATCGACCATGCGGACACTGACGCGCTCGGGCAACAGAAGCGCTTTTCCGCCGCGCTCGCGACGTGGAGCGGCAACCTGCGCGGCTTCGTCAAGCTCGTGAAGGAGCAGCCGCTCGATCTCTCGCAGATGAACTGGCAAGTCGGCATGCAGGACGTCTCGCTGCTCGTCGAAACCAGCAAGCTGGAGAAAATGGTCGATGAACTCGTGGCGCGCCGGGGCGCCGCCGCGAAAGCGACCATCGACGCCGCCGCGTTCATCTTCCATTCGTCGTTCGTGATGGTGTCGGTGCTGACGATTGCGCTCTTCGTGCTCGCGATCATCGTCAGCGAATGGGTCGTGCGGCGTCTGTCCGGACAACTCGGCGGCGAGCCCGGTTATGCGAAGGAGATCGCGAGCCGCATCGCGTCGGGCGACCTCGCGTATCCGATTCGCCTCAAGCGCCGCGACGACGCCAGCATGCTCTACGCGTTGTCAGAAATGCAGTCGGGCTTGTCGGCGACGGTCGGCGACATTGCGGCGAGCGCGGAGGCGATCGCGTCGGCGTCGAGCGAAATCTCGACGGGCAACGTGGATCTGTCGCGCCGCACGGAAGAGCAGGCGGTCGCGCTGGAGAAGACGGCGGCCAGCATGGAGCAACTGACGTCGACGGTGCGCCAGAACGCCGATAACGCGATGCAGGCGACGACGCTCGCGCACAATGCGTCAGAGATCGCGGAGAAGGGCGGCAAGGTGGTGGGCCGCGTGGTCGAGACGATGGAGCGCATCGATGCGAGCGCGAAGAGCATCGGCGACATCATCGGCGTGATCGAGGGCATTGCGTTTCAGACGAACATTCTCGCGCTGAACGCGGCTGTGGAAGCGGCGCGCGCGGGCGAGCAGGGACGCGGCTTCGCGGTCGTGGCGGGGGAAGTGCGCGCTCTGGCGCAGCGGTCGTCGGCGGCGGCGAAGGAGATCAAGACGTTGATCGACACGTCGGTTTCGCGCGTGTCGGATGGCTCGACCTATGCGCAGGAGGCGGGCGCGACGATGGAGGAAGTGGTGCGCGCCGTGCGACGCGTGACGGACATCATGGGCGAGATTTCGGCGGCTTCGGCCGAGCAGAAGTCGGGCATCGAGGCGATCGGACACGCCGTTTCGCAAATGGACGCCGGGACGCAGCAGAACGCCGCGCTCGTCGAGCAGGCGGCGGCTGCGGCGCAATCGCTCGATGATCAAGCGCGCGCGCTTAAGGGGCTTGTTGGGAAGTTTCAGTTAGCTTGAGCGTTCTTTCTGTTGTTGGCCTTGCCCTTGCTCTTGCCCAGGGCGAGGGCGCTTCATGCTTGCTTAGATGAACTTCTCTTTCGTCGTGGAACTTGATTTCGCGTCGGTCTATTAGCGTTGCCCCTCCCCGGGGCGGGGGTCACTTTCTTTGCTGCTGCAAAGAAAGTAACCAAAGAAAGCAGCTTTTTCGCCCGCGGTTTCAAATGAAGGTGCACTCCGCAGAAAAGCATTGGCACTCAGCTTGAATCAGCCCTGAATCACCCTCCACGCCCGCTGACCGCCACGTCCTCCGAGCCCCTTGGCTCGTCAAAACCATCTTCAAACGACGGCTCTGCCACGTATTCAAGTCTCGGCAAGCCGCGTCAGCCCAACGACCAAAGGTTGCGAGACAACCGTTCTAATCAGCATTAACACCGGCGCGTAGGTGCCGGCTCGGCCGCGGTTGCGCCTATAGCTGCCCGTGGCCGCTTACGACTTGCGACTTACGACTTGCGGCTGTGGCAACGGCTACGACTAAAACTACGGCTACGACTGCGGCTACGGCTACGGCTATTCGTTGAAGTAATTGTTCAGTGATGCGAAGCATAAGATGGTTTTGACGAGCCAAGGGGCTCGGAGGACGTGGGTGTTCAGTGGGCGTGGAGGGTGATTCAGGGCTGTTTCAAGCTGAGTGCCAATGTCTTTCTGCGGAGTGACCACACGATCAATGCTTTGGGCCAAGAAAAAGCTGCTTTCTTTGGTTACTTTCTTTGCAGCAGCAAAGAAAGTGACCCCCGCCCCGGGGAGGGGCAACGCAAATAGACCGATACAAAAACAAGTTCCCCGACGAAAGAGCGCGGCGAGAACAAAGAGCAACGAGAAAAACAAAAGCTCAGATCAACTCAACTTCCTTCCAATCAGCATTGGAAAAGAAACGGCTAAGCTCCCGTGTGAGCTCATTGAGCGCCCCCATCTCTTGGGGAGAAATCTTGTGCACATGCTGCCCCACCGTCCAGTCGCCATAAACGAGCGCGACAGTCGAATCCTTCGACTTCACGGGCAGCAGCACGAAAGCCTGCGCCTCGCCGAGCGTCTCCTTGTACCAGCGCGGCAGCCGCGCGTCGATCCGCGGATCGTGCGCATTCTCGATGAAGATGCCGACTGGATTCGTGATCGCGAGATGGAACACATCGGGCCGGAACTCAGCGCTAAAAGAAAGCGAAGAAAGCATCGGCTCGATGCCCGCGCCCATGCCGAGACGCGCCTGGAATTCATTGTTGGCCTGGCGCACGAAGACGACCGTGCGCGAAAGACCGAGCCCCGCGAGCACCGCCTCCGACGCCAGCGCGAGCACCGGTGAAAGCGCGTTTTTCGACGGCAGCGAGCGCAAGTCGGCAAGACTCGCGCCGATGCGCGCCTCCGCCGATACGCTCGCCCGCGCCATGGCGTCCGCGTTCGCCTGCAATTCGACGATCTCGCGCATCACGCCGTCGCCGCTGTCCTCGCTCGCGAGCGCAAGGCTCATCGACGCGAGGGTTTCCGCATCCGCATTGAGTGCGCCGCTGTAGCGCTCGGCGATATCGACGAGCATCGATTCGCGCCCGCCCGCCGCGACGTTCTGCGCGGTGAGCGCATCGGCTACTTCGGTCGAATAGTTGGTGACGGCCTGTAGCCAGCGCACGTGCTTCGGCACGGTTTCATCCGGCGGCGCGGTCGGGTCGCTCGCGCGCATGCCGGCGCGGATCGTTTCCGGCAGACGCCAGCGGTCCGCCGCCTCGATGCCGATTTCCTCGAACGTCACGCCGAGCAGCGCGGCGCACGCGCTGCTGTCGCTGATGTTCTCGGTGGCCGCTTTGCGGCGCAACTGGTCCCACTCGTGTTCGAGATAGAACGCGACGAGCAGCTTGCCGATCTGCCGCATCAGCGTGCAGACCACCGCTTCTTCCGCTGAACGGAGGTCGATGCGCTCCGTCACTTGCCGGGCGACGGTGCCCGAAAGCAGCGTGCGGTTGAGTTCGAGCTTGGCGTCGATGCGGCGCGGCGCGCTCTGATGAAAGTGGTCGACGAGCTTGAGTCCGACGACGAGATGGCCGACCGCGTCCATGCCGAGCACCATCAGCGCCCGCGTGACGGTCGTGATGTTGCCGCCGAAAGCCATGTACATCGCGGAATTGGCGAGCCGCAGCACCTTCTGCGTGAGCCCGAAGTCCGACAGCACGACTTGCACGAGCGCAGTGAAGTCGAGGTCGTCGTCGCTCATCGCGGACACGGTCGTGCGCAGCGCCTGCGAAAGCATCGGGAAGTCCCCGCGCTCGCTCATGCGCCCCCACAACTTGTCCAGTAGTTCGGCCTTGGTGCGTGCCATGCGTAAAAAAACCTGTTGTAGCGCAACGGCTAACCCGAAGCGGCTCTGCCCGATCCATTCATTCAGCGGCCAGCCCCGGAAGATACACGGATTCAGGGCGTTAAGGCGCGCTCTTCGATTAGAACACGAACATTCGTACGCTCATATTGTCTCGTGCAGCACGAGCGAACTCGATTGGAACGAACGCGCGAGTTCGTCCGACGGCATGGCTTGACTGATCAGCCAGCCCTGTATGTGGTCGCAGCCCATTTCGGCGAGCAAGTCCCGCTGCGCCTCGGTCTCGACGCCTTCCGCGACGAGTTCCAGTCCGAGCGACTGCGCGAGCCCGACCACCGCGCTCACGATCGCGCGGTTGTTGCGCGACGTAATCAGGTTTTCGACAAAGCTGCGGTCGATCTTGAGCTTCGCGAGCGGAAACCGTTGCAGATAGGCGAGGCTCGAATAGCCGGTGCCGAAGTCGTCCACGGCAAAGCGGATGCCGAGCGCGCGCAGCGCTTCGAGCAGGCGCGTCGCTTCTTCCGGGTCCTGCATCAGCAGGCTTTCGGTGATCTCGAACACGAGCCGCTTGGCATCGATGCCCGTGAGTGCGATGGCTTCCTTCACCGCGGCCAGGAAGCGCTTGTCGCGGAACTGCCGCGGCGACACGTTCACCGACACGTAATCGAGCCGGATGCCGATGGCGTCCCACTGCACGAGCTGCATGCACGCCGCCTTCAGCACCCAGTTGCCGAGATAGTTGATGAGACCGATGGACTCCGCGAGGGGAATGAAGGTCGACGGCGGCACGAGCCCATGCACCGGATGATGCCAGCGCATCAGCGCTTCCACGCCGACGACCGCGCCCGTGCGGATCTTCGTGATCGGCTGGAAAAAGAGCGAGAACTCGCCGTTGCGCACGGCCTCGTATAGGTCGGCTTCGAGCTTCAGGCGTTCCGCGTCGGCGGGATCGTCGTCGAGCGTATGGACGACGAGCGTGTTGCCGCCCGCGGCCTTCGCCTGCGCGAGCGCGAGATCGGCCATGCGCAGCAGGCTCGCCTGCACGCCGGATTTCGCCGTCGCGCCGTCTTTCACGGCGTGGTCCGGATACAACGCCACGCCGATGCTCGCCGACAAATGCGTGTGCTGCCCGCGATACCGGTACGGCTGCGCGATCGCGGTCAAGAGCCGGCGCGCGAGATTCTCGGCGGCTTCGGCGGTCGCGCCCGCGGGCAGCAGCAGGGCGAACTCGTCGCCGGCGACGCGCGCCACGCGCTCGCCGTGCGTGGCCGTGTGCTGAATGCGGCGCGCGGTTTCGCGCAGCATGTCGTCGCCGGCCTCGGAGCCGAGCGCGCGGTTGATGCGCTGATAGTCGTCGATATCCAGCAGGACGAGCGCCGTATGCGTCCGCGTGCGTTCCGCTTCGGTCTGCATCGCGGTCACCGCCGCCTGAAGCGCGGTCGCGTTCTCGAGGCCGGTGAGCGGATCGTGATGCAGCGCGTGCGTCAGCGACGCTTCGCGTTCACGCCAGCGCGACACGTCGAACGCGGCGAGCGCGAAGCCGGGCGTGCCTTGCGAGGCGGTCGCCAGAAGCCGCAGCTCGACGCAGATCGGGTAAGTGAGCGACTTCACGAGGTTGAGCGTCGCGCATTCGAGCTGGCCGCTTGCGCGCGCGCGGGCGACGAGCGCGTCCAGTTCGCCCGCTTCCTCGGACGGCACGAGATCGTGCAGCGTCAGCATGCTCAGGTAGTCGTGGTGATAGCCGATGAAGTCGATGCTCGCATGCGACACGTACTGAAAGCGCAGCGCGTCGTCCACATGCGCGAGGAAATCGACCGCGCCGAGCGTCGCTTCGAGCGCGGCGGCGGGCTTGCCCGCGATGCTTACGCCGTGAGCCGCAGAGGACGCGGACGTCGGCGACCCAGCGTCGTGCTCGTGCGGATCGCGGTCGTCTCGCGCGGCGGGTCTCCATGCGCGGCAAAGCACATCGAGCGCGATGCGCCAGGGTGCGCGGCGGGAGACGGAGGTCCGGTTCGCTTGCATGGTCAGTTAAGGTTCTCGCGGCGGCGCGCGGCCGATGGTCGACGCTCAAGCTGATCGTCGGATGCTTCGGCGGCGCGCGATTACCGCTTCGAGCGGCTCGGCGTTCGGCGCGTCGGCATGACGCGCGGCACGCTCTATCAGGCGAGTTATCGGCGGTTCAGCGAAATTCTTTAACCGTCATGCCGCTGCATGGCGCTCTGGCCCGAGACGCCGCCGGCAATCAGGGAAAACGCCCGGCGCGGCCGTTGCGCGCTTGGCGTAAAAGATGGACGCATGGCGATTTTCGGTTACAGTGCGCGTTTCCGGCGGAAACGCCCCGGCCCCGGTCGCCATGCGGCGGGCGTTCCGCGTTACGGTCGCCCGATTCGGGAATTTGTCGCACACGTTACGCTTCATGATCGATTGTCTTTTATCGCCGGCCCGAGCAGGTCGTTGCGGCTTCGAGACCGCTCACGTGCCGGCGTCGGCGCAAACCTTTGCGCCCGCACTCGCTGTCCTGCCTGACGGATTCGTCGCTCTCATTCGGTTCCCGTCATGCCCGATTCTTCGCTGAAACTGCGCGCGCGACGCGAGCCGAGCGTCTATGTCGGCCGCCAGCCGATTCTCGACGGCGCGGGCGCGCTCGCCGCCTACGAGCTCCTCTTCCGCGATAGCCCCGAAAACCGCGCTCGCGTCGATGACGACGTGCAGGCGACCGCGCATGTCGTCGCGCGCACGGTCGGCGAGATCGGCGTGCCGGCCGTGCTGGGCCTGCATCCCGGCTACGTGAACATGAGCCGCGAGTTGATCTTCGACGACATCGTGCATCTCATGCAGCCCGAGCGATTCGTGCTCGAATTGCTGGAGAACATCGAGTTCGACGACGCGCTCTTCAAGCGATGCGCGCAGTTGCGCCGCGACGGCTTTCGCTTCGCGCTGGACGACGTGACGCGCCTCGACGATGCATTGCTCGCCGCGCTGCCATCGGTCGATATCGTCAAAGTGGACCTGCTCGCCGCCGAGCGCTCGCAGTTGCGCGAACTGACGGCGCTCGTGAAGAAGCACGGCAAGCTGCTCGTCGCGGAAAAGGTCGAGACGCACGAGGACTTCACAGAGGCGCGCGAACTCGGCTTCGATCTCTTTCAGGGCTACTTCTTCGCGCGGCCGCAAGTGCTGTCGGCGCGGCGCGCGAGCCCGGCGCGCGGCACGCTGCTGCGGCTTCTGGCCGTGCTCGGCAGCGATCCCGGCCTGCGCGAGCTCGAAGTGGAACTGAAGCGCAATCCGGATATCGTGCTGCAACTCATGCGCCTCGCCAATTCGAGCGCCCATGCGCGCGGACGCAACGTGTCGTCGCTGAAGGAAGCCATGGCCGCCGCCGGCACGCGCCAGTTGATGCGCTGGACGCAACTGCTGCTGTACGCGGACGGCAGCGGCCTGCCGTGGCGCTCGGATCCGCTCCTGCAACTCGTCGGCACGCGCGCGCGCTTCATGGAACTGGCGGCGAATGCGCTGCGTCCATCGGATGAAGCGTTCTCGGATGCCGCGTTCATGACCGGCATTTTTTCGCTCGTGCATGTGGTGGTGGATCTGCAGCCGGCCGAAATTGTCGATAAGCTGCATCTGGCCGCCGATATCCGCTCGGCCATTTTGGCCGGCAAGGGCGAACTGGGCGCGCTGCTCGGCATCGCGCGGGCGACTGAGCGCGGGGATATCGAAGCGATCGACGCGCGCCGGCTCGCCGATCCGGCGCTCGACGCGCTGACGCCCGCGCTTCTGGCTTCGCTTCAGGTCGAAGCGGCCGCGTGGTTCAGCGAACAGCGGCTCGACTGAACGCCGCACCAACCGGTCACGGAGAGACATCCGCATGAAAAGAAGAACGAAGATGGCAGGCGTGGCGCTTTCGGGCTTGATCGCATGCGCGGTCGCGGCGTATCCGTTGATGGCGCGCGCCACCCTCAAGCCGGGCGATGTCGCGCCGCCGTTCGTCACGCAGGCGTCGCTCGGCGGCAACGTCTTCGACTACTCGCTCGCGGACGCGCTAAAGAAAGGCCCGGTTGTGCTGTACTTCTATCCGGCGGCTTTCACGAAGGGCTGCACGATCGAGGCGCACGAGTTCGCCGAAGCGGTGGATCAATACAAGGCGCAGGGCGCGACGGTGATCGGCGTGTCGCACGACGATATCGGCACGCTGCAGCGTTTTTCAGTGAGCGAATGCCGCAGCAAGTTCCCGGTCGCGGCCGACACCGACGCGAAGATCATCGGCGCATACGACGCCGCATTGCCGTTCAAGAGCTCGATGGCCAACCGCGTGTCGTACGTGATCGCGCCGGACGGCAAGGTCATCTACGAATACACGAGCCTGTCGCCGGATCAGCACGTCGCGAACACGCTGCAGGCGCTGCGCGACTGGAACGCGAAGCACAAGGCACAGTGATGGCGGCCGCTTCGTTCGCTCGCAAAGGGTAGCCGTCATGCCGATCGTTCTCGCGCTCATCGCGCTGGCGGCGCTGATCTACGGCGCGGTGTGGTCCTTCGACGCGCTCGATGCGCGCTTCGGGCTGGGCGTGGCCGTCGGCGTCGCGGTGATCGTGGCGGCGGCGGTCGCGGCGGGCATCGCGTACTGGCTCGCGCGGCGTCGCGAAATCGCGCCGAATCTGCCACGCGTGAAGGGCGACGCCACCAACTGGACGCACGAACTGAAGCGCGACTGGGGCGGCGTGCGGCTCGCCGCTGGCAAGCGCCTGCTGGACGTGCGCATAGGCGAGGCGACCGGCCACTACATCTTCGCGGACTTGCGCGACGCGCAGATGGCGCAGGATGGCGCGCGCGGCGGGTGGCACGTCGTCCTCGATGTCGCCGACAAGGCTCACGCCCAATGGCGTCTGCCGATGACCGACCGCGCAGAAGCCCGCAAGTGGACGCGCATTCTCTCGCTCGCGGTCGCGCAAAAGCTCTGACGCGCGATGCCGCTGTCATTCCACGTGATAGCCGATGTCGCTGCGCACCTTGCCGCGAAACACCCAGTACGACCATGTCACGTAGATCATCAGCACCGGCAGCAGGAACAGCGTTCCGATCAGAAAGAACTGATGCGTGATCGGCGCGGCCGACGCGTCCCATAGCGTCACGGAAGGCGGCGCGATGAACGGCCACAGGCTGATGACGAGCCCCGTGAACGCGAGGAAGAAAAGGCCCATCGAGCAGACGAAGGGCAGCACTTCGCGGCCTTTTGAGAGGCTCGACCAGAGCTTCCACGCGAGAAAGGCCGTGAGCAACGGCACCGGCGCGAACGCGAAGGCCATCGGAAAGCCGAACCAGCGCGCCGCGATGCGCGCGTCTTTCAGCGGCGTCCACAAGCTGATGAGCAGAATGAACGCCAGCACGCCGATGAGCGCGAAGCGCGCCATCTTGCGGCCCCACGCCTGCAAGTCGCCTTCGGTCTTGAGCACGAGCCACGTCGAGCCTTGCAGCGCGTAGCCGAATATCAGGCCGACGCCGACCAGGAGCGGAAACGGCGCGAGCCAGTCCCAGCTCGTTCCCGAGTATTGCCGGCCCACGATCGGAAAGCCCTGAATGAACATGCCGAGCACGATGCCCTGCGAGAACGTGGCGAGCAGCGACCCGTATGCGAACGCGCGATCCCACAGCCACTTGCGCGCGCCGACGACTTCGCGGAATTCGAACGCCACGCCGCGAAAGATCAGCCCGAGCAGCATGAAGAGAATCGGGAAATAGACGGCCGGCACGATGATCGCGTAGGCGAGCGGAAACACCGCGAACAGTCCGCCGCCGCCGAGCACGAGCCACGTTTCGTTGAAGTCCCAGACGGGCGCGACGGAGTTGATCATCAAGTTGCGCTCGTCGTGGTCGCGGCGCAGCAGAAAGAGCATGCCGACGCCGAGATCGAAGCCGTCGAGCAGCACGTACATGAACACGGCCAGCGCGAGAATGGCGGCCCACAGCGGCACGAGATCGAGCATCGCGTTCTCCGGTTGTCAGGATGGCTAGTGCGGCCGGCGCGGCGGCACGATGTCGTCGCTCGGCGCGACATCCGCCGTTTGCCGCGACGTGTCGCCGCTCGACGATACCGCCGAAAGCGGCCGCGCCGCGCGCGTCTTCGGCTGAAGCAGTTCGTTCTCGTGGCCTTGCGTGGCTTCGGACGGACCGATGCGCACCAGACGCCGCAAGAGGATATATCCCGAGCCGAAGATCACGGCGTACGCGAGCACGTAGAGCAGCCACGAGAGCCCGACATCGCCGGTGGTGAGCGAGGGCGTCACCGAATCGCGGGTGCGCAGCACGCCGTACACGGTCCACGGCTGCCGGCCGGCTTCGGTCGTCGTCCACCCGGCGAGCACGGCGATGAAGCCGAGCGGCATCGCGAACGTGGCCGCGCGCAGCCATCGCCGGCTGCGTTCCAGCTTGCCGCGCGCGAAGAGCACAATGCCCGACAGCACGATCGCGAGCATCAGCATCGCGATGCCGACCATGATGTGGAACGCGAAGAACACGACCGCGACAGGCGGGCGGTCCTCGCGCGGAAAGTCCTTGAGCCCGCGCACGTAGCCGTTCGGATCGTGCGTCAGATAGATGCTGCCGAGCACCGGCACGGAGATTTCGAAGTGGTTACGCTCTTCGTCCTGATCCGGAATGGAGAAAAGATTGGCGGGCACGCGCGAGCCCGATTCCCATAGCGCCTCCATCGCTGCGAGCTTGGCCGGCTGATGCTTGAGCGTGTTGAGGCCGTGGGCGTCGCCGAGCACCATCTGCACCGGCACCATGATGATCAGGAAGATCAGCGACATCTTGAGCATCACGCGGCTTTCCTCGATCGCGCGGCCCTGACGCATGTACATGGCGCCGACGCCGAGAATGACGAAGGCGGTGGTCACGAGGAACGCGCTCACCGTGTGGCTCAGCCGGAACGGAAACGACGGCGAGAAGATCACGTCGAAGAAGCTGACCACTTCGAAGCGGCCGTCGGGCATGAGGCGGTAGCCTTGCGGCGTCTGCATCCAGCTATTGACGGCGAGAATCCAGAACGACGAGATGAGCGTGCCGAGCGCGACGAACAGCGCGGACATCACGTGCGCCCACTGCGGCACGAGCTTGCGGCCGAACAGCAGCACGCCGAGAAACGCCGATTCCAGGAAGAACGCGGTCAGCACTTCGTAGCCCATCAGCGGGCCGACGACGTTCGCGGTGCGGTCGGCGTAGCGGCTCCAGTTGGTGCCGAACTGAAACGGCATCACGATGCCCGACACCACGCCCATGCCGAACGACACCGCGAAGATCTTGAGCCAGAACGCCGACAGCCGCCGGTAGACATCGCGCTTGGTGATCCACCAGTTGACTTCCAGCGTGGCGATGAAACAGGCGAGCCCGACGGTGAAAGCCGGCAGCAAGATATGAAACGCGATGACCCACGCAAATTGAAAGCGCGAGAGCAGAACCGGGTCGATATGCATGAACGCTCCTTGGCGATTCTTGCAACGTTTGCGTGAAACGATGCGAAAGTGCGCGCGTCGTCCTTGGTCGTCCTTTAATACACCGTTTGCCGGGGCGGGACACGCGGCGCGCATGACCCCTTTGCTACAATTTCGACCTCGCGCTCATCAGCTAACCGCGTGCCGGACGACCGGGACGCGCATCGACTCATTGGGGACGGCCCCATTCTTATGGGAGTGACCCGATGTCCTGCATTCTTCTCTTCATTGCCGGTCTGCTGGAAGTCGCGTGGGCGGCCGGGCTCAAGTCGTCCGACGGCTTCACCAAGCTCGGGCCGTCCGTGTTCACACTCGTGACGGCCATCGGCAGCTTCGTGCTGCTCGCGCTCGCCATGCGCCAGTTGCCGCTCGGCACCGCGTATGCGGTGTGGACCGGCATCGGCGCGGTCGGCGCGTTCGTGTTCGGCATCGTGTTCATGGGCGAGGCGGTGTCGGCGGCGCGCATCGTGAGCGCGGTGCTCATCATCGCGGGCTTGATCGGACTCAAGCTCACGTCGGGGCACTGAAAGGCGCGGGAACGGCAATCGCTTGGCCGCTCGGGCACCACGCGCTCACCGCGGGCTTTTTGCGTGGATATAATGATCTGAAGTCAGTTTGACGGGCGCCTCGCGTGCGGTTGCGGTTTTCGCGGCGGGAGGCTGGCGGTTCCATCTTACGCGCGCCCGCGTCGCGGCATTTGTCGGTCACGCTCCGATCAGCGGAAGCGGGCCGATTGTTTCAGCCGGTACAGCATCGAGCCGTGGCCTTAAGCGCGCGGCTGGCGCAACAAGGAGGCGGCAATGCTGGAATCACTTTCGCTCGCTGCGGGCCTTTCATGGGCGAGCGGGCTGCGCCTGTACCTCACGGTCTTCGTCGCCGGCCTGTTCGCCCGCATGGGCGTCATTCATCTGCCCGATACGCTCGCCGTGCTCGCTTCGCCGTGGGTGATCGGCGCGGCGGCGTTCCTCGCGTTCGTGGAATTTCTCGCCGACAAGATCCCCGCGCTGGATTCCTTGTGGGACGCCATTCATACGTTCATTCGCATTCCGGCGGGCGCCGTGCTCGCGGCGGGCTCGCTCGGCCACGCCGATCCGACGCTGCTCACCGTCGCCGCGCTCGCGGGCGGCACGCTCGCCGGAGCGTCGCATTTCGCGAAGGCGGGCACGCGCGCGCTCATCAATCTTTCGCCGGAGCCGGTGTCGAACTGGGCGGCATCCGCCACCGAAGACGTCGGCGCGACGCTCGGCCTCGTGCTCGCGTTCTTCGTGCCGCTGCTGTTCCTCGTCATGCTGATCGCGTTTCTGGTGGTGGCCGGCTGGGCGCTGCCGCGTCTCGTGCGCGGCGTGCACGGCGGCGTGTCGCGCATGGCCAAGCATATGCTGCCGGGCACGCATAACCCGATCAGCCGACTGCGGAGCAAGCACGATTGAGCACCGCGGCCAACGACAAACCGGCGGCCAAGGCGTCGCAAGGACCGCACGCAGCGCACCACACGCATCCGGGCGCCCGACTCGGCTTCCTCCAGACCGTGCGCCAGTCGTGGCGCATGACCGCGCGCGACTGGCGCGCGGGCGAACTCACGATGCTGTTGCTCGCGCTCGTGCTGGCCGTCGCCGCGTTGTCGAGCGTCGGCTTTCTCGCGGATCGCATGCGGCAGGGGCTTGCCCGCGACGCCCGCCAGATGATCGCCGCCGATTTCGTCGTGCGCGCCGATCACCCGGTCGATCCGATGTTCGCGCAAGAAGCGCGCGCGCTCGGGCTGGAAACGGCGGGCACGACCATTTTCCCGAGCATGGTCAGTTCGGCCGGGCAGACGCCGCTTTCGCGGCTCGCGGCGATCAAGGGCGTGACGCCGGGCTATCCGTTGCGCGGCGCGCTGCGCATCGCGCCGGGCCCCGATGCGCCCGACTCGCCCGCGCAAGGCATTCCCGCGCCCGGCACCGTCTGGGTCGATCCCGCGCTGCTCGACGCGCTGAAGACAAAAGTCGGCGGCGCGGTGAAAGTCGGCACGCGCACGTTCACGGTCGCGGCGGTCATCACGCGGGAAATGGACCGCGGCTTCTCGTTCGTCAACTTCTCGCCGCGTCTCATGATGCGCGCCGATGAAATCGCCGCAACGGGGCTGGTCGGCTACGGCAGCCGCGTGACGTACCGGCTGCTCGTCGCGGGACCGGACGCGCAGGTCGAGCGGTTCGCGCAATTCGCGCGCGGCAAGACCGACGGCGGCAAGCTGCGCGGCGTGGCGCTCGAATCGCTGTCGGACGGCCAGCCGCAAGTGCGGCAGACCATCGACCGCGCGAGCCACTTTCTCACGCTCGTTTCGCTCCTGACGGCATTGCTCGCGGCGGTCGCCATCGCGATGGCCGCGCACCGCTTCGCGCGACGCCATCTGGACGGCTGCGCCGCGATGCGCTGCCTCGGCGTCAGCCAGCGGACGCTGCGCGCGCTCTTCGTCAACGAATTTCTGGCGATCGGCGTGATCGGCAGCGTGGCGGGCATCGTGCTCGGGTTCATCGGGCATCTGGTGCTGCTGCACGCGCTGGGTTCGCTCGTCGATGTCGAGTTGCCGCAGGCGAGCGTCTGGCCCGCGTTGCAAGGCATCGCGATGGGCCTCGTGCTGCTGCTCGGCTTCGCGCTGCCGCCGCTTTTGCCGCTGACGCGCGTGCCGCCGGTCCACGTGATCCGCCGCGAACTGGGCGATGCCAGCCGTATCGCGTATGCGGCGTACGGCGTCGGCGTGCTGCTGTTCGGGGCGCTGCTCGTGGTCGCGGCGGGCGAGCTGAAGCTCGGCGTGATCGTCGCGGGCGGGTTCGCGGCGGGGCTGCTGCTTTTCGGCGTCATCGCGCGGGCGGCGCTGTGGGCGGCGGCGCGCTTCGTGCGGCGCGAGAGGAGCCGCGCGGGCGTCGGCTGGCGCTATGCGCTCGCGTCGCTGGAGCGGCGCAGCGGCGCGAGCGCGTTGCAGATCACGGCGCTCGGCATCGGGCTGATGTGTCTCTTGCTGATCGGCATGACGCGCAACGATCTCATCAAGGGATGGCGCGACGCCACGCCGCCGGATGCGCCCAACGAGTTTCTGATCGACATCCAGCCGGACCAGCGCGACGGCGTGCTCGCCTATCTGCACGGCCACGGCCAGCCCGACGCCGTGCTTTCGCCGATGGTGCGCGCGCGCCTCGTCGCGATCAACGGCAAAGCGGTGAATCCGGACAGCTACGACAAGCCGGACGCGAAGCGGCTGGTGGACCGCGAGTTCAACCTCTCCTACACGACCGCGCTGCCCGACGACAACCGCGTGACGCAGGGCGCGTGGTACGGCACGAGCGGCAAGCCGCAGGTGTCGATGGAAGAGGGCATCGCGAAGACGATCCGCGTGAAAATGGGCGACATGCTGCGTTTCGACGTGGCGGGCCTGCCGGTGGAAGCGCCCGTCACGAGCCTGCGCAAGGTGGACTGGAATTCGTTCAAGGTGAACTTCTTCGTGCTGATGCCGCCCGAGGCGCTCGCGGACTTGCCCGCGACCTTCATCACGAGCTTCCATCTGCCCGCGAACGATCAGCGCATGATCGACGGCCTGATCGCCGCGTACCCGAACGTCACGGCTATCGACACCGCGCCGATTCTCGCGCAGATTCAGCGCACGCTCGCGCAGGTGATCGGCGCTGTGCAGTTCCTTTTCATCTTCACGCTCGCGGCGGGCGTGCTCGTGCTGTACGCGGCGCTTGCCGGCACACGCGACGAGCGCATGCGCGAGTCCGCGTTATTGCGCGCGCTCGGCGCGTCGCACCGGCAAGTGCGCTCGGTGCAGGTCGCGGAGTTCGTCGCGGTCGGCGCGTTGTCGGGCCTCATGGCCGCGCTCGGCGCGCAGGGCATCGGCTACGTGCTCGCGTCGCGCGTGTTCGAGTTTCATATCGATTTCAATCCGTGGCTCGTGCCGGCGGGCGTCGTCGCGGGCATCGCGTGCGCGGGGCTCGGCGGCTGGCTCAGCCTGCGGCGCGTGCTGGCGCGCCCGGCGCTGCAATCGCTGCGGGACGCGTAGTTTTCAGTCAAAGCAAAGCAATGAGCGAAGTGAATCAAACGGCTTCCGAAGACGAAGCGACGAATCAACAACACGCGCCGACCGCGTTCGAACTCATCGGCGGCGAGGAGCGCGTGCGCGCGCTCGTCGACCGTTTCTACGATTTGATGGACCTGGAGCCCGAGTTCGCGGGCATTCGCGCGCTGCATCCGCCGACGCTCGACAATTCGCGCGACAAGACCTTCTGGTTCCTGTGCGGCTGGATGGGCGGACCGGACCACTACATCAGCCGCTTCGGGCATCCGCGGCTGCGGGCGCGGCATCTGCCGTTCGCCATCGCGTCGAGCGAGCGCGATCAATGGCTGCGCTGTATGGCGTGGGCGATGGAAGACATCGGCCTCGCCGAGCCGCTGCGCGAGCGCCTGCTCACGTCGTTCTTCGATACGGCCGACTGGATGCGCAACCGTCCCGGCTGATTCGCCCCGTTGTGTACCGGGCGAGGCCGCGCCGGTTTGCGGCATCATCTGCGATCAACCGACCATCCAAGGCTTTCGAGGACACGAAGTCATGACTACACGCGCGCTCTTTCGCGAAGACGCTTATCAGAGACGCTGCGATGCGACCGTCACCGCCATCGACGAGGCGGGCATCCATCTGGACCAGACCGTGTTTTATCCGCTCGGCGGCGGGCAGGCGGGCGATGCCGGAACGCTGACGCTCGCGGACGGCACGGTCGTCGCCATCGCGGATACGCGCAAGGCCAAGTTCGAAGGCGCGACGCCCGACGATGCCGTCCATGTGCCCGCGCCAGGTCAGGAAGAAGCGCTCGCGAAGCTGAAGGTAGGCGACACAGTGAGCGCGGAAATCGACTGGGAGCGGCGGTATCGGCATATGCGGCTGCATACGGCGAGCCACCTGATCTGCGCGGTGCTGCCGTATCCGGTCGATGGCTGCAGCATCACGACCGATTACGCGCGGCTCGATCTCGCGACGGTCGAGCCGATCGAGCGCGAAGCAGTGGAAGCGAAGCTGCGCGAGCTCGTCGGCGGTTCGCACGACGTGCGTACCGAATGGATCACCGACGACGAAATGTCTGCGCGCCCCGAACTGGTCCGCACGATGACCGTGAAGCCGCCGATGGGTCTCGGCCGCGTGCGGCTCTTGCGCATCGAGAACGTGGACTTGCAGCCGTGCGGCGGCACGCATGTGCGCAATACCGGCGAAATCGGCACGCTGCGCATCGCCAAGCTGGAAAAGAAGAGCGCGCGCACGCGGCGGCTCGTGCTGGAACTGGCTTGACGGTCGTGACCGGCTTGACCGGCGATCGGCGCGCGCAGGACGTCCTCGACGTCTGGTTCGGCGCGCCGGGTTCGCCGGAATTCGGCACCGAGCGCAGGCAGTGGTGGACCAAGAAGCGCGCATTCGACGCCATGCTGACCGAACGCTTCGGCGCTCTGCTCGACGAAGCGCAGGCGGGCGGCCTGGAAGCGTGGGCACGCGAGCCGCTTTCTGCGCTCGCGCTGATCGTGGTGCTGGATCAGTTCTCGCGCAATTGCTATCGCAACACGCCGCGCGCGTTCGCCGGCGACGCGCGGGCGCTGACGCTCGCGAAGAAACTGGTCGAGCAGGGCGATGATTCGCGGATGCCCAGCCACTGTCACCGCGCGTTCGTGTACACGCCGTTCGAGCACGACGAAACGCTCGCCAGCCAGCGCGAATCCGTGCGCCTTTTCGCGAAACTGCGCGACGACACGGGCGTCGCGAGCTTCTACGACTCCGCGTTGAGACACGCGGAAGTCATCGAACGATTCGGGCGCTTTCCGCATCGGAACAGGATACTCGGACGCGAGACGCTGCCCGCCGAAGAAGCGTGGCTCGCCGAGCACGGCGGTTTCTAGAACTCCGTCGATAGTCACGCGCCGCGCGCCGACTTATTTTCATCGCTTTGCTTTTGCGGGAACGCGATGAAAGACTTCAGCAAGATCACACTGGTTTCCGTGACGGGGCTGCCCGATGCGACGCGCGCCGTCTATGCGCTCACGCTGAGCCTGCGCCAGATGCCCGGCGCGCGTGCCGTGCTGTGCAGCCCGCAGGCGCCCGCGAGTTTGCCGCCCGGCATCGAGCATCGCAAGATCGCGCCGCTCAATTATCAGGAATACTCGTGGTTCATGATGTACGCGCTGTGGCGCGTCGTGGAGACCGAGTTCGCGCTGATCGTCCAGGATGACGGCTGGGTGCTCGATACCGCGAACTGGACCGACGCTTTCCTCGACTACGATTACGTCGGCCCGATGGCGCACGTCGGTCGTATCGACACCGGCGAAGGCACGCGCTGGGTCACGCACTACGCGTGGAGCGCCGAACTCGGCAAGCCCGGGCAGACGGTGATGCCGGTCATCAACGGCGGCTTTTGCTTGCGCAGCCGGCGCATGATGCGCGCGCTCATCGACCATCCCGAGATCCGAATGACGATTCCCGCGCCCGACAAGATCGGCGGCGATGCGCTCAAAGTGGAATGGACGAACTGCGCACTCAACGAAGACGTGCAACTCACGTGCGTGCTGCGGCCCGAACTGGAAGCCGTCGGCCTGCGGTTCGCGCCGGTCGAAATGTGTCTGCGCTTCGGGATCGAACATGCCGGGGCCGTGCACCGCGACGTCGACATGATGTCGCTCTTCGGGCAGCACTGCAAATGGCGGCGGCTCATCGGCATCGATCCGCCGGTCATTCAGTATCGGACCAAGCGCAGCATCGCCGAGCGCGCGTTCCGGGAAATGGATATCGCGCGCATGCTCGAAGCGCGCGGCTATGAACTGCGCTTCGCGCCCGAAGACCTGTGATGCGCGGGGCGCAAACTTAACGTCCGCCCGTCACGTCCAGAATCGCGCCGGTCACATACGACGACGCATCCGAGAGCAGCCAGACGATCGACTCTCCGACTTCGTCCGCCGTGCCGGGGCGTCCGAGCGGCGTGTGCACACCGAGCACGTGCGCGCGGTCCGGCTTGCCGCCGCTCGCGTGGATCTCGGTTTCGATGAGGCCGGGGCGGATGGCGTTGACGCGCACGCCTTCCGGGCCGAGCTCCTTGGAAAGCCCGATGGTCATCGCGTCGACCGCGCCTTTGGAGCCCGCGTAGTCCACGTATTCGTTCGGCGACCCGAGCCGCGCCGCCGCCGACGACACGTTCACGAGCGAACCGCCGCGGCCGCCGCGCGAGCGCGACAGACGCCGCGCCGCCTCGCGCGCGCACAGATACGCGCCGAGCACGTTGGTGTCGAAGATGCGTTTGAGCCGCTCGATGTCCATGTCGGCCAGCGGCGCGCCCGGTGCGACGATGCCCGCGTTGTTCACCACGCCGTCGAGCTTGCCGAAGGCCTGCTCGGTGGCGTCGAACATGGCGATGATCGCTGCTTCGTCGCGCACGTCGCCGGCTATCGCGATGGCCTTGCCGCCCGCCGCGCGCACCGCCGCGACGGTTTCTTCGGCGGCTTGCGCGTTCGACGCGTAGTTCACGCCGACCGACCAGCCGCGCGCGCCCGCGAGAATGGCAGCCGACCGGCCGATGCCGCGGCTCGCGCCGGTGATCAGGATGACTTTGGACATCGCTCGATTCTCCTTAGACTGCGTTGCGTTTCTTGGACCACTTGTCGTTCGCGGGCGGCGTGTAGGCCGCGAGCTTCGCGATCATTTCGTTCGGCTCGGCGGCCACCTGGATCATGTCCAGATACGGCTTGCGCATGAAGCCTTCGTCGATGGTATGACGCAGCATCGACAGAAGCGGCTCGAAATAGCCGTTCACGTCCAATAGGCCGACCGGCTTCTGGTGATAGCCGAGTTGCGCCCACGTGTAGACCTCGAAGAACTCTTCGTACGTGCCGACGCCGCCGGGCATCGCGACGAAGGTATCGGCGAGATCGGCCATCTTCTTCTTGCGCTCGTGCATGTCGGGCACGACGTGCAATTCCGTGAGGTCCGTATGGCCGACTTCCTTCGCGAGCAGCAGTTCGGGAATCACGCCGACCGCGCGTCCGCCGGCGGCGAGCACTTCATCGGCGATCAGACCCATCAGCCCGACGCGGCCGCCGCCATACACGAGCGACAAGTTCGCCTCGACGAGCGCGCGGCCGAACGCGCGCGCGGCTTCGGCATAGACGGGGCGGGCTCCGGTGGCGGAGCCGCAATAGACACACACTGCCTTCATTATCGGGAATCCTTCGGTGTTTCGTTCTTCGATGCGCTGGCGGCATCGTCGCGTGGCGGCAGGAAGTCCGCGTATTCGCGCTTGGGCATCTTACCGGACACCAGATCGTCGAAAAGCTGGCGCGAGCGGCCGCGCAGATACGGCGCCATGATCGAGATGATGTGCACGCTCACCTGATGAAGCTCCGCGCGAATCGCTTCCTGATCGTTGTACTTGCGCGGGTTCATCACGTACTGATACGAGAGCCAGTAGGTCGCGATCACGCCGATGTTCGTCGCGATCACTTCGATCTCGGCGGGCGTCGCGACCATTTCCTGATCGGCGACGAGCGCCTCGCACAACTGCTGCCCAAAGCGCACCTTGTGCGTGATGATCTGCTTGAAGTGCGTCTCCAGCGTGCGGTTGCGCGCGAGAAGGTCGTTCAGGTCGCGGTAGAGAAAGCGATACGTCCAGAGAAAATCGGCCATGTACTGCAGATAGGACCACATCTCGTCGATGGTCGGCCGGTGATCGTCCGGAAAGCGCAGGCGCTTCTGAATCTGCTGCTCGAACTGCGCGAAGATGCTGTTGATGATGTCGTCCTTGTTGCGGAAATGGTAGTACAGATTGCCTGGACTGATTTCCATCTCCTCGGCGATGGTCGTCGTGGTGACGTTGGGCTCGCCGATATCGTTGAACAACTTCAGCGACAGCTCGAGAATCCGTTCGCGGGTACGGCGGGGAGGTTTCGCTTCCATGTCGTCCGACCTTGGCATCCGGTTGCGGCGGCCTCGTGCAAGCATGCCCGCGTCCGGTTCCGTTGCTATTTTTGAGAATATCGGACGATTATAAACCGCTCGTTCTCCGTTCCGGACGCGGCCTCGCTGACCCGGCGACGACTTTACGAGATACCGCGCGCTCAAGCCAAAAGACGCCCTAGCCACGCGGCCGCAGCGGGCGCATGCGGCCACAGAATCATGGCCCACGTGAGCACGCATACCGCGAGCGCGACCATCACGGCGGCGCTGCCGAAGTCCTTCGCGCGCTTGGAGAGTTCATGGCGTTCGAGCGAGATGCGGTCGATCGCCGCCTCGACGCTCGAATTCAACAGTTCGACGATCAGCACCAGCAGCACCGAGCCGATCAGCGCGGCGCGCTCGACGGGCGCCACCGGCACGAACAGGCTGCACGGCAACAGAATGGCCGCGAGCGTCAGTTCCTGCCGGAAGGCGCTTTCCTCGCGAATCGCGATGCGAAAACCTGCGATCGAGTTCTTCATCGCGTGCCAGGCGCGCGTGAAGCCGCGATTGCCCTTGTACGGATTGAAGGGCAGGTCGTCGGTGCCGAGCGGTTCGGTCGCCTGAGCGTGCGAATCGAGCGTATCCGCGCTGGCGTCGGTTTCGTCGTCGAACGGGTCCATGATGCGGCCCGCCGCCGCGCGGGCGTTCGCTTCGGCGCGTTCCTCCGCCAACGGGCGACGCGTCATGCGGGCGCCCGGTCGGTGCGCGGCGCGCGCGGCTCGAACTGCCGCAAATGCGACGCGAACTGCTCCGACGCCGCGCGCCAAGAGAAGCGTTCGGCCCAGGCGCGCGCGTCGGCACGGTCGATCTTCAGCGCCTGAAGGCACGCCTCGCGCAGGTCGTCGTTGAGCGCGCCGGGGCCGTGTTCGCCGAGCACGTCGATCGGGCCCGTGACCGGATACGCCGCGATGGGCGTGCCGCAGGCCATCGCTTCCAGCAACACGAGGCCGAACGTATCGGTGCGGCTCGGGAACACGAAGACATCGGCGGCGGCGTACACCTTCGCGAGTTCCGGCTGCGACAGCACGCCGAGATAGTTGACGTTGGTATAGCGCGATTTCAGTTCGGCGAGCGCCGGGCCTTCGCCCGCGACCCATTTCGAGCCGGGCAGGTCGAGCTTCAGAAACGCTTCGACGTTCTTTTCGATCGCCACGCGCCCGACGTACAGAAAGATCGGCCGCGCGGTGTTGAGCACCTTCGAGTCCATCGGATGGAAGATGTCGAGATCGACGCCGCGCGTCCACAGCACGACGTTCGTGAATCCATAGGCCTCCAGATCTTTCTTGACCACGGGCGTCGGCGCCATCACCGCCTGCGACGGTCCGTGGAACCAGCGCAGAAAGCGATACGTCATTGCGAGCGGAATGCCGAAGCGCGCCTTCACGTATTCGGGAAACCGCGTGTGATAGGCAGTCGTGTACGGCAGCTTGTGACGCAGCGCGTACGCGCGGGCGGCGAGGCCGAGCGGGCCTTCCGTCGCGATGTGCAGCGCATCGGGATCGAACGCGTCGATGCGCTCGGCGACATGACGGCCCGGCATCAACGACAGGCGAATCTCGGGATAGGTCGGGCAGGGAATCGTCCTGAATTCGAGCGGCGTGAGCATATCCACGCGATGCCCGAGCGCCGTCAGTTCCTTGCTCGTGCTCTTGAGTGTGCGCACGACGCCGTTGACTTGCGGCTCCCATGCATCGGTCACGATCATGATCTTCATTGCGGTTCCTCGTGTGGCCTGATGGATGCGTTCACGCCGTCGCGCGGGCTTTCGCGGCGGGTTGTCCGGACGCGTGCATGACGGTCCAGTAGACGACCTTCAGTTCGCCGTCGTAGGTTTCGACGAGCGCGGAGAGACTCTCTACCCAGTCGCCGTCGTTGCAATACAGGATGCCGTCGATATCGCGAATCTCGGCCTTGTGGATGTGCCCGCACACGACGCCGTCGCAGCCGCGGCGGCGCGCTTCATCGGTCATCACGCGCTCGAACTGCGAAATGAAATTGACCGCGTTCTTGACCTGATGCTTCAGGTACTGTGAGAGCGACCAGTAATTGAAGCCAAGTTTCGTGCGCACGCGATTGAACCAGCGGTTGAGCAGCAGGATGGCGGTGTACGCGGTGTCGCCGAGATAGGCGAGCCATTTGGCATGCTGAATGACGCCGTCGAAGAGATCGCCGTGGACGATCCACAAGCGCTTGCCCGCGAGCGTCGTGTGAAACGCCTCGCCGCGCACGTGAATGTCGCCGAACGCGAGGTCGCAGAACTGGCGCGCGGCTTCGTCGTGATTACCGGGGATATAGACGACCTGCGTGCCCTTGCGCGCCTTGCGCAGGATTTTCTGCACGACGTCGTTGTGCGCCTGCGGCCAGAACCAGCCTTTGCGAAGCTGCCATCCGTCGATGATGTCGCCGACGAGATACAGATATTCCGATTCGTGATGCCGCAGGAAATCGAGCAGATAGGCGGCCTGACAGCCACCGGAGCCTAAGTGGATATCCGAGAGCCAGATCGTGCGATAGCGATGCGTTCCGTCCGCCGATTCGTTATCGGTGACGGGGGACGAGGCCTCAGGTGAATCGGATGACTCTGGCGCGAGCGCCGACGGATCGACGCGCAAGCCGGAACTGCGAAAACGGTAAGCGGTGGAGGGATCGAATGCCGGCGTGACTGTCGGGTGGAGGGCCATTGGCTCGCGCATCGAGTTTTGGTATGCGCATTACGCCGTGCGGCCGTGACCGAGCCGTGACAGTCACGAGAAGTTCGTATTACACGGGGAGTCGGGCAGGGGATGCTTACGCCGGGACGATGCGCGTGCCGGCGAGGCGGTCGTGCAAGAACTGGCGGGACGGATCAAGCCATACCGCTGCCGCCCAGAACGCTATCCAGACGGCAAGCACGATCAGCGTCTGCGGCACCGCCAGCGATAGGAGCGGGTGCAGCGCGAGCGGCGGCAGGAACCACAGCCACGCGAGCACGTAGCGCGCTAGCGCCCGGCCGACAGTGAGCGGCTCGCCGCGCGCATCGACGACTTTCAGACGCCAGGTTTTCATCGGCAACGTCTGGCCGCCGTGCGTCCAGAACCACACGAAATACGCCGCCAGCACGAGGCCGATCCAGGACATCAGCCAGTCGTGATGCGTGAGGCCGTTGCGCTGCTGCGTGAGCGTGCTGAAGAGATATCCGGCGACGAACACGACGCCGAACAGGATGACGCCTTCGTAGACCATCGTGGAGAGGCGCCGGCGCAGGCTGGGCGCGCGAAGCGGCGGGATGGTCGCGGCGGCGGAGACGCTCATCGCGCGATCACGAACCGTTGTACATCGAAGGCGCCTGCTGCGGCGAAACGGGAATCGGCGTGGCCGGGACGATGCTCGCGGCGTTCGGCACGGCAGGCTGCAACGGCGTGCCCGATGCCGGCGCGCCCGCGCCCGGCCCGGCTTCCGCGTGCGAAGCCGCATGGCCCTGCTCGCGCGCCGCGACGAGACGGTTGATGTCCTTCACTTCGGCCTTGCCGGTCGGCGGGGCGCTGACCACGGTCGGGCGGCGGCCTCGCTCGCTTGCGGCGAGCTTTTTCTTCTGTTCTTCCGAGAGCTTCTGATACGCGTCCCAGGCCTTTTCGCGCTTGTCGGGCGGCACGAGCTTCGACACCTGGTAGTTTTCCCGCGCGACCTTGCGCTGGTCGGGCGTCATGCGCACCCATTCCTCCATGCGCTGCTGCAGTCGCTTCTGCGCGTCCGGCGACATGCGGTGATAGCGCGATGCGATTTTGAGCCACTTTTGCTTGCGCTCGTCGCTGAAGGAGTCCCACTGCGTGGCGAAAGGTGCGAGCGCAACGCGCTGCGCCTCCGTCAGGCGGCTCCAAGAGAGCGGGTTGTCCGATGAAAGCGCGGCGAGCGGCGAGAGAGACCCGTCCGCGCCCGCGCTCGCGCCGCTGGGCGCGGCGGCGGACATGGACGCCGTGGCGGAGGACGAATAGAAACGCGGGTAAGTAGCGGCGAACGCGACCAGACCCGCAATCGCGCAGCCGAAGACAATCGCGAGACCGCGCTTGTAACTCACCCGAATTTCCCCCGCTCGGTTTGATGCTTAGTGATTGCGCGTCAGATACGCGTTGAAGCCGTGATCGAGATAAGCGTCGAGCGGCAGGCTGTCGCTCATCATGGCCGCGTCGATGTCGGCGAGTTCGGCCTTGCGCTGCTGATCTTCCCAGTAAGCGATGCCCGCGAGCGCCACGGCGAGCGCGAACACCGGGCCCGCCAGCCCGAAGCCGCCCAAGCGCGCGAAGAGGCTCTTGCGGCCCCGTGCGTCGCCGGAACCGCCGGCCGAGAGCGTGGCGCCCGCGCCGGCCAGAACCGGCGCGAACACAGGCGCGGCGGCGGCGACGGCCACTTTCTCGGGCTTCTTGCGCGCGATAGCGGCGCGGCGCGCCTCGGCGAGCCGATCCATCGCGGCGGCCGGAATGGCCGACGCGCTTTCGTCGAGCGCGCGAACGACCTTCAGCGCGAACTCGTTTTCCTTCGTTTCAAGAGCGGAACTCATAGCGTGATCCCTTTGGCTTTCAGGGCTTGCGCGAGAGCGTGCGTGGCGCGTGAACAGTGCGTCTTCACGCTGCCCTCGGAGCAGCCCATCGCGGCGGCCGTCTCTGCGACATCCATATCTTCCCAGTAACGCATGAGAAAAGCTTCTCGTTGACGCGCCGGTAATTTCTGGATTTCCGCGTCGATCAGGTTGAGCACCTGCTCGCGTTCCAGCCGGCTCTCGCTGCTTTCGCTGCCGGTCGCGCCGTCCTCGGATTCGAAGGTTTCGAGCGGGTCGAACTCGTCGTCGTCGGCGCTGCCGAACGAGGAGAACAGGCTGATCCAGGTATTGCGTACTTTCTGGCGGCGAAAGTAGTCGTGCGTCGCATTCTGGAGGATACGCTGGAACAAAAGAGGAAGCTCGGCCGACGGCTTGTCGCCGTATTTTTCCGCGAGCTTGATCATGGCGTCCTGGACGATGTCGAGCGCCGCGTCGTCGTCGCGGACGGTGTACACGGTCTGCTTGAACGCGCGTCTTTCGACGCCCGCCAGAAAATCGGCGAGTTCCTTGTCTGATGCCATCCGTTGGGGACCCGGCGCAACGAATTTGCGTCGAAAGAGATTGTGGAGTTCCAGGAAAACCTGCGGATGCTAGCAAATTTTCGCTGTCGCGGGAGGATCGGGAAACGATTTGTTGCGCGGTATTGCGTGCTCAGGGCGTGCGAGAAACGCCCGACCGAAACATTCGAGGCGTGGCGGGAATTTTTCTCTTGACCGTGCGCGCAAAAACGGGCTATCGTTCCCGACTCGCATCATAAAGTGAATTGTCTGCTTTGAGGCGAGCCCAAGAAGTTCGCCTGTCAAACCAAGACGCGCCGCTTGAACCCGAGCCACAAGCCCGGCAGAGAGCACCCGATCAATTTTTTGCCGAAAATTCGAAAGGTGATGAATGAACATGCCTAGCGCGGAATTCTCCACGTCGGATACCACTCCCTCTCACGAAGCCGATTCCATCGGCGCGACCGTGCTCATGCGCGCGCTCGCCGACGAAAACGTCGAGTTCGTGTGGGGCTATCCCGGCGGCTCGGTACTCTACATCTACGACGAGCTGTACAAGCAGGACCAGATTCAGCACATTCTCGTGCGCCACGAGCAGGCCGCCGTGCACGCCGCCGACGCGTATTCGCGCTCGACCGGCAAGGTGGGCGTGTGTCTCGTGACCTCCGGCCCGGGCGTCACCAATGCCGTCACCGGCATCGCCACGGCCTACATGGATTCCATTCCGCTCGTCGTCATCAGCGGGCAGGTGCCCACCGCGGCCATCGGCCTCGACGCGTTCCAGGAATGCGACACCGTCGGCATCACGCGGCCCTGCGTCAAGCACAACTTCCTCGTGAAGGACGTGCGCGATCTCGCTGCCACCGTCAAGAAAGCCTTCTACATCGCGCGCACGGGACGTCCCGGCCCGGTGCTGATCGACATTCCGAAGGACGTGTCGAAAGCGCCGTGCCGTTATGAGCCGGTCAAGAGCGTGTCGCTGCGCTCGTACAACCCGGTCACGAAAGGCCACTCGGGCCAGATCCGCAAGGCGGTGCAACTGCTCTTGTCGGCCAAGCGCCCGTACATCTACACCGGCGGCGGCATCATTCTCGCGGACGCATCGCGCGAACTGAACCAGTTCGCCGATCTGCTCGGCTATCCCGTCACCAACACGCTGATGGGTCTGGGCGGCTATCGCGCGAGCGACAAGAAGTTTCTCGGCATGCTCGGCATGCACGGCACGTACGAAGCCAACATGGCCATGCAGCACTGCGACGTGCTGATCGCCATCGGCGCGCGCTTCGACGACCGCGTGATCGGCGACCCGAAGCACTTCGCTTCGTCGCCGCGCAAGATCATCCATATCGACGTCGATCCGTCGTCCATCTCGAAGCGCGTAAAGGTCGATATCCCGATCGTCGGCGACGTGAAGGAAGTCCTGAAAGAGCTGATCGAGCAGCTTCAGCACGCGGAGCACGGCCCGGACACGGCCGCGCTCAAGTCGTGGTGGGACGAGATCGAAGGCTGGCGCGCGAAAGATTGCCTCGCCTACGACCGCAAGAGCGAGATCATCAAGCCGCAATACGTCGTCGAGAAGCTCGCGGAGCTGACCGACGGCAACGCCTTCGTGTGTTCGGATGTCGGCCAGCATCAGATGTGGGCGGCGCAGTTCTACCCGTTCAACAAGCCGCGCCGCTGGATCAACTCGGGCGGCCTCGGCACGATGGGCTTCGGCCTGCCCGCCGCGATGGGCGTGAAGATGGCTTATCCCGACGAGGACGTGGTCTGCATCACGGGCGAAGGCTCCATCCAGATGTGCATTCAGGAGCTCTCGACCTGCAAGCAGTACAACACGCCGGTCAAGATCATCTCGCTCAACAACCGCTATCTCGGCATGGTTCGCCAGTGGCAGCAGATCGAATACAAGAAGCGCTATTCCAGTTCGTACATGGACGCGCTGCCCGACTTCGTGAAGCTCGCCGAAGCGTACGGCCACGTCGGCATTCGCGTCGAAAAGACCGCGGACGTCGAACCGGCGCTCAAGGAGGCGCTGCGCCTGAAAGATCGCACCGTGTTCCTCGACTTCCAGACCGATCCGACCGAAAACGTATTCCCGATGGTGCAGGCAGGCAAAGGCATCACGGAAATGCTGCTCGGCTCTGAGGATCTATAACGCGGCTTTGTCACGCGAGGCTCGTGCGCGCCTGTCTTCACAAAGGACGAGCGCCGCGCGCGGGTTTCTCGGACGAACGCTTCTTCTGGACATATCGGGAAACACGCACATGAAACACATCATCTCCGTACTGCTGGAAAACGAGCCGGGCGCGTTATCGCGTGTCGTCGGGCTCTTTTCCGCGCGCGGCTACAACATCGAAACGCTGACGGTGGCGCCGACGGAAGACAGTTCGCTGTCGCGGCTCACCATCGTCTCCATCGGCTCGGACGACGTGATCGAACAGATCACGAAGCACCTGAACCGCCTGATCGAGGTGGTGAAAGTGGTCGACCTGACAGAGGGCGCCCACATCGAGCGCGAGCTGATGCTCATCAAGGTAAGGGCAGTCGGCAAGGAACGCGAAGAGATGAAGCGGATGGCGGATATCTTCCGCGGCCGCATCATCGACGTGACCGAAAAGACCTACACCATGGAACTGACGGGCGCCTCCGACAAGCTCGACGCGTTCATTCAGGCGCTCGACGCCACGGCGATTCTGGAGACGGTTCGCACGGGCAGTTCCGGCATCGGCCGGGGCGAGCGCATCCTGAAGGTGTAGCACCACACGCAACTCGACTCATTTCCTCTGCTTCTCGCGGAGACAGACCCAGGACTCAAGGAACCACCATGAAAGTTTTCTACGACAAAGACGCCGACCTCTCCCTCATCAAGGGCAAGCAAGTCACCATCATCGGTTATGGCTCGCAAGGCCATGCGCACGCGCTGAACCTGAAGGAAAGCGGCGTGAACGTGACGGTCGGCCTGCGTAAGGGCGGCGCTTCGTGGAGCAAGGCCGAGAACGCCGGTCTGCCGGTCAAGGAAGTGGCCGAAGCGGTAAAGGGCGCCGACGTCGTGATGATGCTGCTGCCCGACGAGCAGATCGCCGAGGTGTACGCGAAGGAAGTCCACGCGAACATCAAGAACGGCGCGGCGCTCGCGTTCGCGCACGGCTTCAACGTGCACTACGGCCAGGTGATTCCGCGCGCCGATCTCGACGTCATCATGATCGCGCCGAAGGCGCCGGGTCACACGGTGCGCAACACGTACACGCAAGGCGGCGGCGTGCCGCACCTGATCGCGGTCGCGCAGGACAAGACCGGCTCGGCGCGCGATGTGGCGCTCTCGTACGCGGTGGCCAACGGCGGCGGCCGCGCGGGCATCATCGAGACGAACTTCCGTGAAGAAACGGAAACCGACCTGTTCGGCGAACAGGCGGTTCTGTGCGGCGGCACGGTCGACCTGATCAAGGCCGGCTTCGAAACGCTGGTGGAAGCGGGCTACGCGCCGGAAATGGCGTACTTCGAGTGCCTGCACGAACTGAAGCTGATCGTCGACCTGATCTATGAAGGCGGCATCGCCAACATGAACTACTCGATCTCGAATAACGCCGAGTACGGCGAGTACGTGACGGGTCCGCGCATCGTCACGGAAGAGACGAAGAAGGCGATGAAGGCCGTGCTGAAGGACATCCAGACCGGCGAATACGCGAAGAGCTTCATCATCGAGAACCGCGCCGGCGCGCCGACGCTGCAATCGCGCCGCCGCCTGACGGCCGAGCATCAGATCGAGCAAGTCGGCGAGAAGCTGCGCGCGATGATGCCGTGGATCGCCAAGAACAAGCTCGTCGACCAGTCGAAGAACTAAGTTTTTCGCGCGTCACGGTTCTTGCTGTCATGAAAGCCGCCCGAAGCCGCTGTGCCGAGGGCGGCTTTTGCTATCCTACGGGTTTTAAAAACACAGACCTCGTTCATGAACTATCCCCATCCGATCATTGCCCGCGAAGGCTGGCCGTTCATCGCCATCGCGGCCGTCGTTGCCATTCTCGTGCAGGCGATCGGCGGCTTCGGCTTCGCCTGGATCTTCTGGCTGATCGTGATTTTCGTCGTCCAGTTCTTCCGCGATCCGCCGCGCCCCATTCCCACGCAGGCCAATGCCGTGCTGTGTCCGGCGGACGGGCGCATCGTCGCGGTGGAAACCGCGCATGATCCGTACGCGGGCCGCGAGGCGCTGAAGATCAGCGTGTTCATGAACGTGTTCAACGTGCACTCGCAGCGTTCGCCGGTCGACGGCGCGATCACGAAGGTGCAGTACTTCCCGGGCGCGTATCTGAACGCGGCTGTCGACAAGGCGTCGACCGAGAACGAGCGCAACGCCATCGTGCTGCAGACTGCGGCCGGGCATACGGTGACGTCGGTGCAGATCGCCGGACTGATCGCGCGGCGCATCCTCTGCTACGTCCACGCGGGCGAGCCGCTCACGCGCGGTCAACGCTACGGCTTTATCCGCTTCGGTTCGCGCGTCGACGTGTATCTGCCGGTCGGCAGCCGGCCGCGCGTGGCGATCGGCGAGAAGGTGTCCGCCTCGTCGACGATTCTCGCCGAGTTCGCGGAATAACGCGGAGGCGTCGATGGCGGCATTCAAACCGCGCCGGAACCGCATGAACGGAGCGCCGCCGCGCGCATTCCGTCGCAACAAGGCGGTGCAAGACGTCGGCGCCGTGGAAACGCGGCGCGCGAAGCGGCAGCAATTCCTGAGAAAGCGCGGCATTTATCTGCTGCCGAATGCGTTCACCACGGCCGCGCTCTTCTGCGGCTTCTTCGCCGTGGTGCAGGCGATGAACGTGCGCTTCGAGATCGCGGCCATCGCCATTTTCGTCGCGATGGTGCTCGACGGCATGGACGGCCGCGTCGCGCGCATGACGCATACGCAGAGCGCGTTCGGCGAGCAGTTCGACAGCCTGTCGGACATGGTGTCGTTCGGCGTCGCGCCGGCGCTCGTCATGTACGAATGGGTGCTGAAGGACCTCGGGCGCTGGGGCTGGCTCGCGGCGTTCGTGTACTGCTCGGGCGCGGCGCTGCGGCTCGCGCGCTTCAATACGAATGTCGGCGTGGTCGACAAGCGCTATTTTCAGGGCTTGCCGAGCCCGGCCGCGGCCGCGCTGATCGCCGGCTTCGTGTGGCTCGCGACCGACAATCGCGTGCCGCTCAAGCTCGTGTGGCTGCCGTGGGTCGCGTTCGCGCTGACCGTCTACGCGGGCGTCACGATGGTGTCGAACGCGCCGTTCTACAGCGGCAAGGCGCTCGATGTGCGCTATCGGGTGCCGTTCGCGGGCGTATTGCTGGTCGTGGTGGCGTTCGTGCTCGTTTCGTCGGATCCGCCCGTCATGCTGTTCTGCCTGTTCGTGCTGTACGGCTTCTCTGGCTACGTCTGGTGGGCGTACATGGCCATGCGCGGCAGACCGAATCCCGCGCGCAGCTCGCAACGGGATCACTAGCGCAGATCACTTTCGATGCAAAAAGGGCGACGGGTCGCGAAACCCGTCGCCCTTTTTTGCTTGCGGCAGTCGGCCTGTTATCCCGCGTCGACGAGTGTGCCGTTATGCACGCGCACGTGCTGGCCCTGCGCGAACGGCGGCTGCTGATGATAGGTGAAGTAACGCGTCTTGCCGTTTTCCATCCGCACGCGTACCGAGTAATCGGTTTCGCTGCGCAGGTGCTTTTCGACCGAATTGCCCGCGAGCCCGCCGCCGAGCGCACCGAGCAGCGTCATGGCGGTGCGGCCGCCGCCGCGTCCGAACTGATTACCGACGACGCCGCCCGCCACCGCGCCACCGACCGCGCCGATGCCGGTTCCGTGCCCTTCGCGACGCACGGCGGAGATGGCTTCGACGGTGCCGCACGTCGAGCAATAGGCGGGGTGTTGCGGCGGCTGCTGTGCGTATGATGGTTGCGCTGGCGCTTGCTGTACCGGCTGAGTCGCGGCTTGCGCGGGCGCAACAGCGGGTGCAGCCGCGGGCGCGGTTTGCGCGACTACCGGCTGGGCGGCCGACGGCGCGGCGGGCGCGACCACCGGTTGTTGCTGCGCGACCGCGGCGCTCTGCGTCTGCGCGTTCTGCGCGGAATTGCTATGCGCGCCCGGGAAAATTCCGGTCACGGCGGCCGTCGCCGCGAGGCTCGCGACGATGACTGCGCCCGCAGCCGTCGCGACCAGCGGATGCAGGCGGCGCGGCGCGCCGGTGCCGGGCGTGGGCGTCATGTTGTTGGTCCCGTTGTCCATTTTTGACCTCCGTTCGAGGCGAAGTGCCGATAGCGTCAATTCTCGCGCAGATGCCGCGTCGGCGCTTTTTCAGGTTGTAACCGCGTTTTCTTGACAGAAGCACGTTGGATGCCAGGCGTGACGGGCAAATAAGGTTCTTCGTGGATTGCGGGCAGAGGCCGTATGCAACCCAAAGCGGACCAATGCAGCAGTGGTTCGAGAATGACTCGTACCAAAGGGGAGCGGACGTTCCGTGCTTAGTCACCGGTCAAGGAACGGGTATCATCTCTCACCGCGACGCAGAACCGCGGCGTTGCCGTTTGACTCAATAATTTTCGACAATGGCCATTCCCGACTTTCAGACTTTGATGTTGCCCGTCCTGCGCTCTTCCGAAATGGGCGAGGTGAAAATTTCCGATGTGGTTCAGTCGCTGGCTGACAAATTCGAACTGACAGAGGACGAGCGATCAGAACTATTGCCATCTGGAAAGCAGACCACTTTTGCAAACCGTGTGCATTGGGCCAAAAGCTATCTGGGCAAGGCTGGACTGGTGGAGTTGACCAAACGAGCACACTTTAAGATTAGTGACCGCGGGCGTGAGGTATTAGCCAATCCTCCTGAAAAGATCGACATTCACTTTCTCGACCAATTTCCGGAGTTCGTGCTGTTCCGGGACGCCGGCAATGGTAGTGACAACGCAGGAAAAGACTCGCCCACAGTCGAAGCAGTCCAAGCGAGCGGCATGACGCCGGACGAAATCATCCGAAAGGCTCACGCAGAGTTGGACGATGAACTCAGTCTTGACTTGGTCGCCCGCGTTATTGCGGCACCGCCGGAGTTTTTCGAGCGCTTAGTGGTCCAGTTATTGTTGGCCATGGGTTACGGGGGTTCTACAAGCGACGCCGGCCGAGCGCTAGGCAAGAGCGGTGACGGCGGCGTTGACGGTGTTATCGATCAGGACGCGTTGGGCTTGGATCGTATCTACGTGCAGGCCAAGCGCTACTCTGACGGCAACAGTGTAGGGTCGGGCGCGATCCGCGACTTCTTCGGGTCACTGGATCGCTTCAAGGCAGCAAAGGGACTTTTTGTCACCACCTCGTCGTTCTCGCCTTCCGCCAGAGAAACGGCTGAATTCCTCAGCAAGCGCATCGTCTTAATTGACGGTCGCCAGCTGGCCAAGCTGATGATTCGGTTCAACGTCGGGTGTCGCGTTGAAGAAACCATTGAGCTAAAAAAGGTGGATGAAGAGTTTTTTGAGTGATCGCAGGACGGCCGCACCGCGGAGCAGGCATTCGGATCGCCGGAGGACCGGAAGGCTCAACGACGCGTTATGGCAGGTGACGCTGCGTGGCTACAAACAGACGCTTAGACGGTGCGACCGCGCTTGCTTACTGCGACGTAAGGCCGACGATCCGACTTTGCGCCGATTGGAACGCGCTGGAATACCCTTCAGCGCCATGAGCCATTCCGTCGGCTCGGATGGTTGAGCCGTCATCCATTCACCTACTGGCGAAGTCCGAAAAGGCCGATGTCTTACCAAATCTAGTCTGAACCTCAATGTCCGGTACCCGATCGTAGCTGCCATCTGAGCGTCTCAGCCACACTCCGCCCGACTGGCTGCTTGATGGCCGAATAGAGCCTATCGCGAACGGTTCCCCGGACACCCACGAAGGACCAAAAAAAACGCGCCCCGAAGGACGCGCTTTTCACCGAGAACGAACCGATCCGCCGCTCAATCTTCCCGACGAAGATGCGGGAACAGAATCACATCGCGGATGCTCGGGCTGTCGGTCAGCAGCATCACCAGACGGTCGATGCCGATGCCGCAGCCGCCCGTCGGCGGCATGCCGTATTCGAGCGCGCGGATATAGTCGGCGTCGAAGTACATGGCTTCTTCGTCGCCCGCGTCTTTCTGGTCGACTTGCTTCTGGAAGCGCGCGGCCTGATCTTCGGGATCGTTCAGCTCGGAGAACCCGTTCGCAATCTCGCGGCCCGTAATGAACAACTCGAAGCGCTCCGTGATGCCCGGCACCGAATCCGACGCCCGCGCGAGCGGCGAGACCTCGATCGGATAATCGACGATATACGTCGGCTCCCACAACTGCGATTCCGCGGTCTCTTCGAAAAGCGCCAACTGCAATGCGCCGATGCCTGCGTTCAGAAAAGCGGGCTGTGTCGTGTCGACGCCGAACTTCTTAAGTTCCGCGCGCAGGAACACGGCGTCGGCAAGCTGCGCGTCGGTGTACTGCGGCGCGTACTTTTGAATCGCCTGATTGATGGTCAGGCGATGGAACGGCTTCGACAAATCCAGCTCGCGCCCCTGATACGTGATGGTCGCCGTGCCGAGCGCATCGACGGCGGCCTGGCGGATCAGTTGTTCGGTGAAGTCCATCAGCCAGCGGTAATCCGTATAGGCCGCGTAGAACTCCATCATCGTGAATTCGGGGTTGTGGCGCGGCGACACGCCTTCGTTCCGGAAATTACGATTGATCTCGAATACGCGCTCGAAGCCGCCGACGATCAACCGCTTCAGATAAAGCTCCGGCGCGATGCGCAGGAACATCTGCATATCCAGCGCGTTGTGATGCGTGACGAAAGGCTTGGCCGCCGCGCCGCCCGGAATGGGATGCAGCATCGGCGTTTCGACTTCCATGAAGTTCGCCTGCGCCATGAAGTTGCGGATCGACGTGACCGCCTTCGTGCGCGCCATGAACGTCTTGCGCGACTCCGGCGTGACGATCAGATCGACGTAACGCTGGCGATAGCGCATTTCCTGATCGGCGAGGCCGTGGAACTTGTCCGGCAGCGGACGCAGCGCCTTCGACAAGAGCCGCAGTTCCGTGCAGCGCACCGACAGTTCGCCCTTGTTCGTGCGAAACAGCACGCCCTTCGCGGCGATGATGTCGCCCAGGTCCCACTTCTTGAATGCCTCGTAGACGTCCGCGCCGACGTCGGCAGGCGTCACGAAGAACTGAATCTGGCCGCTGCCGTCCTGAACCGTCGCGAAGCTCGCCTTGCCCATCACGCGCTTGAGCATCATGCGGCCCGCGAGCGCGACGGGCAGGGGATTCGCTTCCAGCGTCTCCTTGTCGGTCTCGGTGTAGTCGCTTTGCAGCGCGGCCGCCTGATGCGTCGGGCGGAAATCGTTCGGATAGGCGACGCCTTGCTCACGCAGCGAGCGCAGCTTGTCGCGGCGCTCGGCGATGATCTGGTTGTCTTCCAGTTCGGGAGCGGCGCTCGTCTGAGTCGGTTCGGTCATGATGATTCTTGGCTTGTGATGCTGCGGATGTGCGGTAGATGCGCGGCGGATGAAACGAAGGCGGCGCGACCGGAAGCCGCGCCGCTCGAAGACTTAAACGCCTTGTTTCAGGCTCGCGCTGATGAAGTCGTCGAGGTCGCCGTCGAGCACGGCGCGCGTGTTGCTCATTTCGACGTTGGTGCGCAGGTCCTTCACGCGGCTCTGGTCGAGCACGTAGGAGCGGATCTGATGGCCCCAGCCCACGTCTGTCTTGCTCGATTCGAGCTTGTCCTGCTCCGCCTGACGCTTGCGCATTTCGAATTCGTACAGACGCGCCTTCAGCATCTGCATGGCTTCGGCGCGGTTGCGGTGCTGCGAGCGGTCGTTCTGGCACTGCACGACAATCCCGGTCGGCGCGTGCGTAAGACGCACGGCAGAGTCCGTCTTGTTGATGTGCTGGCCGCCCGCGCCCGATGCGCGATAGGTGTCCGTGCGGATATCGGCCGGATTGATCTCGATCTCGATGGAATCGTCGATTTCCGGATACACGAACACCGACGAGAACGACGTGTGCCGGCCGCCCGACGAATCGAACGGCGACTTGCGCACGAGCCGGTGAATTCCGGTTTCGGTGCGCAGATAGCCGTACGCGTACTCGCCTTCGACCTTGATGGTCGCGCTCTTGATGCCCGCGACGTCGCCTTCGGATTCTTCGAGCACTTCGGTCTTGAAGCCTTTGCGCTCGCAATAACGCAGATATTGGCGCAGCAGCATGGACGCCCAGTCGCACGCCTCGGTGCCGCCCGCGCCCGCCTGAATGTCGATGAAGCAGTTGTTCGGATCGGCCGGGTTCGAGAACATCCGGCGGAATTCCATGTCTTCGACGCGCGCTTTCAGTGCGCCGGCGTCGGATTCGCAGGCGACGAGCGTGTCTTCGTCGCCTTCCTCGCGCGCCATCTCGAAGAGTTCTTCGGCGTCGCGCAGATCGTTGTCGAGGGCGGAGAGCGTCGACACCACGCCGTCGAGCAGTTTCTTTTCACGACCGAGCGCCTGCGCGTTCTTCGAGTCGTTCCAGACGTTCGGGTCTTCGAGTTCCTTGTTGACTTCGGCTAGACGCGCGGACTTGGCGTCGTAGTCAAAGATACCCCCGTAGCTCGCCCGCGCGGCGGCGCAGGTCGGCCAGAAGGCTTTCGATCGCGTTGAGACGTTCTGCTTCCATTGTCGATCTTCGGCTTCGTAAAAAGGTCAAATTATAGCCGATCGACACGCTTTTCCCGCGCGGGCGGCGCACGCGGACGCACGCCGCTACACGCGAAGCGGGGCGCTTTGTCGTCCGCGCGCAGGCGCTTCGCGCAGGGCTTCGGTGTTCGTTGCCAGCGGGAACGCCGGCCGTAATTGCGCGACCGTATTGGCGCAGCCGGCGATCAGCGGATGTTGTGCCGGCGGATGCCGAACCCGCTCAAGCCGCGTGCTCGACGATCAGCTGCACGCGCGCCACGCCGTTCCACGAATCGCTGACGAGCCGGTACGCGACGGTCGCGCGCGGCGGCAGCGGATCGACGTGGTTGAACCAGATCGCGTTGAAGCGCTGACGGCCGCGCATCAGTTGCAGCTTCAAGTGCTTGTCTTTCACGAGCGATTGCGACGCGACGTCGAACTCGCCCGAGAACGTCGGCGCCGGAAAGCCCTGTCCCCAGACCGCCGCGTCCAGCAGTTCGATGAATTGCGGCGTGAAGTACGCGTCTTCCAGTTCGCCGTCCGTCTCGATGGTCCGCGAGAGCGCGTCGGCCGTCAGCCATTCGCGGCCGACTGCTTCGAACGCGTCGGTGAAGCGCGGGATGTCGGCGGTGGCGAGCGTGAGGCCCGCCGCCATCGCGTGGCCGCCGAACTTGTGGATGAGACCGGGCTCGCGCTTGCTGATGAGATCGACGGCATCGCGAAGATGGAAGCCGGGAATCGAACGGCCGGAGCCTTTCGAGAGCGTGCCGGCGTCATCGGCGTGCGCGAACGTGAACGACGGCCGGTGAAAGCGCTCCTTCAGCCGTCCCGCGACGATGCCGATCACGCCCTGATGCCAGCTCGCGTCGTAGAGCGTGAGCGTCGCGCGTTCGCCGGCATCGAACGATTGCAGTTCGGCGAGCGCCTGCTGCTGCATGCCGGCTTCGATCTCGCGCCGCTCGCGGTTCATCGCGTCGAGCTGCTGCGCGAGTTCGCATGCGCGGCCGATGTCGTCGGTCGTCAAGCATTCGATGCCGAGCGACATGTCCGACAGCCGTCCCGCCGCGTTCAGGCGCGGCCCGAGCGCGAAGCCGAGATCGAAGCCCGACGCGGCGCGCGCGTCGCGGCCCGCCGCGCGGAACAACGCGGCGATGCCCGGCTGCATACGGCCCGCGCGGATGCGCTTCAAACCCTGCGCGACGAGAATCCGGTTGTTGCAGTCGAGCTTCACGACGTCGGCCACGGTGCCGAGCGCGACGAGATCGAGCAAGCCGTCCAGGCGCGGCTCCGGCGTGCTCTCGTACGCGCCGCGCCGGCGCAGTTCGGCACGCAGCGCCAGCAGCACGTAGAACATCACGCCGACGCCCGCGATGCATTTGCTCGGAAAGCCGCAGCCCGGCTGATTCGGATTGACGATCGCGCGGGCGGCGGGCAGTTCGTCGCCGGGCAGGTGATGATCGGTCACGACGACGTCGATGCCGAGCGCGTTGGCCGCCGCGACGCCTTCGACGCTCGCGATGCCGTTATCGACCGTAATCAGCAAGTCGGGCGCGCCGAGGGGCGAGCGTGCGGCCAGTTCGACGATTTCCGGCGTCAGCCCGTAGCCGTATTCGAAGCGGTTCGGCACGAGATAGTCGATCGTCGCGCCGAACATGCGCAGGCCGCGCACGGCCACCGCGCAGGCGGTCGCGCCGTCGCAGTCGTAGTCCGCGACGACGAGCATGCGCTTGCCCGCCGCGAGCGCATCGGCGAGCACGGCGGCGGCGGCGTCGCAGCCCTTCAGGCCGACGGGCGCGTGCAGGCGCTTCAACTCGGTTTCGACTTCGTCGGGCGACGTGACGCCGCGCGCCGCGTAGAGCCGCGCGATCACGGGATGCAGGCCGTGGCGCATCAGGGCTTCGGCGTCGGCGGGGGACGAGGCGCGGGTAACGATTCGCGTCATGCGGAAAGCCTTTATTCGATGAGAAGCGCCGCGATCGGCCGGCGGCGCCAGAACTTGCGCAAGTCGCCGCGCGTGACCGATAGCGTGACCGAGCCGGTATCGCCGCACAGCGTGAGACGAAGGCGCTTGAGCGAACCGCTCGATAGCGCATCGAGCGCCGGCGCGAACCACGCGTCTTCGAGCGTCTTCAGCGCGGCGTTCCAGCGCGCCCAGTCCTGCTCGATGAACGGCGCCGAGAACGGGTCCAGTTCGACGAGCGTCGCGCCTTCCCCGCCGTCTTTCGCGAGCGCTGCGAACGACTCCGGCGGCGTCGACGGCTTCACGCCCGAAGCGAGCGAGAGGCCGCGCGTGGCGGCGGCATCGGACATCACGGCGGCGAACGGGCGCGTGACCGGGCGCATCGCGCCTTGTCCGTGCAGCCAGATCGAATTGATCGGCGGCAGTCCGCGCGACTCGCGCTCCACGTTCAGCGGGTGCTCGAACCATGCCATCTGCACTTCGTTCTGCAGCTTCATCCACGGGCGCGAGCGTTCGCCGGTGCGGGCTTCGTGCGGCAGCCAGATTTCGATGTTGCGTCCCGCCGCGCGCAATGGCGACGCGCCCGCGAGCGCGCCGAGCGCATCGCCTGATACGTACCAGCGCAGCGGCGTTGGCGCCTGCACCGCGATGCCGAGGTCCTCGATGACCGGCCGCGCGGTGTCCAGCAGCGCGCGCGCTTCTTCGGTGCGCACGCCGAGCGTGGCGGGATCGATCAACACGAGATGATCGTGCGCGATGCGGACATGAACCGGCTCGATGCAGGCCCAAAGGGCGGCGTTGCCAGCATCGGGCGCGCCGGGATCGCCGCCATCGGCGAGCAGCATGAAGGGCGCGAGCGGGGCGTCGTCGGCATAACGTTGGCCCGCGTTCGGCGCAACGATGCCGAAGCGTTGCGCGATCCACCGCTCGTGCGGCAGCGTGCGCTGAAAGTCTTCGCCGATCACGCGTTCTTCAAGCGTCGCGCGGGCGAGCAGCGTGTCGAGCGCCGCGCTTTCCAGTCCGTGCAGCGCGGTTGCGGCGTCCGCCGCCGAGGGCAGGGCGAACGGCAGCAGAAGGTGAAGGTCGGGAACGGGCATGATGGTCGGCATTGTAGGCGAAAGCGGCAGGCGTCATCGGCGCAGGCGCGATGCGCCAAGCGCTGCGCGACCCGCGCTTGTTACGGCGCCGACCTGAGGTGTGGCAAACTTTCGCAAATTTCGCGGCGAATGGACCTGTCATACGCCGCCATATCGGGGCGAATTACCGCGGCATTCGTCATGCGCCGTCGTACAGCAACGCAGCAACACCAGACACAAGGATTCGCTTGAAACTTCCGTACGAATGGCAGATCGGCTGGCGCTACACGCGCGCCAGCAAACGCACCACAGGCAACGGCTTCATCTCATTCATCGCGCTCGTGTCGATGGCGGGCATCGCGCTCGGCGTCGCCGCGCTGATCGTCGTGCTCTCGGTCATGAACGGCTTTCAGAAGGAAGTGCGCGACCGCATGCTCTCGGTGCTCGCGCACGTCGAAATCTTCTCGCCGACGGGGTCGATGCCCAACTGGCAACTCACCGCGCAGGAAGCCAAGCGCAATCCCGAAGTGATTGGCGCGGCACCCTATGTCGAAGCGCAGGCGCTGCTGACGCGGCAAGGCGCGGTGAGCGGCGTCGCGCTGCGCGGCGTGGAACCGTCGCTGGAGCCGGAAGTGTCGGATATCGGCAAGGAGATGCGCGCAGGCAAGCTCGCGGACCTGGTTCCCGGTGAATTCGGCATCGTGCTCGGCGCCGATCTGGCGACCAACCTTGGCGTCATGACCGGCGACAAGATCACGCTCGTCGCGCCCGAAGGCACCATCACGCCTGCGGGCATGATGCCGCGCCTGAAGCAGTTCACGGTCGTCGGCATTTTCGAATCCGGTCACTACGAATACGATTCGACGCTTGCGCTCATTTCGATCCGCGACGCGCAGGCGCTCTTTCGCCTGCCCGCGCCGACCGGCGTGCGCCTGCGCCTGAAAGACATGCAGCGCGCGCCCGAAGTCGCGCGGCAACTGTCGCACACGCTTTCCGGCGAACTCTATATCCGCGACTGGACGCAGCAGAACAAGACGTGGTTCTCCGCCGTGCAGATCGAAAAGCGGATGATGTTCATCATTCTCACGCTGATCATCGCGGTGGCGGCGTTCAATCTCGTGTCGTCGCTCGTGATGACCGTCACCGACAAGCAGGCCGATATCGCCATCCTGCGCACGCTCGGCGCGCAGCCCGGCTCGATCATGAAGATATTCGTGGTGCAGGGCGTGACCATTGGCTTTATCGGCACGGCGCTCGGCGTGTCGCTGGGCTGCCTGATTGCGTGGAGCATTCCGTGGCTCGTGCCGATGATCGAGCATCTGCTCGGCGTGCAGTTCCTGCCGCCTTCGGTGTATTTCATCAGCGAGCTGCCGTCCGAACTCGTGCCGGGGGATGTCATGAAGATCGGCGTCATCGCGTTCTTGTTGTCGTCGCTTGCGACGCTCTATCCGAGCTGGCGCGGCGCGAAGGTTCGTCCGGCGGAGGCGCTGCGCTATGAGTGACCTGATTCCGGCAAACAACCTCGTGCTGCAGGCTTCGGCGATTTCGAAGACTTTTGTGCAGGGCGGCTCGAACGTGCAGGTGCTCGACAACGCGCAACTCGATGTCTATCGCGGCGAGAAGCTCGCGATCGTCGGCGCGTCGGGTTCCGGCAAGAGCACGCTTCTGCATGTGCTCGGCGGCCTCGACGAGCCGAGCGCGGGCAAGGTGTCGCTGCTCGGCAAGCCGTTCACCGAACTGAAAGAGAAGGAGCGCAACGAACTGCGTAATCGCGCGCTCGGCTTCGTGTACCAGTTTCATCATCTGCTGCCCGAATTCACCGCGCTCGATAACGTCGCGATGCCGCTGCGCATTCGCCGCATGAGCGAGGACGCCGCGCGCAAGGAAGCGATGGGCATGCTGGAGCGCGTCGGCATCGGGCATCGCGCGAAGCATCGGCCGGGCGCATTGTCGGGCGGCGAGCGGCAACGCGTTGCGATTGCGCGCGCGCTCGTCACGCGTCCGGCGTGCGTGCTCGCCGACGAGCCCACCGGCAACCTCGACGGCGGCACCGCCGACACGGTCTTCAACCTGATGCTGGAGCTTTCGCAGACACTGGAGACGAGCTTCGTGATCGTCACGCACGATCCCGATCTCGCCGCGCGCTGCGACCGCATCATGCGTCTGCGCGACGGCGTGCTGCACGAAGAGCCGCCGGTGCCGGTCTAAGCGCCGCGCCTCGGAGGACGCCATGTGGATCGACACGCACTGTCACCTCGATGCGTCAGAGTTCGACGCGGACCGCGACACCGTGGCCCGCGCGGCCCTCGATGCGGCAGTAACGCGCATCGTGATTCCGGGCGTCGAGCGGTCGAACTTCGATACGGTGCGCGCGCTGGCGCATCGCATCGAAGGCGGCGCGTATGCGCTCGGCATCCATCCGCTTTTCACGCCGCGCGCCACCGACGATGATCTGCGCGTGCTGCGCGAAGAGATCGCTGCGAGCATGGATGATCCGCGCTTCGTCGGCATCGGCGAGATCGGGCTGGATTACTTCGTGCCGACGCTCGACGACGCGCGCCAGCAGTTCTTCTACTACGAGCAACTGAAGCTCGCCCGCGAGTTCCAACTGCCGGTGATTTGCCACGTGCGCAAGTCGCAAGACAAGGTGCTGAAGGGCCTGCGCGTGCACGACATTCATTGCGGCATCGCGCATGCGTTCAACGGCAGCTTCCAGCAGGCCGAGGCGTTCATCGCGCAGGGCATGCGGCTCGGTTTCGGCGGCAATCTGACGTTCGAGCGGGCGCGGCAGATCAGACGGCTTGCGGCCGATCTTCCGCTCGATGCCATCGTGCTCGAAACCGATGCGCCCGACATTGCGCCCGCCTGGCGCTACAAGGGCCGCAATACGCCGGATCAGGTCGCGGGCATCGCGAAGGTGCTCGCGCAACTGCGCGGCATCGGCGAAGACGCGCTTTCACTAGGCACAACGGCTAACGCGCACGCCGCGCTGCCCCGGCTCGCGCTCGCGGCTTCATAATCGTTCACGGTTGCATTTGCTTCGGATCGCTGACTTTTGATCCGGGCGGATGCGTTTTGCGTGACGATAGAAGAGAGCGTAGGCGTGCGGGCGGTGTTGCTGTGTTTTGCATTGGGCGTCGCGTGGTTGCAGCAACAGGCGGCGTTGCCGGGCGTCGGCGGCTGGGCGGCTTGCTTCGCACTTGCTTGCGTGGCGGCGTACGTCGGTTGTGCGCTGCGCGGGCGGCGGCGCATCGCGGCTTTCGCCGTTGCGGCCGCTGCAATCGGCTTCGCGTATGCCGCCGTGCGCGCCGAAATGCGCTTGCAGCAGCACTTGCCGGTCGAGTTCGAGCAGCGCGATATTGAACTGACCGGCTTCGTGCGCGGTCTGCCGGAGCCGCAAGCGGAAGGCACGCGCTTTCTCTTCGAAGTGGAGTCGAACGGCGCGGGCTTGCGCAATTTCCCGCGTATCGTGAGGCTGCTTTCGATGGACTCGGCACTGCCCGCGCTGATTGCCGGTCAACGCTGGACGCTGACCGCGCGGCTCAAGCGCGCGCATGCCAACGCAAACTTCGCGTTGCGCGATGGAGAAGTGAGCTTGCTCGAACGCGGCATTCGCGCGACCGGCTCGGTGTCCGCCAGCCGGCCCGCGCGACGCCTTCGCGGCGATGCGATCGGACCGTGGCTCGCCATCGACCGATGGCGCGCGCGCATCCGGCAGCGCATCGAAACCGTGCTCGCGGATGCGCCGCATCGCGGGATCGTCGTCGCGCTGGCGGTGGGCGCGCAGGATTCTGTGAGCGATGCCGATTGGGCCGTTCTGCGCGCGACCGGCACGAGCCATCTCGTCGCCATCTCCGGCCTGCATATCGGCTTCGTCGCGGGGCTTGCGGCTTTCACCTGCGGCTTCGTATGGAAGCGCATCCGCTTGCGTGGCGTGCCCGCGCCGCTCGTCGTGGCAGCGCCGAAAGTGGCGGCACTCGGCGCGGCGTCGTTTGCGGCGTTCTATGCCGCGCTCGCCGGCTTCAACGTGCCCACGCAGCGTACGTTGTGGACGCTCGCCGTGTTCGCCGTCGCGTTCGTCGGCGGGCGGCGGCCGGCGGCGTCGGTCGTGCTCGCGTGGGCGCTCGCGTTGGTGTTGATCGTCGACCCGTGGGCGGTGACGTCGCCGGGGTTCTGGCTCTCGTTCGTCGCGGTAGCGGCGATTTTGCATGGCATTGCGGCGTACGGCAGGCACGCCAAGAAAGCGCCGTCCGATGACACCGACGACTGGCTCGCGGGCATGGAGGCGCGTGATCCGCTGCTGCCGGATGAAGTGGCGTCGGGGCAAGCCGTCGCCGATGCGCCGTCGCGTAAGCCCTCGCGCTCGCTGACAAGCGCGTGCCACCGCGCCGCTGACAAGATACGCGGGCATCTGGCATCGAGCGCACGCGTGCAATACGCCGTCACGCTGTCGCTCGCGCCGTTGACCGCCTACTGGTTCTCGCAAATCCCGCTCGTCGGCCCGCTCGCCAATGCGTTCGCCATTCCGTGGATCAGCTTCGTCGTGACGCCCGCGACGCTTTTCGCGCTGATCCTTCCGGCTCCGCTCGATGTACCGATGCTTCACCTAGCGCACGGCGCACTATGCATCCTCTTCGACGCGCTCGAACGGTTAGCCGACGCAGGCCCCGCATCGTCGCTCTGGCGCTTGCCGCAGCCCGGCATGTTCGCGCTCGCCGCGTCGCTTGCGGGCGCGGCGTGGGCGCTCGCGCCGCGCGGCTGGCCGCTGCGCTTCGCCGTGCCGCTCACGTGGCTGCCGCTTTTGGTACCCGCGTCGAGCGGCGTGCCACAAGGCGCGCTTCGCGTGACCGCGCTCGATATCGGACAAGGCTCGGCGCTCGTCGTCGAGACAGCGCGACACACACTGCTCTTCGACGCCGGCCCGGGCCCCGAGTCGACGCACGCGGGCGAGCGCATCGTCGCGCCGTATCTCATCGCGACGGGCGTGCGTTCGCTGGATGCGCTCGTCATCAGCCATTCCGATTCGGATCACGCGGGCGGCGCGCCCGCGGTGCTGCAGGCGGTCCCGGTGCGGCAACTGCTGGCGTCGCTGCCCGCGAGCCATCCGCTCTGGTCCGATGCCGGAAAGCGCGGCGGCGACAGGCTGCGTTGCGTCGCCGGTCAGCACTGGATATGGGACCGCGTGGACTTCCGCGTGCTGTGGCCGGACCCCGGGCCGCTCACCGGCACGCCGAATCATCAGGCGTGCGTGCTGAAGGTGACGAACGCGGCGGGGCGGGCCGCGCTTTTCACGGCGGATATCGAAGCGGACGTCGAACGCACGCTGCTCGCGCGCGATCCCGCCTCGCTGCGCGCCGACGTGCTGATCGTGCCGCATCACGGCAGCCGCACGTCGTCCACCGAGCCTTTCCTCGATTCGGTCGGGCCGCTCGCCGCGGTATTTCAGGTAGGCTATCGCAACCGCTTTCACCATCCGAATCCCACGGTGTACGCGCGCTACCGGTTGCGCGACATCGCGCTTACGCGCAGCGACGAGGACGGCGCGGCGCGCATCGACATGGGTGAGGAGATCGTGCTCGATCGCTACCGGCAAACGCACGCGCGTTACTGGATGGGGCGCTGAAAACAATACGACAAGAACGAGGAGCCGCTTGAAGGACATCATCCATTTCTCGCATGCGAACGGCTTTCCGGCGCCCACTTACCGCACCATGTTCGCCGAACTCGCGGACGACTACGAGATCCGCAGCATCGAACGATATGGCCACGATCCGCGCTTTCCGGTCACGCAGGGCTGGCCGCGTCTCGCGGATCAACTGATCGAGGACATGAGCCGCTACCGGCAAGACGCGCATCCGAAGGTGTGGCTCGTCGGGCATTCGCTCGGCGGCTATCTTTCGCTGATGGCAGCGCAGAAGCGCCCGCAGTGGGTGAAGGGCGTGGTGATGCTGGATTCGCCGATCATCGCGGGATGGCGCAGCGGCCTGCTGCGCGCGACGCAATGGACCGGACTCGACGAGCGCCTCTCGCCCGCGTCCGCGACGAAAAAGCGCCGCACGCACTGGGCGAGCCGCGACGAAGCGTGGCGGCATTTTCGCGCGAAGCCCGCGTTCGCGCGCTGGGACGAGCGCATGCTGGCCGACTACATCGACTTCGGCATTCCGCAGACGCAGGCCGACGGCACGCGCACGCTCGCGTTCGACCGGCACGTCGAATACCTGATCTATCGCACGCTGCCGCACACGCTCGGCGCGCGCTTCGGGCACGGCGCGCCGGTGCCGGTCGGCTTCGTCGCGGGCACGCATTCCACCGAAGTGCGGCAGGTCGGACTGCGCATGACGCGGCGCATCGCGGGCGGGCATTTCGAATGGATCGAAGGCAGCCATCTCTTTCCGATGGAGCGGCCCATCGAGACGGCGCGCGCCATTCGGCGGCTGCTTCACGCGATGAGTTGATGGCGCTCGAAAGGGCGCAAGCGTGCAGGAAATTGGTGCGCGCAAACAGCGCTCAAAAGGGATCGACGCGAGGCGTTGGGGCGCGTCGGCCGCTGGGTCACGGACGGCCTTTACGGTATAATCCGTTTTTCCCGCGAGCATCTAGCGATGACCAAATATGTATTCGTCACCGGCGGCGTAGTTTCTTCCCTCGGCAAGGGTATTGCCGCCGCCTCCCTCGCCGCGATCCTCGAATCGCGCGGTCTGAAAGTCACCCTCCTCAAGCTCGATCCCTACATCAACGTCGACCCCGGCACGATGTCCCCGTTTCAGCACGGCGAAGTGTTCGTGACGGAAGACGGCGCGGAGACGGACCTCGACCTCGGCCACTACGAGCGCTTTATCAGCACGAAGATGCGCAAGGCCAACAACTTCACCACGGGCCAGATCTACGAATCGGTGATCCGCAAGGAACGCCGCGGCGAGTATCTCGGCAAGACGGTGCAGGTCATTCCGCATATCACCAACGAAATTCAGGCGTTCGTCGAGCGCGGCGCGGCTGCGGCCACGTGCGGCCAGCCGGATGTCGCGATCGTCGAGATAGGCGGCACGGTGGGCGACATCGAATCGCTGCCGTTCCTGGAAGCCGCGCGTCAGATGAGCCTGCGCATGGGCCGCCACAGCGCGTGCTTCGTGCACCTGACGCTCGTGCCGTTCATCGCCACCGCGGGCGAACTCAAGACGAAGCCGACGCAGCACAGCGTGCAGAAGCTGCGCGAAATCGGTATCTATCCGAACGTGCTCTTGTGCCGCGCGGATCGCCCGATTCCGGACGACGAGCGCCAGAAGATTTCGCTGTTCTCGAACGTGCATGAGGAAGCGGTCATTTCGGTGTGGGATGTGGACAGCATCTACAAGATTCCGCAGATGCTCAACGACCAGGGCCTCGACGAAATCGTCTGCAACGAACTGAAGCTCTCGCCGAAGCCCGCCGACCTGAAGATGTGGTCGGACCTCGTCGAGAAGCTCGAGAATCCGAAGCACGAAGTGACCATCGGCATGGTCGGCAAGTATGTCGAACTCACCGAGTCGTACAAGTCGCTGATCGAAGCGCTGCGTCACGCGGCCATTCACACGTCGACCAAGGTCAACATCGAATATATCGATTCCGAGCAGATCGAAGCCGAAGGCGCCGATGGCCTGAAGCACCTCGACGCCGTGCTCGTGCCGGGCGGTTTCGGCCGTCGCGGCACCGAAGGCAAGATCAAGGCGATCCGCTATGCGCGCGAATCGAAGACGCCGTATCTCGGCATCTGCCTCGGCATGCAGCTCGCGGTCATCGAGTTCGCGCGCGACGTCGCCGGCCTCGCGGACGCGAACAGCACCGAGTTCGATTCCAGCACCACGAATCCGGTCGTCGCGCTCATCACCGAATGGTACGACCGCGCGGGGCGCATCGAAAAGCGCAGCGAAGAGTCGGATCTCGGCGGCACCATGCGCCTCGGCTCGCAGAAATGCCCGATCAAGCCCGGCACGATGGCCGAGCGCATCTACGGCACGGATGTGAACGAGCGTCATCGTCACCGTTATGAAGTCAATAACCGTTTCGTGCCCCAGCTCGAAGCGGGCGGCCTTATCATCAGCGCCCGTACGCCGAGCGAGGATCTGCCCGAGATGATGGAGTTGCCGCAGTCGATGCATCCGTGGTTCGTCGGCGTGCAGTTCCACCCCGAGTTCACCTCGACGCCGCGCGACGGGCATCCGCTCTTCAAGGCGTTCGTCGAAGCGGCGCGCACACACAGCCTCGCGGCGGGCGGCGAGAAGGCTGCGCCGGTCGCGGCAACGGCGGGAGCACAGGCATGAAGCTCTGTCACTTCGAAGCGGGACTCGACCAGCCGTTCTTCCTGATCGCGGGCACGTGCGTCGTCGAATCGGAGCAAATGACGATCGACGTCGCGGGCCAGCTCAAAGAAATCACGCAGAAGCTCGGCATCCCGTTCATCTACAAGTCCTCGTACGACAAGGCGAACCGCAGCTCGGGCAAGTCGTTTCGCGGCCTCGGCATGGACGAAGGCTTGCGCATTCTCGGCGAAGTGAAGAAGCAACTCGGCGTGCCCGTTCTCACGGACGTTCACGCCGAGCATGAGATCGAAGCGGTCGCATCGGTCGTGGACGTGTTGCAGACGCCCGCGTTCCTGTGCCGTCAGACCGACTTCATCCACGCGTGCGCGCGCTCCGGCAAGCCTGTGAATATCAAGAAGGGCCAGTTCCTCGCGCCGCACGACATGAAGAACGTGATCGACAAGGCGCGCGACGCGGCGCGCGAGGCGGGGCTCTCGGAAGACCGCTTCATGGCGTGCGAGCGCGGCGTGTCGTTCGGCTATAACAATCTGGTGTCGGACATGCGGTCGCTCGCGATCATGCGCGAAACCAACGCGCCGGTCGTGTTCGACGCCACGCACTCGGTGCAGTTGCCGGGCGGGCAGGGCACGAGTTCGGGCGGCCAGCGCGAGTTCGTGCCGGTGCTGGCGCGCGCGGCGGTCGCCACGGGCGTCGCCGGGCTGTTCATGGAGACGCATCCTGATCCGGCCTGCGCGAAGTCGGATGGTCCGAACGCGGTGCCGCTCGCGCGCATGGAATCGCTGCTGACGACGCTCATCGCGCTCGATCGTGCGGTAAAAAGCGGACCGTTTCTCGAAAACGACTTCAACTAGAGCCTGCGCAGGCTGTTCGGGCTGCGTCACAGGGCGAACGAGCCGCAGTGAACCGGCCGCGCGCCGGAAGGTCTGAGCCAGGCCAACGAAGCGAGGCCAGCGCAGCAGAGCAGTAAAGCCAGCGCTGGCCGCTTCGATCGTGACTGACAGAATTCATCGTCAATTTGAGGAAACCATGAGTGCTATCGTAGATATCATCGGCCGCGAGATTCTCGATTCGCGAGGCAATCCGACCGTCGAATGCGACGTGTTGCTCGAATCGGGCACGATGGGCCGGGCCGCAGTGCCGTCGGGCGCATCCACGGGTTCGCGCGAGGCCATCGAACTTCGCGACGGCGAAGCCGGCCGCTACGGCGGCAAGGGCGTGCTGAAGGCAGTCGAACACATCAACACCGAGATCTCCGAAGCCATCATGGGCCTCGACGCCTCGGAGCAAGCTTTCCTCGACAAGACGCTGCTGGAGCTCGACGGCACCGAGAACAAGTCGCGCCTCGGCGCCAACGCGCTGCTCGCGGTGTCGATGGCCGTCGCCAAGGCCGCCGCCGAGGAAGCCGGCTTGCCGCTGTATCGCTATTTCGGCGGCTCCGGCGCCATGCAACTGCCCGTGCCGATGATGAACATCGTCAACGGCGGCGCGCACGCGAACAACAGCCTGGACATTCAGGAATTCATGATCGTGCCGGTCAGCCAGCCGACGTTCCGCGAAGCGCTGCGTTGCGGCGCGGAAGTGTTCCATGCGCTGAAGAAAATCCTGTCGGATCGCGGCATGAGCACGGCAGTGGGCGACGAAGGCGGCTTCGCGCCGAACTTCGGCAGCAACGACGAGTGCCTGTCGACCATTCTGCAAGCTATCGAGAAAGCCGGTTATCGCGCGGGCGAAGACGTGCTGCTCGCGCTCGACTGCGCGGCGAGCGAGTTCTACCACGACGGCAAGTACCAGCTTGCCGGCGAGGGCTTGCAACTGTCGTCGGGCGAATTCACCGACTATCTCGCGACGCTCGCCGACAAGTTCCCGATCGTCTCTATCGAAGACGGCATGCACGAAAGCGACTGGGACGGCTGGAAGACGCTGACCGAGCGCCTCGGCAAGAAGGTGCAGCTCGTCGGCGACGATCTGTTCGTCACCAACACGCGCATCCTGAAGGAAGGTATCGAGCGGGGCATCGCGAATTCGATTCTGATCAAGATCAACCAGATCGGCACGCTGACGGAAACCTTCGCCGCGATCGAAATGGCCAAGCGCGCGGGTTACACGGCGGTCATCTCGCACCGCTCGGGCGAGACGGAAGATTCGACCATCGCGGATATCGCGGTCGGTCTGAACGCCGGCCAGATCAAGACCGGTTCGCTGTCGCGCAGCGACCGCATCTCGAAGTACAACCAGTTGCTGCGTATCGAAGAAGACCTCGGCGATATCGCGAGCTACCCCGGCAAGTCGGCGTTTTATAACTTGCGTTAAAAGTCCTCGCTAAAGCTTTTGCCGCTTTAGTCGATAAGGACGTTGATCTTATCTTCTGCCCGCCGCCCCGGCCTCGTGTCGAACGAGACCGAAGGGCGGCGCTTATTTCGGCTACTTGAATGCGGCTCGTAACTGTCGTTCTGGTCTTGTTGCTGGCGCTGATCCAGTACCCGCTCTGGTGGGGACACGGCGGCTGGCTGCGCGTGCATGAATTACAGCAGCAACTCGCGCAGCAGACGGACAAGAACACGAACCTGAAGCTGCGCAACGAACGCGTGCAAGGCGAAGTGCAGGACCTGCAAAGCGGCACCGCCGCCGTGGAAGAGCGGGCGCGCTACGAAATGGGCATGGTGAAGGACAGCGAGGTCTTCGTGCAGTTCGTCGCGCCCAATTCGACTGCGCCTGTGAATTCGGCGAACGTGCCGGGCATGAACGGCTCGACGCGCGGGCAGGTATCCGCCGCGCCGTTGCGCGTGGTGCCGAACCCGGTGTCGCGTTCGAAGCAGGAGTTGCGCGATCTGGATCGCAAGGCGCGCAAGGACAAGGCCGCCGAAGCCAAGAAAAAGCAGGGCGCGGGCGGGTGACCTAAAGCACTCAGCGGGCACTCATCGGGCAAATAAAAATGGCGCAGTCGTGATCGACTGCGCCATTTTTTTCGGTTCGCGCGAGCGGCCTACCACCACGTCCCGATGCCGACGCCCGTGCCCCAGTAAGGACCGCCCCAGCCGCCGCTCGAATACCCGCCGTACACGCTGATGGGCGGCGTGTAGTAGCCGGACATCATCTTCGCGTTGTTGCCGGCAGTCGCGGCTTGCTGCGATTCGCTCAGCGCCTGCTTGTCGATCTCGTTGTAGCGCTGCATCTGCTCCTCGGGCGTGAGCGTCTGCTGCGCCGTCGTCGGCGTATTCGGCAGCCGGCTGTAGATCGGCGACGGGCCCGGCGGGTCCATCATGCAGCCGGTGACAAGCAGCGCGGCGGCGGCACACGACGAAAGTTTCAACAGTGACGATGCGGTTTTCATTTGCGACCTCCAGCCGGTCGGACAACTCATCAAGCGTCAATCATAGCGCGCGGTGCGTGCTGCGAAACCCGCTCGCCGCGCGGTCGCTCTGGCCGTCCGGCGCATGTCCGGCGCGCGCAGAGGCCCGCCGGACAAGGCATCGAGCCGATCAGTGCCGCTGATCCGATGCCGGACTCACGCCCTGCGACAGCTCTTTTGCGACAAAAAGTTGCGCAACGTCGACCGGGTCGAACTCGTAGCGTTGATTGCAGAACTCGCAGTGCACTTCCACGCTGCCGCGTTCTTCGATCACGCTGTCCACCTCTTCGCGCCCGAGCATCTTCAGCATGCCGCCCACTTTCTCGCGCGAGCAGGTGCACTGGAAGCGCGCCGGCGCGGGTTCGAAGTGCTGCACGTTTTCCTGCCAGAAGAGCCGCCGGAACACGGTTTCGGGATCTTCCTTCAGCAGTTCTTCGTTCGACAGCGTGCTGCCGAGATGGCAGACGCGCTGCCACGTATCGGCGTCGTGCTCGCCCGGATGCGGGACGATGCCGCCATCCCCCGGCAGCTTCTGCAACAGCATGCCGACGGCGCGGTCCGTATTCGCGGCGAGCCACAGGCGCGTGTCGAGCTGCTCGGAATGATGCATGTACTGTTCCAGCACCTCGGCCATCGACGCGAGCGGTCCGTGCTCGCCGGACAGCGGCACGATGCCCTGATACGGCTGCTGGCCGGGCTTCTTGTCGGACGGATCGAGCGTGATGACGCAGCGGCCGTGACCGTTGCGGTTGAGCAATTCCGCGAGCGGCATGTCGTCGCGAAGCGTGCTTTCCGCGCCTTCTGCGAGCTTGGCCGTCGCGCGCAGCGTCAGCGCCGAGCTGCATTGCACGACCAGCATCTTCACCGGACCGTCGCCGTAGATTTGCATGATGAGCGTGCCGTCGAACTTGAGGTTCGCGGAGAGCAGGGCGCACGCGGCCATCATCTCGCCGAGCACGTTGCGCACGGCGGTCGGGTACGCGCGGCGCGCGAGCACTTCCTGCCACGTATTGCGCAGCGAAACGATCTCGCCGCGCACCGGCGCCGCGTTGAACATGAATTTCTGCAACTGGTCGTTCACAACTCTTCCTTGGGTGTTGAGGCGGAACGTGCTGCGCTGCGTCTCGCGCAGCGCCGCCGTTCAGCCGATGCGCACGAGCTGCGCCTTAAAGTATTCGCGCCGGTCGGCGTAACTCGCCGTGGCCGCGCGCATGCGGGCGATGTCCGCCTCGCCGATTTCACGCACCGCCTTCGCGGGCGCGCCGAGAATCAGCGTGTTGTCGGGAAACACCTTGCCTTCGGTGACGATCGCGCCCGCGCCAACCAGACAGTTGCGGCCGATCACCGCGCCATTCAAGACCACCGCCTGAATCCCGATCAGCGAGCCTTCGCCGATGGTGCAGCCGTGCAGCATCGCCTGATGGCCGACGGTGACGTTCGCCGCAATCGTCAGCGGAAAGCCGGGGTCGGCGTGCAAAACCGCGCCTTCCTGCACGTTGCTGCCGCGGCCGACGACGATCGGCTCGTTGTCGCCGCGCAGCGCCGCGCCGAACCAGACGCTCGCGCTTTCTTCGAGCGTGACGCGGCCGATAATGGTCGCGGTATCCGCGAGGAACACGCTTTCGTGAATGGTGGGGGCGTCGTCGCCGAGTTTGTAGATCGCCACGGTGTCTCCTCTGGCTTGCGTCTTCGATGATTGGATGCCGGCCGCGCGGCGCTAGAATGCGCGTCTTTGCTCGACGCTGCGCCGGCCGGCGCTATAGTTGCGCGGTGTTTTGCCCTGCCGGATCATCATTTTAGCCGGTTGCGGCATTTCGCCTCTGGGCCACCATTCTCGATTAGCCGCTGTCATGCCGAATCTCTCGCCGCCTACCGCTTTCAAGCCGGATGCCGACGACTCCTGCGCCCGCCGCACGGCGCTCGCAATCCTGCGCGAGCGCGAGCCGATCGCGAAGGCGGAACGGGCGCGTGCGCTCTTCGAAGGCGTGCGCGCGGGCGCGTTGCCAGTCGATCCGGCGCTCGCGCTCGACGATCCCGGCGATCTGCCGGGCCGCCCGGCGCGGCCCGAACTCGTCGAGCCGTCGTCGCTGAAGCGCCGCGGCATGCAGTCGGAAGCCGGGCGCGCGGTGCTGCTGCATGCGCTTGCGCATATCGAATTCAACGCGATCAACCTCGCGCTCGACGCCGTGTGGCGCTTTCCCTCGATGCCCACCGATTTTTACGTCGACTGGCTCAAGGTCGCCGCAGAAGAAGCGCATCACTTTTCGCTGCTGCGCGCGCGTCTCGCCGAATTCGGGCACGCTTACGGCGACTTCCCGGCGCACGACGGACTCTGGGAAATGGCGGAGCGCACGCGCGGCGACGTGCTCGCGCGCATGGCGCTCGTGCCGCGCACGCTGGAGGCACGCGGGCTCGACGCGTCGCCGCCCATCCGCAAGCGGCTCGCGCAGGCGGGCGATCACGCGTCGGCAGCCATTCTCGACGTAATCCTGCGCGACGAGATCGGGCATGTGCTGATCGGCAATCGCTGGTTCCGCTTTCTCTGCGACAACGCGGCGCTCGATCCGCACGTCACCTACGAACGCCTCGCCAAGCAGTATCACGCGCCGAAGCTGCGCGGCCCGTTCAACTTCGAAGCGCGCCGCGACGCCGGTTTCGACGAGGCCGAGCTCCGCGCGCTGGCCGGACTCGACGCATCGGCATAGCCGCTATACTGAACGGTCATCCTTTTTCACGAATTTCCCGAGGCGGACCATGAAAGAATCGCGCTCCGAGTTCGTCGATGCGCGCGGCGTGCGCCTGCACGTGCGCCGCTGGGGCTCGCCCGACGCGCCCATGCTGTTCATGCTCCACGGCTGGATGGACGTCGCGGCGTCGTTCCAGTTCGTGGTCGACGCGCTCGCGGGCGACTGGCAAGTGCTGGCTCCCGATGCGCGCGGCTTCGGCCTGTCGGACTGGCCGGTCGCGCAAAAGGGCGGCGGGCACTACTACTTTCCCGACTATCTCGGCGACCTCGACGCGCTTCTCGACCATTACGCGCCCACGGACCAAGTCGATCTGGTCGGCCACAGCATGGGCGCGAACGTCGCGCTGCTCTACGCGGGCGCGCGGCCGGCGCGCGTGCGGCGCGTGGTCGATCTCGAAGGCTTCGGACTGCCCGCGACGCGTCCCTCGCAGGCGCCGGGCGCGCTTACGCGATGGCTCGACGATCTGCGCGCGCCGCCGCCGCTGCGCCCCTATGCGAGCCTCGACGAAGTCGCCGACCGGCTGATCCGCACAAATCCGCGTCTCGCCCGGTCGCGCGCGCGTTTTCTCGCGCAGCACTGGTCGCGGCACGAAGCGGACGGCGCGTTTCATCTGCTCGCGGACCCGGCACACAAGCTGCGTAGCCCTGTGTTGTATCGCCTCGACGAGGTGATGGCCGTCTGGTCGCGCGTGCAGGCGAAAGTGCTGCACGTGGAGGCGGAAGGGTCGCCGACGCTCGCGAGCTTCGCGGGCGACATGCCCATCGCCGAATTCAAGACGCGCTTTGCCGCGTTCCCCGACTGGCGCGAGGAGATCGTCGGCGATGCGGGGCACATGATCCATCATGACCAGCCGGAGCGCGTCGCCGCGCTGATCGAGTCGTTCTGCGCTTGACGGCTGGGCCTTGGCTGGCCGCGGCGCGGTCATCGGGGTAAGCGTTGTTCCATGCCGTTCAAGTAAAATGACATTCCATGAAGCCGACCATTAACGCCGATCTGCATTGCCACTCCACCGTCTCGGACGGCCAGCTTTCGCCCGCCGAAGTGGCGGCGCGCGCGCATGCGGGCGGCGTTCAGGTGTGGTCGCTGACCGACCACGATCAGCTAGGCGGACAACGCGAGGCGCGCGCGGCGGCCGAGGCGCTCGGCATGCGCTATCTGCCGGGCGTCGAGATTTCGGTGACGTGGGCGTCGCGCACGGTGCATGTGGTCGGCATGAACGTCGATCCGGAGAATCAGGCGCTCGTCAACGGCCTCGCTTCGACGCGCAACGGACGCGCCGCGCGAGGCGTGGCCATCGGCGAGGCGCTCGCGGCGGTGGGCATTCCGAACGCGTACGAGGGCGCGCTGCGTTATACCGACGACCCCGACATGATCTCGCGCACGCATTTCGCGCGCTTTCTCGTCGACGAAGGCTACGCCGAGACGACCTCCGACGTGTTCGCGCGCTATCTGGGCGACGGCAAGCCGGGCTTCGTCGGCCACCGCTGGGCGAAGCTCGCGGATGCGATGCAGTGGATTCGCGACGCAGGCGGCGAGCCGATCATCGCGCATCCGGGCCGCTACGACTACACGCCGGTCCAGTTCGCCGCGCTCTTCGACGAGTTCATCCAGTTAGGCGGCAAGGCCATCGAAGTCGTGACCGGCAGTCATACGCCCGACCAGTACCGCGAGTACGCTGATGTCGCGCGCCGTTACGGCTTCGAGGCGTCGCGCGGTTCGGACTTTCACGGGCCGGGGGAAGGGCGCGTCGATCTGGGCCGGCTTCCGCCGCTGCCCGAGGACCTCACGCCCGTCTGGGCGCGCTGGCTGTAACGCCTCGGCGCGTGCCTTGCGCGCACGCGCACGGTCCTTGCCTCACGGCATCTATCGCACGCACGGTTTGGCCGAAGCGTCGCGCTCGCGCACTCACGCGTGAGGCCGACGCGTCCACGGGCAAGAACGACACAACAAGGCGTCCCATGTCCCAATTCTTTCGCATTCATCCGGATAATCCGCAGCCGCGTCTGATCAATCAGGCGGTGCAAATCATCAAGGACGGCGGCATTGTCGCGCTGCCGACCGATTCGAGCTACGCGCTCGCCTGCCATCTGGACGACAAGACTGCGGTGGAGCGGCTGCGGCGCATTCGCGGCATCGACGACAAGCAACTGCTGTCGCTGCTCGTACGCGATCTGTCCGAGCTCGCCAACTTCGCGATGGTCGACAACCGGCAGTATCGGCTGATCAAATCGGTCACGCCGGGGCCGTACGTGTTCGTGCTGCAGGCGACGAAGGAAGTGCCGCGCAGGCTGTCGCATCCGTCGCGCAAGACCATCGGGCTGCGCGTGCCGGATCACGAGATCACGCTCGCGCTGCTCGGCGCGCTCGGCGAGCCGCTGCTCGCCTCCACCCTGATCCTGCCGGGCGAGACCGAGCCGCTCAACGACGCCGAGGAAATCCGCGAGCGGCTGGAAAAGCAGATCGAGCTCGTGATCGATGCGGGCGCATGCCCGGCCGAGCCGTCCACGGTGATCGACCTGACGGGCGGCGAGCCGGTGCTGGTGCGCGCGGGCCGGGGCAGCCTGGAGCCGTTCGGCCTGGCGGCGTGAGCGAGGCCTTCCGGCTGCGCATTTCCGAAGCCAGAAACGCCGCGCGCAAGCCGCGCCGCGCCTGCCGACGCCTGCCCGCTTGATACAATAGCGCCCTATGGATCCTTCCCTGATACAAACCATCGCGGTCTACGCGCTCCCGGTGATCTTCGCGATCACGCTGCACGAGGCCGCGCATGGCTATGCCGCGCGCCTGCTCGGCGACAACACGGCTTACGTGCTCGGCCGCGTTTCCATGAATCCGATGCGCCATATCGACCCGATCGGGACTATCGTCATTCCCATCGTGCTGTACTTCGTGACGAGCGGCGCGTTCATGTTCGGCTACGCGAAGCCGGTTCCCGTCGCGTTCGGCAATCTGCGCAATCCCCGCTGGGGCGGCCTGTGGGTCGCGGCGGCGGGTCCGGGCAGCAACTTCGTGCAGGCGCTCCTCTGGGGCGTGCTCGCGGTGCTGCTCGCCGCCTTTCATGTCGATGAACCGTTCTTCACGCGCATGGCGGCAGCCGGCGTCGGCGTGAATCTGGTGTTCGGCGTGCTCAATCTCTTTCCGCTGCTGCCGCTCGACGGCGGGCGCATTCTGTCGGCGCTCTTGCCGGTGCGCGCGTCGCTTGCTTTTCAGAAGATCGAGCCGTACGGTTTCTGGATCGTGATGGCGCTCATCATGACCAACGCGCTGACGCGCTTCTGGCTCGGCCCGCTCGTGAACGTGGGCTACGCGGCGGTGTCGGCCATTCTGAATCCCTTCGCTTCACTCTTTCCCTAAGATCATGTTCCCTGACCGTATCTTCTCCGGCATGCGGCCCACCGGGTCGCTGCACCTCGGCCACTATCACGGCGTGCTGAAAAACTGGGTGCGGCTGCAGTCCGAATATCCGTGCTTCTTCGCGGTCGTGGACTGGCACGCGCTCACCACGCACTACGAGACGCCCGAGGTCATCGAGAAAAACGTCTGGGAAGTGCTGATCGACTGGCTCGCTTCCGGCATCGATCCGGCGCAGGCCACGCTCTTCATCCAGAGCCGCGTGCCTGAACACGCGGAATTGTCGCTGCTGCTCGGCATGGGCACGCCGCTCGGCTGGCTCGAACGCGTGCCGACCTACAAGGAGCAGATCGAGAAGCTGAAGGAGAAGGACCTGTCCACGTACGGTTTCCTCGGCTATCCCGTGCTGATGGCGGCCGACATTCTGCTGTATCGCGCGTCGCTGGTGCCGGTTGGCGAAGATCAGGTGCCGCACGTCGAAATGACGCGCGAGATCGCGCGCCGCTTCAACTATCTCTACGGCAAGGAGCCGGACTTCGAAGAGAAGGCGCTCGAAGCCGCGAAGAAGCTCGGCGGCAAGCGCGCGAAGCTGTATCACGAACTGCGCGTCGCGTATCAGCAGGAAGGCGACGACGAGGCGCTCGAACAAGCCCGCGCGATGCTGCAGGAATCGCAGAGCCTGTCGATGAGCGACCGCGAACGCCTGTTCGGCTATCTGGAAGGCGCGCGCAAGCTGATTCTCGTCGAGCCGCAAGTGCTCTTGACGGAAGCGTCGCGCATGCCGGGCCTCGACGGGCAGAAGATGTCGAAGTCCTATGGCAACACCATCGGCCTGCGCGAAGACGCGGAAACCATCACGAAGAAAGTGCGCACCATGCCGACCGATCCGGCGCGCGTGCGCCGCACCGATCCGGGCGATCCGGACAAGTGCCCGGTGTGGCAACTGCATCAGGTCTACACCGACGAAGAGACGCACAAGTGGGTGCAGCAGGGCTGCCGGAGCGCGGGCATCGGTTGCCTGGACTGCAAGCAGCCGGTGATCGAAGGCATTCTGCGCGAGCAGCAGCCGATGCTCGAACGCGCGCAGAAGTACATGGACGATCCGTCGCTGCTGCGCGCGATCGTCGCCGATGGCTGCGACAAGGCGCGCAAGTTCGCGACGGAGACCATGCGCGACGTGCGCGAAGCCATGGGCCTGTCGTACAACTGATGGATGCCGGCACGCCGAGCGGCTGGGTCACGCGCTGGGCGCATCTCGTTGCGCGCGGCGCCGAAGTGCTCGATGTCGCGTCGGGCAGCGGACGCCACGCGCGCTGGTTCGCCGGGCGCGGTCACGCGGTGCTCGCGGTCGATCGTGACGTCGAGGCGCTTGCGTCGATGTCCGCTTGCGAAGGCGTCACGACGCTCGCCGCCGATCTCGAAGGCGCGCCGTGGCCGCTTTCGGCCGACCGCCGGTTCGGCGCGGTGGTCGTCACGAACTATCTGCATCGGCCGCTGTTCGGTCATCTGATCGACTCGCTCGCGCCCGGCGGCGTGCTCATCTATGAGACGTTCGCGGCGGGCAACGAGCGCATCGGCAAGCCATCGAATCCCGCGTTTCTGCTCGCGCCCGGCGAATTGCTCGACGCAGTGCGCGGCCGGCTTCGCGTGATCGCGTACGAGGATGGTTTCGTCGAACGTCCGCGTGCTGCCTATGTGCAGCGAATTTGCGCGGTCCGCGAGTTGCAGGCAACGAATAGCGTGCCGTCCGGCGCAGAAAAACTGCTCACGGTTGGTAACACGTCTTCGGGTTCGCCTCGTTACGATTTGGCGGGCTAATCCGCTACAATCGCGTAATATCGCTTTTTGCGATTAAATTCACGATTAAATTCATAGAGTTTCATGACTAACGGAATGAACGGCGGAACTAACGGCGGAATGGACGGCGGAACCGGCGGCGGCCTCCGGATTCGCGGCAGCATCCCTGCCATCGTCACACCGATGCACGAGGACGGTAGTCTCGATCTGCCGGCGTTTCGTAAGCTGATCGACTGGCATGTCGAGCAGGGCTCGAACGGGCTCGTCGTCGTGGGCACGAGCGGCGAGTCGGCCACGTTGTCGGTCGAAGAGCACGTTCTGATGGTGCAGACGGCAGTCGAGCACGCGGCCAAGCGGTTCCCGATCATCGCGGGCGCGGGCGGCAATTCGACGGCGGAAGCCATCGAACTCTCCAAGCAGGCCAAGAAAGTCGGCGCGGATGCCACGCTGCAAGTCGTGCCGTACTACAACAAGCCGACGCAAGAGGGCATGTACCGGCACTTTCGCGCGATTGCGGAAGCCGTCGATCTTCCCGTGATTCTCTATAACGTGCCGGGCCGCACCGTTGCCGACATGAGCAACGAGACGATCCTGCGTCTCGCCGACGTGCCGGGCATCATCGGCGTGAAGGAAGCGACCGGCAACATCGATCGCGCGGCGCATCTCATCAAGCATGCGCCGGCCGATTTCGCCATCTTCAGCGGCGACGATCCCACGGCCATCGCGCTGATGCTGCTCGGCGGCCACGGCAACATTTCGGTGACGGCCAACGTCGCGCCGAAGCAGATGAGCGAGCTGTGCCGCGCCGCGCTCGCAGGCGACGCGATCACTGCGCGCCGCATCCATCTGAGCCTGTTGGAACTGCACAAGCAACTGTTCTGCGAATCCAACCCGATTCCGGCGAAATGGGCGCTGCAAGCGCTCGGCCGCATGGAAGGCGGCATCCGCCTGCCGCTCACGCCGCTCGACGCGCGCTTTCACGACATCGTGCGTGGGGCGCTGCAAAGCGCCGGGCTGCTCTCTTGACCGAAGCGCGGCGGCGCACTCGCGATATCGACGACACATCGAAATCGACGGCGCCGCGCAATGTGATCGAAGCGATCGCGACCCGTCATCAACCGCCGCTCATCGGCCTCGCTTGCCCGCGTTCGCACGCGCGACCGGCGTGAGGCCATGCGTAACAGCACGTCATCTGCAGCAAAGAAGGACCTCATGAACCATTCCACTCTTCTTACCCAAGCCAAACGCCTGAGCGTGCTGTCGCTTGGCGCCGGCGTCGTCTTCGCGCTGGCGGGTTGCGACACGCTGAACGACTGGCTCGCGCCCGATCGCGTGAATTACAAGGCTGCTGAAACCGCGCCGTCGCTCAACGTGCCGTCCGATCTCAGCACGGCCGACATCAGCCAGCGTTACGCGGCGCCGCCGCCGATCAACACGCTCGGCGGCACCGCGCAGCGCAACGCGACGCCCGCGGGCAACCTGACGCTCGGCGTGCCGAATGCACAGGACCCCTACGGCATGCACGTCGAGAGCGACGGCGATCGCCGCTGGCTCGTCGTGGATGGCCGTTCGCCGGATCAGGTCTGGCCGCAGTTGCAGGAGTTCTGGACCGAGAACGGCTTCACGCTGAAGACCGATTCGCCGCAGACCGGCATCATGGCAACCGACTGGGCCGAGAATCGCGCGAACATTCCGAACGACTGGTTCCGCAACAGCGTCGGCAAGCTGCTCGATTTCGCGTATTCGTCGGGCACGCGCGACATGTTCCGCACGCAAGTGGATCGCGCGTCGGACGGCTCGACCGATATCTCCGTCACGCATAGCGCGATGGAAGAAGTGCTGACGGGTCAGGACAAGACGTCGTCGCGCTGGGAAACGCGTCCGCGCAATCCGGCGCTCGAAGCCGCGTTTCTCGCGAAGATGATGCAGAAGTTCGGCCTGACCGAAGATCAATCGAAGCAGTTGATCGCGCAGGCGCGTCCTGCAGGCGCGAAGGTGGCCGTCGAGCAGACGGCGGGCACCTCGACGCTGGATCTCGCGGAGCCGTTCGACCGCGCTTGGTTGCGCGTCGGCCTCGCGTTGGATCGCACGAACTTCACGGTCGACAATCGCGACCGCGAGAAGGGCATCTACTACGTGCACTATTCCGATTCAATGGCAGAGCTGAAGAAGGAAGGCATTCTCGGCAAGCTGTTCTCCAGCAATTCGCCGAAGCCCACGCGTCAGTTCCTCGTGAACGTTCGTCCGAAGGCGGACGCGCTCACGCAGGTCGCCGTCGTCGATGCGAACGGCCAGCCGGACAACTCGTCCGATGCCCAGCGCATCGTGTCGCTGCTTCACGCGCAACTCAATTAAGCCCGGGCGCGAAGCGATTGTGAGATTCGCCAGTCTGGGTAGCGGCAGTGAAGGCAACGCGTTGCTCGTCGAGTCGACGAGCGGCACGACCACCACGCGCGTGCTGCTCGATTGCGGTTTTTCCGCGAAGGAAGTAGAGCGCCGGCTCGCGCGGCTCGGGTGCACTGCGGCGCAACTCGATGCCATCGTCATCACGCACGAGCACACGGACCATATCGGCAGCGCGCTGACCCTGGCGCGCAAGTGGTCCATTCCGCTGTATATGAGTTGGGGCACCGCGCGGGCGGTCGGCGCAGACGAAGCGAAGGTCGATCTACGCGTGCTGTGGGGCGACGAGAGCGTTGCCATCGGCGATGTCAGCCTGCTGCCGTACACCGTGCCGCACGACGCGCGCGAGCCGCTGCAATATGTCTTTTCGGATGGCGCGAGCCGTCTCGGTGTCCTGACTGATGTCGGCGTGGCGACGCCGCATATCACGAGCGTTCTGAGCGGTTGCGACGCGCTCGTGCTCGAATCCAACCATGATCTCGCGATGCTTGCCGCAAGCCGTTATCCGGCGTCGCTGAAGGCGCGCATCGGCGGGACGCATGGACACCTGAATAACGATGCCGCCGCCGCGATTCTCGCATCGCTCGATCGTTCCAAAATGCGGCATCTGGTGGCCGCGCATCTGAGTCAGCAAAACAATCTGCCGCATCTCGCGCAGGCCGCGCTCGCGGCGGTGCTCGGCGGGTCGGCGGAGGATGTCGTAGTGGCATCGCAAGCGGATGGCTTCGACTGGTTGACGCTGTAGACCGCGAACCCGCGAGCACCAACAAAAAAACCGGCGTAAGCCGGTTTTTTTGTATGGGCCGCTTCAAGCGGCCCTGCCAGGCGTCATGCGCTGGCGTAAAGCCTGATGGCCTTACTGGCTCGCGCCCGAAGCCGGAGCAGCCGACGAAGCAGCAGCGTCCGAAGCAGCGCCAGCTGCCGAAGCTGCGTCGCTTGCAGCGGCCGATGCGCTCGATGCAGCAGCGTTTGCGTCCGAAGCGGCAGCAGCCGGAGCCGAAGCAGCCGACGAATCGCTTGCAGCGCTCGGAGCAGCCGTATCGCTAGACTTGTTGCATGCAGCCAGGGCAACAGCAGCCAACAGGGATGCTACGAGGAGGGATTTCTTCATGATCACGTCCTTTTATGGTTAAAGGTAAGCAACAGCGCAAAGTACCGGTAATGTGTGCTCCAACACCGACCTGGGCCGCTGTGGAGCCTCACAATTCTTTTTGTGTGAGACCTACACGGCTTGGCCGGAAATTATAGGCACTTTCGTCACGACCGTCGATAAATGCGGGGACGGTACGTTGTCTTTCTCATACAAACTTTCGTATTGCGGAACAGCAAAACCAGGGCCTTCGCTGAATCGCGCGACGCTTTCGCGCCAAGCGTTTCAGGCCGGCGGGTCCGTCTGAATCCAGCCCGCACGATACCACTCGTGCAGCAGGGATGTCATTGCCGAATCGTCTGTAAGTGTTACAAAGCGTTTCGCTTCCAGACGCCGTTTGTCAGCCAACTCCGGCAGCCACTTTTTAGCCTTTGCGGATAACGCGGCCGCTTCGCCATTAACGAAATACGAGTGCGTGTTGTAGAGCAAATTCGTCTTTCTATCTAGTCGTATCCCTGTCTTTTTCGCCCGCTCAACAAATTTTTGCTCATTAAGCGCGCGAGACGGCGGATCGAATACGACATTGGCTTTCGGCTCACTCAGATAACTTCCGAGAAACTCAGCGACGTCCTTTTCATTCCAGGTGAGCTTCGCAAGGATCGCGCCAACACGTTCGACGAGAAGCGCCGGTAATTCGCCCGGCTTCGCGACCGGCGGCTGCGCGGGATCGCGATAGCGCACATCGGCTTTGCCTGCGTTCGATTCATCTCCCGCGCGCTCTGCAAGGTGATAGAGAAACTGCGCGGTGAGCTCACGAGCCGAGGGCGCGCGAAAGCCGATGGAGCACGTCATGCATTCACCTTCGGCGATACCGTCGTGCGCGATATGCGGCGGCAGATACAGCATGTCGCCCGGCTCCAGCACCCATTCTTCTCCAGGCTCGAAGTGCTGTAAAACTTTCAACGGCAGACCGGGTTTTAGCGAGAGATCGCGCTGCGCGCCTATGCGCCAGCGCCGCTTGCCGTGCACTTGCAGCAGGAACACGTCGTAAGAGTCGAAGTGCGGGCCGACGCCGCCGCCGTCGGTAGCATAAGAGATCATGAGGTCGTCGAGACGCGCGTCAGGAATGAAGCGGAAACGGTTCATCAGCGCATGCGCTCGCTCGTCGTGCAGGTTCACGCCTTGCACGAGCAATGTCCATTCGCGTTTTCTGACGGAAGGCAGTTCGTCCGGCGCGAACGGGCCGTGCTCGAGATTCCACGTATTGCGAAAATGCGTGATGAGGCGCGATTCCACGTCGTCGAGATCGGCGAGTTCGAACAGGTCGTCGCGCGGAATGGGCGCGGACATGCCGGGGATCGCCTGACGGATCAGAAGCGGTTTTTTCTGCCAGTAACGCCGCATGAACTGTCGCGGCGTGCGGTTGCCCAACAACGGTGTGATTTCGTCGGGAAGCGGCGCGCCGGAGGGCTCGGAAAGGCTGGGAAGGGGTAAGGTGGGAACGTCTGAGGGCCGCTGGCGCATCGTATAATCGAGGCTTGTATCTTGGAGGATTCAATGAAAATTGCGAAAGACACTGTCGTTTCGGTCGCCTACAAGCTATCGGATGCCCAAGGCAATCTGATCGAGGAGAGCGACGAGCCGATGGTCTATCTGCACGGCGGCTATGATGGCACGTTCCCCAAGATCGAGGAAGCGCTGGACGGTCGCGAGCCTGGTTATGAAACGCTCATCCAGCTCGAGCCGCAAGATGCGTTCGGCGAATACGATCCCGAGCTCGTCAAGATCGAAGAGCGCAGCCGTTTCCCGGAACCGCTGGAAGTGGGCATGCAGTTCGAAGGCACGCCCGAAGACAGCGACGACGATCTCGACTCGCTCATCTATACGGTGACGGATGTCGCGGAAGACAAAGTGGTGCTCGACGGCAATCATCCGCTTGCCGGCATGGCGCTGCGCTTTGCGCTGTCGGTGCAGGAAGTGCGCACCGCGACGGAAGACGAGGTGAAACATCAGCACGCGCATGGCGTAGACGGCCTCGAAGTGCTGGATGAAGACGAAGACGACGACGAGCCGCGCACGGACTCCGGCCCGACGCTGCACTAAGCGCATCTGGGTTTCCGGGCGTCGTCGCTAAGCGCAGCTTCGGCTGCGCTTTTTTATTGCGCGGTGCCGTTGCCGGACACGCCCGACGCGGGCACCGGGAGAATAGGCGGCAACGCTTGCGGCGGCGTGAGAATGGGCGGCAAGCCCGACGCCGGCTGCATGAGCGAAGGCGGCGCGGGCAACTGCGCAGGCAGATCGTTGCGCGGCAGCGCGGGCGGTGTCGAAGCGGGCGCAGCGGGCATGTAATCGGAATATGAGCCGTAAGGCGCGCTCGACGGCGCGGACTGCGCGGGCGTCTCTGGTTTCGGCTCTGTCGCATCGTGCTTGCGGGAGTCCTGCGCGTTCCGCACGTCGCGCACGTCGCGTATATCGCGCACGCGCAACCGAAACGGCGGATGCCATCGCGGGTCGCTGACTACTTCGAGCCATTGCGACTGCGGTCGCTTTAGCGAAAGCGCGACGCGCGTCAGATTCGTCACGGTCAGCCCCTTGTCGTTACGCAGCGGCTGGTCGATATGAAAACCGTTCGGCTCGGACGCTTCGGTTCGATGAATGACGATCACCGGTCCGCGAAACGTCTCCGCCGCTTTCACGAGCGAGCGTTTCAGTTCGAGGAACCCATCGCGCGGCTCGTTGGCCCGCGAAAAGCGCAGCCACGCGAAACGGTCGCGCCGTTCGTAACGCGCGAAATCGGGATCGCCCTGCAACACGATGACGAGCGCGCGCATGCCCGCGCGCCGCGCCGATTCGGCAGCGTGATCGAGCCAGAACGTCGTCGCGACCGTGCGATCCTCGAACTCGCCGTTGCGCCCGCCTGCCGTCAGATAATGGTTGTTCGGACTCGGCGCATTCAGGCCGATGAACGCAATGCCTTCGGCCTGCCAGCGCACGTTTTCACGAAACGGGCGAAAGCGCGCAACCTCGCTTTCGCGTGTGAGCGTGAGCGGATTCTGTCCCAGCGAACTGGCATCCACGAAGAAAAGCTGCCGAACGAAGTCGAGCCGCTCGACGGGATCGTACGCGCCGCCATGCGTCAGCCCGCAATCGGCCCAGTCGTGCTGGCCGAGCAGGAGCACCACCGGCGTTCGCGATGCATCCAGCAGATCGCGCCGCGACTGATAGATGCTGTCGCGGCACGGCTCGGTCGCGCCTTTCACGTTGCCGTCGTAGACGATGAAACTGACGCTGCGATCCCGCGCGATGGCATCGAGCATTTGACGCACGGGCGCTTCGTCGGCAGGGCGGGTGAGCGCGTCCGAGATCACAGCGAACGTCAGCGGATCGCCATTTTGCGCGTGTGCCTGCGCGAACGCGCCCGCCAAGAGCGCCGTTACGAACGCGCCATTGCAAAGCCGAGCGGCCGCGCGCAAAAGATGCGACGCGCCCGCGCCGGCGATAGGCTCAGTGCGACGCATCCGGCGCTTGATTCGCCAGTTCATGCAGTTCGTACAGCAAATCAAGCGCATCGCGCGGACGCAGGTCGTTCGGATCGAGCGCGCGCAGTTTGTCGAGCACCGGATGATCGGGCGCGGGTTGCGCGGCGGGTTCGCTATCCGGCTCGTCGTCGAACGCGTACGGCGGGCTCGCGAAGAGATCGAACTGCGCGGTCGGCTGCCCGATGGACTGCTGCTCCAGATGCACGAGATGCTTGCGCGCGGCACGGATCACCGCCGACGGAACGCCCGCGAGTTGCGCGACCTGCAAGCCGTAGCTCTGGTTCGCCGGCCCTTCGTTGACCGAATGCAGGAACACGATGCCGTGATCGTGTTCGACCGCCGACAAATGCACGTTCGCCGCCTGCGCGAACTCGGTGGGCAACTGCGTCAATTCGAAATAATGCGTCGCGAATAGCGTATAGCAGTGGTTGTGCGACAGCAGATGCCGCGCGATGGCCCACGCGAGCGCGAGGCCGTCGAACGTCGAGGTGCCGCGGCCAATCTCGTCCATGAGGACGAGGCTAGACGACGTGGCGTCGTTGAGAATGGCGGCGGCTTCGGTCATCTCGACCATGAACGTGGACCGGCCGCCCGCGAGATCGTCGGCCGCGCCGATGCGCGTGAAGATGCGGTCGAGCGCGCCGAAACGCGCGCGCTTGGCCGGCACGTAGCTGCCGACATACGCCATCAGCGCAATCAGCGCTGTCTGCCGCATGAACGTCGATTTACCGCCCATGTTGGGGCCGGTGATCAGCAACAGCTTGCGGTCGTCGTTCAGGCAGCAATCGTTCGCGATGAACTGCTCGACCTGCGCCTCGACGACCGGGTGCCGTCCCTGTTCGATATCGATGCCGGCGTCCGCCGCGAACTCCGGCGCGACCCAGTCGAGCGCGCGGGCCCGCTCGGCGAACGCGCCGAGCAAGTCCAGTTCGGCGAGCGCGCTCGCGACGCGCTGACAATCTTCGAGAAACGGCAACAGGTTTTGCAGCAGCGCTTCATAGAGCGCGCGTTCGCGGGCGAGCGCCCGTTCCTGCGCCGACAGCGCCTTGTCCTCGAATGCCTTGAGCTCGGGCGTGATGTACCGCTCCGCGTTCTTGAGCGTCTGACGGCGGCGGTAATCGTCCGGCACCTTGTCGGTCTGGCCGCGCGTCACTTCGATATAAAAGCCATGCACGCGGTTGTATTCGACGCGCAGGTTGCCAATGCCCGTGCGCGTGCGCTCGCGCGCTTCGAGATCGATCAGGAATTGATCGCAGTTCTCCGAAATATCGCGCAGTTCGTCGAGATCGGCGTCGTAGCCGCGCGCGATCACGCCGCCGTCGCGAATCAGCGCGGCCGGCTCGGGCGCGATGGCGCTGGCAAGCAGATCGAGGCATTCGTGCGGCGGTTCGAGCGCCGCGCCGATGCGCGCGAGCGCCGCCGCCCGCGCGGGCAACGCGGCGACGAGCGTCTGAAGCTCGGGCAGCGCGGCAAACGTGTCGCGCAGGCAGGACAGATCGCGCGGACGCGCCGACAGCAGCGCGAGCCGTCCCGTGATGCGCTCGATGTCCGAGATCTTGCGAAGCGCCGTTCGCAGCGCGTCGAGACCGCTCGCAGCCGGCGCGTCGAGCAGCGCGCCGATCGCATGCTGGCGAGCCTGCGCGACGGACGCATCGCGCGGCGGATGATGCAGCCAGTGACGCAACAGGCGGCTGCCCATGCTCGTACAGCAGGTATCGAGCAGCGAGCAGAGCGTCGGCGATTCGGTGCCGCGCAGCGTTTCCGTCAGTTCGAGATTGCGGCGCGTCGCCGGGTCGAGCCCGATGTACTCCGACTCATGCTCGACCTTGAGGCTTCGCACATGGCGCAACTGCTGCCCTTGCGTCGCGGCGGCGTAGAGCAAGAGCGCGCCCGCCGCGCCGCACGCGCAGGTGAGCGTTTCGCCGCCGAAGCCGTCGAGGCTCGCGACGTTCAGTTGCTCGCGAAGGCGCTGCGTGCCGGAGCCGACATCGAAGTGCCAGGCGGGCACGCGCGTCGGCGCGGCGAGATTCGCGACGCCGAAAGTCGGCTGCATGTCTGTGACGGTATCGGCGATGAGCGTCTCCGACGGACGGATGCGTTCCAGCGCCGCTGCCACTTGCTCGGGCGCGACTTCCGCGAGCCGCAGCGCGCCGCTCGCCAGATTGAGCCACGCGAGGCCGACGCTCGTCACCACGCCGCGCCGGTTGTGCGCGGGGCAGAGCGCGAGCAGATAGACATCGCTTTTATCGGACAACAGCGCCGCGTCGGTGAGCGTGCCGGGCGTGACCACGCGCACGACCTTGCGCTCGACCGGCCCTTTCGACGTCGCCGGATCGCCGATCTGTTCGCAAATGGCGACCGACTCGCCGAGCTTCACCAGCTTGGCCAGATATTGCTCGCACGCGTGATGCGGCACGCCCGCCATGCGAATGGGGTTGCCACCGGACGCGCCGCGTTGCGTGAGCGTGAGATCGAGCAGGCGCGCGGCTTTCCCGGCATCGTCGAAGAAGAGCTCGTAGAAATCGCCCATGCGATAGAAGACGAGCGTGCCGGGATGCTCCGCCTTGATGCGAAGGTACTGCTGCATCATCGGCGTATGCTGCGCGAAATCGGCCGGAAGCGCCGCGGGAAGCGCCGCCGGAAGCGCGGCGGCGGCCGGTGCGGAAGGAGAGTCGGGAGTTGCCGTGTGATTGCCCATCTTGCATGCGGTAAGAGCCAACGGGCGGAACGCAACGCGCGCTCAGCCGCGATTCAGCCGATAGTGCAAGAGTTTAACCCGTCGTGATCAGACGACGGAGACGGCCGAAAGGCATAGGCCGCGCGACGGGAGATGCAAAAGCAAGCGGGGCCACCCTGCGGCGGCCCCGGTGTCACAGGCAAAGCAGGCGCGATGCTTCAGGAGCGTCCCGCCAGAAAGCCGACGAGCAGCGCGAGACCCGCGACCGCGCCGAGCGTGTGCCACGGCTTGTCATGGACGAAGTCGTCCGCGTAGCCCGCTGCGTCGCCGAGCCTGTCGGTGATGGCCGAGCTCGCGCCGTCCATCTGCGAGCGCGCGAACTTCAGCTTCGATTGCAGTTGCTTGCGCAGGCGGTCGGCGTCGATATCCTTCGCGCCCTGAAGCGAGCTTTCCAGATCGTCGAGCAGGCTGCGCAGCTGGTCGGTCGCCGAATCGACGACATCGCCCGCACCGCGCACGGCGCGCTGGCCGACATCGGCTGCGCCATTGATCTTGCTGTCGAGCGTCGAACGTGAAAACAGTCCCATTTCATTGCTCCTTTATTTGACGTGCCGGAGAATGGCTGCGCGCGAGCTATGACATGATCCGGCCCGCGCGGCCTCTTGCGCTGATGCGCGTTCCTGCTGTTACGACTCAAACCGTGCGCCGTCGTTTCCTCCCTTGGTCAGACGGCGACGCATGCAGCCGGATTCAACGGACAAGCAAGGTTCATTCCTCGACGAGCGCGCCCAGATCCACTTCCCGTTCGTTGCGCGTATGGCGGCGCATCGCGAGCGCCATCATCCCGCAGACGAAGACGCCGAACACGACGATGATCCATTGCACCGGCACCTTCTCGGTCAGGAGCAGCGCATACGCGCCGAGCATCGCGAGCACGGCGAGATTCTGGTTGAAATTCTGCACGGCGATCGAATGGCCCGCCGAAAGCAGCGTCGCGCCGCGATGTTGCAGTATCGCGTTCATCGGCACGATGAAAAAGCCCGACAAGCCGCCGAGCGCGATCATCAGCGGATAGGCCATCAGAATGTAGGCCGGCGCGAAGAACGGACCGACGTGCACGCCCGCGCCCGCCGGAAAGAGGTCCTTGTTGTAGAACGCCATCGCGATCGCCACCGCGCCGATCAGCACGCCGACCGGCAGCACCTTCAGCGACTGCCGCAGCGCGATCCACGCGGACGCCGCCGCCGCGCCGAGCGCAATGCCGACGCCCGTGATGCCTTGGAGAACCGCCGCCTTCGAGAGCGACAAGCCGAGGTTCGCATCGGCCCACTTCAGCACGAGCAGTTGCAGCGTGACGGCCGCGCCCCACAGGAGCGTCGTGACCCAAAGCGCGATCTGCGCGAGCTTGTCGCTCCACAGGACCTTGAAGCAGCGCGAAAAGTCGTGCACGAGGCGCGTCGGCTGCGTCAGCAGATTCGGATAACGCGCGCCGGTATCGGGGATGAACGCGTTGATGACGGCCGCCGATGCGTAAATCAGCATCACGGCGAACATCGCGGCGTGGGCGGCGCTCGTGACGAGCGGCACATGCGCGTGCGACACCCAGCGTTCGACGACCTGACTCACGAGCGCGCCGCCGATCACAGTGCCGATGATGGTCGAGCCGACCGTCGCCGATTCGAGCCACGCGTTGGCCGCGATCAGCTTTTGCGGCGGCAGCAGTTCGGTGAGGATGCCGTACTTGGCCGGCGAGTACGCGGCCGCGCCGAGGCCGACGACGCCGTACGCGATCATCGGATGCACGCCCGCGATCATCAGCGCGCAGCCGCCTGCCTTCAGCGCGTTCGAGATGAACATGACGTGGCGCTTTTGCAGGGCATCGGCGAATGCGCCGACGAAAGGCGCGAGCACCACGTACGAAACGGTGAAGAAGATCTGCAAGAGCGGCGTGACCCATGGCGCGGAGCGCACGACGGCGAGCATCGCGATGGCGGCGATCAGAAGCGCGTTGTCCGCCAGCGACGAGACGAACTGCGCGGCGATGATCGTATAGAAGCCTTTTTTCATGGGTGCGGGCGACCGGGGCGCGTGGCGCCGTAAACGGAAACTGAAACGGAAATGAAAATGAAGGGGAGAAAGCGCGCCCCGCTGAACGCGAAGCAAAAGATTGCACTCTAGCCGAGCGCGACGTTCATTGCAGAGCACGCGGCGCGCCCGTCAGGCTAATGGAAACGGAGCGCGGCGGCGCGCGCTCCGGCAAAGCGATTGCTTCGCGCGTGTCGGCTTATTCGCCCGTCAGACGCGTGCGCGAATACATGTCGAGAATCTTGACCATCTGCGCGTACACCTTCGGGTTCGCGGCGACGATCTCGTTCTGAAACAGGAAGTCCGATTCGCCCGTGTAGTTGCCGACGAGCCCGCCCGCTTCGGTCACGATCAGGCTGCCCGCGGCGACGTCCCACGGATGAATGCCCTGCTCGAAGAAGCCGTCGAGGCGTCCGGCCGCGACGTTCGCGAGATCGAGCGCCGCCGCGCCCGGACGGCGCAGCCCCGCGCACGACATCGTCATTTCGCTGAACAGACGCGTGTAGGCGTTCAGGCCCTGACCGTCGCGGAACGGAAAGCCCGTGCCGATGAGCGCGTCGGAGAGGCGGTCTAGCTTGCCGACGCGAATGCGCCGCTCGTTCAGATACGCGCCGCCGCCGCGCGAGGCGGTGAACAGATCGTTGCGCGTCGGATCGTAGACGACGGCTTGCGTGACCGTGCCCTTGTGTGCGAGCGCGATCGACACGCAGTAGTACTGGAAGCCGTGGATGAAGTTGGTGGTGCCGTCGAGCGGATCGATGATCCACTGATAGTCCGATTCGCGATCGTCCTGGCCGGACTCTTCCGCGAGAATCGAATGATCGGGATAGGCGTTGCGCAGCGTCTCGATGATGGCCGCTTCCGACGCCTTGTCGACTTCCGTCACGAAGTCGTTGTGCTGCTTCTTGCTGACGAGGAGGCGGTCCAGGTCCAGCGACGCGCGGTTGATGATCTGTCCGGCGCGGCGCGCGGCCTTGACAGCGATGTTGAGCATCGGATGCATGAGCGAAATCCTTTGACCGCCGCGCGTTGCACTCACGTGCGCGGGCGATGGGTTGCAAGAAGTGTTGGCGACAACGACTGAGGTCGACGAAAGACGAATTGAATAAGAGCGGGGCGCCCGCAGACGTTCACGAAGCGCGAAGGGGCCATTTTACCCGAATGCGGCCGCGCGCAGCGAGGGCGGCCGAGCGGGGCAATCGGCGATAACATACCGGGTTAATTCCGCACTTATCAGCAACCCCATCTGCAACTCAGAGCACGAACCGCGCCTTGGAATCCAACGATCTATCTCTCCCCGCCGGTGGCTTCACGTCCACGCGATTCATCCTCGTCGAGCCGAGTCATCCGGGCAATGTCGGCGCCGCCGCCCGCGCGCTCAAGACGATGGGCTTCGCGCGCCTCGTGCTGGTCGCGCCGCGCGTCGCCGACGTGAAGAACGACCCCGAAGCCATCGCGATGGCGAGCGGCGCGGACGACGTGCTCGCGTCTGCGCATGTCGTCGATACGCTCGCGGATGCGCTCGTCGGCGTGCACTGGTCCGTTGCGCTCACCGCCCGCACGCGCGAGTACGGTCCGCCGCACATGCCGCCGCGTGTCGTGGGCGAGCGCGCGCGCGAGCTCACGCATCACGGCGACATTGCGCTCGTCTTCGGCAACGAGCGCACCGGGCTTTCCAACGCAGATGTCGAGCGATGCAGCGCGCTCGCGCATATTCCGGCGAACCCCGCGTACAGCTCGCTCAATCTCGCGCAGGCGGTCCAGGTGCTCGCCTACGAACTGCGGCTCGCGTTTCATCAGGCCGCGCCCGTTGCGACGCCCGGCGAAACCGTGGTGCAGCTCGCACCGAGCGATGAAATCGAAGGCATGTACGCGCACCTCGAAGAGGCATTGATCGCGCTATCGTTCCTCGATCCGGCCAATCCGAAGAAGCTGATGTCGCGCGTGCGGCGTCTTTTTGCGCGAGCCGGTCTCGAACGTGAGGAAGTGAACATTCTTCGAGGCATTGCAAAGCATATTCTTCTGCGTGGTAAGCCGTGAGCGCGACCGCGTTGTCATCGGGGGCTTCGGGCGCGTCCTGCAACGGCGGCGCGCTCGTCCTACAATCGGCACAAAACGGCTCGCCGTCATAAGCTTTGCGCGTTTTCAGCAAAGCAGAGCGTGACACAGTGCGACCCGGCGCGATCCAGCGCCATCCTTCCCCCGACCGAGACCACCGCCATGTTCGACCGATTTCGCGAAGACATCGCCGCCATTCGTGAGCGCGATCCCGCCGCTCGCAGCGTCTTTGAAGTCGTCACGTGTTATCCGGGCCTGCATGCCATCGTCCTGCATCGTTTCGCGCACGGCTGCTGGAACCGCGGCTGGCGCTGGCTCGGGCGCTTCGTGTCGCAGATCGCGCGGTTTCTGACCGGCATCGAGATTCATCCGGGCGCGACGCTCGGGCGGCGCGTGTTCATCGATCACGGCATGGGCGTGGTGATCGGCGAGACGGCTATCGTCGGCGACGACTGCACCATCTATCAGGGCGTGACGCTCGGCGGCACGTCGCTCTCGCGCGGCGCGAAGCGGCACCCGACGCTCGAGCAAGGCGTGATTGTCGGCGCGGGCGCGAAAGTGCTCGGCAGCTTCACCGTCGGCGCGCAGGCGAAGATCGGTTCGAACGCGGTCGTCGTGAAGCCGGTGCCGGCGGGCGGCACGGCGGTGGGCAATCCGGCGCGCGTGGTGATGCCGGCCGTCGCGAAAAAGCCCGATGCGCGCGAGAACGCGAGCGCCGCGTTCTGCGCGTACGGCATCACGCCTAACGCGGACGATCCGGTGTCGCTCGCCATTCACGGCCTGATCGATCACGCATCGACGCAGGCGCAGCGCACCGACGAGATCGTCGCGGCGCTGGAGCGGCTCGGCGCGCGCGTCGAGGCGCTGCACGGCGTGGACGGCGCGGCGCTGCTCGACCTGAAGCGCCTCTCAAAAGTGATCGAAGGCGAGGCGCGCAGCGCCGAACGTCACTTATAGCGGAAGCGCGCGCACGCCGCCGGCATCCAGACGTAGATAGCCGCCGCGCGGCGCGTCGATATCCAGTTCCCAATCGGGCAGCACCCAGCGCACGCCTTCCACTTCGCGATGCATCGCCGGACGGTGCGTATGGCCGTGAATCAGCGTATGCGTGCGGCTTCGGATGAAGAGCTCCGACACGGCCTTGCGCGTCACGTCGTATTTGGCCGATACGCCGTTCATGCGCGCGCCTTCGCTCTTGCTTCGCATGCGTTCGCCGATGGCGAGCCGCGCGCCCAGCGGCAGCGCAAGAAAAGCGCGTTGCGCGTAGGAGTTGCGCGCGAAGCGGCGAAAGTACTGATACGCGCGATCCGCGGTGCACAGCGCGTCGCCGTGCGCGAGCACGATGCGCGTGCCGAACGCGGTCATCGCGTACGGATCGGGCAGCAGCATGGCGCCGGCTTCGCGCATGAAGCGCTTGCCGAGCAGAAAGTCGCGATTGCCGTGCATCACAAAGAGCCCGATGCCGCGCTCCGAGAGCGTGTGCATGAGCTTCGTCATGCGCCGCGCGAAGCGTGCGCGCTCGTGGTCGACGGCGGGATCGAGCACGTCGTCGCCGACCCAGAACTCGAACAGGTCGCCGAGAATGAAAACGGAGTCCGCCTCGCTGGCCGTGACTTCGATGAAATGCTCGAACGCGGCGACCGTCTTCGGTATCGCCTCGCTCAGGTGCAGGTCCGAAATGAAAAACAGCGGACGCGCGACGTGCGCGCTGCCCGCTGCTTCGTGTTTCGCTTCGCGACCGAAAGACTTCGTATCGATCATGCGATGAACGGTCAGACCACCACGGCCTTCTCGATGATCACGTCATCGACCGGCACGTCCTGGTGGAAGCCCTTCGAGCCCGTCTTGACCTTCTTGATCTTCTCGACGACATCCAGACCTTCGACGACGCGGCCGAACACGGTATAGCCCCAGCCTTGCGGCGTCGGCGACGAGTGGTTCAGGAAGTCGTTGTCCTTCACGTTGATGAAGAACTGCGCGGTGGCCGAGTGCGGATCGTTGGTGCGCGCCATCGCGACCGTGCCGGTGTCGTTCGTGAGGCCGTTGTTGGCTTCGTTCTGGATCGGCGCGTCGGTCGGCTTCTGCTTCATGCCCGGCTCGAAGCCGCCGCCCTGAATCATGAAGCCGTCGATCACGCGATGGAACACCGTGTTGTCGTAGTGGCCTTTCTTCACGTAGTTGAGGAAGTTCTCAACGGTCTTCGGCGCTTTTTCCGCGTCGAGTTCGATCTTGATGACGCCGTGGTTCGTATGCAGTTCGACCATGTTCTTTCTCCGGTGTGTTGAATGAGCGCAATGCGCGGCGCGCGACCATCGCGCGCCGCCGCAAGTGTTCGTGTTACTGGGACACCACGGTGGCCGACTCGATGACGGTCGGCTTCTGCGGCACGTCCGCCATCGGCCCGCGCGTGGTGGTCGGGCTGCCTTCGATCTTCTTCACGACATCCATGCCCGAGACCACTTTGCCGAACACGGCATAGCCGTTGCCGTCCGGGTTCGGATAGTCGAGGCCGGCATTATCGACCGTATTGATGAAGAACTGCGCCGTTGCCGAGTTCGGATCGCTCGTGCGCGCCATCGCGATGGTGCCGGTCGCGTTCTTCAGGCCGTTACGGCTTTCGAGCGGAATCGGCGCGCGCGTGGGCTTCTCAGCAAAGCTCGTGCTATAGCCGCCGCCCTGAATCATGAAGCCGGGAATCACGCGATGAAAGATCGTGCCGCTGTATTGACCGGACTTCACGTAGGCAAGAAAGTTCTCGACCGTCTTGGGCGCCTTCTCCGGATACAGCTCGACGCGGATGTCGCCTTGCGACGTCTTGAAGAGCACGTTCGGATGCGCGGCCTGCGCGGGCTGAGCAAAGGCGGGGGCTGTCGCGATCAGGGCGGCGCCGGACAGCGCCAACATCAGCAATTTCATGAAGGTCCAATCCTCGATTATGGATGCAAAGCGTCGTGCAATCGCGCGGCGCAGGTCGACAGCTTACCGCCTGCGCGCGCGGGTTCTCTCGTTACGGCTGCCCGTCGGGCGCGACATAAGGCGACGTGGGCAGCGGGCCGCTCGGTCCGCCGAACGGCGAGTAGCTGTCGGGCGAGGGCATCGTGGTGAAATCGGAGCCCGGCGCGGGCGTCCACAAATCCGATGCCGCGCGCGGCGCCGACGCCGCCTGCGCGCCGGAAGCCGCAGCCGCTCCGCGCTTTCTCGGCGGCGGCGTGATGATGTTCTGGATGGCGGTCACGCGCTGGCGCGTGACCGGGCTCGTCGAGCCGAGCGACTGCGCGCGTTTATACGATTCGCTCGCGAGCCGCAAATACAGATCGCCGAGATTGTCGTAGGCGAGGGCATAGCCGGGATTCGCTTTCACGGCCGTTTCCAGCGCGACGCGCGCATCTTCGTAGCGGCCTTTCTTCGCGTACAGCGCCGCGAGATTGTTGTACGGCTCGGGCAACTCGGGGTAAGCCTGCGTGAGCTCGGTGAACGCGGTGATGGCTTCATCGTCGCGATTCAGACGGGCCAGCACCGTCGCGCGCTTGAACTTCGCCTGCACGTCGCGCGGATGCGTGGCCAGGCGTGCGTCCAGTTGCGTGAGCGCGGCGTTCCAGTCCTTGTTGGCGATGGAAGCGTCGATCTGCGGCGTATCGTCCGCCGTGGCCGTCGATACCTGCGCGAGCGCCGCGCTCGACCAGCCGAAGCATGCGGCGACGCCGAAGACGGCGACAGCGGCGGTGCGCGCAAGCGTCGCGGCAAAGCGTGAGCGGAAACGGAAAAGGAAGCGATCGGCCGCGGGCCGGCGAGAGAATTGCAGAGGCATGCGCGCGTGGGCGTGAGTCACTTGAATATGGGTCAAGGAAGGAGGCGGGAAGAAAGCGAAGAACCCGGAAGCTCGGCTGTGAACGATTCGGAAAGCGACTGCCGGGCGACGCGCGAAACACCATGAACGGCGGGGCCGAAAGCGAAGCACGAAGCACGCGTTACATTGCCCGCCGCGCGGCCGCCTGGAGGTTTCATGGGCTCAAATCCGGGTGTTATACTCCGACCCATTCTAACAAAAGGTCCGGACGTTCCGCGCACGCGTCTTGCACACGACATACGCTCGTGCTCACGCGCTGCCGACATCGGACTGTCTTCGCCACTCGTGGCCGTCTCCGTCCTGGTCGCATGACCGTCGTGTTCGCGCTCGCGTGTGCGTCTTCTTCGCCCCGCAAGATCGAGCACGCCGTTTGCGACTCCACGCACGGTTGGTTCCGGCTCACGCACTGTCCTCTATGAATTCGCTGCGCATCTACAACACGCTCGCGCGTGACAAGCAACCCTTCACGCCGCTTCGCCCCGGCGAGGTACGCATGTACGTCTGCGGAATGACGGTCTATGACTATTGTCATATCGGTCATGCGCGCGTGATGGTGGTGTTCGATGTCGTGCAGCGGTGGCTGCGCACGCTCGGCTACAAGGTCACGCACGTTCAGAACATCACGGACATCGACGACAAGATCATCCGTCGCGCGGTCGAGAACAACGAGCCGATCAAGTCGCTCACGCAGCGCTTCATCACGGCGATGCACGAAGACGCCGCCGCGCTCGGCGTCGCGCGCCCGGACATCGAGCCGCGCGCCACCGACTTCATCCCGCAGATGCTCGGCTTGATCGATGCGTTGGAAGCGAACGGCTACGCGTATCACGCGAAGGACGGCGACGTGAACTACGCGGTGCGCAAGTTCGCGGGCTACGGCAAGCTGTCGGGCAAGTCGCTCGAAGACTTGCGCGCAGGCGAGCGCGTCGCGGCCAACGACGCGAAGGAAGATCCGCTCGACTTCGTGTTGTGGAAGCGCGCGAAGGAAGGCGAGCCCGCGGACTCGGGCTGGGACTCGAAGTGGGGACGCGGCCGTCCGGGCTGGCATATCGAATGTTCGGCCATGGCGTGCAAACTGCTCGGCGAACACTTCGACATTCACGGCGGCGGGCAGGACTTGCAGTTCCCGCATCACGAGAACGAGATCGCGCAAAGCGAAGGCGCGACCGGCCAGACCTTCGTGAACTACTGGATGCATAACGGCTTCGTGCAGATCGACAGCGAGAAGATGTCGAAGTCGCTCGGCAACTTCTTCACGATTCGCGAAGTGCTCGAAAAATTCGATGCCGAAGTGGTGCGCTTCTTTATTGCGCGGGCACACTATCGGTCGCCGCTGAACTACAGCGACGTGCATCTCGACGATGCAAGGAACGCACTGACGCGTCTATATACGGCGTTGAAGGATGTCGAGCCGGACAATCAGCAACTTGACTGGGACGAGGCGAACGCGCAGCGTTTCCAGTCTGCGATGAACGACGACTTCAACACGCCGGTGGCCGTGTCCGTGCTGTTCGATCTCGCAAGCGAAGTGAACCGCACGCGCGATGCCGCGCTCGCGCGCCAGTTGAAGGGCCTGGGCCAGGTGCTCGGTTTCTTCGGCCGCGAGCCGCGCGCCTTCCTGCAGCAAGCAGGCGGTACCGCTGCCGCAGAGGGCCTCTCGCCGCAAGAGATTGAAGCGAAGATCGCCGAGCGCATCGCCGCGAAGCAGGCGAAGAACTATGCCGAAGCAGACCGGATTCGCGCCCAGTTGCTCGAAGCCGGGATTGCGCTTGAAGACAAACCGGGTGGGTCGACCGAATGGCGTCGCGTTTGAGCGCGACCCTTCGAACCCTCTGATCGACTCGCCAGGCAGGAGGCAAGATGGCAACGGCCAGGAAGACGCCGGTCAAACGACCCGCGTCAGGAAGTGCCGCGTCGCCCGCAACGAAGCGGACGCGCGGTGCGCAATTGAACGCAAGCACGCAGACAGAGAGTGCCTCTACCGCAGCGCCGCGCAAGACCGCGCTCAAGCGGGCATCGAAGGACACGCCAGGCGCGCACGTGAACGGCGCGCGCCGCGTCAACGGCGACGATGTCTCCGCGCGAACGTCGAAGACCGACATCGTGCCCGCGCCCGCGCCGCGCGCGAAGGGCAACGGCCGCGCATCCGCGAGCGATGCCGCGAACGCGCAATCGCTCGTCGCGGACAAGGAGCCAGGTGAAGTCGTGCGCAAGTCGCGCGTGGTCACGGCCGATGCCGCCGTGCCCGCGCAAGTGGGCGGCCTCACGCGCGAGATCGAGCGTCCCGATTACTGGGACAAAGCCTGCGCCGATCTCATGAAGCGCGACCGCATTCTCAAGAAGCTGATCCCGAAGTTCGGGCAGATGCACCTCGTCAATCTCGGCGATCCGTTCTCGACGCTCGCGCGTTCGGTTGCCGGACAGCAGATTTCGGTGAAGGCCGCGCAAGCCATCTGGGAGCGCGTGAAGACCGCGTGTCCGACCATCCTGCCGGCGGATTTCATCGCGCTCGGCGCGGAGAAGCTGCAAGCGTGCGGCCTCTCGAAGCGCAAGACCGAGTACATCCTGGATCTCGCGCAGCACTTCGTCTCGGGGGCGCTGCACGTGGATACGTGGGCGTCGATGGACGACGAAGCCGTGATCGCCGAGCTCACGCAGATTCGCGGCATCGGCCGATGGACGGCGGAGATGTTCCTCATCTTCAACCTGTCGCGCCCGAACGTGCTGCCGCTCGACGACCTCGGCCTCATTCAGGCGATCAGCGTGAATTACTTCAGCGGCGAGCCGGTCACGCGCAGCGAAGCGCGGGAGGTCGCGGCTAACTGGGAGCCGTGGCGAACCGTCGCGACGTGGTACATGTGGCGCAGCCTGAACCCGGTTCCCGCAGACCACTGATTCGCAAGCGCATTTGCCGGGCTATCGTTGATTTATAATTGATAGTTCCCGCGCGTTTTTAACAGGGACGGAGGCGGTTAGAATAGACGCCCTTGCGCCCCTGCCCGTTGTTCAAGGACTCGAACACATGAAGACCACGTTTCTGGATTTCGAGCAGCCGATCGCTGAACTCGAAGCGAAGATCGAAGAACTCCGCTTCGTTCAGGACGATTCCGCTGTCGACATCTCGGAAGAAATCGAGCGGCTGTCGAAGAAGAGCCAGCAGCTCACCAAGGATTTGTACGCCAACCTGTCGCCGTGGCAGGTGTCGCAAATCGCGCGTCATCCGCAGCGTCCGTACACGCTCGACTACGTGAACGAACTGTTCACCGACTTTCACGAACTGCATGGCGACCGCTCTTTCGCGGACGACCTCGCTATCGTCGGCGGCTTCGCGCGTTTCAACGGCCAGCCGTGCATGGTGATCGGCCATCAGAAGGGCCGCGACACGAAGGAGCGCGCGCTGCGCAACTTCGGCATGCCGCGTCCGGAAGGCTATCGCAAGGCCGAGCGGCTCATGCGCCTGGCCGAAAAGTTCAGCATGCCCATCTTCACGTTCGTCGATACGCCGGGCGCGTATCCGGGCATCGGCGCGGAAGAGCGCGGGCAGTCCGAAGCCATCGGCCGCAATCTGTTCGTCATGGCCGAGCTCAAGACGCCGATCATCACGACGATCATCGGCGAAGGCGGCTCGGGCGGCGCGCTGGCCATTGCCGTCGCGGACACGGTGATGATGCTGCAATTCTCCACGTACTCGGTCATCTCGCCGGAAGGCTGCGCGTCGATTCTGTGGAAGAGCGCGGCGAAGGCGCCCGAAGCGGCCGAGGCGCTCGGTTTGACCGCGCATCGGCTGAAGGCGCTCGGACTCATCGACAAGATCGTGAACGAGCCGCTCGGCGGCGCGCATCGCGATCCGAAGGGCATGGCCGCGCTCCTGCGCCGCGCGCTCGCGGATTCGCTGCGTCAGTTCCAGGGCATGAGCATGCAAGACTTGCGCGATCGCCGCTTCGACAAGATCATGGCCTACGGCAAGTTCAAGGAATCGCTGCCCGGCGCATGATCGCGCCGTCCTAACGTTTTCTTCCTCCTTCTCTTCACGATTCTCGTGACATCCGACAGCGAAACCACGGCGGGCCGCCTCGTGCTCGAGGCGGTCCGCGCGGCAGTGGCCGATGCCGGACTCGCCGCTGATTCGCTGCTTGCCGTCGCACTGAGCGGCGGCCTCGATTCCACCGTTTTGCTCGATGCCGCCGTGCGCGTGTTCGGCGCGGCGCGCGTCGTCGCGTTCCATGTGCATCACGGGCTGAGTCCGAACGCCGATGCGTGGGCCGCGCACTGCCAGTCGTTCGCCGCGTCGGTCGGCGTGCGTTACGCGGCGCGCCATGTCGACGTCATGCGCGCGGGCGGCGAGAGCCTCGAAGCGGCCGCGCGCGATGCGCGTTATCGCGCGCTCGACGAACTCTGCGACGGGCACGGCGCGGCGGCGCTCTTGATCGCGCATCACGCCGACGATCAGGCGGAGACTGTGCTGCTGCAATTGTTGCGCGGCGCGGGCGTCGCCGGGCTCGCCGCGATGGCGCCGCAGCGGCTCGACGGCGCGAACGTGCCGCGCCTGCGGCCGTTGTTGCGGCTCTTGCGGGCGCAACTCGAGCAGTACGCGCACGAGCGCGACTTAAGCTGGATCGACGACGAATCGAACGCCGATACCCGCTACGCGCGCAACGCGTTGCGCCACGACGTGCTGCCGGTGCTCGCCGTGCATTTCCCCGGCTTTCGCGATGCGCTCGCGCGCACGGCGTCGCATGCGGCATCGGCGCAGCGGCTGCTCGACGATCTGGCGCGTCTCGACATGGACACCGCGCAGAGCGAAGAGGAGGGCGCGCTCGCACTCGACGCGCTGCTCGCGCTCGACGACGAACGCGCCGTCAATGTGCTGCGCTACTGGATGCGCACGCGCGACTTGCCGGCTGCATCGACGGCGCGCGTCGCGGATATGCTGCGCCAGCTTCGGCATGCGGCGAACGCGCGCGACGGTCATGCGTTGCGCGTCGATCATGCGGGGCGGTGTCTGCGCGTGTATCGCAATGCGCTCTTCTGGGAAACCGGCGACAGCGCGGATGCGCCTGACCTCGATCAGGGCGCGGCAGTGCCGAAGGCGCCGAGCGAATTGCACTGGCAGGGCGACGAGGTCTGGCGGCTGCCGCAGTGGCGCGGCTCGTTCGTGTTCGAGCCCGCCGCGCTGCCCGGTGTCGATGTCGTCGCGGAGGGGTTATTGCGCGCGGCGCCCATCGTCGCGCGCTCGCGTGCCGGCGGCGAGCGCATGCGCCTTTTCGCCGATGCACCGAGCCGCACGCTCAAGAACCTGTTCCAGGAGCGCGGCGTGCCGGCGTGGAAGCGCGACGTGCCGCTGCTTTTCATTCGCGATGCGCTTCTCTTCGTGCCGCTCGTCGGCGTGAATCGCGAAGTGGCGCCGGAGACGGCGAATGCGCCGTTGCGCCGCATCGTCTGGCGGCCGGATTTGCTGCTGGCCTGACTGACGCGCGCCATCAAGGCGTGCTGCAGGAAGCCGGTAAAATAGGGCGCGCCGCCGTCCAATCTTGAAATTTCGGCCTCGATCGGGTACCGTAACTCGTTTGCCCGCCACGCGCTTTGCGCGGCATCTCCGTTCAAAAGACGCGAATTTCGCCCGTGATGCGCCGCTTGCGCCCCCTTGCGCGCATTAGTCACTCTACGAGTGCGACTCCCCAGGCGGGCATGCGGCGGCACGCGCGTATCGTTGCTGGCTTTCCCTATCCGCGAAGCCGTCGAGCGCAACGCCATAGCAACACGAGCAGCACGCTTCGAGCGCGTCAGCGCGGTTTTCCCTTCAGTTCAAAACGACAATGGCACTCATCGTACACAAATACGGCGGCACTTCGATGGGCTCGGTCGAGCGCATCAAGAACGTCGCCAAGCGCGTCGCCAAATGGCATAAGGCCGGCCACCGAATGGTCGTCGTGCCCTCGGCGATGTCCGGCGAAACCAACCGCCTGCTCGGTCTTGCAAAAGACATCACGGCGAATCCGGACCCGCGCGAACTCGACATGATTGCCTCCACGGGCGAGCAGGTGAGCGTGGGACTCCTCGCCATCGCGCTGCACGCCGAAGGCCTCGACGCCGTGAGCTATGCCGGCTGGCAGGTGCCGATTAAGACGGACAGCGCGTTCACGAAAGCGCGCATCAGCGAAATCGACGGCGAACGCGTGCTGAAAGACCTCGACGCGGGCAAGGTCGTGGTCATCACGGGCTTTCAGGGCGTCGATCCGGAAGGCCATATCGCCACGCTCGGGCGCGGCGGCTCGGACACGTCGGCGGTCGCGATCGCGGCGGCGCTGAAGGCCGACGAGTGCCTGATCTATACCGACGTCGACGGCGTCTACACGACCGACCCGCGCGTCGTCGAAGAAGCGCGCCGGCTGGATCGCGTGACCTTCGAGGAGATGCTGGAAATGGCGAGCCTGGGCTCGAAGGTCCTGCAGATCCGCTCGGTGGAATTCGCCGGCAAGTACCAGGTGAAGACGCGGGTGCTGTCCAGCCTGACCGATCCGCTCATGCCGCTCGAGGCCGAGATGCACTCGGGCACCCTGATTACTTTTGAAGAAGACGAGAACATGGAAAAGGCAGTTATCTCCGGCATCGCGTTCCAGCGCGACGAAGCGCGCATCGCGGTCATGGGCGTGCCCGACAAGCCGGGCGTCGCGTATCAGATTCTCGGTCCGGTGGCCGATGCGAACATCGACATCGACATGATCATTCAGAACCAGAGCGTGAACGGCAAGACCGACTTCACGTTCACGGTCGGCCGCGGCGACTATCAGCGCGCGCTTGAGATCCTGAACGGCCAGGTAAAGGGCCACGTGAACGCGGAAACCGTGCTGGGTGATCCGAAGGTGTCGAAGGTGTCGGTCGTGGGCGTGGGCATGCGCTCGCACGTGGGCATTGCGAGCACGATGTTCCGCACGTTGTCGGAAGAGGGCATCAACATCCAGATGATCTCGACGTCCGAAATCAAGATTTCCGTGCTGATCGACGAGAAGTACACCGAGCTTGCCGTTCGCGCGCTGCACAAGGCGTTCGAGCTGGATCGCGGCTGAGCGGCCGAGCGGCTGGGCAGGCGGCTTCGTACTCTTGGCACTGTTGCGGTTCGGCTGTCGGCGAGATTCGAATTTGATCGATTGGAAAAAATCGTCATGCGAATTTGACCGCTGCGGCTGAACAGGCTATTATCTCGATCTCGTTGCACTGCACTCCCGGTGCAACGAAAAGTTTGGGAGACGTGGCCGAGAGGTCGAAGGCACTCCCCTGCTAAGGGAGCATCTGGCTAAAAACTGGATCGAGGGTTCGAATCCCTCCGTCTCCGCCAGTGGTAGGAGAAAAGCCCCGCAAGTCGGAAGACTTGTGGGGCTTTTTGTTTTGTGCGTCCGGCAGCGCGCGGCTGGTTCGAATTGTTTCGTGTCAGTCGTCTAGTGCTGCATGCCGCAGTTAGCCGAGTGCTCGAAGTCCCGAGAGCGCGACTGGCTGCCGCGTTAATATGACGCGAGCATGCGCCAATTCCCCAGAACACGACAGCGTCCCGCCCACGCGATATTCTGTGGCCGTCAAAGTTTGTCGATTAGCGGCTTCGTTGCTGGCGATTCATTGCGATTGTCGGATGGACTCTTATGCTAGAACGCCACGTAATCCAGATGGCGGCCTTCGGCTCTTAGACATAGGCCAAACATCAAGCATAACGAAATAACGCGCGTGTCGAGCGAACGGCCTCGGGGACAACATGACCGACCGACTCGTAGCAAAAGGTGACCGGACCACCACGAAGGGGCGCGTGCTAGGCGGCTAGCCGCAGGCCGCACAGGCATCATTGAAAATTTTCACGCTACTGGACGCGCGACGGAGAGCGCGCGGATAACGCAAGTGGCGGGCATATTGATCTTTGGAACGGCAACAAGCTAACGTCACCTAGTGTCCAAGGGGCAATCAGTGGTTTCAAACGAGCTGAAAACCCTTCGTCGCGGGCGTTGGCGGTGTTGCTACTGACTTTAGGTACAGTTTGCTTCTATCGGTTCTACTACGCTGCTGTGTGGCATTGACTGATTTGTTCCGAATGCGCCGCACATGCGCACGTCGGCGATCGCAGCAACGAAAAAAAGCCCGCGGTGCGATGCATCAGCACCCACATCTGACCCAGGCACCGCGGACTCATCACTTAGTGGCTCGCGCAATCCTGCTCCCGCTCAACCGCGCCAGCCCCAACGTCACTTCGCCGCAAGCCTCTCCTCGATATGCTTCGCGCGCGACGGCGACGACGGGTGCGAACTCAGCATGCTCGACTTCCCGCCATCCAGCGCCGCGAGCTTCTGGAATGCAGTAACGAGCCCCGCCGGGCTGTAGCCCTTCTTCTTCTGCATATCGAACGAATAATCGTCGGCGGCGCTTTCCTGCGACTGCGAGAACTGCGCGTTGACGAACTTCTCCGAAAGATCGCCGAGCTGCGATGCCGACAGGCTGCCGACCACGCCGCCCGCCGACGACGCCACCGAGCGCGCCGCCGACGTCGCGTAGGCCACCTGCATCGCCTTCTTCGTGTGGCCGAGCGCCACGTGGCCCATCTCATGGCCGACCACGCCGCGCACTTCGTCGTCGTTCATCATGTCCATTAGGCCGCTATAGACGCGCACGCAGCCGTTGGCCATCGCCCACGCATTGACATCTTTCGTGATGTATACCTTGTAGTTCACCGGCACGCCGTTGATGTTGTCGCCGAGCTGCTTCGCGATGCGGTTCAGGCGCTGCGTGTACGCGCTCGACGCCGGCGCGATCTTGCTTTGCGCATCCATCTCCGAGCACGACTTGTCGGAGAGCTGGCGCACGTCGGCGTCGCTGAGCGTGAAGGCCTGCGTGGCCATCTGGCCGGATTGCAGCAGCGTGTCCGGGCTCAGATTGGCGACGCTTCCACAGGAAGCGAGCGCGAAAGCTGCGGATGCCGCGGAGGCTGCAATTGCAATGCGTACGTGTTTCATGGTCTGCCTTATGAGTTGTTGTGATCGATCCGCGCGATTCGCGGATGGAGCGCAATGCTCACGGGCGAGCGCGTCGTAAGCTATCCGACAATTCCTATTTTCTGACGGCTCAATGACGAATCGCCGACAGACCGCGCAGATTCATGCATCGGCGCGGCGGCATGCCGCGCGCACGCGCGCCGCAATCGATGACACCGGCGACGCGTCCATCGCAATTGCCGGTGCATCAGGCAGGGCTTCCGCGAGAAGCTGGGTGAGCGTGCGGCCGGGCGGCATTTCGACGAACACGTTCGCGCCGCGCTCGGCGAGTGCGATCGTCGAATCGTGCCAGCGCACCGGATAACGCAGGTTGGTCGCGAGGTCTTCGCGGATCGCATCGGCGCGCACGAGGGCGCGCGCGCCGCGATTGCCGACATACGCGATCCGCGGCGCGACGAAGCGCACCTTGTCGGCTGCTTCGGCGAGGCGCACGGCTGCGTCGTCGAGCAATACGCAATGCGACGGCACGCTCACCGCGAGCCGCTCCGCCTTGCGCGCGCCGCGTGCGAGGGCGGCTTCGCGCACGGCGTCGAGCGATTGATCGCTGCCCGATACGACGATTTGCCGCGGCGCATTCAGATTGCCGAGGTAGGCATCGGCGCGCGCCTCGTCGCGAACCTTCTCGATCACGCTCGCGACCTCGCGTTCGTTCAGGCCGAGTATCGCGAGCATGCCGTAGCCGCGCGGATACGCGTCCTGCATGAGCGTGGCGCGCAGGCGCACGAGCCGCAATGCATCGTCGAAAGCAATCGCGCCGCAGGCGACGGCCGCGCCATAAGCGCCCACGGACAAGCCCGCGACCGCGTGCGGTTCGATGCCTTCTTCGGCCAGCGCCCGCGCGGCCGCCACGCCCGCGACGGTCAGCGCGATCTGCACCGCGACGGTCGATGCGAGCGCGTTCGCGTCATCGAGCGATAGAACGTCTTCGCCGAGAATGGCCGACGCCTCGGCGAGCGTTCGCGCGATAGCCGGATGCGGCTTCTCGCCGCCGAGGCGATGCAGGAAGCCAGGCGTCTGCGCGCCTTGTCCCGGGAACAGATAGGCGATCACGGCACGGCCCACGGATCGGCGGCGAGGCTCGGGCCGTCCGCGTGACGGAGCAGCACGCGGACGTTTTGCCCGGCGTATTCGGCGAGCGAGAAGGCGGCGTCGGTGGTTTCGATTTGCACGTCGATGCGCGTGCCGACGCAGCGCGCTTCGTGCGAGAGCGCATCCAAGAGACGCGACGCATCGGCGCGCGAGAGCGGCTCGGGCGCTCGCACGATGACGTCGAGATCGCTGGTTGGCGTGACCGTCGGCTGGCCGCTCGCCAGTTCGAAGCCCGTGCTCCCGGCGGGGCCCCAGGCGAGTCCGGAAGCGTCGAAGATCGGCGCGACGGCGCGCAGCAGCGCGAAGGCGGGCATGTTTCTGCGCGATGCGGCGGGCTCACGCAGCCTCAATGCTTCGGGCGTCAGCACGCACTCGATGTCACGCGCCTCGACCCACGTGCCGAATCGCTCGCTGCGCGTGGCCCCGCGTATGCCGACGGCGATTGCGCTACCCATGCGCGGCGCGCGTCGCACGACGACGAACGGCGCGCGCGCGAGCGATGCGTCGACCCACGCGGGGGCGTCGGCGAACGGCGGGGCTGCCGGGGACAATGCGAGCAAGTCGTGCGGGCGCGGTTCGGGCGGCAGGAGGGTCATCGCGCGGTCAACTCCCTATACGACGGTTGGGCGGCGCGGCAGGCCGAGCGAGAGACCGGGCTTGCGAGAGGCGCGATTGTTGACCTGGGAGAGTCGTCCGCCGCGCATCGTTGATTGCGCTCGAGGATTCGGGCTGACGGGTCCGCGCACAATCGCGACATCGCGCGGTGCGGGCAAGGTGCTTCCATTGACGCGCAGAAAAGCATAGGTCCGAGCGATTGCGCCATCCGCACACGCGATGCAAACCCAGCGGCGCAGCGCGCGCGGGAAGTCCCGCGCCGTGCGTGAGCCGCGTATCGCACTCGATGCGCCGAAGGCGTCCCGTGCGTAGCGAAGCTGTCGCTCGGACGGCGCGAGCGTGCGGAACGCGCCGCGATTGCCGCACTGGACCGCATGGACGTGCCGAACGCGCCTAGTGAAGCGGATGGGCGCCGCACAGCGCAGCTTGAACGCGCGCAATGCGCCGCAAGCACCGACCGCGCCGAGAACGCCCAAAGAGCCGAATGCGCCGAATGCGCCGAACACGCCGAACACGCCGAACACGCCGAACACGCCGAACACGCCGAACACGCCGAACCCGCCGAACACGCCGAACACGCCGAACGCGCCCAACGGTCAGAACGCACGAAACGCCCCAACTCCTCGGGCATCACCCCTCCCACTGCTCGCGCATCCGCCGTCGCACTTCCACCGACGCCGCCCGCGTGCGCTTCGAATCCGCCGACGTCAATCGGTTTGACAAATCGCGCGGTCCGCCACGCGCATCTACAACGGCCGCAACCAGCGATGCCTTCACGCGCTCGATATCCGCCTGCGAAGGCGCATCCGCATTCACGCCTTCGATCAATTCGTGCAGTAACCCGAGCTTCGCATACGCGCTCATCTTGTACGACATCGGCAGGACGGTATCGCCGAGCGCATCGAGGCTCTCGACGCTGCGCCGCGTGACGCGCGCCGCCGCTTCCTTGCCCATGGCGTGCACCGCCGTGCCGGACGCATCGAGAGCGACGATCCGGTTCGCCTGATAGCCGTGCGCGAGATACGCGCCCGACATCGCCGGCCCGACGATCAGCGCGATCACCGGATGCCCGGCGAGCCGCGCGCTCGCGTAGGCATCCACCGCGGCGGCGCACGCGAGATGAATGCCGAGCAACTCCTCGCGCCGTCCATACGCCTGGCTCTTCACATCGACGATCGCGACGATGGGCCGCTTCGACTCGGCGTCGCGGTCGGCGTCGATCACCTCGCGCACCGCGCGGGCGAGCAGCCAGCCCTGTTCGAGTCCGACCACGTTGTCGGTCGCGCGAGGGAAGCGGTTGTGCGGGTCGGGCACCACGGCGATGAAGCGCGCCGCCGCGCCATTCAGTTCGCCGTCGCGCGCGCGAACCGGGCCGCTTTCGGCGTCGGCAGGTGCCGACGTCAGCGCATCCAGCCAGCACGCGCCGCGCGAAGTCATGGCGTTGATCGTGCTCATCGTTGCGATCCTCCAGTCTGGTTCCACAGCGCGCGCAGCGTGTCGGGATCGATCGCGTCGGGATTCACGCGCGCAAGGCGTTCAACGAAACCGTCCACGTCCTCGCTGCGATGCCGCGCCGGCACGCCGTGCGCGAACGCAGCAAGCACCGCGTCGCGGACCTGCGCCGTATCGTCGTCGACGAGCGTATCCGCCAGCCCGACCGCCACGCGCTCTTCGCCGCCGATCATCGACCAGATGAGCCGGCGATCACCCGCGTCGAGTTCCTCGATTCCTGCTTCCTGCTCGATCACTTCCGGCCCGTTCATGCCGAGCCGCGCCTGCCGCGTCATCACGAGTTCCGTGCACAAGGCCGCAGCCAGCGACATGCCGCCGAAGCAGCCGACCATCCCGCCGATCACGCCGACCACCGGCACGTGCCGCCGCAGCGCGACGATAGCCGCCTGAATCTCCGCGATCGCCGCGAGGCCGAGGTTCGCCTCCTGCAAGCGCACGCCGCCCGTTTCGAAGAGGATCACCGGACGAATCGCGCGGCCCGCTTCGAATTCGCCGAGCGCGAGTTCGAGCGCGGCCGCGATCTTTGCGCCCGACACTTCGCCGATGCTGCCGCCCTGAAACGCCGGCTCGATCGCCGCGATGACGGCCGGCTCGCTGCCGAGCGTGCCGCGCGCGATCACCGCGCCGTCGTCGGACTGGCAGACGATGTTCTGCATCGCGAGCCACGGCGATTCGAGCCGGTCGAACGGGCCGAGCAGTTCGCGGTACGTGCCCGCATCGAGCAAGGCCCGGGCGCGCTCGCGCGCCGTCATTTCGATGAAGCTGTGCCGGGCGAGAAACGTGTCGTGTGCATTCATCGCGCCTCTCCGCTTTCCTGCGCGTCGCTGGCTTCAGCGGCTTCTGAAAGGCGCAGCATCACGACGCCGGGCGTCGCGCCGAAGTCGTTGAGCTCTAATTTCGCGGCGCCGTCGTAGCGTTGAAAAAAACGGTCGAGCACGCTTTTCCAGACATGCTCGTAGCCGTCGACGCTCGTGCGAATCACGACTTCCGCGTTGGCCGTCTGCGACGGCGTGAGCAGCACTTCGAGATCGCCCGATCCGACCACGCCGACGTGCGCGCGGCGCGTGACGGGCCGTTTGGCGGGATATTCGTATCGCATGTTTTCCATCTTCGTTCCTCTGGTTGCGTCTCAGGACGATTGCCCGAGGCTGTCGAGAAAGAGCGTGGCGGCGAGCAGGTCGGCCGCGCCGCCCGGCGATGCATTCAGCGCCAGCAAGTCAGCGTCGAGCCGCGCGAGCGCCGCGCGTCCCGCTGCATGCGCCATTCCGCCGTGCTCGATCACGCACCGCGCGCCGTCTTTCGCGATGGCGAGCGCCTGCCTGCCGCCGCGATGCAAGAGACACGTATCGTCGAGCGAGGCGATGATGGCGACGAGCGCGTCGAGCCGCGCGTAAGTGTCGGAGAGACCGCGGCGGCGCGCATCGGCGAGCGTCGGCAAGCCGATTCGCAACGCGTGAGGAAAACCCTCGCGTGCTTCGCCGCGCGCGCCCGCCACGCGAAAGCGCGCCGTCACGCGCGCGCCGTGGCTCGCCTGCGCGGACGCGGGCGCGAAGCGGTCGTCGTATCGCGCGATTTCAGCCGCCGACGCGCAGATCGCTTCGCTGTCGCCGGGCGCGTGCATCGCCGCGCCGGCGCACAACAAGCCGACGATCCAGATCGCGCCGCGATGCGCGTTGCTGCCGCCGGTCGCGCGCAGCATCGCGGCTTCGCCTTCGCGTCCGATGCGCGCGAGCCGTTCGCGCAACGCCTGCGACGGCGCGACGCCCGACGCGGCCCGCGCGATGGCGAGAAACGTCGGATGCAGCGCGCTCGCGGAGCGCAGCATCGTGTCGAGGTCGAGATCGCGATGCGCGCCGCTGCCGCGTTCGTCGACGAGCGCGGGTTTCGGCGTGAGACGCGCCTCGGCGATCAACGCATCGACGGCGAGCGCGGCGATGACAGGCGCGGACGCGGCGCGCGCGCTGCGGCAGGCGTCATCGCGGAGAAGGGGAAGGGCGGCAGTCATCGCGCTCACCAGCTTCTGAAGCGCGCGGGCGGCGCATACAGACCGCCAGACCACGCGACGAGATCGTCGATGCTGCGCGCGGCGAGCAGCGAGCGTTTCGCGTCGCCGCGCCGCACGCCGAGGTCTTCAGGGAACGCGACGATGCCGCGCCGCCGCAGCTCGGCCGTCTTGTTCGCATCGGCGCGCATGCCGATCGGCGTCACGCCCGCGACGGCGGCGAGCGCCGCGCGCCGTTCGTCGATGCCTTCGGCCGCGTGCAGATACGCGATGCCTTCTTCGGTCACCACGTGCGTGACGTCGTCGCCGTAGATCATCACGGGCGCGATCGGCATCCGGCTTTTTTCTCCCACGGCGATCGCGTCGAGCGCATCCACGATGGTCGGTTCGCCGCCTTTCTTGTACGTCTCGGCGGTCTGCACGACGAGCTTGTGCCCGCGCGCGATGGCCGGATTCGGGCCGTCGTTTTTCAGGAGCTTGAGCCACGCTTCGCTCGAATGACGGCGGCCGCGCGGATCGTGTCCCATGTTCGGCGCGCCGCCGAAGCCCGCGAGCCGTCCGAGCGTGACGGTCGATGAATTCGCGTCCGCGTCCATCTGCAAGGTCGAGCCGATGAACAGATCGACGCCGTACTGTCCCGCAAGCTGGCAGAACACGCGATTCGAGCGCAGGCTGCCGTCGCGCCCGGTGAAGAACACGTCCGGGCGCGCCGCGATGTACTTCTCCATGCCCACTTCGCTGCCGAAGCAGTGCACGCTCTCGACCCAGCCGCTTTCGATGGCGGGAATGAGCGTCGGATGCGGATTGAGCGCCCAGTGCGTGCAAATCTTGCCCTTCAGGCCGAGCGATTCGCCGTAGGTCGGCAGAAGCAGTTCGATCGCCGCCGTGTCGAAGCCGATGCCGTGGTTCAGCGACGTGACGCCGTAGCGCGCGTAGATCCCGCGAATGGTCATCATCGCCATCAGGATTTGCAGCTCGCCGATGTGGCGCGGATCGCGCGTGAAAAGCGGCTCGACGGCGAACGGCCGGTCCGCCTTCACGATCACATCGACCCACGAGCCGGGAATATCGACGCGCGGCAGTTCGTCGACGATCTCGTTGACCTGCGCGATCACGATGCCATGCCGGAACGCGGCCGCTTCCACGATGGTCGGCGTGTCCTCGGTGTTCGCGCCGGTGTACAGGTTGCCGTGGCGGTCCGCCTTTTCCGCGCAGACGAGCGCGACGTTCGGCGTCAGATCGATGAACATGCGCGCGTACAGTTCGATGTACGTATAAATGGCGCCGATCTCGAGCAGCCCGTCTTCCAGCAGTTGCGCGACGCGCAGGCTCTGCGGACCGGCATAGGCGAAATCGACCTTGCGCGCGATGCCCTGTTCGAAAAGCGTCAGATGCTCGGGCCGGCTGATGCTCGAAATCAGCAGATGCACGTCGTGCACGCGCTCGGGATCGAGCCGCGCGAAGGCGCGCGACAGAAAATCCGCCTGCTTCTGGTTGTTCCCTTCGAGCGCGACGCGGTCGCCCGTGACGATTAGCGCATGCAGCGCGTCCACGATGCGTTCGGTGTCGAGCACCGGACCGTCGAGCCACGGCTCGATCAGCTTCAGGCGGCGCGCTTTTTCCTGGGCGCGCGTGTTCCAGCTTCGGGATGGCGTGAGGGCATCGGCGGAAGGGGACGAATTCATCGGTCGGCCTGTCGGGAAGACGTTCGTGAGGATTGAGCGGCGGAAGAGCGCGCGCGGCGCTTGTTTTTCACCTCTTTCGATGCAGCGAGCGCCTGTGCATCGGCGAGAAAGCGGTGGATCAGCTCGCCCGTCGCGAGCAAGTGACGTGCGACGAGCGTCTGCGCCGCTTCGATCTCGCGCGCGGCGAGCGCATCGAAGATCGCGCGGTGCTCGGCATCGGAGGAATCCTTGTGGATCGGCAAGCCGAGTTTCAGGCGCAGATACCGCTCGCCGCGCCGGTGCATCTGGCCGATCAGTTCCATCAGATGCGGACGATTCGCCGGCGCGTACAGGCTCGTATGGAACTGCTCGTTGCGCATGACATACAGCGCGGGGTCCGGCTCGTTCTCGGCGGCTTCGAGCAGGCGTTTGCATTCCGCGAGCGTTTCCGGCGTGTGGTGCGCGATGGCGATGCCGATGGCGAGACTTTCGAGCGATGCGCGGATCTCGTAGATCTCGCGCGCTTCGTCCGCCGATTGCGGGCTGACGGCCGCGCCGCGATTCGGCTCGATCTTTACCCAGCCTTCGCTTTCCAGTTGCCGGAAGGCTTCGCGCACGGGTATCGCGCTCACCGAGAATTGCCGTGCGATCGCATCCTGACGCAGCGGCTCGCCGGGCGTGAGCGAGCCTTCGACGATGGCGGCGCGCAATGCATCCGCGATGAAGCGCGACGTGCTCTGGCGCGGCTCGAACTGCGCGTCGCGAAACGAAGCCGCTTGTGAAGAGAGATTTGTCGACATGGCTGCTAGGTGAAAGTGCGGAGTTGTCGCGTCCTGTTGTTCAAATATTATATATAAAACCGCACACGGAACCCCCGGTGCTTTCCCTAGACGCCGACACTCGAACCAATAACACGCGCGTCGAATTTCCCGTCAGTTGCCGACTCGCAGAGAAAGGAGAGACACGCCATGCCTAGCACGCTAGATCGACCGATCAGCGCCACGCGCGCCACGAGGACACCGCTCAACCGTTCGCAAATCACCGGCTTCTGGGGCGCATGGGCGGGCTGGACGCTCGACGGGATGGACTCGTTCATCTACGCGCTCGTGCTCGCGCCGGCGCTGACCGAACTGCTGCCGCGCTCCGGCTATGCCGCGACGCCCGCGAACGTCGGTCTCGCCGGATCGATTCTTTTCGCGCTGTTTCTGGTCGGATGGGGACTGTCGTTCATCTGGGGGCCGCTCGCGGACCGCTTCGGGCGCACGAAGGTGCTTGCGGCGACCATCTTCACGTTCGCCATCTTCACCGGGCTGGCTGCCACCGCGCACACGGTCTGGGCGCTCGGCATCTATCGCTTCTTCGCGGGCGTGGGCATAGGCGGGGAGTGGGCGCTCGCCGGAACGTACGTCGCGGAAGCGTGGCCGGAAGACCGCCGCAAAATGGGCGCGGGCTATCTGCAAACCGGCTACTACGCGGGCTTCTTCCTCGCGGCGGCGCTGAATTACACCATCGGCGCGGCGTTCGGCTGGCGCGCGATGTTTCTCGTCGGGCTGTTTCCGGTCGTCGTGTCGATTCTCGTGCTGACGCGCGTCAAGGAAACCGACAAGTGGGAGCGCGCCGAAGCCACGGCGGCGCCCGCGGTCAAGCATCAAAGTCCGCTGCGCGCCATTTTTTCGGCGCAGTATCGCAAGCGGACCATCGTCGCGGCCGTGCTGCTCACGGTGGCGATCATCGGGCTCTGGGCCGGCGCGGTGTATGAACCGTCGGCGGTCATCCAGCTCGCGACGCGCGCCGGCATGACCAAGCCCGAAGCTGCGCGCATGGCGTCGATCGCGACGGGGCTCTTGTCCATCGGCACGATCATCGGCTGTCTCGCGCTGCCGCCGATGGCCGAGCGCATCGGCCGCCGCAAGACGCTCGCGGTGTACTTCGTCGGCATGGCGGCGTCCATCGCGCTGTCGTTCGGCTGGGCGTTCTATTTGAACAACGGGCTCGTGCCGTTCATCGCGCTTCTGTTCGTGCTCGGCTTCTTCGGCGGCAACTTCGCGCTCTTCAGCCTCTGGCTCCCCGAGCAGTTCGAGACCCGCGTGCGGGCGACGGCGTTCGCGTTCTGCACGTCGATCGGGCGTTTCTTCGGCGCGATCGTGAACTTCGGCATCGGCGCGATGGTGCTGAACATGAAGACGCTCGGCGTGCCGATCGCGCTCACGGGCATTGCGTTTTTGATCGGCCTCGCGGTCATTCCGTTCGCGCCGGAAACGAAGGGCCAGGAACTGCCCAACTGATTGGTATGACATGCGGTACTATCGCGGCGGCCCTGCGTGGGCCGCCGTTCGTTTTGGCGCGGGTAGCGGCAAGCGCCAGGGCTTGACTCCTCGTCAGCATCTCGCCCGGAAGAAGCGGCGACCGGCTGGTAACGCGAGGTTACGAACTCGAACAACTGTCTGGCAAATCGTTCGATATAGTCGATTCAACACAACAAACATCCCATCGAGGTGGGCTTCACATGAACAAGGTTTCGAAGGCTTCCGTGGCGTACGCGCTCGTGCTCGGCGGCTTGACGGTGTCGGGCGCGGCAATGGCGGGAGTGTCGGTGGGCGTGAACATCGGGGTGCCCGCGCCGGTCTACGTCGCGCCGGCGCCGGTGTATGCGCCGCCTCCGCCGCCCGTCGTGTATGCGCCGCCGCCGCCGGTCTATGCGCAGCCGGCCGTCGTGATCGGCTGGCACGGCGATCGGTACTGGGACGGCCGTCGCTATTGGGATCGCGACGACTGGTATCGGTATCACGGACGCGGCCACGCGTATGGCCACGAGGAACACGGTCACGGAGACCACGGGCGTCACGGCTGGCATTGAGCCGCGAATCGCTCGATAGCTTCGGCTCAGAAAGCCACCACGCGAATGCGGGTGGCTTTTTGTTTTGCGGCTCCGCGATGTAACCAAACGTAAGCTTTCCTCTGACTTAACGTCGAAAGGCGCACGAACTTACAAACCGGAAATATCCGGCTGAAAGCATTCCGTTATATTTCGTGGCAAGCCAACAACGAGAAAACGAGGATCAGAGCCATGAAACCTACGAGGCATTTGCTCGCAGCCGCGCTGAGCGTCGCGGCATGGGCGGCGGGCAGCTCCGCGCAAGCGGCGGACGTGCACGTCGGCGTGAATATCGGCGTCCCGGCGCCCGTCTATGTCGCGCCCACGCCGGTTTACGCGCCGCCACCGCCGCCGGTCATCTACCAGCCCGCGCCGATGTATGCGCCGCCGGTGGTGATCGGCTGGCACGGCAACCGGTACTGGGACGGATGACGCTACTGGAGCCGCGGCGACTGGAATCGCTATCACGGCTACGGCCATGGATACGAGCACAGACACGGGAACGGTCACGATCACGGCCACGGAAATGGCCACGGCCACGGTCACGGTCACCGTTGATCTCGCTCGACTGCCGCCAAACGACAAAGGGGCCGTTCCGCAAAGGAACAGCCCCCTATCTGAAGCAATGCCGCGAGCGCGCTTACTCGCCGATGCCCGCCATGCCGCCGACGACCGCGTGGAAACCGGCATCGACATGCACGATCTCCGCGCTCACGCCGCCCGCCAGATCCGACAGCAGGAACGCGGCGACGTTGCCGACCTGCTCGATCGTCACGTTGCGCTTGAGCGGCGCGTTGTCTTCCACGAAATCGAGAATCTTGCTGAAGCCCTTGATGCCGCTCGCCGCGAGCGTCTTGATGGGGCCGGCCGAGATGCCGTTCACGCGCACGCCTTTCTGGCCGAGCGATGCCGCAATATAACGCACGCTCGCTTCCAGCGACGCCTTCGCGAGACCCATCGTGTTGTAGTTCGGAATCGCGCGTTCCGCGCCGAGATAGCTGAGCGTGAGCAACGACGCGCTGTCCGAGAGCATAGAGTGCGCGGCCTTGGCGAGCGCCGGGAAGCTGTACGCGGAGATGTCGTGCGCGATGCGGAAGTTCTCGCGCGTCATGCCTTCGAGGAAGTCGCCGGCAATCGCCTCGCGCGGCGCGAAGCCGATGGAATGCACGAGGCCGTCGAGCGTATCCCAGCGTTCCTTGAGCGAGGAGAAGAGCGCTTCGATGTCGGCGTCGCTGCTCACATCGCACGGGTAGATCATGTCGCTGCCGAATTCGGTTGCAAATTCGGTGATGCGGTCCTTGAAGCGCTCGCCGACATACGTGAACGCCAGTTCCGCGCCCTCGCGCTTGCAGGCCTGTGCGATACCGTAAGCGATCGAGCGGTTCGACAGCAAGCCGGTCAGCAGAATTCGTTTTCCAGCGAGAAAGCCCATGAATGCTCCTTGAATGTCAATGTCACGCGAGGCTCGCAAGGCGTCTCGATTGCGGGCTTCGCGTCGGGTGCGGCGCGCATCGGTTCGGCGGGACGACAGGGCATCGAAAAAGACGCCTTCCGTGCGCCAAACCGCATGGCGTTTTGATTGGGTAGAATTCTCTCACATCGCCAGAGCCGTCCGGCCGCTTCCGCCCGGGTCCTGCGTCTCGCATTGCGTGAGCGCCGGGCCATTCACTCATCTCGCAAGGAGCCTATGACCGGGCTGTCGACGTCCCGCCTGCCGTTCGCATCACCGCCCGCGCGGGGCGAGCGCTTCGCGCTCATGCTCGCCGCCTGCACGGCCTGCATCGCCTTCTTCGCGGGCAGCCCGGCGTTCGCCGCGCACGCGTACGCGCAGTACGGCGAGCCGAAGTATCCGCCGGACTTCAAGCACTTCGATTACGTGAATCCCGACGCGCCGCGCGACGGCACGCTGGTGCTCGCCAATCCGAGCCGCCTGACGAGCTTCGACAAGTTCAATCCGTTCACGCTGAGAGGCAATCCCGCGCCGGGCCTCGGGCTCATGTTCGAAAGCCTGACGACAGGAAGCTCGGACGAAGTGGCGAGCGCCTATTGCCTGCTCGCGGACAATATCGACGTGGCGCCGGACGGATTGTCGACGACCTTCCACATCAACCCGAAAGCGCGGTTCAATAACGGCGATCCGGTCACGGCCGAAGACGTCAAGTTCTCCTTCGAGACGCTGAAGAGTCCGAAGGCCGCGCCGCAATTTTCGGTGTACTTCGGGCAGATCACGCGGGCGGTGGTCGTCGATCGGCTGACGATCCGCTTCGAATACAAAGTGGCGACGCGCGAAATGCCGCTGCTCGCGGGCGGCATTCCGGTGTTCTCGCGCAAATGGGGCATGCGGCCCGACGGCACGCGCATTCCGTTCGATCAGCTCGCGTTCGAAAAGCCGATCGCGAGCGGCGATTACCAGATCGACTCGTTCGACAACGGCCGCACGATCACCTACAAGCGCGATCCGCATTACTGGGGCGCGTCGCTGCCGGTGCGCGTCGGCACGCACAACTTCGCGCGCATCGACTACAAGCTGTATTCGGACGCCACCGCGCGGCTCGAAGCGTTCAAGGCCGGCGAGTACGACGTGCTCGTCGAAAATGTCGCGCGAAGCTGGGTCCGGCGCGATATCGGCAAGCGCTTCGACAGCGGCGAGCTCATCAAGCGCGAGTTTCCGCATCACAACGGCACCGGCATGCAGGGCTTCTTCATGAACCTGCGCCGGCCGCTTTTCAAGGACGTGCGCGTGCGGCAGGCGCTCGATCTCGCGCTCGACTTCGAGTGGCTCAACCGGCAACTGTTCTTCAACCAGTACAAGCGCACGGACAGCTTCTTCGTCAACACGGACCTGCAGGCGAAAGGCATGCCGAGCGAAGGCGAGCTCGCGATCCTGAACCCGCTGCGCAACAAGCTCGATCCCGCGGTCTTCGGCGAGATGCCGAAGCAGCCCGACACCGATCCGCCCGGCTCGCTGCGCGCGAATCTCATCAAGGCGCGCGAGTTGCTGGCGCAAGCCGGCTGGACGTATCGCGACGGCGCGCTGCGCAATGCGAAGGGCCAGCCGTTCGTGTTCGAGATACTCGACGACACGGGCGGCGGCGCGTCGATGGAGCCGGTCGCGGCCGCGTTCGGGCGCAACCTGCAGAAGCTCGGCATCACGATGAACTTTCGCACGGTCGATTACGCGCTGATCCAGAAGCGCCTCGATGCGTTCGACTTCGACATGACGAGCGTGCGTCTGCCCGACGTGCAGGTGCCCGGCACCGAGCAGGTGTCGCGCTTCGGCAGCAAGTACGCGGACGAGCAGGGCTCGGATAACCTCGCGGGCGTGAAGTCGCCGGCCATCGACGCGATTTTGCGCAAGGTCGTGTCCGCGCAGACGCGCGATCAGCTCGTCGATGCCACGCACGCGCTCGACCGCGTGCTGATGAACGGCTACTACGTGATTCCGCACTGGTACTCGGCGACGCATCGGGTCGCGTACCGCAACACGCTCGGCTATCCGTCGACGCTGCCGCTCTATTACGTCGCGGACGAATGGGTGCTCTCGACGTGGTGGCAGAAGCCCGCGGCGGTATCTAAATAAGGACGACGCGATGTGGAGCTACATCCTCAAACGCATTCTGTTGATGATCCCGACGCTCGTCGGCGTGCTCACGCTGACCTTCGTCGTGATTCAGTTCGTGCCGGGCGGTCCAGTCGAGCAGGCCGTTCACGACCTGCGGCGCGGCAACGCGGAAGGCGGCGCGGCGTTCGGCATGCGCTCGCACACCGGCGTCGATGCGCAGCAGATCGCGCAACTCAAGGCGCTGTACGGCTTCGACAAGCCGCCGCTCCAGCGTTATCTCCTGATGCTCGGCAAGTTCGCGCGCTTCGATCTCGGCGAGAGCTACTTCCGGCATCAGAGCGTGTGGTCGCTCATCGTGTCGAAGCTGCCGGTGTCCATCAGCATCGGCTTATGGACGTTCTTCATCACGTATCTGATATCCGTGCCGCTCGGCATCGCGAAGGCCGTGAAGAACGGCTCGAAGTTCGATGTCGCGACGAGTCTCATCGTCCTGATCGGCTTTGCGATTCCCGGCTTCGTGCTGGGCGTGCTGCTGCTCGTGCTGTTCGGCGGGGGAACGTTCTGGCAACTCTTCCCGTTGCGCAACCTGACTTCGGACAACTGGGCGACGCTCTCGCTCGGCGGGAAGATTCTCGATTATCTGTGGCACATCACATTGCCCGTGGTGGCGTCGGTGGTCGGGAGTTTTGCCATCGTCACGATGCTCACGAAGAACGCGTTCCTCGACGAAATCCGCAAGCAATACGTGCTCACCGCGCGCGCGAAGGGCCTGAGCGAGCGGCGCGTGCTTTGGAAGCACGTGTTCCGCAATGCGCTCTTGCCGCTGATCGTCGGTTTTCCGGCGGCGTTCATCGGCGCGTTCTTCACGGGCAGCCTGCTGATCGAGACGCTTTTTTCGCTCGACGGCCTCGGGCTGCTTTCGTACGAATCGGTCGTGCGGCGCGACTATCCCGTCGTGCTCGGCACGCTGTATCTCTTCACGCTGATCGGCCTCGCGACGAAGCTCATCTCGGACCTTTGCTACGTATGGGTCGATCCGCGCATTCAATTCGAGCAACTGGAGCGTTGACTTGAACCGAGCCGCATCGTCGCGCCGCGCCGCGACCGCAACAGACGGCCAGCCGCTGCGCCCCGAAGTATCGATGACGCCCGGGCGGCGCGTGTGGCAGCGTTTCAAACGCAACCGGCTGGGTTACTGGAGCCTCGTCGTATTCGTCGCGGCGTTCGTCATCAGCCTCGCGGGGCCGCTGTGGTCGAACGACAAGCCGCTCGTCGTGCGCTATCAGGGGCAGTTCTACTTTCCGCTCGTGAAGAATTACGCGGAGACGACCTTCGGCGGGGACTTCCCGACGCCCGCGGATTATCTCGATCCGTTCGTGCGCGATCGCTTTAACGCGCCGGGCAACTTCGCGATCTATCCGCCGAATCACTATTACTACGACACGCTCAATTACTTTTCGAAGGGCTCGAACCCGGCGCCGCCGTCGCGCGAAAACTGGCTCGGCACGGACGACCGCGGTCGCGACGTGTTCGCGCGGCTTCTCTACGGCTTTCGCGTGTCAGTGCTGTTCGCGCTCGTGCTGACGGCCATCGGCACCGCGCTCGGCGTGGTCGCGGGCGCGGTGCAGGGCTATTTCGGCGGACGCATCGACATCACCGGGCAGCGGCTGATCGAAATCTGGAGCGCGTTGCCGGAGCTTTATCTGCTCATCATCTTCGCGTCCATCTTCGAGCCGAGTCTGATCCTGCTCATCGTGCTGCTGTCGCTTTTCGGCTGGATCGGCCTGTCGGATTACGTGCGCGCGGAGTTTCTGCGCAACCGCACGCAGGACTACGTGCGCGCCGCCCGCGCGATGGGCTTGTCCAACTGGCAGATCATCTGGCGGCATGTGCTGCCCAATAGCCTGACGCCCGTCATCACATTCCTGCCGTTTCGCATGAGCGGGGCGATTCTCGCGCTGACGAGCCTCGACTTTCTCGGGCTCGGCGTGCCGCCGCCGACGCCGTCGCTCGGCGAACTGCTTGCGCAGGGCAAGGCCAATCTCGACGCGTGGTGGATTTCGGTTTCGACGTTCGGCGTGCTCGTCGCGACGCTGCTCTTGCTCACCTTCATGGGCGATGCGCTGCGCAATGCGCTCGACACGCGCATCGCGGATGCGGTGAAAGCCGGAGGCGGTCAATGAGCGCGCCGCTCTTGTCGATCGACAATCTGCGCGTGCGCTTCGGCGACACGCTCGCCGTCGATGGCGTGAGTCTCGACGTCCGCGCGGGCGAGCGCGTGGCGCTCGTCGGCGAGTCGGGCTCGGGCAAGAGCGTGACGGCGTTGTCGGTGCTGCGTCTTTTGCGCGATGCCGAAATGACGGGCGCGATCCGCTTCGCCGGTGAAGACCTGCTCGCGAAAAGCGAACGCGAGATGCGTGGCCTGCGCGGCTCGGACATCGCGATGATCTTTCAGGAGCCGATGACCGCGCTCAATCCGCTGTACACGGTCGGCGATCAGATCGGCGAGACGATTCAGCTTCACGACGGCGCGAGTCCGCGCGAGGCCCGCGAGCGCGCCATCGCGCTGCTGGCGCGCACGGGCATCACGGAGCCGGAGCGGCGCGTCGACAGTTATCCGCATCAGCTTTCAGGCGGCCAGCGCCAGCGCGTGATGATCGCGATGGCGCTCGCGTGCCGCCCGCGTCTCTTGCTCGCCGACGAGCCGACGACCGCGCTCGACGTGACCATTCGCGCGCAGATCGTCGAACTGTTGCTGGAACTTCAGCGCGACGAGGCCGAGAAGCGCGGCATGGCCGTGCTGCTCATCACGCACGATCTGAATCTGGTGCGGCGTTTTGCAGAGCGCGTCGCGGTGATGGAAAAGGGCGTGCTCGTCGAAAGCGGCGCGGTCGATACGATTTTCGAGTCGCCGCAACACCCGTACACAGAGCGCCTGCTGAACAGCCGTCCGGAGCGGCGCGTGCTGCCGGTGCTGCCGATCGCGCCCGTGCTGCTCGATGCCAAAGACGTGCGCGTCGACTATCCGACGCGGCTCCCGGGATTTCAGGGATGGTTCCGGCGCGGCCGCTTCAAGGCCGTCGACGACGTGACGCTCTCCGTGCGGCAGGGCGAAACGCTCGGCATCGTCGGGGAATCCGGATCCGGAAAATCGACGCTCGCGATGGCGCTGCTCGGCTTGCAGCGCATCTCGCATGGAAGCGTGCAGTTTCAGGGCAGGGCGCTCGGCGATTTTCGCGGACGCGAAAAGACCGTGCTGCGCTCGAATCTGCAAGTCGTGTTTCAGGACCCGTTTAGCTCGCTTTCGCCGCGCCAGACGGTGGAGCGCATCGTCGGCGAAGGGCTGGCGCTGCATCGACCTGAACTGGATGCCGCCGCGCGCCGCGCCAAGGTGATTGCCGTGCTGCGCGAAGTCGGGCTGGACCGCACGGCGCTCACGCGCTACCCGCACGAGTTCTCGGGCGGGCAGCGGCAGCGCATCGCGATTGCGCGCGCGCTCGTGCTGGAACCGAGCATTCTCATTCTCGACGAACCGACGAGCGCGCTCGATGTCTCAATCCAGACTCAAGTTCTGGCGCTGCTTGCCGACATTCAGAAGAAGCACAACCTGGGATATGTGTTTATTAGCCACGACTTACAGGTGATCGGCGCGATGGCGCATCGCGTCGCGGTCATGCGAGATGGAAATGTCGTCGAGGCTGGTGAAGTAGAGAAGATTTTTGCGAATCCTTCGGACGAATACACACGAAAGCTACTGGCGGCAGCCCTGAATTCCTAAAATTCTTTCTTTTTCGTCAATTGCGTGTCCGTCTCAATTGTATTTTCCTATTTCTTTTGACAGTTAAATACTTTGTGGCTAGTATGCGTTCAAACTTTCACATATCTCACTGATTTTTCAGTCTTTAATTGTAAAACCTACCGACCGATGCAACCACTCACGTTGACTCAGACATGTGCGCGCGCTGCCGCGGGCATGTTGCTCGGCCTTCTGATGACCACCACTTCCGGCGCTTTCGCCGACGAAGTCAGCAGTAACAGCCAAAATGCCGGCAACGGCATCACCACCGCATCCAAAGCCACCGACACCGCGGCCATCGCCGCCACGGCGGACACCGCCAGCGCACCGCGCGGCGCGAAGGCGTTCTTCTCCGGCGTGGCGAGCAAGGCAGGCGACGTCGTCGTCGGCGCGCTCAACATGATCGGCGTGCGCTATCGCTGGGGCGGCGACACGCCGGATTCCGGCCTCGATTGCAGCGGCTTCGTGCGCTACGTGTTTCAGGACACGCTCGGCATGACGCTGCCGCGCCGCGCCGAAGAAATGAGCCGCGTCGGCGAGAAGGTTCGCGTGTCGGACCTCAAGCCGGGCGATCTCGTGTTTTTCAACACCATGCGCCGCTCGTTCTCGCACGTCGGCATCTATATTGGCGACAACAAGTTCGTGCATTCGCCGTCCACCGGCAGCACGATCCGCGTCGACGACATGGAAAACGGCTATTGGGAAAAGCGGTTCACGGGTGCGCGCCGCATCGAGAACGCGCAGTTCAACGACGGCACGGAATTGCGTCAGCGCGTGAGCGCGACGCTCGGCGGTTACTGATCGACTTTTCGCAACATCGTTTCTCGCGCTCATCACAAAAAGCCTGCATTCTCGCGAACGCAGGCTTTTTGCTTTGTGGCGTCGTCGCTAAGTGGGCTATTGATTCGATCGTAAAGCCTCATTGCACGCGTCTTCGAAAGCCGTTATAGTTTTCGAATGAACATTTCTCTGTTCCTCCTCTCGTCTTCTTCGGCTGGTGCGTTTCTACGCGCACTATCGCTACTAGCGCGCCTACCGCGCTGATCTGTCTCGCCTCCCGTCTGCTCGTTCAAGGTTTTCGACGCCAGCGGTGGCGCGAACACCCGGATTCCGTTTTGTCGTTCTATCTCGATATTCCCAACAATCGATAAATCTCCCCACAGGAGCCCAACATGGCAGCAGACAAGTTGATCATCTTCGATACGACCTTGCGTGACGGCGAGCAGTCCCCCGGCGCTTCGATGACGAAAGAGGAGAAGATCCGCATCGCGAAGCAACTGGAGCGCATGAAGGTCGACGTGATCGAGGCCGGTTTTGCCGCCAGTTCCAACGGCGATTTCGACGCGATCCAGACGATCGCCTCGCTCGTGAAGGACAGCACGGTCTGCTCGCTTGCCCGCGCCAACGACAAGGACATCCAGCGCGCCGCCGATGCGTTGAAGCCCGCGAACCGCTTCCGCATTCACACGTTCATCGCCACTTCCGCGCTGCATATGGAAAAGAAGCTGCGTATGTCGCCGGAGCAGGTGTACGAACAGGCGCGGCTCGCGGTGCGCTTCGCCCGCAAGTTCACGGACGACGTCGAGTTCTCGCCGGAAGACGGCAGCCGCTCGGACATCGACTTCCTGTGCCGCGTGCTCGAAGCCGTGATCGACGAAGGCGCGCGCACGATTAATATCGCCGATACGGTTGGTTATGGCGTGCCGGAACTCTACGGCAACCTCGTGAAGACGCTGCGCGAGCGCATCCCGAATTCGGACAAGGCCATTTTCTCTGTGCACTGCCACGATGACCTCGGCATGGCGGTCGCGAACTCGCTCGCGGGCGTGCAGATCGGCGGCGCGCGTCAGGTGGAATGCACGATCAACGGCTTGGGCGAGCGCGCCGGCAATACGTCGCTCGAAGAAATCGTGATGGCGGTCAAGACGCGCAAGGATTACTTCGGGCTCGATCTCGGCATCGACACGACGCAGATCGTGCCGACTTCGAAGCTCGTCTCGCAGATCACCGGCTTCGTCGTGCAGCCGAACAAGGCGGTGGTCGGCGCGAATGCGTTCGCGCATGCATCGGGCATCCACCAGGACGGCGTGCTGAAGGCGCGCGATACCTACGAAATCATGCGCGCCGAAGACGTGGGCTGGAGCGCGAACAAGATCGTGCTCGGCAAGCTGTCCGGCCGCAACGCGTTCAAGCAGCGTCTCGAAGAACTGGGCGTGCAGCTCGAATCGGAAGCGGAAGTGAACGCCGCGTTCGCTCGCTTCAAGGATCTCGCGGACCGCAAAGCCGAAATCTTCGACGAAGACATCATGCAGATCGTCTCGGAAGAATCGCCGGAAGCGCAGGCGAAGGAGCATTTCCGCTTCGTCTCGATGAAGCAGCATTCGGAGACCGGCGAGCAGCCGCAGGCACGCGTGGTCTTCGCCGTGGACGGCACCGAAATGACGGGCGAAGCGCGCGGCAACGGTCCGGTGGACGCTACGCTGCACGCGATCGAATCGAAGGTGGAAAGCGGCGCCGAACTCGTGCTGTACTCGGTCAACGCGATCACGACCGGCACGCAGGCGCAGGGCGAAGTGACGGTGCGTCTGTCGAAGAGCGGACGTATCGTGAACGGCGTCGGTACCGATCCGGATATCGTCGCCGCTTCCGCGAAGGCGTATATCGCGGCGCTCAACAAGCTGCATTCGAAGGTCGAAAAGCTCAATCCGCAGCTTTGATCGGCAGACAGTCGCAAGAAAGCGAAAGCCCTCCTCGGAGGGCTTTTTTGCGCGCGCCGCCTGTCAGAACAGACTGCGCCGATCGGGATCGTGCAGCGGATCGGGCGACTTCTGCATCAGGCGCAGGACGCCCTCATCGTCGAAATAGAAGCTGTACATCAAGTACCAGAAGTTCGCCTCCATGTAGCGATACGTCCAGACTTCGCGCTTCATCAGCGGGAAATACGACGTTTCGACCGGCCGGCCGAAGTTCACGAGCACGTCCTTCTTGGTCCACGTGCCGATTTGCGCTTTGTAGAACTCGCTCTCGTCGAGCACCTGCCGCACGTTGACGATCTTGCCCGAGGCGTCGATGTCCGCTGCGGTCGTGAATTCGCCGAGCGGCTGCGTCGGCCACATCAGGCGCTTGCCGCCGTTCGGCAGGTCGTAGACTTCGCGCGGCGGGCCGAGGCGGGCGACGATCGTCGAGGCATCCGCGCCTGCCTGATAGTTCTGCCACGGCTGCGCGCAACCCGCGAGCAGCAACGCCGTCCCGGCGCAGACGAGCGCGCCGCGCAGACGGTTGAGTGAGTGCAGCATTGAAGCCTCCACGTGCAGGTTCCTCGCGATGGCGAGGGTTTTTCTTCGCTTTGCTGGATTTTGACATGCGGCGCAAGAACCATGCGTCGCGCCGGCTTGCATCGCGCCCGCGCCGCAGCCTATGATCCGCGCTTTCATCTTCGGAAAGAGCGATGGCAAGCCTCAGTCTCATGAAGTCGCGCGCGCGGTGGCTGCGGATCGCGTTGACGTGCGTAGCCTTGACGTGCGCAGTGAAGGCCGGCGCCGCCGATCTTGCGCCCATCAAGCTCGCGATGATCGAAGGCATGTCCGGTCCGTTCGCCAACGCGGGCGCGGCGGTCGAGCGCAATCTGCGCTTCGGCGTCGAGCGGGTGAACGCGCGAGGCGGCGTCAAGCTGGCCGACGGCATGCATCCGCTCGAGCTCGTCGTGCTCGACGGCAAGGGCAGCAGCGAGGCGAGTCTCGTGCAGTTGCGCGCGGCCATCGACCAGAAGATCGGCTTCGTCATGCAGGGCAACAGTTCGGCGGTGGCGGCGGCGCTGGTCGCGGCCATCGACAAGCAGAACGAGCGCGAGCCGGACCACCGCGTGCTGTTCTTGAACTATTCCGCCGACGATCCCGCGCTCACCAACGACGCGTGCAGCTTCTGGCACTTCCGCTTCGACGCGCACGCCGGCATGCGCATGGACGCGCTCGCAGACGCGCTGCAACGCGACCGCGCGGTGAAGAAGGTCTATCTGCTGAATCAGGATTACAGCTTCGGCCACGACGTGAGCCGCGAGGCGCGGCGCGCGTTGCAGATGAAGCGGCCCGACATTGCGATCACGGGCGACGAGTTTCATCCGATCGGGCGCGTGAAGGACTTCTCGCCGTATATCGCGAAGATTCGCGCGAGCGGCGCGGATGCCGTCATTACCGGCAATTGGGGCAACGACCTGACGCTGCTCGTGAAGGCGGCGCGGGAGCAGGGACTCGGCGCAAAGTTCTACACCTTTTACGGCAACAGTCTCGGCGCGCCCGCCGCGCTTGGCGATGCCGGCGTGAAGCGCGTGATCGCCGTCGCCGACTGGCACCCGAACGCGGGCGGCGCGGCCTCCGACGCGTATTACCGCGCGTTCCGCGCGCGCTTTCCCGCCGCCTCCGACGACTACCTCGTGCTGCGCATGCCGCTCATGATCGACATGCTCGCCACCGCCATGACGCGCGCCGGCAGCGCGGACCCGCTCGCTGCGGCGCGCGCGCTCGAAGGCATGCAGTTCGACGGCGCCGGCTTTCATCCATCGACCATGCGCGCCTCGGATCATCAAGTGATCCAGCCGCTCTACGTGATGGAGATGGACAAGGCCGGCACGCCGGGCGTGCGGTCCGACAACGAAGGTTCCGGCTACGGCTTTCGCACGCTGCTGTCGGTGCCCGCCGCCGACACCGCGCCCCCGACCACGTGCAAAATGACGCGCCCGTCGCGTTGAGCGCATGGAGCCGTCCGCTCGGCGAAGCGCGGTGTGCTATACTCTGCGCTTCGTTTTTGGCTGGAAGCGGCGTTCTCAAGACGCGCAAAGCTCGAAAACGAAGTGAATTGGGCGCGACTCGTCGAGTTGTCGAGTTGGGCCTGTCGACGCAAACCACGGCACGGCCTTTCTTCCGTGACCGCCTGTCTGTATCAAAGGAAAAGCAAATGTCCGTAGCAGAAATCAAGAAGTCCGACGTCGTCGCTGAATACGCGCGCGGCGCCAACGATACCGGCTCCCCCGAAGTGCAAGTCGCACTGCTCACGAGCCGCATCAACGAACTGACCATCCACTTCAAGGCCCACACGAAGGATCACCACAGCCGCCGCGGTCTGCTGCGCATGGTCAGCCGTCGTCGCAAGCTGCTCGACTACCTGAAGGGCAAGGATGCGGATCGTTACCGCTCGCTGATCGAAAAGCTGGGTCTGCGCAAGTAATTGGCCCCTGGCGTGGCTTCGCGGCCAGTGTTCTAACGAAGTGCCTGTGTCAGTTCGCTGATGCAGGCATTTTGTTTTTGCGCGATCCGCTCGCGAAGTGGTGCCGGATCGGTTTCATCGGCCGGCACTTCGTAGTTAGTCGTTCTCGGCAGTCATACGCTTTACCCGACACTCGGTCCAGCCTCGCGGCAGAGCTTTGTGTCATTCCAGCGCGGCCCCGCGGCCCGTTCGCGCGCCGCACTGGAATGGCATAACACACCTCTCACGCGCGGCCCGGGACCGTCCCGCCCAGCGCCGCAGAGACAGCTCATGCGCTCGACCGAAGGCGCGGCGCAACATAGAAGGAGTCGCAATGTTTAATAAGATCGTCAAAGAGTTCAAGTGGGGACAACACAACGTCCGCCTGGAAACGGGTGAAATCGCGCGTCAGGCAAGCGGCGCGGTGATCGTCGATGTCGAAGACACTGTGGTGCTCGCGACCGTCGTCGGCGCGAAAACGGCCAAGCCGGGTCAGGATTTCTTCCCGCTGACCGTCGACTATCTGGAAAAGACCTACGCCGCCGGCAAGATCCCGGGCGGCTTCTTCCGTCGCGAAGGCCGTCCGTCGGAAGGCGAGACGCTCATCTCGCGCCTGATCGACCGTCCGCTGCGTCCGCTCTTCCCGGAAGGTTTCTATAACGAAGTGCAGGTCGTGATTCACGTCCTGTCGCTGAATCCGGAAATCCCGGCGGATATCCCCGCGCTGATCGGCGCGTCCGCTGCGCTCGCGGTGTCCGGTCTGCCGTTCAACGGCCCGGTCGGCGCGGCCCGCGTCGCTTACATCAACAACGAGTACGTGCTGAACCCGACGCGTGCGCAGATGAAGGAATCGGCGCTCGATCTGGTCGTCGCGGGCACGGAGCGCGCGGTGCTGATGGTCGAATCCGAGGCGCAGCAGCTTTCTGAAGAAGTGATGCTCGGCGCGGTCGTGTTCGGCCACGAGCAGATGCAAGCCGCGATCGACGCGATCCACGAACTGGTTCGCGACGGCGGCAAGCCCGAGTGGGACTGGCAGCCGGCGCCGAAGAACGAAGCGCTGATCGCGCGCGTCACCGAAATCGCGAAGCCGGAACTCGAAGCTGCGTACCAGCTGCGCAACAAGCAGGCGCGCTCGACGAAGCTGAAGGAAGTCTACGCGGCAACGTCGGCGAAGCTCGCCGAGGAAGCGGCGGCATCGGGCACGGCGGCAGCGGATGCGGCCACCGTCGGCAACATCCTGTTCGATATCGAAGCGAAGATCGTCCGCTCGCAGATCCTGAACGGCGAGCCGCGTATCGACGGCCGCGACACGCGCACGGTGCGCCCGATCGAAATCCGCACGGGCGTGTTGCCGCGCACGCACGGCTCGGCGCTCTTCACGCGCGGCGAGACGCAGGCGCTCGTGATCGCGACGCTCGGCACGAAGGGCGACGAGCAGAACATCGACGCGCTCGAAGGCGAATACCGCGAGCGCTTCATGCTCCACTACAACATGCCGCCGTTCGCCACGGGCGAAACCGGCCGCGTCGGTTCGCCGAAGCGCCGTGAAATCGGCCACGGTCGGCTCGCCAAGCGCGCGCTCGTCGCGTGCCTGCCGAGCGCCGACGAATTCGGCTACTCGATCCGCGTCGTGTCCGAAATCACGGAATCGAACGGTTCGTCGTCGATGGCTTCGGTCTGCGGCGGCTGTCTCGCGCTGATGGACGCCGGCGTGCCGATGAAGGCGCACGTCGCCGGCATCGCAATGGGCCTGATCCTCGAAGGCAACAAGTTCGCGGTTCTGACCGACATTCTCGGCGACGAAGATCACCTGGGCGACATGGACTTCAAGGTGGCCGGCACCGCCCAAGGCGTGACCGCGCTGCAGATGGACATCAAGATCCAGGGCATCACGAAGGAAATCATGCAGGTCGCGCTCGCGCAGGCGAAGGAAGGCCGCATGCACATTCTCGGCAAGATGACGTCGGCGGTGCCGGGCACGAACACGGAGCTGTCGGAATTCGCGCCGCGCATGATCACGCTGAAGATCAATCCGGAGAAAATCCGCGACGTGATCGGCAAGGGCGGTTCGGTGATCCGCGCGCTGACCGAAGAGACGAACACGACCATCGACATTTCGGACGACGGCGTCGTGACCATTGCGAGCACGAGCGCCGAAGGCATGGCCGAGGCGAAGAAGCGCATCGAGAACATCACGGCCGAAGTGGAAGTGGGCCAGGTCTACGAAGGTCCGGTGCTGAAGCTGCTCGATTTCGGCGCGATCGTGAATATCCTGCCGGGCAAGGACGGTCTGCTGCACATCTCGGAGATCGTCAACGAGCGCGTGAAGGACATCAACGATTACCTGAAGGAAGGTCAGGTCGTGAAGGTCAAGGTCATCCAGACGGACGAAAAGGGCCGCGTGCGCTTGTCGGCCAAGGCGCTCTTGAACGAAGCCGCGCAACAAACGGAACCGACGCAGCCGCAGCAGTAATGCGGTAATGTGTAGACGGCCGGCCGCTTCTGCGAGCCGGCCGTTTTCTTGTATGGCGTCAATTGGACGATGCGGGACTATGCATTGTCCGATGCGTCGCCGGACTCGATGGCACTGTGGAGCGTGGATTGCTCATCGCGTGCGCAGCGCCATCCGGTTCGAGCCGTTCGAATCGATCCATCCCGCCATGCCCATTCAGGGGAATGCTATGAAGGCCGTCGAAATCACCGAATTTGGCGCACCCGAAGTTCTCAAGCTGGGCGAGCGCCCGATGCCCGAAGCAGGCAAGTGCGAGGTGCTCATCAAGGTGGCCGCTTCCGGTGTGAATCGGCCGGACGTCTTTCAGCGCAAAGGCGCCTATGCGCCGCCGCCGGGCGCGTCCGATCTGCCGGGGCTGGAAGTGGCGGGCGAAATCGTCGACGGCGACCTCGATTCGAAGCACAACCCGTTCGGTCTCAAGAAAGGGGATCGCGTGTGCGCGTTGCTCGCGGGCGGAGGGTACGCAGAGTATGCGGTTGCGCCGCTGGAGCAATGTCTGCCGGTACCAGCCGGTTTGTCCGATATCGAAGCGGCCTCGCTGCCGGAAACGTTCTTCACGGTGTGGAGCAACGTCTTCGAGCGCGCGCATCTTGGCTCCGGCGAAAACGGCGAGGAAGAGACGCTCCTCGTGCAAGGCGGATCGAGCGGCATTGGCGTCACGGCCATCCAGATTGCGCGCGCGCTCGGCTTTCGCGTCTTCGCGACCGCGGGCAGCGACGAGAAATGCCGCGCGTGCGAGACGCTCGGCGCCGAGCGGGCGATCAACTACAAGACAGAGGATTTCGTCGAAGTGGTGAGGTCGCTCACGAACGATCGTGGCGTCGACGTGATTCTGGACATGGTCGCGGGCGACTATCTGCCGCGCGAGTTGAAGGCGCTCGCCGATGGCGGGCGCATCTGCGTGATCGCGCTCTTGGGCGGCGCGAAGGCGGAAATCAATCTCAACGACATTCTGCGTCGCCGGCTAGTCATCACCGGCTCGACGCTGCGTCCGCGTCCCGTCGCTTTCAAGGCGAAAATCGCCGCGAAGCTGAAGGAGCGCGTATGGCCCGAGATCGAGGCAGGGCGCATTAAACCGGTCATTCACCAGGTGTTCCCGGCAAGCGAGGCGGCCGCCGCGCATGCCCTGATGGAAAGCAGCACGCATGTCGGCAAGATCGTGCTCGACTGGACGGAAAACGGGCAACAAAGCGCGTCATAGACGCGAAACGGTTATCGGCGGTTTGACCGAGTTATCTGTAACACAGTAAAATCGCCTGTTTTGCAAGCAGTTCGCAGTTTGTAGCGGTTCATTCCCATAACGCGGCGGCTGATTGAAAAGCACGGCCGCTATAACTAAAGCGGCCGTCGCAAGCCGCCGAGTGACGAGACAATGTCGAGACAACGAGCGAAACTGGTGGTCGGCAACTGGAAGATGCACGGCCGCATGCAGGAAAACGCGGCTCTGCTGACCGAAGTGGCGTCGGGGGCATCGGCCTTGCGCAACGGCGTGGACGTGGGCGTGTGCGTGCCCTATCCGTATCTCGCGCAGGCGCAGGCGCTGCTGGACGGATCGGTGGTGCGCTGGGGCGTGCAGGACGTGTCGGCGCATGTGCAGGGCGCGTACACAGGCGAAGTCGCGGCCGAAATGACGCTCGACTTCGGCGCGACGTACGCGATCGTCGGGCATTCGGAGCGCCGCGCGTACCACTACGAAACGCCGGAACAAGTCGGAGCGAAAGCGCGGCGAGCGCTCGAGGCAGGACTGACGCCTATCGTCTGTGTCGGCGAAACGCTCGATGAACGCGAGCGCGAGGCGACGGAGCAGGTCATCGGCGCCCAGTTGGATGCGGTGCTGCTGATGCTGGACGAGGAGCAGGCGGCGCGCATTGTCGTCGCCTACGAGCCGGTCTGGGCGATCGGCACGGGCAAGAGCGCGACGGCCGACCAGGCGCAGCGCGTTCACGCGTTCCTGCGCAAGAAGCTGGCGGAGAAGTGTGCCGCCGCAGCCGAAGTGCCATTGCTCTATGGCGGCAGCGTCAAACCCGAGAACGCGCAGGAGTTGTTCGGGCAACAAGACATCGACGGCGGGCTGATTGGCGGCGCGTCGCTGAAGTCGAAAGATTTTCTTGCGATCTGCCAGGCGGCGCGAACCGTGTTGCAATAATCGGTTCGTGGTGGGAGCAGTCGAAAGAGCATGTCGCGACACGTGAGTGTCACGGAAACATCAAGATCCAGGTGAGTTGAAATGCTGTATTTGAAGACATTGATTATCGTCGTCCAGTTGCTGTCGGCGCTTGGCGTGATCGGGCTCGTGCTGCTTCAGCACGGCAAGGGCGCCGACATGGGCGCGGCGTTCGGCAGCGGTGCGTCGGGCAGTTTGTTCGGCGCGACCGGCTCGGCGAACTTTCTTTCCCGTACCACGGCTGTGCTCGCCGCGATTTTCTTCATCACGACGCTCGCGCTCACGTACCTCGGAAGCTACAAGCCCCAGACGTCGGCCGGCGTGCTCGGCGCAGGTCCGACGTCTGCTTCAGCGCCTGCTGCGGCTGGAAAGACCGCATCGGCTCCTGCAGCTGCGCCGGCATCGGCAGCGCCTGCGTCATCGGCGCCGGGCACCGATGTGCCGAAATGAACGCCAAAACAAATTTTCGCGAAATTCGTGTTTTGTGCGTTGAACAATTCGTGGGACCTAGTTATAATTCAAGTCTTGAAGCGATTCGCGGCAATTAAGAAGTTTGTTTTCCCGGATTGCAGTACAGTGCCGACGTGGTGAAATTGGTAGACACGCTATCTTGAGGGGGTAGTGGCGAAAGCTGTGCGAGTTCGAGTCTCGCCGTCGGCACCAAAAGTTATCCAATGCCAGCCGCATGCATCGCTTCGGCTGGCATTGTCACTTCTGGAGTACCCTTACGATATCGTTGATATCGTGAGCGGTCCCAAGTGAATCCCGTCGCCGGGTGGTCTGTCCCGGCAAGCATCTCAATCATCACTGACCGAAACTACCGATCAGAGGAAAGCCTTGAACCTCGCACCCTATTACCCCGTCTTCTTGTTTCTTCTGGTGGGCCTTGGTTTAGGTATAGCGCTGGTCAGCATCGGCAAGATTCTCGGTCCCAACAAGCCCGACACCGAAAAGAATGCCCCGTACGAATGCGGCTTCGAAGCATTCGAAGACGCGCGTATGAAGTTCGATGTGCGCTACTATCTCGTCGCAATTCTTTTCATCATCTCCGACCTTGAGACGGCGTTCCTGTTTCCGTGGGGCGTGGCCCTGCGCGACATCGGCTGGCCCGGCTTCATGGCCATGATGATCTTTCTGCTCGAATTCCTGCTCGGCTTCGCCTACATCTGGAGAAAGGGCGGTCTCGACTGGGAATGACGGGTAGATCACCGGATTCATGGGCGGCTTTGGCTGGCTGCTCATCTGGAGTGGAAATCAAATGAGTATCGAAGGGGTCTTGAAGGAAGGCTTTGTCACCACCACGGCTGACAAGCTGATCAACTGGACGCGCACCGGCTCCCTGTGGCCGATGACGTTCGGTCTCGCGTGCTGCGCGGTCGAGATGATGCATGCGGGCGCCGCCCGTTACGACCTGGACCGCTTCGGCGTGGTGTTCCGTCCGAGCCCGCGCCAGTCCGACGTGATGATCGTCGCCGGCACGCTGTGCAACAAGATGGCGCCCGCGCTTCGTAAGGTGTACGACCAGATGGCCGAGCCGCGCTGGGTCATTTCCATGGGTTCGTGTGCGAATGGTGGCGGCTACTACCACTATTCGTACTCCGTCGTGCGTGGCTGCGACCGTATCGTTCCGGTCGACGTCTATGTCCCGGGCTGCCCTCCGACGGCCGAGGCGCTGGTCTACGGCGTGATCCAGCTGCAGGCGAAGATTCGCCGCACGAACACCATCGCCCGTCAATAAAGGCCTGAGCCTCCCCAACTATGGCAAGCAAACTCGAGACCCTCAAAGCGAACCTCGAGGCGGCGTTTGGCGACCGTCTCCAGAACATCACCGAGTCGCTGGGTCAGGTGACGGTCGTCGTGAAGGCGGCCGACTATCTTGAAGTCGCGACCCGGCTGCGTGACGACCGCTCGCTCGGCTTCGAGCAGCTCATGGACCTCGCCGGCATCGACTATTCGACTTTCGGCGACGGCGTCTACGAAGGCCCGCGCTTCGCGGCCGTCGTGCATCTGCTCTCCATCTCGAACAACTGGCGCCTGCGCGTGCGCGTGTTCGCTCCGGACGACGAAGTGCCGATCATTCCGTCGCTCGTCGATATCTGGTCGTCGGCCAACTGGTACGAGCGCGAAGCATTCGACCTGTACGGCATCGTGTTCGAAGGCCACCCCGATCTGCGCCGCATTCTCACGGACTACGGCTTCATCGGCCACCCGTTCCGCAAGGACTTCCCGGTCACGGGCTTCGTCGAAATGCGCTACGACCCGGAAGAGAAGCGCGTCGTGTATCAGCCTGTGACGATCGAGCCGCGCGAAATCACGCCGCGCGTGATCCGCGAAGATCGCTATGGTGGTCTGAAACATTAAGAGAGCGTCATGGCAGACATCAAGAACTACACGCTGAATTTCGGCCCGCAGCACCCTGCCGCGCACGGCGTGCTGCGCCTCGTGCTCGAACTCGACGGCGAAGTGATCCAGCGCGCCGATCCGCACATCGGCCTCTTGCATCGGGCGACCGAGAAGCTCGCCGAAACCAAGACCTTCATTCAGTCCGTGCCGTACATGGACCGTCTCGACTACGTGTCGATGATGGCGAACGAGCACGCCTACGTGATGGCCATCGAGAAGCTGCTCGGCATCGACGTGCCGATCCGCGCGAAGTACATCCGCGTCCTGTTCGACGAAATCACGCGCGTGCTGAACCACCTGATGTGGATCGGCTCGCACGCGCTCGACGTCGGCGCGATGGCGGTCTTCCTCTACGCGTTCCGCGAGCGCGAAGACCTGATGGACGTGTACGAAGCGGTCTCGGGCGCGCGCATGCACGCGGCGTACTACCGTCCGGGCGGCGTCTATCGCGACCTGCCTGACGCAATGCCGCAATACAAGGTCTCCAAGATTCGCAATGCGAAGGCGCTGGAGAAGATGAACGAGAACCGTCAAGGTTCGCTGCTCGACTTCATCGAAGACTTCTTCAATCGCTTCCCGGGCTATGTCGACGAGTACGAAACGCTGCTCACCGACAACCGCATTTGGAAGCAGCGTCTCGTGGGCATCGGCGTGGTGAGTCCCGAGCGCGCGTTGCAGCTCGGCATGAGCGGTGCGATGCTGCGCGGCTCGGGCATCGAATGGGATCTGCGCAAGAAGCAGCCGTATGAAGTCTACGATCAACTGGACTTCGACATTCCGGTGGGCGTGAACGGCGACTGCTACGACCGCTATCTCGTGCGCGTCGAGGAAATGCGTCAGTCCACGCGTATCGCCAAACAGTGCATTGCCTGGCTGCGCAAGAATCCCGGCCCTGTGATGGTCGATAATCACAAGGTTGCGCCGCCGTCGCGCGTCGGCATGAAGAGCAACATGGAAGAGCTGATTCACCACTTCAAGCTCTTCACGGAAGGCTTCCACGTGCCGGAAGGCGAGACCTACGCCGCGATCGAGCATCCGAAGGGCGAGTTCGGCATCTATCTCGTGTCGGACGGCGCGAACAAGCCGTACCGCCTGAAGATCCGCGCGCCTGGCTTCGCGCATCTGGCCTCGCTGGACGAGATGGCGCGCGGCCACATGATCGCCGACGCCGTCACGATCATCGGAACGCAAGACATCGTGTTCGGCGAGATTGATCGCTGATTCCGTCGTCCGCTCGCGCGGCGCGCTCGTCGGCCGGGCCGCCGTTGCGCTGAATCGAGCGCAAAGCGTTGAAGCAATTACAGGAAACCGCAGGACGCCAGGTCTGCCGCAATAAGATGCCCGCGGCAGGTTTTCGTTCGGTAGGAATTGAAAGAGTCGTGTCTGAAAATGATCTCAGCTGAAGGCCTGAAAGAAATCGATCGTGCGATCGCGAAGTATCCCGCCGAGCAGAAGCAGTCGGCGGTGATGGCTGCGCTTGCTGTCGCTCAGGAAGAGCACGGATGGCTCTCGCCCGAACTCATGAAGTTCGTAGCCGACTATCTGAGCATGCCGCCTGTCGCGGTGCAGGAAGTCGCCACGTTCTACACGATGTACGAGCTCGCGCCGGTTGGTAAGCACAAGATCACGCTCTGCACGAACTTGCCCTGCCAGCTCGGTCCGGACGGCGGCTCGGATAGTGCTGCTCAGTATCTCCGGCAGAAGCTCGGCATCGATTTCGGCGAAACCACGCCCGACGGCAAGTTCACGCTGAAAGAAGGCGAGTGCTTCGGCGCGTGCGGCGATGCGCCTGTCGTCCTGGTGAACAACCACCGCATGTGCAGCTTCATGAGCCGCGAGAAGATCGACGAGTTGATCGAGGAACTTTCGAAATGACGTCTCTCCACGATCGTCACATCAAGCCGCTGATCCTCGCTGGCCTCAATGGCGAGAACTGGCATCTCGAAGATTACGTTGCGCGCGGCGGCTATAAGCAGCTGCGCCGCATTCTGGAAGAGAAGATTCCGCCCGAGCAGGTGATTGCCGACGTGAAGGCGTCGGGTCTGCGCGGTCGCGGCGGCGCGGGCTTCCCGACGGGCCTGAAGTGGAGCTTCATGCCGCGTCAGTTTCCGGGGCAGAAGTATCTCGTCTGCAATTCCGACGAAGGCGAGCCGGGCACGTTCAAGGACCGCGACATTCTTCGCTGGAACCCGCATGCGCTGATCGAAGGCATGGCCATCGGCGCGTATGCGATGGGCATCACCGTCGGCTACAACTATATCCACGGCGAGATCTGGGAAGTCTATAAGGTATTCGAAGCGGCGCTGGAAGAAGCGCGCGCTGCCGGCTATCTCGGCGCGAACATCCTCGGCTCCGGCTTCTCGTTCGAGTTGTACGCTCACCACGGTTACGGCGCATACATCTGCGGCGAAGAAACCGCGCTGCTCGAATCGCTGGAAGGCAAAAAAGGCCAGCCGCGCTTCAAGCCGCCTTTCCCGGCGAGCTTCGGCGTCTACGGCAAGCCGACCACCATCAACAACACCGAGACGTTCGCTGCGGTGCCGTTCCTGCTGGAAATCGGGCCGCAGAATTACCTCGAGATCGGCAAGCCGAACAACGGCGGCACGAAGATTTTCTCGGTGTCGGGCGACGTGAATCGTCCGGGCAACTATGAAATTCCGCTCGGCACGCCGTTTTCGACGCTGATGGAACTGGCCGGCGGCGTGCGCGGCGAGTCGATCAAGGCGGTGATTCCGGGCGGATCGTCGGCGCCGGTGGTGCCGGGCGAGATGATGCTCGCGACCGATATGGACTACGATTCGATCGCCAAGGCGGGTTCGATGCTCGGCTCGGGCGCGGTCATCGTCATGAACGAAACGCGCTGTATGGTGCGTTCGTTGCTGCGCCTGTCGTACTTCTATTACGAAGAGTCGTGCGGTCAATGCACGCCTTGCCGCGAAGGCACGGGCTGGCTGTATCGCGTGGTGCATCGCATCGAGCACGGACTCGGCCGCAAGGAAGACCTGGATCTGCTGAATTCTGTCGCCGAAAACATCATGGGCCGCACGATCTGCGCGCTCGGCGATGCGGCGGCCATGCCGGTGCGCGGCATGCTGAAGCACTTCTGGAACGAATTCGAATATCACGTCGAGCACAAGCACTGTCTCGTCGGCGGGCACGCGCATCATGCGGCGTCCGAGGCGCTTACCGCGTAATCAGGCGCACAGTCAGTTGCGCGAAAGAGGTTGAGGACCATTCCCCATCATGGTTGAACTAGAAATTGACGGCAAGACGGTCGAGGTGCCCGAAGGCAGCATGGTGATCCAGGCTGCGCACAAGGTCGATACGTACATTCCTCACTTCTGCTATCACAAGAAGCTGTCGATCGCGGCGAACTGCCGGATGTGCCTCGTCGAAGTCGAAAAGATGCCGAAGGCCGTCCCCGCGTGCGCCACGCCCGTTTCGGCCGGCATGGTCGTGCGGACCGCCTCCGACAAGGCCGTGAAGGCGCAACAGTCGGTGATGGAATTCCTGCTGATCAATCACCCGCTGGATTGTCCGATCTGCGATCAGGGCGGCGAGTGCCAGTTGCAGGATCTGGCCGTGGGTTACGGCAAGTCCCAGTCGCGCTACAACGAAGAAAAGCGCGTGGTGTTCCACAAGAACGTGGGCCCGCTCATCTCGATGGAAGAGATGACGCGCTGCATCCACTGCACGCGCTGCGTGCGCTTCGGCCAGGAAATCGCCGGCGTCATGGAACTCGGCATGCTGGGCCGCGGCGAGCATTCGGAAATCACGTCGTTCGTCGGCAAGACGGTGGATTCGGAGCTGTCGGGCAACATGATCGACCTGTGCCCCGTCGGCGCGCTTACGAGCAAGCCGTTCCGCTACAGCGCGCGGACGTGGGAATTGTCGCGCCGCAAGTCGGTGAGCCCGCACGATTCCGTCGGTTCGAACCTGGTCGTCCAGGTGAAGAACAACCGCGTGATGCGCGTTCTGCCGATGGAAAACGAAGCCATCAACGAATGCTGGATCTCGGACAAGGACCGCTTCTCGTACGAAGCGCTCAATAGCGACGAACGTCTCACCACGCCGATGCTCAAGCAGGGCGGCAAGTGGATCGAAACGGACTGGCAGACGGCGCTCGAGTACGTGGCGAAAGGCATCAAGGGCATCAAGGCGGATCATGGCGCGAACGCCATCGCCGCGCTCGCGACGCCGCATAGTACGGTCGAAGAACTGTATCTGCTGAAGCAGTTCGCGGAAGGCGTCGGCTCGCCGAACGTCGATTTCCGCCTGCGTCAGAACGACTTTTCCGCGCCGGTGGGCGCGGGCGCGCCGTGGCTCGGCGTGAAGATCGCCGACCTGTCGAACGTCGATACGGCGTTCGTTATCGGCTCGTTCCTGCGCCGCGATCATCCGCTTTTCGCCGCGCGTCTGCGTCAGGCAGCGAAGAACGGCGCGATGCTCACGTTCCTGAACGCGAGCAACGACGATTCGCTGATCCCGACCGCGCACCGTCTGGTCGCGGCGCCCTCGGCGTGGCTCGATCAGCTCGCTGGCATCGCGGGTGCGATCTCCGAAGCGCGCGGCGTCGCGCTGCCGGACGCATTTGCTGGTCGCGAAGTGTCGGCGGCCGCGAAGGACGTGGCGGCTTCGTTGTCGGCGGGCGAGAAGCGTGTCGTGCTGCTCGGCAATGTGGCGGTCCAGCATCCGGACTTCGCGCAGATTCAGGCGGCGGCGCAGTGGATCGCCGACAACACCGGCGCGACGCTCGGCTTCCTGACCGAAGGCGCGAATTCGGTGGGCGGTTATCTCGTCGATGCGCTGCCGGGCGAGGGCGGTCTCGACGCCCGCGCGGCGTTCGAACAACCGCGCAAAGGCTACGTGCTCTTCAACGCGGAGCCGGAACTGGATGCGGCGAACCCGGCGCAGGCCGTCGCGGCGCTGAAGGCAGCCGAGATGGTGGTCGTGATGTCGCCGTTCAAGCACGGCATGGAGTACGCCGACGTGCTGCTGCCCATCGCGCCGTTCACGGAGACGTCGGGCACGTTCGTCAACGCGGAAGGCACGGCGCAGTCGTTCAACGGCGTCGTCCGGGCATTGGGCGAGACGCGTCCGGGCTGGAAGGTACTGCGCGTGCTAGGCACGATGCTCGGCCTGCCGGGCTTCGAATTCGATACGGCGGAAGAAGTGCGCGTCGCGGCGCTCGGCACGGGCGACCTGGCCGCGCGTCTGTCGAACAAGACGACGGTCGCACCGAAGCGCGCTGCATCGAACATTTCGGTTAAGAGCGGCTTCGAGCGTCTCGCCGACGTGCCGATCTATCACGCCGACCCGCTCGTGCGCCGCGCGCCGTCGCTGCATCTGACGGCAGCCGCACGCGACGCGAATGTCGCCGGCCTGCCGACGACGCTCTTCGACAAGCTCGGCCTGAAGGACGGCGACGCCGTGCGCATCAAGCAAGGCGACCTGTCGGTGGTGATGCCCGCGGTTCGCGACGCGAACCTGGCGGAAACGGTGGTGCGCGTGTCGGCGGCTACCGCGGCTGGCGCCGCACTCGGCGGCCTGTTCGGTGAACTGGTAGTGGAGAAGGCGTAAATGGGCTTGTTCGATACGATCAACGCAGGCGGCACGCAGCTTCTGGGCGTTGCCTGGCCGACCGTGTGGGCGCTGGTGCGCATCCTGGTGGTTGCGGTGGTGATCCTGCTGTGCGTCGCGTACCTGATTCTTTGGGAACGCAAGCTCATCGGCTGGATGCACGTCCGTCTCGGCCCGAACCGCGTCGGCCCGGCAGGGTTGCTGCAGCCAATCGCGGACGTGCTCAAGCTGCTGCTGAAGGAAGTCATTCAGCCGACGCAGGCGAGCAAATGGATCTACGTCATCGCGCCGATCATGACCGTAGTGCCGGCCTTCGCGGTCTGGGCGGTGATTCCGTTCCAGGCGAAAGCCGTGCTCGGCAACATCAACGCGGGTCTCCTCTACATCATGGCGATCTCGTCGATCGGCGTGTACGGCGTGATTCTCGCGGGCTGGGCGTCCAACTCGAAGTACGCGTTCCTCGGCGCCATGCGCGCAGCGGCGCAGATGGTGTCCTACGAGATCTCGATGGGCTTCGCGCTCGTCGTGGTGTTGATGGTCGCGGGCACGCTGAACATGTCGGATATCGTCGCTTCGCAGCAGCGCGGCATCTTCGCGGGCTTCGGCGTCAACATCCTGTCGTGGAACTGGCTGCCGCTTCTGCCGATGTTCGTCGTGTACTTCATCTCGGGCATCGCTGAAACGAACCGTCATCCGTTCGACGTGGTGGAAGGCGAATCGGAAATCGTCGCGGGCCACATGATCGACTACTCGGGCATGGCGTTCGCGCTGTTCTTCCTCGCCGAGTACATCAACATGATCGTGATCTCGGCGATCGCGACGACCCTGTTCCTGGGCGGCTGGGACGCGCCGTTCGGCTTCCTGTCGTTCATCCCGGGCGTGTTCTGGTTCGTGCTGAAGGTTTTCTTCCTGCTGTCAGTCTTCATCTGGGCCCGCGCGACGTTCCCGCGCTACCGCTATGACCAGATCATGCGTCTCGGCTGGAAGGTGTTCCTGCCGGTCTCGGTAGTGTGGGTGGTCGTGATCGGCTTCTGGATCATGTCGCCGCTCAACATCTGGAAGTAGTCGGACGAACCGAGGACAAGAGCGGACCAAACATCATGAACGCAATTCAGAACTTCTTTAAGACCTTCTTCCTGACCGAACTGCTGAAGGGTCTGGCGCTGACGGGCCGTTACACGTTCCAGCGCAAGATCACGGTGCAGTTCCCGGAAGAAAAGACGCCGGTGTCGCCGCGCTTTCGCGGACTGCACGCGCTGCGCCGCTATGAAAACGGCGAAGAGCGCTGCATCGCGTGCAAGCTGTGCGAAGCGGTGTGCCCGGCGCTCGCGATCACCATCGAATCGGAAACGCGCGCGGACAATACCCGTCGCACGACGCGCTACGACATCGACCTGACCAAGTGCATCTTCTGCGGCTTCTGCGAAGAGAGCTGCCCGGTCGATTCGATCGTCGAGACGCATATCCTCGAATATCACGGCGAAAAGCGCGGCGATCTGTATTTCACGAAGGACATGCTGCTTGCAGTGGGCGATCGCTACGAGACGGAAATCGCCGCATCGAAGGCGGCCGACGCGCCTTACCGTTGATGCGAAGCGGATGTCGGCGTCGCGCCGGCGTCCGAGTCGAAGTCAAAGCGATTTTGCTGTTGTTGGCGCGTTGCGCCGCGCGCTGACACACCCTGCCTGATGATGGCCTAACGATGAACCGGTAATCATGGAATTCACAACCGTACTGTTCTATATCTTCGCGCTGCTGCTGACCGTGTCCGCGCTGAAGGTGATCACCTCGCGCAATCCGGTGTCATCCGCGCTCTTTCTCGTGCTCGCGTTCTTCAACGCGGCCGCGATCTGGATGCTGCTGCAAGCCGAATTCCTCGCGATCCTGCTGGTTCTCGTGTACGTCGGCGCGGTAATGGTGCTCTTCCTCTTCGTCGTGATGATGCTCGACATCAACATCGACGTGCTGCGGCGCGACTTCAGGCGTTTCGTGCCGCTCGCGACCATCGTCGGCGCGATCATCGTCATCGAAACGGCGCTGATTCTGTGGCACGGCTACGGCGCGACGGTCACGCCGCTGCGTGATGCGGGCACGGCTGCCGCGGGCGCCGGCGTGAGCGGCGCGGCGCTGATGCCGAATACGCAGCTCATCGGCAAGGTCATTTACACGGACTACATCTTCGCGTTCGAAATCGCGGGTCTGGTGCTGCTGGTGGCGATCATCGCGGCCATCTCGCTGACCGTGCGCGACAAGAAGGACAAGAAGACGCAAACCGTCAGCAAGCAAGTGAAGGTTCGCCGTCAGGACCGCGTGCGCCTCGTGAAGATGCCCGCCGAAACGCAGGCGCCGGATGCAACGGTGGAACCTGCCGTGACCGGGAACATCGGCGCGGGCGTGGTGGATAACAAGGGCTGAGCGCGAAGGAGAGAACAAACATGTTGAGTCTTGCCCATTACCTCGTGCTCGGCGCGATCCTTTTCGCGATCAGCATCGTCGGCATCTTCCTGAACCGCCGCAACGTCATCATCATCCTGATGGCCATCGAACTGATGCTGCTTGCGGTGAACACCAATTTCGTCGCGTTCTCGCATTATCTGGGCGACGTGCACGGCCAGATTTTCGTGTTCTTCGTCCTGACCGTGGCCGCTGCGGAAGCCGCGATCGGTCTCGCGATTCTCGTGACCCTGTTCCGTAGCCTCGACACGATCAACGTCGAGGACCTCGATCAGCTCAAAGGTTAATTTCAGGCTAGGCTGTTATGTCCACGACACTCAATGAAAACCTCCTGCTCGCGGTCCCGCTGGCTCCGCTCGCGGGCTCGCTGATCGCGGGGCTGCTCGGGAAGACGGTGGGGCGCAAGGGCTCGCACCGCGTCACCATTCTCGGCGTCTTCATCTCGTTCATCCTGTCCGCGTTCGTGTTCTACGACGTGATGATGGGCGCGAGCTTCAACGGCACCGTCTACGAATGGATGACGATGGGGTCGCTGAAGATGGAAGTCGGCTTCCTCGTCGATTCGCTGACGGCGATGATGATGGTCATCGTGACCTTCGTCTCGCTGATGGTGCACATCTACACCATCGGCTACATGGCGGAAGAAGACGGCTATCAGCGCTTCTTCTCGTACATTTCGCTCTTCACGTTCTCGATGCTGATGCTCGTGATGAGCAACAACTTCCTGCAGCTGTTCTTCGGCTGGGAAGCGGTGGGTCTCGTCTCGTATCTGCTGATCGGCTTCTACTTCACCCGTGAAAGCGCGATCTACGCGAACATGAAGGCGTTCATCGTCAACCGCGTCGGTGACTTCGGCTTCCTGCTCGGCATCGGCCTGCTGCTGGCGTTCGCGGGTTCGCTGAACTACGGCGACGTCTTCGCGCAAGGCGAAAAGCTCGCGGCCATGTCGTTCCCGGGCACGAGCTGGGGCCTGCTGACCGTGGCGTGCATCTGCCTCTTCATCGGCGCGATGGGTAAGTCCGCGCAGTTCCCGCTGCACGTGTGGCTGCCGGACTCGATGGAAGGCCCGACGCCGATCTCCGCGCTGATCCACGCGGCAACGATGGTGACGGCCGGTATCTTCATGGTGACGCGCATGTCGCCGCTCTTCGAGCATTCGGATGCCGCGCTGTCGTTCGTGACGGTGATCGGCGCGATCACGGCGTTGTTCATGGGCTTCCTCGGCGTCGTGCAGAACGACATCAAGCGCGTGGTCGCGTATTCGACGCTCTCGCAGCTCGGCTACATGACGGTCGCGCTCGGCGTCTCGGCGTACCCGGTCGCGGTGTTCCACTTGGGCACGCACGCGTTCTTCAAGGCGCTGCTGTTCCTCGGCGCCGGTTCGGTCATCATCGGCATGCACCATGACCAGGACATGCGCAACATGGGCGGTCTGGCCAAGTACATGCCGATTACGTGGATCACGTCGCTGATCGGTTCGCTCGCGCTGATCGGCACGCCGTTCTTCTCGGGCTTCTATTCGAAGGATTCGATCATCGATGCGGTGAAGCTCTCGCATCTGCCGGGTTCGGGTTTCGCGTATTTCGCGGTGGTGGCGAGCGTCTTCGTCACGGCGCTGTATTCGTTCCGCATGTACTTCCTCGTGTTCCACGGCAAGGAACGGTTCCGCGGTCCGAAGCATCCGGACTCGCCGATGGGCGCGGAAGAGGCGACGCATGGCCAGGGCCACGGTAGCGATAATCATGGTCACGCACACGGCCACGGCCACGGCCACGATGACCACGGCCACGGCCACGGCCACGGCCACGCACACGAACCGCACGAAAGCCCGTGGGTCGTCACGCTGCCGCTCGTTCTGCTGGCGATTCCGTCGGTCATCATCGGCGCGATCATGATCGGCCCGATGCTCTTCGGCGACTTCTTCTCGCACGGCGTCGTGTTCGACAAGGTCATTTACATCGCCGAGAACCACGAAGGCATGCGCGAAATGGCCGAAGAGTTCCACGGCTGGTTCCCGATGGGCCTGCATTCGGTCGCGGGCCTGCCGGTGTGGCTGGCGCTCGCGGGCGTGATCGTCGCGTGGTTCCTGTACATGAAGCGCCCGGATCTGCCGCCGGTCATCCGCCGCCGCTTCGGCCCTATCTACACGCTGCTCGACAACAAGTACTACTTCGACAAGATCAACGAAGTGGTCTTCGCCCGGGGCGCGGTCGCCATCGGCCGCGGGCTGTGGAAAGAGGGCGATGTCGTCGTCATCGACGGCGTCGTCAACGGCAGTGCGCGGTTCGTCGCCTGGTTCGCCGGTGTGATCCGCTTCCTTCAATCCGGTTACATCTATCACTACGCGTTCGCCATGATTATCGGCATGTTGGGGCTCTTGACCCTGTTTGTAACGCTCGGCGGCAAATAAGGCGAGGGACCCTATGCACTCTTTTCCGATTCTCAGTGTCGCGATCTGGCTGCCGATCATCTTCGGCGTCCTGGTCCTGGCTGTAGGTTCTGACCGTAACCCGGCGCCCGCGCGCTGGGTCGCGCTGATCGGCTCGGTTCTCGGTTTGATCGTGACCCTTCCGCTGATCACCGGCTTCGATACGTCGAGCGCCGCGCTGCAATTCGTCGAACAGGCGAACTGGATCGAGCGGTTCAACATCACGTATCACCTGGGTGTCGACGGCATCTCGATGTGGTTCGTCGTGCTGACCGCGCTCATCACCGTGATCGTCGTGATCGCCGGGTGGGAAGTCATCACGGAGCGCGTCTCGCAGTACATGGCCGCGTTCCTGATCCTCTCGGGCATCATGATCGGCGTGTTCTCCACGGCCGACGGCCTGCTGTTCTACGTGTTCTTCGAAGCCACGCTCATTCCGATGTACATCATCATCGGCGTGTGGGGCGGCCCGAATCGCGTGTATGCGGCGTTCAAGTTCTTCCTGTACACGCTCGCCGGCTCGCTCCTGATGCTGGTCGCGTTGCTGTACCTGTACACGCAGACGCACACGTTCGACCTCGCCACGTGGCAAGCCGCTAAGATCGGCATGACGCCGCAGGTGTTGCTCTTTATCGCGTTCTTCCTGGCGTTCGCCGTGAAGGTGCCGATGTGGCCGGTTCACACCTGGCTGCCGGACGCGCACGTCGAAGCACCGACCGGCGGTTCCGTCGTGCTGGCGGCTATCATGCTGAAGCTCGGCGCATACGGGTTCCTGCGCTTCTCGCTGCCGATCGCGCCGGACGCGAGCCACTTCCTCGCGCCGGTCGTCATCACGCTGTCGCTCATCGCGGTCATCTATATCGGTCTCGTCGCAATGGTGCAGGCCGACATGAAGAAGCTCGTCGCGTATTCGTCGATCGCGCACATGGGCTTCGTCACGCTCGGCTTCTTCATCTTTAGCCAGCTCGGCGTGGAAGGCGCGATCATCCAGATGATCTCGCACGGCTTCGTCTCGGGCGCGATGTTCCTGTCCATCGGCGTGCTGTACGACCGCGTGCATTCGCGTCAGATCGCGGATTACGGCGGCGTCGTGAACACCATGCCGAAGTTCGCCGCGTTCTCGATGCTGTTCGCGATGGCCAACTGCGGTCTGCCGGGCACCTCGGGTTTCGTCGGCGAGTTCATGGTGATTCTGGCTGCCGTGAAGTTCAACTTCTGGATCGGCTTCCTCGCCACGTTCACGCTGATTCTCGGCGCGGCCTACACGCTGTGGATGTACAAGCGCGTGTATTTTGGCGCCGTTGCGAACGACCACGTCGCGAAGCTCGCGGACATCAACAAGCGTGAAATGTTCATGCTGCTCGTGCTCGCGCTGTTCACGCTCTATATGGGCCTGCATCCGAAGCCCTTCACCGACGTGATGCACGAGTCGGTGGCAAACCTGCTCTCCCACGTCGCGCAGTCCAAGCTGCCGCTGGCTCAGTAACGCCGTGCGGAGGAACTAAAAGATCATGCAAAACGCCCCTATGAGTGTCCTGTTGCCCGACGGCATCCTGATGGCCGCCGTCGTCGTGGCCTGGTTGAACGACACGATGTTCGGTCCGTCGAGCCGCCGTACGACGTACGCGATCGCGCTGGTCTCGACCATCGTCGTCGGCGTGTGGTTCGCGTTCTCGGCGCTCGATCCGACGCCGCATTACTTCTTCGCGCGCATGTATATCGTCGATCCGTTCGCGAGCGCGATGAAAGCGGTCGTGACGCTCGGTTATGCGGTGTCGATCATCTACTCGCGCAAGTATCTGGAAGACCGCGATCTGTTCCGCGGCGACTTCTTCCTGCTAGGCCTGTTCTCGCTGCTCGGCCAGTGCGTGATGATTTCGGGCAACAACTTCCTCACGCTGTACCTCGGTCTCGAACTGATGTCGCTGTCGCTGTACGCGGTCATCGCGCTGCGCAAGGACGTGCCGCAGTCGAACGAATCGGCGATGAAGTACTACGTGCTCGGCGCGCTCGCGTCCGGCTTCCTGCTCTACGGCATCTCGATGCTGTACGGCGCGACCGGCTCGCTGGAACTGAACGAAGTGCTGAAGGCCGTGGCGTCGGGTCGCATCAATGACGCGGTGCTGCTCTTCGGCGTGATCTTCATCGTGGCGGGCGTGGCGTTCAAGATGGGCGCGGTGCCGTTCCACATGTGGGTGCCCGACGTCTATCAAGGCGCGCCGACGGCCATGACGCTGCTGACCGGCGGCGGCCCGAAGGTCGCGGCGTTCGCGTGGGGCCTGCGCTTCCTGGTGATGGGCCTGCTGCCGTTCGCGGTCGACTGGCAGGAGATGCTGGTGATTCTCGCGGCGCTGTCGCTGATCGTCGGCAACGTCACGGGTATCGTGCAGAAGAACATCAAGCGGATGCTGGCGTACTCGGCCATCTCGAACATGGGCTTCGTGCTGCTCGGCCTTCTGGCCGGCGTGGTCGACGGCAAGGTGACGGGCGCTGCGGGCGCGTACAGCTCGGCGATGTTCTACAGCATCATCTATCTGGTGACGACGCTCGGCACCTTCGGCATCGTGATGCTGCTCGCGCGCCGCGACTTCGAAGCCGAACAGATCGACGACTTCAAGGGCCTCAACCAGCGCAGCCCGGTCTTCGCGTTCGTCATGATGATCATGATGTTCTCGCTTGCCGGCATTCCGCCGACGGTCGGCTTCTATGCGAAGCTCGCCGTGCTCGAAGCGACGATGAACGCCGGTCTGACGTGGCTCGCCGTGCTGGCCGTGCTGACGTCGCTCGTGGGCGCGTTCTACTACCTGCGTATCGTCAAGCTGATGTACTTCGACGCGCCGCAAGACGCATCGCCGATCGTCGCGGATGGCCTCAATCGTTCGCTGCTGGCGTTCAACGGTTTGGCCGTGCTCGTGCTGGGTCTGGTTCCGGGCCCGCTGATGACGGCGTGCCTGCAAGCAATCACGCATACGCTGCCGCTGTAATGTCGGCTGCGGGCTGGTTTATCGTGTTGTTGGCGCTCGTCGGCGCCAACGTGCCGTTCCTGAACCAGCGCCTTTTCGCTGTCGTGCCGGTGCCGCTGCCGGCGCCGACGCGCCATCAGGCGGCGAAGAAGAGCGCGTGGATCAGGATCGGCGAGTTGATCGTTCTCTACTTCGTGGTTGGCGCGCTCGGCTTCATGCTCGAAGCGCGCGCCGGCAACCGTTTCGATCAGGGATGGCAGTTCTACGCCATCACCTTCAGTCTGTTCGTGGTGCTCGCGTTTCCGGGCTTCACCTATCAATATCTCGTCAAACGCCGCTGATGGCTTCGCGCCCTCGGCGGCTGTTTGCTTAACCGGCACAGGGTGCAAGATGGCAGACCAGTTCACCGTTTCCGACAATGACGACGGCCTCATCGAGAAGAAGGTCGAAAGCGTCACGCTGCATGAAGGCAAGTTCCTCACGCTCAAGCGCGATACGGTGGCGTTGCCCGACGGCAAGCACGCCACGCGCGAGTTCGTGGAGCATCCGGGCGCGGTGATGATCCTGCCGGTTTTCGACGATGGCCGCGTGCTGCTCGAACGTCAGTTCCGCTATCCGGTCGGGCGCGTGCTGCTCGAATTCCCGGCAGGCAAGCTCGATCCGAACGAGGACGAGTTGACGTGCGCCAAGCGCGAATTGCAGGAGGAAACCGGCTACACCGCGCGCGAATGGATCTTTCTGACGCGAATTCATCCGGTCATTTCGTATTCGACGGAATTTATCGACCTGTATCTGGCGCGCGGTCTCACGGCTGGCGACGCGAAGCTCGACGAAGGCGAGTTCCTCGAAACGTTCATTGCGGACGAAGCGCAGTTGATGGCGTGGGTCAAGGACGGCACGATCAGCGACGTCAAGACCATCATCGGCGCGTTCTGGCTGGAGAAGATCCGCTCGGGCGAATGGCAGGCGGGCAGGGCGGCTGTTTAAGACGCGGGCTGGCTCTGTCATCACGGAAAGCGGCCGCGTTGGCCGCTTTTGTCGTTCTGACGCTCGCGCTCGGCGGCGAAAGCGCCGAACAGCTAGAATCTGAAGTCGCTCGCTCCTGTACGTCGCGGCATGACGAACCAGCGCACGACCGTTCGCAAAACGCGATTCTGAGATAAACTCACCGAAGTCCCATCAGCATGAAGGTCCTCGATTTAAAGTGCTCGCACGAACATCGCTTTGAAGGCTGGTTTGCTTCGACCGAAGAATTCGAGTCGCAACTGGGCCGCAAGCTGGTCGCGTGTCCCGTTTGCTCGACGACGGATGTCAGTCGCATGCCGTCCGCGCCGCGCCTGAATTTGTCTTCGGCGCGTGGGGAGGCGTCGGCGCAGGCGCAAGCGCCGAAGGCATCGCCGGATGCGGCCGCCATGCAGGCGCGCGCGCTCCAGTTCATGCGAGAGCTGATCGAGAAGACCGAGAACGTGGGCGAACGTTTCGCCGAAGAGGCGCGGCGCATCCACTACAACGAAGCGCCGGCGCGCAATATTCGCGGCGTCACGACGCCCGAAGACGCGCACGCTTTGCTGGAAGAAGGCATCGAAGTAATGCCGCTGCCCGTGCCGGCCGCGTTGAAGGAGCCGCTGCAGTAAAGACTGACGCGGCGTCTTCCCGGCTTTGGCCCGACAAGGAGACATCGCGTATGAGTCGTCATTCCTTCGTTGCGTATCACGGCTGCCGTCTTGCAGCCGTCTCGTCTCGCATCGTCACCAAATTCCTCCGTATCGATCGCACGGGTCCCGCTTCTTCGAGCGCGATCCGGCGCTTCCTGCCGCCTTCGATTGTCTGACGCTAAAAAGAGGACCTACCCATGACCTACAGCTTCGAGGATTTTGAAGTCGGCGCGGCGGTGACGCTGAGCGCGCATACCTTCAGCCGCGAGGAGATCATCGAGTTCGCCAGCCGCTACGATCCGCAGCCGTTTCATCTGTCGGAGGAAGCGGGCAGGGCGTCGCATTTCGGCGGACTCGTCGCGAGCGGATGGAACACGTGCTCCGCGATGATGGGCATTCTCGTGCGCGACATGCTCGCCGATTCGACGTCGATGGGCTCGCCCGGTCTCGACAACATTCGCTGGCTCAAGCCCGTGCGCGTCGGCGATTCGGTGCGGCTCACCGTGCGCGTGCTGGATAAGCGCGTGTCGAAGAGCAAGCCCGATCGCGGCATCGTCTCGACACGCTGGGAAGCGCACAATCAGGACGGCGAACTGGTGCTGACGGTGGATTCCGCTGCGCTCTTCGGCCTGCGGACGCCTGCCGCGATCTAGCGCTTCGCGTACTGCGTCGCGCCGAACAGCACTTCCTTCTCCTTGTCGGTGAACGGCTTGCGTTCGCGAGCCAGCACCTGCACGCCGCGCTCCACGGCCGGGCGCGCCGCGATCGCATCGAACCAGCGCCGCACGTTCGGGAATTCATCCAGCGCGATGCCCTGGTTCTCCCACGAACGCGTCCACGGGAAGGTCGCGATGTCCGCAATCGTGTACTCGTTTCCGGCGAGGTATTGCGTGACCCCGAGTTGCTTGTCCATCACGCCATACAGCCGGCGCGCTTCGTTCGTGTAGCGGTTGATCGCGTAGTCGATCTTCTCGGGCGCGTAATTGCGGAAGTGATGCGTCTGCCCGAGCATCGGTCCAACGCCGCCCATCTGGAACATGAGCCATTGAATCGTCGTGTAGCGGCCGATCGCATCCGCGGGCAGCAGTTTGCCGGTCTTCTCTGCGAGATATACGAGGATCGCGCCCGATTCGAATAACGCGAACGGTTTGCCTTCCGGGCCGTCGTTGTCGATGATCGCGGGAATCTTGTTGTTCGGGCTGATCGCGAGAAAGTCGGGTTTGAACTGGTCGCCCGCGCCGATATCGACGGGATGGACCCGGTATTCGAGGCCGGTTTCCTCCAGCATGATGTGAATCTTGTGCCCGTTGGGCGTCGGCCAGCTATACACGTCGATCATGTGCGCTCCTCAGTCGTGCAGGTGACGCATTCACGCGCGGCTCGCGGAATGGCAGCGAAAATTAGAGCATGTTTGCGCGCGCGGTGCAGAATCCGCCCGGGACTCCCAGCGGTGAATCAGTCGCGCGGTTCCAGGTATTTCGCCAGTTCCAGTTTCGCGATGGCATTGCGATGCACTTCGTCCGGCCCGTCCGCGAGCCTCAACGTGCGCGCCGATGCATACGCGTAGGCGAGCGGGAAGTCGTCGCAGATGCCCGCCGCGCCGTGCGCCTGAATCGCCCAGTCGATCACCTGACACGCCACGTTCGGCGCGACCACCTTGATCATCGCGATCTCGCCGCGCGCGCCCTTGTTGCCGACGGTATCCATCATGTACGCGGCCTTTAGCGTGAGCAGCCGCGCCTGCTCGATCATGATGCGCGCCTCGGCGATGCGTTCCTGCGTCACGCCATGTTGCGCGACGGGCTTGCCGAACGCGACGCGCGAAAGCGTGCGCTTCGCCATGAGTTCCAATGCGCGCTCCGCGAGTCCGATCAGCCGCATGCAATGATGGATGCGTCCCGGACCGAGCCGCCCCTGCGCGATTTCGAACCCGCGACCTTCGCCGAGCAAGATGTTGGCGGCCGGCACGCGAACCTTGTCGAGCGTGATGTCCATGTGGCCGTGCGGCGCGTCGTCGTAGCCGAACACGTTCAGCGGGCGATGCACGGTGATGCCTTCGGCATCCGCCGGCACGAGAATCATCGACTGTTGCGCGTGCTTCGGCGCCTCGGGGTCTGTCTTGCCCATCACGATGAACACCTTGCAGCGCGGATCGCCCGCGCCGGACGACCACCACTTGTGGCCGTCGATGACGTAGCTGTCGCCGTCGCGCGTGATGCTGCAGCGGATATTCGTCGCATCCGATGACGCGACTTCCGGCTCGGTCATCAAAAACGCCGAGCGGATCTCGCCGCGCAAGAGCGGTTCTAGCCATTGGGCTTTTTGCGCATCCGTGCCGTAGCGTTCGATCGTTTCCATATTGCCCGTGTCGGGCGCGCTGCAATTGAAGACTTCGGGCGCCCACGGCACGCGGCCCATGATCTCGCAAAGCGGCGCGTATTCGAGATTCGTCAGACCGGCGCCGCGTTCCGACGCCGGCAGGAACAAGTTCCACAGCCCTTCGCCGCGCGCTTTGTCCTTCAACGCTTCGATGAGGCGCGTCGGAACCCACGCGTTGCCGGCCGCGCGATTGGCGGCGATCTCGTCGCGAAATGCGTTCTCGTTCGGATAGATATGCGCGTCGAAGAAAGCGAGCAATCTCGCGCGCAACGCCTCCACTTTCGGCGTGTAGTCGAAGTTCATCGGCTCGTCTCCTGATCCGTTGTCATGCGCCGACTTTCTGCGCGTATTGCCACGCGAGTTCGGCCATCGGCCGGGCGCAGCGGCCCGCGTCGATGGCCTGCGTGCTCGCCGCCGTGCCATCCACGACGCGCTTCATGATGCCTTGCAGGATCGCGGCGATGCGGAACATGTTGTAGGCGAGATAGAAGTTCCAGTCGCCTTCAATGTTCAAGCCCGTCCGTTCGCAATAACGCGCGACGTACGCCGCTTCGTCGGGAATGCCGAGCGCGGTCCAGTCCAGCCCTGCGATGCCGCGGAACTGCGACGGATCGACATGCCACGCCATGCAGTGATACGCGAAATCGGCGAGCGGATCGCCGAGCGTCGAGAGTTCCCAGTCGAGCACGGCGAGCACGCGCGGCTCGGTCGGATGAAAGATGAGGTTATCGAGCCGGAAGTCGCCATGCACGACGCTCACCTTCGCCGCGGCCGACGCCGGGACATGCTGCGGCAGCCAGTCGATCAGGCGATCCATCGCGTCGATTTTTTCGGTCTGCGACGCGACGTACTGCTTGCTCCAGCGCCCGATCTGCCGCTCGAAGTAGTTGCCCGGCTTGCCGTAGCCGGTGAGACCGGCGGCTTCGACATCGACCGTGTGCAGCGCTGCGATGACGCGGTTGGTTTCGTCGTAGATCGCGGCGCGTTCGGCGGGCGTCATGCCGGGCAGCGACGGGTCCCACAACACGCGGCCTTCGACGAACTCCATCACGTAGAACGCGCGGCCGATCACGCTTTCGTCCTCGCACAAGGCGAGCATGCGCGCGACCGGCACGTCGGTGGCGGCGAGCGCATCCATCACGCGATACTCGCGCTCGATTGCATGCGCCGACGGCAGCAGCTTCGCGGCGGGGCCGGGCTTTGCGCGCATCACGTACGCGCGCGACGGCGTGACGAGCTTGAACGTAGGGTTGGACTGGCCGCCCGCGAACTGCTCGACGGCGAGCGGTCCGGCGAAGCCATCGACGTGTGCGGCGAGCCATGCCGCGAGCGCATCGGCGTCGAAGCGTTGGGCTTCGTGCACGGGGCGCGTGCCTTCGAATGCTGAAAAGTCGGAGTGCTGATTTGTCTCGTTATCTGCCATCGTCTCCTCCGTTTTTGTATGCGCGATGCTTAGTTCATTCGCTCGCCTTGAACTTCACGAACTGCGCGTAGAGCAGTTCCATCGTGGTGTTTCGCACGTCCGCGTGCAGCGGCGAGGGCGGCGAATGATTGATGGCGTGCACGACCCAGTCGCCGGGTTTCTCGCCGACATCGAGCGCGTTGATGCAGCCCGTCGCCTGCGACAGATGCCCGAAGAACGCCCGCCCGCCCGCCGTGATCGCATGCGAGAGCAGCGCGCGATTGACGCCGCCGTGCAGCACCAGCAGCACCGTGTCCCACGACGTGTCCGCGCGCAGCCGCGTCATGGCGGGCAATGCGCGGTCGAGCAACTGGCCTATGGTCTCGCCGCCCAGGAACTGCGTCTCTTCGGGCACGACGCCATCGAACACGGAAAGAAACGCGCGCTCGATGTCGCTCGTGGAAAGGTTAGCGAGCCGTCCGCCGCGGATCTCCTGCCACTCCGGCCAGATTTCGATCTGCGCCGCCTGTCCCGTCTCCGCGAGCACGCGCTCGGCCGTTTCGATCGTGCGCGGCAGGCCGCTCGCGATCACCCGATCGAAGCGGACGTTCTGCGCGGCGAACTCGCGGCCCGCCGCGCTCGCTTCCTCGCGGCCACGCGCGTTGAGCGGCACGCTTTCAGGGTCGATGGCGCGGCCGGTATCGTCGAAATAGGTCACGTCGCCGTGACGCATCAGGAAGATGCGCCGCCGCTTCGGCAGGTCGTAGTGAGCCATGATTTCAGCGATAGTTCGGCTGGCGCTTTTCGAGGAACGCGGTGATGCCTTCTAGCGCGTCGCCGCGATGAAGCGCATCCACGAAAGCGTCGCGCTCCATATCGAGATGCGCGGCGAGCGGCTGCACGTCGGCCGCATTCATCAGCGACTTGATGCGCGCGAGCGCCTTAGGCGACACGCTGCCGAGATCGTCGGCCCACGCGATAGCGGCATCCAGCGCGATGCCTTTCTTCGTCAGCCGGTTGACGACGCCGACTTCGTGCAGACGCGACGCGCCGATCGGCTTCGCTTCGAGCAGCACCTCGCTCGCGAGCGTGCGCGGCAACGCGCGCGTCAGGAACCACGCAGCGCCGCCGTCCGGCGTGAGGCCCACGCGCGCATAGGACATGACGAACTTCGCGTCGTCGGCGGCGACGATCAGATCGCACGCGAGCGCAAGCGAAAAGCCCGCGCCGGCCGCCGCGCCTTCGACCGCCGCGATGACCGGCTTCGTCGAAGCCCGCAGCGCGCTGATCCATTCGGCGAGCAAGTCGATGCTCTCTGCTTGCACCGACGGATCTTTCGCGCGGTTTTCCAGCAGCCGGTTCAGGTTGCCACCCGCGCAGAAAAAGTTGTCGGCACCGGTGAGCACGATCGCGCGCACGGAGTTGTCGCGCTCGGCCGTCGACAAGGCTTCGATCCCGGCCGCGTACATGTCCGGATGCAGCGCGTTGCGCGCGCCCGGATTGGACAGCTTGAGCACGAGCGTGGTGTCGCTGCCTGCGGGCCGGTGTGTCAGCAGTTCGGCGCTCATCGGAGCTCCTCGGTATGGGTGAGGGAAAGTCCGAGCTGCGCGCGGCGCGTGAGCCACGGAGAAGGGCGATAGCGCGGATCGCCGAGCGCGCTCTGGATGTTGCGCAGAATCGTGAGAATGGTCGTGGCGCCGAGCGAATCGCCGAGCGCGAGCGGCCCGCGCGGATAGCCCAGCCCGAGCGTCACCGCGAGGTCGATGTCCTCCGGCGTCGCGATGCCTTGCTGCGCGATGTCGCAGCCGATGTTCACGATGGTCGCGATCACGCGCTGCGCGACGAAGCCCGTCGAATCGCGGATGACGGTGACGGGCGCGCCGTCGGCGGCAAAGAGCGCGTGCGCCGCGTCGCGCATGGCGGGCGTGGTCGCGGGCGTCGTCATGATGGTGCGGCGCGCGACGGTATCGAGCGGAAAGAGCGTATCCACGGCGACGACGCGCGTGGCGTCGAGATGTTCGGCGACGGCGGTCGTGGTCGCGTCGAAGCCGAGCGGCGTGACGACGATGAGCGAATCGGGCGCGGGCGTGTTGCCCGTGTCGATGTGCACGGCGGCGTCGTGCTTCGCGATGACTTTCAGCACCTGCTCGCGCGCAGCGGGCGACGCGCGGCTGATCCATACACGCGCCGGCAGTTGCGTCGGCGCGGGCGGCTCGTCCGGCACGTGCTGCTTGCCTTCCACGTAGCGATAAAACCCTTCGCCCGCCTTGCGCCCGATGAGCCCGCCAGCGAGCCGCGTGCCGGTGATCGGCGACGGCGTGAAGCGCGGCTCCTCGTAGAACTGGTGATAGATCGACTCCATCACCGGATGCGAGACGTCGAGCGCGGTCAGATCCAGCAGCTCGAACGGCCCGAGCCGAAAGCCCGCCTGCTCGCGCATGATGCGGTCGATATCCGCGAAACTCGCGACGCCTTCGCTCGCCACGCGCAAGCCTTCGGTGTTCATGCCGCGCCCGGCGTGATTCACGATGAAGCCCGGCATGTCTTTCGCGCGCACCGGCGTGTGACCCATGCGGCGGGCGAGCTCCATCAGCGCGTCGCCGGCTTTTCTGTCGCCGCGCAAGCCGTCGATGACTTCGACCACGCGCATCAGCGGCACCGGGTTGAAGAAGTGAAAGCCCGCGACGCGTTCCGGTTTCGCGCAGCCCGCCGCGATCGCGGTAATGGACAGCGACGACGTGTTCGACGCCAGAATGCACGCGTCGCCGACGACCGCTTCGAGTTCGCGAAAGAGTCCGCGCTTGATCTCGAGGTTCTCGACGATCGCCTCGACGACCGCGCCGCAGTCGGAGAGCGCGCCGATGTCTTTCGCGTCATGGACGCGGGCGAGCGCGGCGTGCGCGTCCGCTTCCTTCAGCTTGCCCTTGGCGGTGAGCTTGTCGAAGGTGTCGGACAGATACGCGCGGGCGGCGGCGAGCGCTTGCGGATTCGCATCGTAGAGACGCACGGTCAGTCCGGCGAGCGCCGCGATCTGCGCGATGCCGCGGCCCATCGCGCCACTGCCGACGATGCCCAAGGTTTCGATCTTGTATTCCTGCGGACTCATGATGCGGTTCGACTCCTCGATGTTCTCTGTGTTGTCTATCGTGTCCGGCAGCAAGACGACGCTCAGAGCTTGCGCAGTCGGTCCAGCGCGAGCGCGAGCGTCTCTTCCTTCTTCGCGAAGCAGAAGCGCACGACGCCCGACTCGTGAGACTCGTGATAGAACGCCGATACGGGAATCGCCGCGACGCCGATTTCGCTCGTCAGCCATTGAGAGAACTCGGCTTCGGGCATGTCGCTGATCGCCGAATAATCGACACACTGGAAGTAGGTTCCGTCGCAAGGCAGAAGCGAGAAGCGCGTATCGGCGAGCCCAGCGCGGAAGAAGTCGCGCTTCTTCTGATAGAACGCGGGCAGTTCCAGATACGGCTTCGGGTCTTCCAGATAGTGCGCGAGGCCGACCTGCATCGGCGTGTTCACCGTGAACACATTGAACTGATGGACCTTGCGGAACTCGGCCGTCAGCGCGACGGGCGCGGCCACATAGCCGATCTTCCAGCCGGTCACGTGAAACGTCTTGCCGAAGCTGGACACGACGAAACTGCGCTTCGCCAGTTCCGGATAGCGCGACACGCTCTCGTGCGGCGCGCCGTCGTAGACCATGTGTTCATAGACTTCGTCGGAGACGATCAGCACGTTCGTTCCGCGCACGATGTCTTCGAGCTTGCGCATGTCCGTATCGCGCCACACGCGGCCCGTCGGATTGTGCGGCGTGTTGATCATCAGAAGGCGCGTCTTCGGCGTGATCGCGGCGGCGATCTTGTCGAAAGGCAGCGCGTAGTCGGGCGCTTCGAGCGACACGAACACCGGCGTGCCGCCCGCGAGCTCGATGGCCGGCACGTAGCTGTCGTACATCGGCTCGATCACGACGACTTCATCGCCAGGATGCACGCAGCACAGCACGGCCGTGAGCAGCGCCTGCGTCGCGCCTGCCGTGACGGTGATCTCGCGGTCGGCGTCGTAGGCGCGGCCGTAGAGCGCCTCGATCTTGCGCGCGATCGCCTGCCGCAACGGCGCGGCGCCCGACATCGGCGGATACTGGTTGTGGCCGTCGCGCATGGCGGACGCGACGGCATCGACGATGCGCGCGTCGCAGTCGAAATCGGGGAAGCCTTGACCCAGATTCACCGCGCCTTTTTGCGCGGCGAGCGCGCTCATCACGGTGAAAATGGTCGTGCCGACATTCGGCAGACGCGACGGGAAGGACAGATCGGGTGCAGCCGGATTCAGTTCGTGCGTAGCGTTCATAGCGTAGTAGGACGTGGGCTGAGCGGTATTCACATGCGATGATCAGGCAAGGGCGGCCATGCCGGCGTGCGCTTCGAGCGCGGCGACGAACGGCTTCGGCTCGGCGATGCGAAACGCAAAGTCGCGCGCGACGCGGCGCGCGAGCTTCAGCACCGCGCGATCTTTCGAGACGAGCCAGTCCGCCTGCGATGCCTGCGCGAGTTCGAGGAACTTCTGGTCGTCGCGGTCACGGCACTTCGGCAGAGGAGGCGCGTTTGGCGTTGCTTCGGGGGCAACCAGTTGCGACAGACTCGCGAGCTCCCCGAGCGCCGCCGACTTGTCGATGCCCATGCGCACGAACTGCGGATAGTCGAGCACGTATGTCAGTTCGGCAAGGCACCGGGCGTCGATCAGCGCATCGAGCGCGCGGGCTTCGAGCGCGGCGCGGATCGGCCGCGTGACCGGATCGTCGAACACGAGAATGTCGATCCACACGTTCGAATCGAGCACGACCCGCAGATTGTGAGGCGGCGCGGCGGAATTTTCCATTCGATACAATCGGGGGTTTATGCCTATGTCGCCGGCGGGGTGCCGGCGAGCCTCCATGATAATCGTTCTCTCGCCCGCAAAATCCCTCGACTACGAGACGCCCGCTCACATCAAGAAGCACACGCTGCCCGAATTCGTCGATGACGCCGCCGAGTTGATCGAAGGCTTGCGGCAGCTTTCGCCGCAGCAGATCGGCGGCATGATGGGCATCTCGGATCAACTCGCGGCGCTGAACTTCCAGCGTTATGCCGAATGGTCGAAGACCTTCGACGCGCGCAATTCGAAGCAGGCCGTGCTCGCCTTCAACGGCGATGTGTATGAAGGCTTCGCGGCGAAGACGCTGACTTCCGCCGATCTCGACTACGCGCAGAATCATGTGCGCGTGTTGTCAGGCTTGTATGGGCTGCTGCGGCCGCTCGACCTGTTGCAGCCGTATCGGCTGGAAATGGGCACTAAGTTTCCGAATGCGCGCGGCAAGGATCTGTATGCGTTCTGGGGCGAGCGCATCACGGCGGCGCTTAACGAGCAGTTCAGGCGGCAGCGCGGCGCGCGCGTGCTGGTCAATTGCGCGTCGGAAGAATATTTCAAGTCGGTGAAGCCCAAACAGCTCGACGTGCCCGTCGTCTCGCCAGTCTTCGAGGACTGGAAGGGCGGCCGCTACAAGATCATCAGCTTTCACGCGAAGCGCGCGCGAGGCCTGATGGCGCGCTACGCGGTGCAAAACAGAATCGACGAGCCCGAGGCGCTGAAGGGCTTCGACAGCGAAGGCTACCGGTTCGACGCCAATGCATCGAACGATACGACTTATGTGTTTCGCCGCCGCGTCGCGGAGTGAGACAGGCGCATCGAGGACATCATCATGAGCATTTCGATTACCAGCAATTTCGACGCAGGCGCGATCGACGTCGTCGACGCGAGCTATCCCGCGAACATTCGCCTGCGCGTGCGTCCGGACACGAAGGCCGACTTCGCGCAGTGGTTCTACTTTCGCGTCTCGGGCGCGCGCGGCGAGCGCCTCGTGATGACGTTCGAGAACGCGGCGCAGTGCGCCTTCCCCGATGGATGGCGCGACTATCGGGCGGTCGCGAGCTACGATCGCGTGAACTGGTTCCGCGTGCCGACGCAGTATGACGGCCGCGTGCTGACGATCGATCACACGCCGGACTTCGATCGCGTGTACTACGCGTACTTCGAGCCGTATAGCGAGGAGCGACATTCCGAGTTTCTCGGCGCCGTTCAGCAGATGCCGCATGGAACGTTGACGGAACTCGGCCGGACGGTCGCGAACCGGGCTGTGTCGCTGCTTACGCTTGGTCTGCACGACGAGGCGGCCGCGCGTCCCAGAAAGAACGTGTGGATCATCGCGCGCCAGCACCCCGGCGAGACGATGGCTGAATGGTTCGTCGAAGGACTCGTGAAGCGTCTTGCAGGCTGGGGCGATTGGTCGGGCGATCCCGTCGCGCGGGCGCTCTTCGATCGCGCGGTGTTTCATATCGTGCCGAACATGAACCCGGATGGCAGCGTGCTCGGCAATCTGCGCACGAATGCAGCGGGCGCGAACCTGAATCGCGAATGGATGGAGCCGAGCGCCGAGCGCAGCCCCGAAGTGCTGGTCGTGCGCGACGCGATTCGTGCGACGGGTTGCGACATGTTCTTCGATATCCACGGCGACGAAGCCATTCCGCACGTGTTCGTCGCCGGGTCCGAGATGCTGCCGGACTTCACCGAGCAGCAGGCGCAAGAGCAGAAGGCGTTCGTGCAGTTCTTCAAGCAGGCAAGTCCTGACTTCCAGGATGTGCACGGCTACGAGAGCGGCAAATATCGTGAAGATGCGCTCAAGCTCGCGTCCAAGTACATGAGCAACGAGTACAAGTGTCTGTCGCTCACGCTGGAAATGCCGTTCAAGGACAACGCTGATCTGCCGGACGAGCGCGTCGGCTGGAACGGTGAACGCAGTGCGGCGCTGGGCGCCGCGATGCTGCAGGCGATTCTCTGGCATTTGCAGGCGTTCGCGGCGTGACGGCGGGCGCTATCCGCAAACAATGAAAAGGGCGTGGCCGTCTTGCGATGGCCACGCCCTTTGTTCATGCCTCGCCGCTTAGGCCGGCTAGTGTTTCTTCGACGCCTTTTTTGCGCTTTTGCCGCTGCTCGTGCCGCTGTTCGTGCTCTTACCTGCCGCCGCCGCTTTCTTCGACGACGACTTCGTCTTCGCGCCATGCTTGCCTTTCTTGCCGGACGTGCTGCGCGGTTCGGCATGCGGACGCAGCGGCGGAACCGGGTCATTCCAGCCGAAGGCGAGCATCTGACTGCCGACATAGCCACAACGGAATTTGAGCGGCGTCGAATCTTTCTCGCCGCTTTTCGCGACGCCTTGTCCTTCGACGGTCACCACATTGTCGACCTTGATGCGCTGCTTCTTTTCGTCGAACGAGTCGTTCCACGGTTCGATGGTGGAATGCGATGAATCGAATGAAGCGGGCGGGAATTCGACATGATCGAAGGCCGCCGACGTGCTCGCGATGAAGTTGCCATGCGCGGCGCAATCCGCAACCAGCGGATTAGCGTTGAAATCGGTCACGAAGTGATGAACCAGTTCATTGCGCTCGTCGAGCGTATCGGCAAAGGCGGACGTCGCGCACAGAAGAGCGGCGCATACCGCGAACCGGCCGACGAGCCTCATCAGCCGGCGCGGTGCAAAGTTACTTTCCATCAATTTGGCGCTAAGAAGACACGGGCAAGTAAGATGCCTCGTGTGGGGAAGGAGTTCAATCTTATCGCACTTTGTGCGGGTATCGGACCGAGGAGCATGCGAGAGGGCGTGGTCTCGGTGCGCGCGGATGCTGTTTTAGATCGACGTCAAACCCGCGGACCACGGTCCAGGCGATAGCGGCGCACGTCGTACGTGGTTATCCACGCAGGCTTGTACACCGTGATCAAAATGGTGAGAAGTCCGGTGAACAGGGACTCACCGGCACCCAGCAATAGCGATCCGCGCGTGAATGCAGCGGGCACATTCACCGCACCGCCGGCAAGCGCTGCCTCGAGCAACACGGTCGAGCCACAAGCAGCCGCCACTGCCGCGGCCGACACGATGAACCCGTGACCTGCGATGAAGGTGAACAGGTTGCGCGGCAACCATGCGTTGGACAGACGCTGCAGCAGTGTGGATACCGCGACGGGCACGGCACCGAAGAGAAGATACGTGATTGCGACCGAGAGCCAGGAGGCATCGAGCACCACGGCTGCGAGCCCCGTGCTCGCGGCCGTGCCGATGAGGGCGAGCCGCCAGTCGAAGAGCGTGACCATCAGCGTGGCGCCCAGCAGGTGGATGACGGGCCCGTCATCGAACCAAGCGTTGCAGGCCCATAGCACCGTTACCGAGACGATCACGCCGAGCCAGACGTGCTGGAGCGTGGCGTCCTGCAGGCGATTGAACGGCCGCTGCACCAGGACGAGTGCAAGCAGCCCCGCGGCGACAATCCAACTGCCGACGGTCAGCCAAAGCGGTAGCGGTGTGTAAAAGAACCCCATGCCTGCATATTACTCGTTACGTTTGAAACGTGTGCGCAATCAACGAACCCGGATTCCGCGATTGTTGCTAGAACGACGCTTCGGGCTCTGCGGCCATGGGCAGCGAAGCGCCTTCCTGGTTCTCGAGCTGCGGATATTTCGCGCGCCGCCTGCGCAGCGGGACGACATTCGACTCGCCCGGCGTTGCGCGGACGGCTTGCTCGGCGCCGCTGCGCAGAATCTCCAGATACGAATTCTGCACACCGTTGTAAATGGCGACTGCCGCCGCTCGGTTCGGTGCCCCGAGCTGCTGGAAGATACTTGCAAGATGAATCTTGACGGTGCCTTCGCTGATGCCGAGCGTCTTCGCGATCATCTTGTTCGTGCTTCCCATATGCACGCAGCGCATGATCTGTTGCTGGCGCGGCGAAAGCGTCGGATGAACGCGCGCGCTATCCGGCATCGCGGCAAGGGCATGCTGACGGCGGATGGGCAGATCGCGGATGGGCGCGAGATCGATGACATCCGGCGGAACATAGTGCCCGCCGATGAGCACCATTTCGAGCGCGCGCAGAATGAGGATGGGTTCGAGCGTGCGAGGAATGACGCCCATTGCGCCTGCGCTCATGAGCATGTAGACCTGTGCGGCGCCGGAGCGGTCCACCATGACCGCGGCAGGAACGGCGGGCGCGTTGTCGAGCAGCGTTTCGAGCTCGCTCATGCGCATGCTCTCCGCCCAATCGATCACGATCATGCGGGCCTCGATGCGCTTCAGCGCGGATCCCGCCTGCCGCCAATCTCTGACTTCCGTGAACTGCGCTTGGCGTGCGACACGGCGCAGCAGTGTTTTGAGGCCCGCACGGCGCTCCGCGTCCGAACCCATGATGATTATTTTCATGCTCAACCTCTTGTCAATACATCCGACGCTCACTCGCGGCGGAACCGAACGCCAGCGAATGTCGGCGTTGGCGTGATATTGACAAACTTCTTGCGATCGCGCCCCCTATCCGAATGGCATAGGCGAAAAGCACAAAGCCCCGCGCGAGGGCGGGGCTTTGCCGAACTGCTGAAGCATTGACGGGTGTCAATGGAAGTGGGGCTGCGCGGGTTCGGCGTCCTCGGGCATCTCGGCGTGAACGATCTCGCCTAGCGGATCGGCGTAGAGCGGCACGCCGCAGTCATCGCAGAACTCCGGCTCGAAGCGCCCTGCATGTCGGCGGACGTCCGTGACGCCGGACTTTCTTAGCAACTCGACGATCTCTTCGACCGGACCGTCAGCGCCTTCCAGTTCGGCTTCGTCTTCGAGGCCCGCCTCGCCGTTCTCGCGCCCGTACAGCGGCCAAACGACGCCATAAATCACGTCGTTGCTACCGCGACGGGTGAAGCCGATGCGATATTCGTCGATGCGGCGCTCGCCGAAGCCCGCGATGACCGCGCGCAATTCCTGCGGGCCGGTGCCGAGCGTATCGAAGAGATAGCGAACAGCGGTGCGGACGGTGTGAGGGCGTACTTGCTCGTCGGCATCTCGACACGCCGAATAGTAGGCATCAGGCAACAAACATTCGAATTCGCAGCCGGGAAGAATACTCGCGAAGCTGGCGCCACCCTGCGCCGCCCATTGCTCGAGACATTGACTGCGCTCGATCCGCGCTCCGTTCTCGTCTTCCTGCCAGCGAAAGAAGGCTTCACCCGCCGGAACGACGGCGACGGCGAGCAGAAAGCGCGGATCGGCGAGGATCGGCGAGGTCTCCGGTAAGTCAGCCAGGTTCATGCGCGCGCTGACACCGCCGAGCGCAGTGTGCGTCAGCTGTTGCGCGAGGCGCGCCGTATCGACATGATGCCGCGGCAGCTGGTCGATGCTGTACAGATAGGGCGCAACGGCGAGGCGTGCGCCGCTAGCCAGCACGTGCGCCTGCAACTGCGTGCGGAGCGCGTCGACTGAATCGCTCTTCAATGTGCCTGATGGAATCGCATAGCGCGTCCACGCGAGCACCGGGGCCGCGATGAGGAGAGACTCGTGCGGCACGCCGTCGATATCGATTTTGAACGATTCGCTATGCGTTTCCGCCATGTCGGCCAACGCGCCGTAGGCGTCGGGATGATTCTGCTGAAGGTGATCCAGAGCAGCATCAAGGGTTGTTTGGTTGCCGTTGCGCACCAGTTTGGCGATGAGGGTGTCGAGGCGGGCTTCCCAGAAGCGATCTTCGACGCGGCTGCCCGAGGCGAAAAGCGCGAGAGAGAGGCTGACGAGTTTGTCCGCGTCTGGTGGGAGGCGTTTGGCGGTTCGCGTGCGCATATCAATACAAGTTCATTTGGGCGAAGAACCTTATATTGTAGTCGTTCGGCCGGCTGTTTTACGGGATGCGCGCGCCGGCTGATCGGTAGGCGCGCGGGAGCCACGTTGTTCTTTCGAGCGATCGAAAAAAGTTTCGCGACGCCCTTGCGATCCGCGTTGGCACTCACTACAATTCCGTTCCTTCGCGATTAAACGAACGCGAAGGAAGCGGGAACGGTGGTGTCGTGGTGGTGGGCTTGGAAGGCAATATGGTTCTGAGCGCGGTTGACGAGTGAAATGCTTCAAAAACTTGTTGACACTGACCGAAACGACGTACATAATCTCGTTTCTCTGCTGCTGATGCAGCGACGCAAGACGAAGCGGTTGAGCCCAGTGCTCGATGCGGCGAGGTGAAAAGTCTTGGCGGATTGCTCTTTAAAAACTAACAGCCGATAAGTGTGGGCGCTTGATGGCGAGTGCGGTTGCGGTGCTTAGGCGCTGCAGCATAAGCAAAAGTATCAAGAGTCTCACACGAAGTATCAGAGGAAGGTTTATCTGTCTTCGGACGGATTAATCATCGTCAGTACGTTGAGTGAGCGACCGGTTTCTTAGAAACCGAAAACAGTAACAGGCATTGAACTGAAGAGTTTGATCCTGGCTCAGATTGAACGCTGGCGGCA
>NZ_CADFFT010000003.1:0-911618 GCF_902833455.1 Caballeronia sp. BCC1704 | reverse complement strand
CATCGCGAAGTCGGCGGCGTCGGCCGGCAGCGGCTTGTGCTCTTTCATCTCGGTCGCGTGCTTGATGATGTGATTGCCCGCCGCGCGGCCGAACACGACGAGGTCGAGCAGCGAGTTCGTGCCCAGACGGTTCGCGCCGTGCACCGACACGCACGAGCATTCGCCCACTGCATAGAAGCCGTTGACCGGATCGTCGTAGCCCTTGGCCGTGCCGACGACCTGACCGTGCATGTTCGTCGGAATCCCGCCCATCTGATAGTGGATGGTCGGCACGACCGGAATCGGCTCCTTGATGCAGTCCACGTTGGCGAACTTGAGCGCGATCTCGCGAATCGACGGCAGACGCTTCATGATCGTCTCCGCGCCGATGTGCGACAGGTCCAGCAGCACGTGATCCTTGTTCGGACCCACGCCGCGGCCTTCCTTGATCTCCTGGTCCATCGAACGCGAAACGAAGTCGCGCGGCGCGAGATCCTTCAGCGTCGGCGCGTAGCGTTCCATGAAGCGGTCGCCGTTCGCGTTACGCAAGATGCCGCCTTCGCCGCGCACGCCTTCGGTGATCAGCACGCCCGCGCCCGCGACGCCCGTCGGGTGGAACTGCCAGAACTCCATGTCCTGCAGCGCGATGCCCGAGCGCGCGGCCATGCCGAGGCCGTCGCCCGTGTTGATGAACGCATTGGTCGATGCCGCGAAGATGCGACCCGCGCCGCCCGTGGCGAACAGCGTCGTCTTGCCTTCGAGGATATAGACTTCGCCCGTTTCCATTTCGAGCGCAGTCACACCGAGCACGTCGCCGTCGGCGTCGCGGATCAGGTCCAGCGCCATCCATTCGACGAAGAAGTGCGTCTTGGCCGCGACGTTCTGCTGATACAGCGTGTGCAGCAAAGCGTGACCGGTGCGGTCAGCCGCAGCGCACGCGCGTTGCACGGGCTTCTCGCCGTAGTTCGCCGTGTGGCCGCCGAACGGGCGCTGATAGATGGTGCCGTCCGGATTGCGGTCGAACGGCATGCCCATGTGTTCAAGTTCATAGACCGCATTCGGCGCTTCACGGCACATGAACTCGATCGCGTCCTGGTCGCCGAGCCAGTCGGAGCCCTTGATCGTGTCGTAGAAGTGATAGTGCCAGTTGTCTTCGCTCATGTTGCCGAGCGATGCGCCGATGCCGCCTTGCGCGGCCACCGTATGCGAGCGCGTCGGAAACACTTTGGAGAGCACCGCGACGGACAGGCCCGCGCGCGCGAGCTGCAGCGACGCGCGCATGCCCGAGCCGCCCGCGCCCACGATCACCACGTCGAAACGACGACGCGGCAAGGAAGTCTTGATTGCAGCCATGTTCTTTAAACTCTCCAGAGAATCTGTGCAGCGTAGCCGGCGCATCCGATGAGCCACAGGACGGTGAGCACCAGCAGGCCCAGGCGCAATCCGACGGGCTTCACGTAATCCATCCAGATGTCGCGCATGCCGACCCACGCGTGATAGAAGAGCGAGAGCAAGGCGACGAAGGTGGCGAGCTTCATCCACTGCATCGCGAAGATGCCGGCCCAGCCTTCGTAAGAGAAGTGATGCGCGCCGAAAAAGAGCACGAGCAGCAAGAGCGTGTACACCGCCACGGCGACGGCCGTCACGCGTTGCGCGAGCCATTCGCCTGTGCCGTAATGCGCGCCCACGACGAGGCGCTTCGGGCCGACCCGGTTTTGCGTTCCCATGTTAGAAGGCTCCGAAAAGTTTCAGCGCGACGGCAAGCGTCAGCACGAGCGACACGACCAGCACCGCGATGGCGGTCTGCCGTCCGCCTTCCTTGTTGACGGCCACGTGCATGTCGAGCACGAGAAAGCGGATACCCGCGCAGAAGTGATGCAGATACGCCCACGACAGCACGAGCGTGATGATCTTGACGATGGGGTGCGCGAGAAAGCCCTTGAACGCCTCGAAGCTGATCTCGGACGTGAGGCTCTGGTCGAGCAGATACAGCAGAAAGGGCAGCGCGATGAAGAGCAACAGACCGCTGATGCGATGCAGGATGGACACCTTGCCCGCCCACGGCAAGCGATACTTCGCGATCTGTCCAAGCCCGATGTTCCGGTACTCGGGCCTTGGTTTTTTTACGGCTTCAGCCATGCTAGACCCCTTCTTTCTGAATCCCGATGAACGCAAACGCTGCCGGCACGCGATTTGTGCGATCCGTCGCGCGTGCCTCTGGACGGGCGGGCTGACGGTGATCGTGGGACGCGTAACGGGCGCGTAACAGACGCGCGGACTGCGCGACAGCGGTATTTTGTCGCGCGATTGATATACTGTCCAATATCTATCTCCTCTATCTGAAATACGTTTGACGTATATCGTATGGAACTGCGTCACATCCGGTATTTCCTGGCCGTCGCGGAAGAGCGGAACGTCACGCGCGCCGCCGAACGGCTCGGCATCGGCCAGCCGCCGCTGAGCCAACAGATTCACGCGCTCGAAGACGAAATCGGCGTGCGGCTTTTCCGCCGGACGGGGCACGGCGTCGTGCTCACGGAGGCTGGCGAAGCGTTCGCCACCGACGCGCGGCGCATTCTGGAAGACGCCCGCGCCGCCGTGGAGAACGCGCAAAGCGCGGGGCGCGGCGAGATGGGGCAACTGAACATCGGCTTCACGGGATCGGCCGCGTTCAATCCGGTCGTGTCGAAACTGATCCGCGCGTATCGCCAGTCGTATCCGAACGTCGTGCTGACGCTGGCCGAAGGCAACACGGCGCAGTTGCTCGCGTGGCTCGATGCAGGCACCGTCGACGTCGCGTTCGTGCGGCTCGGCAGTCAGTCGCCCGCGGGCGTCGAGTTCAATCACATCGCCATCGAGCCGATGCGCGCCGTGCTGCCCAGCACGCATCCGCTCGCCCAGAAAAAGAAAATCGCGCTGTCCGCGCTCGCCGACGACCCGTTCGTGATGCTCCCGCGCGTCGCGAGTCCGACGCTGCATGACGTGATCGTCGGCGCATGCAGGGAGGTCGGGTTCGAGCCGATTGCGGGCCAGCAGGCGCCGCAGCTTTCGTCGGTGGTGAATCTGGTGGCGGCGGGCTTCGGCGTGTCGCTCGTGCCCGCGTCCGTCTGCCAGATTCAGGTGGAAGGCGTCGCGTACCGCGAGGTCTCGGGCAAGGTCATTTCGATCCGGCTCGCGCTGGCGTCGCGGATAGAAGCGACGCGCGCCAAGACCGCGAACTTCATCGAGACGGCGCGCGCGTTCGCTTCATCCGTCGATGCGCTCTAACGCACTGCTGCGCTTCAATGGCATGCGCATTGCGGGCAACGAAGGCAGTCAAGGGCAGTCGAACGGAGAACGCACATGACGAACGTATCCAGAGCACTGATCGCAGCCGCGATCGTGTCGCTTTCCAGCGCGGCCTTCGCCGCAGGCAGCGCCGGCCTCGGCGGCATGGGCGACGCCAAACATACAGGCGGCGTCAGCGCAGGCGAGTCGACGGGCGGCAACGGCGGAACCAGCGCCGCGGCCACTGGCGCGACGGGCGGCCCCGGCGGGACCACGGGCGGCGTCGGCGGGACGGGTAATAGCGGCGGAACGGGCGGCGGCCGGACCGCCGCTACGCCGGGCAGCGGAAACGGCAACGGCAGCGGCGGCACGCCGACCGGCCGCGAGTCATCGACAGGGTCGATGAGAAACGGCGGCACGGGCCAGTAGCAAAGCAGCGCATCGCACGAAGCCGCGCGATGCGCCGCTATGCCACGATCAGTCGTAAAGCACAGCCGCGATCTTCGGATCGCTCATGTTGCTCTTGTCGTACCAGTAGAAGCCGGTATCGATCTTCTTCGGCAGCTTCTCGCCCTTGAGCGCCTTCACCGCCGAATCGACCACGCATCTGCCGATGCCGATCGGGTTTTGCGTGATCGCGCCGTACATCAGCCCAGAAGTGATGTCTTCCTTCTGCTCCTTGCCCGAGTCGTAGCCGATCAGCACGAGCTTCTTTCCCGACTCCTTGATGCCGATGGCCGCGCCCGCCGCCGAGCCCTCGTTCGCGCCGAAAATGCCCTTGATGTTCGGGTTTGCCTGAATCATCGCCTTCGCAATTTCAGCCGACTTCAAGTGATCGCCGCCGCCATACTGCACCGACACGATCTTGATGTTCGGGTGCTTCGACTTCATCTCGTTCAGAAAGCCGTCGCGGCGGTCGATGCCCGTGCGGCTGGTCTGGTCGTGCACGATCACGCCGACTTCGCCGGAATTGCCTATCGCGTCGGCCATCTTGTCGGCGGCGAGCGCGGCGGCGGCGAGGTTATCGGTCGTGCAGGTCGTGAGCGGAATGTCGCTGTCGACGCCCGAGTCGAATGCGATGACCGGAATCTTGTTGTTCTGCGCACGCCTCAGCAGCGGAACGGACGCCTTGCTGTCCAGCGCCGCGATGCCGATAGCCTGCGGCTTCTTCGAAAGCGCGGCGGACAGCATGTCGATCTGCTTGTCGACCATCGCTTCGGTTTCGGGGCCTTCGAACGTCACCCTGACGTTATGCTCCTTCGCCGATTGCTCCGCGCCCGACTTCACCGCTTGCCAGAACTGGTGCTGAAACCCCTTGGAAATGAGCGGGATGTACGCTTCGTCCGCGTAGGCCGTGCTGGCCGCCGTGGCGATCGCGCCGAAGCCGATCAGGACACCGATGATTCTTCTTTTGAACATGAAGGTTCTCCTCCTGGGTAGACTGTCTCTCTTGATTTGCTGATACGTCTTCTTTGCGCGCCTGATGCTCAACGCTTCCTGCGACGCAGAATATCCCCATACACCGCGAGAATGATGATGAGCCCGGTCACGACGATCTGCCATTCCTGCGCGACCGACATGATGCGCAGACCGTTGGTCAGCACGCTCATGATGAACGCGCCGATGATGGTTCCGAGGATCGTGCCCGAGCCGCCACTCAGCGACGTACCGCCGATCACGACGGCAGCGATGGCATCGAGCTCATAGCCTTGTCCGAGCGCAGGCTGCGCCGAGTTCAGACGCGAAGCGATCAGCAGGCCCGCGATGCCGCAAATCGCGCCGCCGAGCCCGTAAATGGCGATCTTCCAGCGATCCACATTCACGCCCGAAAGACGCACCGCTTCCTCGTTGCTGCCGAGCGCGAACGTATAGCGGCCGAGCGCCGTGCGGTTCAACGCGATGGAACTCACGATCGCCACGACGAAGAGGATCAGCACCGCGTTCGGAATCGGCACGCTCGGCAGAAAGTAGCCGATGAGCGAGTCCTGCGAGATCATGTAGAAGTTCTCGGTGTCGGTGAAGTAGATCGGCTTGTCCGACGACACCACGAGCGAAAGACCTTTGAGCAGCATCATCATGCCGAGCGTCGCGATGAAGGGCGGGATCTTCATCTTGGCCGTGAGCGTGCCGGAAATGGTGCCGCACACCGCGCCCGTCGCAAGCGCCGCGATGATGCCCACCCACATCGGCATGTGCCAGTAGGTGAGGAACACGCCGCAGATCACGGCGGTGAACGTCATGAGCGTGCCCACGGACAAGTCGATGCCGCCCGTCACGATCACGAATGTCGATGCGATGGCGAGCACGCCGTTCACGGCCGTCGCCTGCAAGATGCCGAGGATGTTATCCATCTGCATGAAGGCGGGCGACGCGAAGCTGAAAAACACGAGCAGCACGATCAGGCTTGCGAATGCAAGGAGCTTTTGCAGCGCGGTCGGCGAGAACACGCGCGAGCGCAGGCCGTTGGCGGGTTTGTCGCTGGCGAGCGCGGCGGTATCGGTAGGCTGTGTCATCTTAAGTCCTTGGCGGCTCATGCCGCTTGTAGAGTCGGGCGTTGCGTCGCAAGCTGCATGATGCGTTCTTGCGTCGCTTCACTTGCGGAAAGTTCTCCCGTGATGCGCCCTTCGCACATCACGACGATGCGATCACTCATGCGCAGGACCTCGGGCAGCTCCGACGAGATCATGACGATTGCCTTGCCCTGTTCGGCGAGCGAGCGCAGCAAACGATAGATCTCGCTCTTCGCGCCGACGTCGATGCCGCGCGTGGGCTCATCGAAGAACAGCACGTCGCAGTCGCGTTCGAGCCACTTCGCAATGACGATCTTCTGCTGGTTGCCGCCGGATAGCAGGCGCACGGGCTGCGTCGGGGAAGGCGTGCGAATGCCGAGCAGCTTGATGAAATGCGTTGCCGTCTTGCGGATCTTCGAGCGCCGCAGAAATACGCGCCCTGAAAGAAACTTGCCGAGATTGGACATGACGATGTTCGATTCCACGTCCATGCCCGTCGCGAGGCCGAACCGCTTGCGGTCTTCGGACAGATAGCCGATGCCGCGCGCCACTGCGTCGCTCGGCTTCTTGATGGTCGCCTTCGCGCCCTTCACGATGATCTCGCCGGACTCGACCGGGTCCGCGCCGAACACCGCGCGCGCCACTTCCGTGCGGCCCGCGCCCATGAGTCCCGCAAAGCCGAGTATTTCTCCCTTGCGCAGCGTGAAGCTCACGTCGCGCACGAGCGGCCCGGCGTTCAGATGCTGCACTTCCAGCGCCACTTCGCCCTGATGCGCGCCGCCGAGGAACGAGGTGAGGTCCGTCAGCGTTCTGCCGACCATCATGCCGATGATGCTCTCTACGCTCGTCTCCCGCGCGCTGACGGTGGCGACGTATTCGCCGTCGCGCAACACCGTGACGCGATCCGCAATCTGCTTGAGCTCGTCCATCTTGTGCGAGATGTAGACGATGCCGACGCCGCGCTCCTTCAACTGACGAATGATGCGGAACAGCTCGGCGATTTCGGCGTCGTTGAGCGCGGACGTGGGCTCGTCCATGATGAGCACGCGCGATTCGAACGACAACGCCTTCGCGATTTCCACCATCTGCTGGCTCGCGACGGTCAGCGTGTCGACCACCGCGCGCGGATCGAGCTTCACATGCATGCGCTCGAGAATTTCGCGGGCTTGCGCATTGAGCTTGTCTTCGTCCAGCAGCAGGCCCATCAGCTTGCGCGGCTCGCGTCCGATGAAGATGTTCTGCGCGACCGTCAGATGGTTCATCAGATGCAGTTCCTGATGAATGATGCCGATGCCGAGCGCCTGCGCCTCGCGCGGACTCGTGAATTCGACGGGCTTTCCATCGACGAGCATCTCGCCCGAATCGCGGTTATAGACACCCGCGAGAATCTTCATGAGCGTGGACTTGCCTGCGCCGTTTTCGCCCATGAGCGCGTGGACTTCGCCCGGCATGAGTTCGAACTGCACTTCATGCAGCGCGCGTACACCGGGAAAACGCTTGCTGAGATTGCTGACGGAAATGAGCGGAGTCATGGAGTCGTCGTGAATGAGCGTTCATAGTGCGACCGGGGAGCCGACATTCGGGTCATGGCTCGAAGAGGTCCGGCCTGTCCTTCGCCGAGCGGTGCAATTCGGCGACGACCTGATCCAGATGGTCGTGCATCGCTTTGGCGGCGGCATCGGCCTTGCCTTTCTTGAGCGCGTCGAAGATGCGTTCGTGTTCGTCGAGCGTGTGCACGAGGCGCTCGGGGCTCGCGAGCAGCTGCCGCGCGCGGTCGAGCGCGTTGCGCGACACCGCGACGATCTCTTTCACGCGCGGCAGCGCAATGGCATCGAGCAGAATCTCGTGAAACGCCAGATCGAGTGCATGAAACGCGAGGCGCGCGCCGTTCGCCATGGCTTCGCGTTGTTGCGTGAGGTTGGTTTCAAGCGCCTCGAGTATGGCGGGGTCATGCATTGCAGCCACGCCGCGCACGGTCTCCACTTCGAGCGCGCTGCGAATGAACAGATGCTGACGGATATCGCGCAGCGCGATGGGCTTCACGCGCGTGCCGCGCTGCGGCAAGACTTCGACAAGACCGGCGTGCTCCAGCCTGGCGAGCGCGGCCGATACGGGAAAACGCGAGACGCCCATGCGCTCGCAAACCGCTATCTTGTCGATCATCATTCCCGGTTCGAGCGCCAGCGTGACGATGGCTTCCCGCAATGCCTCTTCCACCGCGCCGGTCAGACTGCCGCGCTGGCCGGCGGCAATCTTGTGCAGCGCATCATACGGACTACTCACGATGACCGCCTCGGATGAAGGGCTCACGGCGGGCTTGATTTCCGTTGAAGATGCTAGCATGCTAGAAAGCAGATTCGACGTTGTCAACGCGTGCAAACGCCTAAGAACGCGCAAAGCTGCCTGCATCGCCTTGCTGCGTCGAAGCTCATCAGTGTTTTCCCGCAGACCGTAGTCGATCGCACATTGCCCCGGAGGCATACCCATGACAACGATCACCAAGCTGTCCGTTCGGGACATCCGCTTTCCCACTTCGCGTTCGCTCGACGGTTCGGATGCAATGAACGCCGCGCCCGACTATTCCGCCACATACGTCACGCTCGAAACCGATTCATCGGCCGGAATCAGCGGACACGGACTCACCTTCACCATCGGACGCGGCAACGAAATCTGCGTGGCCGCCGTCGAGGCGCTGAGTCATCTCGTCGTCGGCAAGAAGCTCGAAGACATCGCGGCGAACATGGGCGCGTTCTGGCGCGAGATCACCTCCGACAGTCAGTTGCGCTGGATCGGCCCGGACAAAGGCGCGATTCACCTCGCTACAGCGGCCGTCGTGAATGCGGTATGGGACCTGTGGGCGAAGGCCGAAGGCAAGCCAGTGTGGAAGCTGCTCGTCGACATGACGCCCGAAGAACTCGTGCGCTGTCTCGACTTCCGTTATGTGACCGATGCGATCACGCCTCACGAAGCCATTGCGCTGCTGCGCCGCCACGCGAGCACGCGCGGCGAGCGCGAGAAGGAGATGCTCGTGCACGGATATCCGGCTTATACGACATCGGCGGGATGGCTCGGCTATGACGATGAGAAGATCCGCCGACTGGCTCGCGAAGGCGTTGCGCAAGGGTGGACGCATTTCAAGCAGAAAGTGGGCGGCAATCTGGAAGAAGACGTGCGCCGCGCCCGCATTCTGCGCGAAGAAATCGGCGCTGACGCCAAGCTGATGATGGACGCGAATCAGGTATGGGAAGTCGACGAAGCCGTCGCGAACATGCGGCGTCTCGCCGAGTTCGATCCGTGGTGGATCGAGGAACCGACGAGCCCCGACGACATACTCGGGCACGCGGCCATTCGGCGCCGGCTCGGTTCCATCGGCGTGGCGACGGGCGAGCATTGCCAGAATCGCGTCATGTTCAAGCAGTTGCTGCAAGCGGAGGCCATCGACTTCTGTCAGATCGACAGTTGCCGTCTCGGTGGTCTCAACGAAGTGATCGTCGTGCTGCTGATGGCGGCGAAGTTCGGCGTGCCTGTGTGCCCGCATGCAGGCGGCGTCGGTTTGTGCGAGTACGTGCAGCATATTTCGCTGTTCGACTACATCTGCGTGTCGGCGTCGCTCGAAAATCGCGTGCTCGAATATGTGGATCACCTGCACGAGCATTTCATCGATCCGGTGGTGATCCGCAACGGCCGCTATATGCCGCCGCAGCGGCCGGGCTACAGCATCGAAATGCACGCGCCGTCGCTGGACAAGCATCACTTTCCGGACGGAGAAGCGTGGCGCGTGAAGTGACTGACGCTGGAACGAAATCTGCGCGCTCGGGTGATTCGTTTAACGAGGAACCATCACCATGAACGCTTCCACGCAGTCTTCCCGCTTCGCTTCGAAAGTCGTCATCGTGACGGGCGCGGGCTCCGGCATCGGCGAAGGCGCCGCGCGCCGCTTCGCGGCCGAGGGCGCCTCCGTGGTGCTCGCCGGCCGCACGCAGGACAAGCTCGAACGCGTGGCGCGCGATCTCGATGCCTCGCGCACGCTCGTCCACGCGTGCGACGTCTCGCGCTTCGAAGACGCGCAGCAGCTGATCGACGCCACCATTGCGCGCTTGGGGCGCATCGACGTGCTCGTGAACAATGCGGGCGTCGCGCCGACGGGCCGCATCGACGAGGCATCGCTCGATGACTGGCGCGCGATCATGTCGACCGATCTCGACGGCGTCTTCTATTGCAGCCGCGCCGCCATTCGCCATCTGATCCAGGCGAAAGGCTCGATCGTGAACGTGTCGTCGGTGTCCGGCCTCGGCGGCGACTGGGGCATGAGCTTCTACAACGCGGCGAAAGGCGCGGTGACCAACTTCACGCGCGCGCTCGCGATGGATCACGGCCGCGACGGCGTGCGCGTGAACGCGGTCTGCCCGAGCCTCACCGAATCCAATCTCACGCAGGACATGCTCGGCGACGAAGCGCTCATGGCGAAGTTCCGCGAGCGCATTCCGCTCGGCCGCGCCGCGCAACCGGACGACATCGCCGCCGTCATCGCGTTTCTCGCGAGCGACGATGCGCGCTTCGTGACGGGCGTGAATCTTCCCGTGGACGGCGGCCTGAGCGCATCCAACGGACAGCCGCCGCAGGCGTGATCCCCGCGTCTCCACCTGGCATCGCTCACTCTTTTACGCGCGGAATGTCGATTGCGCTACTGTCACGCGCACGCATTCCGCGCCTGCATTTTCCGAAGGATTTCCCCGTCGATGGACGCTCGCTTTTTTCGTCTTGCGCGCCTGCATTCGTTCATGCCGCTTGCCGGCGTCACGCTGATGCTGGGCGTCGCCATGTCTTTCACCGCGCCGTTTCTGTCGCTCTTCGGCGTGCAGGAGGCGGACATGACGCCGCTGCAACTCGGGCTCTTCATGACGCTCATCGCGGCAAGCGGCGTGCTCGCCAGCGCCTTCGCGGGCAAGTGGTCGGATAAGCACGGTCATCATCGCGTGTTGCTGATGGGCGCGCTGGCCGCGTCGGCGCTCGGCTTCGTGCTGTTGTGCGTGCTGCGCAGCTATGCGTCGCTCGTGACCGTGGGCATCGTGTTTCTCGGCGTCGGCAGCGCGGCCATGACGCTCGTGTTCTCCTTCGGCCGCGCGGCGCTGCCCGTCACCGACGACGCGGAGCGTTCCTTCGCGCTCGCCACGCTGCGCACCGTGCTCTCGATGGCGTGGGTCTTCGGTCCGTCCGTCGGCGCGCTGGTGTTGGCCGCCGCGGGCTTTCACGGCCTCTTTCTGTTCGCGGCGGCATCGTTCGCGGCGTGTGGCGCGATAGCCTGGCGCATCAAGGACAAGGAGAAGCCGATCGCGCCGCACGCCCACTATGCGGGCGATCCTGCCTCCTTGCTTGAAGTCACGACGATGACCGAGCACGACGAACCGCATGATGCGGCGAAGCACGTGCCCGCGAGCCGCGCGCAGATCTGGCGCGCGACGATTGCGTTGACGCTCATCGGTCTCGCGGCCAACGCGACGATGATCGTGCTGCCGCTCTATGTCGTGCAGGGACTGCGCGGCACGCAGATCGAGGTGTCGATCATGCTCGGGCTCGGCGCGTTCCTCGAAATTCCGATGATGCTCGCGCTCGGCGCGCGCGGCTCGAATCTCGACAAGCAACGCTGGCTCGCGGCATGCGCAGCCGTGCATATCGTGTACTTCGTGGCTGTCGCGTCCTCTCGCTCCATTCAGTTTCTCATGCCGATGCAGGCGTTCAACGCGTTCGTCGTCGCGGTGACGTCGTGCCTCGGCATGACCTACGTGCAGGACCTGATGCCGCGCAATCCCGGCGCGGCGACGGCGCTCTTCTTCAACGCATCGCGCGTCGGCTCCATTCTTTCCGGCGTGTTATCGGGCGCGCTCGTCGCAGCCATCGGCTATCGCGGCACGTTTCTCGTCTGCGGGTGCCTCGCGCTCGGCGCGCTCGTGCTGTTCGCCAATCCGCCGTTCAGGCTGATTGCGCGATATGTATGGGTCCGCGTGAACCAATGGCGGATGCCGGTACGCTGAGGGCGCAGGCTTCGGTATGACGAGCCGTTCATTGCATGAGTCATACAAACGTCACTTCAATCCCGCAATAATGCGAGTCCAATCACTTCGCATGCCGGATGAAGGAGACATCGATGCTTCGAGCCCCCGCTGTTGCGCGTCATGTGACGTTGACCCTCGCGTTGTGCGCGGCATGTTCATCGGCGTGGGCGAGCGTCGATCTCATCGCCATCGGTCAATTGAGCGGCAACAGCGTGGACCGCTCGCAGCAGACGGCCGCGCCGCTCGAAAACGGCGCGCCGGGCAATCTCCTCGGGGGACTCGGCTCGGGGCTCGCGTATGCGGGCTGCGATACGTTTCTCGCCGTGCCCGATCGCGGCCCGAACGCGATCTCGTATAACAAGGCGCTCGACGATACCGCTTCGTACATCAACCGCTTCCAGACCCTGAGCCTGAAGCTCGAAGCATCCGGCAAGAACGGCACGCTGCCCTACACGCTCACGCCCCGTCTGCTCGATACGACCTTGCTGCACACGCGCGATGCGCTCGTGTACGGCGACGGCGCTGCCGCTGGCGTCGGCAACGGCGCGCCCGCGCTGAACGCGACGAACCACACGCATTACTTCACCGGCCGCTCGGACAACTTCGCGCCGACGCAGCCGTCCACGTATCCGCTCGATGCGCGTTTCGATCCGGAAAGCATCCGCGTATCGCGCGATGGCGCGAGCGTCATCATCTCCGACGAGTACGGCCCCTACATCTATCGCTTCGATCGGCGCACCGGCGAGCGCACCGCGGTCGTGCGCGTGCCCGCATCGTTCGCGGTCACGACGCTTTCGCCCGTCGGCAGCGACGAGATCAGCAAGAACACGTCGGGACGCGTCGCGAACAAGGGCATGGAGGGTCTCGCCATTTCACCCGACGGCGAGACGCTCTTCGGCGCGATGCAAAGCCCGCTGCTGCAAGACGGCGGCACGAGCGGCGGCTACACGCGCATCCTGCGCATCGACTTGCGCACGGGCAAGACGACGCAGTTCGCCTATCCGCTCAGCAACATCGGCACCACGGCGAAGCCGAACTATCCGACGATCAGCGATATCGTCGCCATCAACGATCATGAGTTGCTGCTCGATGAACGCGACGGCAAAGGTCTGGGCGACGACTCGGGCGCGGTGTTCAAGCGCGTGTACAAGGTCGATCTCACGGGCGCGCAGGATGTGAGTCAGGCGAGCGGTGCCGCAGGACTCGCGCCGTTCGCGCTGAACAAGACGCTCTTTCTGGATGTGGTCGCGGCGCTGTCCGCGCAAGGCTTCGCGGCCACCGACATCCCCGCGAAGCTGGAAAGCCTCGCGTTCGGCCCCGACGTGCGCATAAACGGCGTGCTCAAGCACACGCTCTTCATCGCGAACGACAACGACTTCATCGGCACGGTGACGGATACGTATCATCCGAACGGCATCGATAATCCGAACCGCTTCTTCGTCTTCTCGGTAGATGCATCCGATCTTCCGGCTTACGAAGCGCAGCGCCTGCCGCATCGCGGCGAGGCGTTCTGCCGGATCGACCGGGACGATCACGATCACGATCACCGCCACGGCCACTGACCCGACCACGACCCGAGCACTCCAATGACGACACACCATTCGCACGATAGCGGGCGCGTTGCATCGCGCCGAGGTTTCCTGAAGCTCGCCGGCGCCTCGGGGCTCGCGACGGCCGCGAACGCCCTCAGCGGCGCGGCGAACGCGGCAGCGGCCTCGCCCGACGGCACGCCCGAACAGATCCACCTCACATGGGGCGAAGATCCCGCGCACGAAGTGGTCGTGAGCTGGGCGTCGCTTGCGCCGGCCGCCAAGCCGCGCGTTCGCCTCACCACGCACGATGGTCATGCGCGGCTCGTGCACGCAGTGCAGCGCACTTATACGGACGGTCTCAATGGCGAAATCGTCTGCACATATCACGCGCGGCTCGACGGTCTGCATCCGGACACGACGTACCGCTACGAAGTTACGGCCGACAACGACAGCAACGCGGCTCAGCCCTTCTGCGCGAGCTTTCGCACCGCGCCGCGCGGGCGTTGCAAGTTCCGCTTCACGAGTTACGGCGATCTCGCGACGCCCAACACCGGATGGGTGCTGTCCTCGCCGCAAAGCCGCTTCGCCGTGCAGGCCGTCGAACGCTTTCAACCGCTCTTTCATCTGCTGAACGGCGACCTCTGTTACGCCAATCTGAACCCGACGCATCAGCCGGACGTGTGGCGCGACTTCGGCAACAACGCGCAAGTTTCGGCCGCGAATCGTCCGTGGATGCCGTGTCCCGGCAACCATGAGATCGAGTTCAATAACGGCCCGCAGGGCTTCGATTCGTACCTCACGCGCTACACGTTGCCCGACAATGGCACGCGCTTTGGCGGCCGCTGGTACAGCTTTCGGGTGAGTTCCGTGCTCTTCATTTCGCTCGATGCGGACGACGTCGTGTATCAGGACGCCGCCGCGTTCGTCGCGGGACCGTCGCCGCTGGTGCCGGCGGCGAGCACCGGCCATCCCGCGATTGAACCGGGCACATCCTTCTATGTACGTGGCTATAGCGGCGGCGAACAAACGCGCTGGCTGGAGAAGACCTTGCGCGAGGCGAAGCACGATGACGACATCGACTGGATCGTCGTGCAGATGCATCAGGACGCGCTCAGTTCTTCGAAGACGGGCAACGGCTCCGACAAGGGCATTCGCGAAGCATGGCTGCCGCTTTTCGACCGGTACGGCGTCGATCTCGTGCTGTGCGGCCACGATCACGACTACGAGCGCAGCCATCCCGTGCGCGGCTGTAACCATCACGCGGGCCGCGATGCCGTGACGGGCGAAAGCGTCGACACGTTGCAGCCGCGCCCGGTCACCACCACCCAGCGCGCCAACGATCCGATCGACACGACGCACGGCACCGTGCATCTGATACTCGGCGGCGGCGGCACGAGCGCGCCGCTCGACGTCTACGGCACCGATGCGGGCACGGGCAATCCGCAAGCGCAGATCTTCACCAAGCGGAATGGCCCGGTGCCCGGCAAGACGGCGGGCACCTTCGTGCGCCCTGTCGCCGACGCGGTGGAGGACGCCATCTGGTCCGCGCAACGCGATACGGGCACGGGCTACGGCATCGCCGTGTTCGATCACGATCCGGGCGAACGTGGCGGAAAGACGTCGATCACGATGAACTACTACCACGCGCCGGGCGCGGATAAGACGCCCACCGCCGACTACGAACTGTTCGAAACCATCGTCCTCCAGAAGCAACGCCGCCGTTGAATATGAAGCTCTCGTGACAATCTCGCGGCGCGAACGGCGCAACGGGCAAGGCTCTTATCACATGGTGGATGCGGTACGAATCTTGCCTTATAGATGCCGTTGCATCACACCGGGAAACGATCATGAAGAAGGACGACGAGAACGCCGACAATCGCCCGGCGACCGCTGAGACAAACTTTTCGACGTTTGCGGAGCCGCTCGTCGGCGAAGCCATCGCTCAGGCGTCCGCGCTGGAACACGAAGGCGAGGCCGAACAACTGCACAAGCTGCGCGTGGCGCTGCGACGCCTGCGCACGCTGCTGTGGGCGTACCGGCCGATACTTCACGAAGACTTCGACACGCAGCAGCGCGCCATTTACAAATTCCTCGCAAACGCCGCAGGCAATACGCGCGACTGGGACATCCTCATCGGTCTCGTGGAAGCCACCGGCGACCGGGAGCTGCTCGACGCATTCCGCCAGAGCCGCTCCGAAGCCTCGCGAAAGAGCCTCGAAACGCTTGCTCATGCGAGTGTCAAGCAGACGCTGCGCGAAGCGATGAGCGAAGCGAATCGCGAGTTGAACACGGCCGCGCAACGCACGCCGCTGACGAAATTCGCCAGACAGCGCGTCGTTGCGGCGCAGAAGCAACTCAAGAAGCGGATGCGCGTGGCATCACGCAAAGGCCGCTCGGACTATGAGTCGTTTCATGAAGTCCGCAAGGCCGGAAAGAAGGTCCGCTATCTGCTGGAATTCTTCGAGCCGCTTCTGGGCAAGAAGCAGCGCAAGGGCCTGAAGAACCTGAAGCGCGTGCAGAAGCGTTTCGGTGAACTGAACGATGTCGTCGCGAGCCGCGATCTGCTGCTCGAGCACCGCGCGGCACTGCCCGACGGCGCGGCGGACCGCGCGCTGCGCGTGCTGGAGAAGGAACAGAAGCGCAGGTTCAAGGCCGCCGCCAAGCTGCTTTAGCCGTCGTCTGTCCTGTGATGAGGATGCGCGGCGACCCGGTCGCCGCTGCGCTCAATTCAACGCGACGGCAGCAGCCGCGCCGACAGGCGAGCCTTCTATCGCGATAGACCGCTTGCCGTCGGGCCCAACGGGCACATCGCCGACGAGCGTCGTGCGATAGAGCTGACGGTCGAAGTCGAGATCGAAGATATCCGTCGGCGCAAGGTGGGCTGTCGAGCGGTTGTCCCAGAACGCGATGCTGCCCGGCTCCCACTTGAAGCGGACCGTGAACTCCGGTCGCGTCACATGTTCCCATAGCAATTCGAGCAGCGCCTGACTCTCACGCGGCGTCAGGCCCACGATGGACTTCAAAAAGCCCGGGCTCACATACAACGCGCGCTCTCCGGTCTCCGGATGCACCCGCACGAGCGGATGTTCGCTGACGAGCGTGTGCTCGTTGACCGCCTTCGCGAATGCATCGGTGCCGCTCGCGCCTTGCGGCGGCGCGAAGCGATGTATGCCGCGCAAGCCGTCGACGAATGCGCGCAGCGTTGGGGACAACTTCTCGTAAGCGATGACGAGGTTGGTCCACTGCGTATCGCCGCCATATGGCGGGATCGTCACGCCGCGAAGAATCGATGCGAACGGCGGATTGACCGCTGCCGTCACATCCGTATGCCATCCGGTCCACGGCCGCAGCAGCGCCTGACCTTCGAAGCGCGTCGCCTTGCGAAACTTCGAGATCGAGTACAACTCCGGATGCCCTTCCACATGACCGAACACGGGATGCCCGACAGTCAATTCGCCGAACTGCGCCGAAAACGCGACATGCTGTTCATGCGTGAGGAACTGCTCGCGGAAAAACACGACGCGCCACTTCAGCAAAGCCGCGCGAATCGCCGCGACCTGGGCAGGTTGCAATGCACGCGTCAGATCGACGCCGCTAATCTCCGCGCCGATATGCGCCGACAAAGGACGCACTTCGATCTCGTGTTCGGTTGCCTGGTGTGCGATGACGGCTGCGTTCATGGGCGAATCTCCGCTTTGAGTGTGGGTCTGTTTCTGCGAGCGACCCGACCGCGTTAGCTGCCATGCGCGTCGGGATCGTCGGTGAAGAAGTAGTCGCGCCACGACTTCGGCTCGTGGCGAATGACGCCCACCTTGAACAGGAAAGCGCCGAGTGCGAGTGTGTTTTCAGGGGTCGTGGAGAAACTCGCGTCCTTGTCATTCAGAATGCGTTCGACGAATCTCGGCGACAGTTTCGATGCGTCCTGTCGGATATAGATGGCCGCAGCCTCGGGCTTGTTGGATGCAACGAGCCGCGCCGCATCGACGAGCGCCGCGCGCACGGCCGCATAGGTGCGGGGGTTATCCTTGCGCCATTTGTCGGAGGTGACGGCAACGCTGCTCGTCGCCGGGCCGCCCAGTATGTCCGTCGAACTGATGACCTTGTGAATCTTCGGGTCGTCGAGTTCCTGATACTGATAAGGCGCGTTCGAGAAGTGAAGGCTGATGACCGAGCTGCCTGCGAGCATCGCCGTCGTCGCATCCGCGTGCGGCATGTTCACTTCGAACCGGTCCAGACGCGCGTACTCCGCATCGCCGAACGCCTTGGCCGAAGCCATCTGCAACAGCCGCCCCTGCTGCGAGACGGCGACCGACACCACCGCGATGCGGTCTTTCTCGCCGATATCCGCGATGCTGCGAATGTGCGCATCGTTCGACACGAGATACACCGGCACCGCGCTCTGCGCCGACATCGCGCGGAAATCCTGATGACCGCGCGTGCGGTCCCAAATCGTCATCAGCGGACCGATGCCGAGCGTGGCGATATCGGCGGCGCCCGAGAGCAAGGCTTCATTGACCGCGGCGCCGCCGGACAGCGTGGTCCATTGCACGTCGATATGCAGCCCCGCGCGCGCGCCTTCCTTCTCGATCAACTTCTGGTCCTTCGCCACTTTCAGCAGCAAGGAGCCGATGCCATATTGATCGACGATGCGTACCGTTCCTTCCGCGTGCGCCGCGCTTAGTGCAACACACGACGCAACGAGCATAACGAGCACGAGCAGTCGATTGCATGCGGAAGATGCCCTCATGCGCTGAACGTCCGAGCGAAGTGTCAGGAGCGTTCACTGTACAAGCGCGGCGCTTGCGCACAAACGAAGGAAGAATGCTACGAATATGCCTCCGCGAGATATGCCGCGGGATATGCGAAGCGCGCGGCCGTCGTCGACATCAATGTGGAGGCAAATCGGCGGGTGTGCTGAACGCGTCCACCGTATAGCCCATGTTGAAATAGCCCGCGCGCGCGTAAAGCGCAATCTGTTCGAGCCGCTCCGGGCCGCTTGCCTGCTCGTCGCGCTGCGTCGGTTTGCTTGCGGCCGAGCATGCGCACGCTCGCATCGCGCGCTCGTATGCGCGTTGCCGCCAGCGTTGTCGAGCCCGTCCTACGGGGACCAATAACGCTTGCCAGTATTGCGTCAGGATCTGTGACATGGCCGGCTCCGACAGTGCGTGAATGATTCCAATCTAGCGCGCCGATAATCAATCGGCAAACAAGACTTCGTGGAATGCATTGCAGACGCTGCCTGTCCCACTCAATGACCGAAGCCGGGGCGTTGAAACACCAGTTGGAGTCGTCGCGCCTGATCGAGATGAAGCGTGAATGCCGGCCTGACTCGCACGAGCAGTACTTTCACATCCGCGCTATGCGTGGATCGGATGAATCCATCGACGGTATTCACGAGCCGCCCGAGAAAATCGACCTCGCGTTCGAGATAGGCTTGCGCGAATGCGTATTCGTCTTGCTCGTCGAGCATCTCGGTGTCGTCGCGGCTTTGACGCGCGAGCACGTCGCTCACGCTGCTCGGCTGCGCGTTCGCGCCGAGCCTTCGCAACATGTCGTTCGTCTCCTGCGCGATCTGCGCGTTTTCATCGACGATGCGCGTGGCGAAACTCCGCAGACTGGTGGACCGTGTCCTGCGCAACGCAATCTGCGCTGCTGCGATCTCCGCCTGATTCGCGGTCAGCAGAACACCGACCATCTGCGCGTCCGAGAGCGGCCGGCTCTGCGCACGCGCGCCGACGCACATCGCCAGGGAGAGCAGGCCGCCGCATGTGATCCGCCGTCTGCGTTGGTTCACGCGCTCGCCTATCGGTTGCAAGGATGCCGCGGACCAACCTTGAAAAGCCGGCCCCATTCGTAATCGACGTGATCGGGACGAATTGGAAAAACTCCCGCGCCCGGCGTGAACGTTAGTTCCCCGAAGTACACGTTTCCGTCGGTCTCGTAGAGATCGACTCTCACGTATTCGAACTCTTTGGCCAGCACGCCTGCAATCCGAAGGAGCGAATCGAGCGATTCGGGCGGCGGCGCAGGCGTGTCGCTACGCTTATAGTGACCGAACCAGATGTCCTGCAACCGCCACGCGGCGTCGTATGTATCGCCGCGAGGATGATCGGTGAAGCGGCCCGATATCACCGTGACGAAAATCGTCTGCTGGCCGGAGGGCGAGTTGAAGACATGGAACTTCAGATCAGCGGGAACCTCGCCATCTTCGGCGAGCAGCAGCGCTTCGAAAAAGATGCGCGGCTCGATCATGCGGTAATGGCGTTCCCGCGCGACTTTATAAAAGGGCGTGGACAGCCATTGTTGCGACAGCGCCGCGAGTCGATCGAACGACACACGGCTCTTGTCTTTCACCACTTCCACGAAGCCGCTGCCGTGATTCGCCTTCATGACGAACGCGGAAGGCAGCGCATCGAAGACTTCTTTCGTGAACGCGCCGGGTTCTGCAAGCAAGGGGATCAGGTGTTGCGGACCGATCTTGTTCGCCACGTAATCGCGAACTCTTAGCTTGTCCGTCAGATCCATGTAACGCGGATCGGGATAGAGACAGCGATGCAGAATCTTTTCGTTGAACGTCTTGGGATTCCACATGTTCGGGAATCGTCCGACCTTATGTCGGTGGGCAATGCTCAAAAACACCGGGTCCGGCAGCCACGCCTTCGCGCCGTCGATGAGTGTCTTGGCGAACATCCGGAAGCCCTCATGCCTCGGGGGAAGACGGTGGCACGATCTTCTGCTCGTTATCGCTCGTTCCACCGGCGACAATTACAGCAAACGATTCTTGCAAATGACAGAGTAAAGCGAATGTGCGGATGGCCACATTGGTTGCGTGAGTCGCGTGGCTCCGTGCATCGTCAGTGCGCCTCTCCGCGTCCCTTGTTGGTGGCCGCGACGCCGGCCGGCAATAGCCTGCCTATGCGCGAGCGGAGGTTGTCGTTGGGCTCGGAACCGCTGCCCGGCTTCCAGCTTGCGGAAGACGTCATCGCGGGATCGGCGACCGGCGCGACTGTGCCCGCGCCTGGCGCGTCCGATGCGTCAGCTTCGCCGCGTGGCGGTGCCACTGTACGTTGCACGGTGCGCACGCGCGGATGCGTCTTGTCGATCTTCTTCGCGTGACGAACCGAACGCGGAGCAGGCTGGGCGTGAGTCGTCCTCTCGTTGGCATGCGCACGTGAGTGCGTCGGCGCCTGCCGCGTGCTCACCGAAGCATGTTCGACGCGACCATGCTTTCGTGCCGCCGGCTTCGCCGAAGCCGATGCGATTGAATGAGGCGCTTCAGGAACGACCGTGGCCGTCGAGCCGCCGGTATCGCGCGCTGTGTTCGACGCTTGGCTTTCAGCCAATGCAACGCATGCAGGCATCGACGCCGTGGCGCATGGTGCGATATCCATCGAAGCCGGCAATGCAAAGATAGCTCGGCCGGGCGCATTGGTCATCGCGAGAAAGCGTGCTTGCGCATCGGATGCCGAGCCTCCTGGCGCGACGTCATCGGAACGAGCGGCCGGCGCAACAGGCGGCAGCTTATGAACCGTCCCGACGACACTCACGCGGTCATCGTGCGGCTCGCCGGCACCGGGACTGTGCGAAGTGCGCACCCACGCAACGATGCCGGCCAGCACGCACACGCCTACGGTCAACACGGCAGCCCACTTGCGCTTCACAGCGAAATAAGTGGGCGACGACACCAATGCCGCCGATTGATTCGCGCTGTCCGCGTGTGTGGCATCGTCCACTTGATCGCGGCGCATGTCTCCGACTTGCGATGAAGCGGCGCGCACCAGCGCGCGCGCAGCCTCGTCTATGCCGAGGAGCGACGCCTGAGCTCGCGTCAACACAGCACCATGTCGATCTGCGCCGCAGTAAGGACACGACAGGTCATCTGCTGGCGACACGCTTTCGCAACGAGGACAAACGACGCAATAAAGCGAGCGCAACTCTTCCCGCTGATCCATGGTCACATATCGGTTTGAGCGCCGTCTGCGACGCGTTGGTGCATCGGTCATGCAGTGCATGTTGAAACGGACGAAGCTATCGTGCATTGAAGTGGCACCGACCTTAGCACACCTATTAACACTTAGGTAGACGAGATTGTTCGCGCAACGGCACTGCGTTCGCGCCTTGTTTCAGGCATTAATTTCGGCAGACACCGCCTGCCATTTTCCCTACACTGAGCGTCGTGGACGACATCGCAACAAACGCTGCAGAGACCGTGCGGTTTCGTTGCCCATCGCCGACTCACGCTTGGCCTGATCGATGCTTTGCATTCACGCTTCGCGAATCGCTTCGGACATCCGGCTAATTGCTTTCTACAGACAAACCGCTTTGCGATGCGTCATGAGCCGCATGCGCTTCATGCGAAGCACGCCGGTTCAGGAATGCGCGAGTGCTAATAATTCATTCCTTTTTTGCCTAAGCTTCACACTGAGATGACAGAGGGCGACCAAGCCCGACTGGTGAACGGCGGCCCATTGCAATCATGACGCACAGACGTACTCGACGTTGTCGGCAGCAAAGCCATGAAGAAGCGCGAGGACGCGCACAAAAAGGGAGAATGCCGTGAAGGTTGGGATCTACTGTGATTCGGGCATCAACGGCGGTCACGAGGAGATGCTCAAGCGTTTCATGATTGCGCTTGTCGGGAACGCGCAGATCGAAACCTTGTATATCCTGGCGCCCAGGCAGAACGCCGCGCTCTTTGGCTTCGTGGAAGACCTCGCGCGCGCGCATTCAAAAGTGCAGACGATTGGCCTGTCATATACAGCCGAGTCGATACGCGGCAATGCGTTCGCGATGCTTCGCATGACGCGCTCGACCGCCTCGATCCTGCGCAGATTGAAACTGACTCGACTACTCATTGCCCAAGGCACGATTGTTTCAGGACTCGCCGGGCTTTTGGCCGCGCGAGTGACCCGCACGCGCTCGGTGAGCTATCTGCCGCTCGTTGGAGACGGTCCCGATAGCGGCCGCCTTGTCGACAGACTCAAGTGGCTGGTGAAGCGTGGCGTGTATCGCATGCCCGACGAATTCATCACGCTCAACGAACATCTACGCGCCAAGCTGCGCACGCTGGCACCGAACGCGCGCACGACCATACTCGCGAACTGCGTGGACGACCGCTTCGCACAGTCCACGCTCACGCGGTCAGCGGCCCGCGCTATGCTGGGCTTGCCGGACGACGGCACGACCATCGTCGCTCATATTGGGCGAATCGACTTCACGCATAAGCGGCAAGACTTTCTGCTCGAAACGATAGAACGACACGCCGATGCCTTCGAGCGCACGCTCGTACTCATTGTCGGCGAAGGACCCGACGCGCAGCGCGCGGCCCACATGGTGCAGGCAAGCCCGATCTTGTCCGCGCACGTTCGCGTGGTCGGCGCGCAAGCCGACGTGCTGCCCTATATCGCGGCGAGCGACACGCTGGTGCTGCCGTCTGCTTTCGAGGGCGTGCCGCTCGTGATGATCGAAGCCGTGCTCGCGGAGCGACCGATTGTGGTATCGCGCGTGTCCGGACTCGATGCTTACCTTCCCGAAACGTTGCTCTTCCCTCCAGGCGATCACACTGCGTTCGTACAACGTATCTTCGCCGCGCTTGATGTCCCGATGGCATCGCTCGCGGCCGAGTTTCGTCGGCGCTTCTCTCGCGAGACTTTCGAGGCGCAGGCCCAACGGGTGATGACGCTGCCCGTTCCATCGCGAGATGCGTTCGACGCTGCCTCGCCTCCACGCTCCGACGTACTCGAAAAATAACGTCACCCTCGCATTTTTATTTGCGCAAGCCGGGTGTACATGTATCGTAGTAGAGCGAAGAATCTTGTATTGTCCACTTCGATAAATTGCCGTTGCAGGCGTCCTTTCGTCTGAAGTACTCCGTTGTCTCCCACTACACAGGGGCCATCGTATGAGCCGAGTCGTTATTCTCAGCCTCGCGTCGCTGACTGACGATGATGAAGGGGATGTGGCACTGCCTGCTGAAATAAAGAGTGAGTTCGGTTCACTCGTTGAGCGCGTCATTCTCTCAACCAGGCGGCCAACGACGGTTCAATTGCCGGACGACGCGTATCGCGGACGCGAACAGGCCGACAGTCGCGGCGCAAGCCGGCATGGCGGCTTGTCGTTCGTCGTCGTCGAGCTCGCCACTCGGAACGGATCGACCATCACGCGCCGCATTCCGCTGATCGGTCGCTTCGCTCAACATACGATCGACCTCGTTCCCGAAGACATTCCCGAGTGGCTCATGTGGGCTGCCGCAGACGTGGACCTTACGCGCGGCGCGCGCGCGCTTTTCGCCGACACGCCTGCCTATCATGTCTGGGGAAAACTCTGGGCGCGCCGGCTCGGCGCATGGCGTCCTGTCGATCTCCTGATAAGCGACGAGAAATCGAACGGCTATGCGAAGCAGTTCGAACTGACGACGCACGAGCCGTCGCTGTTGCAGATCGGCGGGCCGGAAATCGAACCCCGTTTCGTATCGCTGCCAGAGGGACACGTGAAGGTACTGCTCACGGCGAACGCGGCGGGGTCTTCAAGCAGGGATCCGCTGAATATCGTGGTGTCGCGCGTGTCCGCAGGGCCGCGAAACACCTTGCTGTCGCTTCTCTCGCTCAATCAGTCTCAGCATGGGAATAGCGTTGCGCGTGAACTGTCCGACGGCTTTGACTGGCAGGGCGTCGGCGAAGACGCGTTGAGCGGATGCGCGCTCGGCTTCGCAGCGATGCGAATGCACGCGCTAGACCAGTTCACGGTCGCTGATGCTTTGAGTCTCTTCGAGATGGCGCGCGGCTCGTCCGATGCCGCTATCGTGCTCGCAAGCCGCGAACTCGCGGACGATACTGCGGACCTCTCTCGCGTGTTGCGTCTGTTGGACGTGGGCGTTGGCCGTGCGATACCGGTGCTCGTGCAATCGCTGGCCGCCGCGATGTCCGTGCTCGAGACGCTGAGACGTCGCGCGGATGTGGCCGAGCAACCCATGCTCGCGTCGCTGACCGAGAGAGCAAGGACCTACAGTCGCGCCAGAACGGGCGCCGGGCCGTTCCTGAGCTTCCACGGCTGGGCGCCGCATGCGCCGGGCGAGCCGCGCGCCGCGCACAGCTGGGAGCACGCGGCGATTCGCGGCGTCGGCTCGGCTGTCGCGGCGCTCGCGTCCGGCTTCAAACCTTCCGCTGCCACGGCTCTCATTCACACGGAGAGGACCGTGAGCCGCCCGCATCACGTCAATCTGGATACCGCTCAGTAAGGTCGAATGCGCGGGACCGGCAGCGCCACCGGCCCGCGCCGTTGCATCACTTCGACGACGCGACTGCTTCAGTAACGCCCGTTTCTACTGCAATGTCTCTGGACGCCGCCCGCCTGTCGAGCATCGTCTCGGACGGAGAACGAGCCAGTTGCACTTCGATGAACGCCCTGAGCGCCGCCTTGAATTTCTCTCGTGAGAAGCGCTCGGCATTGTCGCGGCATACCTGCGGGTCGAACGCATGCCGGTTGCGTTCGAAACGCGTAACGGCTTCGTTCAACGATTCGGGCGTCTGCTCCTTGAAGAAGACACCCGTGGCGCGCTCACTCGGGATACCAATGACCGTCTCCAGCGCGCCGCCCCGTCCATAGGTGATGACCGGCGTGCCGCAAGCCTGTGCTTCTATGATCGAGATGCCGAAGTCTTCTTCTGCGGCGTAGACGAACGCGCGTGCACGCTGAAGGTGATCGCGCAGTACTTCGAACGACTGATAGCCGAGTATCGAGACGTTCGGCCCGGCCGCCGCGCGCACCTTGCGCATGTCGGGGCCGTCCCCGATCACGATCAGCCGGCGCTCGGGCGTCATCGAGAATGCCTTCACGATGAGATCGATCCGCTTGTACGGCACCATGCGCGAAGCCGTCAGATAGAAGTCGTCTTTTTGAACGCGAGCGGGCAACGCTGCGATATCGACCGGCGGATAAATCACGGTCGCGTCGCGCCGATACGCCTTTCTAATGCGCCGCGCAATGAAATGCGAATTCGCGATGAGGTAATCGACGCCGTTCGTCGAACGCGCGTCCCAGCCGCGAATATAGTGCAGCAATGCCCGCGCGAACACCGACTTGACGCCCTTCGAGAGCCCGGCCTCGTTTAGGTACTGGTGCTGAAGGTCCCATGCATAGCGAATCGGCGAATGCATGTAGCTGATATGCAACTGGTCCGGTCCGGTCAGCACGCCCTTCGCGACCGCATACGAACTCGAGATCACGAGATCATAGCCGGAAAGGTCGAACTGCTCGATGGCGATGGGCATCAGCGGCAGGTAGCTGCGGTAGTGCTTTCTGGCAAGCGGCAATTGCTGAATGAAAGAGGTTCGAACCGGACGTTTATTGATGCACGTTCGGTCCTCCAGGAAGTCGACCAGCGTGAAGATGTCCGCTTCGGGAAAGCATTCGATGATCTGATGGAGCACCTTCTCCGCTCCGCCCGACACCACGAGCCAGTCGTGGACGATAGCAACTCTCACAGTAACTCCTGTAGGTGGATGCTCCAACTGGGCTCGCCAGGCTGCCGGCTTGCACTATTGGCGACTACTTTTCGCACCTCGATTAAGCAGCTTTTCGATCGATTGATACACCCACATGGAAATGGTCAGTAGAAGAAAGAGTCCGACGACCCTGACGATATCCAGTGCGCGCACGAAGAGCGCGAACATGGCGTACAGCGTGGCTGCGAACGACTTGTCGTCGATCTCGCGGTGCGTTTGCCGTTCATGAAGGTATCGCCAATTCGGTCGCATGCGGATTCCTTTGTCTGACGATTACGCTTGGTATACCTAAGCGTTGTCGAAGGAACGTGGCGTCGAAGCGAAGCATGGACGATGCCAGTGCCTTACTGAGTCAACGAGGTGTTATGCAAGCCTGACCTTTATTCATCAGGCGGTTGAGGTATTCGCGTAGAACAGATGAGTGCCGTCGCACATGCAACGGAAAGAGCACACTCTAAGCGATCCTGGTGACTTGAGCAATGAAGCTTGCGTGAATTAGATCCCAGAAATAAATCGCTGAGCGAAATAATCGCGACTCACCCTATCGCTCATTCACCTTGTCAGCCATTGATTCTATGAACCGATAATCTTCTAAGGATTGCGATTGATTCGATTCAGCATATGTTTGGCGCAACTCACGGCCTCGCAATTTCTCGGCAAATGCGCATGACACGAAACTTTGTCTCTGGTAGAACGTGTCCTATGCGTGAGCCGCGTCCATTTTTTTGCGGCTCCTTGCACCGCGTTGGACGTATGAAGAATTGCCGCGTGCATCTATCAGGGACCTCCGATGGGCTTCGCAATCAATGGTAAGTTCGCCTCACAACGCATTACCGGCGTGCAGCGCGTGGCGTATGAACTGACGCGCGCCATGCAGTCGCACACGAAGTCTCCGACGGAACTGCCCGTGCTGATTCCGTCCAATGCGACGGATCTCGGTCTCGCAGCGCGCCCGACTCAGATCGGCCGACGGCTCAAAGGCAACCTCTGGGAGCAGATCGCTTTGCCGCTGGAGTCGCGCCGCGATACGCTCATCAGCCTCTGCAACACAGGACCACTGTTTAAGCGGCGGCATATGTTGATGATTCACGACATGGCCGTCTACGACGTACCGCACGGGTTCTCGAAGAAATTCGTCATGTGGTACCGCTTGCGCTTCTCGCTGCTGCGCAGACAGGCCAGCACCATCCTGACAGTCTCGGGATTCTCGCGAAACCGCATCTGTCATCACCTGGGTGTCGACGAATCCCGCGTCATGGTGGTACGTCCCGGCGCTGATCACATGGACCGCGTCACGCCCGAGCCTTCGATTCTCGAGAGACTTTCGCTCGTGAAAGACAGGTATTGCGTTCTCGTTGGCAGCCTCGATCCGCGCAAGAATCTGCGGCGCGTGCTCGAAGCGACGCGGCTGCTGAAAGATCTCGACGGCTTCAAGTTCGTCATAGCGGGCGGCGCGAACGCCCGGGTATTCGCATCGAGCGACTCCGCGCCAACGCTCGATTCGGATAGCGTGATATGGGCGGGATTCGTAACCGACGGCGAACTGAAAGCCCTCTACGGCAGCGCCGCATGCCTCGTATTCGCTTCTTTGTACGAAGGATACGGACTGCCGCCATTGGAAGCGATGTACTGTGGATGCCCCGTGATCGTTTCGTCTGAAGCATCGCTGCCCGAAGTGTGCGGAGATGCCGCCATGTATTGCGATGCGAGTTCGGTCGAAGACATCGCCGCCAAGATTCGCATCATGGCAACGCAAGAAGACGTCCGCGCGATGCATAGGCGCGCAGGACTGGAACACGCGCGCAAGTTCAAGTGGGACGGCGCGGCCACGAGGCTGCTGGAGATACTTCAGACTACGCACTGAATTAAGTCGGGTTCGTCGGACGTTTCGTTCGTCTCGCCATCGCGTATCGAACGATCGTGAAGCAGACCTATGTAAGTGCCGAGTATTCCGCTTGCATTTCCGTCCCTTTTATCGCAATGTGGGTTGGCGCACGTACTGCAATTTGGCGAGGCGTGAAGGTAAGTAGTATTGGACGTTGACATTTCACTTCCGTCCGTGCGTACAGCTAACGTCGTACGTTTCGTCATCCGACGTTTATCGCCAAGCATCGTAACCACAACGTTCGTTGCCGACTTCGTCGGTCGCGCTATCGCCGCTTTTCGTTGGACCGCCATTCGAACGAATAAGGAAACTCTCTGATGAACACACCAGTTCTTGGGATCGATCCAGTCCCCGCGCGCACGCGAGACGACAGCTTTTCAGCGAGTGACTTTTGGAAGCTGATGGTCGATAACGTGTGGCTCGTGCTCGGGATCATCGTCCTGGTGACAGGCCTGGCGACGCTGTACGCGTTCATCGCCACACCGGTCTATTCGTCGGACGCACTCATCAAAGTGGATTTCCCGAATCCCAATGCGCTCGGCGTGAACACACAAGGGCAACAGCAGGCGGGTCCGGCCACGTTGCCGACGGATGCCGAAATGCAGATCATGCAAAGCCGCGCCGTCCTTTTGCCAGTGATCAAGAAGTACCATCAGAATCTCTCTATCACGCCGAGACAGGTGCCGCTCCTCGGGCGCATTTCGAGCATGTTCGCCACGCCGGGGCAACCCATGGCGCCGGTTCTCGGTCTGAAGTCGTTCGCGTGGGGCGGAGAAGATGCGGACATCAGCACGCTGGAGGTACCGCCGCGTCTGGAAAACAAGGCATTCATCCTGCGCGCGCTGCCGCAGGGCGCTTACGAGTTGACGGACTCCGACGGCAACTCGATCCTGCATGGCACCGTCGGTCATCTGACGAATGCCGACGGAATCTCGATCATGGTGGACAAGCTGGTCGCGCGTCCCGGCACCGAGTTCAAGGTCGTGCGTTTCAGCGAGTATCAGGCCGTCTCGCGCTTCCAGAAAAGCCTGAAGGTGATGGAGTCGACCAAGGACTCGGGCGTCGTCCAGGTCGTCTACGAGAACGATGACCCTAAGCTCGCGCAGCAAATCACCGATGCGATCGCGCAGACCTATATCGCCGCGCACATCGACCAGCATCGCGTAGAAGCGAGTGTCACGCGCGACTTCATCATCGGCGAGCTGCCGCGTCTCGAGCGTGAACTGCAACGCGCCGAGAGTGAATTGAGCAATTACCGCAAGTCGTCGAACTCCATGCAGCCGGGCACCGAAGCGACGTCGTATCTGCAAGGCAGCATCGACATCGAACGGCAAATTGCGGCGCTCACCATGCAGCGCACGCAGATGGCGAGCCGCTTCGCGCCGACGACGCGCGAAGTCCGCACCATCGACGAACAGCTCGCCACGCTCAACGCGCAAAAGCAGGCCTTCGACAAACGCTTCGGGCAACTGCCCGGCTCCGAGCGCAAGCTCATGGACCTGACGCGCGATTCAAAGGTGGCCGAGGACATCTATGTCGCCATGCGCGAAAAAGCAAGCGAACTGGCCGTCACGCGCGCAGGCACCATCGGCAATGTGCATCTGATCGACTCGGCCATTTATCCGACCGAACCGTCCAAGCCCAAGCGCATGCTGGTCATGGCGGGCGGCGCCGCAGGTGGCGTGATCCTGAGCATTCTCTTCGTGTTCTTCCGCGATCAGCTTTCGCGCGCGGTGAAGACGCCGCACTCGGTCGAGAGCCGTCTCAGCCTGCCGGTGTTCGGCGCAGTGAGCTTCAGCCCGATGCAGGCGCGGCTCGACCGCACAGCCAGGCCTTCGCTTCTGCCCGGAAAGAGTCGTCTGCCCTCCGTCATCAACGATGTATCGCGCCGCGTACTGAGCGACGATCCGAACGCGGGGTCGCTCGAAGGCAGCCACGCGCTGTCGGCGCTCGGCAATCGCGACATGGCCGTGGAAGCGTTGCGCGCGGTGCATGCGTCGCTGATGCTGGATATCGCGCCCGCCCCGAACAATATTCTCGCGGTCGTCGGCGCGACGCCCGGAACCGGCAAGACGTTCGTCGCTTCGAACCTCGCCGTGCTGCACGCGCAAACCGGCAAGAACGTGTTGCTGATCGACGGCGACATGCGACGCGGACGCATTGCATCGATCTTCGGTCAGAACGGCGGCAATGGCTTCGCAGAAGTGCTCGCCGGCAAGATTCAGGTCGATCAGGCCATTCGCGAGAGCGACGTGCCGGGGCTTTCGCTCATGACGGCCGGCCGCTTCCCGGCCAATCCGTCGAAGATGCTTTCGACGCCGCGCCTGCCGTTAATCCTCGACTACATGCAGCAGCAGTTCGATCTCGTCATCATCGATACCCCCGCAGTGCTCGCGGTCAGCGACGCGAACCTGATCGCCGCGAACGCCGGCTCCTCGGTGATCGTGGTGCGGCCGAGCGCGCAAAGCGAGGACGAGCTTCAGGAAGCCATCAAGCGGCTCGACCTGACTGGCGCGCGCATCGCGGGCGTGATCTTCAACGCGGTGCCGAAGCGCCGCAGCGAGAAGCGCACGTATGCCTACGCGAGCGCGTACACGTCGAATCTCGCCACGGAAGAGGAATAGGCGGCAGCACTTCTCTGTGAGACCTCGCGGACCGCCCGCCGCCTGAGCGCGGCGCGCGCTGCCGCGTTTCGAATCCGCCGCCTACGGGAGTTTCATGTTGGCATTCAGCACGAAGCACGACGTGCCGCGCCGCACGTGGCATGTCGATCCGACGGTGCGCATCGTCTCGATGCTCGCCGCGCTGTCGACCGGCCTCGCCGCCGCGGACGCATGCTTCGCCGCGAGCGGCCTGCAACTCGCCAGCGCGCCGGGTTCGCTCATCAGCGACGATGCTGGCGCGAAGCGCATCACGCTGAAGATGGATGCTGGCAGCGCGTCGGACGGCGATCAGGTCGTCGCGACGCTGTATCGCTACGACGATAACGCCGAGCTCTCGCGCACGCCGCTCGACACGTACCGCGTGTCGCCGTCGCAGGGAAAGGGCGGCGCGCAGGTGGCCGTCAATGTCTCGTTGCCGGGCGCTGGGCTCTATACGCTCGACGCGAAGGTCGTATCGAAGGACGGCGGCGAAAGCGATTCGCTCAAGGTCAGTCTTGCCGCGCTCGCGGCGGGCAACGGCAATTTCAGGGAAGCCGGCGTCGCGACACATTTCGGACAACGAAAGGGTGATCCGCCGACGGTGATGTCGCTCATCAAGCGCGCAGGCTTCACATGGATTCGCGACGAACTGTACTGGACCGACGTCGAACCGACGCCCGGCAAGTTCCAGTTCCCGCGCAAGGACAGCGACTATGGCGGATATGTCGCGCAAGCCTCGAAGATTGGGTTGAAGCCGTTGATCGTGCTCGACTACGGCAACGGCCGCGCCTACCCGGGCCTGTTCAAGGGACCGAAGGGGTTTCCGCAGACGCAGCAAGAACGCGACCTCTTCGTGCGTTACGCGCAGAAGGTGGTCGGGTTCTACGGCAAGTACGTGAAGACGTGGGAAGTCTGGAACGAGCCGGCTTTCCCGAGCATCGGCTATGACACTTACATTGCGCTGCTCAAGCCCGTCTACACGGCAATCAAGAAAGAAAGTCCCGACGCGAGCGTGGTGTCGTGCGGGGGCGGCGGAGCGGGCGGCGGTCCCGGCGGCGATTGCATCGTGCAGATGGTGAAGGCGAACGCGCTCGACTATCAGGACGGCTTCAGCATTCATCCGTACATGTCGCCGTACGACCCGGACCGCGGTTACGAGGCGAAGGGATCGCCGCTGCCGCGCGTGAACGTCTCGACCGTATGGCCGCATTTGCAGCGCATGACGCAGTCGCACCCGCGCTCCGGCGTCGGACGGCTGAAGGTGTACATCACGGAAATCGGCTGGCCGTCGAGTCCCACGGAAGCCGGTCTCTCGGAGCACAAGCAGGCGGCGGCGGCAGCACGCACCTTCCTGCTCTCGCGCCGCTTCGGCAGCGTGGAAACGGTGATCTGGTACGACTTCGTCGACGACGGCGTGGACGCGGCGGAGAAGGAAGCGAACTTCGGCCTCGTGCGGCTCGACCTCACGCCCAAGCCCGCGTATGTCGCCGCGGCCACGTTGTTCAGGACCATCGGCGCACGCGCGTTCAACCGGTCGTTCGTCGACGACGACAAGACCAAGATCTATCAATACGGTAGCGATGACCGCGTGATCGTGGGCTGGAAGAGTGATTCGAACGCCGATCCCTCGCCCACGCCCGCGCCGATTCCGCCGGGAACGTACAAGCAACTCGACTGGCAGGGCGCGACCTCGACCGTCGAAGTCAAGGAAGGCTTCGAGTGGAAATTGGGCGCGCTGCCCAGGTACCTGATTCCGGCAACGCGATGAAACGACCCGCGCGCGCAGACAAAAAAAAACGCTCCGGCGCATGGCGCGCCGGAGCGTTGGAGGGCGGTGTCCGCTTAAACCGGATTCGCCTGGACGAAGTTCTTGAAGGCCGCGTAGGCCGGGGTCTTCGTGACGCCGTCGTTTTTGATGAGACCGTACGAGTCGTCAATCACCGCGTACATCATCACCGACTGAATGTTGTACTTGTCCTTGATGGACTTGTACTCGGTGAGCGCCTTGGTGACGTAGGCGGTTTGCTGCGCCGCCGTGTCGACCTGGCCGAACCAGCCCCATTCCGTCAGCCAGATCGGCACGCCGAAGGAATCCTTCAGCGCCTGCAGCACGTCGTAGCACTGGCTGTTCTGCCAGCCGCACAGCACGTCGCCCGAGCTTTCGTACCAGTGGTAGCACGTGAAGTCCCAGCGCACCGAAGCCGCGCCGCCCACGCCCGCCGACGTGCCGTTCGGCGAGATGCCGTTCCACAGCATCTGCAGCGCGCGGTACGACAGCGCGACGCCGGTACCGACGCCGACCTTGATCGACGAGTCGATCGCGCGCACGCCGTCGACCATGCCGCGGATCACGCCACGGTACGCGGGCCACATCGTCGGGCTCCAGTTGCTCGTGTCATGTCCGTCGCCGCTGATCTTCAGCGACACTTCGAGTTCGTTGCCGCACTCGATGTACTTCACGAGGCCCTTGAGCTGCTGCGTGACGCCGGTGGCGAGGTTGTAGCCGAGCGTGTACGCCGCCGATTCGCTGAGCGAGCCGTTCCAGCCGCACGACGACGGGTTCAGCACGGGAAGAATGTTCACGCCGCTGTTCTTGAACGCGCCGTTGAGCGCGGTCGCGAGGACGGTCGCCATGCCGGCCGATGCCACGTCGGCGCGGTAATTCGTGACGCCGAGGTCCTTGAGAATCGCGAGCTGCGCAGCGGGCGACATCGTGTGGTAGATGCCGCTGCCGTAGGCCATGTGGCCGTTGATGCCGTAGAACAGCGATTTGCTGGTGGTGGCCGCCGCCGCCACGGTGCCGCGCGGGTCGGCGGTGCCGAGGTTCTGCCACGGCGACGTGCCGCTCTTGAACCAGTTGCCGGCGGAGTTCTTGCCGTAGATGACGCCGTTGTAATAGAGGATGTTGACGAACGCGACGGGCGAGCCGGTCGCGACCGAGGTGCCGTTGCGCGTCGCGTGGCCGTTCACGAGCGTCCAGACGGCGCCCGAGCTATCGGTCACGGATGCCGCCGGAGGAATGACGGTGCCGCTCGCCGAGGCGCTCTTCGCCACGCCCTTTTCGGCGTTCGCCACGCTGTCGGTGTTGGTCGAATCTCCGCCGCCGCCGCAGGCCGCCAACGCCGCGCTGCCAGCACCTGCCATGAGAAGGGACAGGAAGCTTCTACGCGATACGGGTGCGTTACGGGCTTCCGTCACGGAGAACACGGAAATTTGGTCCTGCTTGCGAGTGGAGAGATTCGTAGACACGGGAAAAAGTGCGTGTTTGCTTAAGGAGACCGGAGTATATGTTCCTAAAACGCTCCTAAACGTTTCTGAATGTAACAAAAAACGGAAAAGGTAAACACTCGCTTTATTCATATCGTAGACAGAAAACTCTCCTTCACATGAATGTGAAAGAGGAACAAACGTTCGCTCGCTTTTGGGGACAGTGGAAGAAACCGGTCAGTTTGGAGGGTCTTAAATAGCACCCTTTTTACTGATCAGTACGAATGACCGGAAATAGGTCGTTGTGCGAACGATCGTGCGCGCTAATTCATCGAGCGCGCGGATCGAATCGAGGTGGAAAACGGCGTCAGCGCGCGAAAGTTTTGCGGCTTGCGCAGCCGAGCGGCTCTCGCAGGTCATATGTGCCGTACGCGGCGCGATGTCGATGAATCCGATGAAAAAAGGGCGTTTCGGCGCACTGAACCGAAAACCGCGCATCCGGCGTCCCGCACGACGCCCTGCTTCCCACGGATGCCTTTGCACTTACTGACGCGGCCGGAAAGCGCCTGCCAAGCCGGAGAACTCTGTTGAACGCGCAAACATCACCGCTGCCCAACCGCATGTCGCACGTCGATGCGATCCGCGCCGTCGCCGTGCTGTTCGTGATGTGGACGCACTACGCGGAAAAATTCTCCGATCTCGCGGGCTCCGAGCAATGGCTCAACGCGATCCAGCACTACGGCAACTTCGGGCGGATCGGCGTGGTCGTCTTCTTCGCGCTGAGCGGACTCTTGATCCCGAAAAGCCTGCACGGTCCCATCGGACCCGGCACGCGGCAGTTTCTCATCAGGCGATTCTTCCGCCTTTATCCCGCGTTCTGGGCGTCGATCCCGCTCGGCTTTCTCGCGTACTGGATGCTCTTCGGGAAGCAACTGGAGCCTGCGGGCTGGCTCGCGAACGCCACCATGGTGCCGCGCCCGCTCGGCTATCCCGAAGTGATGGGCCACTACTGGACGCTCGAAACGGAGCTCGTATTTTACGTGCTGTGCCTCGCGCTCTTTTGGCAAGGGCGGATTCACCGCATGCGCGACCTCTGCGTGGTTTGCGTCTCGCTGGGCGCGGCGTTCGTTATCACATCGGCGCTGAAGATCGTGCCGCCCACTTCGCTCGGCCAGTACAAGGGCATGCTGTATCACCTGTCGATCATGTTCTGGGGCGCCTGTTTCCGGCACTTCTACGACAACCCCGGCGCGCGCGTGGTGTTCCAATTTCCGGGCGCGCGCGGCCTGCGAGCCGACTGGTCGTATAGAACCGCGTTCCTTGCCGTGACAGGCGTCGTCGCGGGCATTTCGGTGCTGACGTTCGCCGTCGCCATCAAGCAGCACGATAGCGAGCACATCATCAACTCGGTGAGCTATCTCGTCGGCATGGGCATCTTCGCGCTGCTCGCCACCGTCGCGAAGATTCACTGGCGGTCGTTCGCATGGCTCGGTGAACGGAGCTATTCGCTGTATCTGCTGCACGGCGTCCCGCTCTATGTGCTGTACTGGGGATGCCAGCGCGCCGGTTGGACCGGCGGCCCGTTGGCTCTCTACATGGTCGTGGCCGGCGTCCTGGGAATCGCGTTGTCTTCCGTGGCGTTTCGCATCGTCGAAGCGCCGTGCATCCGGCTCGGTCACGCGTTGACGTCCACGCGGCGAGCGCCCGCGCGATCTGCGCTCGGCGATACGGCGGCCAAGGAGAACGCGCGCCGTTCGCCTTGATGCTTTTCGCGGCCCGCCTTGCATGGCGGGCCTGGAACAACCGGCGCTGCAAGCAGCGTCCAGCCTGTGCATGCCGATACAGAGGAACTCATGTATTCAAAGATCGTCTCCTTTCTCTTCTACATGTTCTTCACCTGCGTGATCTTCAATCCGCAGGTCAACGGCGCGACGATCTATTTCTATCTCTTCATTCCGTTTCTCGACCCGAAGTTCGTGCGCTTTCTCACGGCCACGGTTCGGCACTGGAGCGTTCCACTGGTCCTGGCCGTCGCGGTGAGTCTTCTTGGTTCACCGAGCGTCGCCGCGCGCGTGGTGTCCATTGCCATCTGCATCGGCTATCTGATGTACACCATGGGCCGGCGCATCAGCTATCTGCATCACTGGATGGGCATCAACATCGTCTTCGCGATGCTGCAGTTCGTGCTCTATTACGTCGACAAGGGCCTCGCCTGGCAACTCGGTCCGACGCAACTCGCGCAGACGATCTGGGGCCCGTACGCGACGCGCACTTACACGAACTTCTTCGAGATCTTCTACTTCGCGCGCGTGTCGGGCTTCTCGCGCGAAGCCGGGTTCTTCTCGTCGTTGCTCGTCGCATCGCTCATTGCGTATCTGCTGACCGAGAAGGTCAACAAGAAGGTGGTCGCGCTCTATTGCGTCGGCCTTTTCATCTCCTTCTCGAAGTCTTCGATGGTGCTCTTCATCTTCCTCGCGCTGTATCCGATGCGTCACAAGCTGCGGTTGATCCATCCGCTCGTCGTTCTGACGGCGTTCATCGGCGTCGTCGGACTCATTTCGGTGTATCTCGGCAATCACGCCTTCTTCGGATCGACCACCTTCGCGCACCGTCTCGGCGGCTACCCCTTCATGGTCGAAGCGAGACTGGAGGACCTGCTCGCGGGCGTCAACGCGGAGGATGTCCGCTCCCACTACATGTACATGCCGTCCATGCGCCTCGTGCAGACGGAGATCGCCGCCGGCATCCCGTTTGCCGGCCTGCCCGCGAGCGTCGCGGACATGGGGCTTTTCAGCGCATTGCTGCTGTTCGGCGTAGTCGCGTTCACCGCGAGCGACGGCTTCGTCATGTTGCTGCTGCTTCTCGTCACCTCGACGGTCAGCATCACGACCGTGACCTCGTTCGTGCCGATCGCCTATCTGGTCCTCTACTGGCCGAGGTTCGCCGCGTACCGGGCCAAGCGAACATGGTTCATGCAGGAGCGCTTCGCGCTGACGCCGATCGAACGCTTCGGATTCGGCCGCGCGAGGCGGATGCGGCTCGCGGGCGCGCCGTGGCGCCGCAAGCTGCTCGTCGTGACCGGGCCCGCGCCGCGCTCCGGCAAGACCTTCGTGGCCGCGAATCTCGCAGGCGTGAATGCCCGCGCCGGCAAGCGCGTGCTGCTCATCGACGGCGATCTGCGGCGCGGCCGGATGGCGTTCCTGTTCGGGCTTTCGGGTAGCGCGGGGCTCGCGCAGGTGCTCGACGGTATGGTGAACGTCGATCGCGTGATCCGCTCGGTCGGGGGCACGGGCGTGGATGTGATTCCCGCAGGCGGCCTGCCTGCGGATCCGGTCGAACTGCTCTCGAACGGCCGCCTGCCGCGCCTCATCCAGCAAGTCGCACCGCACTACGACCTGATCATCGTGGACACCCCGCCGATGTTGTCAGTCGACGATGCGAGCGTTATCGCCGCGCTCGGTGGCTCCGCGGTGCTCGTCGCACAGCCGGGGCGGCGCAGCGAGGACGAACTGGAAGAGGCGGTCCGGCAGCTCGATGAAGTCGGCGCGCATGTCGTAGGCGTGGTGTTCAACGGCGGCATGCCGCGTCCCAGCGAAGGGCGCACGCGCGCGTACGCCGGCGGCTATGGTGCGCGGCGGCGGCGTCCTTCGGTTTCGTATTGAGTGCGGAACGAACGCGAAATATAAAGCGCTGCCGCGCCATCACGAGCAACAGCCGACAGTCGCCGCCGCTCGCCGGGAGAAGGAAGGAGAGTCCATGGGCGGCGACGGCCCGCATGAGCGCGAAGCTCGTCGTCGCGTGGGCCGCGCGCCGTTGCGGCGCGCGCAGAACTTACGCTCCGGCGCGCATCGGGCGGCGTGTCATCTGCAGCAGCCGGCCCCATTCATAGTCGACGCTTTCCGGAAGCATCCGCAAAACGCCCGCGCCCGGCGTGAACGTTAGTTCACCGAAGAATATGTCATCGTTGCGCGAATACAGATCGACGCGCACGTATTCGAAGTCCTTCGCGAGCGCGTCCGCGACTTCGAGCAACGCGTCCAGATTCTTGGGGCGAGGAACAGGCGTCTCGCTGCGCGCGTACGCGCCGAACGTGATGTCCTGCACATTCCAGTTCACATCGAAGATATCGCCGCGCGGCGTCTCTCCGAAGCGATCCGAAATTACCATGATGTAGATGGTCTGCTTGCCGGACTTCTCGTTGAATACGTGAAACTTCAGGTCGGCCGGCACGACGCCGTTGTCGTCGAGAAGCAGCTTTTCGAAGTACACGCGCGGCTTGATGGCGCGATAGTGCCGCTCGCGCGCGATCTTGTAGAAGTCGGTCGCGAGCCACTCTTGCGCGAGCGCCGCCAGTTCTTCGAAGCTCGTATCTTTCTTGTCCCGCACGACCTTCACAAAGCCGCTGCCGTGGTTCGCCTTCATCACGAACTCGTTGGGCAGCTGGTCGAAGACGGTCTTGGTGAAGACGGCGGGCTCGGCGATCAACGGAATCAGATACTGCGGGCCGATCTTTTGGGCGATGAAGTCGCGCACCGCGAGTTTGTCGCTGAGATCCACGTAGCGCGGATCCGGGTGCAGGCAGCGGCTGAGGATCTGTTCGTTGAAGGTGAGCGGACGCTTGAGATTAGGAAATCGCCCGATCCGGCGGCGATGCACGAAGCTCAAGAAGACGTCGTCGGGCAGAAAGACTTTAGCGCTGTCAATGAGCCTTTTCGAAAGCGACATCCGGTTATCCCCCTGTAAATGTCATGTAATGTTTAGGCGCGATTCGCGGCCCACGGTGGCGGGCGCCTCGGGCTTTTTCACCGGTTAGGTGTATCCCCGAAATCGTCCCAAGGCAGTGGTCTTGCCACCGTGCGGAACCGTACACTGCATCCCAGAAACGATTGCCTGCGGATTTTCCTTGTATTAGCCGTTGAAACGTGCCGCGGAATGGCGCATTGACTTTTACAGGGATGCCTTGCGAACGCGTGATTGCGCCGCTGCCTGGAGCAAGGGCGATACCCGGATAATGCGGCTTGAATTGAGCGGCGTGCGCAAGGCGTTATGGCGGAGGTTCTGCGGCCATCGCCTCATGGCGATGAACGCCTTGCGGCGTAAGGCGCTCGCTGTGAAACAGCGTCCGCCGTTTGTCTCGAAGCAAAGTGCATGGATTATCGAATAGGTAATACCGGGCAGCTGCGCAATCGAGTCATGCTCTTGCGCTTCTTTAGTGTGACTTGCGGAAAGCTGCTGTGAGCGTTTGTTAAACGAAAATCATTTTCGCTCGCCGAACTCACTCGCGCGAATTGAAGGTAATCTGCCTAGCCAACAATATCATCAGACAAATCGTCGAATAGATCAGGCGTCGCGCCGGCCACGGGTTGCCGCGCCTGCAAGTTGCCGCCGCGTACCTCTTCAAGGAGATCGGCCGGAAGCCAGAGATCCTCCATTGCGCCGATGCCGCGTTCGATCATCTGCTGCAAAAAGAATGATTGCTTGCGTCCCGTTACTTCCGCCAGTAGCCGCAACCTCTGCTCGATTGCCGGCTCGACTCGTACCGCGACCACCTTCAACTTGTTTTCGGCGGTCCTTCTCAACTTCTGCTCCTTCGTGGCAACAAACGAATCCCTTACACGCGCCGCACAGCCGCGAACGCAGCGGTGCTTCTACCACGAAGCAGGAGCGCGTCGCAATGCCTTTCTCGCGCAACCGGTCTACTGCACATGAAAAAACCGCGCAATGCCACTGAGTGACAGTGCGCGGCAAACACCCGCTTGGAGTTCGTCGATAAGACTTACGGCGCGGCTACGCCCTGCGTCTTCGGGGTATAGGGCGTGTAGAGGCTCGATCCCGCCCAGGCAGGCGCCACGCCCGTGTACAACGCGGCGCCTTGCGTGTAGTTCGCGCCATCGTGCCAGTCGCCGCTGCCGGTGTACTTCGCCACCGATGGATACGGATAGACCGGCCGCGTGGCCGTGACCTTGTCGTTCGAGTCGGTCTGATAAGTCATGACGGCATTGGGCGACGATCCGTGCTCGACCCAGCCGGTGATCTGCGAAACGAGGTCGATATTAGGAAAGCCCTCGCCGCCGCCGCAGTGACCGACGCCCGGCACGAGATAAAGACGCGTGAACTCGCTCGCGCTCGCAGCGCCCATAGTGTTCTGCACCGCCTGGTAATACGCGATCGTGAAAAGCGGCGAGATATGCTGATCCGCCCAGCCATGCCAGAGAATCAGCTTGCCGCCGGCCTTCTTGAACGCGGACAGATCCGGGTTCGTCGCATCGTTGAGCGGATGGTTGGCCTGCAAGTAGTTCGGATAGAAGCTCGCGTCGCGATAGCCGAAGGTGTCGATGTTCGGCATGGTCGGCGATCCCGTGAAGATCAGGTTGTACGCGCCGCTCACGATCATATAGCTGAAGAGACTGGTGACGGGCACGGGCGCATCCGTCGACTTGGACGTCGGCAGTTCGACACCGGGCCAGTTCACTTCGGAGCCATACTGCGGCGAGCCCGCGAGCATGCGCTCGCCGGTCGTTGCATCGGTCGGGCCGGCGTAGATCTTCGTGGCCGTCGCGACTTCCGCCGCCGTCAGACAGTTGCTCGTATCGGACGCGTTCGCGCTGCACTGGATCGTCGCGGGATCGAAATGGCAAGCGCGCGGATCGGCGATCAAGCCGTCAGGCGCGCCCGATTGACCACCGCAAGCTGCCACGACCGCCTTGTGCAGCACCGCGGCCTTGTCCGCATAGAGCACGGCCTTGCCGGCGCTCGTGCCCGTCGTGCTGTTCGATTCGACGCTCCAGCCGTGATACAGCGAGTTCTGCACCTGAAAATGCGCAGCCGGCGCGCCCGCGACGATGCCGTTGTAGTCCGCCGGATAACGCTGCGCGGCCATCAACGCTTCGCGGCCGCCGTCCGAGCAGCCGACGAAGTACGAGTACTTCTGCGCCTGGCCGTAATACGTCTGGATCAGCTTCTTCGCCGCGAGCGTCGTGATGTGCTGCCCGCGATACGCGAAGTCTGCCTGCTTCTGCGGGTCGGTCGTCCATGACGAATCCTGCGCCGAGTGGCCCATGTCGGTCGCCGCCGTCACGAAGCCGCCTTGCTGCACGAGCGGGCACGTGTAGCTGAAGCTGAACGAGCTCTGCTTGGTTGGATCGCTCAGATTGCCGCACAGCCCGCCGCAACCGAGCTCGGCAAAACGCTGCGTCCATGAATCCACGGGCAGCGCGACCTCGAATGTATTCGACGGCGCGAGGGTGCCTTTGACCGTGCAGAAGTTGACCGTCGCGCCGTTGATGGTCGCGGCCGTGACGGTAGCCGATGTGATCGAACTGCCCGCGCCGCCGATATCGCTGATATCGAGCGAGGCGAGCTTCGAGCAATCGACGAGCGGCTTCACTACCGACAAAGGCGCACTACTGGTACTGCTGCTGCCGCTGCTTCCGCCGCATGCCGCGACCATCGCAACGGCGATGGACGCCACGCAAAGCGTCACCAGCGAAACCGCGCCTACGCGGGCACGTCTGAATCGCCCAAGTAATCTCGTGACTGTCATGATGATCTCCATGCTAAGTTCGTTGTACGAATCATCGTATCCATTCGGCCGCTACGTCAGAACCGGTGGATGATACCCACGCCCGCGCCGAACATATTGCGCGTCGCCGACGGCGTGTTCTGGAAACCGTCGCCGAGCGTCGCGTTCGCCGCGACTTGATGACCCGCCGTGTTGCCCGTCGGCGCCGAGAGCGTATTGCCGTTCGCGCGCTGGAACGCTTCGAGCGCGTAGAAGCCCGTGCGCTTCGAGAGCGCGTAGTACTGCGACAGGTTGAACTGGTGATACGTCGCCGCGTTCGTGATGCCGTTGGCCTTGCTCGTCCACGTGTAGCTGTAGCCGGCGGCGAAATCCCATGCCGACGATGCCTTCCAGTGCAGCACCGTGCCCGCCGTGTTGAAGATGGCTTCATCCGTGAACAGCGAGTTGACGCCCGGGATGTACTGCACGTTCGAGTACGTCACCGAGATGTCCCACGCGCTGTTGAACGCGTAGCCGCCCGCGACGGCGAAGCGGTTCTGCGCCTGCGCGCGCTGATAGCCTGCGGTGAGCGCCGAGACGCCCGGCTGGCCGGTGCCGTCGGTGGCCGCGGTGTTGTTGACGACAGCCGAACTGCCGCTATAGATGCCGCCGCCGTTGGCCGCATTGTTGAAGCGCTCGAACGCGACCGTCATCCCGACCGGACCTTGCGCGTACTGCACTGCCGCCGACCATGCCGAGCCTTGGTAGACGCTGCCCGGCACGCCCGCGAACGAGTAGGAGCCGCTCACCGTGAAGCCGTACAGCTTCGGCGACGTGTACACGACCGAGTTGTTGGCCCGGTAGATGGTGTCCATGTTGTCGATATCGCCGGGGTGCGCGCCGAAGTAGCCGGTCAGCCAGTTCGTCGGGCTATACGGCGAAAGCAGCGTGTAGTACGAGGTGTACTGACGGCCCAACGTCACCGTGCCGTAGTTCGCGTTCGTAAGACCGACCCAGGCCTGGCGGCCGAACATCGCGTTGGTGAACTGCTGGCCGCCGCTATTGATATCGAAGCCCGACTCCAGCTGGAAAATGGCCTTGTTGCCGCCGCCGAGATCTTCCGCGCCCTTCAGGCCGAAGCGGCTGCCCGCCCAGATGCCCGAGGCCATCTTGACGTTCGAGCGGCCCGCTGTCGAGCGCGCCAGGTTCGTCTGGCTGTTCTGATAGACGATCGAATCGTCGACGATACCGTACAGCGTCACGCTGCTTTGCGCGAAAACAGGCGCGGCGATGGCCGCCGTTCCTGCAATCATCCCTGCCCCAAACTGCTTTAGTCGACGTGTCACGTTTGATTTCCTCATGTTCTCTTGATGGCTACGACGTTGGGCAAAGCCTGTCCGTGCCGCGCGTCATGAGAACGGCGGCGAGGTTGGCTTGCGATGGTGGTTCCGCGGGTGCTGCTACCGCGCGGCGGCGCTAGGGCGCAAAAGCGTCAGGCATGGAAGCGTCTCCCTTCTCGAATCGTTATGCCGTGTAGGGTCATCGGCTTGAAAGTTGATACCGGCTACAAAATGGCTGCGACGCCGCTGGCGGAAAAGGCCGGGTTAACCAGTGCGTAGGCGCATCGAGCAAGCCCGCGTATGAAGGCTCGCAAGCGCCGGAGCCTTGCGGTAAGAGACTTTCGGAGGACGACCGGCTGATTCAGCGACGCAGTCCGCGCTTCTCGGACGAACGACGCCGATAAATAAAACAGATGCCGTTGTGAGGTGTTTCGTATTGAACTGCGGTTGGTAGAGCGGCAATGCGCTCAGAAGTCGCTGTGCCATAGGTCTTGAAATGGCAACGCGCATACCCGCACGCATACTTACAGACCGTTGACGGTCCGTCAGTTCCACGTGTAGAGCCTCGAAGGCTCCGACATCTAAAGGCGAGAACATGTCGCGTAAGAGCAAGCCAAAGTCCGTCGAGCGCCGGTCGGCCACTGGCATTGTGATGCGCCGCCCGGCTTGGCGCGCGCGCCCTTTCAACGCCTCGCTCGAGTCTCCCGCAATGTCCGCAGAGCTCGCCCTGTGGCTTCTGCCTCGGCGCGCAGCCATTCGATGAACACTTCCGTATCGCGCCGCATGTTGGAGACGACCGCGTGATACGACGCGCCGCAGTTTTCCAGCACGGGAAAGGGCGCCAAGAGCCGTCCGCTCTCCAGTTCCTTGAGCGCGAGCGCCGGCGAACTCACGACCACGCCCATGCCATCCGCGGCGGCTTCGAGCGCCGTCATGGCGTGCGAGAAATGATGGCCTTGCGATTCGTTCGACACCTCAATGCCGACGAACTCCGACCACTTCCGCCAGTAAGACAGGCCGCCGTGAACGATGCCCCGATCGTCGTGCAGGAGCGGCAGTGTCATGAGCGATTCGGGGCGCTCCACGCTCACGGTGGCCGCGAGCGCGGGCGGCAGAAGCGGCGTGAGCGTGAGCGGCAGCAGTGCGTCCACGTGCAGCGGGTCATAGCGGCCGTCGCCCAGCACGATGACGACATCGACTTCTTCGAGTTGCTGGCGCACGGAATCCGCCTCCGTTTCCGGCGCGGTCCACGAATGTCCGAAGCCGAGCATCCACGAGACGACATGCACATCCACGTCCCTGTGCTGCGTGAGAAAGCGATGCAGACGCGGCATCAGCCAGCGGTTGGAGAACGACGGCGGACAACTCACCGTGAGCGTTTCCTTGTCCTTGAAGCGCGAGAGTAGATCGATCGATTCGCGCAGCGTGCGAAAGCTCTCGCTTAGTTTCGGCAGCCACAGCCGGCCCGCCTGAGTGAGCACGATGCCTTTTTTCGTGCGTTCGAAGAGAAGGACGCCGAGGTAGGTTTCAAGCGAATTGACTTGATGGCCGATGGCGGCGGGCGTCACGTGAAGCTCTTCGGCAGCCTTGCGAAAGCTGAGATGACGGGCGGCGGATTCGAACGCTCTCAGCGCGTTCAGCGGCGGTAACGGCGTGGGCATCGTGGTCGTCAGATGGATGGCGGGCGGCGGCCGGGACACGAAAAAAATTCGCGATCAGCCCAAGAAATGCTCGTGTGACATCGCGGGACCGCGCCGATAGACTAGGTTGTCTCGGAAGAACGGATTCGTCATGGAAACAACTCAATCAGCCAGTTCTCAAGCGGTCGATTCTTGCACAGAACTGCTCGCGCTCAAACGCGAGCTCGTGGCGGCGAACCGCGTGCTCGCGCATCTCGGCGTGCTCGATGCATTCGGTCATGTGAGCGTGCGGCATCCCGATCGCCCAGGGGAGTTTCTGATTTCGCGCTCGTGCGCGCCCGAACTCGTGGAACTCGACGACATCATCACGATGCGTCTCGACGGCTCGATATCGGAAGGCGACGGCGCCAAGCCGTATCTCGAAGTACCGATCCACGCCGAAATCTATCGGGCGCGAGCGGACGTGCGGGCGATCGTGCACAGCCATGCGCCTTCTGTAATTCCCTTCGGCGTGGTAACGCAGCCTTTGCGGCCCGTCTATCACATGGCCGGCTTTCTCGGCAAAGGCGCGCCCGTGTTCGACATTCACGCCTGCTTCGGCTGCACCGACATGCTCGTGCGCGCGCCCGCACACGGCGAAGCGCTCGCGCGGTCGCTCGGCGATGCGTCCGTGGCGCTCATGCGCGGACACGGCTATGTCGCGACCAGCGAGTCGCTTCCCGGGGCCGTCTATCGGGCGATCTATACCGAGCGCAACGCCGCGATCCAGCAGCAGGCCATCGCGATGGGCGGCCCCGTGACTTACCTCGACGAAACCGAGGCGCGGCTCGCCGACGAAACCAACATGGGCGCGGTCGCCAAGCCCTGGGCGCTATGGCGACGCTACGCGGACGACCCGCGATGACAACAACGACCTGAATTGCCCGGTACGCGGTCACGCACCTCAACTATAAGATCCGACCTGGAGACACATCATGGCGCAAGCCCGCCTGACCCTGGAGGAATTCGTCGATTCGCAGCCGCTCTCGCGCACGCAGGTGCTGATCGGCGTGCTCTGCTTCGTCGCGGTGCTGCTCGACGGTTTCGATTCGATCATGATCGGGTATGTCGCGCCCGCCATCCGCGCCGACTTGAGGCTTGCGCCAGCGCAGCTCGCGCCGTTGTTCGGCTCGGGCGTCATCGGGCTGATGGTCGGAGCCATGCTGATCGGTCCCCTCGCTGACCGGTTCGGCCGCAAGTCGATTCTCGTGGCGAGCGTCGCCTCGTTCGGCTTGCTGACCTTCGCCGCTTCGCTCGCCACATCGCTGCCGGTCATCGTCGCGTTGCGCCTGTGCGCCGGGCTGGGTCTCGGCGCGACGATGCCCTGCGCGATCACGCTTACATCCGAGTTCTGCCCGCGCCGCCATCGCTCGCTCATGGTCACGACGATGTTCTGCGGCTTCACGGCCGGGGCAGCCGCAAGCGGCCTGCTGGCCGCATGGATCGTCTCGGACTTCGGCTGGCGCGCGGTATTCGTCACCGGCGGCCTGCTGCCATTGCTGTTCGCGCCTGTGCTCGCGATCGGCTTGCCCGAGTCGCTGCGATTTCTGTCGCTGCGGCGCGATGCCGGCGCGCGTATCGCGCGCATCGCCGCCCGGCTCTTTCCTTCGTCCGATATCACCGCTGTCGATCTCACCGCGCATGCGGACGCGCGCAGGCGCTTTCCCGTCGCCGAACTGGTCGCGCCGGGCGTGCGAGCAGGCACGGCGCTGATCTGGCTCGTCTATTTCGCCAACCTTCTCGTGCTGCTGTTTCTGAACAGCTGGCTGCCGACGCTGCTGCTCGGTCACGGCCTGTCGATCATGCGCGCATCGGCCTTCACCTCCACGTTCCAGCTCGGCGGCGCGCTCGGCTCGATCGGCATCGGTTATCTGATGGATCGCGCGAGCCCGTGCCGCGTGCTGGCGGCGTCGTTTCTCGTCGGCGTGCTGGCGCTTGTTCTGGCAGCGCACGCGGGCACGTCGGCCGCCGTGCTGTTGCCGCTGATGTTCGCTATCGGCGTCGGCACCGGCGGCGCGCAGACCGGCGCGCATGTGGTCACGTCGTCGTTCTATCGGACATCGAGCCGCGCCACCGGCATGAGCTGGGCGCTCGGCGTCGGGCGCATCGGCTCCGTGGTCGGATCGATGGCGGGCGGCTTCCTGCTCGGCCTGCACTGGAGCGCATCCGCGATGCTCACGCTGATGGCGGGCGTGCTGCTCGTCGCGGCAATCGGCGCCGCGTGGCTCGCGCCCCTCATGCGCCGCGCGACACACGACGCGCCGGCGGCACCCGACCGTCCCGCGTCCGCGACCGGCGCCGGACTTGCGGAGTGACGGCGCCCATCCCCTTGCCCTTGTGACGCACGACCACGACGCGGCCGCACGCCGGGCGGCTCGTAACGAAACGCGATGCGCGGCAGATTCCGCAGCCACGGATGAGGGTTGCGCCAGAGGTCCCGAATATGGCGATGCGCCTCCACGATCGGAAGGTCGTCATCGTTCTCGCTCCACATGAAGCGCTCGCAAGGCCTCGACGTGCTCTTGCATGATAGCGATCAGGCGAGCCGCGCCTGCGCCATGCTCAACGCGATATCGAACGCCTTTTGCGTGGCGCCGACGTCCGCACGGCCCTGACCGTGAATGTCGAACGCGGTGCCATGCGCGGGTGTCGTGATCGGCACGGGCAAGCCGCCATGCACCGTGACGCCGCGCCAGAAACCCATGAGTTTCATCGCGATCTGGCCTTGATCGTGATACATGGTCACCACGCCGTCGAAGGCTTTCTGGTCGCGCGCGCGCACGAAAATGGTATCGGCCGGGAACGGGCCTCGTGCGTCGTAGCCGAGCGAGCGCGCTTTATCGACAGCGGGCGCGATCACATCGATTTCTTCGCGTCCGAATGCGCCGTTGTCGCCGTTATGCGGATTGAAGCCGCATACCGCGATGCGCGGCGATGCGACGCCCGCGCGCTCGAGTCCATCGTGAATCAATTGCACCGCCCCGACGATACGCTGTTCGGAGAGCCTTTCGCTGACGCCCTTCAACGCGATATGCGACGTGACGCGCGACGTCCACAGTTCATCGAGCACGTTGAATTCGCAGAAGGCGCCGCTGTAATCGAGCTGACGCGCGAACCATTCCATCTCGTCGTTCGTTTCCATGCCCGCCATGTGCAACGAGGTCTTGTTGACGGGCGCGAACAACATGGCGTTCGTGACGTTGGCTTGCGTCATCGCGAGCGCCTTCTTGAACGCTTCGAGGCTGTACCGTCCGCCTCGTTCTGTGGACAGGGCGCGCTCGTAGGGAGCATCATCGGTAAGGCGGAAATCGATGAGCGACGGTGTATCGCTATCGCGTTCGGCATCGGCTTCGTTCTCGACCACCACGTATTCGAAGCGTTGTTGCGCGATCGCCATGCCTTTTTCGAGCTCGCGCTTGTCGCCGACGATGAGTAGATCGGCGCGGGCGCGGTTCTCCGGCCGCGCGATCAGACGCGCGATGAGTTCGGGACCGATGCCGGCGGGGTCGCCAAGCAACACTGCAATGCGAGGTTTCATTGTTAGCCCTTCATGTGTTAGCGCGTGCGGTGCGGATCGAACGCCAGCGATAGGAAGTTATATATCAGCGCCCATGCTGTATGAGTGCCACGCTGCTCGCGCAAGTCAAGCACGCGCCGGGTGGACGACATGTCCAGTATCCGGCAGCGGACGCTCCTCATGCTTTCGACGGCCGTTGTGTTGCCCGCTTCATTCGATGATGTCGAAGTCGCTCAAATGTTTGTCCGACAGCGTGAGGCCGAGGCCCGGCGTGTCATCGGATAGTTGCAAATAGCCGTTCTCAGGTTGCGGTTCGCCGTCGAAGATGTAATAGAAGAGTTCGTTGCCCACTTCCACGTCGAATACCGGGAAGAACTCGGACATAGGGCTGGCGGTCGATGCCATGGTGAGATGATAGTTGTGCATCTGACCCGCGTGCGGTATGACCGGCACCGACCACGCTTCGGCCATCGCATTGATCTTGCGCGCCGCCGTGATGCCCCCTACGCGGTTCGTGTCGTATTGAATGACATCGACTGCGCGGCGTTCGAGCAGGTCCTTGAACCCATACACGGTGAACTCGTGCTCGCCGCCGGAGATCGGCACGATGTTCATCTTCTTCAGTTCCTGATAGCCCTCGATATCGTCGCCGATGACTGGTTCTTCGAGCCAGCGCGGATTGAATTCGGCGAGTCGCGGCAGCATGCGCCGCGCATATTCGAGCGTCCATCCCATGTAGCACTCGACCATCAGGTCTACATCATCGCCGATCAGTTCGCGCAGCAAGCGTACTTGTTCGATGTTTTTCGCCATGCCCTTCGGGCCGTCCTTGGGACCATAGCCGAAGCGCATCTTCATCGCGGTGAAGCCTTGATCCAGGTAGCCTTGGGCTTCGGCGAGGAAGGCGTCGCGGTTATCGTTGTTATAGAGCTTCGACGCATAGCACCAGATCTTCTCTTTGGTCCGGCCGCCGAGCAGCTTGAACACCGGCTTCTTCGCCGCCTTGCCCATGATGTCCCAGATGGCGATATCCATCGCCGAGATCGCCGCCATGCCGATCCCTTTGCGGCCCCATGCGAGCGTGCGGCGATACATCTTCTGCCAGATGTACTCGTTATCGAAGGGATCTTCGCCGATAGCGATAGGCGCGAGGTATTCATCGACGATTTGCTTCGCCACGCGCGGGGCGAGCGCGCAGTTGCCAATGCCGACCGTGCCATCGTCGCATTCGATCTCGACGACGAGCCAGCCGTGGAAGCGGAACGAGCCCATTGCATCGCCGCGTTCGTAGAGAATATCCACGGCATTCGTACAGAAGTGCGCTTGCGGCGGCACGACCTTGCCTTTCCATTCGAAAACGCGTGCGCGAACGTGCTTGATCTTCATATGCCCTGTCTCCATTCGATTGATTGCGCCGTCGCATGCGAGGGTTTGCGCGGCTATGTCGGGTAACGCTAGTGTGCGAAACTCCGCGATAACTGACCATTGAATATTCAGAATCAGGCTATTTCCTGTGGTTATGACCGAGGGTTACTCCGTAGAGATGATTGCGCCCGCATCGACCATTCGAAAGAGACTTCGCCTGCGTCATCTGCAATTGATGACCGCGCTCTCGGAGACGGAATCGCTACGCAGCGCGGCCGACGAACTCGCGATGACGCAGCCCGCGGCAACCAAGGCACTCAAGGAACTGGAAGACACCATCGGCGTGTCGCTCTTCGTGCGGCATGCGCGCGGCATGGAACCGACGATCTACGGCGAAGCAGTCATGCGCTATGCGCGCGTCGTGTTCGAGGATCTCGATAAATTGCGCGAGGAACTGGCGGCTATCGAGGCGGGCGATATCGGCAAGGTACGCATCGGGGCAGTCATGGCCCCTGCGCCGGACCTGCTCACTCGCGTGATCGTGCAGTTGAAGGAAGCGCATCCTCGCTTGCAGATCGGCGTGCAGATCGATACCAGCGATGTGCTCGTGCAAGCCTTGCAGCAGGATCAACTAGATATCGTCGTGGGCCGCATACCCTATGGCTATCCGGCGCAGGACTTGACCTTCGAGACGCTGTCCGAAGAGGCGCTTTCCATCGTGGCGCGGCCCGATCATCCCGCCCTCGCCCTGCCCGGTCGGCCGAAGCTGCTCGAGCTTGCGAAGTTCGCGTGGATCGTGCAGCCGCATCCGAGTCCGATGCGCGAGATAATAGACCAGACGTTCAGGGAATCACGGGTCAGCCCACCGGCGAGCACGGTCGAAACGTCATCGATTCTCACGACGCTGTCGCTGCTGCGCGACTCGGACATGCTGGCGGTGTTGCCGGCGTCCGTTGCCGACTATTATTCGGCGCTCAACACCATTGCGTCGCTGTCGACGCCGCTGCGTGGAAGGCTCGCGCCGTACGGGCTGATTTTGCGAAGAAACCGGCGGATCGGTCCGGCGACGCAATTGGTAATAGAGGCGATCAGAGGCGCCTGAGAAGACGCCGCCGGGCGTTCGACGCAACGGCGTTGGCTTGCAGGCTTCGAGAGCAAGCGAACGAGCTTGCCCTGCGCCGTCCCACTTCTAGCCGCTACCTTCCCGTTGGAACGGATCGACATTCGAACACGGCTCACCGGCTTCCCCTCTGCTCCGCCAACGCGAATTCCGCCATCGATTCTGCGACGTCCGCCTCATTTCCAGTCTGCGCATCCAGCTTGATGTCCGGCCGCATGAAAAACGTCATCGCGATGCCCACGGCGAGCAGCCCGAGCGATCCGACGAACGGCAGCGTCCAGCTCCCTGTGCGATCGACGATGAAGCCGAACGCGATGGGCGAGAAGATGCCGGCAATCGCGGATCCCGCGTTCACCATCCCGCTCGCGATACCGACGTGTTTCGGCGTGATGTCCATCGGCACGGCCCAGATCGGCCCGATGGTCATTTCGAGGAAGAAGAACGACAGGCTCAACGATGCCGCCATGACGGGCAGCGAATGCACGATCATCACAGGCGCCAGGAAGACCAGCGCGCCCAGAAACGCGACGATGATCATGTTGCGACGCGCCGCCACCACGTTGCCCGTGCGCTTCAAAATGCGATCCGACAGCACGCCGCCAGCCGTATTGCCGACCACGCCGGACAGAAATACGCCTGCGGAAAACAGCGCCGAACTCTTGAGATCGAGGCCGCGACCATGCATGAAGAAAGTCGGCAGCCAGGTGAAAAAGAGCCAGCCGGTCCAGCCATAACAGAAATACACTGCCATGGTCGGTCCGATGCGCTTGATAAGCTTGCCCCACGGCGTCGGTTCGCGCGTCTTGCTCGCGGACGCGATGGTTTCGGGCGGCAATTCGGCCACTTCTTCCGCCGTGATATGGCGATGCTTGCGCGGATCGTCCCTGAAGTACCACGCATAGAACGCGAGCCAGATTGCCGTCAGCGCGCCGACCAGTAGAAACGATGCACGCCACGACGCGAACGCGACCAACATCGCGATGAGCGGCGGCGTGAGTGCGTTGCCGAGTCGCGAGAAGGAATGCGTCAGCCCTTGCACGAAGCCCCGCTTGCTCGCCGGATACCAGTTGACGAGCGCGCGCGCCTGCGCCGGCAGCGCGGCGCCTTCGCCGACACCGAGTAACATACGCGCGCAGAAGAGCGACACCACGCCGCCCGCGAAGCCTGTGGCCACGGTCGCGATGATCCAGATCGTCGCGCAGATCACGAGAGTGGTCTTTGCGCCCATCCGGTCGCTGAACCATCCGCCGATGACCTGGCAAATCGCATACGTGTACGCGAATGCGCCGAACACGAAGCCGACATCGGTATTGGAGAGATGCAGATCGTCGCGAATTAGACCCGCGGCGGCGGACAGATTCACGCGGTCCAGATACATGATGAAGGACATCGCGCACATCAGGGCGAGAACTGACCGGGTAACGCGTGGACGTTGCGGCATTCTGTGTCTCCTACAGGGCAATGCGCGTGAATTGCGCTTTTAGAGGCGGACCGTTACATCGACGGTCCGATGCCCGAAGCATGGAGAAAAGCGTGATAGCCGTCTATTGAAATCGGCTTATAGCGCGATTCCGCGTGGTTATCGACGCATGCTGAGTTCAGAGCGTGAAGCCGTAGGCGATCTCGCTGCGCACTGGGCTTTGCGCGCGCTCAGCTGGCTCGCGGCGCTGGCGACTGCAGCGGCACTGGTCGCGCATTTCGTTCTGGACTTCGTTTGACGGTGAATTCGCGCTTCGCATCGGCGGCAGGAACCGGTGGCGTCAGTGTACGGGCTTGGTTTGCAGCACGCTTCTCTCGAAGGCGCGAGCACCGCATGCCTTTCTCCTGACGTCGAAGAAGTCCGTCTCAACGGACAGGCGCCGAATTATCGGCGGGCGAGGTCACTGTGGCTTGCCGCGCGTGAGTGAGATCGATGACACTGTCATCCGCTCCTCGCTCGCCTGAGTGCAGCGACGGCAATACCGGCACCGTGTCGTCCTTCTCCAGCCAGTTGTCGCTTCGGTAAGTCGCGGACCGCGCTTGCATATACCCGTAACGATCGGCCGCGATAGCCTGAAGCATGGATGCGTCGCGCACGATGACCGGTCGAAGGAAAATCAGCAGGTTGGTCTTCTTACGGCTTTTTGTCTCGTGTCTGAACAATGCACCGAGGACGGGGATTTTGGAAACCCACGGAATCCTGCTGTTGCCGTCGGTGTAGTTGTCGCTGATCAGCCCTCCGAGCACGACGATTTGTCCGTCATCGGCGAGGATCGATGTTTGCAGCGATCGCTTGTCGATGCTGTAACCGCCGGCCTGATCCGCGGTACCGCTCTCGACGCTGGAATCTTCCTGATACACCTGCAGCGTGATCGTTCCGCCCTGATTGATCTGCGGCTTGACATTCAACATGACGCCCACGTCCTTGCGGTCATAGGTGTTGAATGCGGACACTGACGATGAACTCGTGGTATTCGTCGAGTAGGACCCGGACTCGATCGGCACGTTGGTACCTACGAGGATCCGCGCCTCGTGATTGTCGAGCGTGATGAGGCTGGGCGTCGAAAGGACATTGACGTCCGAGTTCGACTGGAGCGCGCGAAAGAGACCTTTCGTACCGAGGATGTTGCCGAAGCCGGCTACGAGGCCGACGTTCGTGGTAGTGGCAGCGACCGACTGCAAGCCCGCGGTAGTCAGCCATTCGATGCCGAACTCCCCTTCTTTGTCGGATGACACTTCCATAATCAGCGATTCGATATACACCTGCACTTTGCGCTGATCGAGCCGCGCGATAACCGTGCTCAGGTTTCTGAACACCGGCTCGGGCGCCGTGATGATCAGTGAGTTCGTCGAGACGTCCGCGACGATTTCGCCACTTCCTTTATCGTCTTTATCTTCGCTCGCACGCGACTGCGTTGAATTGCTATTGCCGAAAGGACTGCTCGATGAAGACGAAGCCGCGCTGACCGACGAGGCCGAATCCGCGCCGCTCGGCAACGGCGGCAAGGTCCCGTTGCTGCTTGGCAATCCGGACGAGCTTTGTGTGTTGCCGCTGTTCGCCGCGCTCGACTGAGAATCGCTGCCACTCGATTGCCCCAGAATTCTGCGCAGCGTCTTCGCCACGTCGGTGGCATCCGCGTTGCGCAAACTCACGATATGGATATTGCCTGGCGCCTTCGTCGGCGTATCGAGCTTCACGACGAGAGACTCGGCTTCGTCCAGACGCGCGCCGCCGCTTGCGCGAAGCACGACGGTGTTGCTTCTGACGTCCGGCACGACCACGACCTTCTGAGTCGGGTCAGTATTGCCGATGCCGTTCAGATCCAGCAGCTTCTGCGCCTCTTGTGCTACGGCGGTTGCATCCGCGTAGTTGAGTTGAACGACCGATATATGCGGACTCGAAGCCGATTCGATACCCGCGATGATTGCCGCGATCCTCTTTAGATTGTCCGCATAGTCCGTGACGATAAGTGTGTTGTTGCTCGGATTAGCGGTAATCGAATTGTTCGGCGAGATGAGCGGCCTCAGAGTCGGAATGAGATTGTTGGCAGACTCGCGATGAAGTTGAAAGACCTGAGTGACGACCTGATCCCCTTGCGCGTGCGGGCTGTTGCCAACGTAGGTGGGAACGCCCTGAAGCTTCGCATCTGCTTCGGGCACGATCTTGAGCACGCCGTGGTCCTGCAACAATGAGAAACCTTGCATTCGCAGCGCGGACTGCAGTGTTTTGAGCGCTTCTTCTTCCGAGACCGGGCGTTCGGACACCAGGTCTAATTGGCCCTTCACGCGTGGGTCCACGATGATCGTCTTAGAAGTCGCGAGCCCAATGGCGCGCGCTACTTCCCCGATATCGGCGTGAGAGAAGTTCATCGTCACTGCCGCGAAGGACCGGTGGCAATGCATGGCGAGGAACGCTGTGCCGACCAGCAGCGTGGCGCGCATCACTATTCGGAGCGATAGATGCAGCCGTATATAGCTGGTTTCGAATCGTGATGGACTCCAAGGGACAATCGTTTGCATTAGCGAGTGTTCCGCTGTTTCGCGAAGGGTAGTGAATTGGAAGCTGCTCTAGTGAGATAGAAGCAGTCCAGCGGAGAGTGGACCGCGCTTCGGTCATATGACGAAAGCTCGCGCGCTGCGCACTATACAAGGCGCCGATGCGCCCTGTTCCGGCCGGTAAGAATCGGTTAGGGATAAGCCGTCGGTTTGAATCGCGAAGACAGCGCGCTAGACGTATAGTCGGCTGCTTCGCGCAAGCGACGATTGTCTCGACGGCTGCATAGCGGGATGGAGAATAAAAGCGCCGACGGACCGAAGCGTTTCTCGGTCCGTCGGCGAAAGACCCCGGCGCCCTGCGAGGTCAGAAGGCCGGAGTTGAGACGCGTCGATCATCTACCCGGCCGAACATTAACAGCTAAGGCCGCTGGCAACTCCGCCCGGGAAAGTTTCGGTAAGGCAAACGCACGCGGCATTGCATCAAGGCGCAAGCATCACAGCCGTTATATCGCTCGGGCTTCAACGTTAGCCCACGTCTAGCGAACGGATTCGCCGAAAAACCTGGAGGACATGTATGTCAATCTCGTCTTTGTCCGGTGCTACGTCCAGTGCACAGATCTGGCAAACGAGCTACTCGAAGAAGAGCGCGTCGCAGAGCAGCGTCGACTCGTCGTCGAGCGCGGACTCGAGCACCAACCCGCTCGCGGCCGCCATTGCCGCGGCGCTCGCACAACTCGGCATCACGTCGAATTCGAGCACGTCATCGAGTGACGGAAGCACTACGTCGTCGACCACTGCTTCGAGCAGCAGCACGTCATCGACGAGTTCGTCTGACTCGGTCGCGTCTGCGCTTCAACAATTCATGGGCGATCTGTTCCAGACGCTCGGCAGTCAGAACGGAGCGCCTCCGTTGCCGCCGCGCGATGGCAGCAGCGACAGCAACACCACGACAGCTTCGAGCGATACCACCGATAGCAGCACGGACGCAACGACGAGTACCGCTGTTTCATCTGCGGCCAACTCGGCGCCGCCGCCTCCGCCGCCGCCTGCTCATGCGCAGGGTTATGGCAACGATCTCGCCTCGGCAATCGAGAGCCTCGCGCAATCGCTTACATCGGGCAGCACGTCGAGCACCAGCGCGACTACGGCGAGCAGCGCCAGCAGTTCGACAAGCGACTCGACAAGCGATTCGACCAACACCAGCACGCTGTCGAGCGACTTCCAGAATCTGATCACGGCGCTCGGTGGCTCTACGGACAGCAGCGGCACGTCGAGCACGGCAACGGCCACGCTTCAGACGTTTCTGACGACGCTGGCGAGCAATCTGCAAAGCGGCGGCGCGGGCGCGCGAGGCATGTTCGTCAGCACGTCGGCTTAAGCGGCATCGCGGGCGGCACCCGGCGTATCATCGGACCTTGTTCTGAAATCACTACGGGCAAGTTGCCTGCCAGCTCCGCCCTGCCAACTTAACGATGCCTCATGTTCTTATCGTCGATGACGACGCCGTGGTACGCGACCTCCTACGCCGCTTCATGCAAGCAAACGGGATGGAAGTATCCGTGTTGCATGATGCGAAGAACCTTCAACGGCGGCTCGAAACCGAGCGTCCATCGGTCATCGTGCTCGACATCATGATGCCGGACACGGACGGGCTCTCGGCTCTCAAGGCGCTTCGTGCCTCGGGCGACGACATCCCGGTGATCTTCGTCACGGGACGCGGGGCGGTTCCCGATCGCATAGCCGGGCTCTCGCTGGGGGCCGACGACTATCTGGTCAAGCCCTTCGATCCGGGCGAATTACTCGCGCGCATTCAAGCCGTGCTGCGCCGCAGAGGTCCGGCGCAGACGAGCGCCCCCGAAGCACGCGCGCGTTTTTGCTTCGGGCCCTTCGAGCTCGACTTCGCAACTCGCATGTTGAGCCGCGAAGGAAGGCAAATCCCGCTGCGCGATAGCGAATTCGCTCTACTCAAGGTCTTCGTCAATCACCCCTATAGGGTGCTGCCGCGAGTCCTAATTCATGACCTCGTGCATCGCGACGCAGTGAGCTTTCAGGATCGCGGCCTGGACGTCCCCATCTGGCGCTTGCGCCGCATCATCGAGAGCGATCCGTCGAGCCCGAAATACATTCAGACGCTGCGCGGCAAAGGTTTTGTCTTCGTGCCCGACGCAGATGCGGACGCGAACGCCGACGCGGCAAAGCCTGATCCGGCGTGACGCTCGCATGAAGAATCCGCTCAACTCCCTGTTCGGCAGAATGACCATCATGTCTGTCGTGGTGCTGGTAGGCATGCAATTCTGCTGGTTCTGGATAATGGCCGGTGAAAGACCGCGCCAGCAAATGCACGGCTTCGCGCAAGGACTCGTGCTTGCGTTGCACGCGGCAAACGGCGAGACGGTAAGCGGTAAAGAACTCGCGCCGGCCATGCGCGTGCGATCCGTTTCGGCCGAACTCGATCCGACGCATGTGAAGCTGCATCAATCGAACGCGCCGCCGTTAAGAGACCTGATCAGAGAACTGAGCGCAGCATTGCCGCCCGGCACCGCGATGGCGTTCGATGACGAACGCCCGCCTCATCTCTGGGTCCGGTTTCCGGGCAAGCCATCGTGGCTCGTCGTGCCGATGGACACGCCGCCGCCTCCGCGCCATATCCTCGAAACGCTCTCGTTGTTGACCGCGGCGATCGTTCTGTCCGTGCTCGTCGCATGGCAGATGCAACGCCCGCTATCTGGACTTGCGCGCACGGCTCGCGCTTTCGGATCAGGAGGACGCCCGCCGGCCGAGCCGCAGCGAGGACCGCAGGAAGTTCGCGAGCTGATCGGCGCGTTCAACGACATGATGCGGCGGCTCAACGAAGCGGACGACAATCAGGCGGTCATGCTTGCCGGGCTCGGGCATGATCTCAAAGCGCCGCTCACGCGGCTTAAACTGCGCGCCACGCTTCTCGCGTGCGACACCGAGCGCGGCGAATTGCTTCGCGACATCGACTCGCTCGCCAACGTCGTCCAGCAATTTCTCGAATTCGCGGGCCAGCCCGTCGAGAAGGGCGAACCGGTCGGCGTTGATGCGTTTCTTCGCGAGCAGTTTCCCGCGTCTCATGATCCTGATGAAGAACGCCTTTTCTCGCTGGACCTGCGCGCGGGTCCGGCGTTCACGCTGCCTGCGGGCATGCTGGATCGCGTCGTGACGAACCTCGTCGACAACGCGTTAGAGCATGGCGCGCCGCCGATCGAAATAGCGACGGCGCTGCAGGAAAACCACTGGATGATCTCGGTGCGCGACCACGGGGCCGGCATTCCCGAAGGGCAGCTCGCCGCGGCAATGAAACCGTTCGTCCGGCTCGATCCGGCGCGCGGCAGTCAGGGACATAGCGGACTCGGGCTTGCCATCGTGTCGCGACTGACACGTGAGCATGGCGGTACCTGCGAGATCGGCAACGAGCCGGGCGGCGGCTTTCGTGTGCGGATCGCGATTCCGGTCAACGCGAGCGGACTTTGAGCGAGACGAACGTCTGGCCGCTCTCGCGAGCAGACGACGCAGCCAGGACTGCTGCTTCTACGAGTCCGGGAGTCGCGCGTCGCTGTCTGAGTCCGGTCGATACCGGAAGAATCGCGGCGCGGCGGCAGAGCACACAGCCGCACCGGCAAAATTGGCGTCTGGTTAGCGCGATGCCGCCGGCAGGAGATCGCGTGCCGTACCCAGCATGCCGTCCGCGACGGCCGCCGAGTCGATCTTGTAGGTCCCGTCTCTCAATGCGGCCTTGATGGATTCCACCTTGGCCGTATCGATATCGGAAGCGTGGGAAGAGAACGCGGCAGTCGACGACAGGCTGATGGTCGAGCCTTCGGTCGCTGCCGGTGCGACCGGCTGCGCGGTGCCGGCGCTGAGCTTGGCACTGGTACTCGCCGCCCGCTTCACGGTGATTTGGTTCGAGGAATCTGCGCTTTTGAAGGTCTGGATGTTCATGGTTTCGGTTCTCGCTGGCTTTAATGCTTAACGGTGCCTGCGTTGAAACCTTTACCATCCGAAGCGCTTGCCGATCCCGCGAAAACCTTGGCATTCTCCCGGAAGCCCTACACAGCAAGGCTTCCGGGCAACTGCAACAGTTTGAAACAAAGTGTAAAAGAGGCCAATCACGCGTTCATGAAGACGGCACCGAACACGGATGCGCCGCGATCTGCCGGCGCGGCGGTTTGTTGAAGCGGCGCGATCTGGGCCAGCTTGTCAGCGAGCGCCGCTTCGGAGAACGGCTTGACCACATAGCCGTTCGCACCGGCGCGAATCGCCGCGATGACATTCTCGCGCCGGGTCTCGGCCGTCACCATCAGGACCGGAACGTCGGCGTGATCCTCGGACTTGCGAATCTCCTGCAAGAGGGTCAGCCCGTCCATGTTCGGCATGTTCCAGTCGGTGATGATGAGATCGAACCGCTGTGTTTTGAGCTTCTCGAGCGCTGCCACGCCATCCACTGCTTCGTCGATGAGCGTATAGCCGATCGCCTTGAGCATCTTTCGAATCAAACTGCGCATGGTGGTCAAGTCATCGACTACCAGCAAACGCATTTCCGTCTTAACCATCTGTCAATCCTTTCTCTTTGTACTGTCCCGCGCATGGCCCCGCACCCAGCCATGCGAGAGGGCTAGCTCGCTACGTGCTCGGGCAACGCGAGGTGTCGCCCGGCGGACCGCCACTCGATCGAAGGAATTCGTCCAGCTCGAAACAAGCCTTGACGACTGCCTCGATCGCCTCTTGTGCGATATCGTTTTCCATCGCCGCCAGCCGACGGCGAAGCTCATGCAGTTGCTTGACCATGTCACCCACCTCGTTCCGGATAAGAAACTCGCCCTGCGATTCTTCGTGGCAAGGCGAGGTTGCGTGAGTCGGCGCCGCCGGATCCGCGCGCCGGTTTGTCAGCCGCACGGCAGCACCCGTCCGGCTCAGAACGTCGACCAGTCGCCGTCAGCGGTCGCCGCGACCGCCACCGACGGACTCGCCGCACGCGTCACCGCCGGCGCTTTTTTCGCGAGCGGCGGTCGCGCCGGCTTGTGTTCGTAGCTGGCGGTCGTCGGCGCGGCGAACGACTGCGTCGTGCGGAACACGGCAACGGCGGCGGTCAGATGCTTCGCCTGGTCCTCCATCGAGCCGGCCGCTGCCGCCGCTTCTTCGACGAGCGCCGCGTTTTGCTGCGTGACTTCGTCCATCTGCGAGATGGCCTGATTCACCTGCTCGATGCCGCGGCTCTGTTCGTTCGACGCCGATGCGATCTCGCCCATGATGTCGGTCACGCGCTTGATCGCGGTGCCCACGCGCTGCATGGTGTCGCCGGCTCGCGCCACCAGTTCGGTTCCGGCCTGCACCCGGCTGCCCGACGTTTCGATCAGTTCCTTGATCTCCTTGGCCGCCGCCGACGAGCGCTGCGCGAGACTGCGCACTTCGCTCGCCACGACGGCGAAGCCCCGGCCTTGCTCGCCGGCTCGCGCCGCTTCCACCGCGGCATTGAGCGCGAGGATGTTGGTCTGGAACGCGATCCCTTCGATCATGCCGATGATCTCCGCAATCCTCGCGGAGCTATCTTCGATGCCGGTCATCGTGTCCACGACCTGGCTCACGATTGCGCTGCCCTCGTTCGCGACGGTACTCGCGTTGTCCGCGAGGCCGCTCGCCTGTCGCGCGTTCTCGGCGTTCTGCTTGACCGTCGCGGTCAGCTCTTCCATGCTGGCTGCGGTTTCCTCGAGCGAGGCGGCCTGCTGTTCCGTACGTGACGACAAATCCGTGCTGCCTGCGGCAATTTCGCCCGACGCGGTTCGAATGACATCGACGGACTCCTTGATGCCGTTTGCGAGCGACGAGAGCTTCTCAAACGCGGCTCGCACCGCCAGCATCAACGTGGCGAGTTCATCGCGGCCGACGACCTCCACGCGGTGCGTCAGATCGCCCTGCTCCAGCGCCTTCATTGCCGCGAGCGCGTCGCCCAGCGGCCTCGTCACGGATCGCGTGATGACGAGCATCGCCGCGATCGCGACCAGCACCGCCGCTATCGTCGATCCGAAAGACAGCGCGACCGCGCGGTCATACGCGGCGTGAGCGTGCCGGGCGGACTCGTCGGCGAGTTCGAATTGATGCGCGACGAGCGCGTCCAGCGCCGTGAAGTATTTGGCCTGTGCGGTTGCAACCGGTCCGGCGATTTGAGCGCGCGCGTCTTCGATCTGCCCCGCCGTCAGCAGCTTGACCGCTTCCTGACGCGCTGCGGTGTTGGCCGCGCGCGCCTCGACGAGCGCGTTAAAGAGCTCCCGCCCGCGCGCCGTCGTGATCATGCGGTCGACTTTCTCGAGCCGCTGCGATGTGGCTTTGGCTGCTTCGAGGACGCCGACTTGCATGGCGGCGATATCCTCGGGTTTTCCGGTGATGGCGGCGCGCTGCAGCCGCAGCACCGTTTGACTCGCCGAGTCCTTAGCCTTGCTCACCTCTGCCGCCTTGACCATCCGGTCATCGGTGATGACGGTGATCTCGCTATCGAGACCGCGCATATTGACGAAGTTGATCGTGGCGATGAGGACGAGCAACGCGACGACGATGCCGAAGCCGATGGTCAGGCGGGCGCCGACCTTGAAGTTGTGCAGGTTCATTTGGGATTCCGGGGACCGGTTGTTCAAGACGTGTTCGGAGGAAGGCGCTCGCTAACTTGCTGCGGTAGCGCGGCCGGTCGCCGGTGGCTGAGTTCCTTCAGGGATCGCCTGTCGGATCTGGATCGCTGGTTACTGTCGCCTTCCTTTTTTAGTATCGGCAGAAGGCACGGAAGCTTTACCTCGAATTCCCAGTATTTGCTCGCTGATATGTATTTTTTACCGATTACGCGACGCGCGTGACGACTTGATCGGTAGAACTAATGATCGTCGGCGGTTGTTCTGACGGAGCGATCGAGCGTCGTGGGCTAGCCACCGATGCGGGAGTGGTCGACTATCGAGCGCGACCTCGACGATGCAATAACGCGAAAGCCTTCAAGACACGTCGAAGGCCGTAAAGCATCAAATGGGGAGGCGCGGTGCGATTGGATGCGGCGGCGCTTGCCGATCAAGCGCTTGAGCAATGCGGTGTCAAGCCGCCCGCAGCGTCGCGCTCTGCTCGCGCGCCGCCTTCGCCTTCGTCTTGCCCGCCCGCGAAGGCGGCTGACAAATGCCGCAGACCATGCCGTGCGTCGGTTCGTGCGCGTGCACGACGAACTTGCCGCGGCAGCGCGTGCAGCCGGCGAGGCGCAGGATGCCGGCTTCCTTGAAGCGCACGAAGGTCCACGCGCGCGTCAGATCCATCTGCAGTGCTTCGCCGTTCAGCGTGAAGTGCTCGGCGTACAGCGCGTAGGCGCGGCTCAACAGGTCGACGCGATCGAGGTTCGCGCTGTTTTGCTCGAGAAACGCATACACGTTGGCGAACATCGATGCGTGGATATTCGGTCCCCACGTCAGGTACCAGTCTTCCGAGAACGGAAGCATGCCCTTGGGCGGCGAAGCGCCCTTCACTTCCCGATACAGACGAATCAGACGGTCGCGCGAAAGCTTCGGGAATTCTGATTCGAGCACCTGCATGCGCGCGCCCAGCTTGATGAGCGTGATTGCGCGCATAACCTGAGCGGCTTCCTCGGCGAGGCTTTTCGAAGACGTGGTCGTGCTCATGGTCAGGCGGCAATGAGAGCTGCGTTGGACAGGGCCGCGACCGGCGCATCGTGGCTGCGGCTCGCGAGGCCGCCGAGCATTTCGTCCGCGCTCATGCGGAAGAAGCACAGCAGTTGCGACGACGAAGCCAGCTTGTCGGTTTGCGCCGGCGAGAGATTCAAGAGCGTGTCCGCGATTTCCGCCGACAGGCCGAGGTGCGCCTGCGCGGCTTCGCGGTCGGACGCCAAAACACGCCGCGCGAGCGTCAAGTAGGACAGGTTCAACTCGCGGATGGACGAAAGGTCTGGGCTGGCGTGTGTCATGGCTGGCTTACCGAGTAACTGTGACCGTGTTTGGCGTCTGGCGCGCCGTGACTCACAGCGCGAAGCAATTGTCTGGCTAATCGCAGCGATCTGCAACAAAAAGTTACAGTGGCAAACGTTCACGGAGGTTCGATTCGCGGTTGCAAACGTTATCTGCTGATTGTTTATGCCAACAATGGCGGTTGTCTGACGCTTCGTATGTTCGATGCATGTGTTTGAGACTGACATTTAATTCAGCAGATAAGCTGCGAGTTGAACGTAAGTTTCAATATTCACAGAGATGGGCATACCGGCAATTGTTTCCGCGTAACACTTTTACCGCGGCTATTACACGACAGTGTTACCACCGCTTACTCTTTTTGTAACGATGTGCTTGCGTCAAAAGGCCCGGTCGCGGTGTCCCGCCTCCGCCGGATTGATCACCGTAACTTGCTGGACGCGACGGCCCTTCGACCCAGCGAACCGGCGCCGTGTGACCAGTACGAACATCGACATCACTTGCGCGCGCCACTTGCCCGGCGGAACAGTGCTTGCTCCTCGGTCGTGGAACAACGGGGAGACAACCATGCCGGACCAGCGCGAGCCGGGCGTCATCAATGAAACAGGCGGTGCCCGCACTTGTCGACATCCCTCACCGCTAAGGCAAAAGGGCAACGAAGCGCGGAACAAGCGGCCTCACGCCGCCATGTACCCGCACGAAAACATCGAACCGGAGCGCGGCGACTAGCCGGCCGCTGACGCACCATGCGCGAGATTCGGACAAAGACTCAGCTAGCGTCGGCGGCGCTTCTCCTGCTCGCCGGATGCGTCGCGGGTGGCATGCCCCCTCCGGGCCGGCATCTGACGGACCTGGAATGCCGCGATCTGGCCGCGCTCAGAACGAACGCGAGCCCTTCTACGATGGCCCAGCATCAAGTGGAACTCGGGGCGCTGCGCAAGGCGGGCTACGACCCGTCTCCCTTCTACGACGATCCCTACTACCCGGACGACCTGCAGCAGGCACAGCGCCTCGTCGACTACTGGTTTCAGACGGAATGCGCGCCCGCTCGGACGCAGTGACGGCGGCCGCCCGGCTCGGGCGTCGCGATTTCATGTGAGCCGATGCCTGCGGGGATTCGAGCGCAACGCACCGGTGCAACTGGAGAATGTATGGCGCAGCAAGATAACGGCGCAGGCAATCGCCCGCGTATCGCGTTGGCGTTGCAAGGCGGCGGCGCGATCGGCGCGTTTCAGGCAGGCGTGCTCGAAGCATTGCACGATGCAGACATCCAGATCGACGCGTGCTGCGGATCGTCGATCGGCGCCATCAACGCCGCGATCTTCTTCGGCAACGCGCTGGAGCATCGCGTCGATCGGCTCAGGCAGTTCTATCATCGCGTGTCGGTTCCCGGCACGACGCTGCGCGACCGGATGGCGTCGTTGATCGGCGGACTGGCATTCGCCAACGACGACTTTCGCCGCATGCTGGCCGAAGCCGATCAAAGCTACGCGATCAGCGCGGGCCTGCCGGGATTCTTCACGCGACGCCTCGCCGTGCCGTGGACGACCGGCAGCCAGGCGCCGGAACTCGCCAGCATCATGGATATGCGCCCGCTCTATCAGACGCTCGCGAGCCTTTGCGATTTCGACGAACTGAATCGCAGTGCGACGGAGGTAAGTGTCATCGCGGCGAACGTGGCGACCGGCGAGCCGCATTACTTCGATAATCGCGCCGGCGGTTTGCAAGCGCCGATGATCGTCGCGTCGGGCTCGCTGCCGCCGTGGTTCGCAGCCGTGCAGATCGGCGATGCGTGGTACTGGGACGGCTCGCTCGTATCCGCCGCCCCGCTGCAACGTATCGTCGAGACGGCGCCTGCGGACGTCGAAACCATCATCTTCCGTGCCGATTTGTGGACCCCCGAGGGCCAGGTGCCGGACAATCTGACCGACGCCGAAATCCGGCAAAAGAACATCGAGCACGGTAGCCGCGCGGCTGCCTATCATCAGGCGTTCGACGAGTCGCAGCGCCTGAGAGCCCTGCTCGCTCATGCGCTGGAATGTATTCCGGCGGCGCAACGTCAATCCGACCCGCAACTGATGAATGCCGCGGCGCTGGGGGGCGCGCGGCCGGTTCGCATCGTGCCGGTCGACTACGCGTTCTCGCAGCGCGAATCGCACTTCAAGGACGGACAGTTCACCGCTGCGGCGATCGAAACCCACTGGGCGCACGGGCGAGAGGCCGCGCAAGCGGCGCTCGCCCGAATGAGCGAGCGTGATTAGATACGTGTCAGGCGCAGGCAGTCACTGGCGCTGGTCTGCAGGAAGCGCCAAGCGGTCCGATTCGCCGCTTGGCCGTTCTTCGCTTCGTAGCGGTTCTACGCGTGCACCCGGAACGGCGGCAGCGGCATCTCGTCGCCTTCGATAAAGGCGGTCGCGCACCGAACGGCGAAATTGATGGCGCCCTCTTCGTTGGCAAACATGCCGAGCTTTCCGAGCGATGTGGCGTGGCCGTCTTCCTCGAGCACGGCGACAGAAGCCACGAAGCCGTTGCCGGCCGGAATGATTCGCGGCTCGAAGGCCGCGCCGCGGTGATAGATGATCATGTTCGTCTCTCTCAGGTTCGGTTCAATCAGCACGGTCTCTCCTCGAAGAAGCCGTGAAGTCCGCTGTCTGAACGTCTTTCTATTCGGGGCCAGGCCAAATCGACCATGAGGCCGCTCGTCTAACCTTTGTCAAACCGTGAGAAGAATAATTAACGGTAGCGTTGGCCGCATCCGTTTTAACAAACGGTAACCTATCTGCAATAAGCTCTTAAGATAGACGATAGCGCCGGCTCCAAAGCATCTGTGCCAGAAAGACAAAGCCCCGACCATCATGCGATGGCCGGGGCTTATGCTTGCAACGGTACGGCTTTAAGAACCACATAATCGAAACAACTTTCCCTTCGGACTGCTCCCTCGATAGTACGAGCTGCAACCGCTACTGCGACAACCGCTGCGTCCGGAAAAATAAAGGTAGGCCGGCTTGCTCGGTGACGTTCGTTTCGCGATTCATGGCATTTGATTGCTCGCCATGGAAAGCAGTGTATGCGGCATCGGACATCGGGTATCTCACGAAAAAGCGGTGAAAACACGGTCTTCCCGGCCGAATGCTTTTCCTGCTGCCGCCGATAACGGCGGCTGTCCGGACCGCGACTTGAGCGCCACTTAGTGCAACTGCAAGTGCATGACTGGACGCGCCGCGCTGTCGTTCGAGACGTGCGATGAGAGCATCGCCTTGTCGCGGCATCGTCATAAATCTTCGCTCTAATACGGCGCGTCGCGGTCTCGTCCCTACGTGGGACCGTCGATTGCGAGGCTCTACCGCCGCGACGGCAACGGACACTGCGCGACGCAGTCCGGTGTGAGCCGGCCAACTCAAGGACAATACAAGCGATGAACATTGCAACGAAGTGCATAGTGACGACTGCCCTCGCGTGGGGCCTATCCACCGCCGCGCTCGCTCAGGGCAACGCCGGCGGCCTACCCGGCGGTAACGGCGCCGGCCGCGGCGGAGTGGGCGTCGGCACGCCGAATGGCAACGGCGAGACCGGCGCGCCTGCCGGTCCCTCAGGGAAACATTCGACGCTTCGTCTGAAGCATCATCATCACAAACATAAACAGCCGAGTTGATCCGCTGACGGCGGCTTGTCGCGTTGCCGTGCGCGGCACTCGGGTAGAACGAGACTGTGCGAGCGGCGCGGCGGTCGTGTAATGCGCTCTGATGCGCTTAGTGCCGCCATGCGTGTCCATCTCTGAGCGAGGCCGGCCGCACGCGTGACGGACACAATGCAGCGGGGCTCGCGCTCTCGTATCTATTCGATCGTCGCGGTCCTGTCCGCGACGCTTCTAATCGGTCGGCGTCACGCCCGGCGCTAGCGCCTTAGCGACATCGACCGCAGACGCGCCCCGCCGTCGACAGACGGCTGTTATATAAGATCACCCCTTCCCCGGTTGCGATAGCGACCGTTCGCGATTAAGCGTCTGCGCGAGCCCGCTTGCGCTCGCTGGCTAGCTCGCAGGACGGTGACCGCGCGCCAGGCCAACGCGTCGCTCTCTCGATCATGCGACCGTCCGGCGCCATGCCCGCGAGCCCACTCCCCGACCGACCACGCACGATCTCTGCTTCTCCGAAAGCGGAGGTGTCTCATGCGCGACATTGTGCTATTCGACTTAGACGGGACGATTGGACTGATTCAACACCGCGTGCACCACATCAGCGGAAAACGGCGCAACTGGCCGGCGTTCTTCGCCGCATGTGGCGACGATCTTCCAAACGCGCCGGTCATCGAAACGCTGCATACGCACGCGGCGCGGCATCGCATCTGGATTGCGTCGGGCCGCAGCGACGAAGTACGCGCCGAAACCGAAGCGTGGCTTGATCTGCATGTGGGAATGCATTACATCGACACGCTGCTGATGCGCCGCGCCGGAGATCGGCAAGCCGACGACCGGCTCAAACGCGGATGGTTGAAGGACGGCTCCATTCCGCGCGAGCGCGTGTTGTGCGTCTACGATGACCGCCAGCGCGTCGTCGATATGTGGCGATCCGAGGGCCTCGCGTGCTTTCAGGTCGCGCCAGGAGACTTCTGATTACAAACGACGCTGCCGACGTCCGGAAATTCCTACCCGTGCGAGCGCGTTCGCTCAAGAATTTCCGATAATTGCCGTATTCCAGTTGTCGCTCGGCGTCGGTGCCGGCCAGACCGAGGATCCGCAGTGCAAACTTCGCTTATTCACCTGCCATCGACGTCGAAGGACCGCCTCGCCGCGGCCATCACCGCCGCTATTGCACTGATCGGCGCCTTCATCGTATGGCCGCATGCCCGGCAGCCCGGTCCGGTCATCGTCCCGTTCCTGCCGATCTTCGCGACCTGGGTCACGCTCACCGAGGGCCTCACGGCCTTTCTGCTGTGGACTCAGTACCGCATTTCCGGGCGTCTTCTCTTCGCGACGCTGAGCGGTGCGTACGCCTTCGTGAGCCTGATCGCGGCCATCCAGTTGATAGTGTTTCCCGGCGTCTTTTCCGCGGGCGGCCTGCTCGGCGCCGGCCCGCAAACCGCCATCTGGATATGGGTGTTCTGGCACGGCGGATTCCCCGCGCTCGTCACCGTGTCGCTGGCCGCGCGGTCCTGGGCGCCGAGCCTGCGCAATCGCGCATCGGGACACGTGGCGCTTCTCGGCGCGCTGTCCCTCGCCTCGTGTTGCGCGGCGCTGGCCATCGTGGGCAAGGACGTTCTGCCGGTCGTCGTGGCATCGGGCGGCTCGTATTCGAATCTGTCGAGCAGCCCGGCCGCGCTGATTGTCGAGGCAACGTGTCTCGCCGCGCTCGGCCTGCACGTCTCGACCACCCGGCTGCGCTCGCTGATGGACCTGTGGCTCGCCGTCGCGTTGCTGGCGGCGCTGATCGACGTGACGCTCACGCTGTCGGCCGGCGCGCGCTACAGCGTCGGCTGGTACGCGGCGCGCGTCGCCTCGATGCTGTCGTCCAGCGCGGTTCTCGGGATGCTGATCTACGAGACGACCGGGCTGTATCGCAAGCTCACCGACACGCATGAGAAGCTGCTCGAGAGTTCCGCGCGCGACGGGCTGACAGGCGTGTTCAACCGCGCATATTTCGATGAGCGATACAGCCGCGAGCACGCGCTCGCCGCCTCCTCGGGCTATTCGCTTTGCGTGCTCTTGATCGACGTCGACAACTTCAAGGCCTACAACGACACGTTCGGGCACCTGGCCGGCGATGACTGCCTGAGAAAGGTCGCGCACGCGCTGACCGAGACGCTGGCGCGCACCGGCGACTTCGTTGCCCGGTACGGCGGCGAGGAATTCGTCGTCGTGCTTCCGGCATGCGACGCGGCAGCGGGACTCGCGATCGCCGAGAAGCTCCGCGCGGCAGTCGAAAGCGCAGCATTGCCCGCGCCGAGGCCCGGCACCGTGGTCACCATCTCGGTGGGCCTCGCCTGCCGCGACGCCGCCTCGCGCCAGACAGCGAAGGCGCTGCTCGGAGCCGCCGACGCGGGACTGTACGCGGCGAAAGCGGGCGGCCGAAACCGTGTCGCCAGCGCGCGTTTCGGTAAGGCGAGTGGCGGGCTCGTCCGTCAGACTTCGGCTTCTTCTTCCTGAGGGGAGAGGACGCCGCCCTGCGGTTTCCGTCGATCCACGCTGTAGGTCACGCGATCGAGCCGTCGGCGTCGGTCAGACTCGGCTTCGTGAGGGGAAAACACACCGCCCTGCGGTGTCCGTCAAGCCACGCTCTTGGTCACGCTATCGAGCCGTCGGCGTCCGTCAGACTTCGGCTCGGTGAGGGGAAACGCGTCGTCCTAAGGTTTCCGTCGAGCCACGCTCTTGGTCACGCTATGATGCCGTCGGCGTCCGTCAGACTTCGGCGTCCTGAGGTGAAAGCGCGTCTTGCTGCGGTGTCCGTCAAGCCACGCTCTTGATGACGCAATCAAACCGTCGGCGTCCGTCATTCATCGAACAACACGCCAGCGCCTTTTCGCGCTGGAACCCGAACGCGTCTGCTGCGTTTTGACGAGATCGTCCCGTTGTACGTGTTCGCGTCATCACGCGCGTCGTACCGATTCGAGCGTGCGACGCGCTTGCCCTAGATCGGGTGCTTCACACGGTGCTCGACCGGCGAACCCGGGCGTGCCGCGCCCGGGGCTGCGGGGCTCCAACGCGCCGCCGAAGATCGCCGTCCGGCAGCCGCTTCTACCGCCGCATGATCTTCCCGCGCGGTGTAAGACGGAGCGCATTCTCCCCTCCGTCGACGCTGCCGCATGCTTCGCCCTTCGCATAACCCTTCCCGCGCGATGACGCGTCCCGCTAAGACGCGGTGACGGCGCTCTCGATCGCGTGATTAAGCTGCGCCACATCGACCGGCTTCGTGAAGTGATAATCGAAGCCGGCGTCCGCGGTGCGCGCTCGGTCCTGCGGCTGCCCCCATCCGGTGATCGCGATGAGCGTCACGTTCGCCGTCACCGGCCTCGACCTGATGCGGCGCGCGACCTCGATGCCGCTCATGCCCGGCAAGCCGAGGTCCAGCAGGATGACTTCGGGCGTGTAGTGGCTCAGTATGTCGACCGCCTCCTCGCCGGAATAGACCGTGCGCACTTCGTGGCCTTCGAGTTCGAGCAGCGCGGTGAGCGCGTCGGCGGCATCGACGTTGTCATCGACCACCAAGATGCGATGCTTCTCGATCTCGGCGGAAATGGCGGGCATGTCGCGCGCCGGAGCGGGCGGCGCCACCACGCGGCACTGCGCGGGAAGATGAACGGAGAAGCAGCTTCCCTGGTCTTTTCCGGCGCTCGATGCAGTCAGCCGGCCTCCGTGCAGCTCGATCAGCGATTTCGAGAGCGCGAGTCCGATGCCGAGCCCGCCCTGCCGATGATGATCGCGATTCACTTGCGAGAACATCGAGAAGATGGCCGACAGCTTGTCCGGATCGATACCGATGCCGTTGTCCGCGACCGATACCACGATCTCGGCGTCGTCCGCCTTCACCGTCAGTTCGATGCGCCCGCCGGACGGCGTGTATTTCGCGGCATTCGTCAACAGGTTCGCCAATACCTGCGCGATTCGCAGGCGGTCCGCCTCGATGTGCAAGGGCCGCGAGGGCAGCTTGACGACCAGGTCGTGACCCTTGCCCTCCAGCATCGGCCGCGCGGTGTCCACCGCATCCTCGACCACATCCCGCAGCGCCACGGCTTCCTTGCGAAGCGTCAGCGCGCCGCGGGTGATGCGTGACACGTCGAGCAGGTCGTCCAGCAAAAGCGCCATCGCGGCCGATTGCCGGCGCAGCACCGTGATGCACCACTTGCGACGCTCGTCGGTCAGGTGTGGCTGTTCCAGAATTTCCGCGACCTGACGGATGGGCGCGAGCGGATTGCGCAACTCGTGAGCGAGCGTCGCGAGGAACTCATCCTTGCGCCGGTCCGCTTCGGAAAGCGCCTGTTCGGCGCGCACGCGCGGCGTCACGTCGCCGAACCATGCGACCACTGAACCGTCGAGCGACGCAGCCACGACGTGGAACCACTGCTCGCCGTGCTCTCCCTGCACGCTCACGTCGAACGCATCGCGGCCCTCTGCCTCCGCCAACGGCGCGAGCCGCTTCAGAAGCACGTCCGCGTCCCAGCCGCGCGGACGCACATACGTGGTCGAACTGCCGATGACCACCGTCGTCGCCCGATTGAACAAGTGCGCGGCCGCGTCGTTGAGGTAGTCCCAGCGAAACTCCGCCACGCGGCCGTTGCGCACGATCGGCGTGAGAATGAAGAACGGCACGCCCGCGCTATTGAGCGCGACGTCGAAGCGGTGCCGCGCGTCGCGCTCCATTTGCAACAGGCGCTCGGCTGTCTCCTGCGAAGCGGCCTCCGCCCGCCCGGCGCGTCTGGCGACCTTGGCGAGCTGCTGGCCCGCCGCCACCAAAAGCGCGCCGACGACGACGAAGGCCAGCAGCACGATCCGGTCGCTGTGCCCTTCGACCGTCAAATTGCCGACAGGCGGCATCCACAATGCGCCGTACACCGTGCCGGCTGCCAGCAGGAACACACCCGACCAGCCGCCGAACAGCACTGTGACGAGCGGAAGCGACGCGCTGACGAGAAGAAAAGTCAACCGTCCGTGGGCCACCACGGTCAGCACCTGCTGCGCCACCAGGACGGCGGCAGTGGACGCCATTCCGAACACCAGGCGCTTGCCCGGCGGATACTGCGCGATTCGAACAATCATGGTTGGCAACTCGTCGGATTGATGACACCTTTCGCCTGCATTATGCATTCCTCCTATGTTTGCAAATGCGAATCTTTTCGTCTCGCGGCGCGCTCCGCCGCTAACGTGCGCGTACGCCGTTTGCTAACGCTGGTTCATCGCTCAACCGCTCGCGAGGAGTACAGATGAAACTGCAAGGGAAGACGGCGCTCGTTACCGGAAGCGACTCCGGCATCGGCCAGGCAATCGCGACGCTGTTCGCGGAGCAAGGCGCGGACGTCGCGGTGATCTATCACACCGACCGCGCGGGCGCGGACCAGACGGCGGCAAAGATCGCTTCCTTCGGCCGGCGCGCGCTCGTGCTGCAAGGCGACGTGGGCGACCCCGCGTCCGTCAAGCGCATCTTCGGCGAAGTCGCGGCGCAGCTCGGCCGCCTCGATATTCTGGTGAACGATGCAGGCGTGGGCGCGGGCGGCGCCGAAGTGGCCGAGCTCGACGACGCCCAGCTGGAAACCGTCATCCGGACCGATCTGTTCGGACCGCTCTACTGCTGCCGCGAGTTCGTGAAGCTGCGGCGCGAGGCGGGCGGCGGCGGCCGCATCGTCACGATTTCGTCGGTCGCGCAGCATTTGCCGACGCCGGAAAGCGCGCCGTACGGCATGGCCAAGGCCGCGCTCGGCTCGCTCACGCGCAGCCTGTCGCGCGAAGTCGCCAACGACAAGATCAACGTGAACAACATCGCGCCCGGGCTCATCCAGACGCCGATGACGCAAGAGCGCCTCGACGATCCCGACGCTCGCGAGAAGTCGATGTCGGTGATTCCGTGGCATCGTCCGGGGCAACCGGAGGAGATCGCGCGTCTCGCGCTCTTTCTCGCCTCCGACGACGGCGATTACGTGACCGGACAGACGTGGACCATCGACGGCGGTTTGTCGATGCAATGGGGCGGCGCATGAACAAGGAAGACGTGCTCGCGCTTTTCGGAAAGCTCAGGGACGATACCGACGCCTTCTTCGCGCACGTGGCCGATGACGTCGACTGGACCGTGATGGGCACGCATCCGCTCGCGGGCCGCTATCGTGGCAAGGAGGCGTTTCTCGAACATACGTTCGCGCGCCTCGCGAAGGCGCTGCCCGACGGCGCGAAGCTGACCGTCACCCACGCGCTCGTCAATGGCGATACGGCCGCGGTCGAGCTGCATTCGGACGTGCGCGCGGCGAACGGCATGCACTTCGACAATCGCTACTGCTGGGTGTGCCGTTTCGAGGAAGGCTCGATCGTCGAGGTGCGCGCGTATCTCGACAGCGCGATGGTGGCCGAACTGCTGCGTCAGAATCCGGCCTGAGCGATGCCCCGCGCGATTTAAGCGTCGACGGTCTCGCGTTCGTGAACCGGCGCGGCGCGACGCGCATCGCCAGGCCAGCACGCCGTTTTCACTCCGATTTCTTCCGATACGAACGCGCCGCCGCCCGTCGCGCGATAGTGCGCGAGCGCCTTATAGACGAGCGCTTGCCCGAGCAGAACGATCGGCACGTTAAGCAGCACCATCACGATGTTCATCAGGTCCGAGAGCGCCCAGAGGTTCGGCAGTTCGAGCCCGGCCAGCACGGTCAACGCGCCGAACGGCACGAACACCAGCGAGCCGGCCACGCGAATACCGGCGATGAACGCGCGGCGGCGCGAGATGAAGTTCGCCGAGATTTCGGCAAACGAGATCATGCCGAGGAGCGTCGTGAAAGCGAAAAGCCCGTAGCACACGCACATGATGATCTTGATGGCATGCGCGGCCCAGAGCGGCACGAGCGCCTGCACCGAAGCGAGATAGACCGTGATCTTCGAGGCGCGCACGGCTTCCCATGCCTGCCCGTCGACGGTTCCGGTCCACACGTGCGCCATCACGACGATAAAGCCGGTCATCGTGCAGATCACCATCGTGTCGAAGAACACGCCGAGGCTCTGCACGAAGCCTTGTTCGCACGGATGCGCGTTGTCGGCGATGGCCGCCGCCATCGTGATGGTGCCCTGCCCCGCCTCGTTCGACATGAGGCCGCGCTTCACGCCCTGCGCGAGCGCCGTGCCGATCGCGCCGCCGAAGAGTGCATGCGGCGCGAACGCGCCGACGACGACCTCGCGAAAGAAGTAAGGCACGAGCGGCAGATTGATCAGGATGATGACGAGCGACATCGCGCAAAAGAGCGCGGCCTTGATAGGCACCAGCACGTCCGTGTAAGCCGTGACGCGCCTGATGCCGCCCATGATGATGAACGCGCACGCGAAAACGAGCGTCGCCGCGATGCCGTAGTACGCGGTGGATTGCCGGGCGAGGTGCTCGCCTGCGACGGTATCGGCAATGGTGCCCATCGCGGTGAAGACGTTGAACGTTTGCGGCGGCACGTTGAATAATGCATAGACGATAAACACGAGCGACAGGAACGTGCCCACGATGCGCCGTCCCCCGAGCACGCGCCGCCCGTAGAACGGCAAGCCGCCGACGAACTCGTCGCCGTTCTTCTCCTTGAACAACTGCGCGAGCACGGATTCCATGAAGGCCGTCGCCATGCCGAAGAAGGCGGCGACCCACATCCAGAACAACGCGCCGGGACCGCCGACCGAAATGGCGCCTGTAATGCCGACGATGTTGCCCGGCCCGGCGCGCATCGCCAGTCCGAGCATGAATGAAGCCATCGCGCTCACGCCCGTTCTGGACGACTGCCTGCGCTGCATGATGCGCACGATCTTGCGCATGTTCATCGTCTGGACAAAGCGCGTGCGGATGCTGAAGTGGATGCCTACGCCGACCAGCAGCAGAATCGCGAACGGAAACCGGCCGAGCACGGGGATGCGCGAATAGGCCGCGAAGTTGGTCGGAAAATCCCAAAGAAAATCGGAAATGGGCGCGATGAACGCAAAGAACGCGTTGACGGATTGGAAAAGGTCTTCCACGCGGGCTTTCCTTCTGTTTTCTGATGCTTCGAGCTGTTTAAGGCGGAAGTTCGATTGATTGAACCGGATTCGCTGGGATCGGGCGCTTGGCCGGCGCGCGCGCCGGCATCCGCCGTTTTAGCGGGCGGCCATTATACGGTGCGGGCTGGCGGCGCTTTGGGCGCATCGCGGAGAGGACTGCGCGCGCCGTCTGTGCGGCGCGGCGATGGCGGCTTCGGGTTGCCGAACGAATCGTACTTGCATGTTCGATCAGTGATGCGCGCCGGGGCGCGCGCCTTCCCGCGCGATGGACGACGCTCAGGAATCCTTCGATACCGCCTGGAGGAAATCGAAGTCACAGCCCGCATCGGCCTGTAATACGTGCTCCTGATACAGCTTCTGATAGCCGCGCAGCACGCGCTTCGGCGGCTTGACATCGGCTGCGCGGCGCGCGAGTTCGGCTTCATCGACGAGCAGGTCGATACGCCGTTCGCGCACGGAAAGCCGGATGCGGTCGCCGTTGCGCACGAGTCCGATCGGCCCCGCGAGCGCGGCTTCCGGCGTGACGTGCAGCACGATGGTTCCATATGCCGTGCCGCTCATGCGCGCATCCGAAATGCGCAGCATGTCCTTCACGCCCTTCTGCGCGAGCTTTTTCGGAATCGGCAGATAGCCGGCTTCGGGCATGCCGGTGCCGCTCGCGGGACCGGCGTTTTGCAGCACGAGAATGTCGTCGGCCTCGACATCGAGCGCGGGATCGTCGATGCGCGCAGCCAGGTCTTCGAGCGATTCGAAGACCACGGCGCGGCCCTCTTTCTCGAAGAGCGACTTGTCGGCGGCGGATCGCTTGAGAATCGCGCCGCGCGGCGCAAGCGAGCCGAACAACGCGACGAGCCCGCCTTGCGGTTCGACCGGGTCGGACAGCTCGCGCACGATGCGATGATCGACCCACGCCTCGCGCTCCGCCGCGATGCGTTCGCCGAGCGTTTCGCCGGTGACGGTCATCGCATCCAGATGCAGCTTCGGCGCGAGTTCGCGCAGCACCGCCGTCATGCCGCCCGCAGCAAAGAAGTCTTCCATGTAGTGCTCGCCCGTCGGCTTCAGATTGACGAGCACCGGCGTGTCGTCGGAGAGCACGTTCAGCCGTTCGAGCGACACCGGAATGCCGAGCCGCCCGGCGACGGCGGTCAAGTGGATGATCGCGTTAGTCGACCCGCCGATGGCCAGCAGCACGCGTAGCGCGTTCTCGACGGACTTCTCCGTGATGATCTGGCTCGGGCGCAGCGGCGCGCGAATGAGCTGCACGGCGCGCGCGCCGCTCGCTTCGGCGGCGCGAATGCGGTCGGCATGGACGGCGGGAATCGCGGCGGTGCCCGGCAGCGACATGCCGAGCGTCTCCGCGATGCACGCCATGGTGCTTGCCGTGCCCATCACCGCGCAGGTGCCGGCGGTGGTCGCGAGCCGCCCTTCGATCTGGTCGATCTCCTGCTCGCCGACTTCGCCCGCGCGGAACTTGCCCCAGAAGCGGCGGCAGTCGGTGCACGCGCCGAGGCGCTCGCCTTGATGACGGCCGGTCATCATCGGTCCGACGACGAGTTGCACGGCGGGGATATCGGCGGCAGCGGCGCCCATCAATTGCGCGGGCACGGTCTTGTCGCAGCCGCCGATCAGTACCACGGAGTCCATCGGCTGCGCGCGCAGCATCTCCTCGACGTCCATGCTCATGAGGTTGCGGAACATCATCGAGGTCGGATTGAGGAAGACTTCGCCGAGCGAGATGGTCGGAAAGTCGATGGGCAAGCCGCCCGCTGCGAGCACGCCGCGCTTGACTGCTTCGACGAGCTCCGGCATGCCGCGATGGCAATTGTTGAAGCCCGATCCGCTCGATGCGATGCCGACGATCGGCTTGGTCAGCATGTCGGAGGTGTAGCCCATCGAGCGGGCGAACGAGCGGCGCAGGTAGAGGGCGAAGCCGCGGTCACCGTAGTTGGTCAGGCCTTTTGACAGGCCTTCAGTCTTGGGTTCTGGCATTTGTTTGGGTGTCTCCCGGGTTTATGCTTGGCTGCTATCGGGGCGGTTTTTCTGTGATTCTATGGAACTTGTTGTCGTGTCGGTCTATTCGCGTTGCCCCTCCCCGGGGCGGGGGTCACTTTCTTGGCTGTCGACCAGAGTAGGCGCTTTAGCGCCGTACTCTGGTCCCATGCGAAGAAAGTAACCAAAGAAAGCAGCTTTTTCTTGGCCCGCAGCACTAACACAGTGGCCACTCCGCAATTAGTCCGTGGCGCTCCGTTAATAAACAGCCCTGGAGCACCTTCCACGCCCACTATCACCACGTCCTCCGAGCCCCTTGGCTCGATAAAACCGTCGGGAATAGCGGTCATGTCATGGCTGCCGCGGCGCCTTGATTTCGGCGTTTATCCAAGGCTAGAAGAAAACCGTCAGCGAACGCAAAGCGGCGAAGCTCATCAACTCGAGCTCCGCGCCATCAAGAACCGTCGTCGATCGATGCGCTCTCTGCTCCACCCAACGAAACCAGCCGCACCCTCTCATCGATGTGATAGCCTTCGCCGACCATCGAACGAATGCTTTAGGCGGCCGCCCGCCGCAGCCACGCCCGCGCGAACCGCGCGTCCGCCTCCGCCATCCGCCTGCCGCGCTACGACGACGAGCCCGGCCTGCTTCTTGCAGTCCCCGTAGCGGACATCGCCCATCTCGTCGATCATCAGAAGCAATCACATGCCAGACAACATCTCCGCGCCACAACGGGGGCGCGTTCAATCCGGGATCGAAGGAATCGACGATATCCTGGGCGGCGGGCTCACGCCGCACCGCATGTATCTGGTCGAAGGCGCGCCCGGCGCAGGTAAAACCACCCTCGCCTTGCAGTTTTTACTCAAAGGCGCCGAGGTCGGCGAGCCGGGGCTGTACATCACACTGTCCGAAACGAGGGACGAACTCGTCGCCGTCGCCGAAAGCCACGGCTGGGACACAAGCCGCTTCACCATCATCGAACTATTGTCGGACGAAGGGCTCGATCCCGCTTACGAGCAGACCGTGCTGCATCCCGCCGAAGTCGAACTCGGCGAGACCGTGCGCGACGTGATCGCCAAAGTCGATGAACTGAAGCCCGCCCGCCTCGTCTTCGACAGCCTTTCCGAACTGCGTATGTTGTCGCAGAATTCGCTGCGCTATCGCCGCCAGATTCTCGCGCTCAAGCGCTATTTCGCCACGCGCGCCTGCACCGTCATGCTGCTCGACGACCACACGTCCGAGACCGGCGACTTGCAGCTGCACAGCATCGCGCACGGCGTCATCAGCCTCGACAACCTCGTGCACGACTACGGCGGCGAGCGCCGGCGCATACGCATCGCGAAAATGCGCGGCATCCGGTTCCGCGAAGGCTTTCACGACATGACGCTGAAGACGGGCGGCATCGAGGTGTATCCGCGGCTCGTCGCGGCGGAGCATCACGCGGACTTCGCTTCGGATTCGCTCAGCACCGGAACGCGTGAGCTGGATGCGCTCATGGGCGGCGGCCTCGTGCCGGGCACCAACACGCTGATCGTCGGTCCGTCGGGCGTCGGCAAGACGACGACGGTCGCCTCGTGTCTGCTCGCCGCGCTTAATCGCGGTCAGCCGTGCGTCTACTATCTCTTCGACGAGACGCTGATGACGCTCGTGCGCCGCTCGACGAGCCTCGGCATCGACCTCAGACCGCATCTCGACAGCGGCCTCTTGACGCTGCGCCAGATCGATCCCGCCGAGATCTCGCCCGGCGAATTCACGAGCGACGTGCGCAAGAGCGTGGAGCAGGACGGCGCGCGCTTCGTCGCCATCGACAGCCTGAACGCGTATCTGCAGGCCATGCCCGGCGAGCGTTATCTGCTGCTTCAGATGCACGAGCTGCTCACGTATCTGAACCAGCGCGGCGTCATCACCATGCTCGTGCTGGGCCAGCACGGGATCATCGGCGAGATACAGAGCGATATCGATATCAGCTATCTCAGCGACGTCGTGCTGCTCTTTCGCTATTTCGAACGCCAGGGCGAAGTGCTCACAGCCGTGACCGCCGTCAAGAGCCGCGCCAACGGCCACGAACGCTCGATCCGTCAGTTCCGGCTCGGCAGCAAGGGCTTGAACGTCGGCGAGGCGCTGCGCGATTTCGAAGGCGTGCTGAGCGGCCTACCGACTTACCGGGGCGATACCGCCATGCTCGCGTCATCGGAGGGCGAGCCGGCCTCGCCACGGGAATAACGCGATGGAACATCGCGTACTGATCGTTGCGCCTTTCGGCCGCGACGCCGAGGTCATCGTCGATGTCCTCAAGACGGAGGGCCGCGAGTGCTTCGTTTGCGCCGACTCGCGCGTGCTCGTGACCGAACTTGACCGGGGCGCGGCCGTCGCCATCATCACCGAAGAATCGCTGCTGGACGACAGCGCGATGGCCCTTGCCGCATGGATCGAACAGCAGCCCGCATGGTCGGATTTCCCGATCGTGTTGCTTTCCGGGCGGCTGCCGGGCAGGCGTTCCGCCAAGAGCATCGAGATGCTCGAGCGGCTCGGCAACGTGCTGGTGCTCGAACGGCCGCTCAACTCCGAAACCTTGCGCCGCGCCGTGGCGTCGTCGTTGCGGGCGCGCGCCCGGCAATACGATGCGCGCAGGCACCTCGCCGAGTCGGAGCAGCATCTCATCGACCGCGTCAAGGCGCAGGAAGCGCTCCAACGGCTCAACGAATCGCTCGAAAGCCGCATCGCGGAACGCACGCACGAGCTCGCGTCGGCCAACAACCGCCTGATGCGCGAGATTCACGAACGCGCCAAGGTGCAGGCCGTCCTCGTGCAGTCGCAGAAGATGGAAGCGCTCGGGCAGTTGACCGGCGGCATCGCGCACGACTTCAACAACCTGCTGAACGTGATCATGGCCAACGCGGAACTGCTCGCGCGCATCAGCAAGGACGAGCGCGTGCTCAGGATGGCCGCGACCACGAAGCGCGCGACCGAGCGGGGCGCGAAGCTGACCGCGCAGTTGCTGACGTTCTCGCGCACGAGCAATCTAGATCTGAAAGCGGTGAACGTGGCCGCGCTGTTGCACGGCATCCGCGACATCATTTCGATCTCCCTCGGCTCGACCATCGCGCTGTCGATCACGACTGCGTCCGACGATCTCTGGACGCAAGCCGACGCCAACCAGCTCGAACTCGCGATACTCAATCTCGCGATCAACGCCCGCGACGCGATGCCGAACGGCGGCCGCCTGGCGATTCACGCCGAAGAACGGCCGAGCGTCGACGAAGCGCTCGCGCCTGGCCGCTACATCGTCATCAGCGTGACCGATTCGGGCTCAGGCATCGAGCCAGGCGTGCTCTCGCGCGTATTCGATCCCTTCTTCACGACCAAGCCGGTCGGCAAGGGAACCGGGCTGGGTCTCAGTCAGGTGTACGGCATCGCGCGGCAAGCGGGCGGCGTCGCGCGCATCGAAAGCGAAGTGGGCAAGGGCACCACCGTGCAGATCTGGCTGCCGTTCGGCGCGCAAGATCCGTCGGAAGGCGCGTTAGGCGCGGACCCGCGCGACGATACGGCGACGCCGGGCCGCATTCTCGTCATCGAGGACGACGAGGACGTGCGCACGATGATCGTCGATTGTCTCGAAGCGCTCGGCTATCACGTCACGCAGGCGCCGGACGGGCCAAGCGGCCTCGCGCGTCTCGATGCCGACAAGCCGGACGTGATGATGGTCGATTACGCGATGCCGGGCATGAACGGCATACAGGTGCTCGCGAGCGCCCGCGAATCGCGCCCCGACCTGCCGGTCATCCTCGCGACCGGCTACGCGGACGTCGATGTCACGACCATCACGGACCGGCGCTTCACCGCGCTTCGCAAGCCGTTCCAGCTCGAAGACCTTGCGCGCGCCGTGCGTCTCGCGCTGAAAAGCGCCGAGAAGACCTGAGGGGCGCGGACATTGTTGAATCGGCCCGGTCGCATCGCGCCGCACGAGCCAGCAATTCACCGGCGGCGCAAAGGCCTTTCGTGCACGTGTATGTGGATCGCGAGACGCGGCGGCGCAAGCGGCTCTCGCAAGCATGGCGCTCGGCGTTGAGCGCGCCGAAACCGGTAGCGGCGTAAGACGCGGTGGGAAGCGACTACGCTTCGCCGCCGTCCGCGGGCCGCCGGGCCTCCAATTCTCTTCGCACGCGCGCCAGTTCTTCGGCGAGCACCGCCTCGTCCGGCAGCATCATGTGGTATTCGGCGGCGAGCACCTTGTTCGGCAGGCCGTCGAGCGCGTATTTCGCGACCGCCGCATTGGTCCGCGCGCACAAAATCAGGCCCACCGGCGGGTTCTCGCCCGGCAGCATCCAGTGCTCTTTCGCGTAGTTGCAGTACATGTGCATCTGCCCGACGTCGGCGTGATTGAGCTCCGTCAGCTTCAGGTCGATGATGACGAGACACCGCAGCCGCCGGTGAAAGAACAGCAGATCCACGCGATACCAGCTATCGCCGATGCGCAGGCGCCGCTGCCGCCCGACGAACGTGAAGTCGCCGCCCAGTTCCAGCAGGAAGTCCTCGAGCCGATGAATCAGGGCGTCCTCGAGCTGGCTCTCCGAGTACTCGTCCTTCAGGTCGAGAAATTCGAGCACGTACGGGTCCTTGATGGCTTCTTCGGGCGTGACGATGTCGCGGCTCTCGGCAATGGCGCCCTTCTCCAGCATCGCCCGCTTGTCGCGCGACATCAGCGTGCGCGAATAGAACTGGCTGCCGATCTGCCTGTCCAGTTGCCGCACGCTCCAGCCGCCGCGCAGCGCTTCGGCTTCGTAGAAACGCCGCTCGTCGTCGGAACGGGTGCGCCGCATGAGGTGGACGTAATGCGTCCATGAGAGCGGGAACCGCTCGGCCAGTTGCGCGAGCGTCGAAATCCGAATCGCCGGTTCGGATTTTCCCGCGGACGCGGACGCCGCCGAATTCCGAATCGGTGATTCGGAAATCCCGGCGCTCGCGTACGACTGGTAAAAAAGGCGCATCAGCTCCAGATTGTCGACGCCGAAGCCGCGCCCGAAGCGCTTCGTCAGGTCGGCCGAGAGCCGCTGCAACAGCGCCTGTCCGTAGGCCGCGCGGCCCGCGCCGCCCTGCTCGAATTCGACGATCCGGTGCCCGATGCGCCAGTACGTCGCCGTCATCAGCGCGTTGATGCTGCGCGCCGCCGCCTGACGCCCCTGTTCGAGCAACGCCAGCACGTCGCCGAGCGTCGCGTCGTAGTCGTCCTCCGGCAGCATCACGTCGTTCATCGTCGTTCTTCCTTTCCGCTGCGCACATGGCGCGTTCGAGCCAAGTGTCGCATACGCGCGTGTGTCGCCGAGCGCACATTATTGTCCGATAAATCGCCCTACGCTGTGGCCCTTCAGGCGGATCAGCGTTCGGCGGTCAATGACTCGATATTTCACCTCAAGGCAAGGCGCCATCAAGCGTCTGATGGAACTCAAGCGGGAGCTCGCGCGAATGAATCGCGCGGCGCCGGCTATCGACGGATGTCGCACGGACGGCATCGAAATAGCCGGCCTCGATCAGGTGTTGCTCGACGTGCGCGCGGGGCGCGTGTGCTGGTACCGGCACTCGGCGGCGCACGAAGACCAGCTCGTTTTCATTAGCTGAAGCGCGCGGCTCAGGCTTCGGTTCGTGCGGCGTCGTCGCGGGTTCGTCCGGGTCGACGCGCGCTCTGAGCGACGCGTTTGATGCGCGGCCACGCCGCAGCGAGCGCGGCGTTTCGGCGAACGCGGCGCATCGCGCGGAGTCGGCATCGTAAAAGGTCGTGTCAGGTCGCGATGCCTGTGCGCAAGCCAGCAAGCAACGCACCCTGCGGCGCAACGCCGCCTATGTGCGCTGCCGCACAATCCCCCGCGATTCGTCACGGTAGTCTCGACGGCGGTCCACCGCCGTTTCATCGCGAGGCCGCCTTCCACCGGTGCTCCATACCGCCCCTTCCCCCGGCCAACCGTGAGAGCCTGCATGCCTATACCGAAAGTCAGTATTCTTCTGCCGATGTACGACGTGGAAGGATGCATCGCGGAATGCGTCCGCTCGATTCTCGCGCAGACGCGCACCGACTTCGAGATCATCGCAGTCGACGATTGCAGTCCCGACCGCTCCGGCGAAGTCGCGCGCGCGCTGCTCGAAGCGCAAGACGTCATTCCGTGGAAGCTCGTGCGCAATGAGAAGAACGTTGGCATTGCCGAGACGCGGCGCATCGCGGTGAGTCACGCGAGCGGCGAGTACGTGCTGTGCGTGGACAGCGACGACTTCGTCGCGCCGAACGTGGTGGAAGTGGCGTGCCGCGAAGCCGACCAGCACGGCGCGGACGTGGTGATCTTCGCGGCGAAGTGCATCGACCCGCAGGGACGCGAGGTCTATCGCGTCAAGACCGGCAACGAGACCATCACCGGACTTCAGGCCGTGGGCCGCATCATGGACCTGAGCTTGCAGGCGTATTGCTGGAACAAGCTCTTCAGGCGCGAGCTGTTCGCCTCGGTCGAGCATCCGGCCGGACTCATCTACGAAGACATTCTCGTGTGCGTGCAGGCGCTTTCGCGCGCGCGCGTGGTGCGGCTGATTCCCGACGAACTGTACTACTACGTGAAGCGCGGCAACGGGCTTTCGGTGCGCTTCAACCCGCGTATCGTGGACCTGTTCGAAATCATGGACCGCGTGGAGCGCGACACGCGCGGGCTGGCCATCGACAATGGCAGCCAGCTCTTTTTCCGGCTCAAGTACGTGTATGCGTACCGGAACATCGCGTTCGAAGCTGCGCGCCTCGCGCCCGATTATGCGACGGCCGCGCCAATACTCGACAGCGTGGCGAGCAAGCTGCGCTTCACGCATGTCGGCAAGATCTACGCGGACAAGCGGCCGAAGTTATCCGTCGCCATGTGTCTTCTGAAGATCCATCCGCGCATCTTCTATCGCTTCGTGCGGAGCTTCAACTGACGTCGCTTGTGATGCTTGCGCGGTTCGCCTCCGCGACGCCCGCGCGCACGCGCCGGATCGCCGTCACGAGCGACAAGACGATCAACGCGCGCCACAGTCCCACGCCGGCCGCGCCGATCGTGCCACCCGCGCCGACCCAGAGCGCGAACGCGCCGAGCACGAAGGCGCGGTCGCTTTTGCCGAACGGTCCGTCATAACGCCGGCTCGCGCCCGCGAGCGGCCCGGCGAGTCCCGCGCATTCCACGATCACCGCTAAAAGCGCGAAGACCCAGACATCGGCCGGGCAGAATGCCTGCACCGCAAGAAACGGCAGCGTGAGCGCGACGTCGGAGACCACATCGCCCAGTTCGTTGAGGTACGCGCCGAGCGCGCTCTTCTGGCTGTGCTCGCGCGCCAGCATGCCGTCGATGGCATTGAGCGCCATGCGGATGAAAAGCCAAAGCGGAATCAGCGGGAACAGGGAATGGCGCGGCGAGCCGAACCCCGCAATTGCGCCTACCGCGACCGATCCGCCGGCCGCGGTCAACGTCACCTGATTGGCGGTCACGCCGTGGCGATACAGCCAGTCGGTCAGCGGACGCAAGAGATTCTGGAAGCGGGGTTTGAGTGCGTAGAGGCTCATGAGACGCGTCGGATATCGGAAAAGAGGCGCTACTATCGCGGCCCTTTCCGCACGCGTCAAACGCTAAGGACGCCGAAGCTCAACAATTGAGCAGGTTTGTCACAGCATCGCCGATATCTGGCAAATCTCGTCACTGCGCATTGCAAGCGAACGGCGGATGTGAAAGGAATAGCGGCCCGACACTCACCCTTCGCACTCTCACCCGATGAAACTCATGCATGTCTGGCAGCGCGACCTGCTGCTCGCGCTCGTGCGGCTCGTTGCGGGCGCGTATCCGGTATGGCATTGCGCCGCGCCGACCGCCACGCAGAAGCTCTATTTCTCGAATCACACGAGCCATATCGACACCCTCGCGATCCTCGCCGCGCTGCCACGCGAATTGCGCGATGCCGTGCGGCCCGTCGCCGCGCGGGATTACTGGGACACCGGGCGCATCAAGCGACATATCGCGCGCAATCTGCTCAACGCGGTATTGATCGACCGCCGCCGCGAGACGGAAGGCGATCCGCTCGATCCGGTGCGCGACGCGCTCGCGCAGGGCCACTCGATCATCATCTTCCCCGAAGGCACGCGCGGCGCCGACGCGCTGCCGCAAGCGTTCAAGAGCGGGCTTTTTCATCTGGCGAGCGAGTTTCCGCAGGTGGCGCTGACGCCCGTTTATCTGGAGAACCTTCAGCGAATCATGCCGAAGGGCGCTATCTGGCCAATTCCGCTCATCTGCAAGGTGCACGTCGGCGCGAGCGAAACACTGCGCGACGGCGAAGAGAAAGCGCCGTTTCTCGCCCGAATGCGCGACGCCGTGATCGCGCTCCCTCAATCAGCACATCGAAATTAAGCTATGCCGACTTCATTCTGGAATCTGGTCGCGGGCGTCGTGGGCGCGCTGACCTTCGCGACGCTGATCGGCGCGGTGCTCGGCGCGCGCGCAAAGGGCACGAGCGCGACCATCGTCAATTTGAATCAGCGCATCCTTGCCTGGTGGGGCATGATCGCGGTGATGGTCGTCGCCATCGGTCTCGGCGACAAGGCGACGTTCGTCGTCTTCGCGCTGCTCTCGTATCTCGCGCTGCGCGAATTCATCACGCTCACGCCGACCACCGCGAGCGATCACACCACGCTTTTCGTCGCGTTCTTTGTCGCGGTGCCGGTGCAATACGTGCTTCTAGGCGTCGACTGGTACGGCATGTATTCGATCTTCGTGCCGGTGCATCTCTTCTTCGCGATGTCGCTCGTCTCCGCGCTCACGCAGGACACGCGCGAGTTCCTGAGCCGCAACGCGCGCATTAACTGGGCGCTGATGGTGTGCGTGTACGGGCTGAGTCACGCGCCCGCGCTGCTGACGCTCGATATTCCCGGTTATCGCGGGCAGAACGCGCTGCTGCTGTTCTTCTTCCTGCTCGTCGTGCAGATCAGCGATGTGTTGCAGTATGCCGTCGGCAAGCTCTTCGGGCGGCGCAAGATCGCGCCGGTGCTGTCGCCTTCGAAGACCGTGGAAGGTTTCGTCGGCGGCGGATTGCTCGCGACCCTGTGCGGCGCGGCGCTGTATCGGGTGACGCCGTTCGGATTCGGCGCGGCGTTTCTCATGTCCCTCGCGATCGTGCTCGCGGGCTTCGTCGGCGGGCTCGTGCTGTCGGCGGTCAAACGCTCGCTCGGCGCGAAAGACTGGGGCGTGATGATCGCGGGACACGGCGGCATGCTGGATCGCGTGGATTCCGTCTGCTTCGCGGCGCCGGTGTTCTTTCACCTCGTCCGATATTTCTACGTTTGAGCGCCGCAAAAAAGAAAGCGGCCCCTCACGGGGCCGCCAAGCGTCATTGCGGGCAAAGAGCGGAGATCAGACCGCCATCACCGTCACCGACTTCGACACGAGATACGGCTCCAGCGCCTCGGGTCCGCCTTCGGAACCGTAGCCCGAATCCTTCACGCCGCCGAACGGCATTTCCGGCCACGGCGTCGCGGGCTGGTTGATCCACAACATGCCCACTTCGAGCTGGTTCGTGAGCAAGTGCACGTTCTTGAACGAGCGCGTGAACGCGTAGCCGGCCAGGCCGTACGGCAGCCGGTTCGCCTCGGCGATTGCATCTTCCAGCGAATCGAAGCCGCGAATGGCCGCGACGGGGCCGAACGGCTCGTTGTTGAACACGTCGGCTTCGAGCGGCACGTCGGTCAGCACGGTCGGCGCGAAGAAGTTGCCCGCCGAGCCGATGCGCTCGCCGCCCGTCGCGATCTTCGCGCCCGCCTGACGCGCGTTCTCGACGACGCTCGCCATGGCCGTGATGCGCCGCGCGTTGGCGAGCGGCCCGAGCGTCGTGCCTTCGGCGAGGCCGTCGCCGACCGACAGGCTCTCCGCGTGCTTGACGAGCGCCTTCGCGAAGTCGTCGCGCAGGCTGTTGTGAACCAGAAAGCGCGTCGGCGAGATGCAGACCTGACCCGCGTTGCGGAACTTGGCCGCGCCCGACGCCTTCACGGCAAGCTCGACGTCCGCGTCTTCCGCGACGATCACGGGCGCGTGGCCGCCGAGTTCCATCGTCGCGCGCTTCATGTGCTGGCCAGCGAGCGCCGCGAGTTGCTTGCCGACGGCCGTCGAGCCGGTGAACGTCACCTTGCGGATGACCGGATGCGCGATCAGGTACTTCGAGATTTCGGGCGGATCGCCGAACACGAGTCCGAGCACGCCGTTGGGCACGCCCGCGTCGGCGAACGCGCGGATGAGTTCGGCAGGCGATGCCGGCGTTTCTTCCGGCGCCTTCACGATGAACGAGCAGCCCGTCGTGAGCGCGGCCGAGAGCTTGCGCACCACCTGATTGACCGGGAAGTTCCACGGCGTGAACGCGGCGACCGGGCCGACCGGCTCCTTCACGACCGTCTGCTGCGCGTTGACGTTGCGCGGCGGCACGATCCGGCCGTAGACGCGGCGCCCTTCGTCCGCGAACCATTCGATGATATCCGCCGCCGAATTCACTTCGATGCGCGCTTCGGCGAGCGGCTTGCCCTGCTCCATCGTCATCAGGCGCGCGATGCTGTCGGCGCGTTCGCGCACGAGCGCGGCGGCCTTGCGCATCAGCGAGGCGCGTTCGAGCGCGCTCATCTTGCGCCACGTCGCGAAGCCGGCTTGCGCGGCGGCCACGGCGCGATCCAGATCCGGAATGCCGGCGCGCGCGACCGTGCCGATTTTCTCGCCGGTGGCCGGGTTCACCACGTCGAGCGTGGCGCCGCCCTGCGCGTCGCACCATTCGCCGTTGATATAAAGACGCGTGTTCTGATACGTACCTGCAGTCATTGAGCACCTCTTGCTGGAAAGATGGTCCGCGCCGGTGCGTTTCCGGCGCGGCGTCTATTGCACGACGATTGCCGCTTCGGCGCTTCGGCGCGTGGGCCGCGCTGCATCGTCGTCAAAAAGAAAAGGATACGGATTAAATCGCGGGCGTGCATGGGTCGCCCTTCACTCCCCGCGCTTGCCGAAGAAGTCGATGAGCGCGTCGGTCGCAGCCTTGTCGTTCGCGAGCCGCGCGTAAAGGCCCGCCGCGCCGTCGTAGATCCGATGTTCCGGGTACGCATCGCCGATGAACGCGGCGATCTCTTCCATCTCCGCGACCCAGCGATACGCTTTCGGCGGCATGTGCGGCACGTTACCGGCAAGCCACGCGGCAAGCTCGGGCTGGCTCTCGCGCAATTCGTCGAAGAGCGCGTCTCCCGCGCCGTTGCGCAAAGCGGCAAGCGACATGGCCGAGCCGAGCGCCGTCAGCCCTTTCGTGATGCCCGCATACGACATCTTGAGCGCCGACGCCGCGCCGACCGGGCCGTCGAGCACGCGCACGTTCAGGCCCGCTTCGCCGAGCACGGCTGCGCGCGCGGCGTGCGGTCCGGACAAGTAGAACTTCGGCGCCGACGGCGGCCCGATGATGGCGGCATCGACGAACGGCGCGCCGGTGGCATCGACCGTTCGGGCGATGGTCACGGCGGTTTCCGGGCTGATGGCGTTGCAATCGACGTACACGGCTTTTCGGTCCGCCTGCGCGAGCGCGGGCGCGAGCCGTTCGGCGGATTGCACGGCGACGGCCGGCGGCACGATAGAAAGAATGAAATCGCACGCGGCCAGTTCGGCGAGGCTCGCGTCCTCCATGCCCGCGTCGTTTGCACGAGCGGCGCTCGCGGCGCTGCGGCCTTCGAGCGTCGTGAGCACGCGCGCGCCGGAGGCAGACAGCGTCCGGCCGACCGCCGATCCCATGCTGCCCGCGCCGAGCAGCGCAATGGTCAAACGAGTCAAGTGCGGCTCCTTGCGGATCGGTGACGAGACCACAGGATACGCGGATGAGCGCGCGCTCGCAGCGCTCATCCGGCAACCGGACGCGTGGCTTTAAGCCTCGTCGCCCTTGATCTGCGGCAGTGCGGACGCCTCGCCCGGCGTGAGCAGCCCGACTTGCGCGTAGATGCGCAGCTTGTCGCGCGTATCGGTTATGTCGAGATTGCGCATCGTCAACTGGCCGATGCGGTCGCGCGGGGAGAACGTGGACGCCACTTTCTCCATCGACAGGCGTTCCGGCTGATACGTCAGATTCGGCGACTTGGTGCTGAGAATCGAGTAGTCGTTGCCGCGGCGCAGTTCGAGCGTCACTTCGCCGGTAATCGCGCGCGCGACCCAGCGTTGCGCGGTTTCGCGCAGCATGATGGCCTGCGAATCGAACCAGCGGCCCTGATACAGCAGGCGCCCGAGGCGGCGGCCGTTTTCGCGATACTGCTCGATGGTGTCTTCGTTATGAATGCCGGTCACGAGCCGTTCATACGCGATGTGGAGCAGCGCGAGTCCCGGCGCTTCATAGATGCCGCGGCTCTTCGCCTCGATGATGCGGTTCTCGATCTGATCGCTCATGCCGAGGCCGTGACGCCCGCCGATGCGGTTCGCTTCCAGCAGCAGCTCGACCGCGTCGGTGAACGTCTTGCCGTTCAGCGCGACCGGGCGGCCTTCCTCGAAGCGGATCGTCACCTCTTCCTTGTCGATCTTCACGTCGTCGCGCCAGAACGCAACGCCCATGATCGGATTCACGATCTTGATGCCCGATTCGAGGCTTTCGAGGTCCTTGGCTTCGTGCGTGGCGCCGAGCAGGTTCGAATCCGTCGAATACGCCTTTTCCGCCGACATCTTGTATTCGAAGCCCGACTGGCGCATGAACTCCGACATTTCCGCGCGGCCGCCGAGTTCGTCGATGAACGTCTGGTCGAGCCACGGCTTGTAGATCTTCAGGTCCGGATTCACGAGCAGGCCGTAGCGGTAGAAGCGCTCGATGTCGTTGCCCTTGTACGTGCTGCCGTCGCCCCAGATGTTGACGCCGTCTTCCTTCATCGCGGCGACGAGCATGGTGCCGGTCACGGCGCGGCCGAGCGGCGTCGTGTTGAAGTAGGTGACGCCCGCCGTCGAGATATGGAACGCGCCGCATTGCAGCGCGGCGATGCCTTCCGCGACCAGTTGCGCGCGGCAGTCGATCAGGCGCGCGCCCTCCGCGCCGTATTGCGTGGCGCGGCGGGGAATGGAGTCGTAGTCGTCTTCGTCGGGCTGGCCGAGGTTGGCCGTGTAGGCGTACGGCACCGCGCCCTTCAGGCGCATCCAGTGCAGCGCGGCGCTGGTGTCGAGTCCACCTGAGAACGCGATACCGACTTTTTGCCCAGTCGGAAGGCTTTCAAGAATTGTGCTCATTAGCGAAACCGTTAAGTCGACGTACGGGAAAAGGTGCAACTGGGCAGTATCAACCATGACCGGTGATATGACAAGTTTGCGCCAAAACCGCGCGTGTAGACGGTCGTTCGCTGTGAGCCGCTAGTGCAGGATGTCCGTCGCCTTGTGCGTCGGATCGACGCCGTCGATCAAGAACACCGCGCCGCGCGCGTGGCGGGTGCGTAGCGGCAGGATGCGCCGATACGCGTCGGACTCGTACCATCCCCGCGCGGCCGATGAATCCGGAAACGCAATCACGATGAGATCGCCATGCCACGCGCCCTCGCGCACATCACACGGCCCGCCGTGAATGATGAAGCGCCCGCCGAACGGCGCGAGCGTGGCGTCGATTTGCTCCAGATACGCGACGATATCCGCGCACATCTCCACTTCATACAGATGCCCGACGGCGTAAGCAGTCATTTCGCGGCTCCTTCTTCTGTGTGAGGATGCCGCCGATCTTGCCGGCCGGCGCGCGTCGCGTCGATTACGTGCGAGGTAAAGCGAGTCAGCCGTTGCGAAACAGGTAGCTGTAGGCATTGAGCGCGGGTACGCCGCCCAGATGCGCGTACAGCACTTTCGACCCCTCGGGGAACTCGCCGTTGCGCACCATCTGGATCATGCCGTCCATCGACTTGCCTTCGTATACGGGATCGGTCAGCACGCCTTCCAGCCGCGCGCACACACGAATGGCGTCGAGCGTGCCTTCGTTGGGCAGGCCGTATTCGGGGCCACCGAAGCGCGTGTCGAGAATCACGTCGTCGCGCGTGATGTCCTGGCCGAGAGCGACGAGTTCCGCCGTGTGCTTCGCGATGCGCGTGATCTGATCGTGCGTCTGCTGCGGTTTCGCGGACGCGTCGATGCCGATCACGCGCCGCGCGCGGCCATCCGCCGCGAAACCGACGACCATGCCCGCCTGCGTGCTGCCCGTCACCGAGCACACCACGATGTAGTCGAACTTGAAGCCCAGCTCGGCTTCCTGCTGCCGCACTTCCTCCGCGAAGCCGACGAAACCCAGCCCGCCCAGCGGATGCTCCGAGCAGCCCGCCGGTATCGGGAACGGCTTGCCGCCCGCCGCGCGCACGCTGTCCATCGCGTCCTGCCAGCTTTTGCGAATGCCGATATCGAAGCCGTCGGGCACCAGGCGCACGTCGGCGCCCATCATGCGCGACAACTGAATATTGCCGACGCGGTCGTAGACGGCGTCCGAGTAGTTGACCCAGTTTTCCTGCACGAGCACGCACTTCATGCCGAGATGCGCGGCGACGGCGGCGACCTGACGCGTCTGGTTCGACTGAATGCCGCCGATGGACACGAGCGTATCGCAGCCCTGTTCGAGCGCCTCGGGAATCAGATATTCGAGCTTGCGCGTCTTGTTGCCGCCGAACGCGAGACCGCTGTTGCAGTCCTCGCGCTTCGCATAGAGCTCGACTTTGCCGCCGAGATGCGCGCTCAGGCGCTTGAGCGGCTGAATGGGCGTCGGCCCGAAAGTGAGCTTATAGCGGGGAAAACGTTGCAGGTTCATGGTCGGCATCCTGTGCGATTGAGGTCGGGCTGCCGCGCGTGATCCGCGACGCCTGACGGAAATCGTAGTCAATCTGACGGATGTCGGCGTTGCGAAGAAATTGGCTTTGGCCTAACGTGAGCGCTTATCGGTCAGACCAAGCGCAGTTTTATTTCTTCGGATGGTGCTCGCACGCAATGAAAAAAACCACGCCACGGCGAGAGCCGCCAGCATCGGGCATCGAGATCGATCGCGTCGATCGCGCGATCCTGCGCCAGCTTCAGCGCGATGCATCCATCTCCAATGTCGCGCTCGCCGCCAAGGTTCACCTGAGCCCGCCGGCGTGTCTGCGGCGCGTCGAGCGGCTGCGCGAAGCCGGGCTGATTCGCGGCACGGTTGCGCTATTGAACCCGAAGGCGCTGGATGCGGGCATGCTCGTGCTGATCGGCGTCGTGCTCGACCGCTCGACGCCCGAGTCCTTCACGGACTTCGAAAAGGCTGCGCAGAAGGTGCCGGGCTGCATGGAATGCCACGTCGTTACCGGCGAGTTCGATTTCTTCATGCTGATTCGCACCCGCGACAGCGACAGCTTCAACCGGCTGCACGCGGAAAAGCTGCTGTATCTGCCGGGCGTCCGGCAGATACGGACCTTCGTGGTTCTGCGGGAAATTCTCTCGACGACAGCATTCCCCGTGTGACGCGCGAACGTGTACTACCAGCGATAGTTCATGCCCGCGAACACTTGCCGCCCGTAGCCGAACGCGCACCAGCTTCCGTAGTAGCACGACGCCACATACTCTTTGTCGAAGAGATTCTGCGCGTTGACATACAACTCCGCGCCCTTCAGCTGCGCGGCCGCGCGGCCGAGGTCGTAGCGCAGCGTGGCATCGACCAGGAAGAAGCTCTGGACCTTGAAGTCGTTTTGCGTGCTGTACGTCGTGCCGGTGTATCGCCCGCCCGCGCCGAGCGAAAGGCCCGCAAGCGGCCCGCGATTGATCGTGTAATACGCCCACAACGACGCCTGATTCTGCGGCACGGCCGGCAGATGCTTGCCTTGCAGGCCGCCGTTGTCCTTCGTGTAGACGGTATTCAAATATGTATAACTTCCCGTCACGTTCAACGAATCGGTGAGACTGACCTTCGCTTCGAGTTCGACGCCGCGCGAGCGCGCCTCTCCCGTTTGCGACTGGAAGTTCGGGTTCGTGGCATCGACCGTCAGCAGGTTTTCGCGCGTCAGATCGAATAGTGCCGCCGTGAAAAGCGCGTCGTAGCCCTTCGGCTGATACTTCACGCCCACTTCGTATTGATGTCCGCGCTCCGGGTCGAACGCGCGGCCGTTGATGTCGGTGCCCACTTGCGGCGTGAACGACTCCGTATAGCTCACATACGGCGCAATGCCGTTGTCGAACACATACGTCAGACCGGCGCGGCCCGTGAACGCGCGGTCGGACTGGCTCGACGACGTGCCGAACGTTTCGTTGCGCGTCTTGCTGTTGATCCAGTCCTCGCGCCCGCCGAGCGTGAGGATCGCGTTGCCGAAACGCGCCTGGTCCTGCGCATACACGCCGTATTGCGTGCCGCTCAACACCTGCTTCGACAACTCGGGCACCGTTATCGTCTGGTTGTACACGGGCGCGTACATGTCGATGGAAGGCGCCGTGCCGAAGCCGGAGACGAAGTTCGTCGCGTAGTGCTGATAGTCGAAGCCGACGAGCAACGTGTGGTCGATCGGCCCGGTCGAGAAGTTGCCTTCGAGTTGATTGTCGAGCGCGACCGTATTCAGATTGTCCTGCGAATAGGCGGTGCCGCGATCCAGCGTACGCAAATCGTCTTCCAGCGCGCTCGCGTAGACGCTCTTGTAGTCCTGCGCCAAATGCATGTAGCGGCCGTTGGCGCGGAACGTCCAAGCGTTGGTCAGGCGTCGGTCGAACTTGTAGCCGACGGATTCCTGCACGCGATTGAAGCTCTCGAAGCTCGGATCGCCGTCGTAGAAATTGCTCGGCAGCTTGCCGTTCGGGTTATAGAGCACGGTGCCTTGCGGCGGCACGCTGCCGTAGGAAGAACTGCGCGGATCGTGCTGATACAGGCCGAACAGCGTAAGCGATGTCTTGTTGTCCGGGCGCCACGTGAACGACGGCGCAATCGCAATGCGCTCGTTCTTCGTCATGGCAACCTGTCCGTCTTCCTTGCGTCCGATGCCGGTCACGCGAAAGAGGTAGCGGTCGTCGCCGGCAATCGGCCCGGATAGATCGAACTTGCCCTGCACATGCCCGTAGTTGCCGACTTCGACGCCCACTTCGTGCAGCGGCTCGACAGTCGGCAGCTTGCTTTCCATGTTGAGCAGCCCGCCCGCCGCGGCTTGCCCGTACAGCACGGACACCGGCCCTTTCAGAACTTCGACGCGATCCATCAGATACGGGTCGAGTTGCGGTGTCGAATACCAGCCGTTGCCGATGAGCTTCAGGCCGTTCCAGTACGTGTCGGCGTCGAAGCCGCGCACTTTCAGCAGATCGTAGCGCGTGGCGATGGCGCCGCGCGTTTCCGGCGTCACGCCCGACACGTAGCGCACGGCGGCATTCAGCGTCTGCGCGTTCTGCTGATCCATCTGATCGCGCGTGACGACGGAGACCGACTGCGGCGTCTCGATGATCGGCGTGCCGGACTTGAGCGCCGTCGAACTGGACTTCGCGACGTAACCTTTCGTCGGTCCGTACGGCGCGTCCTGATCGCTTTGAGCCGTCACTTTCACCGCGGGCAGCGTGCTTTCCGCTGGCGCGGTGTCGGCGTCGACCGATTGCGCGTTCACGCATGCGCTCGCCGTGAACAAAAGCAGCGCCGCCGTTCTCAGCGGTCGCAGGGCGAACCGGCTGGTCTTGTTTGAATTCATGCTTCTTCTCGTAGCCGTCGTGGTTTTAAATGCGAATCATTATTATTCAACGGCGGATTGTGCCCGCTGGCTTTACGTTTGTAAAGCTACCGGCGACGCGCGCGTTAATGCGAGCGTCGACGGGCGCAGTCAGAAGATCGCGACGAGGACGACGCCCGCGACAGCCAGACCGGCGCCCAGCAGACGCAACGCGCTGGCCTCGCGCACTTCGAAGCCCATGAGGCCGAAGTGGTCGAGCGCGATCGATGTCACGACAGCAGAAATGACGACGATCGTCGTGAAGGTGGCCGACCCGAGCTTTCGCGTGATCAGGAGCGAGCACATCAGAAAGAGCGCGTTGCAGATGCCGCCGATATACGCCCACCACGGCACGCTGCCGAGGCGCGAGAGCGCGGGCCGCACGCCGAAGCCGAAAAATGGCACGCATACCGCAAGACACGCCGCGCCGATCAGATAGACGATCAACGCGGACACAATCGGCTCGTGCAGGCCCTTGAGCAGCGCCGAGTTGCTGCCCGATTGCAGCGGGTTCGAGACGCCCGCCAGTACCGCGAAGATCGCGAGTAGCCAGTGCATGATGTGGCCTCAGACAGTGAGCCGGGCGTCGCGGAACGCGTCCCGCTCGGCGACCGCGGGAAGCTGCACCGGCCGATTTTCCGCCGCCGAGCGATAGATCGCTTCCATGATCCTTTGATCCTGTAGGCCCTCTTCGCCGGGCGTCGCGGGCGTTCTGCCGGTCAGAATGCACTCGGCCATGTGGTCGATCTCCGCGCCGAACTGGTTCGCGTCTTCGAGCACGCGCTCTTCGCGCACCTCGACGTCCTCGCGTTCCGGCGAGCGATGCTGCACCGACAAGCGCAGTCCCTTGTACGCGAACGCCGGATCGAGCATCACCGTTCCGCGCTGAAAATGAAGGCGTGCGACGCGCGATTCGTGCGAATCGTAAGCGGCCGAGCAACGCGCGACGACGCCCGACGGAAAGCGCATCTGCCACGAAACGTTCTCTTCGACTTCCGCGAAGCGCGCGTCGCCCGGCGTGCTCCACGCCCAGGCCGACACTTCGATCGGCTCTTCGCCGGTCACGAATCGCGCGAAGTTCAGGCAATAGAGGCCGATATCCGGCAACGATCCGCCGCCCGCTAGGCGCTTGTCATGCCGCCATTGATCCGCCTCGCCCTGCACCTGACCGTTATGCGCTTCGATGATCTTCAGTTCTCCGAACGTTTTCGATCTTGCCAGCCGCGCGGCCTCTCGATTATGCGGTTCATATTGCAAGCGGTACGCGACCATCAGCATCACGCCCGCATCCGCGCATGCGCGAATCATCTCTTCCGCTTCGGCCGATGTATTGCTCAACGGCTTCTCGCACAGCACATGCTTGCCGATGCCCGCCGCCGCAATCACCTGTTCGCGATGCAAGCCGTTGGGCGTCACGATATAGACGGCCTGCACATCGTCGTTCGCGGCGAGGCGCGCCCATTCGTCGTAGCCGTACACCGCTTCGGCAGGCGCGCCGTATTGCCGCGCCACGCGTTCGCCCTTTGCCTTGTCACCGGTCATCACGGCTGCGAGGCGCGCGAGCTTCGATGACGCCAGCGCGGGCAAGATCGAATCGAGACTCAGAAGGCCGAGGCCGACGATAGCGAAGCCCACCTTGCGATCAGGCGCAAGCGGCGGTAGCTCGACAGGCGAGCGCCGCTCCGAAGCGCCGACGAAGGGCGGGCGTGTCTCGGGTTTGTCCTGCCCGGTCGATGGCAAGCCTGACATGATGTGCTCCGTGAGTCGCAATGCCGTTTGGCGTTGGCATCAGCTAGAGCAACGGCTATTCCTGTCGACGATCGCCGGGTCTTCTATCGCGTCCTTCAACAGAGCGACGAATGCCGCGACCGGCTGCGGCAGCGTGCGTCCTGCCATCGTCTGAATTTGCAGTGTGCGTTGATGCAGTTCGGGATTCGAGATCGGCACGGCGGCAAAGCCCTCGGCACCAAGACGGCTGCGCACCGTGAGATAGCCGGTGAGCGTGATCGCGTCCGTAAGCCGCACGAAGCTTTGCAGCGCCATGTGGTAATTGCCGACGAAGACCGGCTCGAACACGAGTCCTTCGAGACTGCACGCGATGTCGAAGAGTTGTCGAAGCGTCACGCCCTGGCTATGCATCGCGAGCGGCCATGCATGCAGATCCGCGAGTGACACGGATTCGCGCGATGCGAGCGGATGGTCGCGCCGCATCAGCGCATAGACCGGCGCGCGTTGCGCGTAATGCACGTGGACGTCCTGCTCGGGCGCCATGCTGAAGCACACGGCGATGTCGTGCGAGCCGTCGCGCACGCGCTGTGTCGCAATGGACGGCGCCGAGACGTCGAGCTGAAAGTGCGCGCGCGGATGCGTCGTCAGGAAGTGCGCGAAGGCTTGCGGCAGGAAGTCGGGCGCCACGCCTTCGGATGCCGCGATTCGAATCGTCGCGCGGCCGCTCGCGGCGAGTCCGCGAATCTCGTCGATCACGCGCTCGTCTTCCAGTTGACTGCGACGCGCGTGATTGGCGAGCAGGCGGCCGGCTTCGGTCAGCACCATGCCGCGCGGGCGTCGCTCGAAAAGCGGCGTGCCCATTTGCTCCTCGATCTTCGCGATCTGCCGGCTGAGCGCGGACACCGCGACGAAGAGCCGCTCGGACGCCTTGCTGAGCGATCCGCTGCGAGCCACTTCGAGGAAATAGCGTAAAGCCGTCTGGTCCATGCGCCGTCCGTTTTAGCGTTCAGAGTCGAAACGCGCGCTTTGCCGAAAATGCAAAGGTTGGTGAGAAATATTGTAATTGTCCAGAAATATCGGCGAGGTCAGCATGAATTGGTCGGCGGCCACGGCTGCCTTTTCAGCTTCGACGGAGACCGATGTGACCCGCGACACCGCCCTTCAGATTGCCGATCGCTACTTTCAGTCCGGCGCGTTTCTCGACGACTTGCAGCGGCGCGTCGCGTATCGCACCGAAAGCCAGGAGGCCGATAGCGCCGCGCGGCTCGCGGCGTATCTCACCGAAGAACTGACGCCGACGCTCACGATGTGGGGCTTCCGCTGCCGCGTGGTCGAGAATCCTGCGGCTGGCGCAGGGCCGTTTCTGGTCGCGCATCGCCACGAAGGCGACGACCTGCCGACGGTGCTGACCTACGGCCACGGCGATGTCGTGCGCGGCTACGACGCGCAATGGCGCGAAGGCTTGTCGCCGTGGAGCGTGACGGTCGACGGCGACCGCTGGTACGGTCGCGGCACCGCCGACAACAAAGGGCAGCACAGCATCAACCTCGCCGCGTTGAAGGCGGTGCTCGACGCGCGCGGCGGCAAGCTCGGCTTCAATCTGAAGCTGCTCTTCGAGACCGGCGAGGAAGTCGGCTCGCCCGGCCTTTCCGCCATTTGCGAGCAGCTGCGCGACGAACTCGCCGCCGACGCGCTGATCGCCTCGGACGGACCGCGCCTCGCCGCCGACCGCCCGACCCTGTTTCTGGGCTCGCGCGGCGTGATCAATTTCCGGCTCGACGTGAAACTGCGCGACGGCGCGCATCACTCGGGCAATTGGGGCGGCCTGCTGCGCAACCCGGGCATCGTGCTCGCCAACGCGATAGCGACGATGGTCGACGAGAACGGCAAGATTCTGATCGAAGGCTTGCGTCCGCCGCCGATTCCCGATTCGGTGGTTCGCGCGCTCGCGGACATCACCGTCGGCGGCAATCCGGGCGAACCGGACGTGGACGCCGATTACGGCGAGCCGGGACTTACGCCCGCCGAGCGCGTGTTCGGCTGGAACAATATCGAAGTGCTGGCCTTTCGCGCTGGCAATCCCGACAAACCGGTGAACGCCATTCCCGCAACCGCGTTCGCGCATATGCAGATCCGCTTCGTGGTCGGCACGGACTGGCGCAACTTGCAGCAGATCGTGCGCGATCACCTCGATGCGCACGGCTTCCCGATGGTCGATGTCGAAGTGGAGCGCGGCATGCCCGCGACGCGCGTCGATCCGGACAATCCGTGGGTCAAGTGGGCGCTGCGCTCGCTCACGCAAACCACGGGCACGCGGCCCGTGCTGTTGCCGAATCTCGGCGGCACGCTTCCCAACGACGTTTTCGCCGATGTGCTCGGAATGCCGACGCTGTGGGTGCCGCATTCGTATCCCGGCTGTTCGCAGCACGCGCCGGACGAGCACTTGCTCGGGTCGGTCGCGAGCGAAGGGCTGCGCATCATGGCGGGCCTCTTCTGGGACCTCGGCACGCGCGAAGGCGATGCCGCCAACGGCAATCCCGCCGACCATCTGCCGCGCAAGACGAACGGAGGGCTTCGCCATGAGTGATTCCGCCACCATTTCGACGTCGCCTGAAGCGCGCGGCAAGGAGCGCGGCGTCGCACGACTGATCGTCGCGACATCGATCGGCAACGCGCTCGAGTTCTACGATCTCGTCGTGTACGGCTATTTCGCCGGGACGTTGTCGAAGCTCTTTTTCCCGACGCACGATCACACCGTCTCCCTCCTGCTCACGCTCGGCACGTTCGCGCTCTCGTATCTCGCGCGGCCGGTCGGCGCGCTCGTGCTCGGCTCGTACAGCGACCGCCGCGGACGCAAGGCGTCGCTCACGCTCTCCATCGCGATGATGACGCTCGGCACCGCCATGGTCGCGCTGATGCCGACTTACGCGACCATCGGGCTCGCGGCGCCGGTGCTGATCTTCGTCTCGCGGCTGTTGCAAGGCTTCTCGGCCGGCGGCGAATTCGGCAGCTCGACGGCGTTTCTCGTCGAGCACGCGCCCGAGCGCAGCGGCTTCATGTCGAGCTGGCAGTTTTCCAGTCAGGGCGCGAGCACGCTGCTCGCGTCGCTGTTCGGCGCGGTGCTGACCGGCTCGCTGACGCCCGCGCAGGTCGAAGGCTGGGGCTGGCGCATTCCGTTTCTGTTTGGTGTACTAATCGGACCGATCGGGCTGTATATCCGGCGACGCATCGACGAAACGCCGGAATTCGAGCACGCGGAGAAAGTGGCGTCGCCCGTGCGCGAACTGCTCGCGACGCAGAAGGAGCGCCTGCTCGTGTCGATCGGATCGCTCGTGCTGACGACGACCGCCAACTACATGCTGCTCTACATGCCGACGTATGCCGCGCGGCAGTTGGGACTCGCGCCCTCGTCCGGCTTCATCGCGACGTTGACGGCCGGTTTCATCATGATGGTGCTCGTGCCGGTGGTCGGGCATCTCTCCGACAAGTACGGGCGCACGCGCATCATGCTGATTACCGGCGTGATCTTCTTCCTGACGGTCTATCCGGCGTTCATGTTCATGAACGCGCATCCGTCGCTGCCGACGCTGCTCGCCGCCGTGATCTGGGTCGCGCTCCTCAAGGCGACGTACTTCGCGCCGATTCCCGCGCTGATGTCCGAGCTGTTCCCGACCGCCACGCGCACGACCGGCATGGCGTTCGGCTACAACATCGGCACGACGGTGTTCGGCGGCTTCACGCCGCTGGCCGTGGCGTCGCTCATCGCGGTGACGCATAACAATCTCGCGCCGGGACTGTATCTGATGATCGCAGCGGTCGTGAGTCTCGTCACGCTGGTCTGGGCGCGAAAGCGCCTCGATGTGCGTTGAACGTTTCGAATTCAGCCAGGAAGTTCTCACATGAATGAAGCATTGCAGCGTGCGATCCAGTTTTCCCTCGATCACGAATCGACTTGGGATCGGCAAGTGCACGGCAACTGGGGCGTGCACGTCAACGATCCGCCGCCGTGGAATCGGCTGCTCGGGCCGGTGCATGATCGAGGACCGGTGTCGGGCGCGCTTGCCGTCGATGGCCGCGTGATGACGACGTGGGGCGAGCCGGACCGCGCGGACCTGACGTTCAGCATCGCGAAGACGTATCTCGCGCTGCTCGCGGGCGTCGCGCATGATCGCGGGTTGTTGCCGGATCCGGACGAAGCGGTGCGCGTGCGCGTACCGGGCATCGGCTTCGACGATCCGCATAACGCGCCGATCACGTGGACGCATCTGCTTCAGCAAACCAGCGAATGGCAGGGCGAGTGTTTCGGGCTTTCGGATCAGGCGGACCACTACCGCGCCGTCACGTTCGGCGAGCCGCCCGGAGGCAAGAAAGGCGAACTGCGGCCGTTGCGCACGCCCGGCACGTATTGGGAATACAACGACGTTCGCATCAATCAGCTTTCACTCGCGCTGCTGCATCTGTTTCGGGAACCGCTGCCCGATGTGTTCCGGGATGCCATCGCGCGACCGCTGGGCTTGAGCGACAACTGGAACTGGGCGGGCTATGACCACTCGTGGGTCGAAATCGACGGCAAGCGCATGCAGTCCGTGCCGGGCGGCACGCATTGGGGCGGCGGGATGTCGATTAGCGCGAACGATCAATTGAAGATCGCGCAGATGCTGCTGGATGATGGCGTGAGTGATGGCAAGCGGGTGCTTTCATCCCAGTGGATCGCGAGGATGCGCGCGCCCTGCCCGCTTGCATCGTTCTATGGCTACCTCGTCTGGCTCAACACGGGGCGGAAGATGTTTCCCGGGGTGCCGGAGACGAGCTACTTCGGCATCGGCGCGGGAAGTTCGTTTATGTGGATCGAGCCAGAGTCGCGGATCGCGTTGATCGTGCGATGGCTCGACTCGGCGCACGCGGCAGAGTTCTTTGCGTTGATGTATGAGGCGATGAAACGACGCGGGGCGTAGACGAAGAATTGGTGAGGCGGAATGGTTGCTCTGACCTGCGCAGGAGGTCGATGCGTGCATTCCTCAATCGGCTAACGCTAGAAGCGGTCGATCGCGGCGAACTGACGAACGTTCTCGACGTCTCCGTGGACGGCGCGATTGGCCAATAGCGCGGCGGGCGCCTCTCGGCTCGCCCGCTTTTGCTTGCTTCGTTGGTCGGTGTCGGCTGCGACTCTTTCGTGAACGTCTTTCGGTATGACCGTTAGTTGCGTCATTAGGGTAAATGCAGATGCACGCGGGCCCTTAAGAACGGCTTCAGTTGTTCGTTAACAAGAGCAAGCCAACCCAAGACCGACGCATGTCCTCCACTATTCCATTTCGCCGCTCGGCTCCCGCGACGCACACGCGGCTCTCAAAAGCACAACTGTTGCCCATCGCTCGCGGCGTAGCGGATGAACTCGCCCTTCACGCGCACCTCGCGCTCGAGACCTTGCGCGTCGGCTCGCCGGATATTGCACCAGCGCAGCATATCGCCGAAGTCATGCTGCTCGCGAAGTTTCTTGCGGACGCCGGGCATGGCAACTTCCCCGACGAAGCTCTCGTCGATGCCGATCAAACGATTGCGCGCATGTTCGACGGCGGCCGCGAATCCGGCTCGTGGAGCATCGAGGCGGAGGCAGTCGAGCGGCTGGCAGCGATCGTGTCGCTCTACGATCATCAACTCAGGCGCGCGACGCTCGGTGCGTTGACCACTGCAAGCGACAGGCTCGAGCGGTTCAAGGCGGGGGAACCGTATCAGGGGTCGCGGAAGAAGCGGGCTTAAGGGCGGTTTCTTGGGGCGTGTGCGGAAGCGCTAGCCCCGGCCTCTGGCGGCGTTAATGTATCGTTTGTTACGAAGCAGCGGGATTGAAGAGCTTCGGGGCGGGATTCGTCGCGGTCTTGCGTCAGCGCGCGGTTGACGCTCGCTGTTAGGCTGTTTCTTCGTGAAACAAGTGAAGATAACGGTCGTAAGTCACTGAATCTAAACGATATTCGCGGCATGCAAGAAAGATGCCTTTGTTCCACGCTGAGGCACTTCGTTCGCCCGATACGCTGAGCCCGCGAGAAACGCGCAGGCTGAAGTCTTTCCGCCTCTGTATAGACCGGAGACATGGCTGGCAGGTGTACGGGGACATGGTTGACGCTTTCGGGCAATCGAACGCCCGGAATCATCCATGCCCTGCCACAGACGAGATCCTGCAAGTCAATTCGAATTGCCAAGTTTCTCTCCGGGCCACGCGCTGCGTCTGTCGATTGCACGCAAGGGATTACTCATGGCTGGCAGGCCCAAAAGCGACGAAGACGGCGTTTTCGAATTCTAGTTTGCTCATCATCGCGCCGCCCGACTTGACGTGCACGAGCCGAAACCCTGACCATCATGTGTCAACCATGTCCCCGTACGTCCGTACACGCCTCTAAAAAGCGATGCTGGCGTCAAATGCGCTTCTTGCATTAGCTACTTCAGGAAGCCGCGCGGTGACGATCCCATGTCGTTCGACTCGCAATGATCGCGGGAATCAAAGAACTGCTCGCAGGGCTCCTTTCTGCCTAAGCAAAGACTATCGCTCCACTTCGGAGATGCGACTGTTGCCTAGCACATTCAGCAGTCGCTTTTTCCGAAGTCATCGAGCCGGCTTGTAACGATTTGGATCGCAACAGCAATCGGTCCGCGGACACTGAGCATTGGTTCTGCCTCATTAGCACACTAGTGCGTGCTCCATGCCAGAGCCCTACCCAGACGCGTCGAAGCCATCGGCGCGCTACCGGCATCAAATTCAATTACGCACGTGGTCGGTTGCTTGATCGGTACCAGCATTTCGTTCGCGCGACTGCAAGGCGCGGGTTCGTGATTGAGTAGACGGAGATCCGCCATACTGCGATGCAGGTCTACGTTGAGCGTCCTGCGAGTTCGTCGGCACTCCGGGTACCTCTTCAACGGCCCCGCCTATCGGCTTCCGAGTCGGCCCTAATCTAGTGCCTTGATGGCGCGCTTCCTGTCGTCCTGATCGCTCCTCACGGCGCGGCGTTGTGAAGGAAGTCCAACGAGCGCCTCTTTCTGCGTGAACTGCTCGGGAAAGGCTTGAGACGGAAAGAAGATGCCTTTGCGCCTCTTGGGCGGACAACTCGCGCCCACGCTCGGCAATCGGTGGACGGGTACGGCTGCCACGAGCCTACGCGTTGCGCGATCACTCAAACGCACTCAAATTGTAGGAAACCAGCGGCGCTCCTCGTGACCGTGAAGGTCCGCCCGACGTCGCGGTTCAGGTCGCCGCGATGATTCCGGCGCGAGAGCTTCTTCGCCGTAAGCCGCGCTGCTCTTGGAGTATCGCCCGATGCTCGGGGCCACCATTACTAGGGTCCACCAGCGAGCGACGCGGCACATTGGACGGTCCAACCGCAGTTGTCCCGAAAAGAAATGCGCGCAGTCGAACGACGCCGCATTGTGTCCGAATTCGGACACCGTTGAAGCGGCCGTCATTCCTAGATACTGCGGGTACGGCGCGGGGTACGCCGCCGCATATTTTGTATTCTTCGAGCTAAGCGTTCTGATCTTCTAAACGCTGAGCCACCTGCAGTGCGAATCCAAGCTTGCACGCGAGACGCGCCGCGCAGAGCGCATTCTTGCCTGGACCAAGACGACGCCACTTGATGCCCGATACAGCACGTGTGTAATCTGACAGCCGGTCGTGTCAAGTTAGCGTGGAACCCCAGGCATCACGCTTTTCACGCTTGCGTCCGGGCGTTCGCGAATGAGTACGCGCAGGGCGTCGTTGCAAATTGCAACGGATCGCGCAGGAAATGAGGCCGGCGTGGGCTAGCTAGACGTGGTCGAAAAACGCCAACAGGAGGATCCGAGAGGCGCGGAAGAGTCACTGCAACTCGGCCGCCTGTCCGAGTGAGTGTCCGAATTCGGACAGTAGCGCTGCTGTCGCCTCAATGCCGTCCTACATGCAAGTAGGGAAGGCGCGCCGCACCACGCGCCACAAGGTACGTTAGTAAAGGCAGCGTTGATGGTTCGCGGCGCCCCAGACGAAGCGGGCAGGGATCAACGGCTCTGCGCCCCGTCTTGGTGGAGTGTCCAAATTCGGACACTCGCGCCGAGCATAAGCACAACGTCTACGAGCGCTTCCTCCTCTAGGTGACATCGCACCCTTGTCGCGTGCATGCTTCGGACACCCGTCCGCAGGCCAGCCGCACTCATCACACCCACACTGCGAAGCCAAAAAAAAGCCCGCGAAGCGGGCCAATAAGTGAGTCACTCAGACCGTATTGAGAACATCTTCCCTATATGCTCTCGGAGCTGATTTTCCTGCTCCTCAGTGACCACGCCCGCCTTAAACTTAAACGTCAATCCCTTGACGTCCTTCGTGATGCTCCCCGCCTGCACCTTTCCCGCGAAGATCTTCAGGATGCTACGCCCGCCAGCGTCTGTAGCCGCACCGCCGCGGCTAATATGCGCGCCCAAACTCGCAGCGAGCTTCGTCTGAACGAGATCGCCCGACAGAACCTGCGGCCACAGTTCCTGCAGCGCCTTCAGCCCCGCTTCGCCCGACTTCTTCAGCGCGTTCGCGACGTCCTGCGCCGACGACGCCCCTAAAACCGAAGGCGTCAAATCCAGATCGCGCTTAACAAAATCGGGCAGCGCGTCAAACGCCAGGAACCGATAGAGATCGCTCCGCGAGATGCCCATCGCCTCCGCCAGCCTAGTGCGGTTCGGAAATTCTGCTTCCGCACGCCGAATCGCAATAGCGATCTCATAGTCCGACAGATCGTCGCGCGTCACGTTCTCCATCAACGCAAGCGCTGCCATATCCTGATCAGAGCACTCGATCACAACCGCGCGAATCGTCTCCTTGTTGATGAGCTTATGCGCACGCAGCCGCCGCTCGCCGGCGACCAACTGAAACGACTCCCCGATGCGGCGAACCGTAACCGCCTGAAGCAATCCGACTTCATCGATGGACCGCGCCAGTTCCGAGAGCTTGCCCTCATTGAATTGACGACGCGGCTGCCACGGGTTCGGCACGATCGCCTCGATTGGAATGTCCGTCTCCACACCCTTCGATTCCAACTCCTGAATCCGAAGCTGCGCCGCTGCGAGCGCGCTCGTGATGCCGGGCATCGTCTGCGGACCTCGGGCGTTTCGATCCTTCTTCGACTCGCCTTTGAAATCGGCCGGCTTCGGAAGGTTGGCCGTCTTGGCCATGAGTTGTTCTCTAATGTTGTTACTCACGCCGCCTCCTTCCAGGATTTAACGAACATATCGTCGAGCCACTTGGCATACTGCATCATCGGCTGACGAACCCGTTGCAACGACTTGGCCGTCGAGTGCGTACTGACGACGTCCAGCGCAGTCGAGAACGACAGCGCACCGCCGCTCATCACAGAACTCGCCGGGATCTCGAACGGATCGAGCCAACGGCCGTACGCACTTTGCGCCCACTGCCGGACGACCGGCGCCGACGACGTCTTACCGTAATCGACCTTCGACAGCAGGATCGAGATGAAGTCGTACACCTTGTCCTCTTCGTACGGCAGAAAATCTTCCGCGACATCGGAGAAAAGCCGCCAGAACGCCAACGAGCTGATGAAGTCGAGATTCTCGGGAATCATTGGCATGACGAGCGCGTCGGCTGCCAGCAATGCGTTCAGGTTCATGTAAGACAGCGAGGGCGACGTATCGATCAGAATGTAGTCGTACTGCGCGCGCAGCGGCTCGAGCCCCTCCCGCAACACCGCCCAGAATCGATAGCCCTGAATCGTCTTCTGCCGGGCGGGAAGCAGAAACTCTGCTCCGTACAGGAAGGTATGACCGGGGATAATGTCGAGCCCATCCCAGTAGGTCGACTGCACGCTCGCGCCCAGCCCCCCTTCGATGTTCTGGTCATAGATATAAGGGAGCACGGTGTCGTCCCCCGAGATTTCCTTCTCTGCATAAAGTCCGCAGAGCTCCGACGCCGACGCTTGCGGATCCAGATCGATCAACAAGACTCTCCGGCCGAGCAGCGTCAGAGCTTGTGCCAGGCATACGGTTGTCGTAGTCTTCGCCGAGCCTCCCTTCAACTGCGCCGTAGTGAGCACCTTGCCGCGAAAGGTGCCGTCGGCATCGTCGAGCCGCGTCTGGTAGATATCCGAAGCCATCTTCACCCACAGTCGCACCTCGGGCAATGTGAACGTCCGGCTGCGCCCGTTGCCATTTAGTGTGCCGCTCGGCAGACCACCTTCGCCTTTAGTCACGAGATACTGAATTTGCTGCCGAGTGAGGTTGCACATCTCGGCAAGTTCGCTGATGGTGTAAAAGGGTGCTGTCTTGCGCGGGCGCGGTGCGAGGATCTGCTCGCGAAGGTTGTCCGAAAACGGTTCGAGGTTATCCGCAAACTCCGCCACTTCCCGAAGCGATACTTTGCGGTCTTCCATTGGTAGGCTGCCTACGTTGGCCATTCTGCGCTTTCTCCCTGTATTGACGCTGAAGCGCAGAATACACGAATATGCGTAAACAGGCTTACGGAGCGGAGAAAATTTCGCAGTTTCTTGTCTATCAGCGCCTTCATCGCGCCATTTTCTCTGCTCGCAATACCGTCCGGATCTTTTTGACGAAGCAGTGCCTCCGCCGTCGTCCTCCCATGCAAAAGGCCCCAGCACAAAAAGCGCCCCGGGGTGCTTTTTGTGCGCTAGAAAATCCATTACGAAATCAGACACTTAGATTCGAGGAGACAAGAATTCACCTTGCAGAGGCAAGAGTTTGTCTTGTCTTTTTGTAAACCTTGACTCGCACACCTACAAACAACGCTGAGAATTCCCTTTGAAATCAAGGCCGCCCGTTGTGAATAGGGACGGTTTTTGTGACGGACGGGGCGGTTTTTGTGCTGGGTCAGCCGCAAACTGGGCGGCCAGAGACGGTTTTTGTGCGCGCGGGGGCGGAATTTGGGCGTCTGAGGCGCTGGGCAGGACGGTTTTTGTGCAGATCAGGCGCGTAAAAGCGGGGCGGTTTTTGTGTTGACACGCTTTTCGTGCCTGTTAGAGTGCCGGGACAGTAGCCGAACAGAAGAATGGACAATCAAGATTTCACCGTCACGCCTCAGCAACTTGCGCTGGACATCTACGAGGATATGTCCGGACAAGGCGCGGCTATTTGCGAGGCGACGCGCGATATCGGTTTTCTGCGGAACAACATCTTCACGCGTGTCGGCGGCCTCGGGATCGCGGCGCGGCGCGTGCTCGACGCCGCGTATTTCATCGTCGCGACAAAAGCACCCGACGAGCTGATCGACGACAAGGTCTATACCTTCACCGCGGACGTGAACTACTTTAAGTGGCTGATGCGCTACGACAGCCGCAACCACAGTCACCTGATCGCGCAAATGAGAGCGGCGGCGCGCGCGCGCGTCGAAATCATGACGGCGCCATCCATCGAGGAACTGACGGAGAAAGACTCGTGGGGCACCATTAGTCTGCTCGGTGACTGTTATATCGAACGGAACGTTGTCTGCGTGCTGCTTTCCGGACGCGTCATCAAGTATCTCATCAGCCCCTACAAGGCCCACTGGTTGAGCTTGCGCGCCTCGACGGCATTTTCGCTGTCGCTCGCACGTGCGATCTATGACCGCCTGATTCCGTGCGAAGGCCACGGCGTGACCGAGTGGTTCCCGTTCGAAGAGGTGCTCGAATGGCCGGGCAAAGTCGGTGAGTCGCGCAAGGAAGTCAAGGAGTTCAAGAAGCGGTTTCTGGAGCCGGCTATCGACCAACTCAATGAAGTCTCGGACTTCGACGTGAGCTGGGAAGCCAACGCCGATCGCGCCACGCGCGACAAGCTCAAGATCCGCTTTCGTTTCACCAAGAAGCAGGGCGCGGATGCGGCGCGGGCGGGCATCGCCGACGAGATGTACCTCCTGTTGCACAACGAATTCGCGTTCGATACGCCCGACTTCGAGCGCCTCGCCAAGCGTCGCGATGTGTGGACGGACGAGCGTCTCGAACAGGCGATCGAATACACGCGCTTCAAGCTGAACGAAGGCAAGGTCACCGTGAGCCCGCGCGGCTACCTCTTCAAGGCGCTGGAAGGCAACTACCGTATCGGCGACGCGGACCGCAAGATGGCCGCGATCAAGGCCCGCCAACTCGAAGAAGAGAAGAAGGGCCGGCGAGAGCGCGACGCAGCCCAGGCGCAACTAGAAGCGACCATCCAGGCGCAGAACGATTCCGCGAAAGCGAAGATTAGCGAGGAGATCAGGGCGGGGCGGGAGTTCTTCGAGTCAGCAGACACGCAGTCACGCAAGGAACTGTGCCATTCGTTCCTGAGCCAGCTGATTCCGCAGCGACTGATCGAGAAACAGGGCCTCTCACGAGAATCGTTGAGCGCGGACAACATCCTGACGGTCAATCGCGTCGTCGCCGATGCGTTCTGCTCGCACGTGTACGTCAAGATGAAGAAGGCGCGGTCGGGCTGACCTGCCGCACTGGCCTCATTCTTTCGGCGATGCGGGCTCGCTCAACGGCTTCTGGCACGCCGCAAGAGCAGCGCCGAGCGCGAGCATGGCTGCAGAGTAGACGAGACCGCGACTGAGCCCGCCGCTATCCGAAATGCGCCCGATCACCGTGGGACCAACGATCTGCCCGACGGCGAAGACGATGGTGAACGCGTTGATGCCGCTCGCCCATTGGCTCGCAGCCAGGTTGTGCCGGACGAAGGCTGTCGTCGACGCCACGGCGGATAGAAACGTCGCGCCGAACAGCAAGCCGGACGCGAACGCGGCCACCGGATGCGCGAACAGCGCAGGGACGAGCGTCGCCACGGCGAGCAGCGCGTTGAGCAACGCGAGCGCCTGACCGCCGCGCACCCGGTCGAGCAGTCCCGACCACACACGCGCGGAGACGACCGTCGCCAGGCCGAGCACGACGTAAAAGCCGCTGACGACAGCGGCACTCATGCCCGCCGTGCGCAGCAACGCGACGATGAACGTCATGTACCCGATATAGCCGACGCCAAAGCAGCCGTATCCCGCAAGCGCGAGGATATAGCGCCTGTGCCCCACCGGCCGATGCGCCGCGACTGACGCTCCGCGTGGTGCCATCGGTTGCGCAGACGCCGAGTCGATACGCCGCGCTGCCCACACCGCGGCGGTTCCGCAGAGGGCGCACGCTGCCGCGAGCGCGAACCAGGCGTATCGCCAGCCGTGCGTATCGGACGATATGGTCAGCGGGACGAGGATCGACGAAAGCGCGATGCCCCAGCCCGTGCCGCCGTAATACAAGCCGATGATGAGCCCGGAGTCGCGAGGCGAAAGCGACGCGAGGCGAGCCGCCAGCACCCCGCCGCTCACGAAGACGAGCGCGCTCGCAGCGCCGGTCACGACCCGCAATATAAGCAGCCCGTTGGTCTGTGTGACCGCGCCGCTCAATGCCATCAACAGCGCCGTGGTGACACAACCGGCGACGAAGAGCGTCCGCGGCGCGCTTCGCTGCGACAGCCGCCAGAACGCGAACGCGCCGAGCAGATAGCCGAGCGCGTTGGCCGTGTTCATCGCGCCGGCCTGCGCGAAGTTCCATCCAAGGTCGAGCTTCATCGGAGGCAGAAGCAAGGCGTACGCGAAGCGCGCAAACCCGAGCGCGATCGCGCTGCCGAGCGACAAGGCGACGGCGAGCCGCCGCGCGTGCGCGCGGTTCGCCGATGCGCTCGCGGGCTGCGGCTCCATGCGAGGCCCTGCGCTGCTGTCGATAGTCTCTGGGTTTCGCACGCTCGTCGCTTCTCCGGCTGGCTTGAATCGCGGATGGTGCGGCTTATGGTAGCGCGTCGAGCGTCAGCCGTACCCCTCGCGTGGCCGGTCAATCGTCGCGTCACGCGACCGGCGAGTTACATCGGATGCCCGGCGACGAAGTTCTTGAACGCCGCATACACCGGCTTCTGCGTGACGCCGTCGTTCATCAGAAGACCGTAGTTGCCTTCGCCGCCGACCGGATCGTCGTAGAGTTCGTACACCTGGATCGCCTGAAGGTTATACCGCGATGCCACCGCGACGAACTGCGCCATCATCGTGTTGCCGACCATGTACGACGCGATCTGCGCGTCCGAACCGTAGGACGGGCGCACGCCGAACTCCGTCAGCCAGATCGGCTTGCCGAAGGCCTGCAGCGCGGCGAGCACGTCGTGGCAGCCGGTCCCGCCGCAGGCGCGCGTGATGTCGCCCTGATCGGAATACCAATGCCAGCCGGTGATGTCCCACGTGACCTTCGGATGGCCCGTCGTGCCGTCCGGCTGCGTGCCGTTCCAGAGCATCTCGTCGAAGCCGTAGTGCAGCCACGTTTCTCCGCCCATGACGATCTTGCCGTTCGTATCGACCGATTTGATGCCGGCGATCATGCCGCGTATCACGCCGCGCGCCTTCTGGAAAATCGCGTTGTTGAAATGTTGCGGATAGACGCCATCGACGTTGCCGACCAACGCCAGCGCGCCCAGTTCGTTCGACACCTCGTAATAGGGATACCGATACGACGTCGCCGTCTGCTGACCGAGCGCGAAGCCCGCGTCGTACGCGTCGGTTTCGCTGTTGAAGGAGCGCGGGTCGGACAACAGCACGGGAAACACCGTGACGCCGCCGGCCGCCATCGACCTTGCGATACCCGCCAGCTTCGTGGCGGTTGCCTGACTGTACACCTCGTTGCGATACAGCTTCACGCCGAGGTCCTGCAACTGCGAAAGCTGGCGCGCGGGACTGGAAATGTCGTAGGCGCCGCCTTCGTTGTTGTGGCCATTGGCACCATAGAAGATCGACGCTGAGGCATTGACCGGCGCGGGTGCGCTGACCGGCGCGCTCGAGCCTGTCGAGTTGTTCAGGCTAACGGGCGTCGCGCTGCTTCCCGTCGACGTGCTGGCCGCCGTGGAATTCGCGGCGGACTGCGCGGTGCTCGTGGCCGGGGAGGCGACGGCAGTGCCGCCTCCCGAATACGAAGCCGACGAAGCGGCGGAAGCGGCATCGCTTTCCGTGCCGCTGACGGTGGTGCCGGCGGCAGCGCTTTTTGCCGCGCCGGCCGTGCCGTCGCCGCCTCCGCCGCCGCCGCACGCCGTCAGAAGCGCGGTCATCGCCAGTGCAACGGCGAATAGGGCGCACGGACGCGCCTGGAAAAGAGCGCGTGCATTCGAGTTGATCGTCATCATGATGTCACTTAGGAATGCTGATCGAGGCCGCATCGACGACGACGGCGACGGATGGAAGAGGACCATCGCGCGGCAAGCCCGATCGGCGATGCAAGGAGAAAGTGCGGCGGGACGAAAGAGGCCGTCCCGCTTGGGGTTCGGACGTAACTACGGCCGGAAAAGGCGGGACTTTAGGGTCCTTCTCGTCAAATTTGCGTGGACGGCACGCGCTGAACGAGCCGGGCCGCCAACGTTTGCCTAGATCCTGCGAGAAAGCGGAAATATGTGCCGGAAAACTGAGGCGGATGCCGCTGTCGGCGAGCGCCGGCTACGTCTGTCGACCGTGCGCCCGTCTGCCGAAGCGGCGATGCTTACTGACGGCTCGCCGAAGCGGCCGGAGCGGGGTCGGCTGCCGCGACGGTTGCGGTTCCGGCGGAGGAGGCCGTCTGCGACGGCAATGCGGGCAAGCCGGGCGGCGGACCGCTGTCGGGCAGGTTGAAGATCGGCATGGAACTCGGGCAGCGGAACGTGGTGAGCACATCGCTCGTGAAGGGATTCGCCACGCTGCCGGCCGTCGCGATATCGAGCACCGCCTTGCGGCCCTCGAAGCCGAAGACGACGCGCGTGCGGCCCGGCGTCGCGGTCGGCACGACTTCGCCAAGACGCATCAGGCGCATGAGCGCCCACGGTCCGTCGGCAGCAATCGTCGATGTATCCGCGCGGATGCGCGGGCTCGCCGTCAGTTCCGCATGCACGCCGCCGCGCGGGCCGGGCCAACTGATGCGAGTCGGCGCGACCGGTCCGTGCTGGTAGAGCGCGTTCTGACCGTCGATGTCGATGGACAGGCTCAGGATCGTCGGATCGAGTTCGGCGATGCGGAGGTCGGCTTTCCAGGCGCGACGCGATGTGGCACGGCCGGGGCCGCGCAGGCAGCGACAGTCCGCGACGCGCGAACGCGAGTACGCCATTTGCTGACGACTTAAACACCGACGCCCCAAGGAGCCACCATGTCCGACCCGACTCAACCGCAACGACCCGCCCCGGAGCAAGCCGAAATTGGGAGCGGCACGCCGCCTGCGCGCACGCCGGAGACGCTGCCCGACAACACCGATCTGCAGCCGGACCAAAACCCCGTGCGTGGCACGCCCGACATTTCGAAGCCCGGCGCGGACGGCTAAATTCCGGGCGTCGTCGCTTCTAACGCGCCCAGCGCACCATCAGCACTCCCGCGTTTTCGCACCGTCGTTCTCCCGGCTGGCATCCGCGATGCTAAAGGCAAGCAGCACGTTCCCAGGAGAATAGCGATGAACAAGACATCCGCGCGGGATTCCACATCCCTCATGAGCCGGGCGATCGCCTGGCCCGTTCGCACCTTCAAGCGCTTCAGCGCCGACCGCTCCGCGCCGATGGCCGCGAGCATCGCGTTCTATTCGGCCTTCTCGCTCGCGCCGACGCTCGTCATGGTGATCGCCGTGGCCGGACTCGTCTTCGGCGAAGAGGCCGCGCGCGGGCAGATCTTCCATCAGGTGAGCGGCATGCTCGGCAAGGACGCCGCCGCGAGCGTGCAGACCATCGTCGAGCACGCGCACCGCAGCGGCGGAGGCGGCATCGCGGCGGTCATCTCGTTCGTACTGCTCGCCGTGGGCGCGTCCGCCACGTTTTCATCGCTTAATACGGCGCTCTCCGTCGTGTGGCCCGCCGACGACAAAGCCAAGTCGGGCGTTGCCACGCTCGTCAAGGTGCGGCTGATTTCCTTCGGCCTCGTGATGGGCGTCGCGTTCCTGTTGATCATTTCGCTCGTACTCGATACGGCGGTGCAGGCGGCCGGCAAATGGGTGTTCGGGGAATCGCCGCTCGTCGTCATCGGCGATATCGCGCAGTTCCTCCTCGGCCTCGTGATTCTGTCGTGCGCGTTCGCCGCGCTGATGAAATATTTGCCCGATGGCCACGTCGCCTGGCGCGATGCCTTCGTGGGCGGCACGATTGCCGCCGTGCTGTTTTCGGTCGGCAAGAAGCTGTTCGCGCTGTATCTGACGCACGCGGGCACGGCCAACGCATTCGGCGCGGCTGGCTCGCTCGCCGTGCTCATGATGTGGCTGTATTTCGCCGCCGCCGTGCTGCTGCTCGGCGCGGAAGCCGCGGCCGCGCGAGCGGAAGCGCGCGAGGGCAAGCCGGCGAAGGAGTCGAGCGCAGCCGATAAGCCGGGCGCGCCCGCGATGCCGGCGCCGGGGGCGGGCGCGTCGAATCAGGGGTCTAACGACGCGGTGCACGGCGCGCCGCACGCGCCGGTGCTGGCAAGCGCGGCGCACGCGCAACCGGTCGCGCCCGCGCCGCTGCCGCCTGTTCCGCCGTCGAGGTCGGGCGCGACGCGTTCGTCGCCGTGGGCGAATGCCGTGGCCAAGGGCGTCGATACGGTGAAGGCGAATCCGATCCGGCTCGCCATCGCGGCTGCGGGCGCGGGCGCGAGTCTGTTCGTGTTCGCCAAGGGATCGGGCCGGCCGCAGGCGGGGCGGCATCGGTCGGTTAAGGCGTAGGCCGACCGGCGTTGCGAAGGAGAGGCGGGCGGCGAACGGCCGCCCGGGACGGCTATAGAGCATTGCGTCATGCGGACATTGTCAATCCGGTTTCCGCGTCGGCGAGGAAATCGTGCAGCAGTCGGCGCATCCGGAGGATATAGCGCCCGGAGACCGATGACGCCGGCTCGCTCACCATGCAGGTGATCGCATCTAGGAGGGCTCTCGACGTGACGCGTGAGGGTGGCGCGACAGCAGCCGCATGGCGCTGGTCATTCGCTCGCGCTTCTTCAGCAGAAGCGGCATGGTCGAGATGCAGGCGGTTATCTCAAGAAGACGGGCTCGATATAAAGAGGGAAGAAGACTTTTCCGTCGTGTCGCCTTTGAGTCGGTGTCGAGAACTGCCTAACCGACGCGCGCTATAGCGATTCGACGCCGCGGAACGCCACCCTACTCGTGCGCCGTATTGCCTGCGAATTCACTCTTCTTCGAAAGCGACGTTGATCGCCGTCTCTCGCAGCGATTCATGATTGGCTTGCCCTTCTGTACCGGAATTGCAACGTCGGCGACATTCTTGTCGTTTGTCCCTTTGGCCCGCTTGCCTGCCCGTCTGCATGGGAAGCACGTGCGGGACGTCATCGGAGACGTGAGTTGCGCGCTCGTACGTAGGCCAGCTTTTAAGGTGACGCGCGCCCACATCTATCCGCCGGATGTTTGCAGCCGCGCAGAGAGTTTTACCAAGCGGCGAATGGTTTCTTAACCAAACCTATGTTCGCCGCCGCGAGGCCGCCTGGAGAGTCCCACACCCGATGCGGCTGTTACGCGGTCATTCGCTGTAGCGTCGGCAACTTAGGAAATCGTACGATCGCTCTTGACGGAAACGGGTTCGCTGCCAAGTGAGCAGCTCATGAAAGGGAGCGACGTGGGCAAGCGGGCTACCTGTCGTTCGCTGCCGCGCACTTACCTTGGCTTCGACTTGCGCAGCGCGCCCGGCAACTTTCCATCACATGCGCCCGCGATTCCCCAGCGTCACCTGAACCGCCGAGATCGCTGTCGCCCATCACCACGCACGACAGCGATCCCCCGCCAGCCAATCACCGCTTCTCCGGCAACGCATAAGCAATCACATAATCCCCGAGCTTGGTCAAAAACGACCCATGCCCGCCGGCCGCGATCAGCACGTACTGCTTGCCGTTCGCCTCATACGTCATCGGCGTCGCCTGTCCGCCGGCCGGCAGACGGGTGTGCCACAACTCCTCGCCGGTATCGGTGCTGAATGCGCGCAGATAGTCGTCCGACGTCGCGCCGATAAAGAACACATGGCCCGCCGTCGTCATCGGGCCGCCGAGCATCGGCATGCCCATCTTGAACGGAAGCGGTATCGGCGATGCATCGCGCGTCGTGCCGATGCGCTTCTTCCAGATCACTTTGTTCGTCTCCAGATCGAGCGCCGACACATAGCCCCAGGCCGGCTGCTTGCAAGGCAGACGCAGCGGCGAGAGGAACGGATTCAGCGTCACACCGAACGGCACGCCGTACTGCGGCTGAATGCCCGTTTCCGCGCCAGTGCCCGACTGTCCGGCCTGCGGCGGCTCCATCGGGTTGTTCGGTCCGCGCGGAATCAGCTTCGAGACGAACGGCAGCGCAATCGGGTTCGCAATCGCAATGCGCCGGTCCGTATCGACGGCAAGCCCGCCCCACTCGAACATGCCGAGATTGCCCGGGAACACGAGCGTGCCTTGCTCCGACGGCGGCGTGAACGGCCCCTCGTAGCGCAGCCGATGAAAGATCACACGGCACACGAGTTGGTCGTACATCGTCGCGCCCCACATGTCCGCGCCGGTCAGGTTCTTCTGCGGCCGGTAGGTGAGTTGCGAGAACGGCTGCGTCGGCGACAGGCGATCGCCCTGTGCCGCGCCCTGCGGCACCGGCTGCTCGGGCGCCGGAACGATCGGCTTGCCGGTGCGGCGGTCGAGCACGAAGATGTTGCCCGTCTTCGCCGGCGCATAGATCGCGGGAACGATGTTGCCGTTTGAATCCTTGATATCCGCGATGGTCGGCTGCGCGGGCAAGTCCATGTCCCACAGGTCATGGTGCACGGTCTGATAGAACCACGCGAGCTTGCCGGTCGATGCATGCAGCGCTAGCAGGCCGCTCGCGTAGCGTTCCTGTTCGGGCGTGCGATTGCCGCCCCAGATGTCCGGCGTCGAGACGCCCATCGGCAGATACACGATGTCGAGCTGCGCGTCGTAGGCAGCCGGCGCCCACGAGTTCGGCGAGTTCATCGTGTAGCTGTGCTGATCGCTCGGAATCGCGTTCGGGTCGCGCGCGCCCGGATCGAACGCCCACAGCAGCTTGCCGGTGTCCACGTCGAAGCCGCGAATCACGCCCGAGGGCTCGCGCGTGCCGTAGTTGTCCGTGACCGACCCCGCCATGACGATGACCTTCGACGTGATGATCGGCGGCGAGGTCGGCTCGTACATGCCCGGCGTCTTCACCGGCTGCAGATGCTGCAAGTCGAGCATGCCGTTCGCGGCGAAGCCCGCGCAACGCTGGCCGGTCGCGGCATCGAGTTCGAACAGACGGCCGTCGTTCACCGGAAGGATCACGCGGCGCGCGCACGCCGGCAGCGACGACAGGTTGTTCGTCTGACGCGCCTGCGCGGCGGCGGGCGTCTCATAGTAGGAGACGCCCCGGCAGGTCACGTGCTGAAAGCTCGGGTCCGGCTTCAGGTCCGGGTTGAAGCGCCATTTCTCCTTGCCCGTCGCGCCGTCGAGCGCAATCGCGTTCTGGTGCGGCGTGCAGAAGAAGAGCGTGCCGTCGACGGCGAGCGGCGTCACCTCATCGGTGATTTCGAGCGGATCGTGCGGGCCTTTCATGTCGCCCGTGCGGAAGGTCCACGCTTCTTGCAGGTTCCCGACGTTCTTGTCGTTGATTTGCGAAAGCGGCGAATAGCGCGTGCCGTGCTGCGAATTGCCGTAGGCGAGCCAGTCGCCCGGACGGCCGCCGGTCGCGGCAGGCGCAGCCGAAGCACCCGACGCCTGCGCGCTCACCGTGCCGCTGACCTCTTGCGGATCGTTGAACACGGCATACACGAGTGCGATGCCGGTCAGAACGAGCGCCGCGCCGAGCGCGAGCCCGCCGCGGCGCACCGGGTTCATGTACAGGCGATACGTGAAGGGCAGCAGCAACCAAATCCCGACGATGACGAGCACGTCCAGACGCGGCGCGAGTGCCCAGAAGTCGAAGCCCGCTTCGGCGACCGCCCATATCAGCGTGCCGAAGAGCAGCACCGCGTACACGATCAGCGCGAGGGTATTGCGCCGCCAGATGAGCCACGCGACGGCGAGCATGAGAATGCCCGCGACGACGTAATACGGCGAGCCGCCGATGGCGACGAGCCATATGCCGACGCCGGCCAGATACAGCCCCGACAAAGCGAGAAACAGCACAGTGACCCATTTGACGACAGGCGACGGCGATCGCGTGTTCGATGGCGATGGCGACGACGGATCGGCGGGCGACCGCGCTGGCGGCGAGTTCGTATTCATTCAACACCTCTGCTTAGAGCACCTTCAGGGACATGCGACGCGAACGGCGGCTGGCATCGAACCTTCGCCGATGCCAAGCGCGTTACACGATACGCGACGCAGTGCAGCAATTTATGCGCCATCGCCGTCTTTCGATCCCGGCGCGAGGATGTTCGGCAGTACCGGATTCTCCGGCTGCGTGTAGCGCTCTTCGACGGCCTTTCGGATCGCTTCGATGCTCTCCTTCGCCGAAAGGCCCTCGTCGGCTTCGACGGCTTGCGCTTCGTCCGCAAGGGACGTATCGCCGATCACGTCGCGGAACCAGGTCGAATAGTCGCCCTTTCGCAGATGAAACATCCAGGTCTCCTCATCGACGCCTTCGGCGAGTTCAAGAAAGAGCACGAGATTGTGCGCGCGCAGGTTCAGCTTGTCCTCGGGGCCGCGGAAGTAGAAGCTGCGCTCCGGAATCAGCATGCCTTCCGCATACTTGCGCACATGACGGCGACGCTGCGTTTTCGCGGGCTCGACATGCACGACGACCGGCTCGTCCCAGCCGCCGTCGTCCGCCTTGCGACGCCACACGAGCGCCTGGCCGGGCTTGATGTCGTCGGGCAGCGCGCCGGGCGCATCGTGGCCCGCCGCGCGCGCAAACTCTTCGAGCGACGTCTGCGCGCCCGGCCCCGCGCCGATGAACATCGTCACGCGATCCAAAAGGCGCGGCGAAAGCTGCTCCGGATGCACGGTGACGAAAAGCGCGGGCGCGAGTTGGTCTGGCAGCACTTCGTCGGCCGGATTGATGCTCGCGGGGAAGAAGTGATGCGCTTCGTCGAAGAGCATCCAGTGCGGGCGGCCGGTGAGCGCGCGCGACTTCTGCATGTGCGCGAGCACACTCGCGCAGTACGCGGGCCGGTCCGCGAACGTGACGCGCATGAGGTTCACGAGCACGGACTGGCTCGGCTGATGCAAAAGCCGCGTGATGTCGTCGGCTTTCGGCGCGGTCTCGGCATCGCCGATGGGCAGCGCGTTCTCGAAGGTATCGAAGTCGCCTTCGGGATCGAGCGCGCAGAACTGGTAGCCGGCCGCCACGAGCCGCTCCATGAGACCCGTGATGAGCGTGGACTTGCCGCCGCCCGATTGCCCGGCGATCAGCGCAACGGTCCGCTGCGGCGCGAGCGTTTCAGCTTCGCCCTCTTCTTGCTGCGAATCGCCGTTGACGCGCGCTCCGAGCAGCACGTTGCGCCGCGTGACGCGCTCGCTCGCGGCGGCAAGATCGTCGGCGAGAATCGCGTCGATCAGTTCGGTCACGCCCGCGCCGCATTCGCTCTTCAGCACGATATCCGCATGCGACTTCAGCGCGGGAATCGCGTTGCTCACCGCCGCCGACATCTCGCATGCATCGAGCAGCGGGTGATCGTTCTGCGCGTCGCCCACGCCCACGGCATTGCGCGGCGACAGCGAGAGCTCATCGAGCGCGGCGAGCAGGCCGCTCGCCTTGCTGACGCCCGGCGCGAGCACCATCACCGCGTCGCCGTTATAGACGACGTGCAGATCGAGCCCAAGATCGCGAATGGCGGCGTGCGCCTGTTCGTCGTAAGGCCGCACGGTCGCGACGAGCGTCTGGCTCACGCCGAGATGACGCACGCCGGCCTTCTTCATCGCCTCGACGAACGCGGGCGGCGGCGGCGGCGCGAGCAGCTTGCGCTCGCGTGTGACGGGCGAATAAATCACGCCGCCGTTTTCCGCGACGATCAGCGTGAAACGGTCGACGCGGTCGCACAGCGTGAGTAGATCGTCGAGCTCGCGGCCCGTGACGAGAATCATGTGACGCCCCGACGCGCGCAGGCGGTCGATGGCGTCCCACGTAGCGTCGGAGACGCGGCCGTTCTCGGCGAGCGTGTTGTCGTAATCGCTGGCAAGCACCATGAATCGCATGCGCGTGTCCTCTCGTTAAGCGTCCTGTTCGATGAGCGACGGCGGCGCGCAACGCGCCGCGCGGGCATCGACGAGACGCTGATACACATCGACGTAATCGCGCGCCATGCGCTGTGCCGTGAAGCGCCGCTCGAAGGTCTCGCGACAGCGGCGGCGATCGATCTCCGGCAGACGCGCGAGCGCTTGCACCGCTTCGTCCTCGTTACGCACGACAAAGCCGTTCACGCCATCCTCGATGATTTCCGGCACCGAGCCGCGCCCGAACGCGATCACGGGCGTGCCGCACGCGAGCGCCTCGATCATCACGAGGCCGAACGGCTCCGGCCAGTCGATCGGAAAGACCAGCGCGCGCGCTTGCCCGATGATGCGGCTCTTGCCCGCATCGTCCTGCTCGCCGACGTATTCGATCAGCGGCGCTTCGACGAGCGGCGCGACCGCGCTCTCGAAGTACGGACGGTCGGCTTCATCCACTTTCGCGGCGATCTTGAGCGGCATGCCCGCTCGACGCGCGATGCGAATAGCCGCATCCGGTCCCTTGGCCGGCGCGATCCTTCCGACGAACGCGAGATGGTCCCCCGCGCGTTCATGGAACGGATACAGCGTGTCCGGCAAGCCGTGATACACCGTGCCCGCCCACGCGAGCCACGGCAGCGGCGCGCGCTGCGCGTTCGAGATGGAGACGAGCGGAATATCGGCGAAGCGGCGGTACATGGGCTCCAGTCCCGGCACGTCGAGCCGCCAGTGCAGCGTCGTCACATGCGCGCACTGCATGCGGCGCGCGAACGGAAAGCTCTGGTAATCCGTGTGGAAATGCACGATATCGAAGTGCTTCGACGCGGCGACCACGTCTTCGAGCATCGCGAAATGGAAGGCTTGCGGATCGGCGGTGTCCTCGACGAGCCGCACGGCGCAGTCGCTTCCCGCGACGAGCTTCGCGCTCGTGCGCGAGTCCGCGCTCGCGAAAAGCGTCACGTCGTGACCCAATGCCACGAGTTCTTCGCTGAGATAGGAGACGATCCGTTCGATGCCGCCGTAACGTCGTGGCGGCACACTTTCATAGAGCGTTGAGACTAGAGCGATGCGCATGGTGGTTCGTGTCGAAGGTCAGGCTTCCAGCGCGTCGGTATCGGCGGCGGCGATAAAAGCGTCTGCGCTCGCGCGGCTTTGCAGCAGATCGTGATACACCGCGAGATAGTCGCGCGCCATGCGTTCGGCAGAGAAGCGCTGCTCGAACGTCTTGCGGCAGCGGGCGCGGTCTATCGCGCCAATCTCGCGAACGGCGCGCACGGCTTGGTCCACATCGTCGACGATCAAGCCGTTCACGCCATGCTCGATGACTTCGGGCACCGCGCCGCGCCTGAACGCGACGACCGGCGTTCCCGATGCCATCGCCTCGATCATCACGAGGCCGAACGGCTCTTCCCAGTCGATAGGAAAGACGAGCGCACGTGCGTTCGCGAAGAGCGCGCGACGCGTCTCGCCGCCCACTTCGCCGAGATATTCGACAAAGGACTCCGACTCCGCGATGAGCGGCCAGATCGTCTCCTTGAAGTACGCGCGCTCGCCGGGATGCACGGCAGCGGCGATCTTGAGCGGCAGCCCCGCGCGACGCGCGATCTCTATTGCGCGGTCAATGCGCTTTTCCGGCATCACGCGGCCGACGAAGAGCAGATAGTCGCCGCCTTCGCGCGAATAGCGCATTTCATCGAGCGCAAGGCCGTGGTGCACGGTCGCCCGCCAGTTCGCGTGCGGCGCGCCGCGGCGCTGGCTGTCGGAGATCGAGACGAGCGGCGCATTCGCGAAGGTCTCGAAGAGCGGACCGTGATCGGCGGGAAGAAGACGCCCGTGCATGGTCGTGAGGGATGCGCATGCGAGAAAGCGCTGCATCGGCAGATGAATGGGCTCGGTGTGAAAGTGAATCACATCGAACTGCGATGAACGTTCGATGACAGCTTCGAGCTGACGCAGGTGATGGCTCGTCGTATCCCACACGCGTTCATCGCGCCAGAGCGCCGTCGGCGCGCTCGCGTGCAAGCGGGCGCGCGTTCTCGAATCCGCCGTGGCGAACAACGTGACTTCATGCCCGAGGGCGACCAGTGCTTCCGTCAGATAAGAAATGATGCGCTCGGTGGCGCCGTATGCGATAGGAGGGACGCTCTCGTAGAGCGGTGCGACCTGTGCGATTTTCATTGTGCGTTCCGCATTGACCGTATGCGATTCGGTTAGCAATCAGCAGGCCGACGCGCGCGCGCCGGGCGAGACAACGGCACGCTGCATGCTGCATCGGGAGGCGCCATGCAACGAGGAGGAAGTCATGACCAAGGTAGCCGAAGTAATGACACGCGGCGTGCAGACCATCGCACCCAACGAGAGCATTCGCCGCGCAGCCGAACTGATGGACGAACTCAATGTCGGCGCGCTTCCGGTGTGCGACGGCACGCGCCTGAAGGGCGTCGTGACCGACCGCGACATCGTGGTGCGCGCGGTGTCGGTGGGCAAGGAGTCGTCGTGTGCGGTGCAGGACGTGGCGAGCGAACCCGTCGAATGGTGCTTCGAAGACGACGAGATTCACGACGCCATGCGCAGAATGGAGCAGTTGCAGATTCGCCGCATGCCTGTCGTGGACAGCGAGAAAAACATCGTCGGCATGCTCGCGCTCGGCGATATCGCGATCTATTCCGACGGGGAAGTGTCCTCGACCATTCAGGCCATCTCGACGCCTTCCGTACCCGACAGATAAAGACACATAGCGGCGTTCGACCTACAGCGGATTGCCGTCCTCAGGCGTCTTCAGGCGATCGCTCTCGCTCTGCGAGCCGGGCGGCGTGCCGGGTTTGGTATCGGGCGTCGCGTCCGGCGCGCGGTCTTCGGTCGGGCCGCGCTTCGGGTCATCCGCCGGGTTCGTCGGGATGTTTTCGTTGTGGCCGGGAATCGGCTGGCTTTCGATGTGGCCATTCTCCGATACGGCGCTTCGCGGGTCTTGCGTTTTCTGGTTCATGGTCAGATCTCGCTGAGTGGATGTCGCGTTCAACGGCAGCAAGCACCGTTCCGAGATTCGGGAACCGCTAGGGGCACGGCCTTTGCTCGCCCACTTGCTTCGTGCGCTTCGCGCTTCAATTGAGACCATCGGGGAAACATGCCTCAGACATCATCCAGCGCCTTGTCATCGGGCAAACTGCTTGCCGGCTCCGTCGCGGCTGCATCGCTCGGCGTGGCCGCGTGGGCCGCGCTGCGCGCGCGCCGCGCCGAGCGCGATCATCCACCCGTCGGGCGCTTCATCGACGTGGACGGCGTGCGTCTGCATTACATCGACGAAGGCGAAGGCCCGGTCATCGTGCTGTTGCACGGCAATCTCGTCATGCTGCAAGACTATGTGGCGAGTGGACTCTTCGACCGGCTCGCGCAACGGCATCGCGTGATTGCGTTCGATCGTCCCGGCTTCGGCTTCAGCGAACGTCCGCGCGATCGCGCATGGACGCCGCAGGCGCAGGCTGCGCTCTTTCAACAGGCGCTCAAGCGCATGGGACTGACGCGGGCGGTCGTGGTCGGGCAGTCGCTCGGCTGTCTCGCCGCGCTTTCCATGGCGCTCGATCCGCGCATCGACATTCGCGGGCTCGCGCTGATCAGCGGCTACTTCTACCCGAGCGCCCGCTTCGACGTGCTGCTCACCGCGCCCGCCGCGATACCCGTCATCGGCGATGTGATGCGCTACACGGTCTCGCCCATTGCCGCGCGGCTGATGATCGATCCGAACCTCCGCCTGATGTTCGCGCCGCAACCCGTGCCGGACGTCTTTCGCGAGATGCTGCCGCGCGAGTTGCTGCTGCGTCCGTCGCAAATGCGCGCCATCGGCGAGGACGCCGGCTACATGGTGCCGGCGGCGCATGACTTGTCGCGGCGTTACGGCGAAGTGAGCGTGCCCGTGCGCATCTTCGCGGGACAGGACGACACGATCGTCGATGCGGATTCGCAGTCGGGAAGGCTGCATGAAGACATCGCGCAGAGCACGATCACCGTGGTGCCGAATCGCGGGCACATGCTTCACTACGATGAAGCGGGCCGCATCGCCGATGCCATCGAGGCCATGGCCATCGAGTGACGCCGATCAACGCGCCTGTTCGCGCAGGCGCGGCTGCCGCATGTCGGCCCAGTCGAGCTTGTCCCACGCGACATCGAGCGGCTTCTGCGCGAGCCTCTTGCGCAAGGACGCAGGCGAAAGCGCCATCGCCATCCAGCGCATCACGCGACTCGCGAAGCCGTGCGTCTCAATGCGCACCGCGGCGATCACGCAGTCGCCGCCGCGGTCCTCGGCCAGCAGCGCGGAGATGCGGCCGACGCGCCGGCCATCCATCGCGGTGACGCGCAGCCCGACGAGTTCATCGAGATTGACGGTCTGCATCAGCGCGCTCCGGGAATGCGGTCGATGGTCCGCTCGCGAAGCCAGCGTTGCCAGTCGTGCACGGGCGTGTCGTCGGCATCCACGTCGAGTTCGATATCCACGGCGACCTTGCGCACGTCCTTCCACGCAATGCGATACGGCGTGGTCTTGTGGCCCGCGCCGATACGCGCGAGCAACGCGCACATCAGCCGATGCGCCCGCCTGCCGAAGCGCCGCGCCATGACGACCGTGCCGGTTTCGATGAACACGAGCCTCGGCAGTTCGCCGTCGCGCAGTTCGGCGACGAGGCCATCCACGCGTCCCATACGCACGCCGTTCTTGTCGACGAGCTGCTTGTCGAGGATATCGTGCACGACGTCCATCATGTGCCTCCGAAGTATTCGAGCGGTATCGTGACGATGCCGAGCACGAACGCGAGCGCGGTAATGGCGATCACCGCCACGTTGGAGATCGGTCCGTTGCAATGCTCGCCCATGTAGTGCTCGTCGTTCATCAAGACGATGAACGGCACCACCATCAACGGCAAGTTGACGGCGGTGAGCGCCATGGAGAACACCGTGAGCTTGAGCGGATCGGCGCCGGCGGCAATGGGCAACGCGCCGAGCAAAAGCGCGCAGGTATAGACGAGGCTGAAGCCGGGATTGTCGCGCGGCGGACAGTCTTGCCCCCAGTTCCAGCCGAACGCCTGCGCGAAGAGATACGCTTCGAGCAGCGCCACTTCCAGCGCCGCGCCGAGCGATGCAATGCCGAGCGACGCCACGAAGAGCACGAATCCCCACATGCCGAATGCATCGACGAGAAGCAGCGGCAGTTGATGGAAGTCTTCGACATCCAGAATGCCGCGCCCGTTGAGCACCTGCGCCGCGACGAGCAGCACGGCCGCCGAAATCACACCGCCGAACAGCATGCCCAGTGCGGCGATCGCGCGGTTGGGCCAGAGATAGCTGCGGTCCCAGCGGTCTTCGATTGCGCCCGACGAATAGAACAGGAAGAGCGTGGGCGAAAGCGACGCGCCCAGAATGCTCGCGGCCATGAACCAGTACGTCGCGGCATGTTCGTGCGGGCGGCTCGGCACCGCAGCGGCGGCCACCTGCGTCCATTCGGGCCGCAGCCGGATGATCGCGACGACGAAGCACAGCGTGACGAGGCCGAGCAGCGAGATGCCTTTCTCCAGCATGCCGAAGGTGCCGCGCCACAAGAACAGCCACGAGAGCAGCGCGACGGGCAGCGCCCACCATCGATACGAGATGCCCGTTGCGAATTCGAGCGCCACCGAGACGCCGCCTATCTCGGCGCTCAGTACGAGAAAGCTCACGATCACGGTCGAGATGAGCGGCAGCGCGAGCAGCTTGATGCCGAAGCGGTCGCGAATGCCATCGACGATGGTGTGTCCGCTCACCGCCGCGAAGCGTCCCGACATCTCGGTGAGGAACGCGATGCAGACCGTGCCGAGCACGATGGTCCATAGCAATTGATAGTGAAACGCGGCGCCGGCCTGCGCGGCAGTCGACATCTCGCCCATTTCGAGGAAGCCGCCGACGCTCGTCACGATGCCGAGCGATATCTCCAGCAGCTTCTTCATGACGCGTCACCGGCTTGCGCGCGCAGCCACGCGTCGAGGCGTACGGCTGCGTCATGCATCGTCGAGCGCGCTTCGGTGACGCGCGCGCGGTCGCCGGAATCGAGCGCGGCGCGCGCCTTATCGAAGGCGGCCTGTACCGCGTGAACCTGCGAGGCGGCATCGGCGGGCGCGTGCGCGCGTTGCAGGTCGCCCGCTATCTTGCCGATCTGTTCGCTGGCCGAATCGACCGAGCGTGTGGCGTACGACGACGGCGAGCTGCCGTCGAGCCACGAGTCGATCCACTGCGACGCCGAGCGCGCATACGACAGCACGATGCGGGCATCGGAGGCGGCATCGTCGGATGACGAACACGCGGCGCATGCCAGCGCGAGCGCGACAACGAGCGGCGCGAGCGGCAGTGAACGGAAGGGCTTCATGGCGCCGCAGCGAGCAAGGCGCGTTCCTTCGTCGCTTCCGTTCAGAGCCAGCGCACCAGCACGGGCACTAACACCGGCACGAGAAACGAGGTGAGTATGCCGTTGAGCCCCATGCCGAGCCCGGCGAACGCGCCCATCTGCTGGCTGACCTGAAAGGCGCGCGCCGTGCCGATGCCGTGCGACGCCACGCCGAGCGCGAAGCCGCGCGCTTCCGGCTCCGCGACGCGCAGCGCGTTGAGAATCACGCGCGCGAACACGGCGCCGAACACGCCCGTCGAGATGACGAGCACCGCCGTCAACGACGGAATGCCGCCGATGGACGTCGCCACCGCCATCGCGATGGGCGTGGTGGCGGACTTCGGCGCGAGCGATGCAATCGTCTGCCGCGATGCGCCGAGCCACGACGCGATAGCGACCGCCGATACGATCGCGGTCATCGACCCGGCGAACAGCGCGACGAAAAGCGGCGCGGCGAGCCGCCTGAGGTTGCCCAGTTGCCGGTAGAGCGGCAGGGCCAGCGCAACCGTCGCGGGCCCGAGCAGAAAGTGCACGAACTGCGCGCCTTCGAAATACGTCGGATACGGCGTGCCGCTGATCTGAAGCACCGCGACGATCAGCGCCACCGCAATCAACACGGGGTTGGCCAGCGGATTGAAGCGGCATCGCGTATAGACGGATTGCGCGATCAGATACGCAAAGAGCGTGATGGTCAGGCCGAGCAGCGGCGAGGCCGCGAGGTAGACCCATATCGCGGTGAGCCGTGGGATCGCGCTCATGACCGTTCGTCTCCCGTCTGGCGGCGCATCAGCGCGCGCATCACGATGGCCGTCACGCCGATGCCGAGCGTCGTGCTCACGATGATCGCCAGTACCACCGCCACGAGATCGCCGCGCACGGCGCTCGCGGATGCCATGATGCCGACGCCCGCCGGAACGAAAAGCAGCGAGAGATGACGCAGCAGTTCGTTCGCGGTCGGCTCAATGGTATCGGCGGCGCGCGGCCGCGCGATGACAAACGCGAGCAGCAGCAACATGCCGACGACCGGCCCCAGCACGGGAAGCCGGAACACATACGAGACGCCTTCCCCGAAACACTGGAAGAGCAGCAGCACGGCAAGGGAAAGAAGCATGGCGGGACCTGTCGACGTTCATTGCGCGGTGTGCGATGCCAGCAAAGTGCGCTCCCGCAGGCATCGACGATCATGCCTCCGAACGCAGTGAATGCTCCTAGAATGAATCAGGCCGCTTGCCAGCGCGGCCATCCAGAACGTTCAAACACAAGGAGACACACCATGGCGCCCCGCAGACTGCTTCCGCTGATTCCGCCGCTTCTGTCCTGCCTCGTGGCCGCTTGCGGCGGCTCGGATCATCACGATGTCTACAACGACGCACCGAAGGTCATCATCGATTCCGACTTCAACACGATGGGCGATGACGGCCAACTCTTCGCGATGACGAGCCAGTTGATGGGGCAGGGCAAAGTGAATCTGCTCGGCCTGTGCGTCGTGACGGGCAACGACTGGCTCTTGCAGGAAGAAGCCGATGCGCTGAAGGCTGTCGAGCGCATGGGCGTGCAGAACCGGGTCGGCGTGTACGCCGGCGCGAACTATCCGCTTCAGTACGATGTCGCGAGCATTCGCGCGCAGCAGGCCGCGAATCCGAATGGGTACTTCGGCGCGTGGATGCGCCCGGAGCCCACCGACGCGTCGCAACTCACCGCGCCCCCCGACGGCTTCGCGCAGTCGACCAAACTGCAAGCGGAAGCCGCCGCGGACTTCATGATCGACACGATCAAGCGCTATCCGAACCAGGTGACGATCATCGAAGTGGGACCGCCGACGAACCTCGCCACTGCCGTCAAGAAGGCGCCCGAGATCGTGCCGCTCATCAAGCAGATCGTCTACATGGGCGGCGCCATGAACGTGCCGGGCAACGCGAACGCCGTGGGCGAACTGAACTGGTGGTTCGATCCGGTGGCCGTGCGCACGCTGTTGCAGACGACCATTCCGCAGCGCGTGATTCCGCTCGATGTGACCAACACCGTGCCGCTCACCGAAAGCATCTACAACCAGATCGTCAATCCGCCGACGGGGCAGACGGCCGTCACGAAGGTCTATGCGGTGGAGAACTCGAATGCTTTCGCGAGCCATACCGATATCTACGACACGCTGACGATGCCTTACTTTCTCGACCCGACTTACGCGACCGAAACGCAGAGCGCGTACCTCGATATCGACACCACGCCGGGCGAAAATCAGGGGCACGTGCGCGTGTATCCGGACGCGCCCGCGCCCGGCGCATCACCGCTCAAGATCACCTATGTGACGAAGTACGACAACGCCAGGTTCTTCAACCTGTACGTGAACTTGCTGACGAGTCCGGTGCCCGTGAAATTTCAATGACCGATGAAGAATGACCGATGACCGCGTTGCGCGGTCATCAATCCATGTGCGCCTTGGGCGTGATGGCGGCGGCGACCGGCTCGGCGCTTCTCGTCATCGCGCCTTCGAGCGCGCTACGGTAGATGTCGAGATACGCGTTCACCATCGTGTCGGGGTTGAAGGTATCGGCGTGTTTGCGCAGCCGGTCATGCACCGACGGCTCTTTCAGCAGTTCGATGGCTTCGCGGATCTTCTGGATGAGCGTCTCCGGCCGATCCATGTCGAACACGAGACCGGAACGCGGTTCAATGACTTCGGGAATGCCGCCCCGGTTCGCGCCGACCACGGGCAAGCCGTGCGAGTACGCTTCCACGATCACGCGCCCGAACGGTTCGTGCCAGATGGAAGGGACGATGAGAATGTCGATGCTATTGAGAAAGTCGCTCGCCTTCACGTGTCCGAGAAACTGCACGCGCGGGTCGCGATACTTCGTCTTGAGCGATGCGATGTAACCGGCCTCGCCATTGCCGCCGAACGCGAGCGTCCAGTCGAGCGTGTGATCGGCCGAGAGTTGTTCGAGCACGACCTCCGAGCCTTTGTCGCGCGCCACGCGCCCGAGCACGCCAAGGCGCACCGGGCCGCCTTCGTAACGCCGCTTGTTGACGAGCGCCGCGCTGTCGGTGCTCGGGATATAGCAATTGCTCACGACCGCCGTGCGCGACGCATGCGGAAAATAGCCGTTCTCCAGATGCTTTTGCAACACGAAGCGGCTCACGCCGATCGCCACTTCCACGCGCGCCGACGCGCCGCGCTTCGGCGCCGAATACAGCGCGCAGGACGCGCACTGCCGCTTGCAAGGCTCCGCGTCCGAGAACATTGTCGTGGACGGGCACATCAGATAATAGTCGCGCGCGGTATGCACGATCGGCACGCCCGCGTTGCGCGCCACGCGCCATACGTCCACGGAGAGACAGGCGAGATTGCTGGTATGAATGACGTCCGGCTTTTCATGCGCGATGATGCCCGCGAGCTTGCGCGACATCACGACGTTATAGACATCGAGCGCGTGCCAGGCGAATCTCGCCACGCGCGAGCGCTTTTTTGGCCGATGCGGCCAGTACAGATTGGCGTTGCGCAGACGATAGACCTTCACCCCGTTCAATTCGGAAATGCTGTCCGTGCCCGTACCGGTCGCGCAGGCGACGCTGACTTCCATGCCGGCTCGCACGAGACCCTCGGCGAGAAGTTGCGTCGATACCTCGGCCCCACCGACCTTGTCCGGGTAATACAACGTGTTGACGATGAGAATTTTCACGGCGTTAGAAGTGATGTTGTCGTTCTTCTAGAGGCACCCTGGCTGTCACCCGTGAGGCGATGCGGCAAGGGCGAGGAGTGCGCTAACTGTGGTCGTCTTCCCCCGAAGACGAACTCGGAATCCACAGGTCCACGTTTCGCTCTTACTCGTAAGCAAGAGTTTAGGATAAGCCAAAAAGCTTGAGAAGGCTCAAAGCGAAACGTAAGGAAATGCAAGCCGTATTTAGTGGAACGAAGTCTTTTTGTCCGATCTTATATCGGCAACCTTGTCTCATCGAAGCGTCCGACGAATCCGCATGATTTACTCGTGAATGTAACCGCCGTTACTTATGTATCTTGCTACGAAAGGACGCAACATCGTTCGTGGTGACAGGCCGCGCGTCGTTGCCCCACGACGAGCGAATGTAAGAGAGCACTTGCCCGATCTGCAAATCTGACAGACGGCCCGCGAAGCCCGGCATGTTTTGCCGCGGCGGCCCGTGAACGGTGTCCGGGCTATTGCCGCCTTCGACGATCAGCCGAATGAGCGAAGTCGTGTCCTCGCTGATGACGGCGGGGTTGCCCGCGAGCCTCGGAAACGCCTTCGGCACGCCCTGTCCCGTATCGAGGTGACATTGCGCGCAGAAGGTCGCGTAGACGGCCGCGCCCTGACCGGGCGGCTTATCGGGCGCGCGCGTCTTGAGACGCCCCGGCGGCGCGAGCGAGGGATCGAACGTGCCATCGGCGGCGCCGGTCGCGGGCAGCGTCTTCAGATACGTGGCGATGGCGGTGAGATCGTCGTCGTTCAGATACTGCAGGCTGTCCTCGATGGTCTGCACCATGGTGCCGAACGCGATCGTCTTGTCGCCGCCATGACCCGTCTTCAGGAACGACGCGATCTCCTCTGTCGACATGCGCCCGAGTCCCGATCCCGGATCGCCGCGCAGATTCATCGCGTACCAGTTGTCGGTGACCGCGCCCGAGAGATATGTCTTGGACGATTCGTCGTAGCCGCGCTCCTGATACGCAAGCCCGCGCGGCGTGTGGCAGGCTCCGCAATGGCCGGGCCCTTGCACGATATACGCGCCGCGATTCCATGTGGCATCGCGCTCGGGCCGCGGCTCGTACACCTTCTTCGGCGCGATAGCCCATCGCCACACGCGCAGCGCCCAACGCTGATTGAAGGGAAACGACACGTCCGTTGGCGGCGGCTTGTAATGCACCGGCGGCACGCCGTGCATCATGTACGCGTAGAGCGCGCGCAAGTCGTCTTCGTTCATCTTCACGAAGGACGCATAAGGCATCGCGGGATAGAGTCCCTTGTTGCCTGGCGCAACGCCTTCGCGCATCACGCGGACGAAATCTTCATAACTGTATTTGCCGATGCCGAGCTCGGGATCGGGCGTGATGTTGCTGCTGTAGATGGTGCCGAACGGCGAATTCACGCCGAGGCCGCCCGCGTACGGCGCGCCGCCTTTCGGCGCGGTGTGGCAACCGGCGCAGTCGCCGATTCGCGCGACATACGCGCCGCGTGCGATGAGTTCGGGCGAGGGCGCCTGTTCCGCCGCCTCCGCGACATTTGCCGCGACCGCCATGACCATGACGAGCGATGCGGCCGCGATGCCTCGCATCGAAAGCGATGTGCGCAGGCGGACTCTCGTGAACGAGCGCATGTCAGGACTCCTCGTGCGCCCGCAGGCGAGTGGTTGACGCCGCCGGGCGCGCGGCGGACGTGGCGCGCGTGGCGGGCGCAAGCGTCGATGCGGGCCGCCTCGCGAGCCAGTGCGCGCCGACCAGCAGCCCGCCGACGAGATAGGCGAGCCCGCCCGGCACCCACATCACGAGTCCGCCGAGTTGCTGATCCTGCAGCGGATCGAAGCCGAGCGCGAGCGTGCTTTCGATGCACGACGGATACCAGACCTCGGGCGCGAGCGTCAGCAACGCGCCGAGCGCGCCGGTGTGGACCATCGTCGTGAAGAGCGACAGCATCGCGTGCGCGCTGTGGGAGCGCGAGCCGTCCTCCGAGGCGGGACGAAACACGGTCCACCAGAAAAGCAGCGCGGTGCCGAGAAAGCTCGTGTGTTGCAGCGTATGAATGCCTTCGCTGGCGAGCGCGGCTTCGAAAAAGCGCGGCGCATGCCAGCACCACAAGGCCGCCGCATGCAGCACCCACGCGACGGCAGGCATGGTCAGCCAGCGCCACGGCGTGTTGATCCACGCGCTGCGCGTCGCGGCGCTGATCGCTTGCCGCGCACGCGGAGGAAAGGCCCACAGCCACACCGCGAGCGGCCTGCCGATCACGAGCAACGGCGCGGCCACGAGCATGAAGATCTCATGCTGGAGCATGTGCGCCGAAAAGAGCGCCTCGCTCAGACTATGCAGCGGCGACACGAGCGCGATGACGAGCGCGATCCAGCCGGTCACGAACGAGACGAGACGCAGCGCGCGATCGCGGCGGCCGCGCGCCCCGCGCACGCGAAGCCGCGCATAACCTGCGAGATAGAGCCCGATGCTCAACGCGAGACACGCGACGACCCACGGCTCGAGCGTCCAGCCGAAGCTCGCCGGGACGCTGCTCGCGCCGGCCGAGACCGCGTGAGCGCACGCAGCATCGGCGAACGTGACGGCGGCGACGCCCGCGGCCGTCCTTGTCAACAAGCGGAAAGCAGCCATTGCGGTAGCGAGATGAAGATGATGCCGATCGACGAGAGCGTGCCCACTCCCGTCGCCACGACGGCCATGAAGCCTGCGCGCGAGCGCAGCGCGGGCGAGGATGGATCGGCCTCGCGCCCCGCGCTGCGCCAGCGGCCGAAGGCGAGCAGTGTCGAGAGGACGCTTACCGCGAGGCTCGCCACGCTTATGCCGTGCATCAGAAGCATGCTTTGCAAATGGCACGACGGCTCGACGAGCGCGTAGTTCAGGCTCAACAAGCCGAGGAGGACGGACGGTGCGAAGAGGAGGGCGGGCCAGGTCAGCATGATCGGGATTCAAAAGCGGGGCGCCCAGTAAATGACGCCGTAAATCGGCAGCCAGCTTAGTACGACGAAATACCAGTACACGGCGTTCTCGCTGACGTCCACGAAGCGCTTGCCCTCGAACGGGCCGGTGAAGAGCAGCACGGTCAGCACGGCGGTATCGATGAAATCGGTGACGAGGTGCGTCGTGTGCAGGCCGAGCAGCAGCCACACCACCGAGCCGTACGCATTGGTGTACCAGTTGACGTTGAGCGTCGCGAATTCGAAGCCGCGCAACACCATGAACACGATGGTCGCGATGAGGCACACCGTCATCCACAGCTTCGCGCGTCCGCGGTCGAAACGCTCGGCGGCGCGCTTGGCGAGCTGGTTCGGGAGCATGCTCGCGAGCAGCACCACCGTATTGAGCGTGCCCCAGCGCAATTCGGGCGCGGACGCGGCCATCGGCCAGGCGGGCGCATGCGTGCGCAGATAGAAGTACATCATCACCGCGATGCCGAAGACCGTGCCTTCGATCAGCATCAGCCCCGCCGTGCTCCACCACATGACGCTGCGATGCCCGAACGCGAAGGTCGGGAGCCCGCGCACGTCGAGTTCGGTGACGTTCGCTTCGTCGGGGCGCGTCTGCGCGTTCCGAAGGTTGCTGGCGGTACTCATGGGCGCTGCTCCCGTGCGGCTGCGAACGCATTGCTCGACCGCTTCGGCCAGAACCACGCGATCATCGCCGCGGCGACCGGCGGCGAGCCCCACACGATGGCCCACGGCGAATAGATCGAGCCGATGAAGAGAATCGTCGTCACCACCGCGCTGATGAACGGCCAGATGGAAGGCGACGGAAAGAGCGGTCGATGGTCCGGCTTCGCATCGAGCACGCTCGTCATCAGCACTTCGCGCGCATCGGCCGCCAGTCCGCCGACGAAGCGCGGCTCGCCCGCTGGTTCCCACAGCGGATCGCGTCCGTGCACGACCGGAATCGCGTCGAAGTTATGCGGCGGCGGCGGCGACGGCACGCTCCATTCGAGCGTGCCCGCGCCCCACGGATCGGCAGGCGCCGGTTGTTTGCTTCGCAGCGTCAGCACCACATTGACGATGAAAAGCAGCACGCTCACCGCGATGATCCATGCGCCGATGGTCGACATGAGATTCATGCCGTCCCAGCCGAGCCCGTGCGGATACGTCCAGACGCGGCGCGGCATGCCGTGCAGACCGAGCAGATGCATCGGAAAGAAGGTGACGTTGAAGCCGATGAAGAAGAGCCAGAACTGCCAGCGCCCGAGCCGCTCGGACAGCATGCGGCCCGCGAATTTCGGGAACCAGTAGAAGAACGCGCCGAAGAGCGGAAACACGGCGCCGCCCAGTAGCACGTAGTGCAGATGCGCCACGACGAAGTACGTGTCGTGCACTTGCAGGTCCAGCGGAACGGAGGCGACCATGATGCCGGTCATCCCGCCCATCACGAGAATGAAGAAGAACGCGAGCACGAAGAGCAGCGGCGTGCGCAGGTTCAGGCGGCCGGTCCAGAGCGTGCCGATCCAGCAAAAGATCTGAATGGCCGATGGAATCGCGATGGAGAGGCTCGCCGCCGTGAAGAAGCTCTTGCCGAGCTCCGGCAGATTCGTCGCGAACATATGATGCACCCACAGCCCGAACGCGAGAAACGCGGTGGCGATGAGCGCGAGCACCATCGCGGGATACCCGAACACCGGGCGGCGCGCGAAGGTCGGAATGATCGACGAGATGAAGCCCAGCGGCGGGATGAAGACGAGGTAGACCTCCGGGTGTCCGAAGAACCAGAAGAGATGCTGCCAGAGCAGCACGTCGCCGCCCTTCGCCGGGTTATAGAAGTGCGTGCCGACCAGCCGGTCGAGAATGAGCGCGGTGCTGCACAGCATGACCGAAGGCATCGCGAAGATCACCATGAACTGCGTGACCAGCGTGGCCCACACGAAAAGAGGCATGCGGTTGAGCGACATGCCCGGCGCGCGCATCTTGAAGATGGTGCTGATGAGGATGACCGCTTCGATCAGGCCGGAGAGTTCCGTGAACGTGATCATCTGCGCCCAGATGTCGGAGCCCTTGCCCGGCGAGTAGTCGGGGCCCGCGAGCGGCACATAGCTGAACCAGCCGGCGGCCGGCGCGCTGTTCACCGCGAGCGAGGCGAACAGCAGGATGCCGCCGAAGAGAAAGACCCAGTACGCGTACGCGTTCATGCGCGGGAACGCGACACTTCGCGCGCCGATCATGAGCGGCACGAGGTACGCCGCGACTGCCTGCATCACCGGCACGGCGAAGAGAAACATCATCGTCGTGCCGTGCATCGTGAAGAGTTCGTTGTACAGGTTCGGGCCGATCAGCCGCAGATCGGGCCGCGCGAGCTGCATGCGCATGGCGAGCGCGAGCAGGCCCGCGAGCACGAAGAACGCGAACGTCGTCACGATGAAGCGGCGCGCCACCGTCTTGTGATTGATCGCCGACAGCGCGCCGATGAAGCCGGGCGGATCGCTCCACGTCGCGGCAAGCGTTTCGCGCACAGCGGGCGAGGCGTGCGGACCGTCGACGGGACGGGAGCCGTTGTCATCGGCCGGGCCGAAGCGGGAAGAAGCGGGCGCGCTCATTTGAGAGTTCCGAGCCAGACGACGAGGGCCTGGAGATCGCCAGGGGCGAGTTGCGTCGCCGGCATCATGACGCCGGGCTTGAGGGCGGGCGGATTGGTGATCCACGCCGCGAGGTTGTGCGCGTTGTTGACGAAGGTGCCGGCCGCAATCGTCTGCCGGCTCGCCAGATGCGTGAGGTCCGGGCCTACCGAGCCGTTGGCCGGCGTGCCGCGCACCGTGTGGCAGCGGGCGCAGTCGCCGTTCAGAAAGACGTCGCGTCCGTGCATCGCGAGTGCGTCGCTCGACGTGCTCGCCGTCTGCCGTTGTTGCGCGGCCCACGCTGCATATTGCTCGGGCGGGTCGGCGACGACCGAGAACGCCATCATCGCGTGCTCGTAGCCGCAGAATTCCGCGCACTGCCCGCGATACGTCCCCGCGCGGTCGGCGCGAAACGTGATGGTCGAGTCCTGGCCGGGAATCATGTCCTTCTTGCCATGTAAATTAGGCACCCAGAATGTATGTATAACGTCCGCGGCCTTCAACGATACGACCACCGGCCGGCCGACCGGCACATGAAGCTCGTTTGCGACCGCGAAACCATCGGCGCCGCCTTCGGGCGCGTAGCGCGCCTGCCACCACCATTGATAGCCGGTCATTTCCACGTGCAGCGCGTTGTCGACCGGAAGCCGCGACAAGGCGCGATCGGTGACGACGTCGGCGATCAGCAGGCTGACCAGCCCAAGCGCCGACAAGACGGTCCCCACGATCACGAAGCGGTGGATGCCGCGCTCCGGCCGCTCGCGCTTCGTCATGTCGGCGGGCGTCGTCTGGTTGCCGCGCGGCGCGCGCAAGAGCGCGAACATGCACGCGAGGAGCACGCAGGCGAACACTACGCAGCAGACAGTCAGCGTGATGTGCCATAGCTCCAGGACGCGACTTGCCTGGATGCCTGCCGGACTAAGAGCGCTCTGCATGGCCGTTTGTTTGATTGTGCGGAGTTATGGTTTTCATACGGCTCGGGACGTATTCGTCCGTTCAAGCAATAGACATTCCATGGACGGACCGCTGCTCTTTGGTGCAGCGATTGCTTTGGACTTGCCTGCAAGGTCATTGGCAGCGAGAACAAGGAGACAGTAAACATGGACGTACCACGACAAGTCGTTTCTTTTCTCAGCTCGCGTGGCCTGGTGCTTGCGACAGCCGAATCGTGCACGGCGGGTTACATCGCGTCGCTCATCTCGTCCGTGCCGGGCAGCGGCAGTTGCCTCGACGTGGGCTTCGTCACCTATTCGCCTTCGGGCAAGGCCGGCTTTCTCGGCGTGCGCGAGGACACGATGAAGCAATACGGCCTCACGAGCGAGGAGGTGGCGCGCGAAATGTCGGAAGGCGCGCTGAAGCAGGAAGGCTGCTCCGCGACCGTCTCGGTGTCGAACACGGGCGTGGCCGATGCCCCGCCCGGCGACGGCCCCGAGGCGGGCACGCAATGCTTTGCATGGTCGTACAAGCTGCGCGACGGCCAGATCGTCACGTTCAGCGAGACGAAGGTCTTCGATGGCGAACGCAACGAAGTCCGGCGCGCGGCGGCGCTCTATGCCATCTCGCGCCTCGAGCATTACTTCGACCGTCTGCCGAGACATTGATCAAAACCGTTGGGGGACGAACATGGATCAGAGCCAAAGCGAATGGAGGCAGTGGCAACAGCAGATCGCTCAGGAACTGGGTGTCAGTCAGGACTTCGACGCGGATACCGAGCGCGAGCGGCGCGTCGCCTTCTTGTCCGACTATCTGACGTCGCAGGGACTGCGAACCTACGTGCTCGGGATCAGCGGCGGCGTGGATTCGTCCACGGCCGGGCGTCTTGCGCAGCTTGCCGTCGAGCGGCTGCGCGCGCGCCGCTACGAGGCGCATTTCGTCGCGGTGCGGCTGCCGTACGGTTCGCAGCGTGACGAAGACGACGCGCAGGCCGCGCTCGAATTCGTGCGCCCGGACGAGACTCTTACGGTCAACGTGAAGGGACCGTCGGACGAAATGATCGCGGCGCTCAAGCAAGGCGGCGCGCAATACACCGACGATTTCCAGGAAGACTTCGTTCTCGGCAACATCAAGGCGCGCGAGCGGATGATCGCGCAGTACGCGATTGCCGGCGCGCGGCGCGGCGTCGTGATCGGCACGGACCACGCGGCGGAATCGCTGATGGGCTTCTTCACCAAGTACGGCGACGGCGGCGCGGACATCCTGCCGCTCTCCGGACTCACGAAACGCCGCGTGCGCGCGCTCGCGCGTTCGATGGGCGCGGACGATCGTCTGGTGATGAAGGTGCCAACGGCGGACCTCGAAACGCTCACGCCGCAAAAGCCGGATGAAGACAGCTACGGCATCAGCTACGAGAACATCGACGACTTTCTCGAAGGCAAGGACGTAAGCGAAGACGTGCTTACGACCATACGCCGCTTTTACATGGCGACGCGCCACAAGCGCGCGCTGCCGCTCGAAGTGCCGCGCGTCTAAGACTGGAATGGCGATTGCGCGATAGACATGCGCGGCTGGCCCACCGGCCGGTGCGAACCCACTCACCCTGAAACGGAGGCATCGATGGCATCGAAGACTATGCAGGACTTGTTCATTCACGCACTGTCCGACGTTTATAGCGCAGAGAAACAACTGACGAAGGCGCTGCCGAAGCTGGCACGCGCGAGCACCAACGAGCAATTGAAGCAGGCATTCCAGCAGCATCTGGAAGAAACCAACGGTCAGATCGAACGGATCGACAAGGTGGTCGAACTGTGCGGCGTCAAGCTCAAGCGCATCAAGTGCGTGGCGATGGAAGGGCTCGTCGAGGAAGGGCAGGAGCAGATCGAAGACTTCGAGCAAGGCCCGATTCGCGATGCCGCTCTGATCGCAGCAGCGCAGAAGGTGGAACACTACGAGATCGCGACGTACGGCACGCTCGCGACGCTGGCGAAGCAGCTCGGCCAGGAAGAAGCGATGAACCTGCTGCTCGAGACGTTGCAGGAAGAAAAGTCCACCGACGAAAAGCTGACGCAACTCGCGAAGACGCAGATGGCCGAGGAAGTGAAGGCGGCTGGCTGACGAGACCCCACACTCGTCGTCGCCACCTGAGCAGGAACGAGCGCGCCGCATCCCCCGGCGCGCTTTTTTTATCGGTTGAGCGCCGCGCGCCGACCGACGCGCGGCTTGGGCTCCTGCCGCTTTACGCGTACTCCCTCGCCCGCCGCGAGGGCGAGGGCCGCAGCACTTGCGCGACGGCAAGCGCGCCGAGCGATATCAGCGCGAGCGAAGCCAGCGGGAACGTGCCGACCGTGTTCACCGCAATCGAAGCAGGACGCTTCTGCCCGACCAGCTGCATCCTGCGCTTTGTCATCTGCTGCCCGAGTTCCGACAATCGCGAAGCCAGCGCGCGCTCGGCCGTCGGCAACAACACGGTCTCTTCGTCCGCCACATGGTGAATGACCTCGCGCATCAACTGCATGAAGCGGGCATCGTAGGAGGCGTCGTCCGGACCCATCGCGCGCAGCTTGGCAATGTCCTCGCGCATCTTGTCGTGCTCGGGCTTGCTCTTCTCCAGCGTGTCGTCGCCCGGAATCGCTTCGGCGAGCGCGGGATAGAAGATCTCTTCTTCGAGTTGCGCATGAATTTCGAGCGCTGTGCAGGCCAGCTCGACGATGGCGCGTTTGCGCCACCACGCACTATCGGCATGGTAACGATGGAACGCCGCCATGACGTGCGTGTGATCCATGCGGATCATCGTCGTGATGGAGGGCGAGCAGGATGACATGTCCACGATGACTCCTTCGCGTATTCGCGCGTGTTTCGATGGTGGGGAAAGTTGTCTTGCCGGCGGGCGTCAGGCGCCTTTCGCCTTTTTGTACTGCGCATGCGTGTACGGCAGCATCTCGTCGGGCGCGCGCATGTCGCGCGGCGTTTCGAAGTCGCGCAGCGCCGTGCCTCGCATGGCTTCGGGCGAGCGCGGAAAGCCGCTGCGGTTGCGATACATCGAGGCGAACCGCTGCCCTCGAAGCTGAGCTTCACGACGCTCGTCTTCGGCGTGCGAGGAGAGGGCGGTGGCCGAATGAATGTCGAGCGCCGTGACGCCCGCCACGTTCAGCAGCGCGGTCAGCGCGCGCGGGCTCGTTCTGTCCGATGCGGTGACGAGCGTCGCGAGGTCGAGCGCGTCGCCGCCGACGCGCGCCCACAGATACGGCGTGGGATCGCGCGAAACGAGAATGCCGATGCCGCATGCGATTTCGCGCAGGCCATAGAGCCGCATCAGCGTCGAGCCCGTTCGCACGCCGGCCGCGCGCGCGACCGAATTCGGCGCGAGCAGTTGAGCAGCGCCGAGCGCCAGGCTGTACCAGCCGAGACCGCGCGCGATAGCGGCGGGTTTGCTTCGTCGCGAGACGTCGTTGGCGGGAGACTTCGGAAAGGGGAAGGGGTCACTCATGATTTACCTCTTCTTGAGAAGCGAAGGAAGGTACGACGCCCGGGCGCGGGCGCGCCTGAGCGTGAACATTCAAGCAAACCGCATTCCGCCGTACCCAGTGGTACGTGCAATGCTCGAACGCAGCCATTGCCAAGAGGATGAGGGGAACCGTCATGGTGGCGACGGCGCACGACACAGAAGAGCAACCGTCGATGACAGAACAGCTTGCCGCGTTCATCGGCCGCGTGCATATCGGCGATCTCGGCGACGCGGCGCTCGACAGGCTCAAGCGCAGTATCGTCGATGCGCTCGGCTGCGCGATCGGCGCGATCGGCCATCCGCCGATGCTGAAGGTGCGCCGCCTCGCGACCGAGTTCGGCGGGCCGCCGCTCGTCACGTTCATCGGCGGCGGAAGCGGCGCGCCGGACCGCGCCGCGCTGTATAACGGCTGCCTCGTCCGCTATCTCGACTTCATGGACAACACGGCGATTCGCGGCGAGGTGTGCCATCCCGCGGACAACATCGGCGCGCTCGTCGCAGCCGGGGAATATGCGGACGCGACGGGCGCCGCGTTTCTCACGGCGCTCGCCATCGCGTATCAGGTGCAGACGCGTCTGCTCGACATACCGACGATGCGTGCGGGCATCAATTACACGACGCCGCTGGCTTTTTCGGTCGCGGCAGGTGCATCGAGCCTCTTCGCGCTCGACGAATGGCGCTGCGCGCAGGCGCTCGCGCTCGCGGGCGTCGGCGCGGTGTCGCTCGCGGCGATTCAGGCCGAGCCGGTGTCCGAGTGGAAGGGGCTCGCTTCGGGCGAAGCGGCGAGCCGCGCGCTTCTCAACACCCTTCTCGCGCGCAATGGCGTTACCGGACCGATGGGTGTCTTCGAAGGACCGATGGGACTCTCTCATCTCGCGGGCGCGAAGCCGTCGCTCGACTGGAGCCGCGAACGGCTCGACGTGCCGCATCGCGTGTCCATCAAGAAGCACGACGCCGAATTTCAGTCGCAAAGCGCCGTGGATCTCGCCATCCGCTTGCGCAACCACCATGACATCGACGCGCGGAAAATCGCGGAGGTGAACGTGCAGGTGTCGGACGGCGCGTATCAGGTGCTGGGCGGTGGCGCGTACGGCCCGAAGGATCAGTGCTGGACCAAGGAGCAGGCCGATCACAACCTGAAGTATCTGATTGCCGTTGCTTTGCTCGATGGCGAAGTATGGCCCGAGCAGTTCGCCGATGAGCGCATACGGCGCAACGACGTGCAAAGCCTTCTGCGACGCGTGAATGTCGCGCCGAACGCGGACTATACGAACCGCATCCCGGATGAAATGCCGGTCTCGATGCAGATCGTGATGACGAACGACGCGATCATCGGCGGCGAGCAGGCGGACTACGAAGGCTTTCATACGCGTCCGATGGACTGGAGCGCGGTCGATGCCAAGTTCGAACGCCTGACGGCGGGCCGACTGGACGCCGGCCGATCCTCCGCGATCCGCCAAGCCGTCCGCCAACTCGAAACCATCCGCTTGCGCGAGCTGACCGGTTTGCTTGCGTGGTAAGCCTCGAAAGATTGCGGCATGCGAGGTGCTGCGTCGCGAAGACTCACAGCAAACCACGGAGGCAAGACACATGAGCCGAGAGAAGCGACGACTGGGCGGCTGGCTGCCCGACGGTGAGGAAGCGATCGCGAGCTTTCGCAGGAACTTCGCCGCCTATGCACGCGAGCGCGCCGGCAAGGCCGAGATGCATAGCGTGGTGAAAGAATTCGCCGCCTTCATACGGGAGGACCCGGTCGTGCGGATGGAGTTCACGAGCGCCATCGAGCAGGCCAAAAACGAAGGCTTCGAACTCGCCTACGCGAATATCGACGAATTCGTGGTTCTGCTCGATGCCATGCTCACCTACGCGCCGCCGTTCAGCGAAAAGAGCCTGATCCACTGCCCGGTGAACGCGTTGCTCGACTGGCCGATGGTGATGCCTTCCGGCTATTCGCTCTTTCGCGATCCCGCGTTCAACAAGCATCTGAAGCGCATTCTGAACGTGTGGTCCGGCTTTCTCAGCGGGCCTTATTCGCGCACGCATCTGAACACGTCATCGCCGAATGGCTGGTTCAGTCCCGAGGCGGACAAGGAAATCGGTCTGTCGGAGTTTCTGTGCGATCCGGACAAGCCGTATTGGGGCTTCTCGTCGTGGAACCACTTCTTCACGCGTGAGTTCAAGCCGGGCGCGCGGCCCGTCGCCGAGCCGGACAACGACAAGGTCATCGTGAGCGCGTGCGAGGCATCGCCTTATGCGATCAAGCACGACGTCAAGCTCCAGGACTCGTTCTGGATCAAGTCGCAGCCTTACTCGCTACAGGAAATCTTCACCGCGAAGGAGATGGAACTGGCGAAGCGCTTCGTCGGCGGCACCATCTATCAGGCGTATTTGAGCGCGTTTTACTATCACCGCTGGCACGCGCCGGTGAGCGGCACCATCACGAAGTCGTATCTGGTGGACGGCACCTACTATTCCGACGCCGAATCCGAAGGAGAAGAGCCGAGCAGCCTGAACGACTCACAAGGCTATATCAGCGCGGTGGCGGCGCGGGCGGTAATCGTGATCGAGAGCGACGACCCCGCTATCGGCGAGGTGGCCTGCGTGTTCATCGGCATGGCGGAAGTGTCCTCGTGCATGATCGAGGCGCTGCCCGGCCATCGCGTGAAGAAAGGCGAGGAACTAGGCTACTTTCAGTACGGCGGCTCCACGTACTGCCTGATTTTCAGACCCGGCGTGATTCAGAGCTTCGTGCCGCAGCCGCCCTTCGAGAAGAATGCGGCGCCCGTCAAGGTCAACGCGCATCTCTGCACCGCGCGATGACGAAATGACGCGAAAGGTGCGCCGCGCGCTGACTCACGCGCGGCGCGCCGTTCAGTGATGTGCAAGGCCATGCTCGCGCGCCGGCATGAAAGCCCGGATCAGCGAATACAGTCCTGCCAGTCCCACGAGTACATAGACGATGCGCGCGCCTGGCGATCCCGCGCCGAAGATGGCCGCGACCAGATCGAAATTCATCAGCCCGACGAGGCCCCAGTTCAGCGCGCCGATGATGACGAGCGCGCCCGCAAGCCAGTCCACCGGGCTGCGATGAACGGCGACCGTTCCTTTTGAGGTGACAGTTGGCATAACTAAACTCCACGTTGACAAAAGTGCTACGTTGAATGCGCCGTCCGCGAACGGCGTTGAGTTCTCGCCAGCGCCGCCGCTTCTCTGGCGGCGCCCGGCGTCTTGCAAGAATCGTTACTTCGTTACAGCTTGTCCTGCGCCGAGGTCCGCGCCGGTCGTCGGATCGGCGGTCGGGTCGGACGCGGTGCGCGCAGCCATTGCCTGCAGCGCCTCAACGTCCTGCTCCGACACCTGCACGGTCGCCGTGCCGTCGCCGCCATCCACTGCGGGCTGCGGATCTTCGACGAACTTCCAGTCGCCGCCTTCGTTCCACGGGCCGCGTGCGTCATCGCCCTTCGACATGTTGAAGTACACGCTCGTGAACTCCGGCACGCCCGGCAGCTTGCCTTGCGGGAAGTTCGGCTGAATCGAGTGCAGCGCCTTCTCGAACGACTTCTGATGCGCAATTTCACGCGTCATCAGAAAGCCGAGCGCGTCCTTGATGCCGGGATCGTCGGTCACGTTGATCAGGCGCTCGTAGACGATCTTCGCGCGCGCTTCGGCTGCGATGTTCGAGCGCAAGTCAGCCGTCGGCTCGCCGATGGTGTCGATATACGCCGCCGTCCACGGCACGCCGGCCGAGTTCGTGAGCGGCGTGCCCGCGCCGTACAGAATCGCGGTCGTGTGCGAATCGTTGCCATTGCCCGTCATCGAGCGATACAGCTCGGCTTCCTGCTCCACCGCTTCGGCGAGCGCACCCTTCGCGCCCTTGTTCAGCATCGCGACGATGCTGCCGATCACTTCGAGGTGGCTCATCTCTTCGGTCGCGATATCGAACAGCATGTCCTTGCGGCCCGGATCGTCTTCGGTCACTGCTTGCGTGAAATAGCGCATGGCGGCGGCAAGCTCGCCTTGCGGGCCGCCGAACTGCTCGAGGAGCAGATTGGCTAAGCCGGGATTCGGGGCTGCCACGCGGACGGTATATTGCAGGCGTTTGTTATGTACGAACATATCAACGGCTCCTGGTTATGGACGAGCAGCGCTTGCGGCGCAAGCGGCACCCGAACGAGGTTTCAAGAGGCTTCTAACTCGCAGCGACAGTGAGGGCGTCGTGACGTCACTTGCAGTCGTGCTGCTGCGAGCCTCAGCGCAGAAGAATCGCGCTGGCGTGATGCGGCGCTGAATGCCGCGGTATCGGAAAGCCTGCCCGTCGTGTGCTCGGACATACGAACGGGCGGGCGTTTTCTTCTCAGCAACGGACGTGCCACTTGAGCCGTCGCGATACGCGTCACTTATTTCTTTGCTTCCTGTCCTGCGGCGGAACGCTCCAGATACTGCGTCGAGATGGACGGAATATGTTCGAGCAGCCACTGCGCCATGGCCTGCTCCTGCGGAAGAATGCGCTCGCAGGCGGCCTTGGTCTGCGCGTCGCCGCAACGCTCGGCAGCCGCGATCAGCGACGTGTACGACGCGATCTCCAGGTTCTCGAACACATAGCTCATGATCGCGCCCTTCACGACTTCGTCGGTTTGCGTCATGCCGCCAGCGGCCTGCCCGAACGCCATCATCTTCGCGGTCAGGTCCTTCATGATGGAAGTCGAGCCGCCGAGGCGCTCGATACATTCCTGCACGATCTTCTGCTGCCCGAGCGTCTCTTCCAGATGCTGGTCGATACGAGCCTTCAGTTGCGGATAGTTTTCGAGGCGGCCGGATTGCGCGCGCAGCATCTGTTCGGCTTGCTGCTCCATGGCGTGTGCGTCGCGTAGCCAGTCCAACAAATGTTCAGCGGGTTCGGTCATCACGTGCTCCTTGTCGAGAGAAACGCGCTTCACCGCGCGTATCCGTTGACGCGCAATCGCTGTGCCGCGAGGCTCCATCCGCTCGGAATAACGCTTGCTGCGCACATAGAAACAATGGAGTCCGAAGCGGAGGCGCGTATGTCAGCTCATTCAGGCGAGAAGGCCGAGAAAACCGGCGATTTCCGCTGCGCCAAGTGCCATCACTCGACGCATGTCACGAAGGGCCACACCATTCCGAAGTGCCCGAAATGCGGCAACGATACCTACTCGACGCGCGTTCGCGAGCCGGGTAACAAGAGCAGCTAGACACGCCTAAAGCGGAGGCGAAGCGCATGAATTCCACATCCGATAGCGCACTGATGCGCGCGTTCGCGTCGGGCGGCGTGGCGGGACTGGCGTCGGCTGCGATCGCGGCGGCGCTGGCGGCGAAGTCAGGGCACCGTCCCTATGCGGTGATGAACGCGGTCACGCATTGTCTATGGCCCGATTCCGCGCCGCGCGAAGAGCGTCTGAGCGCGAAATACACGGCAACGGGCGCGGGCATTCACCTAGGCAGCGCGGTCTTCTGGGGCGTGCTGTTCGAAACGCTGTGCGGCCGCCGTCCGTCGCCGGCCAAGATAGCGGCATCGGCGGTGACGACGAGCGCCGTCGCGTATGTCGTCGACTACCATGTCGTGCCCAAGCGCCTGACGCCGGGCTACGAAGCGCATTTGTCGAATCAGGGGCTCGCGCTCACTTACGTCGCGCTCGGCGCGGGCTTCGCGCTCGCCGGACTGTTGCGCCGCGCATCGCGCTGAGCTCGATCGCCCGCGGCGAGCCACGCGTTCAGCCGCTCGACGTCGGCCGGGCTCGCGCGCATGCCGAGCTTCGTGCGGCGCCAGAGAATGTCGTCGGCCGTTTGCGCCCACTCGTGAGCGACGAGATACGCGGCTTCCGCTTCATAGAGTTCCGGCGCGAGCATCGTTCCCATGGCGGACATCGTGTCGATGCCATCGAGCATGGCGTCGGCGCGCGTGCCGTATGCGCGCGCATAGCGTTCGGCCAGTTCCGCCGACAGAAAGCGATGCCGCTCGCGAAACGCTCGCAGGAAACGCGAGAAGTCCGCATCCGGCATGTCGCCGCCCGGAAGCGGCGCGGCGTGCGTCCACGCAGGCGCTGTCAGCGAGAGCGGGGCGGCGAGCTGCTCGGCCGCTTCTTCTGCAAGCCGGCGGTAGGTCGTGATCTTGCCGCCCAATACGGTGACGAGCGGCGCGCCGCGCGCATCGAGTTCCAGCCGATAGTCGCGCGTGGCGGAAGCCGCATCGTCGGCGCCGTCCGCGAGCAGCGGCCGCACCCCTGCATACGACCAGACGACGTCCGCGGGCGTCACCGGCTCGCGGAAATAGCGGTTCACGGCGGCGCACAGATACTCGATCTCGTCATCCGCAATGCGCACGTCCGCGAGCGGGCCTTGATAGTCGACGTCCGTCGTGCCGATCAGCGTGTAGTCGCGTTGCCATGGAATCGCGAACACGATGCGCCGGTCGTCGTTCTGGAGAATGTACGCGTGATCGTGATCGAACAGCTTGCGCGTGACGATGTGACTGCCCTTCACGAGCCGCATCGGGCGCGCGGTGGAATCCCCGGCGGCGAGCGCGCCGACCCACGGACCCGCCGCGTTGACGATGGCGCGCGCCGCCACTTCGCGCCGTTGACCGGACGCATCGCTCAGTTCGACGCGCCATTCGCGCTCGCCCCGCGTTGCGCCGACGAAGCGCGTCCTGGTCGCGATCTGCGCGCCCCGTTCTTGCGCATCCAGCGCGTTGAGGACGACGAGCCGCGCGTCGTCGACGGCGGCATCGGAATAGATGAAGCCGTGCGTGATTGAATCGACGAGCGGCGCGCCCGCGAAGTGCGTGCGCAAGTCGACGCCGCGCGAGCCTTCGAGCACGGCGCGGCGGCTCAGGTGGTCATACAGAAAGAGGCCCGCGCGGATCATCCATGCGGGGCGCAGCGCGGGAACGTGCGGCATCACGAAGCGCAGCGGCGCGATGAGATGCGGCGCGATGGAGAGCAGTACCTCGCGTTCCTTAAGCGCCTTCCGGACGAGCCCGAACTCGTGGTATTCCAGATAGCGCAGGCCGCCGTGAATGAGCTTGGTGCTTGCGGACGACGTGTGTTGCGCGAGGTCGTCCTGTTCGACGAGCATCACGCGTGCGCCGCGCCCGGCCAGATCCCGCGCGATGCCCGCGCCGTTGATGCCGCCGCCCACTACGAGAACGTCCCACTGCGAAGGCTCGACCATGCTGTCTCCGTATGATGCAGCTAGTTTAGTCCGAGCCGGCGCGCGGCCGATGGCTTGCGGCCCGCTCAGTCAGAGGCGGCGCGTCGCGGCATGGTTATGGCTAACGGATTCTGCAACGAAATCCGCGCGGGTGCCAATGCGCTGCCGCGCGTTGCTGGAGAGCCGGAACGTCGACGACGATGAAAGAGAGAGCGACCATCATCTGCACGCGCGACACGAAGATTCTGCTCGTCGCGCGCAAGCGTTCCCGCTGGGCGTTGCCGGGCGGCACGATCTGGCGCAAGGAGTCGCCGGAAGAGGCGGCGCGGCGCGAGCTGGAGGAAGAGACGGGACTGGTTGTCGACGAACTCAAGTACCTGTTTCTGTTCGGCGGCGTGAACAAGCACCATCACGTATTCGGCGCGGTTATCGGCGATCTGGCGATTCCGGTGCCGCGCAACGAGATCACGCGCTGCGAATGGTTCAGCGCGAGGCAGGTCGCGACGCTTGCGACCAGCATTCCGACGCGCGAGATCGTCGCGCTGACGATGCAGCGCGCAGGCGGCCCGCGGCGGGCGCAGGTCGGGTTCGGGGAGAGCGGCGCGCGCGCCTGAACGCGCCACGCGCGCCGCGCCGGTTCATTTGCCGTACATGTCGAAGTCGAAGTACTTCGCCTCGATCTTGCGATACGAGCCGTCACGCAGCATGCCGGCGATCGCGCCGTTGAGCGCGTCGCGCAGGTCGGCGTCGGACTTTCGCACGCCGGCGGCGTCGCCGTCGCCCATGATCTTCGGGTCATACACCACGTCGCCCGCGAACGCGAAGCCCTTGCCGCTCGGCGTCGCGAGAAATCCCAACTGACCCTGCACGGCGTCCATCAACACGGCATCGACCCGGCCCGCGACCAGGTCGGCGTACGCCTGATCGTAGCTCGGATACGGCACCACTTCGACGCCGGCGGACGCCCATTTCTCGCGCGCATAGGTTTCCTGCACGGTGCCTTGCTCGACCGCGACGCGCTTGCCCGCGAGCTTCGCGGCTTCGGGAAGCAGGTGCGCATCGGAGCGGGCGATGAGGCGCGTCTGATTGCGATACAGCCGGTCGGTGAAGTCGATCTGCTCGCGGCGCTTGGCAGTCGCCGCCATCGACGAGAGAATCACGTCGAACTTGCGCGCCTGCAGGCCGGGAATCAGGCCGTCGAAGCTGCTTTGCACCCACACGCATTTCGCCTTCAGGCGCTCGCAGAGCGCGTTGCCGAGGTCGATGTCGAAGCCCTGCACCGCGCCGTCCTTCGCGACCGATTCGAACGGCGGATACGTCGGATCGACGCCCATGCGAATGGTGCTCCATTCCTTCGCGGACGCGGAAAGCGAGGCGGCCGCCGTCATCATGGCGAGCGCGGCGGCGGCGAGAATCTTCCTCGAGTGTGGGGTCATCGTGTTGGCTCCGTGTGGTGTGGTTGACTAGCTGGGAAAGTCGCCGCGCGCGAAGTCGTCGTCGAGCGTGATGGAATCGGCCAGTTGTTCGACCGTGACCGGCTTGATCGGCGCGCGGATGCGGTAATAGCCGACATCGCCGACGCCGCGCTGCTGCACCTCTGCGATCAGTTCGCTCACGGTGGTTCCGCACCAGCGGCCCTGGCACGGCCCCATGCCGCAGCGCGAGAACGCTTTCATCTGATTCGGCCCCTGGCAGCCGAGCGCGGCGATGCGGCGGATCTCGCCCGCGCTCACTTCTTCGCAGCGGCAGACGATCACGTCGTCGTCAGCGGGGCGGCGCAGCGCGGCGGGCGGCGTGTAGAGCGCGTCGAGCAGCGGGCGCACCGCGAGATGGCGGCGCAGCGCGCGTTGCGCCGGGCGGCTGCGCGCGGCCTGCGTGGCGTCGTCGATGGCATCGAGCCGGCGCGCGATGTCGAGCGCCGCGAGCGTGCCCGCGTGCGCGGCCGCCTTCGCGCCGCCGATGCCCGCGCCGTCGCCGGCGATCCACACGCGGTCGATGCTGCTGCGGCCACTTGCATCGGTGCGCGGCCGCCAGCAAGCGCTCGCCGCGTCCCACTCGTGCTCGCAGCCGAGCGAGCGCGCGAGTTGCGTCGACGGGATCACGCCCTGATGCAGCAGCACGAGCGATGTATCGATGGCATGTCGCGCGCCGCGTGCGTCGCGAAACCGCACGCGTTGCGCTTCGGTTTCGCCTTCGATGGACACTTCGCTCACGCCGCGATGCACGTCGATTCCCGCTTTCGCGACCGTGCGCATCATGCGCACGCCTTTGGCGAGATAGTCGGCGGCACGCAGCGCGGGCAGGGCGTGCGGCAGCGCGCGCCTGAACGCGCCCGCGGGCGTCGTATCGAGAATGGCGCGAACGCTGCGTCCCGCCGCGATCAGTTGCGAAGCGAAGAGCCACAGCAGCGGTCCGCTGCCCGCGAGCACCGCGTCTTGCGAAGGCGCGAGTCCCGCCGATTTCAGAAGCGTCTGCGCCGCGCCGACGCCCATCACGCCCGGCAGCGTCCAGCCGCGCACCGGCCACGGGCGCTCCTGCGCGCCGGTCGCGATCAACACGGCTCGGGCCTTCAGTTCCAATGTGCCGCCCGCTTCCGCGCCGCTCGCGCTGCGCGTGAGCATCGCGACGATGCCCTCTTCGAACGCGATCTGCCAGACGACGCACCGCGCGAGATGCCGCGCGCCGCTTGCCACGAACCGTTCGACGAGCACGCGTCCGGCGGCGTAGTCGTCGCCGAGCACGCGCGCGTCGGCGAGCGGCGATTCGGCGACATTGCGATAAATCTGTCCGCTGGGCGCTTCGCCTTCATCGGCGACGACGACGGACAGGCCCGCCGCGCGGGCTTCGATGGCGGCGGCCATGCCGGCAGGCCCCGCGCCGACGATCAGCAGATCGCAGGACGTCTGGGTCATGCGAGCCTCGCGCGGCCGGCCATCGAGCGCACGCGCATGCCTTCGCGCACGCGCGTCATGCACGCCTGCTGGTTCGGCACGTCGTCGATTTCCACGAGGCAGTCGAAGCACACGCCCATCATGCAGAACGGGCCGCGCGCCGCGCCGGTGACGGGTGTCGCGCGGCAAGTGGCCTGCCCGCTCTCCAGCAGCGCGGCGGCGACGGAGTAGTGGCTCGGAACGTGCCGCGCGGCGCCGTCGATATGAATGCGGACAGTCGCGGCAGGGCGAGCGGTGAGAGGTTCAAACATGGTGTGCATCGGTCGAATTCGAGAAGCGCGTGGCGACGAACGGCTGCAAGACGGGCGGCTTTGCGCCGCCCGCGATCCACGGCGCGATGACGTCGGCGTGCGCGGCGGCGAGCGTGACGCCGCTGTGGCAGATGGCGAGAAACGCGCCGGGATGCGCGCGCGATTCCTCGTAGACCGGCAGGCCGTCGGGCGTCATGATCCGCAGCGCGCCCCACGCCCGCACGATGCGCGCGTGCGCGAGCACCGGAAACGCCGTGCGGGCGCGGCGAGCGATGTCGGCCATGACGGCGCGCGTCTGGCCGTCGTCGAAGCCGGCGTGCTCGGCCGAGTCGCCGAGCAGCACGGAGCCTTCGGGCGTCTGCCGCACGACGAGCGTCGGATAATCGAGAAACGGCGCGAGGCGCTCCGTCACCATGATCTGTCCGCGCAACGGCGTGATCGGCGCGTGCATGCCGACCATCGGCGCGAGGCGCAGATTGTCGAGGCCCGCGGCGAGCACGACGCGCCCCGCGTCCAGCACGCCCGACGCCGCGAAGACCTCGAACCCGCTCGCGCGCGGACGAATCTCGCGCACTTCGTTGCTCGGCAGGTAGACGCCGCCGTGGCGCTGAAACGCCTGCTGCATCGCGCGCAGCGTGTAAAGCGGACTCGCGTGGCCGTCGTTCGGCGAATAGAGGCCGCCCGCCAGCGCGCTCGATGCCGCGGGAATGCGCTGCTTGAGCGCGTGACAGTCGAGCACGTGATAGTCGAGCGAGGCGTCCTGCGCGCGCAGCGATTCGAGCAGGCGCTGGCCGGCTTCGAGTTCTTCCACCGTCTCGCATAGCTCGATGCCGCCGGGCCGCTCGAAACCCGTCTCGACGCCCGTTTCGCGGCGCAACTGCGCGGCGAACGCGCCCCAGCGTTCGGACGATTCGCGCGACCACTGCGCGTACGGCAGGCATCGACCGCCCTTGCCTTGCACCCAGACGAGGCCGAAGTTGCCGCGCGCCGCGCGATACGCGGCATCCGCGCCATCGCAGACGGCGACGCGCTGGCCGCCACGCGCGAGCCCGTAGGCGATCGCCATGCCGACGAGTCCGCCGCCGATCACGACGACATCGAAGGCGAGTCGTCCGGTGTTATGGCGTGTTGATTCCTGCATTCGCTGCTCGTTCCCGCATGTTTTATGTGTCGACGCAAGGGTGCTTCGTGCAAAAAGCGGCGTCAAATGACGAATGTTTCGTCATCTATAATCCAATGTTATGACCGCCTCCGACCTCCGACTGCGCCAGATCGAAGCCTTTCGCGCCGTGATGCTGCGCCACACGGTGACGCGCGCCGCCGCGTCGCTGCATATCTCGCAGCCCGCCGTGAGCCGCCTGATCGCCGATCTCGAAAGCCGCGTCGGGTTCGTGCTGTTCGAGCGTCAGCAGGGCAGACTCGTGCCGACTGCCGAGGCGCGCGTGCTCTTCGAGGAAGTCGAGCGCGCGTTCGTCGGACTGGACCGCATCACGCAGGCGGCGCAGCAGATTCGCGCGATGCGGCGCGGGTCGCTGCGCGTGGCCGGGTCGCCGGCGGTCGCGCTCGATTTGCTGCCCGCCGTGATCGCGCGCTTCGTCGAGACGCATCCCGGCATCGACGTGACGCTGCTTGCGCACAGCGCGACCACGGTGGTCGACAAAGTGGCGTCCGGACAGTGCGATGTCGGGCTTATCGCGGAGCCGATTCCGCATCACGCGGTGCGCAGCGAGCGTCTTGCCGATGCCGTCATGCGCTGCATCGTGCCGCGCGGACATCGGCTGGCGCGCAAGCCTGCGTTACGCCCCGCCGATCTGCGCGGCGAGCGCTTCATTTCGTTTCCGCTGAGCTTCGATGCGCGAAGCGCGATCGACCGCGTCTTCGTCGATCATGACGTGAGCCGCGATCTCGTCGTCGAGGCGCAGCTTTCGCAAGCCATCGTCGCGCTGGTGGCCAACGGCGCAGGCGTCGCGCTGATCGACCCGGTGACCGCCGCGTATGCGCGTCAGCGCGTGGCCGTGAAGCCGTTCGAGCCCGCCGTGCCGGATCATTTCTACATTGTCACGCCCGCTTCGCAGCCGCTCTCCGTTGCATGCGATGCATTTGTCGGCGACATGCGCGAAGCCTTTTCAACGCTGGTCGCTGGCTGACGCGCCAACCGTCAGACGTGCCAAGGAACGCGGGATGCTGCATGCAACCGGATATTCAACCTTCCGGACCTGCCATGCGAACCAAGCTCAAGCCTCTCGATCAACAGACGATTGTCCTCACCGGCGCGACGAGCGGGATCGGTCTCGCCACCGCCCGGCGCGCGGCCAAGGCCGGCGCGCGTCTCATGCTCGTCGCGCGCGACGAAACCGCGCTTGCCGTGCTCGCCGACGAACTTACGAGCGAGGGCGCGCCCGCCGTCGCGTACACGGCCGCCGATGTCGCCGACGAAAGCCAGCTTCAGGCCGCCGCCGATGCCGCCATCGACCGCTTCGGCGGCTTCGACACGTGGATCAACAACGCGGGCGTCTCGGTCTACGGCCGCATCGCCGATGTCTCGCTCGAAGACCAGCGCAAGCTCTTCGAGACGAACTACTGGGGCGTCGTGAACGGCTCGCGCGTGGCGGTGAAACACTTGCGCGAACGCGGCGGCGCGCTCATCAATCTGGGCAGCGAACTATCGGATGTCGCGGTCCCGCTGCAAGGCCCGTATGTCGCATCGAAGCACGCGGTGAAGGGCTTCACGAACTCGCTGCGCCTCGAACTGAAGAACGAGAAGGTGCCGGTCTCGGTGACGCTCATCAAGCCCGCGGGCATCGACACGCTCTTCGTCGAACACGCGAAGAATTATCTCGACGAAGAGCCGAAGCTGCCGCCGCCGGTGTATGCGCCCGACGTTGTCGCGAAGGCGATTCTTCACGCGGCCGTGCGTCCGGAGCGCGATATCTATGTCGGCGGCGCGTCGCGGGCGATGGCGAGCTTCGGCCAGAGCGCGCCGCGTCTCTATGACGCGATCGCGAGCCTGTTGGGCGTGAAGGCGCAATCGAAGGGCGAACCGAAGCAAAGCGGCGATGCGCTTTACGAAGGCGGCGGCGATCTGCGCGAGCGCTCGGGCAAGAACGGCCGCGTGCGCGAATTCAGCCTCTACACCGGCGCGCGCCTGCAACCGGCGGGCGCGCGCGCGGCATTGACCGGCGCGGCTGCGGTGCTGCTCGTGATGATGGCGCGGCGCTATGTGCGCCAGACGCGCGACGCTTATTGACTAACCAGGAGTCGACCATGTACCGACTGAGCCGCTGTGTCGCCGCCGCAAGCCTCGCATTCGCATTCGTCGCGCAATCCGCGCTCGCAGAGGACCCATCGGGCGATGTCGCCGCGAGCGAGCGCCACGGCGGCGCGCGGCTGCAACTCGTCGCGCGTTTTGAACATCAGGTCACAGGCGTGACCGTCTCGCCGACGGGCCGCACCTTCGTCAATTTCCCGCGCTGGACGGAAGACGCGCCGATCTCGGTGGCGGAGCTGGGCGCGAGCGGCGACCTGCGGCCGTTCCCGGATGCCGAGTGGAACGCGTGGCGCAACGCGCGCCGCGACGAGATTTCGCCCGAGGATCATTGGGTGTGCGTGCAGTCGGTCGTGGCGGACAAGCAGGGCAATCTCTGGGTGCTGGACCCCGGCGCGCCGGCGCAGTCGCTCGTCGTGCCGGGCGCGCCGAAGCTCGCGCAGATCGATCTCGCGACGAACCAGATCGCGCATGTGTTTCATTTCGATGAGAGCATCGCGCCGCAGGGCAGCTATTTGAACGACGTGCGCCTGAGCCCGGACGGCCGCTTCGTCTACATCACCGATTCCGGGGCGCGTGGCGCGATCGTCGTGATCGACCGGACGACGGGCGTCGCGCGGCGCCTGCTCGACGGCGATCCGAGCACGCAGGCGGACAAGACCGTGACCGTGACCGTCGATGGCAAGCCGCTGCGGCAGACCGATGGCCGCGGCGTGAACTTCTCCGCCGACGGCATCGCGCTCACGCCCGACGGCCGCTACCTGTACTGGCAGGCGGTGAAGGGCAAGACGCTGTATCGCATTGCCACCGACGCGCTGCAGAATCCGCAACTGAGCGCGCAGCAGGTGTCGTCGCGCGTGGAGATGGTGGGCATCGACGGTCCGGCGGACGGGCTGCTCTTCGACCGGCGCGGCCGGCTGTATGTGTCGGGCGTCGAGGATCACGCGGTGCGCGTGCGCGAGGGCGACCGGCTCTGGACGCTGCTGCGCGATCCGCAACTGCGCTGGCCCGACACGTTCACGCAAGGCCCGGACGGCACCGTGTACGTGACCGACTCGCGCATACCGGACATGAGCTGGTTCAAGCCCGATAACCCGATCGCGCTGCCGACTTCGCTGTATGCGATTCGGCGGAGGTGAGTCGGTGCGTTTATAGATCGGCGGAGGGCGGCGGGTTGCATGGATCGCCGCATTCGTCGCACTCTGTTTGCTTCCGCGCGTCCTGTCCGCTCGCACGCGAGTGTCCTCGGCCACGGCCGCCCCGCATTGCCGCCGTCTTGCTCGTCGCGTCGCTTCAAAAGCTCGCGTACTAAATCACGACAGCAAGGCCAGCCGCCCACAAGTCAAAGCACGACCGCCGAACGCCTGAAACACACCCCTGGTTCGACATTTGCTTGACATCCTCCGCATAGGGCCGCAAAGACCGTGTCAATCAGCAAGCCCGGCCCAAACCACAACAAAAACGGAGAACGACCATGGGGCTGATGCCGCTCACCCTCGAATGGCGCGACGTCTTCACACGCCTGCTGCTGGCCGCGGTGGCGGGCATCCTGATCGGCTTCGACCGGGGCGAATCCGGCAAGGTCGCGGGCCTGCGCACGACGCTGCTCGTCTGCCTCGCCGCGTGCCTCTCCATGCTCGAAGTCAACGCGCTGCTGTCCCAGTCCGGCAAGACGCCGGAGTCCTTCGTTCAGATGGACGTGATGCGCCTGCCGCTCGGCATTCTGTCGGGCGTCGGATTCATCGGCGCGGGCGCGATCATGCGCAAGGACGGCCTCGTCAAAGGCGTGACGACGGCCGCGACGCTGTGGTTCGTGACGGTGGTCGGCCTGTGCTTCGGCGGCGGACAACTCGGGCTCGGCGTCGCAGGCGTCGTGCTCGGCATCGTCGTGCTGTGGTTCATGAAGGCAATCGAAGTGCGGATTCCGCGCGAAAATCAGGCACAACTGAAGATCACCTACGAGCCCGGACGTTTCTCGAAGGAAGCGCTCGTCGAATCGATGCGCGCGCGCGGCTGCCGTCTCGCCGCCGTAGCGGGCGCGTCGGGACAGCCGGGGGATCGCGTCGAAGAGCGTTACGAGGTCCGCTGGTACGGCGCGCCGAATGCGCGCGAATTGCCGCCGTTCGCCGAATGGGCGATGAAGGCGGGCGCGGCGCAGACCGAATGGTCCCTCACGCGATGATGCACCACGCGCCGCGCGGCGTCGTTCAGAGTTCGGGCGTCTTAAGATCCGCGTCGACGATCTGCTTGCCGCGCGTCTGCGCCGCGTTCTTCGCGGCATCCTTCGAATCGAACGGACCGAGTTCCTCGGCGCCGTCGAAGGGATAGAGCAGGCGCGCATCCGTCAGCCGCACCACCTTCAGCGTGCCGACGAAGCCGCCGCTCACGTGCGGCCGATACGACGCGTACACCGCGTAGTCGTCTTCGTTGAGGCCGGGCTTGGCCGCATGGTCCTTCTTCCACGGGAACAAGACGAGCTTCGCGCGTCGCGAGACCGGTTCTTTCATGGCCGGGATCATTGAGAAAGGAGTCGACGCAGCGATTAAGCATTCGCTGTGCCGAACTCCGATTACCACGCGGCGCAGTGCGGAGCCGGCCGCGCGGGGTGTCAGCTCTTCAGGTCGTCCGGAACCTTGCCACCGTTCTCGGCGAGCTTCTTCATCACTTCCTTATGCAGCCAGATGTTCATGGATGCAGAGTCGTCCGTGTTGCCCGTGTAGTGCAGCTCGGTTGCGAGTTCCTTGCGCGCCTGAAGACTGCTGTCGAGGTCGAGCAGCTTCATCAGGTCGACGATCGACGTGCGCCAGTTCAGATTCGCGCCGTGCTGCTGCTGCTTCTGCGAGAGGATGGCTTCGACATCGACTTCAGGCATCGGCGTGACGGGCGGGCGCGCGGGCTCCGCGCCCGACGTGGCCGGCGCCGCCGACGTCGCGGTCGGGCTCGCCTGCGCCGCTGCCGTCGCGCCGCCCGCGGCATTGTTCGCGGCCGGCGGCGTCGTGCCGCCCGATGCGGTGGCGGCCGGGTGATCGTGCGGGAAAATCTTGTTCAGAATGGTCGAAAAAATGCTCATCAGGTTCTCCTATCGAAAGAATGAAAATGCGCGGCGGCCGCGCTGCCGCGGCCGCCGCGACGGAAAGAATTTCAACTCTCCTGGCCCACCGCCTTCGATACGGCTGCGGGACTTTCGTATTCCTGATCGGGCAACGCGTCGAGCGCGTTCGTGACCTCCTCGCTCGCGCCGTTGCTGCGAGCGGTGTCGAGGAGCGTCTGCTTGTCGGCGGGATAGTCGATGCCTTTCAGCGCCTTCTGCATGTCGATGAACATGCTGTTCGATCCGCCGGACTGGTTGTTCGCCATTCTCATCTCTCCTGTGAAGTGTGTTGGCAGCCGCGACTGACGCCGCGGCGCCTGACTACTGGCTCGCGCCTGCGGGCGCGTCGCTCGCGGCGGTGGCGGGGAAGCTCGCCGCGGCCGGCGCCGACGCCATCGGCGCGGAACCCATCGACGCGGATGCGGCCGCCGCCGACGTATCGCTTGCCGCGCCGCCGCCGGCTCCGCTGCTCGCGTCGCCGCCGCGCTTGCAGCCCGCCGTGAGCGACAATGCGACGAGCAGCGCGGCGAGCGTTGCAACCCGGGTTGTGCTGTTCCTGACCATGCTTTCGTCCTCCGTGCTTCGTGCTGCGTTATGGAATCACGACGACCCGCTCACGTCCCTGAACGGGACTTCGGCGAGCGTCGTCTGCACCGACGTGCCGCTTTCCCACGCATTCGCGCCCTCCGCGATGTCCGGCACCGGAATGCCGTAGCGTCTGCGCTTGCGGTCTTCGGATGAGACGCCGAGACGCGCGTCGCGTTCGGCGACCATCGCCTCGTTCACCTGACCGTCCTGCGTGAAGCCCATCATCAGTTGCGGCGGGCCGTACGGAAATTCGTCGCGGTCGATTTGCCACGTATGAAACGTCTTGCCGTACGTCGACACGAGGTCCTGAAAATAAGCGCGCTCGGCGAGTTCTGGAATGCCCGGCGCAATCAGGGTGCCGGACTTCACTTCGTAGTGGTGGCTGTGCCACAGGCGTTTTTCTTCCTCCGGCAACTGCCGGAACCGCTCCTCCGAAATGATGTATTCGATGCCGATGAGACGCGCGTCCGGCCGGTTCGAATCGAAGATCACGCATTGATGCAGGTCGTGCCGGAGATGAATGCAGAAGTGATGCGCCTCGACCTGACGGCCCATGTCGTCCGCATACATGTGAAAGCCGTTGAGCCACGTACTCATGGCCTGAAGCGGATACTTCGGCTGCATGACGCCCGATGCGAGATCGAGCAGTCGATGCTTGGCGGAATGACCTTCGCCCACGCGCGCGATGGCATTCGCGCGGCGTCCGATCAAAACGCCTGCCGCCGCCGCGAGACCGGCGACGACGCCCGCCGCGAGCGGCATGAAGGCGTCTGATCCGCTGGATTCGCTTGCTCCGCTCAATTCGTTCGACAGTTCACGCCGGTTGCGCATCGATGCCTCCGTTCGCTCGCATGGCTCCTCGGGTGAACGAAGCAATCACCGTTCCGGCGCAGTGCGTCGCGCCCGCCGCGAGCCAAGGCACCGCGATTGCTTGACGGTGGCCGTGCGGCGCGGGCCGCTTCTCGCGACACGATGACGCGCCGCGACGGCTCGCTGCAACGAGCACTTCCCGACACCGAATCATCAGGAGATCGACATGAGCACGTCATCGCAAAACGGCAGGCCGGAACAATCGCAGAAGGGCAACGATGAAGCGCAAAGCAGCGACGAAACCTTCACGACCGATATCTCCGAAACCGACGACGAAGGCACGACCGTGCGCGAAGCCGAAGTCAAGGCGGACGACTTGTCCGAAGTGAAACCCTCGGGCGGCGGACAGTCTTAAGCGCCGCGCGACCGGTCAACGCAGGGATCGAGCCGCCATGCGCGTTCATCATCTGAATTGCATTTCGAGTTGTCCGCTCGGCGGCAAGCTCTTCGACGGGCGCACGCCGAGCCTCCTGCGTCGCGGCGAACTCACCTGCCATTGCCTGCTGATCGAAACGAACGACGGCCTCGTGCTCGTCGATACAGGCTTCGGCCTGCGCGATGTCGCCAATCCGCAGAGCCGCCTGAGCACGTTCTTTCTGTTCATGCTGAAGCCCGATTTCCGCGAGGAAATGACGGCGGTGCGGCAGATCGAGCGGCTCGGCTTCAGGGCGAGCGATGTCCGTCACATTCTGATGAGTCATCTGGACTTCGATCACGCGGGCGGACTCGACGACTTCCCGCAAGCGACGGTTCATATGCTGCAGATCGAGCGCGACTACGCGCTCGCGCAGAAGACGTGGCTCGACCGGCAGCGGTTTCGTCCGCAGCAGTGGTCGACGCGCGGCAACTGGAAAGTGCATCGCGCGGACGGCGAGAAGTGGCGCGGCTTCGACAGCGTGCGGCCGCTGCCGGGCTTTCGCGACGACATCGCGTTCGTGCCGCTGCCCGGCCACACGTTCGGGCACGCGGGCATTGCCGTGCGCAAGGATGACCGGTGGCTGTTGCTCGCCGCCGATGCGTATTTCTTCCACACCGAGATGGATGCCGAGCGGCCGCGCTGCACGCCCGGCCTCGCGTTTTATCAGTGGATGCTGGAGAAGGACCGCGCGGCCCGCCTGCGCAATCAGGCGCGGCTGCGCGAACTGTGCCGCACGGCCGGTTCCGAGCTGACGGTGTTTTGCAGCCACGATCCGTTCGAATTCGAGCGCCTCGCCGGACGCTCGCCCGGTATTCCGGCGGAGCATCTCGTGTTGGCGTGAGGGCGATGACGTGAAGCGATGACGTGAAGCGGGCACGGGATTCGCTCATCGAGGGCATGACACGACGCGTTCGATCACACGCATCCGCACACGTTGCGCGATCCGCACGCTCCGCCTGGCCTGCGCTCGCGGTAGCGGGCACCTGCGCGCTGGCGGCCTGGGCGGCCGTCGAATGGAAGCGGCTCAAGCGCACGCCCGCGCTTTCGGAAGCCAGCGCGAACGCAGGCATCACCGCGCGCACGACGCAGGCCGGTCCTTACCGCATGTTTTCGCGGCAGGCGCGACACGAAGGCCGTGCTTCGCGCGTGCCGGTCGTGCTGGTACACGGCCTCGTGATTTCGAGCCGCTACATGGAGCCGCTCGCGCTCGCCCTGCGCGATGCCATCGACGGCCTCGATGTTCACGCGCCCGATCTTCCCGGCTTCGGCGAAAGCCCGACGCGCCAGCGCGCGCTCACGGTGCCGGAACTCGCCGATGCGCTGCGCCTGTGGCTCGCGGCGCGCGGCATCGACAAGGCCGTGTTCATCGGCAATTCGTTCGGCTGTCAGATACTCGCGGAGTTCGCGGCGCGCTTTCCCGGCTGCGTCGACAAGCTCGTGCTGCAAGGGCCGACCGTGGATCGCGCGGCGCGTTTTCTGCCCGCGCAGATGCTGCGCGACTGGCGCAACGGGCGGCTGGAACGGGCGCGGTCGGCGGCGGCGCTCGGGCGCATCGACTATGCGAAAGCCGGACTCTTACGCGCCTTCGCGACGATGCGCGAGCTCGTGCGCGACCGCATCGAGGACAAGCTCTCGCGCGTGCACGCGCCGACGCTCGTCGTCGTGGGTTCGCGCGATCCGGTGGTGCCGCTCGCCTGGGCGCGCGAAGTGACAGAACGCTTGCCGCATGGCGAGCTGCTCGTCATCGAAGGCGGCACGCATACGCTCAACTATGTGTATCCGCATAGCATGGCGCTCGCCATTCGCCCGTTTCTGCTCGATGGCGTCGATGGCGTCGATGGCGACAACGGAGCCGCGCGCGCATGACGAGACCTCCACCCGGCATCGCGCGTTTCGATTCCGCCGCCGGCATGGTGCAGGCGCTCGCGGCGTCGCTGCATGGCGAGCGGTTCACGAGTCCCAGCCAGTCGCCGCTCTTCGACAGCCTGATGCCCGCGCTGAACCAGTTGCCGCGTCGGCCGCGCGAATGGGCGTATTCGATCGGCGGCATGACCGAGGGCATCGCGCCGCGCGCGGCCCGCAAGCTGGATGTGGAAGGCATCGGCGAATGGATCGCGGGGCTGTATCCGCAACGGACCTTCGATGCGGCGTTCATCGGCTCGTCGAATGGCGCGCTCATGCATATGGCCGCCGCGATGGGCGTGCCGTGGCTGCCGCAGACGTTCATGTGTCCGGTGCGCGCGCCGTTTTCCGATCCCGACGACGCAGAGCGCGGCTTTCGCGAAGGCCTGCGCATCGTCGAGGACTTGCTCGCCGCCGATCCGCGCATCGCCGTGCATCACATGCAGGACCCGAATCAGGACCGGCTGATGTTGTCCGCGATGAGCTACTTCCGGCTGAAGATGCGCGCGTTGCCGCTGGCGTATCGCGAGTTCCTGCTGCGCAGCCTCGCGCCGAACGCGACCATTTATATCGACACCTGCACGCGCGACTGGCCGGTCACGCGCACGAGCGACCGGTCCGTGTATCAGTTCGGCGCGCTCGGCGGCGCGACCGAGGCCGAGTACTTCGAAGGCAGTCCGCGCGTGACCGAGTATCTGCGTCGCTACCGCTCGCGCTGGCCGCGATGGCAACCGCCCGCGCCGACCGAGCGCGCGCCCGAGGCCGAATGGGGCTTCGATGCCGCGCTGACCGAGAGCATCGTGGCGCTCGCCCGCGAGAAAAACTGGCGCGTCGTGGAAATGCGCTTCGACGAGCCGGAGTCGTTGAGCTTCGTCGCGGCGCGGATGTTTCGGGACTGGTATCGCAGCATGAATGTGGAAGCGGCGCGGCTCGTCGTCGATTCGTTCATTCTGATGGACCCGTACACGACCCTGCGCCTTCGCGCGATTCCGCTATGGCTCGTGTTCTGCACGGACCCGTCCGCTGAAACGCTGCGGCGCTTTCTGGATACGGAATCGTTCGATGACATCGACCTGATGCTGTTCTCGCACGGCACCGAAGGCGTCGGCGTGACGCCGATCGCAGCGTGGCGCGCGTTGATCGAACGAAGCAGGCGAGAAGGGCGGTTTCTGGGCGTCGATACGCGCCGTTATCCACGCGACTTCGCGACGTTCGCGCGCTTCGGCCGGGCGCTTGCCGAACTCAGTCCGCAAATGGAACCGCCGCCGCCGATGACGCTATCGCAATTCGAAGCCGGCCTGCGCGCGCACGGCCCGCGTCACGGCGTGCAGATGCGCCCGCTGTGACGGGGCACGCAGCTTGCATGGACAAGACGCGCTAACAAACATCGCAGGAGGAAGCGGCCATGAAAGGACAACCGACCGAAAACGCAGAGCGTCAGGATGCTCAGGACGATCAGAGCGATCCGCGTATCGACAACCCGAAGGCGTCGCCGACATCGAATGCCGAGAAGGACCCCGACGAATGGGTGACGGGCGATGAGCCGATGACGGGCGCGCAGGCGTCGTATCTGAAGACGCTTTCCGAAGAGGCGAAGGAACCGTTCGACGCGTCGCTGTCGAAAGCGGATGCGTCGCGCCGGATCGACGAGCTTCAGGCGAAAACGGGCAGGGGACAGAAGTCCTGACCGCCCGCCACGCCGCCTCGCGCGAGAGCGCGGCGGCGTGTCGTCAGAACTTGTAGCCGACCGAGAGGAAGCTCACGATCGGATTGAGCTTGATCTTCGATTCGCTGCGCACCGTGCCGACGGCCGATTGCGTTTCCAGACGCGCGCGCGCCGACAGCCACATGTACGACAGCGAGAACGACGCCGACCAGTGCTCCGTGAAGTTGTACGTGAAGCCGGCGTTGGCCACGGGCGCGAACGAACTGCTTAGGCTCACGGTCGTCGGGCCGGTCAGCGCATTGCCGAACTGGCTCGAATAGAGGAAAGCGCCGTTCGCCATCGGCGAGGTGAGCTTCGTATCCGAGAACCACACGTACGCGCCGCCCGCCGCGATATACGGACGGAAGCGGCTTTGTGCGCTGCCGAAGTAGTACTTCAGCAACAGCGTCGGACTCCATTCGCGCGCCGAACCCAGCTTGCCGATGGCGCCGAGCGTGCCCGTGCCGTCCAGATTGAACTTCGGCGGCACGCCGAGCACGGCTTCAGCGGCGATATGGTCGGTGAAGAAGTAGGTCGTCGTGACCGCAAAGGTGTCGGCATTGCTGACCGAGGCGCCCGCGTTCGGCTCTGTCATCGTCTGACCCAGCGCGTTGATCTTGAACGGCTCGCTGGAATCCTGCGGCGAGAAGTGCATCCACCCCGCGTTGACGACGATATTTCCCGCCGCCTGTGCGTGAGCGCCGCCGACACATAAGGCAGCGGCCGCCGCACACGCGATTTGCTTCGTTTTCATTCTTCTTGTCCAGATAGGGTACCGGTCCTGCGCAGCGCGCCTTCGCGCTGCGCAGGCCATCATTTGCCGCAACGGCGATGCTCGCGGTTACAGGCAGCAGTCGAGGCTCATCTTGAAGTACTCGTAGCTCATCGCGATGCTGCGCTTGACCGCGTGCACTTCGTCGACGCCCGGCGCATTGCCGAGCAGCGTCGCGACGATTTCGAGCGCTTCCCACGGATGCGCGTCGTCGTAGTGCGCGTGCAGGCTGAGCCAGCGCATTGCCTTGCGGCGGATCGACACCGGGAAGCTGTTCGCGTACGTGTCCGTGCTGCACACGAGCGTGGACCATTCGCCGGTCACGCCTTCGATCGCGAAGTTGGTCGCCGCGATGGTCGCCGCGAGCGCGTCCGTGCTGCTGCTCTTCCAGCACCAGTGGCTGAGCGCGTAGGCGAGCGAGGGACCGTTGGCCTTCATCAGGTCGCGCTTGCTCACGTCGTGCGCGGCGGCCCAGTCGACCCAGTAATCCGCGTGGTTCTGCTCGACGCGAATATTGCGCGTGAGATAGCGCCGCGCCAGGTCTTCGCCGCGCGAATGCCCGTAGCGGACCTTTTGCAGGTTCATCGCCATGTATTGCGGAAACTGCTCGACGACGGGCCAGCCGTTGACGAGGAACGCTTCCGCCTGACGCGGCTCGAGCTTGGCTTCGCGCATCGCCGCGAAAATGGGATGCGAGACGACGGCCAGCTTTGCTTCTTTGGTCTCGGCCAGCACATCGCCGAGCCAGGCCGGGTAACTTGCGATGTCTTTCAAATCGCCCACCCGCTGAAAAGTCGGATCCAACGTGTTCTCCTGATTAGATGTTGATAGGTTCGACATGCTGTGCCCAAGGCGCCGGACGCCCAACATGGAACCCCTGAACGAAATCGACGCCCATCTCGCGCAACGCGCGCAGAATCGCCTCGCTTTCGACATACTCCGCGATCGTCAGACGGCCCATCGAATGGCCGATGTCGTTGATCGCGGCGACCATGTCGCGATTAACGGCATCTTTGAGCATGTCCTTGATGAAACCGCCGTCGATCTTGATGTAGTCGACCGGCAAGTGCTTCAGATAGCCGAACGACGACATGCCCGCGCCGAAGTCGTCGAGCGCGAACTTGCAGCCGCGCTTCTTTAACTCGCGGATGAAACGCGCGGCGGCGGCGAGATTAGCGACGGCGGTGGTTTCGGTCACTTCGAAGCAGATCGCGGAGGGCGCGACGCCGCTGATGGCGAACTGCTCGTTGAGGAACTGGAGGAAGCGTTCGTCGCCGATCGACGCGCCCGACAGGTTGATCGCGTACTGCATGCGATCGGACGGCGGCGTGTTCGCGAGCGTCGAGAAGACCGCGCGCACGACCCAGCGGTCGATGGCCGACATGAGGCCGTAGCGTTCGGCGGCCGGCATGAAAAGACCCGGCGGCACGATATCGCCGCGTTCGCCGACCATGCGCAACAGGATTTCGACGTGCTGCTCCGGTTCTTCGTGTCGGCCCGCTCGCGGGTCGGTGGCCTGAATGTCCTGCGCATAGAGGCAGAAGCGGTCGTTCGCGAGCGCGTCCTTGATGCGGCCGCACCACGACATTTCGCTCGCATGGCGCGTGAGTTCCTTGTCGCCGGGCACGGCCAGATGCACGCGGTCGCGGCCGCGCTCCTTCGCGAGATAGCAGGCGATATCGCCGTAGCGCATCGCGGTTTCCACGTCGAGCCCGGTCTGCCGCAGATCGACCACGCCGATGCTCACGCTCGTCGACAGGCGATGCGTCTCCCATGACCACTCGAACGCCGCGACGTCCTTGCGCAAGCGCTCTGCGATCTGCATCGCGCGATGCTTGTCGCAATTGCAGAGCAGCGCGCCGAACTCGTCGCCGCCCAGGCGGCCGAGCACGTCTTCTTCGCGCAGGCATTGTTCGATGAAGAGCGCGACTTCGCGCAGCATCGCGTCGCCGGCCGCGTGGCCGTAGGTGTCGTTCACGACCTTGAACTGGTCGAGGTCGAGCATCATCAACATCTGCGCGCGATGCGAGTCGTCTACATCGGACTCGGGATCGAGCGCAGTGCTCAGTCGCCGTTCGAACTCGGTGCGGTTCAAGAGTCCGGTGAGGCCGTCGTGCGTAGCCTGCCACGCGAGGTTCGAGACGTACTCGCGCTCGCGCGTCATGTTCCTGAGCAGCAGCACGACGCCCGTCAACGTATCCGACGTGTCCCGCACGAGCGACGTGATCGCCTGTACGACGATATCCTTGCCCAGCGCGTTCGTGAGAATGAGGTCGCCGCCGGCTTCCTCCGGTTCCGCGCCCTTAAGCGCTTCGTCGATCACATCGACCGGGCGGCGATCCCATTCCCGCGCCACCGTGACGAGCGCGCCCAGCGGCCGGTTCACGCACGCGGCGGCTTCGCGGCAGAAGAGCTTCTCGGCGGCCGGGTTGATGAACTCGACGAGGCCCGACGGCCCCACAGAGATCACCGCCTCGCCGATGGAGCCGAGCGTCGCCTTCGCGCGCGCCTCGCTTCGTCGCAGCGCGTTCTCGGTTTCGAGCCGCGCCGTGATGAAGCGTCGCGCATACCAGGCCGACAGACAGACGAGCAGCACGGCGACCACGACGTTCACGGTGAACAGCAGCATCGCCGTCTGGCGGAACGCCGAGCCGAGCACGTCGGCGAACGCGCGCGAGATCGGCGCGATCGAACCGTTGATGTTCCACACTTCGTTGGTGAGGAGGTCTACTTCGGCGCGTGCCGAAGGGCCGCGCTTGACGGCGGCGCGCAGTTTCCTGCCGGCATCGGCGAGCTGGTCGACGAGCAGATCGCCCGCCGTCCAGTACGCGACGGCTTCCTGGAAGTAGCTCGCGCGCCGGAACGTGCGGAACACCCAGATCACCGCGCCGACGTCGGCGGGATAGACGCCGCTCGCGAGCAGCGCGGCGCGCGCCTCGGGCACGTTCGGGTCCGGCCGGTCGAGCGCGAGCCGCGCGCGCTTCAGGCTGAGCGGATACGCGATCGCGTCTTCGTATTGACGGAACGCCTGTTCGTCGCCGGTCTGCGCATAGCGCGCGAGATAGAAAACGGCGTCCTTCTGTCCTTTGGACCAGGTGCTTTCACCGCCGATATACGCGCGCACCGACGACATGATGGCGAGACTCGTCGCCGCCATCGCCAAAAGGGAGATGACGACCGCGAGAAACGGCCAGATCGTGTTGAACAGTTGCCGGTTTGTCGTCTTAGGGGCAACGCGCATGTTTACCTTCTTGTTGTTCGCTTGAAACGACTTGAGCGATGCGACTGCTGGCCCGAGTACACGACCACGCCGACCGGACTATCCGGTTAAGCCACCCTCTTCCGGAATATCGGCAGAAGCCGTCCGGCCTTGAGGGCGTGGAGTCGCTTGCAAACGTTTGGCGCGTTGAATGTTAATTATCGAATAGCGGCGGGCGATAAAAGTCTGTGAGGTAAAAAGCGGCGCTTGCCGCGAGGGACATCGGAAAGAAAAGGATCAGCCGCGCGTGTCGATCCACTCGCGCGCCCATTGGCGCGAGTACTCGATAGCGTCGGATTCGTTGGCGAAGTAATCCAGCGAGTAGAAGCGATATTGCGCGTCGCTCTCGCTGGCGGAATCGCGTTCGAGCAGGAGATCGGCGGAAAAGGTTTTGTCGCGAAGCGGATGCGCGAACGCGTGCACCGCATAACCGCGGTAGTGTTGAGTCGTGTTCATTTTAGTTTTAAAGTCGGGGCTTTCCGTCGATGCGGAAGAAGCCGGAGGACAATGCGCCCTCGATAGACGCCAGGAAAAATCGTCTGGGCCGAAAGATCTGGCCGGAGATGGCCGAGAGATAAGCGGGGGACGGAGAGAGGCGAAGCGAGGAAAGCGGAAAAAACGCGGATAAAACGCGGGGGCCTCGTGGCCCCCGCGCATGCTGCGTGTTACTGCGAACTACTGAATCAAGACTTACAGCGGCTTGATGTTCGAAGCTTGCATGCCCTTCGGGCCGCGCTTCGTTTCGAAGCTCACCTTTTGGCCTTCGGCCAGGGTCTTGAAGCCGTCGGCGCGAATCTCCGAGAAGTGCGCGAAGAGGTCGTCGCCGCCATTGTCGGGGGTGATGAAGCCGAAGCCCTTGGTGTCGTTAAACCACTTGACGGTACCGGTGTCCATGAAAATCCTGAAATAAAAATTGAAGATGCTCGAATCGAGCGGGGTGAAGCGGCAAGGAGGGAGTGGACAACGAATACCGGAGGAAAATCGGACTATTGATGAGCAGCAATCGACTTCTTGTACTTCAAGCGTCATTATGCCAATCCCAATCGAATCAGTCAACTATTTCTTCGATCGAATTCGATAAGGACGCCCGGCCGCATGCATGACGCGGCCGGGCCGAACATCATGCTGCAGTTACAGCGGCGTCTTCTTCGTGCCGGTCACGCCCGTGGTCCCTTCGAGGCCCGTGGTCGTGCCTTCCACGCCTGCGGTGCGTTCCACTTCCACTTCGGTGCCGCGAACCGTATCGGTGATCGTCTCCGTGCGGTTCGAGCTTTCCTTGCCGACGACCACTTCCTCGACGACGCGCGCCGTCTTCGCGACGACCGGCTGTTCAGCCGTTTCCTTGATCTCGACGAAGCCTTCCTTCAGATCCGCCGCCGTCGCGGGACGGTCCACTGCGCGGCGCTCGATGCTCGCGTGCTCTTCATGCAGATTCACGGACTCGCTGACCGGCGTTTCCGTCAGGCGCGAGTACACGCGCACGCCGCCCGTTTGCACTTCACGCTTGCCGACTTCGAGCGACTCCTGCACGACCGGGAAAGCCTGGCGTTCCGCTGCGATTTCATCCGCGGTGTAGGCGGGCGCGTTGCGGTCATAGCCCGTGTAGCCCGTATTGCGCCATTGAGCCACGCGCGAGTCGATGTCGATTGCGCCGGCCGCATACAGCGCGTCGCGCACGCGTTCGGTCTCCATTCCGTCCGGCACGTCCACCGACAGCAACGCGCTGCCGCGGCGCACCGCTTCCTGATAATGACCGATCTCTTCCGGGCGGTCGTTGTCGCCGAAGAGGTTCTTGAAGAAGTGTTCGATGCGGCCCATCGCGCCTTCGTGCGCTTCGCCGACGGGACGGTCCGTCGCGACATCGCTCGTGGCGGCGCCGGTCGTCATCGACGAACCGGCATCATTCGAATGCACGCTCATGTCCGCGCGCGCGATGCCTTCTGCTTCGAGGCGGGTCTGAGCGAGCTCTGCGTCCTGAAGCGTATTGAATACACCAATGATAGTCTGAGTCATAGCAGCATCTCCGAGAAAAAGGCGTACGCAAGCCGGGGATAAAGCGCGTGCGATCGAGATCGCAACGGGCGTTCCCGAGCGTGGTCAATCTGCCTGCGGATCGCGCTTCCATTCGCCGTCGGGCCCCTCGCGGCGCTCGACGACGAGTTCCTCAGAATTCACAAGACCCTGGTGCACGACGTCCTGTTGCGTCTCGGTCGTCTGCACGTACACCTCTTCTTTCAACGTCAGTTGCATTCTGACCACCGGCACATATTCGTATACCGGTATGACGAGCGTATCGCCTTCGCGACGCGGTTCGCTGCGCTCCTCGACAGGCCGATTCACTGCCACGCGCCTCACTTCCACTTGTTGCGTGGAGAGCCGCATCGAAACGGGTTGCATTTCCTCATGCACGACCTTGCGCACGCGCACCGAGCCGGTCTCGGTCGTACGCACGCCGACCGCGAGTTCTTCCTGTACCGCGGACAGGCGCACTTCTTCCGACGGCGGCGTGACATTGGCCGGGGTATCGTCTGAGTTCATCGGCTTCTCCATCGCAGATTCGCGGAACGCTGATTCGTCCGCTCGAAGACAGCCGCCTCGCGCGGGCTGCGCAATGGCCATCCGAGCAACGGATCGCGCAAGCACTGTGCCGCTCGCGGGCGAGCGCAAGCCGATGCGCAGTCAGTCAATGTATCGGCGCGACCGTCCCGAGCTTCTCTGCAAGCATCCTTTCGTAGACGCCGAAGTGCAGGTCCACTTCCTCCTGCGTGACCGTCTGCACGAAGAGATTGATCTGTTCCGGCATGAGTCCGAACACGGCGGCGATAGCAGCTTCCAGTTGCGGCGCGCAGACGCGGTCTTCGGCGATCGTCGTTCCGACGGTGATGTCGTACACCTTCTCGTGCCGAAAGACGATCTCGACGATCCGCGCCCGGGCGCTCATGTTGTGATCCACCGCGAGGCGCGCCACCTCGGCGAGCTGATTCATGATCTCGGTGGGAAAGCCCCGGGTTGAACGCAGCTTGATGCGATGCCGTCCGAGCGTTCTCCAGTCGGTATCGAATTCCACGACATTCTCCTTGTGACCTGGTGCGCGGATGGTATGGGCGACGCCCCTAATTTCAAGCGCGCGAAGCGCACGCGCGGACCCTTGAAATTCTCGCGGCGTTTCATATATTGGCCTCGTAAAGGCAGCCGCTCGCCATGAGCGCTGCGTGTTTCAACCTTAATTGTCCGCGGCTTGGGGCAGCTAAAGCTGAAGCGCACTGAGCTTCCCTCTTGCCGCCGGAGGAGAGCGAAAATGAACGAAGCATTCACTGGGGCCGACCTCTTCAGCGAACTGGAGAGACTGCAGCGGCAACTGTCCAGCGTGTTCGACGGCTTCCCGCGAAGTTTGCGATCGAGCCGTCCCGGCGTGTTCCCGCCCGTCAACATCGGTTCGACCGATGACACCATCGAGATCGTCGCGTTCGCGCCGGGCCTCGACACCACGAAGCTCGACGTGTCCATCGACAAGGGCTTGCTCAACATCGCCGGCGAACGCACGACGCGCGAACGCGACCTGCCCGAAGGCGCGCGCGAATACGCACAGGAGCGCTTCAACGGCACCTTCCGTCGCGTGATCGAACTGCCGCAGCAGGCCGATCCGGACAAGGTGCAGGCGCGTTATGTCGATGGCTGTTTGCTGATCTCGGTAGGCAAGCGCGAGGCATCGAAGCCGCGCGCGATCACGGTTCAATGACCTGCGGAATGACCCATGCAATGAGCAAGAAAGAGGTGACATCATGAGCGACAACACTCAAATCGCGGAACGCGAAAAAGGCGCCGTGGCTCGTCAGGAGTCCAGCCAGGAACGGCGCCGCACGACGCTCGCGCCGAATGTCGATATCGTCGAGGACGTGCATGCCGTCACGTTGTGGGCGGACCTGCCGGGCGTATCGAAGGACCGGCTCGACGTGAAGGTGCACGACGGCAGTCTCATTATCGAAGGCGAGTCGGTCGTGCCGGTGCCGTCGAATCTGCGCCTCGCGCATGCGGAAGTGCGCGCGCCGTACTTCTCGCGCACGTTCACCGTGAGCGAAGACTTCGATACGTCGAAGGTCGAAGCGACGCTCAAGGACGGCGTGCTGAAGCTCACGCTGCCGCGCCGCGAGGAAGCCAAGCCGCGACGCATCGAAGTCACGGCCGCGTGAGGTCGTGACGCGGTGAAGGGGCCGGCGCGACGCTGGCCCCGCTCACCTTATTGCTGGCCGCTCGCGCGGCCTTCGTCGCGCAACGCTTCTTCGAGTTGTTCGAGCGTGTACGGCTTGCGCAGCGCCTGCCACTCGAAGCCCTGCACTTCGTCATCCAGCACGCTGTCACCGGACGCGAAGATCACGCGCATGCCGGGGCAACGTTCGACGGCGCGCCGCGCGAGTTCGGTGCCCGCCATGTCGGGCAGATTGACGTCGGTCAGCAGCACGTCGAAAGTGTCGTGCGCCAGCGCGTCGAGCGCTCCGCTTGCATTGGCCGTGCTCACCGCGCGATGGCCGAGCATCACGAGCAGCTCGCTCACCGCTTCGCGCGCGAAGCGATCGTCTTCCACCACCAGCACGCGTTTTGCAGCAGCGGGCGCGGGCGAAGGCTCCGGTTTGGCTTCGCTTGTTTGAGGTGCTTGATTCGGGGTGCCGAGCATCTGCCGGATCTTCGAGGCCAGATCTTCGCGGCTGTAGGGCTTGCTCAACAGTTCCACGCCCGGATCGAGGCGTCCGCCGTGAACGATCGCATTGTGCGTGTAGCCCGACGTGAAGAGCACGCGCAGATTCGGCTGCATCTTCACCGCGCGGCGCGCCATCTCGGGACTCTTGAGCGAGCCGGGCATCACGACATCGGTAAAGACCAGATCGATGTGCACGCCGCTGCTCAACACGACGAGCGCCTGATCGGCATTGTCGGCCTTGAGCACGTTGTAGCCGAGGTCCGTCAGCATTTCGATGACGGTGGACTGCACCTTCTGGTCGTCCTCCACCACGAGTATGGTTTCCGAGCCGCCCGTCACCGGCGCGTTTCGCCACGGCGTGGGTTCGAGCGCCTCCACCAGCGATCGCGGCAAGTAGACGCGCACCGTGGTGCCGTGCCCGACTTCGCTGTAGATGCGGATATGCCCGCCGCTCTGCTTGATGAAGCCATACGCCATGCTGAGGCCGAGCCCGGTGCCTTCGCCTTCCGGCTTCGTGCTGAAGAAAGGATCGAATGCGCGCTCCAGCACTTCGGGCGGCATGCCGACGCCCGTATCGGTCACGCCGAGCATCACGTACTGTCCCGCCGGCACGTCGGAAAGCGTGCGCACGTAGCGGTCGTCGAGCATCGCGTTCGCGAGTTCGAGCGTGAGCTTGCCGCCGTCGGGCATGGCGTCGCGCGCGTTAATGGCGAGGTTCAGCAGCACGTTCTCCAGTTGATGCAAGTCGACGTACGCGTTCCACAGCCCGCCCGATACCACCGTTTCCACCTGAATGGTCTCGCCGAGCGCGCGGCGCAGCAGGTCGTCCATGCCGCGCACCATCGAGGCGAGATTCACGGACACGGGCCGCAGCGCTTGCCTGCGGCCGAACGCGAGCAATTGCGATGCGAGCTTCGCGCCGCGTTCGACGGCATCGATCGCATTGCTCAGGCGGTCCATGCTCCAGTTGTCGCCCATGCAACGGCTGCGCAGCAGTTCGAGATTGCCGCGCAGCACTTGCAGCACGTTGTTGAAGTCGTGCGCGACGCCGCCCGTCAGCTTGCCGATGGCTTCCATCTTCTGCGCCTGCAACAGCGCGGCGCGCGTCTCTTCGAGAAGCTGATCCGCTTCGCGCTTCTCGGTGACGTCGCGCGTGATCTTCGCAAAGCCGATCAGCGTGCCGGTTTCGTCGCGAATGGCGTCCACGATCACGTGCGCCCAGAAGCGCGTGCCGTCGCGGCGCAGGCGCCAGCCTTCGGATTCAAACCGTCCCTCGCGGGCGGCAATGCGCAGCGCGCGTTGCGGCAAGCCGGCCGCCGCATCTTCCGGCGAATAGAAGCGCGAAAAGTGCGAGCCGATGATCTCCTCGGCGGTATAGCCCTTGATGCGCCGTGCGCCGCTGTTCCAGTTGGTCACGAGCCCTTCGGGCGAGAGCATGAAGATGGAGTAGTCCGTCACGCCCTCGACGAGCAGACGAAAGCGCCGCTCGCTTTCGATCACCGCGTCGTGCGCCTTTCGCTTGTCGCTTTCGTCGCGGACAATCTTCACGAAGCCGATGAGCGACCCGTCCGCCTCGACGAGCGCCGTGGTGAGCACGCTCGCCCAGAACACGGAGCCGTCCTTGCGCCTGCGCCATCCTTCGGTTTCAAAACTGCGGTGCGCGCGTGCTTCGCGCAGTTCGCTTTCGAGCGTCGCGCTCTCGCGGCCGTCTTCGGGGAAAAAGACCGAGTAGTGCTGTCCGACGATTTCTTCGTCCGCATAGCCGTAAATGGCCGTGCCGCCCGGGTTCCAGGTCGAGACATAACCTTCGGGCGTCAGGCAGAACGCCGCCAGATTCGCCGTGGAGTCGATCCAAACGCGTGCCCAGTCGGGGCGCATGCCGGCTGGCGTGTTCTCGCTATTGCGCATGACATTCGTCATCGGTTCTTTTGGCTCGCTGACCCGGCTGGCCTATAAGCGGCAATGAGCATGATTTTGGTGGGGCGTCTCCGAACGGACCATTCTAGCGGCTTGCTCGCCCGGCGTCGAACAAGGCCCGACCGGCTGCGGAAAAGCGCGAAATGCAGGCGGAAATTGCGAGACAAAGACGCGCAACAGAGGTTGCGCGCAGGCAGGCGTGCGCGAGTAATAAACGCGCGCTCGACGCGCATCCGGACGTCGGAAAAGCGCGTCGAGCGACTGCGCGTTGCCCTAGACGAATCAGGGCCCGCGCATGGTGGCTTCAGGCTCGCCGGACGCTAGTCCAGGTCGCTGTAGTAGACATACGAGGGCTGCCGCAGCTTACCTTCCTTGCCGACCGAATCGGGCGAGTCCGGCAGACGCGGCAGCTTGTCCCACAGGAGCGCGCGCCCGAGCATCTGGTTCCGGTCGATCTCCGGATGGTCCTCTTTCAGCCGGTTGAGGAACTGCTCGAACTCGGATACATACAGGCCGGTCGATACGCCGCCTTGCTCACGATGACGTTTGAACAAGCCCACTTTCTTTCTCCTTCACCAAAGTCGATGGTTTCAACAGCCGCGCTCGTTGCGGCTCATGCATCCGCAATGCGCTCGAAGCTGAACACATGCGATGTCTTCGACCCGTTCATCTCCTGCTCGTAAAGCGTCTCGCTGAACACCACGCGATAGCCGCGCTTGGGCAGAATCGGCGGCACGTTTCCTGTCGGACGGCTGTCGATGCCGCCGAGTCCGCGCGCCGGCGCGCGCACGTTATTGGACAGCGTCGCGTTCGACGAGATCACGTTGTCGTGCCAGCCGGACATATCGCGGCTCGCTTCGATCGACTTCGCATCGGCGTCCACGGTGTCGTCGGTGGACTCCATGCCTTCGTCGTCGACCGCGCGGATGCGGCTCGCCGCTTCCTGCACCGGATCGGACGAGCCGTTGCTGGCCGCGCGATCGTCTATCGACGGCAGCGCGCCGTTCTCGTCGGCCGGGCCCGGTTCGGCCGAGCCCGCGTGTTTCGTGCTGCCGAACTCCTTCGCCTGCGTCGCGGCGTCGGGCGAAGCGGTGCCGGTCGCGGGCGTCTTGGCGGGGCTCTTGGCCGCCATTTCCTTTTGCTGTTGCTGTGACGGATTGCCTTCTGCGTTCTGCATTGCGTCCTCGTCTAATTCAATTGCTCAATGTGATGCTGCGATGCATTCCGCGTGCCCGGGCGCGCGTCAGGCCGCCGCGAGCGCGTAACGCCGGCAGTGTTCGAGATAGCCGACCTCGTGACTGCCGACCAGTTCCACGATGCTGCTCCACAGCCACAACGGCGCGTCGATGGACTTCGGCTTGGTGCGCTTCAGTTCGGCGAGCCAGCTCTTGCGCGTGGCGCGGTCCATCTGCCGGGCGTGCGCCTGACCGACGACGAACGCGAGATAGCGCGCCACTTCCATCGCTTCCGTTGGCCCGATGTGTTCGATCTCCAGCTTCAGGTCCTGCGGCAGCAGTTCGCGCAAAATCACGGGACGTCCCTGCAAGGTCGCGGATCGCATGCGCTCGCCGAGATGCGGCGACAGGTTGCGCGCGCCTTCGACCACGCGTTCGGCGTTGTCGCGCGGCATGTTCGTGCCGGGATAACGCGGCGCGGCGGCCTTCACGCCTTCCTTGATGTCGATGAGGCACAGGTCGTCGCCTTCGACGACGCCGCCGTCCACATCGAGCAGCACCGCGTAACGCAGGCGCCCGAGCGAACTGCAGCCTTTCACCCAATAGGCGGCGTCGAGCACGGTGACTTTGCCGGTATCCGGACGACCGCGCAGGCTCGTCGCGAGCTTGGCGAGCGTCTCCTTCTGGAAGAGCGCTTCGATCTCCGCGCGCTCGTCCTTGTTGACGGGCCAGAAGCGGCTTCCGTACGGGATGGTCGGCTGCGTGTCGTCGAGACGTTCCAACGCCAGATGCTTCCACGAACGGCGCACCGCTTCGCGCATCACCACGCGCACGACTTCGGGCTTGCGGCAGAGGTCGTCGGCGTCGCTGTCGGCGTCGCTGTCGAACGCGAGCGCGTAGCCTTCGAACAGCGCTTCGATCATGTTGATGGTCGTGACGCCCGGCAGCGCCGAGCCGCGCGCCGTGGTCGCGAGCGAGAGGCCGAGCCGGATCAGGTCATGCACCGGATTGCCGATGACCGTCTGGTCCAGATCGCGTATCTGAATCTCGATGCGCTTGTTGGCGTCCGCGACGGGGCCGAGATTGCCGGTGTGGCAGTCGCCGCAGATCCAGATGGCCGGGCCCTGCGGCAAGCCGCGTATCTCCGCCTGTTCCAGCCAGTCGTAGAACTTGGACGTGTTACCGCGCACATAGGCGTGCGTCGAGCGGGCCATCTTGGCATTGCGTCGGGCCGTGAGTATTTCCTGCCGGCTCTCGAATTCGGGTACTTTTTGCTTGGATGGCTTGGGCATGAATCGTCTTGCGGGATAGTGTCGCGCGGGCTTTTCTCGTGCATCGCACAAGATGTGCCTGCCGCTTTGAAGACGTTAGGTCGCGCGTGCATCAGGCACGCTGAATGCGCGGTGCTTCGCACTCGACATGCTGTCAGGTGCCGCTTTGCAATCCCCTCCGTTCAGACTGACCGACTGGCATCGCTTCCTGTTCGGCAACGCGTCATGGCACTTTCTGCTGGAAGTGCTGCTCAGAACCTGCGCGACTTACGTGCTGCTCGTCATCGCGATGCGCCTGCTGGGCCGGCGCGTCGCCGCGCAGTTCACGCTTTTCGAAATCTCGATCGTCGTGACGCTCGCGGCGGCCATCGGCGTGCCGTTGCAGGCCGCGAATCGCGGCATGCTGCCGCCGTTTCTGATCGCGCTCGTCGCGGTCGTGCTTCAGCGGATCATCGCGGCGGCGGGCATCACGCATCGGCGCGTGGAGACGATGATATCGACCGATGTCACGCTGCTCGCCCGCGAAGGCCGGCTCGAACCCGCAGAACTGGCGCGCGCCGCGATGCCTCGCGAGAAAGTCTACGAAGCGATGCGGCTCGCGGGCTGGCAGCATCTCGGCCAGATCAGCCGCCTGTACATGGAGCCATCGGGCGCGTTCTCGTTCATCCCCGCGCGGCCCGCGAAGCCGGGCTTGTCGGTGCTGCCCGCCATCGACGAGGAATTGCGCGACGAAGCCCGCGTGCCGGGCTGCTCCGCGTGCCTGCAGTGCGGCAATACGGTGCAGACCGACGAGAGCGGCCACGCCGGCGATCTGCGCTGCGACAACTGCGGATCGCGCGAGTGGACGTACGCCGTGACCGAAGTGGAGCGCTGATGCCTTTCATCGAGCGACTGCTGATCGGCGACGGGCCGTGGGCTTTTCTGATCGAGGTCATCCCGCGCGCGGTCGTGATGTATTTAATGCTGCTCGTCGCCATGCGCATGATGGGCAAGCGCGTCGCGGCGCAATTGAGCATTACGGAACTCGCCGTCATTCTGATGCTGGGCGCGGCCATCGGCGTGCCGATTCAGGTATCGTCGCAGGGCGTGCTGCCGGCCGCCGTCGTGCTGCTCGCCGTGGTCGCGCTGCAACGCCTCAGCGCGAAGGCCGGCCTGCGCTGGCGCAGATTCGAAGTGCTGGAGCAGGGCGACGTCACGATCCTCGTAAAAGACGGCCGCATACTGCTCGATGAACTGAAGGCCAGCCAGGTCTCGCGCGAAATGCTCGCTTCCGAACTGAGGGCGGCGAACGTCGCGCATCTCGGGCAACTGCGCCGCGTGTACATGGAGGCGTCCGGGTCCATCAGCATCGTGTGGCGAAAGGAGCCTTTGCCGGGGCTCACGGTGCGGCCGGACATGGAGCGGTCGCTGCTCGACGCCATCGGCGCGAAGGGCTATTTCTCGTGCTGGAGCTGCGGCGTCACGGTGCAGTCGGACGAGCGTCCGGACCGGCCGTGCGAGGCATGCGGTTATGAGCGGTGGGAATCCGCCGTGCGCGTGCCCGTCGAGCGGTCGACTGCCACGGACACCGGCGCCGCCGCAGACACCGAACAGACCGCGGCTAGCTAAACGCCGCATCGCCTTGCGGTCGCCATGCGCCGGCCCGCGCGCGCCGGTCACATTGCTTACACATCCCCCCGATACGCTTTCATGCGCTGAGTGCAACTGCCCACTTGCCCGAGAGGACGCATGAAGAGAGCCGAAAGACGCCGCCACGTAGCGGCGGGCATCGCCGTACTCGCGTGCGCAACCGTTGGCGGCTGCAACAGCAACAGCAATAGCGATACAGCAGTCGACCCTGCCGCGGCCGCGCCGGCGCGCACGAGCGCGCAAGCGGATGCCGCGACTGCGGGAACGAGCGAACTGGAGAACTGGGCGATCTCGGCCACGTCCACCGGCACGCCCCGTCCGTCGCAAGCGCAGTCCGCGCAGGCCGTCTCCGCGCAGGCATCGTCCGATGCGCTCGCGCCGCCGGTCATTCACACGGTCGACTGACGCCTTCCCCTCTCTTCCCCAGGCACACGGATGACAACCCATAACAGACGTGACTTCCTGCGCGCGGCCATGCAGACCGCCGGCGCGGCCACCGCACTCAACATCGTTCCGCTCGGCATTCGCCAGGCGCTCGCCATTCCCGCGAACAACCGTCACGGTTCGATCGAGGATATCGAGCACATTGTCGTGCTGATGCAGGAAAACCGCTCCTTCGATCACTACTTCGGCACGTTGCGCGGCGTGCGCGGTTTCGGCGATACCCGCGCCGTGCGGCTCGCGAACGGCAAGACGGTGTATCACCAGCCGATTGCCGCCGGCGCGGGCGACGTGCTGCCGTTTCATCCGGGCGCATCCAACCTCGGGATGCAGTTTCTGCAAGACCTGCCGCACGACTGGGTGAGCGGCCAGGGCGCGTTCAACGGCGGCCGCTACGATCAGTGGGTGCCGTTCAAGGGCACCACGACGATGGCGTACCTGAAGCGCGACGACATCCCGTTCCACTATCAGCTCGCAGATGCCTTCACGATCTGCGACGCCTACCACTGCTCGACCAACACGTCGACCGATCCGAACCGCTACTACATGTGGACCGGCTACGTGGGCAACGACGGCAAGGGCGGCGGTCCTGTCGTCGACAACGCGGAAGCGGGCTACGGCTGGTCCACGTTCCCCGAAGTGCTGGAGCGCGCGGGCATCTCGTGGAAGATCTATCAGGACATCGGCACCGGTCTCGACGCGAAGGGCTCGTGGGGCTGGACGCAGGACCCGTACATCGGCAATTACGGCGACAACTCGCTGCTCTACTTCACGCAGTACCAGAACGCGCAGCCGGGCAGCCCGCTCTACGAAAAGGCGCGTCGCGGCACCAACGCCGCGGCGGGCGAAGACTACTTCACGAAGCTCAGGCAGGACGTGCAGGCGGGCACGCTGCCGCAGGTCTCGTGGATCGTCGCGCCGGAAGCGTACTCGGAGCATCCGAACTGGCCGGCGAATTACGGCGCGTGGTACGTCGATCAGGTGTTGCAAGTGCTCACCTCGAACCCGGACATCTGGAGCAAGACGGCCCTTCTCATCAACTACGATGAAAACGACGGCTTCTTCGATCACATCGTGCCGCCGTTTCCGCCGGCATCGAGCGCGAACGGCCTCTCGACCGTCGATACCAGCCTCGAAATTTTCCCCGGCAGCCAGAAGTACGCGGCCGGTCCGTACGGGCTCGGCGCGCGCGTGCCGATGATCATTGTGTCGCCGTGGTCGCGCGGCGGCTGGGTGTGCTCCGAAACGTTCGACCACACCTCGGTCATCCGCTTCATTCAGAAGCGCTTCGGCGCGTCGCACGGGCTTCCTGAGCCGAACATCACGCCGTGGCGCCGCGCGATTTGCGGCGACCTGACCTCGGCGTTCGACTTCCGCAATCCGAATCGCGGCCTGCCGACGCTGCCGGGCACGTCGTCGTACGCGCCGCCCGACAAGGCGCGTCATCCCGACTACGTGCCGATGCCGCCCGTCGTCGGCGCGATGCCGAAACAGGAGCCAGGCGTTCGTCCCGCGCGGGCGCTGCCGTACGAACTCTTCGTGCGCACGCACGCGAACGCGAGCCAGCGCACGGTGGCCTTCGACTTCGTGAACACGGGCGCGGCGGGCGCGGTGTTCCTGCTGTATCGACAGGGCAGTACGGATGCGCCGCGCACCTACACGGTGGAGGCCAACAAACGCCTCGCCGATCACGTCGCGACGAACGCCGACGGCAGCTACGACTTCGTCGTGCACGGGCCGAACGGGTTCCTGCGCCGGGTGGCGGGCAAGGCGACGGCATCGCATAGCGGGTGGTCGCGCGAAGAGGCGCTGCCCGAAGTCGCCGAAGGCTACGACGTCGCGAACGGCAATCTGCAATTGCGCCTGAAGAACACCGGCAGCGGCGCGTGCATCTTCAGCGTGACGAACGACTACGAGCCTTCGAAGACCGTGACGCGGCGCGTGGCGGGCGGCGAGACCGCGCAGTTGTATCTGGACCTGCGCGCGTCGCACGGCTGGTACGACGTGCGCGTGACGGTGGATACGGACGGCACGTTCGCGCGCCGTTTCGCCGGGCACGTCGAAACCGGTTGCGACAGCATGAGCGATCCCGCGCTGTCGGCGTAGGCGGCAGTGGCGAGGCTAGCGCGCGGGCTGAATGTCGCGCGCGGCCTCGCGCTCGATCCATGCAAGGAACCGCTCGACGCGCGGCAAGTCGGCGTTCTGGCTCGGATAGACGAGATGATGCGCGCCGACTTCGACCGCGTAGCTTGCGTCGAACACCGGCACGAGCACGCCTTCGCTGATCTTGACGGACGCGAGCATCAGGCTTTCGAGCGCGATGCCGAGCCCGAGCGCCGCCGTTTCGATCGACATGTACGAGCGGTCGAACGAGAAGTCGAAGGTCTTCTGCGGCGCGGATACGCCGGTTCTGCCGAACCATTGTTTCCACTGCACGAGCGGCGTCTCCGAATAGATCAGACGATGCGAGAGCAGGTCGTCCGGCGTCTTGACGGGATGGCGTTCGAGGTACTTCGGCGAGGCGAGCGGCGCGATGAATTCGCCGCGCAAAGTCCGCACTTCGAGATTGGTCCAGTTGCCGTAGCCGTGGCGAATGTCGATGTCGTAATAGCCGTTCGAGAACGACACGTTCTCGTACGAGCACGCGAGGTTCAATTGGATATCGCCGTTGTCTTCCTGAAACGACGACAGGCGCGGCAAAAGCCACATGAGCCCGAAGCTCGGGCTCGAATGCACGCGCAGAATGTCCACTTCCTTCTGGCTCGATGCGCGCTCGGTCGCGCGGCTCAGGTCCGCGAGCAGGCCCGTAACGTCGGACAGATAGCGTTCGCCGGCGGGCGTAAGCACGAGGCCTCGTCCGGAACGCTGAAAGAGCGGCTGCCCGATGATGCCTTCCAGATTCGCGATCTGATGGCTCACCGCCGACGCCGACAAGCCCATCTCCTCTGCCGCGCGATTCACGCTTTTCGTGCGCGCGACGCTTTCGAACGCGACGATGGCCTTGAGCGGCGGAATACGCATAGGTGTTGAGTGTGGTTGTGGTCGGTTGTGGTCGATTGTGGCTGATGGTGAAGCGCCGGACCGCATTATCCGATTTTCGTCTGCAACGCGCGAGCGCCGCGCGCGGCACGCTACATGCTGTGCCCTCCTTCAAACATCACACCCATACGCGGAGGCACACCATGGAATTCGAGTATCGTTCATGCAAGATTCACACGTCGGCGAGCATCGAGGATGGAAGCATCGTCGGCAATGCGCGCATCTATATGCCGCCCGCGAACGAAGGCGACGACATCGAATCGCACGACATGGAGTTTCATCTCGCCTTCGTCGATGAAAACGAGGCGATCGCCTTCGCACGCGAACGCGCGATGGCGTGGGTAGACGAACACGAGGCGCTTGCGCTCTGAACAAGCGCTTAACCCGCGATGCCCGCCGTCGTGCTCACGACGGCGGCTTGCTTTTGCTCTTGGAATTGACCGAGCGTTCGCGAGCCGCATCCGGATTGTCCGCGTTCAACTGCTCGCGCGCGCGGTGATAGTACTCGTCGGCCCGGCCGGCTTGCCGGCCTTCGGCCTCCCACATGTAATAGGCCAGCGTGCGAATGCGCTGTTCGAGGGCTTCACGCGTCATCGCGTCGCGTGCATCGTCGTCCTCGTGGTCCGGTGTGCTCGACATTCTCTCGTCCTGTGAAGTGGGCGCGCTGCGCGCAATTCGATTCTAGGGCCGCCACGCCCGCCTTGGAAGTTGTCCACTGCATTCGCCGTGCCGGCGCGAGCCGACCTAATGCTGCGCTTCGAGCGCGCCGGGAATCAGCACCTTGCCGGCGTAGTTGAGCGCGTCATCGAGCGGCTCGATTCCGCTAAACGACATGTCCGCATAGTCCAGCCGGCGATAGAACGCGGTTTCCATCAATTCGCCTTTCGTGCGTCGATAGAAAATGCGCCCCGCGAGATACAACTGCGGCTCGGCGGGCGCCGGGGCGTTCGCGGCAATGGCGCCGCCGAAGGTCGTGCGCGTATCGCCGTCGAACCAGGCCCACCACTCGGCGTTGGCGTCGAGCAGCGTGCCTTTCGTGATGACGGAGGTGACCGTATAGCCCCAGCCCGCTCTCGGCAAAGCGTGCCGCGCGTCGCGATACGTTCGCTTCAGTTCGAACAGGCTGCGTACGATTTCGATGCGCGCGTCGCTCCGGTTTGCCACGGCCAGCGTCACGCGGCCGGGCTTTCCTGGCGCCGCGGTCGCCTTCAATAAAACGAGGGAGGTGTCCATGATGCTCGACTGCAAATTCGGTGAGTCCGGTGCGGGTTTGTCACTCGCGAGCCAGCGCGTGCATTTCGCAGCGCGCGATGCGCTGGAACTCGGCGAGGAATCCGAGGCGGCGGCTCTGCGTGGTAAAGCGTCCGAGTTCCAGCGTCTCGCCGGCAACGCGCAGCGACAAGCGCGTGCGCGCGCCGGCCTGTGTGACGAGCAGTACCGCCCAGCGTGCATCGATTCGCCGCGTGCGCGTGTGGAGCCCGCGCGCCGATTCGATCACGAGCGTCTGGCCGTGCAAGGTCACGATGTCGCCGTCCAGCGCGTGCCTTGCGTGCCAGAAGAAGCACGACCAGATGACGCACGCGTGCAGGAGTGCTAACCCGTAGAACACGATGCTGCCGTTGATCGCGTGCATCGCGGTCGCGAAGGCAAGCGGGATGATCGAGAGGCTCGCGCAGACGCTCGCGAGGCACGCCGGAGAACACGACGCGCGCCGCACGAGCGACCATTGCTTCGGGGACGGATGGGCGAGCATGAAGACTCCTGCTTCACGTTGCGATGTCGGCGTGGCGAAGGAGCAATCCACAGTCCCGCGGCGAGGCCGCTCTGGCCGGCTCGGCATGGCGGAGGGGCATGTGGATTGCATCGTCTGCATGAACCTCGATGAAGAAAGGAGTCGCCATGCATGCAACGACACGCAATATCATCCTGGGCTCGATGCTCGCATTAGCCGGCAACGTTCATGCGGCCGGCGGAGGACTCGGCTGCGGCGGAGGCGGCTGCGTGAACAACGGACAGGGCGGCAGCACGTCCGGCGGCGCGGGCACTTCGGCAGGACAATCGGCCGATGCGTCCGGTACGCAGCGATCGTCCAACGTATCGCCGGGCACGGTATCGAAAGGCGGCCAGGGAAGCGGCATGAGCCGCGACATGGGCGGCGCGATGCCGTCCGGCGCGCAAAGCGGCAAGCCCTCGCCCGTGACGAAGCACGATGCCGGTGGCTCGCAGGGTTGGTAAGCCCGGATCAACCGGAAGCGCGCAGCGTACCGAAGAGACCTCGCAGCGCTGTGCGCAACAAATCGCCCGATGTGGGCTTGCTGACGAAACTCATCGCGGGCGCATAGGTCAGTTCGAACACGAGCGCGCCGAGCACTTCCGGCTTGACGTCGAGCTCGGGATCGAACTGAAGCAGCACCTCGCCGAGCGCCTTCCACTGCGCGCGCAGCACCTTCTCCTGCGACTTGCGAAAGGCGTCCGCGGGCTTCGTGACGCGCGAGTATTCGAGGATCAGCATCGGCCAGTTGCCAAGCCGCGAACTGCGCGTGGCCCATGCCGCAATACGGTCGATGGCTTTCTCGATGCTCTGCGCGCCCTGCAAATCGGCCAGTATCTGATCCAGACTGACGCGCCCGTGTTCTTCCAGCACACCGAGAAAAAGCTCGTCCTTTCCCGCGAAATTCGAATAGACCGCGCCCTTGCTGAACCCCGCTTCGTCGGCGATGCGGTCGAGCGAGGCGGCGGCGTAGCCATCGCGGGCGAAGTGCTCTTTCGCGACCGACAGTAACCGCTGCCGCGTAAGCGCCTGAGTTTCCTCGCGCGAAAGCCTTGCCATGTTCGAGTCCTCTCGATGTTGAATTTCGCCGACGCCCGATACTAGCAAGTAAGGGCAGCGCCGGAAAGATTCGTGTTAGCATCCGGATACTCTCCGGTATCCGAAAACCGAAGAGTATGCTAATCACTAAGAGGCCGAAGGCATGTACAAGAAGGGCGCCGCGCTCGAATTGCAGTTCTCATCGGCGCGGCTGAATAACGGCGCGGGCGATCCGTACTGGATCGATCTGACTGCGCAGGAAGCCATGCGGCTGCACGCCGAACTCGGCGCGTTTCTGGCAAAGGGCATCGATGCGCAGGCGGGGCCGCTCATCGTCTCGCTGGACGAAGACGTGCACGGTGAATCGCTTCGTCCGAGTGCGCAAGCCGTCGCGCCCGAACCCGCGGCGTCCGCGTTCACCCAATGGGTCTGCCTGATCTGCGGATGGATTTACGACGAAGCCGCGGGCGACCCGGAACACGGCATTGCACCGGGTACGCGCTGGCGCGACGTGCCGGATGACTGGCGCTGTCCCCTCTGCGACGTCGGCAAAGACGACTTCGCGCTCGTGGAGTTTTGATACTCGGTGCTGCCGCTCTATGCCAGCGTGCGCGCCCAATGCCACGCCATCGGCCCGCAGATGATGCCCCACGTCAGCACGCAGATGACGAGCGCGACAGTGACGGCCGCGCTGCCGCAATCTTTCGCGCGGCGCGAGAGTTCGTGACGTTCGAGCGAAATGCGATCGATGGCCGCCTCGATGCTCGAATTAATCAGTTCGATTAACAACACGAGCAGTACCGACGCGGCCAGCAGCACGCGCTCGGCCGCCGTCACAGGCACGATGAACGCCACCGGCAGCAGGACGACTGCAAGGCCGACCTCCTGGCGAAACGCGCTTTCCTCGCGCCAGGTCACGACGAGGCCGTTCCACGAGTGCCGCAGCGCGAACAGGCCGCGCAATGGGCCGCTGCGCTTGTGCGGCGTGGAGTTTGTCCACGGAGAGGGTGAGTTGCGTCGGGCCATCGGGGTATAGGGAAAGAGAAGCGTGCGAGCGGCTGCGCTCGACCGCTCGCGTGACAAGAAAACAGCGTTGGCCTGCAAGCGACATCTGCTTACGCCTGCCGATGCAACTAACGGTCTCCCGAAACCGCGTCCAAAAAGCGGTCACGGGCCGGGCGCCCATGACCGCTACTTCGCTGAGGCTTATAGAACCGGCAGCGCGCTGAGCTTGCCGATCGTATCCGCGCACGCATGCGCCGCTTCTCGGCCTTTCACGAGGAAATGCTCGCGGAAGAAGCCGACGTGCTCCTCGCCGTGGTGGAAATGATGCGGCGTGAGCACGGCGGAAAACACCGGCGTGCCCGTTTCGAGCTGCACCTGCATCAACCCGTTGATCACGGTCTGCGCGACGAATTCGTGCCGGTAGATGCCGCCATCGACCACCAGTCCCGCCGCCACGATGCCCGCATAGCGCCCACTCTGCGCGAGCCGCTTCGCGTGCAGCGGGATTTCGAACGCGCCGGCGACTTCGAAAAGATCGATGTCGTCGCGCGCATAGCCGTGTTCTTCGATTGCCTGGAGAAAGGACGTCTTGCACTGATCGACGATATCGCGATGCCAGCAAGCCTGAACGAACGCAATGCGCGGACGGCGAGCGCCCGCAGCCTGTACTGCCTGTGATTCGTTGAAAATGGATGTGCTCATGGACTTCTGCCTGTTTGTGTGAACAGGGCGAAGGACGGCCGCGCGTCTCCCGAAGAAGGCGCGCGCACCGTCCTGTTCTCTTTCATCCGGACTATACCGTCGGCCCCGGAATCCAACCGGGTCTGCCGACATCGCCCAATGCCATCTTTCGATGATCCTGGCCGAGCAGCTCGCGGGCTACGTCCGCATGGGACGATTACCGCCGGTGGGGAATTGCACCCCGCCCCGAGAACGTGTCCTTCGTATGATCGAAGAACGCAGGTACGGTAACACGAGACCAAACCGCAGCGCGAAATTCCCCGTACCGCTTGAGGGTAATGCGGGATTAAACGGACGCGATTCCATCGCGCGCGATCTATAATGCCTGCATCGAAGTCTCGCTCCGGAGAGCATCATGAAATCGACGGAACCGTCGTCTTGCGCACCGTCGCTGTCGGACTTTCTGTGCTTTGCCGTGTACTCGGCGAATCTCGCGTTCGGCAAGGCGTACAAGCCCATTCTCGAAGAACTCGGCCTGACCTACACGCAGTACATCACCATCATCGCGCTGTGGGAAGAAGACGATCAAACCGTCGGCAGGCTCGGCGAGAAGCTCTTTCTCGAATCAAACACGCTCACGCCGATCCTGAAGAAGCTCGAAGCGATGGGCTACGTAGAAAGACAGCGCGACCCCGCCGACGAGCGCCAGGTGCGCGTGAGTCTGACCAGGGAGGGGCGCCGCCTGCGGGAAAAGGGCGGCAAGATGGATCTCGTCGCAGCCACCGGTCTCAAGCCCGCCGAATTCGTGAAGGTCCAGAAGGCGATCGTCACGCTGCGCGAGAACCTCATCCGCTCAGTCAACGAAACGGCCTGACATAGCGCCGGCGCTAACCGGAAAAGAGCACGCATGCATCGAAGGTTCGACGACCTGCTGCTCGGCAGTATCGAGCTCTTCTGCCTCGCTGCCGAGCTGGAAAGCTTCACGCTCGCCGCGAATGCCGCGAGCGTGAATCCGGCCGCGGTGAGCCGGTCGGTCGCTCGCCTCGAAGAGCGCCTCGGCGTGCGGCTTTTCGTGCGCACCACACGGCAGATCCGCCTGACCGATTCCGGCCGGCGTTACTACGAACGCTGTCGGCAAGCGCTCGGCGAACTGGTCGATGCCGAACGCGAAGTCACAGGGCAACAAACCACGCCCGCGGGCGTGCTGCGCATCAGCATGCCGACGCCGTACGGGCATTACCGCGTGTTGCCGCTTCTGCCTGCGTTTCGCGAGCGCTATCCGGACGTCAGCATCGAGACGCATCTGAGCAACCGCAACATCGAGTTTGCGGACGACGGCTTCGATCTCGCGATACGCGGCCGCGCGCCGGACGATTCCTCGCTCATTGCCCGCAAGCTCGAAGACGCGGAGATGGTCGTCGTCGGAACGCCGGCGTATCTGAAGCGCAAGGGCGTGCCCGAGTCGCCCGGCGATCTTGCAGCGCACGAGTGCATTCAGTTCGAGAGGCCGAGCAGCGGGCGCAATATCGCCTGGACGTTTCGCGATGCATCGGGCGACACCGATATCGTCACGCGAGGCGCCTATGGCTCATCGGGAGACGCGCTCGCGGGCGTCACGCTCGCGCGAGCGGGCGCGGGCCTCTTTCAGACGTACCGCTTCATCGTCGAAAAGGACCTGCGCGCGGGGCGCCTCGTCGAAGTGCTCTCCGGCTACCGCAGCACGCGTCCGTTCATCCTGCTCTATCCGCACGCGCGCCATCTGTCGTCGCGCGTCAGGGTGTTCGTCGACTTTCTCTTCGAACATCTGCCGCGCGCACGCGCCGATCGCGCGCCGCAGTAAAGCGTCATCCCGCCTTGTCCGCGAGCTTCTTGCGGTAGTCCTGCACCGGCAGTCCGCCCCAGCCCCAGTTGTCCAACTCCACTTCCTCTATCACGACGAACGTGGCTTCGAGCGGCTTGTGCAACACGTCGAGCAATAGCTGGCTCGCGCCCGCGATCAGCCGCGCCTTTTCGTCGGCGGTAATCGCATTCGCGCCGGGCTGCGTGCCTTCGCGCGTGACCTGAATGGTGACGATAGGCATATCAGACTCCTGTGAAATGACGACTCAATGCCCCGCGCTCTGGCCGCCATCGACGTGCAGAATTTCGCCCGTGACGAACGGGGCATCGTCGAGAAAGAGGATCGCATTGACTACATCGCTCATCTCGCCCATGCGGCCCACCGGATGCAGCGCCGCCAACGCGGCGTGCGTCGTTTCGGGGTGCATCGGCGATTTGATCACGCCCGGCGATACCGCGTTCACCCGCACGCCCGAACGAGCGTACTCGATGGCGAGCGATTTCGTCGCCGCATTCAGGCCGCCTTTCGTGAGCGAAGCGAGCACCGAAGGCACGCCGCTGATCGGATGATCGACGAGGCTCGTCGTCACCGTGACGATATGCCCGCTACCCGCTTCCTGCATGTGCGCGATGACGCGCTGCGTGATGTGAAAAAAGCCGTCCACGTTCACGCGCTGGATCGCTGCGTAGTCCTCCGGGGTGTACTGCGTGAACGGCTTGGCGATGAAAATGCCCGCGTTGTTGACCAGCGTGTCGATGCGCCCGAATCGGTCGATGGCGGTCGCGACGACGCGCTCGGCCGTGCCTGCATCGGCGATATCGCCGGCGATCGTGACGAGATTTTCGTCGGCTGATTCGCCGATGGAACGCGAAGTCGCAATGACACGATGGCCGCGTTCGCGAAAAGCCTTCACGGTTTCGGCGCCAATGCCTTGCGACGCGCCGGTGACGATGACCACTTTGCTTGCATTCATGATGAGCCTCTGACGGTGTGAGTGTCGGCTGTCTTGCCGTTCGAATCGACGGATCCGATGGAGGCTCACTGTAGGCGCGCGCCGCCGCGCGGCGAACACCCACGGCGGACAAACACTATTGCGTATGGGGAACAAGAGGAACGAGAGACGGCTATTGCCGGCTTAAGCAAATGCAATTGACACCCCCGAACCGATCATGCAGTATAGCGCAACCGATTAGATCGCATACGATCTAAATAGCGGCCTTCCATTCATTGAGGAAACATCATGTCCAAGATCGAAAAGGTGCTGTACACGGCAAAGACCCACACATCCGGCGGGCGCGACGGCACGGCGCGCAGCTCCGACGGCCGCCTGGATATCGACTTGTCGTCGCCCGGCAGCGCGGGCAAGGGCACCAACCCGGAGCAACTCTTCGCGGCGGGCTGGTCGGCGTGTTTCATCGGCGCAATGGGGCTCGCGGCGCGCAAGCTGAAGGTGACGCTGCCGCCTGATTTGTCCGTGGACGCGGAAGTGGATCTCGGCATGACAGGCGACGCCTACCTGCTCGGCGCGCGCCTGAACGTGAGCCTGCCCGGCGTGCAACCCGACGTGGCGCGCGCGCTCGTCGATGCCGCTCACGAAACCTGCCCGTATTCGAAAGCGACGCGCGGCAACATCGAGGTCGAAATCAACCTCGTCTAAGCGAGGCGCGGCGGGTAGCGCGCTAATCAGCCTTGACGCCGATGCTCTTCTCGAAGCAGCAGGCGTCGGGCTGATGAACGTAGATGCCGTAACGGGCCGTCGGCGTGAAGCCGTTACGCTGATAGAACGCAATGGCGCGCCGGTTGAACGAGCGCGTTTCGAGCAGCAGCGTGTGATAGCCGACCGCGGCCGCATCCGCTTCGAGCTGCGACAGAATCGCCTTGCCCACGCCGCGCGTATTCGGCCGGCTGTAAATGCGCTTGAGTTCGGCCACCCCGTAATCGAAGCGCCTGAACGCGCCGCATCCGAGGGCGAGGCCCTGCGTCGTTCGCGCGACGACGAATGCGCCGCGCGCCGAACACGCATCTTCCGGGGAGAAGCGGCTCTGGCCGCCGTCGCCGGAAAACACCGCGAGCATTGCGCTCAGTTCGTCGAGCAGGGACTGCGCTTCCAGCGACCACGGGTCTTCACGTCGGACAAGAATGGCTGTCTCAAAGGGCGTCACGGCGGGGCTCCTCGGCTTGTCTACAGTGGGCCGAACCAGCCGAGCAAACCCCGGTCCCGCCGTTCTATGAGGCGTTCGAAACGCGCGTTCGACTCGTGAGCAGCGCGATGAAGCGTTCGGCCATCGGCGAGAGCACGCCGGTCTTGCGCGTCACAATGCCGTACGTCTGCGAAGGCGAGCGCAACGTCACCGGAAGAATGCGCAGCATCTTGTGCTGCGCAAAGAAGTTCGCGATATCGGTGGGCAGCACGGACACGAGGTCCTTGCTCTGATTGAGCAGCGCGACCGTGACGAACGTGGATGCGGTCGAGATCGTGTTGGCGGGCATGGCCACGCCCGCGAGGTCCATCTCGCGTTCCAGCAGTTCGCGCAATGGCATCTGGCTCGGGTATGTGACCCAGCGGCAATGCGCGAGATCGCGCATCTCCACGTGGCTGCGCGACTTGGTCGCGTGCCGGTAGCCGACCACCACAGAGAGCGGCTCGTCGGCGAGCTTCCAGTACCGGTATTTCGAAGGCTGTTCGCTGACCGCCGATCTGCCGATCACGAGATCGAGAACGCCTTCATCGAGTTGCAGCAGCATGCGCGCGCTCGTGTCCTCGACGATTTCCACCGACACATGCGGCTGGTCCGCGTGCAACGCATCGAGCGCGGGCACGACGACAGCCGGAATCGCGCCCATGATCGCGCCGATGGCAAGACGTCCGCCGCGCCCCGACTGAATCTCCGCGATGTCCTGACACAGGAGCGTCAGGTCCGTGGTCAGGAGCCGCGCGTATTGAATCACGCGATGCCCGTACTGGTTCGGCAGCATGCCGCTCGCCGAGCGCTCGAAGAGGGGCGTGTCGAATAGCGCCTCCAGTTCATGCAACGCCTTGCTCGCCGCCGACTGCGTGACGGCTAGCACCGCCGCGGCCTTGTGCAGCGACTTGTGTTCGTCGAGCGCAATCAGCAATTGAAGCTGTTTCATTCTGAGTCTCGACAGCAGCATCTGGACCGTGTTCATCGGCGAGTCGCGGGCAAGTAGGAGAAGTGATCGGGGGATGGAAACAATTCAATATACATGCCGCGTCCGGCAACCGTATAGTCGGTCTCGGAGACGACACTCGAGAAACCCGTCACGGGTTCACATCATGCAGAACGCAAGCCAGAACAGCACTAGCCGGCTCGACGAAGCCCGGCCACGATCCCCCGTTATTCGCTTGCACCGTGACGACGACGTCGTCATCGCGCGAGAGCAACTGGTCGGCGGGGCGCGGCTCCCCGACGAAGCCATCACCGTATCCGGACTCATTCCGCCGGGCCACAAGATCGCGACGCGCGCCATCGATGAAGGCCAAGCGGTGCGGCGCTACGGCCAGATCATCGGCTTCGCGAGCCGCGCCATTGCGCCGGGCGAGCACGTTCACACGCATAACGTCGCGATGGGCGAATTCGATCGCGACTACGCGTTCAGCGCAAGCGCCCGCACCACGCAATACGCGAAGACGCCCGCCACGTTCGACGGCATCGTGCGTCCGGACGGCCGCGTGGCGACGCGCAATTACATCGGCATTCTGACCTCGGTCAACTGCTCGGCGACCGTCGCCCGCGCGATTGCCGATCACTTTCGCCGCGACACGAACCCCGCGAGCCTCGCAGCTTATCCGAACGTGGACGGCGTGGTCGCGTTGACGCACGGCGCGGGCTGCGCGGTGGACCCCGAAGGCGAAGGGCTCGCGATGCTCCAGCGAACGCTCGGCGGCTATGCGACGCACGCGAACTTCGCGGGCGTCCTCGTGATCGGCCTTGGCTGCGAGACGAACCAGATCTCGCGCATTCTGGAGACGCAGGGCCTCAGCGAAGCGCCGTTTCTGCAGACGTTCAGCATCCAGGAAACTGGCGGCACGGCGAAGACGGTCGCGCACGGCATCGAGGTGGTGAAGGGCATGCTCGCTTCCGCGAATCGCGTGGAGCGCCAGCCGGTGCCGGCATCGCACCTGATTGTCGGACTGCAATGCGGCGGCTCGGATGGCTATTCGGGCATCTCCGCGAACCCCGCGCTCGGCGCAGCCGTGGACCTGCTCGTGGCGCACGGCGGCACGGCGATTCTCTCCGAAACGCCCGAGATTTACGGCGCGGAGCATCTGCTCACGCGCCGCGCGATCAATCGCGACGTCGGCGAAAAGCTCGTCGCGCGCATTCACTGGTGGGAAGACTATTGCGCGCGCAACCGCGCCGCGATGAACAACAATCCGTCGGCGGGCAACAAGGCCGGCGGCTTGACCACCGTGCTCGAAAAGTCGCTCGGCGGCATCGCGAAAGCGGGCAATACCAATCTCGTCGAAGTGTACGAATACGCGCAGCGCGTGGATGCGAAGGGCCTCGTGTTCATGGATACGCCCGGCTACGACCCGATCTCCGCGACAGGGCAGGTGGCAGGCGGCGCGAATCTCATCTGCTTCACGACGGGACGCGGCTCGGCCTACGGCTGCGCGCCGTCGCCTTCGCTCAAGATCGCGACGAACGACGCGCTCTGGAACCGCCAGCAGGAAGACATGGACCTGAACTGCGGCCCGATTCTGAGCGGCGAGAAGAGCATCGAGGAAATGGGCGAAGCCCTCTTCAAGCTCATGCTCGACACGGCATCGGGCAAGCGCACCCGCAGCGAGATTCACGGCTACGGCCAGAACGAATTCGTGCCCTGGCAAATCGGCGCGATCACCTGAAGGCGCATGGAAGTCCGGTTATCCCGTACTCAACCCTTAACCATCGCATTCCTAACTATGAATAATACGACCTCATACCGCGGTGTCTTTCCCGTCGTTCCGACGATTTTCGACGAGGCGGGACAGCTCGATCTCGAAGGCCAGAAGCGCTGCGTCGACTTCATGATCGATGCCGGTTCCAACGGCCTGTGCATTCTGGCGAACTTCTCCGAGCAATTCGCGTTGTCCGATGAAGAGCGCGACACGGTGATGCGCGTGGTGCTGGAGCACGTGGCGGGCCGCGTGCCGGTGATCGTCACGACGACGCATTTCAGCACCGACGTCTGCGCGCGCCGCAGCCGCGCCGCGCAGGATGCGGGCGCCGCGATGGTCATGATCATGCCGCCGTATCACGGCGCGACCATCCGCGTGACCGAGAAGGGCATCTACGAGTTCTTCGGCAAGGTGTCGGATGCGATCGGCATTCCCATCATGATTCAGGACGCGCCGGTGGCGGGCACGCCGCTCTCCGCGCCGTTTCTCGCACGCATGGCGCGCGAGATCGAGAACGTCGCGTACTTCAAGATCGAAACGGCGCAGGCTGCCTCGAAGCTGCGCGAGCTGATCGAACTCGGCGGCGATAGCGTCGTGGGTCCGTGGGACGGCGAAGAAGCCATCACGCTGATGCCCGACCTCGAAGCGGGCGCGACCGGCTCGATGACCGGCGGCGGCTATCCGGACGGCATCCGCAAGATCGTCGATGCCTACGCGAGCGGCGACAAGGAACAGGCAGCGTCGCTGTATCAGCAGTGGCTTCCGCTCATCAACTACGAGAACCGCCAGTGCGGACTCGCGGCCTGCAAGATCCTGATGAAGGAAGGCGGCGTGATCGGCTCGGACGCGGTGCGTCACCCGTTCGCGTCCGTGCACCCGAAGACGCGCGAAGGCTTGCTCGAAGTCGCGCGCCGGCTCGACCCGCTGGTGCTGCGCTGGGGCCACTGAAGCACTCAAGCATGACGAGCGAGCGATTCCGCTCGTCTGAAATATAAGACTGGTTAGGAGACGGACAATGGATGTGTCGAGCAGTAGTCGTGTGCAAGCCGTGAAGATGACGAATGTGCGGTGGAAGATTTTCCTTCTGCTGCTGATGCTCGTGTCCATCAACTATATCGACCGGGCGGCGCTTTCGGTGGCGATGCCCGCCATCTCGCAGGAGTTCAGCCTGACGCCGGAACGGCAGGGAATCATTCTGAGCTCCTTTTTCTGGACGTATCTGTTCATGCAGGTTCCGTCGGGCATGCTGGCGGACCGCCTGAAGCCGCGCGCATTGATCGCCGCCGCGACCGTCGGCTGGGGCTTCTTTCAGGCGCTCGGCGCGCTCAGTACCGGCTGGTTCCTGTTGTTGCTGACGCGCCTCGGCCTCGGCGTGACGGAAGCGCCGATCTATCCGGGCGGCGGCAAGCTGAATGCGCTGTGGCTCACGCAGAACGAAAAGACGCGCGGCGCGGCGCTGCTGGATGGCGGCAGCGCGCTCGGCTCGGGCGTTGGCGCAATCGTCGTGGCAACGCTGATGACGGTGCTCGGCTCGTGGCGCGCGGCCTTCGTGGTCGCGGGCGTCGGCACGATCCTGTGCGGCGTGTGGGCGTGGTGGTACATCCGCAATACGCCGCGCGAGCATCCGTCGATCAGCGAGGAAGAGGCCGCGTACATCGAGCGCGCGCACGCCGAGGAAGACGCGAACGAGCCGAAGGTCGCGGCGGGCGGTTCGCTGTTGCGCTTCTTCGCGTACCGGTCCGTGTGGGGCATGTGCCTGAGCCATACCTGCACCAACCTGATTTTCTTCGGGCTGATGACGTGGCTGCCGACGTACCTCTTCAAGGTCCACGGCTTCGATCTGAAGTCGCTGGGCGGCGCGACGTTCCTGATCTTCTTCTGCGGCTTCGTGGGCGAAGTGCTCGGCGGTCAGCTCGCCGACAAGTGGAAGGCGTCGGGCGCGGGCGCGAACCTCGTGTATCGCTCGATGATGATCATCGGCGCGGCGGCCGTCGCGTTGTCGATGCTCGGCGTTGCGTTTGTGAAGACACCGTTCCTCGTCGTGACGCTGCTGTGCGTCGCGCTCTTCTTCCTGCGCTGGAACGGCGGCTGCAACTGGGCGACGCCTGCGATGCTCGCGACGCGCGCGCGCACCGGCACGCTCAACGGCATCATGAACTTCGTCGGCAATATTGCGGGCATCTTCGTGCCGATCTTCATCGGCTATATCGTGCAGACGACGGGTTCGTATTTCCTCGCGTTGATGTTCTTCGTGGCGGTGGCCGTGTTTCAGGTGGTGTCGGTACTCAACATCAACTATCAACGCAAGCTGCCGGTATAAGCAGAGCACAGCAGGAGAGCAGTCGTGCAACGTCGTCTTTATACGGGTAACGATCCGCGCCGCGCGCACAGCATCGAGGAGCTTCGCGGCATGGCGCAGCGGCGCGTGCCCAACTTCTGTTTCGAGTATGTGGAAGGCGGCGCGGAAGAGGAAGCCACGCTGCTGCGCAATCGCTCGGTGTTCGCGGATATCGCTTTCAGGCCGCGTTCGCTGGTGGATGTATCGAAGCGGGACATCGGCATCGACCTCTTCGGCCGGCGCAGCGCCGCGCCGTTCATGATCGGGCCGACGGGTTTCAGCGGTCTGCTCTCGCGCGAAGGCGATATCGCGCTTGCGAGCGCGGCGGCTGCCGCAGGCATTCCGTTCATTCTCAGCAATGCCTCGACGGTGCCGCTCGAACGCGTGGTGGCGAGCGCTGGCGGGCGCGTGTGGATGCAGGTCTACATGTATCGCACGCGGGACTTCGTCGCGAAGCTCGCCGAACGCGCGAAGCAAGCGCAAGTCGAGGCGCTCGTCGTGACCACCGACAGCGCGATCTATGGCAAGCGTGAATGGGACTTGCGCAACTACGCGCGTCCGCTGAAGCTCGATCTGCGCAATACGCTCGACGTGCTCGCGCATCCGCGCTGGATGATGGATGTGCTCTGGCCCGGCGGCATGCCGAAGTTCGCGAATCTCGGGGACCTGCTGCCGCCCGGACAAGACAGTGTGCGCGGCGCGGCATCGGCGCTCGCGAAGGAACTCGATCCTTCGCTGTCGTGGAACGATATCCGCTGGCTGCGTGATCGCTGGCCGGGACGCCTCATCATCAAGGGGCTCATTCATCCGGAAGACGCGGCGCGCGCCGTGTCCGTGGGCGCGGACGGCATCGTGCTATCGAATCACGGCGGGCGGCAACTCGACGGATCGGTGGCGGCGCTGGAAGTGCTGCCCGAAGTCGTCGCCGAAGTGAACGGGCGTCTTGCCGTGATGCTCGATGGCGGCTTCCGGCGCGGCTCCGACATCGTGAAAGCGATGGCGCTCGGCGCGGATGCGGTACTCCTCGGTCGCGCGACGACGTGGGGTCTCGCGGCGGGCGGTCGCGCGGGCGTGGACCGCGCCATCGACATATTGAAGACGGAAGTGGATCGCGTTATCGGTCTACTGGGTTGCAATAGCATGGCCGAACTGGACACGCGCTATCTGCAATGGACCCGGCGCAACGCCGAGCCGATGCAAACACGCAAGCCGCGACCGATGCAGGAAGCTGTCACCCTCTGAGCGTAACGTCAATGGACACGAACAACATGAGCCTGAACGAAACGGCATCTGCCGCGCGCATCGAACGCGTCGGCATGATCGGACTGGGACTGATGGGCAGCGCCATCGCCTCGCAGGTGATGAAAAAGGGATTCAAGCTCTCGGTGGTCGGGCACCGCAGCCGTCAGGCGCTCGAAGAACTGGTCGCGCAAGGCGCGAAGAAACTCGGCAGCGCCGCAGAACTTGCGCGCAACGTCGATGTGGTGATCGTATGCGTCACGGGCACACCGCATGTGCGCGATGCCGTGTTTCGCGAAGACGGCCTGCTCGCGGGCGCGCACGACGGTTTGATCGTGATCGACAGCACGACGGCCGATGCCGACTTCGCCGCCGAAGCGGCCAGCGCATTCGCCGAGAAGGGCGCCGCGTTCCTCGATGCGCCCGTGAACCGCACGCCGAAGGAAGCGCGCGAAGGCCGGCTCAACGTGCTGGTAGGCGGCGATGCAGCGGTGCTGGATCGCGTGCGGCCGCTCATGGCTGCGTACGGGGAGACGGTGCATCATCTGGGCGCGCACGGATCGGGCTATCGCGCGAAGCTCATCCACAACTTCATTGCGCAGGCGAACGGGGCGATTCTCGCTGAAGCGTTCGGCACGGCCGCGAAAGCCCAGTTGAACCTGCATGAATTCGCGGCGGTGTGCCGTCTGAGCGGCGCGCACAGCAAGACGTTCGACCGTCTTATTCCGTATCTGCTCGAAGGCGACGACAGCGGACAACAGTTCGCAATCCGAAATGCCGCGAAAGACATGCGCTCGTATAGCCAGCTTGCGGCTTCGTATTCATCGACTGCGATTCTGGCCGAAGCCGTGCGTCAGATCTACGTGCTCGGCATCAACCTCGGCCACGGCGACGAATACGTGCCGCATATGTTCGATGTCGTTGCCGAGTTGAACGGCAAGAAACAAAACGGCTGACAGGTTGCGGCGGGCTTACTCGCCGAAGCCGCTTTCGGCGAGCAGGTCCGCCACGCTGTGATGGAGCGCCGGATCGAACTGCGTCTGCCGCACGTTGAAGCCGATCGCGTAGCCGCGATGCACGCGCGCTTCCCGTTGACGCAGCGCGTGGCGCAGCCGTTCGATCAGATCGTCGGTGTCCTCGGCGCTCGTGTCGGTGAGCAGCACGGCGAACTCGTCGCCGCTCAGTCGCGCGATCACGTCGCTCTCGGCAAGCACATCGCGCAGCACGTCGGAGAACGTCTGCAACGCGCGGTCTCCTTCGACGTGCCCGTACGTATCGTTGATGTCGCGAAACCCGTCCAGGTCGATCAAAAGCAGCGTCGCGTCGCGCGAAAGCCGCTCGCAGACATTGAGCGAATGCTGCGCGAGCATCTCGAAGCCGCGCCGGTTGGACAGCAGCGTGAGTTCGTCAATGGTCGCGAGTTGCAGCGCGGCCATTTCCTGTTCCGCCATGCGGCCGAGGTCGCGCAAGAGCCGCCGATCTTCCTCGCCGAATGCGCGCGGCTGCTGGTCGATGAGACACAGCGTGCCGAGCTTCGCGCCGTTCGGCAAACTCAGCGGATACCCCGCATAAAAGCGGATGAACGGCGGGCCGACGACGAGCGGATTGTCATCGAAGCGCGCGTCGGCGCGGGCATCGGGCACGATCAACACGTCGCTGCCGCCGATGGCATGTGCGCAGAACGAAACATCGCGCGATGTTTGACGCGTCTTGAGGCCGGTGCATGACTTGAACCACTGGCGATTTTCGTCGACGAGACTCACCAGCGCGATGGGCACGTCGAACAGGCGTTTAGCGAGCCGCGTCAGGCGGTCGAAGCGCTCTTCCGGCGCGGTATCGAGGATATTCAGTGCGCGGAGCGCGGCAATGCGCTCGCTTTCGTTCGCAGGCTTAATAGGGACAAGCATTGGTGTCGGCAACGGCTTGCGGATGCCCGAGCGGGCGGGAGAACTTCAGACTATTCTACCCGCTGATGGCTCGCTATTGAGACCCCGATGAAGCGAACATGCCCTACGCCAGCGCGGCGCGAACCGCGCTGGTCTCATGCATGGAAGCGAATGCGCGTCTTACCATCCGCCGCGTGATCCGCCGCCGCCCGGCGAAGGGGTGTTCTGCGGACTCGTCACGCCTGAGGACATGTTGCGCGTCGCGCCCGGCGGCTGCATGCCGCCCCTGCCCGGCGCAGCGTTCATGGTGCCGTCATTCGCGCCGCCGATGCCGCCGCCGCGCGTCATGCCGGCGCCGTCGCTCGGCCCCGACGTGTTCGCGCCGGTCGCGCCGGACAGTCCGTTGACGCCGTTCGTTCCCGTGCCCGCGCCGCTCGTTCCGCCCACGGCGCCGCCCGCCGCGCCGCCGATCATGCCACCGCCCGCGCCGGCCGCGCTGGCCACATTTGCGCCGCCTGACAGCGCGATCAGGAGCGCAGTCACTGCAAGTCTCGATTTCATTTCGGATCTCCCACTGGATGCATACAGAAGCATTGCGCGCAAGCGTCGTGCCGCGATCAGAAAAGCGATTTCAAGCGATCGGAGTTCGACGCGGCTGCGTACTGTTGTGGTACCCAGTCATGTCGGGAAAGCCGTGGAGGCGGTCCCACCTTCCGGTGGATCGCATCCTCCTGCCGGGTGCCGAATGTTTCCACCACCTGATGATCGTTCTTCCGAGAATGGTCGGTACGGCTGAACCGCGGAATGGCCGGCGAGACTTGAGCTCCCATTCCGGCCATTTCACGTACAGACGGATCGAAAGGCGGCCCTGGCGATGAATCGCCTGTGGGCGTCTTTGATTTGCTGAGCTTCACTGTCATGACCAAGGCCCAGGCGCGCGAACGCCGATCGCTTCCTTAGCGTGTCAGCGCAACGGAGCGATGCCTTCCGCGACACCCGCCGGCATGCAGATATGCTTGATCTCGGTGAAGTCGGCGAGCGCGTCGTAGCCATGCAGACGCCCGAGGCCGCTTTGCCGGTAGCCGCCGGTTTCCGCTTCCGCGAAGAGCTTGTTGTGGTCGTTGATCCAGACCGTGCCGTTACGCAGCGCACGCGCCATGCGAAAGGCGCGCGGGCCGTCTTGCGTCCACACGCTCGCTGACAGGCCGAAGACCGTGTCATTGGCCTTCGCGAGCGCTTCCTGCTCGCTCTCGAACACTTCAAGCGTGACGAACGGCCCGAAGATTTCGTCCTGGCAGAAGAACGCCTTCGGGTCGGCATGCTCGACGAGCGTCGGCGAAAGAAACGCGTGGCCGGAGCGTGCGCCGCGCAAGAGCACGCGATCCGCCACGTCGCATGCGCGTTCGATGGTGCGGTCCACCGAATCGCGCGTGGGCGCATCGATGAGCGCGCCGATATCCGTCGCCGGATCGATGCCGGGTCCCACTTTCAGCGCGGCGATCGCGCCCGCGAGATGCTCGCGCATCTCGGCCGCGCGCGACGCATGCACCAGCACGCGACGCGCGGCCGTGCATTGCTGACCGGAGATGATGGTCGCGGCGCGCGCGAGACGCGGCGCGATGGCGACGATGTCGGCATCGTCGAACACGAGGCAGCACGACTTGCCGCCGAGTTCGAGCGAGAGCTTCTTCATGCTGTCCGCCGCTGCGGCCATGATCTTCTTGCCGGTCGCGGTCGATCCCGTGAAGCTCACCACGTCCACGCCGTGCGAATCCGCGAGCCGCTGACTTGCAGCGTGCGCTTGTTCGTTCACCAGGTTGACAGCGCCCTTCGGCAACGCGGTGTGCTCGAAGCAGCGCAGCATCGCGGCCGTGACGAGCGACGTCTGCGAGGCCGGCTTCACGACCGCCGTGCAGCCTGCCGCGAGCGCGGGCGCGAGCGAGCGCACGAGCAGCACGGCCGGCGCGTTCCAGGGCACGATGATCGCCGCGACGCCGGCGGCTTCGCGCAACATCGTCGAGAGGGTGCCCGGTTCCGGTTCGAGCACGTGCCCCGCGATATGCCGCGCGAGCCCCGCGTAATAGCGCACCTCCGATATGGCGCCCGCGATTTCGCCGCGCGATTGCGCGATCGCCTTGCCATTCTCGCGCGTGAGCAGCGTCGCCAGCGAATCGCGCTGCTGTTCGAGCGCCGCGGCCCACGCGAGCAGCACGTCCTGACGCAAGCGCGCGTCCTGCGCCCACGTCGTGCGGTCGAACACATGGCGCGCCGCGGCAATGGCGGCGTCCGCTTCGTGCGCGCCGCCGTCGGCGTATTGGCCGATGGCTTCGCCCGTCGCGGGGTCGATGCTGTCGAGCGTCGGCGTGCCGGTCCATTCGCCGCCGATCCAGTGCAATGCGTTCATCGTGTTCGTTCCTTCATTGGGGTAATGTATCGGACACCGAAGTATTCGATGCTTGGTGCAGTTCGTCGCCGATGATCGCGATCAGCGCCTCCGCTGCCGCGCTCAACGGCCGGCGCGGATGACTCACGCACACGATATGGCGCACGATGCGCGGCGCGAGAATCGGGCACGCGCGCAAGGTGCCGTGCCGCGCGGCGCGTTCGACCACGATGCGCGGAAGAATCGTCGCAAAGCGCGTGTGCTCGACGAGCTTGAGAATAGTGGAGAGCACGTCGATTTCGAAGCGCGGCGCGAGCAGCACGTCTTCATGTTGCGCGGCGCTGTCGAGCACGCCGCGCAGACCGTGGCGCTTGGTCGGCAAGACGAGTTCGAGCTCCGGCAACTGCGCCAGTTCGATCGCGTGCGGCAGGTCCGGGCCATGCGCGGCGCTGGTTGCGAGCACCATTTCTTCGTCGAGCAGCGGGCGCGAATCGAGTGACAGGCGCGCGCGCGGCTTGTTGATGATCGCCGCATCAAGCTGGCCGCCCGCCACCCAGTCGATGAACGTCGCGCTGTAGCCATCGGCGACGGTCACTTCGACATCCGGATAACGCGCATGAAAACGCGAGAGCGAGTCGGCGAGCACGCTCTCCGTGACCGACGCGATCAGCCCGATGCCCACGTGCCCGGTCACGACTTCATCGCGCTGCACGAGCTGCTGCCGCGCGTGCGCGAGGTCGCGCATGATCGGCAGAAAGAGGCGATACATGAGCCGTCCCGCCGCGGTCGGCGCCATGCCGTGCGCGCCCCGTTCGAAGAGTTGCTGATGCAGTTCGTCTTCGAGCTTGGCGATCTGCATGCTCAACGCGGGCTGCACGATGTTGAGCCGCTTGGCCGCGCGCGTGACCGAGCCGTCTTCGAAGAGCGCGATGAAGTACTGGATTTGCTTGAGGTCCATTCGATCCCATCCTCATCAGCAACGCTAATAGGCCTGCGTCGAGTTATCACTATGCGTCAAACGCGGCCTGAGTGCATCACGAGAAGCCGCGCCCCGCTGGACGGCGCGTGAAAGGCATCTATTGATACGTAACCGTAAGAACGCTGTCATCGGGGCTAACACCGATATAAGACCCGATGATCCGGCGCATCAGAAAACAGTATTAGAACTTATGGAGTGATCTCGCTACGCTTCAACCATGCGCTTGCTGCGGCATTTCTAGTCAAAGGCAGGCAACGGATGGAGACACCAATGAACTCACGCGATGCCGCAACGAACGGCATTTCCACATTTGCATGGGCCCGCCAGGGCGCCGATGCGGGCTCGCTCTCGCTGCGCGACTGGCTCGCGCATCTCGCGAAGACCAGCCGCGTCGCGACCATCGACAAGCCCGTCGCGCTCGAACATGAACTTGCGGCCATCGCCAAGCGACTCGACGGCACGCAGGCCGCCTTCTTCGCGCGTCCGGGCGGACATTCAGTGCCGGTCGTGAGCGGCTTCATGGCGAAGCGCGCATGGATCGCCGAAGCGATGGGCGTCGAAGAAGCCGGCCTGCTCGCGCGATTTTCCGCTGCGGCCGCCGCGCCGCTCGCGTCGAAAGTGGTCGAGCGTGACGACGCGCCGTGCCAGCAAGTGGTGCATACGAATGGCATCGACTTGCACGCGCTCTTGCCGATTCCCACGCACAGCGAACACGACAACGGCCCGTACATCACGGCGGGTCTCGTGATCGCGCGCAATCCGCGCACGGGCGTGCAGAACGTCTCCATCAACCGCATTCAAGTGCACGGCCGCGACCGCATGGCGATTCTGCTGCTGCCGCGCCATCTGTACGCATTTCAGCGCGCCGCCGAAGAAGCGGGCGATGCGCTCGACGTGGCCGTCGCCATCGGCGTCGATCCGCTGACGATGCTCGCGTCGCAAGCCATCACGCCTATCGATCACGACGAGCTCGAAATCGCGGGCGCGCTGCACGGTGCGCCGCTGCCGGTCGTGTCGTGCGTGACGAACGGCGTGCATGTGCCGGCGTTCGCGGAGATCATCATCGAAGGGCGCATTCTGCCGAACGTGCGCGAGCCGGAAGGCCCGTTCGGCGAGTTCCCGAAGTACTACAGCGCGAAGGAATCGCGCGAAGTCATCGAAGTGACGGCTGTCACGCATCGGCGCGACCCGATCTTTCATACGATCGTGCCGGCCGAGATGGAGCATTTGCTGCTCGGCGCCATTCCGCGCGAAGCCACGCTGCTCGCGCATCTTCAGCGCAGCCATCCTTCGGTTAAGGACGTGCATCTTTCCGTGGGCGGCGTGTGCCGTTATCACCTGTGGGTGCAGTTCGACAAGAAGCGCGAAGGCGAGGCGAAGAACGTGATTCTGTGCGCGTTCGGCGCGCACTACGACATCAAGCAGGTCGTCGTCGTGGATACCGATGTCGACGTGCATAATCCCGCCGAAATCGAATGGGCGATCGCCACGCGCTTTCAGGCCGACCGCGATCTCGTCGTGGTGGCGGGCGCGCAAGGCTCGCCGCTCGATCCCTCGACGACGGTCGGCCTGCCTGAAGACGCGCCCGCGCATCTGCAAGGCGTGAGCGCGAAGATGGGCCTCGACGCCACGCGTCCCGTCGTCTATCCGGCGCACGTCTTCACGCGCGTGCGGATTCCGGGGCAAGACACGGTCGATCTCGATGCGCTCGTCGCGAATGACAACAGCGCGCTCGACGCCTACCTCACGCGCGATCATGGCTGAGCGAAAGAAGCGCATCGTCGTCGGCATTTCGGGCGCGAGCGGCGCGGTGATCGGCGTGCGCCTCATCGCCGCGCTGCGCCGGCTCGGCACGCACGAGACGCATCTGATCGTCTCGGCATCGGGCGCGGTCACGGCGGCGCAGGAACTCGGCCTCACGCGCGCCGACCTCGATTCGCTCGCTGACGTCGTGCACAACGTGCGCGATATCGGCGCGGCGGTGGCGAGCGGTTCGTTTCTGAGCGACGGCATGGTGATTGCGCCGTGTTCGATGAAGACGCTCGCCGCAGTTGCGAACGGCTTCGCCGACAACCTGCTGACGCGCGCCGCCGACGTCATGCTCAAAGAGCGCCGCCGCCTCGTGCTGGTCGCGCGCGAGACGCCGCTCAACCTCGCGCATCTGCGCAACATGACGCTCGCGACCGAAATGGGCGCCATCGTGATGCCGCCCGTGCCCGCGTTCTACGCGCATCCGAAGACCATCGACGATGTGGTCGATCACACGGTCGGGCGCATTCTGGATTTGTTCGGCATCGAGCACGGCGAGATCGCGCGCCGCTGGAGCGGTCTCGCCGATGCATTCGGCAGCCGCGCCGAGAGCAAGGAGTGAGGCCATGAATCAGCGCGACACAGGATTCGCGGATATCAACGCACGCGTCGCTGACAACGCTGCCGCCGCGCCCGAGCGCCACGTCGGCCGTCCGATGCCGCGTGTCGAAGACCCCGCGATTCTGACAGGCCGTGGCCGCTACGGCGACGACCTCGCCGTGAAGCCGGGCACGCTGCAAGCCGCGATTCTGCGCTCGCCGCACGCGCACGCGGATATCGTGTCCATCGATACCGAAGCCGCGTCGAAGCTGCATGGCGTGCGCGCCATTCTCACGCGCGACGACTTGCGTCCGTGGTCGCGTCCGTTCGTGGTCGGCGTGAAGTCGCCGATGGAACAGTGGGCGCTCGCGATGGACCGCGTGCGCTACGTCGGGGAGCCCGTTGCGGTCGTGATGGCGGAATCGCGCGCCGTTGCCGAAGATGCGATGGATCTCATCAAGGTCGAATACGCACTGCGCGATCCGGTCACGTCCATCGAACAAGCAGTGCAGGAAGATTCGCCGGTGCTGCACGAGCGCGTCGGCACCAACGTGATCAGCGACCGCCATTTCAGCTATGGCGATCCGCAAGCCGCTTTCGAGCGCGCGCCGCATCGCGTGAAGTTCGTCGCGCACTATCCGCGCAATACGTGCGCGCCGATCGAATGCGGTGTGGTCATCGCCGAACATCTGTCGGGCGACGAAGGCTACGACGTCACCTCGAATTTCATGGGGCCGTTCTCGCTGCACGCCGTGATGGCGATGGCGCTCAACGTTCCCGCTAACCGTCTGCGCCACAAGGCCCCGCGCGATTCAGGCGGCAGCTTCGGCGTGAAGCAGGCGGTGTTTCCGTATGTCGTGCTGATGTGCCTCGCCTCGCGCAAGGCCGGCGCGCCGGTGAAATGGGTCGAAGACCGGCTCGAACATCTGAGCGCGGCGACCTCCGCGACCGCGCGCCTGTCCACCATCGAAGCCGCTGTGGAAAGCGACGGCCGCATTCTCGCGTTGTCCTACGATCAGCTCGAAGACGTCGGCGGCTACGTGCGTGCGCCCGAGCCCGCGACCTTCTACCGGATGCACGGTTGTCTGACGGGCGCGTATGCGATCCCGAACCTTGCTGTGCGCAACCGCGTGGTGCTGACCAACAAGACGCCGACCGGTCTTGTGCGCGGCTTCGGCGGACCGCAGGTGTATTTCGCGCTGGAGAGGCTGATTCAGCGCATCGCCATCGAACTGAAGCTCGATGTGCTCGACGTGTACCGCCGCAACTTCGTTCCCGCGGATGCGTTTCCGTATCGTGCGGCGGCGGGCGCCTTGCTCGATTCGGGCAACTATCAGGAGGCGCTGCGGCTTTCGAACGTGCAGGGCGGCTACGAAGAACTCGTCGCGCGGCGCGATGCGGCGCGCAAGGAAGGGCGTCTCTACGGCATCGGCTTTGCCGCGATCGTCGAGCCGTCCGTATCGAACATGGGCTATATCACGACCGTCATGCCGCCCGACGCGCGGAAGAAGGCCGGCCCGAAGAACGGCGCGATAGCCAGCGCGACCGTGAGCGTGGACTTGCTCGGCGGCGTGGTCGTCACGATTGCATCGACGCCCGCGGGCCAGGGCCACATGACGGTGTGCGCGCAAGTCGTCGCGGATGTGCTCGGGCTGGACCCGAAGGACATCGTCGTGAACGTGGAATTCGACACGCACAAGGACGCGTGGTCCGTCGCGGCGGGCAATTATTCGAGCCGCTTCGCAGGCGCGGTCGCTGGCACGGTGCATCTCGCCGCGACGCGCGTGCGCGACAAGCTCTCGCGCATTCTCGCGAAGCAATTCGGCTGCGCAGTGGACGACGTGCGCTTCGAGCGTGCGCGCATCTTCCCGAAAGATGCCGAAGATCGCGGGCTGCCGTTCGCGCGCGCGGCGAGCAACGCGCCGCACTGGGCGCCCGCGCTTCTGCCCGAAGGCGAAGAGCCGGGTTTGCGCGAGACGGTGTTCTGGTCGCCGCCGCACATGGACGCGCCCGACGAAGAGGACCGCATCAACACGTCGGCGGCGTATGGCTTCGCGTTCGACATGTGCGCCGTCGAAGTGGACCGCGCGACGGGACGCGTGCGCATCGACCGCTACGTGACCGCGCACGACGCCGGCACGCTGCTGAATCCCGCGCTCGCGGACGGCCAGATCCGCGGCGCGTTCGCGCAAGGACTCGGCGCGGCGCTGATGGAAGAGTTCCGCTACGGCGCGGACGGCAGCTTCCAGTCGGGCACGCTCGCCGACTATCTGATGCCGACGACCTGCGAAGTGCCCGATCCGGTGATCGTGCATCTGGAAACGCCGTCGCCATTCACGCCGCTTGGCGCGAAAGGGCTCGGCGAAGGCAACAACATGAGCACGCCGCCGTGCATCGCGAATGCAGTGGCGGATGCGCTCGGCGTCGACGACATTCGCCTGCCGCTCACGCCGCAAAAGGTGATGGCGCTGATCGGCATCGACGATCCGGAACCGTCGCGCCCCGAATACCGCGAAGCAGCCGCGACGAAGCCCGCGACGCCGGGCGGCGGCAAGGCATTGACGGCGCAAGGCACGGTCGATTTGCCCGCGACGCCCGAAGCGGTGTTCGCCGTGCTGCTCGATCCGAAGGCGCTCGCCAACGTCATCCCCGGCTGTCACGCGCTGGAGGAGACCGCGCCGAATCAGTATCGCGCGGACGTGACCGTGGGCGTCGGCATGATCAAGGCGCGTTTCGAAGCGCGTATCGGCTTGTCGGAGATCGACGCGCCGCGCCGCCTGCGTCTCGCGGGCGCGGGCATCTCGCCGCTCGGCAGCGCGCGCGGCAACGGTCTCGTCGAACTCACGCCGCACGGCAGCGGCACGCGCCTCACATACGACTATGAAGCGCAGGTTTCGGGCAAGGTCGCCGCGGTCGGCGGACGCATGCTGGAAGGCGCGGCCAAGGTGGTGCTCAGGCAATTGTTCGAATCGCTCGGCCGTCAGGCGGCGGGCAAGCCGGTGACGCAGCGCGAATCATGGATCGCGCGGCTGCTCGGCCGTTTCAGGAGGCATGCATGAAACCCGCGCCGTTCGACTATCTGCGCGCGATGACGACGCAACACGCGCTCGACGCGCTCGCGCAACGCGGCGAGGACGCCCGCGTGCTGGCGGGCGGGCAATCGCTGATGGCGGTGCTCAACATGCGGCTCGCGCAGCCGCGCGTGCTCGTCGATATCTCGCGCACCGCCGAGCTGGACGCCGTGCGTGTCGACGACAAAACGGGGCATCTCGTCGTGAGCGCGGCGGCGACGCAAGGCAGCGTCGAGTGGCGCCGCTCGTTGCGCGACGAAGTGCCGTTGCTCGCGATGGCGTTTCCAAACATCTCGCATTTTCAGATCCGCAATCGCGGGACGGTGTGCGGTTCGATCGCGCATGCCGACCCGAGCGCGGAACTGCCGCTCGTGCTGGCCGCGCTAGGCGGCGACGTCATGCTGCGCTCGAAGAAGAAGCGCCGCACGCTCGCCGCGCAGGACTTCTTTCAGGGAATGCTGATGACGGCGCGCGAGCCGGACGAACTGGTGGAAGCCGTGCGCTTTCCGCTGAGGAAGCCCGGCGAGCGTCACGCGTTCGCCGAGTTCTCGGCGCGGCACGGCGATTTCGCGGTGGTCGCGTGCGCGGCGGTCGTGACGGACGACGCGATCCGCATCGCGGTCGGCGGCGTCGCGGACCGGCCGGTTGCCGAGACGTGGCCGCGTCTGACAGGCGACGACCTGCGCGGCGCATTGAACGACCTGAGCTGGAAACTGAACGCGCAGGACGACGCGCACATCAGCGCGAAGTATCGCCGGAATCTGGTCCGGCAATTGGGATGGCGCGTGATCGAGGAGGCGAAGTGAGCAACACGGTGGACAACATCATGCGGCACGGCGAGCAGCAGCGCATCACGCTGACGCTCAACGGCCGCGAACGCAGCGGCTATTGCGAGCCGCGCGAACTGCTGTCGGATTTCATCCGGCACGAACTCGGCGCGACGGGCACGCATGTCGGCTGCGAGCACGGCGTCTGCGGCGCGTGCACGGTGCATGTCGATGGCATCGCCGCGCGGTCGTGCCTGATGCTCGCGGTGCAAGCGGACGGACGGCGTATCGATACCGTCGAAGGTCTCGCGCCGGAGCAGACGCTCGGCGATTTGCAGCAGGCGTTTCAGCGTCATCACGCGCTGCAGTGCGGCTTTTGCACGGCGGGCATTCTGATGTCGTGCGCGGATTATCTGCAACGCGTGCGGGACCCGACAGAAGAACAAGTGCGCGAGATGCTCTCGGGCCACATCTGCCGCTGCACGGGCTATACGCCCATCGTCGCGGCCGTGCTCCATGTCGCCGCGCGCCGTCAGGGGAAGGCAAAAGATAAGGAGACCGAACATGCTTGATCTCGGCCGCACTTTCCTGCAAAGCGTCGAGCGCAGCCCGAACGCGCTCGCGCTCGTCGACGGCGATCTGCAACTGACCTACGCGGCGTGGCATCGCGTGATCCTGAATGTCGCTGATGGCCTGCGCGCGCTCGGCGTGCGACGCGGCGACCGGCTGCTCGTCGTGCTGCAGAACCGCTGGGAAATGGCGACGCTGCATTGGGCGGGGCAGTTCGCGGGCATCGTGATCGTGCCGCTCAACTGGCGCGCGAAGCCGGAGGAAGTCGAATACTGCGTGACGGATGCGGGCGTGAAGGCGATCGTCTACGAACCCGTTTCTGCCGATGCCGTGATGCAGAGCGCGTCGGCGCAAAATCTGCCGCGCATCGGGCTCGATGACGTATCCGGCGGCACGCTGACGTTCGACGCGCTGACCGCCGAGCGCACGCCGGAATGCGCGGGCGACTGCACAGCCGAGCGCATCGACGACAGCACGCAAGCCACCGCCGACGACATCTCGCTGATCCTGTACACGTCCGGCACCACCGGCAAGCCGAAGGGCGTGCCGCGCCGTCACCGCCACGAACGCGCGGGCGCGCTCGCGCATGTCGCGCAGAACCTGTACCGGCGCGGCGAACGCACGCTCGGCGTGATGCCGCTCTATCACACGATGGGCGTGCGCTCGCTGCTCGCAATGGCGCTCGTCGATGGCGTGTTCGTCTGCGTGCGGCGCTGGAACGCGAAGCTCGCGCTCGAATCCATCGCGCAGCACCGGCTGACGTGTCTTTATCTCGTGCCGACGCTCTATCACGACCTGCTCGCCGACAGCGGTTTCGCGAGCACAGATACGTCTTCGGTCAGAAAGCTCGGCTTCGCGGGCGCGCCGATGAACGACGGCCTGCTCAAGCGCCTCTCGGCCGCGTTCGAGCCGGAGCTGTTCGTCAATCACTACGGCTCGTCCGAGGTCTACACGTTCAGCATCGATCAGGACGCGACCAGGAAGCCGGGCAGCGCGGGGCGCGCGGGCATCAACACGCGGCTGCGCGTCGTGAAGCTCGATGCCGTGTCGCCCGACCAGACGGCGGGCGTCGGCGAGGAAGGCCAGATCATCGCCGACCTGCTCGGCGACGAAGCGTTCGAAGGCTACTGGAATCGCCCGGACGCGAACGCGAAGTCCTTGCGCGACGGCTGGTACTTCACCGGCGACACCGGCTATTTTGACGCCGACGGCGATCTCTACGTGACCGGCCGCGTGGACGACATGATCATCAGCGGCGGCGAGAACATTTCGCCGGTCGATATCGAGTCGGTGCTGTCGCTGCATCCGGCCGTCGATGAAGTCGCGGTCGCGGGCGTGAAGGACGAGCGCTGGGGCCAGCGCGTGGTCGCGTTCATCAAGCGCCGCGAATATGTCGATGCCGAAGGCCTCGACGCCTGGTGCCGCCAGTCCGACCTCGTCAACTTCAAGCGCCCGCGCGACTACGTGTTCGTCGATGACATTCCGAAGTCGCCGGTCGGCAAGATCCTGCGCCGCAAGCTCTCGGCGGGCGAGTACGTGCCCGATGCTACGCCGGCCGCACAACATACAGAAACCACGAAGGAGTAGTTCGAATGACTGATCTGAATCATCGCGGCCAGACGCTGCTGCAAGAGCTCGACGGCTTCTCGGTCGAGATCGACGCCGAACGCGAACGTGCCGACATCATCCTGCACCGTCCGCCGTTCAACGTCATTTCGATGCACGCCCGCGACCAGTTGCGCGCCGCATTCGAAGCACTCGACGACGACGAGCGCGTTCGCGTGATCGTCGTGCGCGCGAACGGTGAGCACTTTTCGAGCGGCGGCGACATCAAGGGCTTTCTCGAAGCATCGCCGGAACACGTATCGAAGCTCGCATGGAACATCGCGGCGCCCGCGCGCTGCTCGAAGCCGGTGATCGCGGCCAATCGCGGCTTCTGCTTCGGCGTGGGCTTCGAGTTGTCGCTCGCGTGCGATTTTCGCATCGTCACCGACACGACCTTCTACGCGCTGCCCGAACAGAAGCTCGGCCAGATTCCCGGCTCGGGCGGCTCGGCGCGCTTGCAGGCGATGGTTGGCATCGGCCGAACGAAGGACATCGTGATGCGCTCGCGCCGCATTCCCGGCAAGCAGGCGTACGAGTGGGGCATCGCGGTGGACTGCGTGCCCAACGCCGAGCTCGAAGCCGCGACGGACGCGCTCGTCGACGAACTGCGCGCGTTCTCGCCGCTCGCCCAGCGCACCGCGAAGAAGCTCCTGAACGATTCGGAAGACGCGCCGCTTTCCATCGCGATCGAACTGGAAGGGCATTGCTATAGCCGCCTGCGCTCGTCGGACGACTTCCGCGAAGGCGTCGAAGCGTTCCACGGCAAGCGCAAGCCGGTGTTCCGCGGCTCCTGACCCACGCAGAGAGAGGAAGACGACATGAGACGCTTCGATTACGTGATCGTGGGCGGCGGTTCGGCGGGATGCGTGCTCGCGCATCGGCTGTCGGCGTTGCCGTCGCTGCGCGTCGCGCTGATCGAGGCGGGCGCGGACACGCCGCCGGGCGCGGTGCCCGAGGCCATCCTCGACAGCTATCCGATGCCGGTGTTCTGCGGCGACACATACATCTGGCCGGACCTGAAGGCGAAAGCCACGAAGCAGGCCGCGCCGCGCGTGTACGAGCAGGGCCGCGTGATGGGCGGCGGGTCGAGCATCAACGTGCAGTCGGCCAATCGCGGCTTGCCGCGCGATTACGACGACTGGGCCGCGACAGGCGCCGACGGCTGGGCGTGGCGCGACGTGCTGCCGTACTTCCGCAAGCTGGAACGCGACCTCGACTTTCCCGGCGGCGAGTTGCACGGCGGCGACGGCCCGGTGCCGATCCGACGCATCATGCCGAAAGACTGGCCGGCGTTCTGTCATGCGTTCGGCAAGGGCCTGCGCGCACAGGGCGTCGCCGAATTGCAGGACCAGAACGGCGAGTTCGGCGACGGCTTCTTTCCCGGCGCGTTCTCGAACGAGGACGACAAGCGCGTCTCGACGGCCATCGCCTACCTGGACGACGCCACGCGCAAGCGCCCGAATCTCCGGATCTACTCGAAGCTGCGCGTCGAGCGCATTCTGATGGACGGCGCGACGGCGCGCGGCGTGATCGCGGTGGACGAAGACGGCGAGCGCATGCGTTTCGATGCGGGCGAAGTGATTCTGAGCGCGGGCGCGCTGCAATCGCCGGCGCTGTTGATGCGCGCCGGCATCGGCGATGCGCGGGAGCTCGCGGCGCTCGGCATTACGTGCGCGGTGAACCTGCCGGGCGTCGGACGCAATCTACAGGATCATCCGTCGCTCACGTTCTGTCATTTTCTCGAGCCGCGCTTTCGCATGCCGCTCGCGCGACGCCGCGCCAGCATGATGGCCGCGCGTCTCAGTTCGGGCGTCGCGGGCTGCGACGAGTCGGACCTGTATCTGTCGAGCGCGACGCGCGCCGCATGGCATGCGCTCGGCAACCGGCTCGGGCTGTTCTTTCTGTGGTGCAACCGGCCGTATTCGCGTGGCCGCGTGCAGCTCGTTTCCGCCGATGCCGCCGCCGCGCCGCGCGTCGATCTCAATTTGCTCGACGATGAACGCGATCTAGAGCGGCTCGCCGTGGGCGTGCGGATGCTGGCGCGCATCGTGGAAGGGTCGGGTCTGAGCCGCGATGCACGCGATTTCTTCCCGGCGGCGTTTTCGCCGCGCGTGAAGGCGTTGAGCCGAGTCGGCGAGGGCAACGCGCTTCTTACGTCCGCGCTCGGGCTTCTGCTGGACACGCCCGCGCCCGTGCGCCGGATGTTGATCGAACGCTTCTTCACGCGCGGCCTGAAGATGAACGCGCTCTTGGCCGACGACCGCGCGCTAGCGGACTTCATTCGCGCGAACGTGTTCGGCGTGTGGCACGCGAGCGGCACCTGCCGCATGGGCGGCGCAAACGACCGCGATGCCGTCACGGACGGGCAAGGGCGCGTGCATGGCGCGCGAGGCTTGCGCGTAGTGGATGCGTCGCTGATGCCGAGGCTGCCATCGGCCAATACGAACATACCGACCATCATGATCGCCGAGAAGATCGCCGACGCGATGGTCGCGGCGCGGCGCGAACGCGCGGCACTCGACGTCTCGGGTTCGCCGCCGCTCGCCGCCGCCCACTAACGATTTTTTAACCTCGACAAGAGCACGCAATAAGAAACGTGCCTGCGAAACCGGGGCGATCGAAAGACCGCCCAGTGACAAACCAGGAGATACACATGTCCGTAGCTGCACAAGACGGGGCCGCCGCGCTTCCGGTGAATCAGCGGCAGATCATGGGCGCGGTGGTGGCCTCGTGCATGGGCTGGGCGCTCGATCTGTTCGACCTCTTCGTGTTGTTGTACGTCGCGCCGGTGGTCGGGCGTCTCTTCTTCCCCTCCGAACACGCGATGTTATCGCTTGCGGCGGTGTATGCGTCGTTCGCGGTGACGCTGCTCATGCGTCCGCTCGGCTCCGCGCTGTTCGGCTCGTACGCGGACCGCCACGGCCGCAAGGGCGCGATGATCTTCGCGGTGGTCGGCGTCGGCATCTCGACGGCGGCGTTCGGCGTGCTGCCGACCGTCGCGCAGGCCGGCCTTATCGCGCCGATCCTGTTCCTGCTGCTGCGTCTCGTGCAGGGCGTGTTCGTCGGCGGCGTCGTGGCATCGACGCACACCATCGGCACCGAATCGGTCGCGCCGAAGTATCGCGGCGCGGTGTCCGGGCTGATCGGCGGCGGCGGCGCGGGGCTCGGCGCGTTGCTCGCCTCGCTCACGTATCTGGCGATGTCGTCCATCTTTCCGGGCGAACTCTTCGATGTGTGGGGCTGGCGCTGCATGTTCTTCACCGGCATCGTGAGTTCGTTGCTGGGCCTCTTCGTGTTCAACAGCCTCGAAGAATCGCCGCTCTGGAAGAAGCTCGCGGCGGAGAAAGCGGCCAAGGCGGCGGCGCAAGTCAAGACGGGACCCGTCGAAGTCGTGCGCTCGCCCATTCGCACGCTCTTTTCGCGCGAGTATCGCGGGGTGTTGTTCGTGAACCTGCTGCTCACGATCGGCGGCGGCAGCGGCTATTACCTCACTTCGGGCTATCTGCCGACGTTCCTCAAGGTCGTGAGCCATGCGCCGAACGGCGCGGCCGCCGCGATCCTGATGATCTGCAGCGTAGCGGTAGTGATCGCATCGATCGCGGCGGGGCATCTCTCCACGTTCATCGGTCGCAAGAGCGCGTTCGTGTGGATCGGCCTCATCCGGCTGGTCGCGCTGCCGGGGCTTTTCCTGTTGCTGCCGACGGCGCAGAGCATCACGATGATCGGCGTCTACGCGGTGCTGCTCTCCGCACTCGGCAGCGCGGGCTATGCGCCGATTCTGATCTTCCTGAATGAACGCTTCCCGACCGCGATCCGCGCGACCGGCACCGGTCTCTCATGGAACATCGGCTTTGCCATCGGCGGAATGATGCCGACCTTCGTTTCGCTCGTCGCGAAGGACGCGAGCCAATTGCCGTCGACGCTCGCGATTTTCGTCGGCGCCATCAGCATCATCTTCCTCGTCGGCGCGTTCGTCGTGCCGGAAACGCTCGGCAAGCTGGACAACAGCGCGGCGCGCAATCCGTCCTGAATCCGTCCTGAAGCATGTCCTTGCGGGCGCGCGACGCACGCGCCCGCATCCTCTGATAGAAACACTGGAGACGCTCATCATGAAATATGACGAGGACGTTCGCGCGCGCTCGTACAAGTTTCGCGACGAATACGTGGATGCGACGCCGAAGTGGTATCGCGGAGAGATGCATCTGGGCTTCACGCTCGTCTTTACGACGGCGGTGATCGTGTATTGCGCCATGCAGCTTCACGCGCCGACGCTTGCGGAATGGCTCGCGGTCGTGCCGCTCTTTCTCTTCGGCAACTGGGCGGAATGGGCCGCGCACCGTTATGTGCTGCATCGGCCGACGAAGTACTTCAGCATGGTCTACAAGCGCCACTGCGCGGTGCATCATCGCTTCTTCACGCATGTGACGCTGGAGTACAAAGGCCACAAGCACTGGCGCGCGCTGCTGTTTCCGCCGTTCGCGCCGGTCGCGTTCGTGCTCGCGGCCGCGCCGCTCGCGTTGCTGATCGGCTTCGTGTTCACGCGCAACGCGGGCTATATCGCGCTTCTGACGATGGCGGCGTACTACCTGATGTACGAAGGCTTGCACACGCTCTCGCACGTCACGGATAGTCCGTTTCTCGACCGCGTGCCGTTCGTCAACACGGTGCGCCGGCTGCACGTGACGCATCACGATCCCGAGCAGATGGCGACGCAGAACTTCAATCTCACCTTCCCGATCTGCGACACGCTGTTCGGCACGCGCAGCGATGCGCCGCGCACGGTGCCAACGACCGCGCGCCGCGGCTAATTCGCATCATGCAGAAGGAGCCGGCGCGCCCGTGGTCACGCGCCGGATCTCCTCGGTGATGATGGCGATGAGCGCCTGCGCCGCCGGCCCGATGGGCCGCTTCGGATGCGTGACCTGAATGATTTGACGCACGATGGGCGGCTTGTCGATGGTGCGCACGCAGAGCCGCCCTTCGTCCACTTTCGACTGCACGACGACGCGCGGCAGGATCGTCGCGACGCCGCTCTGCTCGACGAACTGCACGATCGTGCTGAGAAGGTCGATTTCGAACTTCGGCTTGATGACGATGTCAGCCGCCATCAGCGCGGCGTCGAGCGCGCCGCGCAGGCCGTTGCGACGCGTGGGCAGCACGAGTTCGATGTCGGACTGCGCGACGAGGTCGATCGTCTCCGGCAGATCCGGCCCGTGCGCCGCGCTCGTCACGAGCACCATTTCTTCGACGAGCAGCGGCTCGACATCCAACGCGAGACGGCCGCGCGGCTTGTTGATGATCGCGGCATCGAGCCGGCCGGATTCCACCGCGTCGATGAGTTGCGCGCTGAAGCCGTCCGCCACCGATACCTCCACTTGCGGAAAGAGGGCGTCGAAGCGCGCGAGCGATTCGGGCAAGACGCTCTGCGCTTCCGACGACACCATCCCGAGCGACACGCGCCCCGTCACGATGACATCGCGCCGGCTCAGTTGCTCGCGCGCGTGGCCGATGTCGCGCATGATCGGCGTGTAGAGCCGGTACATGAGGCGCGCGGCTTCGGTCGGCGCCATGCCGTGCGGCCCGCGTTCGAAGAGCGTCTGCCGCAGCTCGGCTTCGAGCTTCGCGATCTGCATGCTCAGCGCGGGCTGTGCGATATTGAGGCGCTTGGCCGCCCGCGTGACGGTGCCTTCTTCGAATAGCGCGATGAAGTACTGGATCTGCTTCAGTTCCATGTGACAGGCGTGCGCAGCCGTGCGGCGAAACGGACATGGTACCGCCGGGCGGCGCTTCGCGGTTCAACGCGCCCTTCAGCATTCGATGCGTCGAGCCGTTAACTCCCTCGTATGGAATCGTCATTTCCAGCAGATATCAGGCAAGCGAGCGCATGCGTGTCGACCTCATCACCTTCTATGTCCTAGTCGTCGGAACGCTTCTCGTCAGTTGCGGGATGACGTTTTGGGAACATCGCACGAACCCCGGACGCAGCAGGGAACTCAAGATCCTCGCGGCGGGCTACGGCACGCTCGCCATCGGCTGCGCGGCGGCGTCGTTCCGGCACGCGGTGCCGGGCGTGCTCGGCTCGGCGTTGAGCAACCTCGTCATCGAGGCGGGCTATCTGTTGATCCTGCGCGGCGTCGCGGCGTTGAACGGGCGGCGTTATCGCGCATTCTCCATCGGCCTGCTCGCCGTGCAGGCGCTCGCGTGGGCGATCGGCGGCGTGCGCTGGCAGGAGACCGTGTGGAGCTTTGCGAGCGCCCTGCCCATCGCCGCCGCGGCCGCGATGACCTCGCGCGAACTGCTCCGCAGCGACCGCATGCACTGGGGACAGGCGCGGCGCATCGCCGTGATCGTGTGCGGCGTGCATGCGCTCCTCTACGCCGCGCGCGCGTGCGTTCTCCCGTGGATGGCGGCGCTCGGCACGCCGCTTTTGATGCTGATCGCCAAGATCACGATGTACGAGGGCATTCTCTATTCCGTCCTCTTGCCGATGACGCTGCTGCGGCTCGTCCGCGACGAAGCTCACGCGCAGCTTTTGCGGCAATCGCAGACCGACTATCTGACCGGACTCGGCAATCGCCGCTCGTTCTTCGAAGACGGCGCGCGCGCGGCCGCCGGGCGCGACGTGTCGGTGCTCGCCATCGACCTCGACCACTTCAAGACCATCAATGACCGATACGGCCATCAGGCCGGCGACGAAGTGCTGAAGACGTTCGCGCTCGTCGCGCGAAGCGTGCTGGGACCGGAAGCGGTTCTCGCGCGCATCGGCGGCGAAGAGTTCGCTGCGGTGCTGGCCGGGCCTCACGGGGATCGCGCGAAAGAGCTCGCGGAGGACGTCGTCAGACGCTTCGCCGCGACGACCTCTCGCGGCGCGAACGGCGCGGAATTGCGGGCGACGGTGAGCATCGGCCTCGCGCGGTCCGGCACGCCCGAGAGCGCGCTCGCCGATGTGCTCGGCGCGGCGGACCGGGCCTTGTATGCGGCGAAGGCGGGCGGCGGGAATCGGGTGGAAGTGGGGCGGCTCGCGCAGTGGGGCGAGGCGCGGTGTGATGAGGGGGTGGTTTGAGCGGAAGGTGGTCGAGCGCCCACGCCCGTCCCACTCTCCCTATAATCCCCGCTTCGCACCTGCATCAACGGAAATTCGATGGACGTATTGTGGAAGGGTCTGCTCGGCGGTCTCGTCACCGCGCTGATCGCGATGGCATCCAAACGGGGCAACGTGCTGCCTGGCATTCTGCCGCTTGCGCCCACCTTCGCGATCATCGCGCTGCTCGCGGTAGGCGCGAAGGGAGATGCGGGCGGGTTCAGAACCGCATGCCTCTCGGGCGCGCAAACGATTCCCGCCTACCTCGTGTTCCTCGGAACGTGTTACGTGCTCGTGCATTTTGTGGACTACCGGCTCGCGATACTCGGCGGACTCGCCGCATGGCTGATCGCGGCGCTGACCATCTTTCTCGCGCCGCGATTCTTCTAGCCATGCGCACGGTTCGAAGCGCTTGCAGTATGCGCCCCGAACCGTCCCTCGATCAACGCGCCGCTTCTTCTTCCGGCTCGTTAGTCGTGTAAGCCGGCGTTTCACGGCCTCCGCCGGGAAGCGGCTTGCCTTCCAACGGCGGCAGCTTCTTGGCTTCTTCGAGGTCGATGCCCGCGCCCTGCGCGACGCGCGTTCCGTAGTCCGGATCGCAGTGCCAGAAGTGCCACACCATGCGCAGCGCGATCGGCTTCGGGCACGCCTTCATGTCTTCGACGAGGTTCGCGATCAGGTCATCGCGCTCCCAATCCTCGAACGTGCGATACCGCTCGCCGGCCTGCTTGTAGTCGTCCTGCGTGCGCGACGTCTGATAGCGTCCGAGATGCCCTTCGACCCACTGGTGGTAGTCGTGCTCCTTCTTCGGCGCTTCTTTCAGGCCACCCATCATGCTCGGCTCATAGTTGACGTGCGGATTCTCGCCCGCCTGATCGACGTAGTACGCCATCTGCCCGTCGCGCTGATTCGTGCGCGCGCCGTTCTTCGGCGCATTGACCGGCAGTTGCAGATAGTTCGGGCCGACGCGATACCGCTGCGTATCCGAATACGAGAGCGTGCGTCCTTGCAGCATCTTGTCGTCGGAGAAGTCGATGCCGTCCACCAGCACGCCGGTGCCGAACGCGGACTGCTCCGTTTCGGCGAACACGTTCTTCGGATTCTGGTCGAGCACGAGACGTCCCACCGGCAGCAGCGGAAACTTGTCTTCGGGCCAGCGTTTCGTGTCGTCGAGCGGATCGAAGTCGAGTTCGGGATGCGCGTCGTCCGACATGATCTGCACGCACATTTCCCACTCGGGATACTCGCCGCGTTCGATCGCATCGTACAGGTCGCGCGTGGCATGGCCCACGTCCTTCGCCTGAATCTCGGACGCCTGCTGCGAGGTCAGATTCTTCAAGCCCGCTTTCGGCTCGAACGAGAACTTGACGAGCACGGCTTGGCCCTGATCGTTCACGAGCTTGTACGTGTTGACGCTCGAACCCTGCATGTGGCGGTAGTCGGCGGGAATGCCCCACGGACTCTTGACCCACGTCACCATGTGCAGCGATTCCGGATGATGCGCGATGAAATCGTAGAAGCGCCACGGTTCCTGCCGGTTCGAGACAGGATCGGGTTTGAACGCGTGGATCATGTCGGGGAACTTGATCGCATCGCGGATGAAGAAAATCTTGAGGTTATTACCGACGAGGTCCCAGTTGCCGTCTTCCGTATAGAACTTGATGGCGAAGCCGCGCGGATCGCGTGCCGTCTCGGGCGACTCCTTGCCGCCGATCACCGTGGAAAAGCGCAGGAAAACGGGCGTTTTGACGCCGGTTTGCGTCAGGACCTTGGCGCGCGTGTACTTGGAAGCGGGTTCGTTGCCGATCTTGCCGTACGGCTCGAAATAGCCGTGAGCCGCGGTGCCGCGCGCATGCACGACGCGCTCGGGAATGCGTTCGCGATCGAAGTGAGTAATCTTTTCGATGAACGGATAATTTTCCAGCGTCGCCGGGCCGCGTTCGCCGACGGTGCGCATGCTCTGATTGTCGGGAACAGGATGTCCCTGTCGCGTGGTGAGAAATGCCTTGTCGCTCATAGCGCGCTCCTTGCTCTGTGCCAGAGTCACAGGTGAGTGGTCGAGCCGGCGGCATCGTTCTTGTCCGCCGGTTCGTCTCGTCGTAGCAACGCGCATACCGGTGGCCGGTGCGGTTTCAGGACGACGCGCGTCTATGTTAAGCGAGTTCGCGTCCAGCATTCGTCGAGCTGTGCGGGCAGACCGCCATGTCGATCTGCCCGAGTGCCGCTTACTTCGGGTTTGCCGCCACGAAGTTCTTGAACGCACTGTAGGCCGCCTTGGTGGTCTTGCCGTCGTTCTTCAAGACACCGTAGTTGCCTTCGCCGCCCACGGGATCGTCATACAGCTGATACGCCTGAATCGACTGGATGTTGTACTTCGAGGCGATCGAGACGAACTGCGCCATCATCTTGTTGCCCACGAGGTACGCCGCGATCTGGTCGTCCGTGCCCAGCCACGGCCGCACGCCGAATTCGTTGATCCAGATCGGCTTGCCGAACTGTTGCAGCGTCGCGAGGATGTCGTGACAGCCGGTGCCGCCGCAAGCATGCGTGATGTCGCCCTGATCCGAATACCAGTGCCATGCGGTGATGTCCCACGTCACCTTCGGATAGCCCGACGTGCCGTCCGGCTGCGTGCCGTTCCACAGCATCTGGTCGAAGCCGTAGTGCATCCACGCGCCGCCGCCGATGATGATCTTGCCGTTCGTATCCACCGACTTGATGCCCGCGATCATGCCGCGCACGATACCGCGCGCAATCTGGAACTTGGCGTTGACGAACTGCTGCGGATATACGCCGTCCACATTGCCGGTCAGAAGGCTGCTGTCGAGCTCGTTGCTGACTTCGTAGTACGGGTACTTGTACGCCGTTGCCGTTTGCTTGCCGAGCGTGAAGCCGGCGTTGTAGGCATCGGTTTCGTTCGTGAAGCTGCTCACGCCGATGAGCAACACCGGATAAACCGTGACGCCTGCCGCTGCTGCCGTCTTCGCGATGCCGGCGAGCTTGGTCGCCGAGCCGAGGTTGTACACCTCGTTGCGGTAGAGCGTGGCGCCGAGGTCTTTTACCTGCTGAAGCTGAAGCGTGGGCGTCGAGATGTCGTACGCGCCGCCTTCGTTATTGTGCCCGTTGATGCCGTAGAAAATGCTGCCCGGCACGGTCGAGGCCTTCGCGGTAGCGGCTGCATCGAAGGCGGAGTCGGCGGCGCTGCCACCGCCGCAAGCGGCAAGCAGCAATCCCGTGGTGATGGCGGCGGCGAGGGCGGCCTTGCGCGCGAAGAGGCGTCGTGTGGTGGTCTGGGTCATGATTTCTTGTTGGTTAGTATGGTAAGTACTACTGATAGACAAGCGTGCATCGTTAAGGAGAGGCGTGCTGTCCGGAGCGCCAGTCGAGGGCGGGTCGGCAACGGGCCTGTGTCCCGCGTATCCCTGCGGGCGGGTAAAGCTGATGATCTGATTCGACGCGGCACGCGCGCTTTCATGCGCTTCCTTACGGAAGCGCATCGCTTGCAAACGTTTGCAGCAGAATCGGTTTAGGAAGAACTTACCGTGTTTGTAACCACTTGTTGCTCTTCTTGCTTGTTTAACGACCCTCGCCAGACCGACTTTAGTATTTGTCTAAAGAATCTACCGCGCGTTTTTCGGCTCGCGGTATTACTTACTTGTCGGCTAGCGCGGCGTTCTCGGCCCGAAGGAAATCGACGAACGCGCGCAGCGGCCCCGGCATGTGTGCGCGGCTCGGGTAGTAAAGCGACGGCCCCGGAAAGCTCTGCCACCACGGCTTGAGCACGGGCACCAGCGTGCCGCGCTCGATCTCCGCGCGGACGAATTCTTCGAAGGTATACGTCAAGCCGAGTCCGGCGAGCGCGGCGCTGCGGCTCAGTTCGATCGACGTCGTGGCAAGCGGCCCGCGCGGCGTGATGCGCACCGTCTTGCCGCCACGCTTGAATTCCCACGACGCGAGCACGCCGCTTTCGAAGCGATGCCCGATGCACGCATGGTTCACGAGCTCGCGCGGATGCTTCGGCTCGCCATGCGCTGCGAGATACGCAGGCGCGGCGGCCGCGACGAAGCGTTGCGTGCGCGGACCGATCGGCACCGCGATCATGTCGCGCTCGATGCTCTCGTCGTAGCGGATGCCCGCGTCGAAGCCCGCGGCGAGCACGTCGATGAAGTTGTCGGTCGCGCTGACTTCGAGCGAGATGCCCGGATGCGCGGCAAGAAAGCGCGGAATGATGGACGGAAGTATTTCCCGCGAGGCGATGGTCGGCACATTGAGACGCAGCGTGCCCGTGGGACTGTCGCGAAAGACGTTGACGGCGTCGAGCGCGCCGGCGATCTCCGCGAACGCGGGCGTGAGCCGCTCGATCAGACGCTGCCCTGCTTCCGTCGGCGTCACGCTGCGCGTGGTGCGATTAAGGAGCCGTACGCCGAGCCGCGCTTCGAGACGGCGAATGGCGTCGCTCAGAGACGAAGCGGACACGCCGCGCAATAGCGCCGCCTGACGGAAGCCGCGCGAGCGCGCCACGGCGAGATACGCATGCAAGTCCGACAGATCCGGTTCGCTCATTGTTCGCCTCGGCGCACAGCCCATTCGCATTGAGGCGGATTATCGCACGCGGGGTTTGCTCGGATAATGCATCGCAAGCCCGGGTTCGCGGGCTCCATCGTCTGACTATCTCGTTGGGAGAATCAACATGAAAGTGCGTCAACTTGGCAATACGGGACCGCAGTCATCCGCCATCGGACTCGGCTGCATGGGCATGTCCGGCATGTACGGCCCGTCCGACCGCGCGGAAAGCATCGCGACGATTCACGCCGCGCTCGAAGCAGGCGTCACGCTGCTCGATACCGGCGATTTCTACGGCATGGGCCACAACGAATTGCTGATCGCCGAGGCGCTGAAGAGCGCGCCGCCGTCGCGCCGCGATTCGGCGATCATCAGCGTAAAGTTCGGCGGCATGCGTGACCCGGCGGGCAACTGGACCGACTACGACGCGCGGCCCAATGCGGTGAAGAACTTTCTCGCCTACACGTTGCAGCGCCTGCAAGTCGACCATATCGACATTTACCGCCCCGCGCGGCTCGATCCCAAGGTGCCGATCGAAGACACCGTAGGCGCGATCGCGGACATGATCCAGGCGGGCTATGTGCGCCACGTCGGACTGTCCGAAGTGGGCGCGGCGACCATCCGCAAAGCTGCGGCCGTGCATCCGGTTTGCGATCTGCAAATCGAATACTCGCTGATTTCGCGCGGCATCGAAGACGCGATCCTGCCGGCGTGCCGGGAACTCGGCATCGGCATCACGGCGTACGGCGTGCTGTCGCGCGGCCTTATCAGCGGCCACTGGACGAAGGCATCGGCGCAAGCGGGCGACTGGCGCGCGCACAGCCCGCGGTTTCAGGAGGGCAACGTCGAGCGCAACCTCGCGCTCGTCGATGCGCTCGCGCAGATTGCGCAGCAGAAGGGCGTGAGCGTGGCGCAGATCGCGATTGCGTGGGTGCTTGCGCAGGGCGAGGACATCGTGCCGGTCATCGGCGCGCGCACGCGGGAGCGGCTCGTCGAATCGCTGGGCGCGCTCGATGTTTCGCTGAACGCGGACGATATCGCCGCCATCGAGGCCGCGGTGCCGAAGGGCGCCGCCGCCGGAGACCGCTATGCGGCCGTGCAGATGGCGCATCTCGATAGCGAGAGAGGCTGACCGCGCGCGCAAGAACGAGCGGGTCCACGAGTTGCGGCGTGAGTCGCGCGCGCTTCTTGGCGCGCGACCGATTCACTGCCGCAGCGCGGCCAAGGAGATTCTGATGAAGGCATTCGTCGTCCGCGCGCCGGGCGGACTGGACAAGCTCGAGATTCGCGATATCGCCGATCCGGGCCAGCCGGGGCCGGGACAGATTCGCGTTGCGATACACGCGACATCGCTCAACTTCCACGACCTGCTCGTGGTGAGCGGCAAGAGCCCGACCGCCGATGGCCGCATGCCGATGGCGGACGGCGCGGGCGTCGTCGAGGCGCTCGGCGAGGGCGTGACCGAGTTCGCTGTCGGCGACCCTGTGGTGTCGTGCTTCTTCCCGCAATGGATCGACGGCGCCGCGCAAGCCGAGGTGGGCAACTTCGCGGGCACACCGGGCGACGGCATCGACGGCATGGCGGCGATGCATGTGGTGCGCGCGGCGACCGCTTTCACTCACGCGCCGCGCGGCTGGCGTCACGCCGAAGCCGCGACCATCACGACAGCGGGCCTCACCGCGTGGCGCGCGCTCGTCGCGGACGGCGCGCTGAAGGCGGGCGATACCGTGCTCGCGCTCGGCACCGGCGGCGTGTCGATCGCGGCGTTGCAGATTGGCAAGATGATGGGCGCGCGAGTCATCGTCACGTCGTCGTCCGACGAGAAGCTGGAGCGCGTGAAGGTGCTCGGCGCGGACGAGGTCGTCAACTACCGCGAGCACGAGAAATGGGCGGCGCAAGTGCTCGAGCTGACTGGCGGACGAGGCGTCGATCATGTGATCGAAGTAGGCGGGCCGGGAACGCTCGCCCAGTCCATCGAGGCGGTGCGCGTGGGCGGGCATATCTCATTGATCGGCGTCCTGACGGGGCGCGAAGGCACCGTGCCGACGTCGCTCTTGATGGCGCGGCAGGCGCGCTTGCAGGGGCTAATCGTCGGCAGCCGGCGGCAACAGCAGGAGTATGTGCGCGCGCTCGAACAGAGCGGGGTACGGCCCGTCATCGACAAGACTTTCGACTTCGATGCGCTCGCGGATGCGTTCCGCTATCAGCAAAGCGCGGCGCATCTGGGGAAGATTTGCGTCGAGTGGTAAGAGCCTCAATGCCGCCCGTGGCATGCGCATTGCACGGATGCTGGTCGAATAATCGAAGGAGATTGCAATGACTGGCAAGTACACAGCGGCATTGGGTCTGTTGCTCACGACTGCGGTAATCGCCGCGACGCCCGCCTCGGCGAACGACGCGGGCGGCTCCGCCCTGCTGCTCGCGCAGGCGACGCCGGGCAATCAGCAGCGCAACGAAGGGCTCGGCGTGCGCGGCGGGCAGTCGGGACAGAGCGGGCAAGGCGCGAGTCCGCAGGGCGGCCAGGGCGGCGCGACCCAGACCGGCACGCCCCCGGCGGAACTGAAGCGTGATGAGACAGCGCGGCAGCATGGGAAGGCGGGCGGGGCGTCGGGGGCAAGTGGGAAGTAGGGCGTGGCGGCGGCGCGGATTGGTCGAGCAAGCATGCATAGTCGATGCCGGGCTTCGCGCTTGTCGCCTCCGAGCCGACGCCTTGACGTTGCAAGTTCCCCGCCGCGCAAGGCGCTGCATGCAAGCTGTTGCCGGAGTCGCGTCGCTCGATATGAGATCGATGACCATCGTCCTCTATCCGATGCTCGACTCGCTGCGAGCAAGCGCGCTTTGCCCAACTCGCAGTTCCACTCGTTTGCCGCATCGACTTGACGCGACCGGCGCTGGGGCCAATCGCGCGACGCGTTATGCCGGGACGTATCGAAGGATCGCGAGCCGCATTCCGTTTAACTCATCCGTCGATACGCTCGCGATGTTCGATAGTCGCCGTTCGCGACCCCGGCATTCCGGTCGGCGCAAAGCATCCGGACGAAGCGCGGGCGCTGCTGCGGTTCCTCGCGTCGCCCGCCGCGCAGCCGACCGTACGGAAGACCGGGCTCGATTCCGTCGCGCAATGAAGCCGCGTTGATAGCGGCGCGGTTTCTTGGAAGCACGGGCAGTCGCTGCATGCGACCAAGCGCGATTCGCCGGTGCAAGCAAGCTGCACGCGCCGTCCACGCAGAGTGCGCGGACGGCGGGGCTGTGAAGCAAACGCGTTGCTGACCGCGACGCACGCGCCGTCTGGCGGTGAACTTCAAAGAGTGAGTCCTTGCACGGGCAAGCCGTCGATCTACCCGTACACCCCCGCCTCAGCCAACCCTTCCTCGAACAGGACCCACCGGTTCCTTCCCCCGTGCTTGGCCGCATACATCGCGGCGTCGGCCTTTCGTAGAAGCGGCTTTGCTTCATTGCCGTCTTCGGGGCACGTGCTGATGCCCACGAATATCAGCCGCCGATCTACCCGTACACCTCGGCCTCGGCCAACCCTTCCTCGAATACGACCCACCGGTTCCTTCCCCCGTGCTTGGCCGCATACATCGCCGCGTCGGCCTTGTTCAGAAGCGGCTGCGCTGCGTCGCCGTCTTCGGGACACGTACTGATGCCCACGCTCAGACGCGGAACGACAGTGTCGCTGCCGAGCCGCACCGGCGCGTTCACCGCGTCGATGAGCCGCGCGGCCAGCGACTTCACCGCTTCGAGCGCGGGCAGCGTCGATACCATCACGAATTCGTCGCCGCCGTATCGCCCGATCTGCTCGGTGACGCCTGCCGTCGCCATGAGCCGCGCCGCGACCGTGGCCAGCAGTTCGTCGCCGTGGTGATGGCCGAGCGAATCGTTCACCACCTTGAATTCGTCGAGATCGATGAACAGCACGCTCACGCGCGTGCCGTCCGCCCGCGCCCGCGCGAGCGTGTCGTCCAGACGCCGCGCGAGCGTCGCCCGGTTCAGTAGGCCGGTGAGCACGTCGCGTTCGTTGAGATGCTTGAGCGCGCGGGAACGGTCGGCGAGCTTGATCGCCGTGCGGTGCGTGACGATGCCGAGCGACAACGGATAGACGATCAGCATCGGCGCGCTCGCGATGGTGCTCGCCGACACGCTGCCCCAGTCGAAGCCGACGCCGAACACGAGCGCGCCGAGCGCGAATCCCGCGAGACAAAAGAGCGACCCGCGCGCGAGCAAGCGCGCGCCGCCCGCCGCCACGTTGTTCATCATGAACATCAGGAGGACGAGCGTGGACGGCAGCCACGCGAACTTCATCGCGACGACGATCATCGCGCCCGCGAGGTTGTCCACGTAGATATTGCGTCGCTCGCTGCGGTCCGGGTAGGCGCCGGCGCGCGCGAGGAGAAACGCGAGGTGCGGCCAGCCGAAGCAATACGCCAGCACGAACAGTCGCGCGCCGGCCGATGCATGCTGCATCCACAGCACCGTCTGCACGAGCACGAAGCCCATCGCCAGGCCGATGCAGCGCAGCCCGTACGCCCGCCGGACAAAGCCGACGCCGCGGCGATGCGTCGCCGGCCGCTCGTCGGACGCGAGATCGGACGCATCAGCGAAGGTCATGGCGGCGGCCCTCGGTCGATGCAACGCCCGCGCGATGCGCGAAACCAAGTCCGCGCCCGAGCATGCCCGGCGCATCGCCGCGACGGGCGACGATGCAGCGGGTGAACGGTCGAAGGTGACGAAGCATGGGCTTGGAGGATGAGCGAGCGAAAGGACCGGCCGCGCGGCAAACGCGAGGCGATAGCTGGTTTACGTCGCGCGGATGCGATGCTTTAGCACGACGAACCGCGCATTTACCCGCACGATGCCGCTCATTTTTTGTCCATGCGCGTCGGCGCGTAACGCTTTCGAAAGTCCGCCGCGACGAATCGTCAACTCAAGGTAAGTCCGTCGCAAGCGCACTGTCTTAATGAGGCCATCAGCGAATGCTTAAATCCGTCGCGCGTGCACAGCGCGCGCTCTCGCTTTCGCGGCGCCTGAAAGCGCGAACGAACGAACCACTATCAAAACGACACCCGGAGTCCCCTTCATGTTTCGTCGAGCCCTCATGGTTGGCGCATCGGCCGCCGCCGCAATCGGCATGTACGCCTGCGGCAGCGACCATAATGACACCGCGCAAAGCGCGCAGAACAAGCTCGCCACGGCGACGCCCATCAAGCATCTCGTCGTGATCTTCAACGAGAACGTCTCGTTCGATCACTACTTCGCGACCTATCCGAACGCCACGAATCCGGCCGGCGAACCGGCCTTCACGGCGGCGGCGGGCACCCCGGCAGTCAACGGTCTGAGCGGCACGCTGCTGACCGCGAACCCGAACTTCACGAATACGCTGAACGGCGCGGCGGCGGCCAATCCGTTCCGCCTCGACCGCACGCAGGCGGCCACTGCCGACCAGAATCACGCGTACACCGCCGAGCAGCAGGCCTACAACAACGGCGCGGCGGACCTGTTCCCGAAGTACACGGGTAAGGGTTCGAGCGGCGGCGCGGGTTCGTTCGGCACGGCCGGGCAGGTGATGGGCTATTTCGACGGCAACACGGTCACCGCGCTCTGGAACTACGCGCAGAAGTTCGCGATGAGCGACAACGCCTACACCGACACCTACGGCCCGTCGACGCCGGGCGCGCTCGAAGTGGTGTCGGGCCAGAACAACGGCATGCAGATCGTCAAGGCGAGCAAGCCCGTGTTCAATATGACGACGGCCTCCGGTTCGTACTATGTCGCGGACGGTCAGGGCGGCTACTCGATGATCAACGACGTCGATCCCGGCTACGACATCTGCTCGAGCACGACCGATCAGGCGATGATGACCTCGAAGAACATCGGCGATCTGCTCAACGCGAAGAACATCACGTGGGGCGGCTTCATGGGCGGCTTCAACCTCGCGACCGTGAACGGCAACGGCACGACCGGCTGCAAGCGCAGCACGGTATCGCCGGTGGTCGGACAGGCGACGGCCGACTATATCCCGCATCACAACTGGTTCCAGTACTACGCGTCGACGGCCAATCCGCAGCACTTGCGCCCGAGCTCGACGGCGGCCATCGGCTCGTCCGTGGAAGCGGACGGCAAGACGCCCGAGCCCGCGAACCATCAGTACGACAGCGACGACTTCTTCGCGGCGGTGAAGGCGGGCAACTATCCGTCGGTGAGCTTCGTGAAGGCGCCCGCGTTCCAGGACGGCCACGCGGGCTATTCGGACCCGCTCGACGAACAGGCGTTCACGGCGAAGGTGGTGAACTTCCTGCAACAGCAGCCGGACTGGGACAGCACCGCCGTGATCGTCGCTTGGGACGACTCGGACGGTTGGTACGACCACGCGTACGCCACGCCGACTTCGTCTTCGTTCGACGCGCAGGCCGACCAGCTGAACGGCGCGGGCAAGTGCGGCTCGGGCGCGGCGCCGATCGGCGTCAACGGCGGCGCGGTGAACGGCCGCTGCGGTCCGGGCACGCGCATTCCATTCGTTGTGATCTCGCCGTGGGCGAAGGTGAACTACGTCGATCACACGCCGATCAGCCAGGCTTCGGTGGTGCGCTTCATCGAAGACAACTGGCTCGGCTCGGCGCGTCTGGGCGGCGGCTCGTTCGATGCGACCGCGGGCAGCATCATGGGCATGTTCGACTTCAGCGGCAAGGGCAACAACGCGAAGCTCTTCGTCGATCCGAACCTCGGCTCGCCGGTGGCTTCCGTGCCGGCAATCTAAGCCCGGCCGCGCACGCACTCACGGCGCGTCCGTGCGTGCGTTCCTTCACGTTTTCCGTTGTCGCCGCTTGCCGGCGACAACGCGTTTTAAATCACCCTTTCGTATTCTTAGTTCATGTCCACAATCGTCGATCCGGCTCTCGGCCAATCCAGTGATAAACCGAACCGGAAGCGCCGCGTGCTTCGCGTGGCCGCTTTGCTCATCGTCGCGGCGGGCGCGTTCGGCGCGTATGCCGTCGTCGCGCCGTCGCGCGTGCCGGCGGTAATCGGCGATATCGTCGAGAATCTGACCGGCGCGAACGCGCATCCTGTCGTGTTGCAACGTCCGCCGACGGTGCAGCTGAGCGCCGTCGCGCAACTCGGCAAGCGCATCTTCTTCTACCGCAGTCTTTCGGCGTCGGGCCAGCAGTCGTGCGCCTCGTGCCACGATCCGGCGCATGCGTTCGGCCCGCCGAACGATCTCGCCGTGCAACAGGGCGGGCCGCATCTGACGCTGCCGGGATACCGGCCGCCGCCGTCGCTCATGTATCTGTATCGGCAGCCGGCATTCAGCATCGGCCCCGATCAGGGCGATGCCGACGAAGCGCCGGATCTCGCGAAACTCGCCGCGCAGGCGAGCGGCACGACGCGCGCGCAGAAAAGCGCGGGCGTGGCGCCCGCCGCCCCGGCGATGGTGCCGCAAGGCGGCCTCTTCTGGGACGGCCGCGCGGATACGTTGCAGGCGCAAGCGAGCGGGCCGATGGTCAACCCGGTCGAAATGGCGAACACGAGCCTCGCGCAAGTCGCGGACAAGCTCGCGCATACGTCGTACAAGGGGGACTTCGAGAAGCTCTTCGGGCCGCGCATTTTCGATAGCGGCGATCTGGCGGTATCCGAGGCGATGTTCGCCGTGGCCCGTTATCAGGTGGAAGAGCAGGCGTTTCATCCGTACACGAGCAAATACGACTACTGGCTCGAAGGCAAGGCGCGGCTGACGCAGGCGGAACTGCACGGACTGCGCCTCTTCAACGATCCGGACAAGGCGAATTGCGCGGGCTGTCATGTGTCGAAGCCGAGCCCCGACGGTCTGCCGCCGATGTTCACCGACTTCCAATACGAATCGCTGGGCGTGCCACGCAACAACGCGCTCGCGATCAATCGCGATCCGACGTTTTACGACATGGGCGTGTGCGGCCCGTTCCGCGAAGACCTGCGCGAACAGACGCAGTATTGCGGCATGTTCCTCACGCCCACGCTGCGCAACGTCGCGACGCGGCGCGCGTTGTTTCATAACGGCATCTATCGTTCACTGGACGACGTGATGGCGTTCTATAACGAGCGCAACACCGCGCCGCAAAAGTTCTATCCGAAGGACGCCAAGGGCGAGGTGCGCAAGTACGACGACTTGCCGCCGCAATTCCACGCGAACGTGGACGACAAGGACGCGCCGTTCGATCGCAAGCCCGGCGATAAGCCCGCGATGACGCAAGAGGATATTCACGATATCGTCGCGTTTCTTCACACGCTGAACGATGGGTACAAGCCTTGAACAGCGCGGTCGCTAAGGCGTTCGCATGACACGCCGCGGCACGTGCGGCGCGTTTTGCGCGATGTCGTCGAGCTCGTCGCGCACCACATCGATGCTGAACATCGCTTCTTCGCGCGCACCGTCGACGTGAATGGTCTCGAGTCGCCGGCGCACCGCGCCATAGCGCGCGCCGGCTTTGCGATGCAACTCCGCGCGCTCGCTATAGCGCAGAAACGTCTGCAATGAGGCGAGCACCGCAGCGCTCATGCTCGTGAGTCCGACGACCACGCGCAATCCCGGCGACACGGCCAGCGTCACCAGCGACACGAACGCCGATGTGCCCGTGAGCGCGGTGATGGCGATGACCGCGAGCCCCAGGTATCGTGCGCAGGCACTCAGGCGGTCGGCCATCGCGTAGTGACGTATTTGCGCTTCGCGGGCGCGTCTTATCCATGTGAGAACGAGCGTTTCGGGGTCGTGCGGCGGGTCGTAGGGCGCGTGCTTAGTAGTGGGCATGTTCAGAAAGCATTGGAATCTTGATAGTGAATATGCCTGCTGAATAAGACACACGGTGTCTCGGACAAAGAGGCTGGCACCGCAGCGCCTTTCTTATCGAAACTCTGTGCGCGTTACGATCGATCGTTCGATTTCAATTCGAACGGGACGCATGCCGTCTCATCGTCAAGCCCTGCTCGTCGCGTAGAATGAACTCGCCGCTTCGTCTCGTCTCCCGCGAAACAGGACACTCCATGCTCCAGCCATTTGCATCGTCAGAGCCTTTTACGATTGGAGTCGAACTGGAAGTTCAGGTCGTGAATACGCACGACTACAACCTGACGAAGGCGACGACAGAACTTCTGAATCGCGTAAGAGAAGAGCGTTTCGAGGGCGCGATTAATCCAGAGACAACCGAAGGCATGATCGAGTTGTCGACGGGCATCTGCAAGAACTACGATCAGGCGAAAAGCGAATTGCAGGTGCTTCGCGATACGCTCGTTCGGGCAGGCGACTTTCTCAATGTCGGCGTGTGCGGCGGAGGAACGAATTTCTTCCAGAACTGGTACGACCAGCGTTCCGACGGACGCGAGCGCTCCGAATATCTGATGGGGCTTTATGGCGCGCTCTATCAGCAATTCACGATTTTCGGTCAGCACGTGCATGTCGGCTGCCCAGACCCCGACTCGGCACTCGTTCTGTTGCATTCGCTTTCGCGTTACGTGCCGCATTTCATTGCGCTCGCCGCGTCTTCTCCGTTCGTGCAGGGGAGCGACACGCAGTTTCAATGCGCCCGCCTGAATTCCGTCGCGCCGTTTCCATTGTCGGGACAAGCGCCTTTCGTGACGAAATGGAGTGAGTTCGAAGCGTACTTCGAGCGCATGACGCACACGGGTCTCGTCAAAAGCCTGAAAGACTTCTATTGGGACATTCGTCCGAGTCCGGGATACGGGACCATCGAAGTGCGCGTAATGGATACGCCGCTGCGCGTCGAATGGGCCGCGGCCATTGCCGCGTATATTCAGTCGCTCGCGCGCTATCTGCTGACCGATTTGCCTTTGCGCCTGACCGAGCGCGACTATGAAGTCTATCGGGCGAACCGGTTCATGGCGTGCCGCTTCGGACTGGATGGCGTATGCGTGAATCCGGAGACACGAAATCGCCGCCCGATTCGCGAAGACATTCTCGCCACGCTCGACGCGATCGCGCCGCACGCCCACGCGCTCGCCGCTGATGAAGCGCTCGACGCGATCAGGCGCACCGTGACGCAGGGAATGACCGATGCGATGTGGCTGCGCCGCATCTACGGCGCGCACGATTCGCTGCACGAAGTCGTGCGCCAGCAATGCCGCGTTTGGCGCGGCGCGCAGACGCCGGAATGATGCGGCTCTTGCTGGCCTATGGTGACACCGCCGCCACGCAGTCGATCTCGATGTCGAAGCGTCCCGGCCACGCGGGCACATTCACGAAGATGCGCGCCGGCGGCTCATGCCCGAAGAAGCGCGCATAGACCTCGTTCACGACGGGAAACATCTCCACCGACGTGCAGTAGACAGTGCACTTCAAGACCTGATCGAGCGACGATCCCGCCGTCTCCACGCATAGCTTCAATTGCTCCAGCACGCGTTGCGTCTGTTGCTCGATAGGCGCATCGAGCACGTCGCCGGTCTCGGGATCGAAGGGCGGAAGACCGGAGACATACACCGTGTCGCGATGACGCGTGACGACCGATACCGGCGCCTTCCTGCGTTCGAGCCAACTGGAAAGCGGTTCCACGCGAATGATTTCACGAGCCATGACAGGCTCCTTCGAAGTCACGCGTTGCCTGAAAACAGCGCGTTGAGTTGGGCGCCGGATGCCGCGCCTTCGAAGCCGTCGAAGCGTCCGTCGGCAAGCGTCGCGGCCGCGCGCATGAAACCGCCCCACGCGGCCCGCGCCAGCGCGCCGCCGACACTCACGCGCCGCACGCCGAGCGCGGCGAGATCGCTCAGCGTGAAGGCCGACGGTCCGCCGATCAGCACGTTGACCGGCTTGGGCGCGACTGCGGCGACCACGGCCTCGATCTGCTCGCGAGTGTGAATGCCGGGCGCGTAGAGGCAGTCGGCGCCCGCCGCTGCATAAGCCGTGAGGCGCGCGAGCGTGTCGTTCAGATCGGGCGTTCCGGCAAAGAAGTTTTCCGCGCGGCCGATCAAGAGCGTGTCGCCGCCATTCGCATCGATGGCGCGGCGGGCCGCTTGCAGTCGCGCGACGGCGACGTCGAGCGGAAAGAGCGGCGCGGATGCGTCGCCGGTGGAGTTTTCGATCGACAAGCCGGCCACGCCGGTCGCGACCGCCAGCTCGACGCTTGCGGCAACCTCGGCGGGCGTCGCGCCGAAGCCGTTCTCGAAGTCGGCGTTCACGGGCAGATCGGTGGCGTCCACCATCGTGCGCAAATGCGCGAGAACGAGATCGCGCGTGACGTGATTGTCGGCGTGTCCGGTGGACCAGGCAAAGCCGGAACTCGTCGTCGCGAGCGCCTGAAAGCCGAGGCTCGCGAGATAACGCGCGCTGCCCGCGTCCCAAGGGTTCGGCAACATGAAGCAACCCGACTCATGCAATGCGCGAAAGGCCGCGCGTTTCTCTGCGACGCTGCGTGACATGACGTTCTCCGATGGTTCACGCTCGATGATTGATTGTCTCACCCGCCTGCGCCGAGTCGTTTCACGCGCGCCCGAAGCATGGCTGCATCACCGTACATAGTCCAGAAGCCCTTGCACGAGCGCATCGAAAGTCGCGCGGCAAGGCGGCGATGCGCGCAGGTCCTCGTGCATGGTCACCCACGTTTCGAGTTGTAGCGCGACGAGCTTGGGCAGCACGCGGACGAGCGCCGCATCGCGGCGGGCGAGCGGCACCTGACACACGCCGATGCCCGCGCCCGCGCGGATCAGCGCGAATTGCGCGACATCGCTGTCGGTGCGTAGCGAAAGCGCGCCGCGCGAGTAGCCGGGAAAGGCCTTGCTCGCCTCGCGGACAAAGGCCGTCCATTGATCGTAGCCGATGATCGCGTGTTTCCACAGCGCCGCCGCGTTCCTGGGCGTGCCATGCATCGCAAGATAGTCACGATGCGCATGCAGCCCGAGTTCGATGCTGCCGATACGCCGCGCGACGAGTTGCGTCTGCTTCGGCCGCACCATGCGCACGGCGATATCGGCTTCGCGCCTGAGCAGGTCCTGCACGCGATTGGACAGCACCAGTTCTACGACGAGATGCGGATTCCGTTGCCGCAGCGCGGCGATGATGGGCGGCAGTACTTCGACGCCCACCACATCGCTCGCCGATACGCGCACCACGCCTCGCACGTCGCCGCCATTGCCGTGACCACTGGCTGCGCGTTCCAGCGATAGAGCCGTGCTCTGCATCGCCTCCGCATGAACGCGCAGGGCGAGCGCGACGTCCGTCGGCTGCAAGCCGGTTTGCGAACGCGTGAAGAGGCTCACGTTCAACGCCCGTTCGAGCGCCTCGATGTGACGGCCAGCGGTCGGCTGCGTGATGCCCAATGCGCGCGCCGCCGCCGACAGCGACCCTTCCTGAAGCACCGCTAATAGCGTGCGATACAGTTCCCATCCTATGTTGTCGGCCATGCAAATTTGTATATCCGCTCTACGTAGTTAGGCAATTCTATTGCAGCCGTGTCTCGCGCAGAATCATCCAATCGACATAACAAGGAGCGTGGCATGACTCGGAAAACGGCTTTGGTGCTTGGCGCAACCGGCGGCATCGGCGGCGAGGTTGCGCGGCAGTTGCGCGATGCAGGCTGGCACGTGCGCGGCTTGCGGCGTTCCGCTGCGGCAAGCGAGCAGACGGACGGCATCGAATGGATGCACGGCAATGCGATGAATCGCGCCGACGTGACGCGCGCGGCGAAGGGAGCGACGGTCATCGTGCATGCGGTGAACCCGCCCGGCTACCGGCGCTGGGCCGATCTCGTGCTGCCGATGCTCGACAACACGATCGCGGCAGCGAAGACCGAGCGCGCGACGATCGTGCTGCCGGGCACGGTGTACAACTTCGGACCGGACGCGTTTCCCGTTATCGCCGAAGATGCGCCGCAACATCCGCTCACGAAGAAAGGCGCGATTCGCGTGGAGATGGAAGCGCGGCTCGAACGTGCAAGCCGCGACGGCGTGCAGACGTTGATTGTGCGCGCGGGCGATTTCTTCGGGCCGAAAGCGGGTAACAACTGGTTCTCGCAAGGGCTCGTCAAGCCGGGAAAGCCGGTCGAAAAGATCGTCTATCCGGGGACGGCCGGTGTCGGACACGCATGGTCGTATCTGCCGGACGTGGCGCGCACCATGGTTGACCTGCTCGCGCGCCGCGATACGCTGGGCCGTTTCGAACGCTTCCATATGCGCGGCCACTGGGACGACGACGGCACGCAATTCGCCGCAGCCATTCAGCGCGTGATCGCGCGACAGACCGGGCGAGCGCCTGCGATCGGCGCCTTTCCGTGGTGGCTGCTCACGCTTGCATCGCCATTCAACGTGACCTTTCGCGAGATGCGCGAAATGCGTTATTTATGGCGAACGCCGGTGCGCATGATCAACACACGGCTGCTCGATGCGCTCGGTCATGAGCCGCATACGCCGCTCGACGATGCAATCAAAGCGACGCTTCTGGGTCTGGGCTGCGTTGAGTCTTGAACGAGAGGCGTAAGCAGACAGGGATTGCGCATAGCCGCTCGTCGTCGTAACGTGAGTCATCCGGCGTCGCGATTGCCGAGGGCAATGATCATGTCAACCGAGTGGAAGCGTCGCGTCCGATTGTTCGTGCAGCGTTTCTGGCAGCCGACGAGTGCATGCATGACCTGCATGCCGGGTAGCTGGAGCAATGTGATGAGTCTCGCGCACTGGACTATCGCATTCAAAACCGGTCTCCTGACCGGATTGCTCGCGGTGCTGCTGACTTTCACGCCGGCGACGAAACTCTATGGAAACCGATATGGCAATGCGTTGCTGGTCGGCCTGCTGACTGCGTTAGGCGACGCGTATTCACACGCAAGTCATTACTCCAATCCGTACGTCGAACATATTCTGACGGGCGTGGTATCGGGAATCCTCGCGTTCATTGCTTCGTTTCTATTCGAGGATCGCGCTCGCCGCATTCGTGACATTTGGGCGCGTATCTTCGGCTAGCGTGCGTTTAGCCGCTTAATTCGCCCCGCAAAAATCGTCAAATTGCGTTTGATTCGATCGATGTCGGCCATTGTGTCACGCGATGAATGTGTTTCGCAGGCAACGCATATGGCATAGTGCGGGCATTGCAATCGAAAAGGGGAGTCCTATGGCAACGCTCAAAGACATTCAGACGAAGATAGCCAAGCTACAGGCGCAAGCCGAAGCAATAGCGAAGAAAGAGTCGGCGGGTGTCATCGCCCGAATTCATTCGTTGATGGACGAATATGGTTTGACTGTCGACGACTTGCGCGCGGACGCTGCCGGCAAGAACACCGGTGCGAAACGCGGCGCGAGCACCGGGTCGCAGAAAGGCGGCGCGTCGAATGCGAAATATCGCAATCCGAAGACCGGGGCGACATGGAGCGGTCACGGCCGCGCGCCCGGCTGGATTGCCAATGCGAAGAACCGCAACAGGTTCCTCATCGACGCTGGCGCGAGCACGGCCTCATCCGCCGATGCGAAAGCGGCCAAGCCTCTCGGCAATTATGTACGCGGCCCGCAGCCGCCGAAGTATCGCGATCCGAAGTCAGGCGCGGAATGGAGCGGCCGAGGCAAGGCGCCGGCGTGGCTCGCGTCCGCGAAAGACAGAACGAAGTTTCTGATCGATGCGACAGCGGCGAACGGCGCGTCAGAGAAAAAGACCGCAACCAAAAAGACGGCCACGAAGAAAGTCGCAAAGAAAGCACAGGCCGCGACCAGGAAAGCGGCTTCGAAGAAGGCTGCAAAGAAGGCTTCCGCCAAGCGCGCTTCGGTCTCAGAGGCCGCGCAGAATGGCAGCGCGAATGCAGCTGAAGCCAGTTAAGTCACGCAAGCGCCGGTTCGTCATGTGAATGACTTCGGCGCATCTTTAAGCACGGCAAAGAAGCGTGCTACTCGCTCGCCTTCGATGGCGAGCGATGAATCATCGGCTCAATTCGCCAACCCATGCGAGCGCAAGGGACGCATACGGCCTTCCGCCAATCGCAAAGTCAATCCAAAGCAAACGCGGGTCGATGAGCCATTCATCGACGAGGTAAAGCCTACCTTCGCAACTCTCTCCTATTTCCGCCGAAGCAGTAAGTCTTATTGAATTGATTGCCATCCCACGCGTTGGTACACGCCCCGCTTGACTTCCATCGCGCCGCCGTCAACGATTCTTACGCGGACGCAAAAAAGCGCACCGCACGACGCGGCACGACAAAGCCGTTCACGAGAGCCGTTCACGAGAGCGATTCAATTGCCAGGAGGAAGGAGACATGCCCGAAGCATTCTGCAGGCCTCGCATTATTCGATACGTCAACAAGGCAGCGGTGGCGGCTGCACCGTTTGCCGCGCTGGCGCTTGCCGCGTGTCATGGCGGAAACGACGATAACAATAGCGGCACGCCGCCGACCGCTGCGCTCAGTTGTGCGCAACTCGCGGGAATGAGCGTGCCTGCAAGCGCGATCGGGTTGCCGACGACGGGCGCGACCGTCGCCGCCGCCGCGGTCGTACCCGCTTCGGGAACGGGCGTCTCGGCGACGCCCGAGTATTGCCTCGTGAGCGGATCGATTGCGCCCGTCGATCAGACCGCGCCGAAGATCAACTTCCAGGTCGCGATGCCGACGCAGTGGAACAGCAAGGCGATGATGTTCGGCGGTGGCGGCTACGATGGCACCGTACCGGCCGTGACGGGCAACGTCCCGGCCGGCCCGACGACACAGCCCGCGCCGCTCGCTCGCGGCTATGCGGTATTCGCGAGCGATTCCGGCCATCAGGCCGGCGCGCTCGGCAGCCGCGACGGTTCGTTTGGCACCAACGACGAAGCCGTCGCGAACTTCTCCGGCGATGCGCTCAAGAAAACGCGCGATGCAGCGGTCTATCTGATCGGCAAGCGTTACGCGGTGGACAAGCCTAAGCGCGCCTACTTCGCGGGCGGCTCGTCCGGCGGACGCGAGGCGTTGGCCGTCGTGCAGCGTTGGCCGCAGGACTGGGACGGCTCCATCGTCCTATATCCGGCATGGAATGCGGCGAGCCTCGACCTGCAATTCGGCCGCATCACGCGCGCACTCGCGCAGCCGGGCGCGTATCCGAATCAGGCGAAGCGCAAGGTGCTGCTCAATGCCGCGGTGTCCGCCTGCGATGCGCTCGACGGCGTAGCCGACGGTCTCATCAGCAACGTGGCCGCCTGCAATGCGAGCTTCGATCCGGCGACCGCGACGGTGAACGGCACGCCGCTCAGATGCGCGAACGGCGCGGACACCGGCGACACGTGCCTCTCCGATGCGCAGATCACCGCGCTGAAGGTGTACGCGACGCCGATCACGTTCAACTACCAGCTCGGCAGCGGAGAGACGCAGTATCCCGGCTTCAACGTGTGGGGCGCGGACCTGGGCGTCGTGAATGCATCGGCGGTGCAGCCGACCGTCATCAGCCTCGCGTTGAATCTGCTGCAGCCGGCGAGCCCGATGCCTGCCACCGCGCCTTACTTCAGCGTCTTCTGGGACCAGTGGATTCGCTACTTCGTGGCGCGTGATCCGAGCGTCAATTCGCTCACGGTCGATCCGCAAAACCCGGGCGCGTATCAGGCACGCATCAGCGCGTTGACTGCCGAGCAGGACGTGAACAAGACGGACCTGTCCGCGTTCAATGCGAAGGGCGGAAAGATCCTGATGGCGCACGGCATGGCCGATGCACTCGTCAGCACGCAGGCCACGGAGCAGTATTACCAGCGTTTGCGTCAGACGATGGGCGCGTCCACGGTCAGCAATTTCGTGCGCTATTACGAGATTCCCGGCTACGGGCACTCGACCAGCAGCATCTTCAACGCGGGATGGGACTCGCTGACGACGCTGGAGAACTGGGTCGAGAAGGGCGTGACGCCGCCTGCGCAAGTCGTCGCGGACAAGACCGGCGTGCCGGGCCGCACGCGCCCGCTGTGCGAGTACCCGACCTTCCCGCGCTATAACGGTTCGGGCGATGTGAACGTCGCGTCGAGCTTCACGTGCGCTGCGCAGTAATGGCGTGTTGATGACCGATGCCGCGGGCTTGCATCATGCTCGCGGCATCGGTTTTCTCGGCGGGGCAAGAAAGTTGATAAACGCTCGCGCTTCGGCCGAAGCGCGTTCAATGCGCCGTGGCTGCCCGCATCGCGCGATATTCACGCCGCACGATATCCATCAGCTCGGCCACCGACGTATTCGCGCTGCGCTGCTCATACGTGACGCGGCCGCGCTGCATCAACATGATGCGATCCGCTATGTCGAGTGTCTGCGCGTAGTTGTGCATGATCATGATGATCGACAGCCCGCCTTTCTCCTTCAGCCGCAGCACGAGGTCGATGATGAGCCCCGCTTCGCGCGCGCCCATTGCGGCGAGCGGTTCGTCGAGCAGCAGAATGCGCGCGTTCGAATTGACGGCGCGGGCCACGGCGATCGCCTGGCGCTGACCGCCCGACAGACGCTCCACCGGCAAATCGACGGACGGCACATGCACGCCGATATCGTCGAGACATTGCGCCGCGCGCTCGCGCATCTGTTTGTGATCCACGAGGCGCATGAGACTGAGCGGCCCGCGCCGCACGATCTCTCGGTTCAGAAACATGTTGTGGTAGATGCTGAGCGAATTGGCGAGCGCGAGGTCCTGATACACGCATTCGATGCCGAGCGAGCGCGCATGATCGACGGAACGGATCAGCGTTTCCTCTCCGTGCACGTGCAGCGTGCCGCTCGTCTGCTGATGAAAGCCCGTGAGAATCTTGACGAGCGTGGACTTGCCCGCGCCGTTGTCGCCGAGCACGCCGAGAATTTCGCCCTTGCCGAGCGTAAGCGAGACGCCGTCGAGCGCGGTCACCGCGCCGAAGCGTTTCACGAGGTTGTCGCCGCGCAAGGCGAGATCGGGCGCGGCGCTTTGCGCTTCAGTCATTACCGGCCTCCCTTGCGGCGAATGCGCCCGACGTGGATGTTGAAGATCATCGCGGCGAGAATCGCGGCGCCGAGAATGATGTTGAACGTGAACGCGTTGATGCCGATGAGCGTGAAGCCGTCGTTCAGAATGCCGAGCACCGCCGCGCCGATCACGCCTCCGACGATCGTGCCCGAGCCGCCCGTCAACGGCGTGCCGCCGATCACGGCGGCCGCGACCGCGAGAAACATGATCTGATTGCCGCCCGCCTGCGGATCGATCGACGTGATGCGAAAGCCTTCGAGTATGCCCGTGAGGCCCGCGAGCACCGCCGCGAGCACGAAGTTACCCAGACGCAGCCGGCTCACAAGGATGCCCGCTTCGCCCGCGCCGAGCGGGTTCGCGCCCGCCGCTTGCGTATGCAGGCCCCAGCGCGTGTGCCGCAACAGCACATGCATGATGATCGCGAGCCCGACCGTCCAGATGATCTCGCTGTAACCCCACGCGCCCATGACGGCGGCGAACTCCGGCGAGCCGGGCGTCGCGACCGGCGTGCCGCGCGACACCGTGAGCGTGATGCCGTTGATGAGGAACAGCGTGCCGAGCGTCGTGACGAAGGAGGGCAGGCGCAGATACACGGTCACCGCGCCATTCACGAAGCCGATGATGGCCGCCGCGACCAGGCCCGCGATCACGGCGAGCCACATCGGCGCGCCGGCATCGTTGGCGAAGACCATCATGAACGGCGCGAACGCGAACACCATGCCGGCCGACAGATCGATATCGCCGCCGATCATCAGCATGATCTCGCCCAGCGCGATGATCGCCACAGGCGCGATGAATTGCGACAGGTTGACGAGGCTCGCGTTCGACAGCAGGAAGTCGTGGTTGAGAATCTGAAAGTACGCGGCGAGCAGCACCGCGACGAGCAGTATCCGCAACTCGGGCGCCCATTGGGCGAAGAGCGCGCCGCGCGGTCTCGCGACCGGCGCGGCGCCGTGTGTTTTGCCCGGCTCGTTAAGCGTATTCATCAGGACTTGATCGCGCCGCTCATCGGAACGATTTGCGGCTTGGTGGTCTTGCCTTCATAACGCGTCGACGTATTGAGGTACGGCTCGACGGTCGCCTTGGTCACGAACTTGAGACCCGTGTTGATGTTCGCCGGTCCGACGAGTCCGCCCGACGCGAGGAACGTGAACGCTTCCACCACGGTATAGAAGCCCTGCACATACGGCTGCTGGTCGATGGTGAAATCGAGGAAGCCTTCGTGAATCAGCTGGACGGTTTGCGGCAACAGGTCGAAGCCGCCGCCATGCACGCCCTTCGACGGCAGGTTGGATTCCTTCATCACTTGCGCGACGCCTTGCGTGCTGCCTGCATCGACGGCGAACATGCCTTTGAGGTTCTGGTGTCCCAGATAGAACGACTTGATCTTGGACAGTTCCTCGTTGACCGTCGCGCCCGTCGCCACGGTCTGAATGTCGATCTTCTTGCCGGACTTCTTGATGGCATCGCTCGCGCCGTCCAGACGCGGCTGGATGTTCAACTGACCCGGCGTCGAGATGAAAAGCGCGACCATGCCGCTATCGACGAGACTCGCAATGCGCTCGCCCATCTGATAACCGGAGAGATACAGTTCCTGCCCGATATACGCGAGACGCGGACTCGTCTTGCCGCGCGGCGCGTCGGCGTTATAGGCGAACACCGGAATGCCGGCATCGAGCGCGGCCTGAATCGGCTTGTCGAATGCAGTCGGGTCGACGATCGGCACGGCGATCGCATCGGCTTTCGCGGCGATCGCGGAGTTCACCGCGCGCACCATTTCACCGGCATCGGACGTGGCCGAGCCGGTCCACTGATAGTCCATGCCGAAGAGCGAGCATGCGTCCTGTATGCCGTATTGCGTCGGCACGAAAAACGGATTGGTGGTGACGTGATTGACGAACACGATCTTCCACTTCTTGTGCTGCGGAAAAGCGGATTCGGCAGCCTGAGCGCTTGAAATGAGTCCGCCCGCGCCGGTGACCCCGCCCAGCAGCGAGAGCGCCGCGCCGAGCCCCGCGCCTTGCATCAGGCCGCGCCGCGCGGTGCTGATGCCGTTGTTATCGTCTTTCGTCTTGTCGTCCCGGTTCTGCGTCATGTCCACCTCCGTTTCTTGGTCGATGCGAGTCGACGTGTCGTCGATTGCGTCCAGATAATGGGTGATCGCTTGCTAATCACTTCAGAGCGGCTTTCACATTGGAAAGACGTCGATGATGATTTTCTTTCGCTGCGTTTCGATGAAGCTCTGAATGCTTATTTATTCGCGTCTTGGCGCTCAGAAACGGGAATCGCGGCGGGCATGACGCACTGAATCGCGCGGTTGTCTCATATTTTGGTTTATGCAGCGCACAGGCGGGAAAAAGAACAGAGCCACTATATGCAGGTATTTTCGGCGCTTCGATTAGAGCTTTCCCGATGAAACGCACGCACGGACGCATGCGGTGAAGGAGTCCGCGAAAAGCGTGGCGATGCGGGCGGCGGCGAGGACCTGCGCTAACGTCCGAAAAGGTTCTCGCGAATCTGAAGCAGGTGCGCGGTCAGTAGCTCGCAAGCCAGCTCGGCGTCGCGATCCCGAAGCGCATCGACGATGGCGCGGTGTTGCGCCTCGTACTGACTGCGACGCTCGGGCGTGAGCGACTTGCGCTTCAGGCGTCCCCATTCGCCTTGCTCGCGCACTTCGTTCGTCAATTCCAGCACGCGCAGAAAGAAGCTGTTATGCGTCGCCACCGCGAACGCGCGATGCAACTCGCCATCCCAGTGTTCGAATTCTTCGATGCTTGCCGCCGCTTCCGAACGCTCGATGCACTCGGTCATGTGCGTGAAGTCGGCGACCGTCGCATAGCGCACGATCAAGCCCGGCATCAGCGGTTCGATCAAAAGCCGCGCTTCCATCAGTTCGGCAGGGCTCGTCTGCACGACGTCGTTCTTTGGCTCCGCTTGCGGCTCGGGCGGCGTTAGCGGCGTTAGCGGTGCCACGGGGCTTGCCGACATCCCGCCCGGCATCACGAACGTGCCGCTGCCGACTGCCTGGCGAATGAGCCCGCGTTCCTTGAGATCCGCGAGCACCCGGCGCACCGCGCCCCGCGACGCGCCGAACTCTTCGCTCAACTCGCGCTCCGGCGGCAGACGCACGCCCACGCCCAGCCGGCCGCTGCGAATCGCCTCTTCGAGATAGTGGGCGAGTTCGCGCGCTCCTTTGGACCTGACTGTCAGCCTGATTTCGTCGACGCTGCTCATGACTTTTCCTGCTCATCCTAATAGACCAATTGGTATCGATGATTGGTTAACCCTAGTTCTCTTTGTCCTTTTTTGGTCCTAGAGTGGCTCCAGATTCACCGACAAGTCTAGATTAAAGGCCCACCATGAAATTAGCAACTTTGCGGGTAGATGGCGCGAAAACAGTCGCTGTCGTGGATTCGGAAGGCGGCAAGTACTGGCCGGTTTCCGAGCTTTGCGACGGCTTCTCCGGCGACATGGTCCAATTGGTTCAACAGTTCGCCGACCTGCGCGAAACGCTGAAGCCGCGCGGCGAAGGCAGGCCGCTCGCCTCGGCGCAAGTGCTCGCGCCAATCGACCAGCCGCGCCGCAACGTGTTCTGTGTCGGCAAGAACTATCACGATCACGCCGAAGAGTTCAGCAAGTCGGGCTTCGACAAGAGCGCGCAGGCGGGCGAGCACATTCCGGAAGCGCCGGTCGTGTTCACCAAGCCCGTCTCGACGATCATCGCGACGGGCGAGCGCATTCCGCGCCACGCCGACGTGACGCAGCAGATGGACTACGAAGTGGAGATCGGCGTCGTGATCGGCAAGGCGGGGCGCGGCATCAAGAAGGCCGACGCGATGAGCCACGTCTTCGGCTACACGATCATCAACGACGTGACCGCGCGCGATCTGCAAAAGCTGCATCGCCAATGGTTCATCGGCAAGTCGCTCGACGGCTTCTGCCCGATGGGTCCGTTTCTCGTCACGGCCGACGAGATCGACGCCGAGAACATCGACGTGCGTTGCTGGATCAACGGCGAGCTGCGTCAGGAATCGAACTCGAAGCTCCTGATCTTCGATATCCCGACGATCATCGAGACGCTGTCGGCCGGCATGGAGCTTCAGCCGGGCGACGTCATCGCGACGGGCACGCCCGCGGGCGTGGGCATCGGCTTCAATCCTCCGAAATTCCTGCAAAGCGGCGACGTCGTGCGCATGGAGATTCCGGGCATCGGCATTCTTGAAAACGAGGTGGCGTGAACATGGCAACGAGAGAAGTGCAAGGCGTATTCATTGAGACCGAGGGCGAAGGCGCGCCGGTCGTGTGCATTCACGGTCTCGGCGGATCGTCGAACAACTGGACGCCGGTGCTGCCGGCATTCGAGGGCAAGAAGGTCATTCGCATGGATCTGCCGGGCAGCGCGCGTTCGCCGTTGCCGGAGCAGAAGCTGTCGATCGATCTGTACGTGGACACGATCGCCTCGGTCCTGCGCGAGATGCAAGTCACGAAGGCCCATGTCGTCGCGCATTCGATGGGCACCATCGTCGCGCAGCATCTGGCCGTGAAGCATCCGGAACTGGTGAAGAGCCTCGCGCTCTTCGGGCCGCTCGTCGCGCCGCCGGATGCGGGCCGCGAAGGCATGCGCCAGCGCGCCGGAATCGCGCGCGAGAAGGGCGTGCCCGGCGTGCAGGAGATTGCCGATGCCATCGTGAAGGGCGCGACCAGCGACGAAACGAAGTCGCAACGGCCGGTGACGCTCGCGCTCGTGCGCGAAAGCGTGATGCGGCAGTCGCCCGAAGGCTACGCGCAAAGTTGCGAGGCGCTCGCGGGCGCGCAGGCCGCCGAGATCGAGCGCATCGAAGTGCCGACGCTGCTCGTCACCGGCGATCAGGACGGCGTCGGCAAGCCGGATGCGGTGAAAGCGATGGGCGAGCGCATCAAAGGCGCGAAGGTCGTCGTGCTGAGCGGCTGCGGCCACTGGACGACGTTCGAGAAGCCCGCCGAATCGACGGCGGAACTCAAGCGCTTCTACGAGGCGGCGCAGTGAAGAACTGAACGAGCCGGCACGCCGCGTCGAAGAAGCGCCGCAGAGACGGCCACGACCGGCGCCGGACATACACCAACCAGGTCAGACCGTAATCAACCGGCGGCCCGCGCGCGAATGCGCCGGGTCCGCGTGGAGGAGACAGACATGAGTTCGATCCTGTTCGACAGCGTATCCATTTTCGATGGCAGCGGCGCGCAGCCCTTCAAGGGCCAGGTGCTCGTGGATGGCCAACGCATCGTGCGCGTGGCGCGCGAGGAAGCGCCGATCAGCGCGCCCGACGCGCGGCGCATCGATGGCCGCGGCGCGTTTCTGATGCCCGGCATGACCGAGGCGCACACGCATTTCTCGTGGAACGACCAGCCGTCGCTATCCGCCATCCAGTTCATGCCGCCCGAAGAACACATGCTCTGGTGCGTGCGCGTGGCGAAGCGTTACCTCGAAATGGGCTGGACGTCCGCGCTCGGCGCCGCCGCCGCGAAGCCGCGGCTCGATGTGGTGCTGCGCAATGCCGTGAATGCCGGCGAGTTTCCGGGGCCGCGCTATCTCGCGGGCAGTCAGGAAATCACGATTCTCGGCGGCCTCGCGGACAACACGCTGCCGCATATGCCCTTCAAGGAGCTGAACTTCGGCGCGGTCGTGAGCGGTCCGGAAGAGATGCGCGCGACCACGCGCATGTTCGTCAAGTACGGCGTCGATCACCTGAAGATCAATCTCTCGGGTGAGTACATCGCCGGCATTTCGGCAGAGTCGTCGCCGTTCTCGGAAGAAGAAATCGCGATGCTCGCGGCCGAAGCGAAGCGCGCCGGCAAGCGCGTGGCGGCGCATGCGCGGTCGAGCGAATCGGTCAAGCAGTGCGTGCGGCACGGGCTCGAACTGATCTTCCACGCGAGCTTCGCCGACGAAGAAGCGCTCGACATGCTCGAAGCCAACAAGGAGAAGCACTTCGTCGCGCCGGGCATCGGCTGGCTCATCAGCACGCTGTATCACGCGGAGAAGTGGGGCATCACGGAGGAAATGGCGACGAAGATGGGCTACAAGCGCGAGCTGGAGACCGCCGCCGAAACGCTGCGCAAGATGCACAAGCGCGGCATCCGCGTTCTGCCGGGCGGCGATTACGGCTTCGCATGGATGCCGCACGGCACCAACGCGCGCGACCTTCAGTACTTCGTCGATTACATCGGCATGACGCCGATCGAAGTGCTCGTTTCCGCGACGCGCTACGGCGGCGAACTGATGATGATGCCCGACGAGCTGGGCCAGATTCGGGAGGGCTATCTCGCCGACATCATCCTCGTGGACGGCAATCCGCTCGCGGACCTGACCATCTTGCAGGACCCGAAGAAGATCACGCTCGTGATGAAAGACGGCGACATCTTCAAGACGACGCACGACTCGCTGCCGCCGCGCGGGGAACTGCATATCGGCACGCCGCTGCCGGCCGATGCAGGCGTCGAGCAAGCGGCGCCCGCGCCGGTGCACTAAACGCTCGCAGACGCGTTGCATGGCGCCGGCCGTTCCTTGCGGCCGGCGCTTTCGCTTACGAAAAAATCAGGAGACGACCACATGACACCGCGCACTTTGCTCGCCGCGCTGGCGACCAGCCTCGCGTGCGCATCGGCGTTCGCCGCCGCGCCGACCATCGGGCTATCCAACGGTTACTTCGGCACCGAATGGCGCAACCAGATGATCGACGGCGCGAACCAGCAGTTCGAGACCTATAAGGCGAAGGGCATGGCCGACAAGCTGGTCATCCAGCAGTCGGGCGCGAACACCGGCCAGCAGATTCAGGACATGCGCAACATGATCCGCCAGAAAGTCGGCGCGATCATGGTCGATGCGAATTCCGCGACCGCGCTCAACGGCGTCATCAACGAAGCGGAGCGCAGCAAGATTCCGGTCGTCTCGTTCGATCAGGCCGTGTCGAACCGCTATGCGACCAACGTGACGGTCGATCACTACAAGTGGGGCCAGCGCTACGCCGAATGGATCGCGGAGCAACTGCACGGCACGGGCAACGTCGTGGTGCTCGACGGCATTCCCGGACACCCGGCGGCCGAAGCGCGCAAGAAAGCCGCGCTCGATACGTTCGCGAAGTATCCCGGCATCAAGGTGGTGTGGTCCGGCTACGGCGAATGGGACGAGGCGAAGGCGCAGTCCGTGATGGCGACGGTCATCGCCGCGCAGCCGAAAATCGACGCCGTGTTCACCGAAGACGCGATGGCGCTCGGCGTGCTGCGCGCCTTCGAGAACGCGAACCGCCGCGTGCCGGTCATGACCGGCGAGGCGCAGAAGGGCTTTCTCACCGAATGGAAGAGGCAGCGCGACGCGGGCAATCCGATGAAGGTCTTCGTGCAGGTGAATCCACCCGATATCAGCCGCACGGCGCTCGGCATCGCGGTGCGTCTCGCGCAGGGCCGCAAGCTCAAAGCGCTGCCGGAGAACACGTACTACTTCCCGATCACGAAGACGGTGACGAGCGACACGCTCGATGCCACGCTCGCGTCGATGAACGGCAAGCCGGACAGCTACTTCCTCGGGCAGTGGCTCACAGAAGCCGAGCTCGACGCGCTCTTCGCGCAGTGACGGCGGCACCATGTCCTTATTGATCGCGAAGGGGCTCACGAAACGCTACGGCGGCGTGCTGGCGCTCGACGACGCGAGTCTCACGCTCGAAGCCGGCGAAGTGCTCGGCTTGTTCGGCGCGAACGGCTCGGGGAAATCGACGCTCTCCAGCATTCTCGCGGGCGACAGGATGCCGGACCACGGTACCATCGAACTCGACGGCGCGCCGCTCGCCGTGGGCTCGCCGAAAGCGGCGCGGGCGGCGGGCATCGCGATCGCGCATCAGCATCCGGGGCTCGCGCCCGACTTGCCGGTCTGGGAGAACGTGTTTCTGGGCGCGGAGCTATGCCGCGCGGCGCGCTTTCTGAACCAGCCGCGCACGCGCGAGCGCGCGCTTCAATTGCTCGAAAGCCTGCGGCCGGGCTGGAACGTCGATGCCGCTGCGGGCAGCCTGACCGCGGCGGATCAGCAATTGGTCGAGATCGCGCGGGCGCTCGCGCTCGCGCCGCGCGTGCTGATTCTCGACGAGCCGACCGCCGCGCTCGCCGCAGCCGAAGTCGATAGCCTGATGCGCGCCGTGCGCGGCCTGACGGCGCGCGGCACGGCGGTCGTGTTCATCTCGCATCGCATGGCGGAGATCGAGTCGCTATGCGATCGCGTGATGGTGCTGTGCAACGGCCGCGCGGTCGGCGAGCTGCCGGTGCGAGGCCAACTGGATGAGCCGCGCGTGCTCGAACTGATGGGCGGCGTGGCGGGCGGCGCGGCGGCCGCGCATCTGCACGATGGCGCGCGCGAAACGGCGCAAACGGACCGCGTGTCGCGCAACGGCGCATCGGTCGCGATGACGGTGCGCGGCCTGCGAGCGGGCGCGCGGCTGCGTGGCGTCGATCTCGAACTGAAGCGTGGCGAGATTCTCGGCATCGCGGGATTGCAGGGCCACGGCCAGGAAGAACTGCTCGACGCGCTTGCCGGCTTCCGCGTGCCGGACGGCGGCACGGTGACGCTCGCAGGACCGGACGGCCCGAAGACGGTCGAACCGCGCTCGCCACGCCAGATGATCGCGGCGGGCGTTTGCCTCGTGCCGAACGACCGGCATCGTCAGGGCTTGTGGCTCGATCATTCGGTCGAGTTCAACCTCGCGCAGGTCGGCGTGAACTTCGCGCAAAGCCCGTGGCGGCTGCATCGCGCGCCGATTCGCCGCTTCGTCGACGACGTCGTGAAGCGCCTGCGCATCAAGACAACCGACGCGCGGCAGCCGGTGCGCGATCTGTCGGGCGGCAATCAGCAGAAGGTCGTCATCGGCCGCTGGCTGAACCGTCAGGTCGATGTGCTGCTCTTAAGCGATCCGACCAAGGGCGTGGATGTCATCGCCCGCAAGGACATTTACGAAGCGATCGGCGCGCTCGCGGCGGCAGGAACCGCGGTGCTCGTTTACGCTTCGGACACCGAAGAATTGCTTGCGGTGTGCGACCGGCTCGTCGTCATGTACGAAGGCCGGATCGTCGCGCTGCTGGAAGGAGACGAGATGAACGAATCCCGCGTGACCAGTGCGCTCTTCGGCAGGAGCGCGGCATGAAAGCGCACTTGAGCGAAGGGCTTCCCGGCGCGAAAGCCGTGCAGACCACACGCACCGGCACGGGACTGAAGGCGACGCTTGCGCGCGCCGCGAGCGCATTGCCGGCGCTCGTCATGCTGCTGGCCGTGATCGTGTGCAATGCATGGCTTCAGCCCGACTTTCTGACGCTCGATTCGCTCGCGAGCAACATGCAGAACGCCGCGCCGGTGATTCTCGTCTGCATGGCGCAGGCGGTCGTCGTGTTGATGGGCGAGCTGGATTTGTCGGTGGGCGCGGGCATTTCGCTCGTGAATTGCGTGCTCGCCGCCGCGCCCGGTCTCATGGGCTGGGGCACGGGCGCGACGTGTCTTGCGGCGCTGCTCGCCGCGCTCGCGGCCGGTGCGTGCAACGGCTTTCTCGTCGGCTACGCGAAGCAGAGCGCGCTCATCGCCACCTTTGCGACAGGCGCGGTGTGGTTCGGCTGCGCGCTGCTCTTGATGCCGCAGCCGGGCGGCACCGTTCCGGAGGCGCTCGGCGAATGGTTCGCGGCGCGCATCGGCGTGGTGCCGGTCGCGGCGCTGCCCGTGCTTGCGGCTGTCGTGATCTGGGCCGTGCTGCAACGGCACCGTTTCGGGCGGCGGCTGATTGCAACCGGCAGCAACGCCGACGCCATGTTCAAGGTCGGCGTCGACGTGCGGCTCGTCAAGCTGCTCGGCTACATGCTCGCGTGGCTGTTCGTATTCGCGGCGGCGGTGTGCCTCTCGGCGCAGACTGCATCCGGCGATGCGCGCCTCGGCCTGCCGTACACGCTGAACTCGGTGGCGGCCGTGGTGATCGGCGGCATCTCGCTCGCGGGCGGCCGCGGCGCCATGCTCGGCGCGATCTGCGGCTCGCTCGTGCTCGCGCTGATCGGCAACGTCGTCTACTTCGCGGGCATTCCGAGCAACTATCAGGAAGTGTTCAAGGGCGCGGTGATCGTGATCGCGCTCGGCTTCACGTTCGTCGGCGCGAAAAGGAGAGCTTGATGATGAATACGCAATCGCGCCGCCTCTTCCTGCTCGCGCTCGCGATCATCGTGCTCGTCGGCGGGCAGTTCGCGGTGCCGGGTTTCGCGAGTCCGGGGCAGGTCGCCAATCAATTGAAGATCGCGACGTTTCTCGGTCTTTTCGGCATCGCGCAATCGCTCGTGATGATCGCGGGCGAACAGGGGCTGGACCTGTCGGTCGGCGCGGCGGCCACGCTCGGCGGCATGCTCGGCGCGGCGCTGCTCGGGCCCGCGTCGCCGGGTCTGGGCGCGGCCTTTGCCGTTGCTGCGGCGAGCGGCGCGCTGGTGGGCGCGGTGAACGGCGTCGGCATCACGCTCTTGCGGATACCACCGCTCGTCATGACGCTCGCGATGGCGAGTCTCGTGGATGGCGGCCTGATCGTGTGGTCATCGGTGATGCATGTGAACACGGCGGCGAGTCCGGCGCTCGCGGCGCTTTCCGGCAGAGCGCTCGCGGGCGTGCCGACCGTCGCGCTGATCTGGCTCGTGGCCGGCGCGCTCGTGTGGCGCTTCCTCGATCATTCCGCGTGGGGGCGACGGCTACTCGCGAGCGGCGCGAACCCGACGGCGGCGGCCATCGCCGGGACGCGCGTGCGTGCCATTCGCATCGCGGTCTATACGGCGAGCGGCGTCATCGCGGCCCTGACGGGCGTGCTGCTGGTCGGCTATGTCGGTCAGGCGTTTCTCGGGCTCGGCACCACGTATGTGCTGCCGAGCGTGGTCGTCGCGGTGATCGGCGGCGTGTCGCTCGCAGGCGGACGCGGCGACTACATCGCGGTGGCGATGGCCGCGCTGCTGCTCACCGCGCTCACGAGTCTCTTGACCGCGCTGCAGATCGGCGAAGCAGGGCGGCAGTGCATCTTCGGGGCGACGCTGCTCGCGTTTCTCGCGCTCAACAAGTGGTCGTTCAAAGGCATGCTGCGTCGCGCGCAGGCTTGACCGCGATGTGTGCGCCGTTACTGACCTCTCCCAAAGTCCTTCGCAGAACATAACGATGCCGCAAGAGCCAGCTTGGTCTCGTCTTCGCCGCGCAGGCGGGCGAGCCATCGGCTCGTGCTCGCCTTCATCGCCGTGACCGGTGACGTCAAGCGCTGCAGCCATGCAGTCGTCGGCGATACCACGGCTACGTTCTCCATCATGCCGCGGTCTTCGTGATCGAGGATATGGCAGTGCATCACGAATTCGCCGGTGAAGTCCTCATAAGCCGTGCGCATTTGCAGCGTGTAACCCGCCTTGATGAAGAGCGTGTCGCGTATCACGCCTTGCAGGTTGCAGTACTCCGTGTCGCCGGTTGCCAGTTCCTCCTGCGTGCAGTTGCCCGAACCGTCGAAGATCGAATGATTCGCCGCGTTCTTGATGTCCAGGATCTTGAACGGGTTCGTATGGATATGGAACACGTGCGTCGCGAAGTTCGAGGCGGACACGTTCCACTGATCCACCGTGCCCAGCGTGCCGGTCACGCGTATAACGGACGGATCATACGACGCGCCTTCGATCTGAAAAGTCAGCGGCTGATTCGGTCCCGTCGGCAGATTGATCTGGAATTGCTGATTGACCGTCTGCTTGATGGGGCCGTCGACGGGCACGGTCGGCGCGAAAGCGCGCAGGCTGAGCGACTGGAGATCGGACCTCGCGGGTTGCGCGAGCGAAGGATTGGCGGCCACCAGTTGATCGCGGATGAACTGCCAGTACTTCGAATGGCTGCCCACGGTCGTATTGGGAATGTTCACGCCGGGACCCACGCGTGCGAACGACAGCAGCCGGCGGTCCTTGACCTTGCTTGCGCCGGCGCGGAAGTTGATGGTGGCCGAAGCGGATGCCGCTTCGTCGAGGATGCAGTACAAGCCGGGCGACGGGAACGCCACCAGCACGTCGCTTCGATAACCGGGGTTCATCGAGTTGACGTCTTTCTCCACCATCGTCTGCATGGTGATGCCGTCTTCCGCGAACTCCAGTTGCTTCACCGTCTCGCCGCTGCACAGCGCGTCGAGCGTGACGACTTGCGAAGACTTCGTGCGGTCGTTCGCCAGTGCGGATGTCGCGGCATTGGTCGCCGTGTTCACCTGCGCGGTACTGAGCGATTGCGAATCGGCGAGGCCGAGCGACGACAGATTCGCCCGCACGATCTTCACGTTGATGGTGTCGCGGTTGCCGCCATGCACCATGCGCAGACGCCGGATATCGCCGGCCGGCACGAAGCCGATCGCGCTCGGAAAGATGGGCTGCACCACGCCGTTGATCTGCGTGTAGCGCCCCGAGATGATCCACGACGAATTCACCGCGCCGGCGGGCGCGCCCGTCCGCGTATCGGGAACGAACCCTAACTGATTGTTATACCCCCGGATCTCGCCCACTTTGCCCGATGGGCAGATCCACTCGCCCGTAGTCGAGTCGAGCAGCGGCACGGTGGAAGTTGCATCGCTGAAGCATGCGTATTCGATCTGCTGGAAGAGCATGACATGCTCGGTCAGCGGCAAGCCGAATGTCCTGCGTTTGAGGATCGTATCGATGTCCGCGCTGCCGTTCGCGACGCCCGCGCGCGCTTGGCGCGAGCCGCGCACGATGAGCACGCCCGCCATGCCGCTCGCCACGTCGATGGCGGTCGACCCGTGCAGATGCGAGTGATACCAGAAGGTGCCGGACGGATGGTTCGACGGAATCTCGTAGACGTAGTGATGCGTGCTGTCGCTAGTGGACTTTCCGCCGCTCGGCGGCACGGTGATCAGCACGTTGTCGGCGTTACCGGACGGCGATACGTGCAGCCCGTGCGTATGGATGTTCGTGTTGTTGAAGCAATGCGGCGTGACGTGATCGGGCTGGCTGGGACACGTCGCGTCGTTCGGATTCAGCGGAAGATTGTTCGTGAAGTTCAGCTTGAGCGTCGCGCCCGGCTTGATGCTGATGGTCGGTCCCGATGGACAGCCGTTATACGAACGCATGTTGACGGTATCGAATACGTTCGTGGACGGGTTGTAGATCTTATAGGACGTCATCTTCGCCGTGAGCGAGACGGTCGCCGAGTTGCCTGAAGGATTCAGCCCCGACGCACATTGCAGCCGCTGCAACAGGGAGGCGAGACTTCCGGCGGTCGATACGGCCGAATTGCCGGCGGCGGCATCGGCGGTGTCGTCTACATCGGTGAAGGATCGCGCGGTCAGCGTGCTCTGCGCGAAGCACAGCGCGGGAACCAGGATCAGCGTGAGAAGCAAGGCGCGCAGTGCAGCGCCGAATTCTTTCAGCGACGTTTTCATGTGGGCTCCTCTGTCAACGGACGGTGTCGGGTCACCGCAAGGAGACATTAGGGCAACGGAAAAACCGTCGTATCCCTAATCGTTTTGAATGTGTGTGATTGCCCACAAAGGACAGGCGTCGAATCGGTAAGTTGAACCGGATGCCTATTCGTTAGCCGAATTACGGATCGCTAAGTAGTTGGTCGCGGCTCGGCTACGAATCGTCGAAGGAATGAGTTGGGTAAGTAGTGTCTCGTATGTCAATGCGCGCTTACCCTTTGGCGGCGCGAATGGCGGGCCGTTTAATCTGACGAAGAGAAATTCGACTCGGACGACTAACGAAGCCCGCGCGCGCTCATGAACCAGAACGGTGCGCCGCGATCAGCCGCCTCCGCGCTGTATCGTCGGACCACATAGCCCGAGCGCGGTGTTGATGACAGCGAGATGCGTGAGCGCCTGCGGAAAGTTGCCGGCCAGCTCGCGGCGCTCCGCGTTGTATTGCTCCGAGAGCAGGCCGACGTCGTTGGCCACGGCAAGGACGCGTTCGAACTGCTGCCGGGCCTCTTCAGTGCGTCCCTGCATTTGCAGGCAGTCGGCCATCCAGCACGAGCACGCGAGAAAGGTGCCTTCGTTCGGACCTTCGGGCCGCTTCTTGCGGCGCCGGATGAGTCCGTCCTCGCTCAATTCACGGCGTATTGTTTCGATGGTCGATGCCATGCGCGGCTCGTCGGCGGGCAGAAAGCCGACGAGCGGCATCAACAGCAGGCTGGCGTCCAGTTCGTCCGCGCCGTAGTATTGCGTAAAACTCCCGATGCCTTCGTTCCATCCCTCGCGACAGACTTCCTCGCGGACCGTCTCCCGAAGCGAGGCAACCCGTTCGACGAGCGCGGCGCACGCGGCGTCGCCCGACCAGTTCTTCACGAAGCGATCGAGCGCGACCCATACCATGACGCGTGAGTAGATATAGTGCCGCAGCGTGGAGCGCGATTCCCAGATACCCGAGCCGGGTGTGTTCCAGACCCGTTCCAGATGTTCGACGATGCCCGTCTGAATGAAGTTCTCGCTGCTCGCAGGCGCAAGCCCGCCACGGCGGCCCACGTCGAGACAGTCGATGATCTCACCGAGGACATCGACCTGATGCTGCTGCGCCGCGGCGTTTCCCACGCGCACGGGCGACGCATATTGGTGTCCCGGCAACCAGTCCACCGTCCATTCGGAAAGGTGACGCGCGCCATCCACGCGATACATGATGCGGATATGCTCCGGCGACGCGCCGATGGAACGCAGAAGCCAATCGCGCCATGCGCTCGCTTCGTCGTTGAAGCCTGCGTTCAAAAGCGCAACCATGGCGAAGCTCGTATCGCGCAGCCAGCCATAACGGTAGTCCCAATTCATTCGGCCGCCCGGCGCCTCCGGCAGCGAGGTCGTGGGCGCGGCGACGATCGCGCCGGTGCGACCGTGCGTGAGCGCCTTGAGCGTCAGCAGCGAGCGCCTGACCGCTTCCGGCCAGGCCGTTCTGCCGTTATCGAAGCGGTCGATCCAGTCGCGCCAGAATTGCTGCGTCCGTTGCAATGCGGCTTGCGCGTCCACGGGTGCGGGCGGCGGCTCGTGCGCTGCGCCGTAGCTCATTACGAACGTGACCGACTCGCCGGCATGCACGGCGAACGACGCCTGTGCGGTGCCTTTGTCCATGGTCAGCGCGATGTCCGCTCGCAGCACGACGCGATCCGGTCCTATGCACGAATGAATCGCGCCGTCGATGCATTCGCTCCACGGACGCAGCGCGCCATAGTTGAAGCGCAGGCAGAGGTTCATGTTCATCTGCACGACGCCGCGCAGGCCCACGACCATGCGCACCACGGAACTCGATGCTTCGCCCACAGGCATGAAGTCGATCAGGCGAACAGCGCCGTCGCGCAGTTCGAAGTCGGTCTCCATGATCAGCGTGTCTTCTTGATAGCGTCGCGCTCTATGCTCGATGTTGCCCACAGGCGCAAGCGACCAGCATCCATTGTCGGCGGTGCCGAGCAGCGCGGCCATGCACGCATCGTCGTCAAAGCGCGGCCAGCAAAGCCAGTCGATGGAGCCATCGCGGCTCACGAGCGCTGCGGTCTGCCCGTCGCCCAGCAGCGCGTAGTCCTCGATGGGCCGGCTCACCGCTGCTCGCACCATCGTTTAGATAGAAGTCCAAACAAACCGGCGACGCCGATGCCCGCCAGTCCCCAGAACAGTGCGCGGTGACGATCGGTGAACATTTCGACGCTGCGTTGCCGCGATTCCTCGCCGAAGCGCCCGTGGGCGCTGTAATCGCCGGGAACGGGATCGAACAGATTGCTCGGCGCGTCATGCGGAAGCGGTTCGTTGGTAAGCTGCCCGCTATAACCGCTGCGCGCCAGATAGCGGTCGATCAGATTAGGCGCGATGCGATTTGCAAGAATTGCCTTGACGCTCGAAAATCCCACCCACACCTCGCGCCGGCGGTGAGTCGCGGCGAAGTAGATGGCGCGCGCGGCGACCTCCGGTTCGAAAATCGGCGCGACCGGTCGCGCGCGCTTCCCCATTTTGTTGAGCGCCCAGTCGAACTGAGGCGTGTTCAGAGCGGGCAGCGCGACCATCGTGAGATGGATCTTCAGCCGGTCATGGATGATCTCGGAGCGAAGCGAGTCCGTGAAGCCGCGAATGGCGAACTTCGCGCCGCAATATACGGACTGCAGCGGCACCGAGCGGTAGCCCAACGCGGAGCCGACATTCACGATGGTGCCGCGATTGCGCGTGCGCATGCGCGCGAGGGCGGCCATCATGCCATGGACCTGCCCGAGATAGGTGACCTTCGTGCCGCGCTCGATCTCTTCTGCAGTGAGTTCGGAGACCGGCGCGAATGCGGTCGCCATCGCGACGTTCACCCACACTTCGATCGGTCCCAGTGTCTCTTCGACATGCGATGCCGCGCGCTCAACCGCCTGCGCATCCGCTACATCCGTCGGAATGGGCAGCGCGCGCACGCCGTAGGTCTCGCGGACTTGCGACGCCGCCCGCTCCAGCCGCTCGGCGTCGCGTGAGAGAAGGGCGACGTCGTAGCCTTGCCGCGCAAATTCATCTACGGTCGCGCGACCTACGCCGGCACCCGCGCCTGTGATTACGACTACCTTTGGCATTCGGAGCCTCCTCGTCGACGCATAGGGCGATGTCAGGAACAACGGTTGGAAGAACGACAGTCAAACGCCTCAGAGCAGCAGCCGTGCCAATAGGTCACGCGATGCCGTTTTGTCGTGGGCGGAGTCGCTCATGCGCAGACGACGCCATGGAAGCATCAAACACTGTTTGCCAGCCAGCCGAAGGTTTGCATCTCGGTGAGATGCATGGCAGCGAGCTTCAACAAGCATCGCTCGCCTTTGGGCGTTAAATGCACTTCCACTTGACGCCGATCACTCTCTCCCGGCTTTCGGACGACGAGTCCTGCGCGCTCGCACCGGCTTACCAGTGCGGCCGTGCCGTTGGGCGCGGCCTGAAGGCGTTCGGCCAGTTCACCGACGCTCGCCCACGTCCGTCCCGGCATGCCGCGCACATGCAGAAGGAGTTGATACTGGAGAGGCGTGATGCCGGCCGCGTGAGTGATTTCTTCGGAGTAGCGAAGGAACTTGCGGAGCTGATAGCGGAAATTCGAAAGCGATTCGAGATCCGTCTTGCTCGGCAGGCCCTTGGTCCCGCGGTTATTCGGTTGCTTCATTTTCTGCGCACGGATCTTCGGTTCGGTGGGTCGGTAAATGCATTGCGTTTCGGCCGGACGTGCCATTCATGGTAGCAGATGCATCCGGGCATGCTAGCGGCCTGAAGTCGCGCGGGGCGGCGCTCAGGAACAATTTGCAATCGGCATGAAAAAAGCACAATGTGATACAAATCGATGCTCGATGCGGTCTCTGGCGTATGACGGATCGCCCGGGCCGCGTGCGCGGAAGATCACCCGGAATGCGGCTTGCTTGGTGCAAGCCCCCAGATGAGTCCCTTTTCTCGATCAGCTTTCAAAGGCGTGCGAGCGCGAGCAGGTCGACCGTGAACACCGCAGGAGAACCGAGATGCCGGCACACTGGTCGGTCGTGATGCCAACGGCATGGCTGGCGTTATCGGTGCTTTCCGCATGTGCAGTGGTGGTCGACATAGCAATGCTCGGACATCGGCAACCAATGGCGATCATGTCCGTGGTATGGCCGTTGACGATGCTGTACTGGGGCCCAATAGGCTTGGTTTTCTATTTCGCGTTCGGGCGCGCGACGCCCGGCGCAAAGCAGCGCGAAGCGCCGATGTGGCAAGCCACATTTCTGGGCGCGACGCATTGCGGCGCAGGTTGCGCGTTGGGAGATTTCATTGGGGAATGGCTCGCCTTTCTGCTTGCCTTCAGCATCGCGGGCTCGGAACTGATCGGGCGGCTCGCGCTGGCGTTCGTGCTGGCTTACCTGATCGGCGTGGCTTTCCAGTATTTCTCGATCGCGCCGATGCGAGGCCTTGGCTTTCGCGATGGCGTGATTGCGGCAGTCAAGGCGGACACGCTTTCTCTCGTTGCGTACGAGGTGGGCATGTTCGGCGTGATGATCGCTTTCGCGAAGCCTGCCACGCCGCTCGAGCCGACTGACTCAGCGTACTGGGTGCGCATGCAACTTGCGATGGTGGCGGGCTTCCTGACGACATACCCGGTCAACTACTGGCTCATCCGGCGAGGCATCAAGGAGAAGATGTGATCTGTGTGCGTCGGTTTTTCGTATCTATCTTGCGAACGGGGCTGGCGCTCGCGGTCTCGCTTCGTCAGATCACGGCATCTGCGAACGAGGCAGCGCCCGACACATCCGATTCACTCACGAGCGGACCGACGCCGCTTGCCTATTTCCTCCACAGCAGGGGACCGGCGGCGCATCCCGTCCTGCATCTGGACTGGGTGCTGACGGCCATATGCAGTCTTGTCTGCATCATCATCGCGGTGATGCTGCTGATAGCGACCTTCCGTCATCGCAAGAAAGAAGATCACCGTGCGCTCGGCAAGGGTGGCGGCCTGAGTTTTATCTATGTCGGCACGGCCATATCGACTGTGGCGTTGTTCGGCATCGCCATCTACATGCTGACGGTGCTGGCCGAGGTCGCCGATCCGCCCAGAACGCCGGCTCTTACTGTCACGGTCACCGCCTACGACTGGTGGTGGAAAGTGGACTACGGACAGGGCCCGAGCGCCTTCACGACCGCCAACGAACTGCATATTCCGGTGGGCGTGCCGGTGCTCGTGCTGCTAAAGAGTGCAGACGTCATTCATGCGTTCTGGGTGCCGCAATTGTCCGGCAAGACGCAGACCATACCCGGCAACACCAACCGTCAGTGGATACAGGCCGACAAGCCCGGCATTTTTCGCGGCCAGTGCACGCAGTACTGCGGCGTGCAACATGCTCACATGGCATTCGAAGTCTATGCGCAGCCGCAAGCCGACTATGACCGATGGTACGCCGCGCAGCAGCGCACGGTAGCCGCGCCGGCCACGACGCAGGCCGTGCACGGCAGGAAGCTCTTCGAGGAACGCTGCGCGGGCTGCCACGCGGTGCGTGGAAGCAACGCGGCCGGCGTGCAGGCGCCCGATCTCACGCATGTGCTGTCGCGCCGGCTATTGGCGGCGGGCACGGTCGTCAATACGCCGGAGAATCTGATGGACTGGATTCAGCATGCGCAGGAAATCAAGCCCGGCACGCTCATGCCCGACATGAAGCTTTCGCCCGTTGAATCAGGCGAGCTGTCGGCATACCTCGCTACTCTCAGGTAAGGACAAGACGATGGCCGTGACAGGGGATCGAAGCGCCGGGCACTCGCACCGCGTCGCGTTCAGACGCGAGCCGGAGTTCGGCAGCGTCCCGAAAGGATCGGAAGCCGAGAAGCGGCTGCTCGATCTATGGGAAGGCGAATCGGGATGGCGCGGCTTCATCACGACAGTCGATCACAAGAAGATCGGCCTGCGCTATATCGTGACCGCGTTCGTGTTTCTGCTGTTGGGCGGCGTCGAGGCGCTCATCATGCGCTTGCAACTCGCGCGGCCGAACGAGACGCTCGTCACGCCGGGACAGTTCGCCGAGCTGTTCACGATGCACGGCATCACGATGATCTTTCTCTACGCGCTGCCGGTGCTGAGCGGCTTCGCGAATTTTCTCTGGCCGCTCATGCTGGGCTCGCGCGACATGGCGTTCCCGCGGCTTAACGCGCTTTCGTATTGGGTCTTTCTCTTTGCGGGCATCTTTCTCTATTGCAGCTTTCCGCTCGGCGAAGCGCCCAATGCGGGCTGGTTCAACTATGTGCCGCTTTCGTCGCTCGAATACAGCCGTGGAATAAACATCGACGTCTATTCGCTCGGCATGGTGTTGCTCGGCATTTCGACGACCGTGGGCGCAGTGAATTTCGTGGTCACGCTCTTTCGCATGCGCGCGGTGGGCATGTCGGTGGACCGGCTGCCGATCATCGTATGGGGCACGCTGACCATTTCCTTCGCGAACCTCTTTGCCGTGCCGTCCGTGAGTCTCGCGTTCTTCCTGTTATGGATGGACCGCAACATCGGCACGCATTTCTTCGACGTCGCGAGCGACGGCAGGCCGCTGCTCTGGCAGCACCTCTTCTGGATGTTCGCGCATCCGTGGGTGTATGTCGTGGTGCTGCCTGCGATGGGCATCGTCTCGGATGCATTGCCCACGTTTTGTCGGCGTCCGCTCGTCGGTTACGCGGCAGTGGCCATGTCCACGGTCGCGACGATGATCATCGGATTCGAAGTGTGGATTCATCACATGTTCGCGACCGGCATTCCGCCCCTTGCGCTGGCCTTTTTCGGCGCGGCGAGCGTGCTCATTACGATTCCGAGCGCGGTCGCCGTCTTCGCGTGGATCGCGACGATCTGGACAGGGCGCCCCGTGTTCTCCACGCCGTTCCTCTATTTCGCGAGCTTCGTGCTGATGTTCGTGATCGGCGGCGTCTCGGGCGTGATGACCGCAGCGGTGCCGCTCGACTGGCAACTCACTGATACTTACTTCGTCGTCGCGCATCTTCATTACGTGCTGCTCGGCATCAACGTGTTCCCGGTATTCGGCGGCATTACTTATTGGTTCCCGAAATTCACCGGGCGTCTGATGAGCGAGCGCTGGGGCAAGATCGCGTTCTGGATCATTCTCGTCGGCTTCAATGTCGGCTTCTTTCCGATGCATATATCCGGGCTGCTCGGCATGCCCCGGCGCATTTATACGTATCCGGAAGGCATGGGATGGGATACCTCCAATCTCATTACGACGATCGGCTCGTTTATCTTCGCAATTGGCATAGGCATCTTTTTAGTCAATGCACTCGTCTCGGCGAAGCGAGGAAAGAAGGCGCCGCAGAACCCCTGGGATGCGCCGGGCCTCGAATGGTCGACCGATTCGCCGCCCGCGGCCTACAACTTCGCGGTGCTGCCGATTGTCGAGTCGCGGCATCCCATGTGGGAAGATCGCTTGCAACCCGAAGGGCGGCAGTCGAGCCTGAAGTCCGGTTATCTATTGCATCAGGGACGCGAGGCGCTCGGCGTGCATCCGTTCAACGGCAAGCCCGACGCGATACTCAAGATGCCGGAGGACGCATGGTCGCCATTCCTGCTGGCTCTTTTCGCTGCGCTTTGTTTCGCGGCGCTGCTGCTGCGGTCGCCGTGGTTCACTGCTCTCATGGTCGCGGGGTGCGGTGCGACGCTAGTGGCGTGGATGTGGCCGCGCCGCTCGCTCGGGCAACGTGAACCGCCGACGCCTGAAGAAACCATTCCGGCGCAGGCCGCGAAAAAGAAGGACGTGCTGCCAGTCGGAAGCACGGGCGAGCATTCGGGCGGATGGTGGGGCGTGCTCGCGCTGGTCGCCACCGAAGCGAGTCTCTTCGGCTATCTCATCTTCTGCTATTTCTATTCGCAGTCGCAAACCACGTTGCCGTGGCCGCCCGAGGGCATGCCGAAGATCGGCACCGGCGCGATGAGTACCGGCGTGCTTATCATGAGTAGCGTGCTGGCGTGGATGTCGGAGCGAACGCTGAAGAAGGGCAAGCGCTGGCCGGCATTCGCGTGGATGCTCGGCGCCATTGCCCTCGGCTGCGTGTTCTCCGGCATGCAGTTGAAGGAATGGCACGACCATCCCTACGGCATCACGGCGCATCTCTATGGCTCGCTGTATTTCACGATCACCGGCTTTCACATGGCGCACGTCATGGTCGGCATCGTGATTCTCGTGTTGCTTGCCGTGTGGATCGCGCTCGGCTATTTCGACGAGGAACGCAATGCACCGATGCGTATCGGCGGCCTGTACTGGCACTTCGTCGACGTAGTGTGGCTCTTCATCTTCACGTCGCTCTACGTGACGCCTTTCTGGATGCGGGGTCACTGATGCAAACGTCCGCGCTGCCCGAGCAGCATCTCACGAAAGAAGAAAAGCGACGTCTCGTCGTCTGCGCGTGCGCGGGCTTTTTCCTCTCGCCAGGCGCGTGGCTGCTGCAGGTGATGATCTCCGAGACGATCTCGGCGCAGGCCTGCTATGCCGAGTCGATTCGCCGTGCGGAGCCGGTTTTCAGGCATTTTCATGCGTGGCTGTACGGTACCTCGGCTGCGGCTGTGATCGTGTCGCTTGTCTGCGCGAGCATGGCGGTCTACGGCTTTCGCTTCTTGCAGAAGAAAGAGCAGCAGGCCAAAGCGAGCGCTTCTTCGTCGGATAAGCCTTCGCGCTTCGAAGAACAGTTGGCCCGCAAGCGCTTCATTGCGCTGTGCAGTGCGTTGATCGGCTGTCTCTTCGTCCTCGCGCTGGTCTTCACCATTCTGGCCGAAGTGTTCCTCGATTCCTGCAATCAATGGCATTGAAATGAACGCGACGAGTTTGAAAAATCACATCGCCGCTGCACTGATGTCAGTCGTGCTCGCCACCCTGGGCGCATGCAGTGGCCGGGCGAACGACAATCTTCCCGACAACGTCACGGCGCAGTCGCCGATGACCAGCTCGCCGCAATTGATCGCTCGCGGCGAATATCTCGCGAAAGCGGGCGATTGCAGCGCGTGTCACGACGCGGCCGATCACACGCCGCTTGCAGGGGGCATGCCGGTGAACTCTCCCTTCGGCCCGATCTATTCGAGCAACATCACGCCGGACCCGACCTTGGGTATCGGACGCTATACGTTGAAGGAGTTCTCGGACGCGATTCGCTATGGAAAGCGCCGCGACGGCAAGCGGCTTTATCCGGCCATGCCGTATCCGTCGCTCGCCAACATGACGGATGACGACGTGACCGCGCTCTATGCTTATCTGATGCACGGCGTGAAGCCGAGCGCGAAGCGCGCGCCGGAAACGCATCTGCCTTTTCCGTTCAATCAGCGATGGGGCATGTTGTTCTGGAGCTGGGCATTTGGGAATCGCGACCAGTACGAGCCCGATCCGAAGCGCAGCGCACAATGGAATCGCGGCGCGTACCTGGTGCAGGGATTGGGGCATTGCGGCGCGTGCCATACGCCGCGCGGTCCTGCTTATAACGAGCTCGGCTACAGTGAGAAGTCGCCGTGGTATCTCACGAGCGGCGTCAACGATCACTGGCTTGCACCCAACCTAACCGGCGATCCGGGCAGCGGATTAGGGCGCTGGACTGCGCAGGACATCGTCGATTTCCTGCGTACAGGTCACGGCGCAGGCGCGATTGCTTTCGGGGCCATGGCGCCGGTCATCGGGGACAGCACGCAGTACATGACCGATGCCGACCTGCATGCGATCGCAACTTATCTGAAGTCACTGCCTCCTCAGCAGACCTACGGCAGTTACGCCAACAACGAGCATGCGAAGGTACAGACGGCGCGCAGCATTCAGACCGGCGAAGTGGAGCGTCCGGGCGCGGGCGTCTATCTATCGTTCTGCGCGCGCTGTCATCAGGCGGACGGCAAAGGTCAGCCGGGCAAGGTGGCAGCGCTCGCCGGCAACCCGCTCGTGCTGGCGGAAGATCCGACATCGGTCATGCGCATCGTGATCGAGGGCAGCAAGAGCCCGGAGACGGAGACAGGGCCTGCGCCGCAAAAGATGCCGGGCTTTCATGGCCAACTGACGAGCGCTCAGATCGCTCAGGTCGTCAGCTTCATTCGTGGCACATGGGGCAATCACGCGGCGCCGGTCTCGGACCGCGAGGTGGAGCGCCTTCGCTCGAAGATCCATCAATGAGAAGCGGCCCGTGTGCGTGGTGACGCACGCGGGCCGCTCAGATCAGCGACGCCTGAATCAAACCTGATTCAAACAATACGCACCGGAATCGACTTCGCGCCCGGCACCTTGCTTTCCTCGGCGTAATGCCATAGCGGCAGCAACACATTGCACTCCGGGTAATAGCCGCCGATGCAGCCTTCGGGAATCGCATACGCCTTGATCTTCAGCCCCGACAGCCGGCGGTCGATGCCGTCGTCTGCAATGGTCTGCAAGGTGATTTCCTGGCCTTCCTTCAGATGATGCTTCGTGATGTCGGCCTCGTTCATCAGGATAACCATGCGGGAATCCTTCACGCCTCTGAACCGGTCGTCGAGGTTATAGATGGTCGTGTTGAACTGGCTGTCGCTGCGCAAGGTCATGAGCCGCAATGCCTCCGGCGCCTTCTCGGGCATGTCAGGGTCCTCGACGAGCGAGTTCGGCGTCATGAATTCCGCTTTGCCCGACTTCGTTTGCCACACGCGTTCGCAAGCGGGTAGCGGCCGATGAAAGCCGCCCGGCTCCCACATGCGTTCGTTGAAGTCATGGAACGTCTCGGGATACGTCGTCGCAATCTCGTTTCGGACGAGCGAATAGTCGTCGCTCCACGCGTCCCAATCGACTGTCGAACGCGAGCCGAGCGTCGCCTTCGCGATGCCCGCGACGATGAATTGCTCGGCTCGCGCTTTCTCGCTTGCCGGTTCGGTCACGCCCTTCGAGCCGTGCATGCAGCCCGTGCTGTCTTCCATCGAGACCGCCTGATCGCCCAGTCGCGTGCGATGAAACTCGATACGGCTCAGGCACGGCAGCACATACGATATCTCGCCATGCACGAGGTGACTGCGGTTGAGCTTCGTGGCCACGTTGATCGTGAGGCGCAGGTTCGACCACGCGGGCTCCGTCTGCAACCGGTCCGGCACCGAACGCACGAGATTGCCGCCGAGATTGAAGACCGCCTTCACTTTGCCCTTCACCATCGCCTCGAATGCTTCGACGGTATTCATGCCTTTCTTTCGCGGCGGCTCGAACGAGAACTGCTTCGCGAGCTGATCGAGCGGCGCAAGTTCAGGCTTCTCCGTGATGCCGACCGTACGCTGCCCCTGCACGTTGGAGTGGCCGCGTATCGGCGAAGGCCCAGCACCCGGCTTACCGACGTTGCCGCGCAGAAAGAGGAGGTTGCATAGCATGCGTACGTTCTGCACGCCGAGCCTGTGCTGCGTGAGGCCCATGCCGTAGTGCGCCATCACGGCCTTCGCTTTCATGTACTCATTGGCCGCTTCGAGCAGCGCGGAGCGCGGCAGTCCGCTGATTCGTTCGATTTCGCTCCATTCGGTCTGACGCGCGCAGGCCGCGAATTCTTCGAAGCCGGTCGTGTGTTCCTCGATGAACGCGACATCGAGCACGCGTTCCGTGCCTTCGGCCTGTGCGCGGTCATCGGCCTCGATCACTGCCTTGCAGATGCCGAGAATGGCAGCCGTATCGCCGCCGGTCTTCAACTGATGATATTGCGTGCTGATCTGCGTTTCCTTGGGCGTCAGCATCTCCACGGGCGACTGAGGATTCGCGAAGGAGACGAGACCCGGCTCGCGAAGCGGATTGAACGTGATGATCGGCACGCCGCGTTTGCGCGCGTCCTGCAACTGGTGCAGCATGCGCGGGCTATTCGTGCCGACGTTCTGGCCGAAGAAGAACATGAGATCCGTCTTCTCGAAGTCTTCGAGCGTGATGGTCCCGACGCCGACACCGATCGCTTCCTTCAGACCGACGCTCGAACTCTCGTGACACATGTTCGAGCTATCCGGCAAATTGTTGCAGCCGTACATGCGCGCGAAAAGCTGGTACATGTATGCAGTTTCGAGCGAGGCGCGCCCTGACGCGTAGAAGACGACGGTCTCCGGGTCCAGCGCGTTCAGCTCCTTGCCGATCTCGTCGAACGCCTGCTGCCAGGTGACTTCCGTGTACTTGTCCGTGGCTGCGTCGTAGCGCATGGGCGCGGTCAGACGTCCTGCTTCTTCGAGATCGTGATCGTGCCAGTTGAGCAATTGCTTAACGGTGTGCAGTTCGAAGAACTCGGGCGTCATTCGCTTGGCGGTCGTATCCCACGCAGTGGCCTTCGCGCCGCTTTCGCAGAATTCGAACGTATGCGGATCCGCGGGCTTCGCCCATGAGCAGCTCACGCACATGAAGCCGTCGGGCTTGTTCTGCTTGAGCAGGATCGCGCTGTCCTTGATCGGCACTTTCTCCTGCATGAGGATCGTGGCGACCGCTTTCATCGATCCCCACCCGCCAGAAGCGAAAGGATACGATGGGTTCTTGGCTTCTTTGCTCATCTGCGCGCTCCTGGGGGGACCAATATCACGTCGTGACATAAGCAAGCGTCGTTCCGCATCGCGGTCCGCGCAAGCCGTTCGCATTCGTCTTCTACTACTTCGTTTTCTGCTTCGACACGCTGATCTTTCCGCTGGGTTCGAGCGTGATTTTCTGCACGTCTTTCACGTCGTCGACGCCGTTCTCGCTCAGCGCCTCGTTGATGTCATTCTCGGACACGCCGTATCGCATGAGTGCTTTTTCGCATGGCTTGCCCTGCCAGAACAACGTAATGGGACTGCCCTCCGCAATGAACGTCCACAGCCGGTAGCGCGAGGCAAGATGGGCGACCACCCAGTGCGCCGCGATCATGAACGCCGTTGCGACGAGCGTGCCGGTGAGCGGCGCGTTTCCGGTGACGGCCCGGCTCAAGTTGGACCCGACGATGATCGCCACCACGATGTCGAGCGCCGCCCATCGTCCGAAGATTCTGCGCCCGGCGACTCGCACGAGAAACAATCCCCAGCAAAACACGATCGCCGCCCGGGCGCATTCCTGTAGCACCGTGACGTGTCCCTGCGTGCCGAAGATGTCCTTGAGCAGATCCATTGTCGTCTACAGTTCGCCGCGTGCCGCAAGCGCCTCGATCCTGTCGGCGGTGCGCATGGCGATGGCCTGTATCGTCAACGACGGGTTCACGCCGCCGACTGTCGGAAACACCGAGCCGTCGCATATCCAGAGATTGTCGATGTCCCAGCTTCGGCAGTCCGCGTTGACGACGCTCGTCGCGGGATCGTTGCCCATGCGCGCGGTGCCGTTCAGATGGCACGTGTCGTCCGTTTCGCGCCAGACATCGCGCGCGCCGGCCGCTTCGAGCGCGACACTCATGAAGTCGAGCGAATGCGCGACGAGGCGCTTGTCGTTATCGCACAGCGAATAGGTCACGCGCGCGACCGGCAAACCGTACTGGTCTTTTTCATCGGCGAGCGTCACGCGGTTGCGCTCTTGCGGCATGGTCTCGCCGACGATCTTCAACCCCGCTTGATGGTTGTACTTCTGCATTTCGTCGAGCAACTGTTGGCCCCAGAGCCCACGCCCGTTCTGCACCGACGCCCACGCGACGGGCAACGGGCCCTGACTCATGTAGCAATAGCCGCCGAAAAAGTCCTTGCCCTTGTCCTCGTAATTCCAGTGCTCGGTGAGCGCAAGCGAAGGCGGGCCCTTGTACCAGCGCACTTCTTCTTCCATCGTTCCCCAGACGGCCTGATTCATCTGCACCATGAGGTTCTTGCCGACGAGGCCGGAGCTGTTCGCGAGACCATCGGGATAACGGTCCGTGGCGGACATCAAGAGCAGGCGCGGCGTTTCGATCGCATAGCCCGCCACCACGACGTTGCGCGCGCGCTGGAACTGCCATTGTCCTTCGCGCATGTATTCGACGCCGGTCGCGCGTCCGTCGTCGCCCATCACGATACGCCCGACCATCGCGAGGTCGCGAATCTCCGCGCCTGCGCGCACGGCCCGCGGTATCCACGTGACGAGCGCGCTCTGCTTCGCGTTGGTGGCGCAACCCGACACGCAGAAGCCGCGATACACGCACGGATGCGCCTCGCCGCGCGGCGCGGACACGGTGGCGAGCGGCGTAGGCGACCAGTCGATGCCGAGCGCCTCGCAGCCGCGCGCGAGCACGAGCCCGGCTGCGTTCAGTTCGTGCGGCCGATACGGATAGCGCGGACGTTTCGGTCCCCACGGATAGTTCACCGGTCCCGCGATCTTCAGCGCGTCTTCCACCTGCGCGTAGTAGTGCCACATCTCGCGCCAGTCCACCGGCCAGTCCGCGCCGTAGCCGAGCAGCGTGCGCGACTTGAACCACTCCGGCCGAAAGCGCAGCGACACCATGGCGAAGTGGACGGTGCTGCCGCCAACCGCCTTGCCGCTGTTGTTGTTGCCGAGCTTGAGCGGGTTTTCGCCGTCGCAGATGCGGTCGTCGGTCCAGAAGAGCTTGCCCTGATGCGTCTCGTCGGATGCGAATTCTTCGAGCGGACGCCACCACGCGCCGGCATCGAACGCGACTACTTTGAAGCCTTTCTCCGCGAGACGACATGCGAGCGTGCCGCCGCCCGCGCCCGTGCCGACGATCGCGAAATCGACCGCTTCGTCTTGCGGATATTCGCGCATCGGAACCCATGCGCCGGAGTGGAATACGTCGGGCGCGCGCCCGTTTTTGCCGCGCGGAAAGTGCTCGGCGTCCTTCGGCGATTCAGCGGACACGGGCGTTCTCCTTGCGTGCATCGTCTTCGTGGCCGGGCTTTGCTTCGGCGGCTTCCCACGGATCGCGGCGGTTGGCCACCATGCGCACGTAGCCGCGTGGATTGGCCGGCCCGCCGAAGCCGATCTCGCTCCATGCGTGCGGATGCGCGTAATACATCCCGCAGATGTCGTGCAGCACGCGATCCGCGAAGAAGACAGCGGGCGGCATGCCTTGCCACTCGGCGCGGTCGAGCTTGCCGTGCTGCATGTCGTCGATCAGCGCGTGTTGCGCGTCATCGTCGATGCTCGCGAACGGCAATTCATGGCGCGCGCGGCTTTCGGCATCGAGCGCATGCAGGCCGATGCGCCAGGCATCGCGCATCGGCGGCAGGCGCGCGTCGCGATAGCCGTCGCCGGTGTTCTCGGCCAAGCGCGCATCGACGAGCGAAGCCACCGGCACAGCGGGCCGCTCGCGGTCCTGCGGCACGATGCACGCGCACAACGCACAGAGCGCGCGCCATTCGACGGCATCGAAGAATCGCGGGCCGTGCGGCGTGGCGAGCCGCTTGTCGATGACCTGGCGCGTCACGTCGTCCCACGAGGGCGTGTCGCGCTTGTTCATCACGTCGTAGGCGGGATAGCGGGGCAGCGTGGTCATTTTTCGGTCTCCCGCAGTCGAAGCGCGGCGAGCCCCGCGAGCGCGAGCGCGGAGAAACTCGGCGGCGCGGGCAGCGGCGGCCCGTTGAACAGGTTCTGACTCCAGTTGCGCCAGCCGCCGCGATTGCGCGCGACGCCGCGTGCATGAAAGCCGACGCCGATGAAGCCGAGCGCCGTCGTGATGCGCAGCCATAGCCGCGTGAGCGGGCGTTCGCGCGGCGCGGCGAGCGCGGTATTGAGAAGCAGGGCGGAGGCGACCGGCGGAATGACGATCGGCGCATACATGACCGGGTTCTGGAACGAGCCGCGAAAATGCAGCAGCGCGACTTCGCCGAGCGTGCCGACGAGCCCCGCGCTCGTGACGAGCGCGAGCGCCTGTCCGGCCGGCATGCCGAAAAGACGCGGCTCGTGCGCGGGCTCGTCGCGCAATCGTTCGGACACCGCGCCGAGCGCGCCGGAAAGCAGAAGCGCCGTGGGCGCGCCGATGGGCGCGGCATAGAAGAGGTTGTGCCAGCTCCATCCGCCGGGACGCTTCGTGATGTTGTACAGATGGAACCCGGTCCCCGCGATGCCCGCGAGCGCCGCGCCGATATACACCGAATCGCGCACGGGATGCCGTGCTGGCTCGCGGTCGGATCCACCGTGCAGTCCGGCGAGCAGCGAAAGCGTCGAGACGACGAGCGGCGTGTACATGGCCGGGTTGTCGAAGGAGCCGCGATAGTGCTCCATCGCGCTATCCGCGAGGACGGAAAGGGCGAGCAGCGCCGAGCTATGGTTGAACGTGCGCGCCGTGTCGATGTGCGTCTGCTTTTTCGAGCGATGCATTTCGCGACCGCCGAGCCGCGCGATGGCGAGTCCCGCCGCCGCGACGCCGCAGCCGATGGCGATGTCGATCATTCTGGTTTGCGTCATGTTGAAGTCGAATGCCGTTCGTTCTAAACCGCATACCGGTGCGCGTCCGCATGCCTGAAATCGAGCCCGCAGCCCGGCCGCGACCAGTCCGGCGCAATGGCGCCTTCGTGGGCGCGCGGGGCGCCGTCGAACAGCATCGACTCGATGCGAACGTGATCGTGAAACCATTCCTGATGCCGCAAGCGAGGCGCGGCGCAGGCCGCGTGCAGATGCAGCGCGGGGGCGCAATGCGCCGACAGCGGCACATGAAAGGCATCGCACAGCGCGGCCACGCGCAAGAAGCCCGTGACGCCGCCGCAGCGCGTGAGATCGGCTTGCAGCACATCGACGGCTTGATGCGCGAGCAGCGCGCCGAAGTCGTCGAGCGTGTAGCCGTATTCGCCCGCAGCCAGTTCCATGTGCGCGGGCAGCGCGTCTCTCAGCAACGCGAGGCCCGTGATATCGTCCGACGACACCGGCTCTTCGAACCATTCCACGCCGTATTGCGCGAACTGCTCGGCGTAGAAGAGGGCCTGCTTGCGATCGAATGCGCCATTCGCATCAACGAAAAGGCCCGCTGCCTCCCCGATCGCTTCTCGTGCTACCGCCACGCGAAGCGGATCGCGCGAAGGCTCGGTGCCTATCTTGATCTTGACCCAGCGGCATCCGTCTTCGTGCACCCAGCCGCCGAGTTGCGCGCGGATTTCATCGTCCGTGTAGGTCGTGAATCCGCCGCTGCCGTAGATGGGAACGCGGTCGCGCATCGCGCCCAGCAAACGCGCGAGCGGCATGTCGAGCAGGCGCGCCTTCACATCCCAAAGCGCGCAGTCCAGCGCGGAGATGGCGCAGGCCGCGAGCCCCGAACGCCCGATGTTGCGCACGCGCTGCTGCATGCGCAGCCAGAGCGCGTCGATATTCCACGCGTCTTCGCCGGCGAGCGTCGGCGCGAGCGTCGCTTCGACGAGCTTCGCCGCGCTCGCATCGTTATACGTGTAGCCGAGGCCCGTCTTGCCCGCCGCGCTGACCTCGGCGACGACGAGCGTCGTCGCGTTCCACGCATAGGTGCCGTCTGCTTCGGGACGATCGGTCGGGATCGTATAGGCGCGTGCTCGAATGGCTTCGATCGGCGCTTCGCGTTTGGTCAGATGCATGGCGCGGCCCCGTCTACTCGTCCTTGTGCCCCGGCAGCACCGCGCCCAACACCTGTTTCGCCGTATCGACGATGATGCTGCGTTCATTCGGATCGCCTTCGAAGAGCGTCGTCGCGAAGGCCTTCGCCTGTTGCAGCGTGATGTGCGGCGGTAGCGGCGCGATGTTCGGGTCCGCCTTCACTTCGATCACGACAGGCCGGTCCGATGCCAGCGCGTCGTCCCACACGGCGGCCATGCGCTCGGCGTCGTCCACATAGAAGCCGCGCAAGCCGATCAACTCCGCGAAGCGGTGATACGGCACGGACGGAATGTTCTGCGATGCTTCGAACTTCGGGTCGCCGTTCATCACGCGTTGCTCCCACGTGACCTGATTCAGGTCTTCGTTGTTGAGCACCATGCAGATCCAGCGCGGATCGGACCACTGTTTCCAGTACTTCGCTACCGTGATGAGCTCGGCCATGTTGTTCATCTGCATGGCGCCATCGCCGACGAGCGCGATCACGGGCCGCTCCGGATGCGCGAACTTCGCCGCGATCGCATACGGCACCGCCGCGCCCATCGAAGCCAGGCCGCCGGACAGCGAGCACATCATGCCACGCTTGACCTTCAGATCACGCGCATACCAATTTGCACAGGACCCCGAATCACTTGTGACGATGGCGTTGGCCGGCACGCGCGGCGACAGTTCCCACACCGTGCGCTGCGGGTTCACGCCTGTCGTCGCCGGCTCCAGCGCGCGCTTTTCGAGCTTTTTCCACCAATCGGCCATCCAGCCTTCGATACTTTCGCGCCATGCACGATCCGTCTTGTGTTGCAGCATCGGCAAGAGCGCGCGCAACGTTTCGGCGCTATCGCCGACGAGGTTCACTTCCATCGGATAGCGGATGGAGAGCATGTCCGCCTTCAGGTCGATCTGCACGCCGCGCGCCGCGCCTTCCTTCGGCAGGAACTCCGAGTACGGAAAGCCCGAGCCAATCATGAGCAGCGTGTCGCATTCGGTCATCATCTTGTAGCTCGGCTCCGTGCCGAGCAGACCGATGGAGCCGGTCACGAAGGGAAGATCGTCGGGCAGCGCGGCCTTGCCGAGCAGCGCCTTCGCAACCCCCGCGCCGAGCTTTTCGGCGACGGCGATGACTTCGTCCGTGGCTTGCAGCGCGCCTGCGCCGACAAGGATCGCGACCTTCTTGCCCGCGTTGAGGACGTCGGCGGCGCGTTGCAGATCGTCGGCGTAGGGCACCGTTTTCGGCGCGCGATAGCCGACGCCCGAATGCACCGTGCCGTGCTTGCGGCCGGGCGGTTCGTAGTCGAGGTCTTGCAGATCGTTCGGCAGGATAAGCGCCGTCACCCTGCGTTCGCCGAGCGCGGTGCGGATCGCGCGATCGACCAGATGCCGAATCTGGGAAGGCACGCTCGCCTGCTGCACGAAGGCGCCCGCGACGTCCTTGAACATCGCGGACAGATCGAGCTCTTGCTGATAGTGACCGCCGAGCGATGCGCGCGCCTGTTGTCCGGCGATGGCGAGCACCGGCATGTGATCAAGGCGGGCATCGTAGAGACCGGTGAGCAGGTGCGAGGCGCCCGGTCCCGAAGTCGCGATGCACACGCCGAGTTCGCCCGTGAACTTCGCGTGCGCGGAGGCCATGAAGGCGGCCATTTCCTCGTGGCGCGCCTGAATGAATTCGATCTTTCCGTTGGCGCGGTTCAGCGCGCCGAACACGCCGTTGATGCCGTCGCCGGGATAGCCGTAAATGCGGCGCACGCCCCAGGCGTAGAGGCGGTCGACAAGGAAGTCACCCACCGTCGGGCTCGTCATGTGATTCTCCGGGATAAGGATGCGATCGGTGTCACCTTACGTCGAGATTCGCCGGTGCGATGACGCGGTGACAGGGTTGGTGTCTAGCATGACGCAACGAACGTGCCGTTGGCGCGTGAGGCTACCGAACGCGATTCACCGACGAGCACGGCGCGCGAGGATTCATCCGTTTGTGCATTGGACAGAAGAGGCGCCATTCTCTTCTTGATTCACACCGCGAGGATCGGAACAGGCCGGTGTGCGCCTTTTCAAAACGTTGAAAATTCGTCACAGTGTGATATATCCGGCACGGCAGCTTTAAGGCGTAAAGGCGTCACCGGCTGAAGCGTCGTGAAAGACTTTTGACGGCAGCGAGCGCATTCAAACGTAATTTGAAGCGTGCAGACATTCGCTCGACGCGCCGTAGCGATGGACGTCTGCGATAGGTGTGTTGAGGAGGCGAGCGACTACGATTTATCGACTGGTCAGAATCGGCAAGCGTTGAGACATTCCATTTCAAGAACGAGCGTTCGAAAACGCGGTTACGCATTGCCTTCTCACAGCGGTGACGCAACGTCGAACTCACTGCCGCTTCGCTGCCTCCTTCTTGAGCTTCTTCGCTTGCTTCTTTTCTTTTGGCGTTTTGGTAGCGGCTTTTTTCTGTGCCTTCTTGGCATCCTGCGTTTTGCTCATGATGTCCTCGCGGTGTTGGCGTATTCGATCAGTGTACGACGCGATGCGCTCGCGCATCACAGCAACGACACGCCGCGACGCGCTTTCGTCAGACACGTCCCGCACGCCGCGCGCCGTGTTGCGGGTCGGGGAAACACCATGCTCGACGCGCCGCCAATGATGCATACTTGATCCGGCCGATTGCGACACTGCGACTTACGAACCGCATCGGCAAGTAAAAGCGTGCCCCGACTCACTCTGGGAGACTGCAATGAAACCGCTCTTGTTGAAGGCGTGTCTATGCGCGCTTACGCTGGGTTTTTCTGGGCTCGCGTACGCAGCAGGAACCGGCGATGCAGCGACTTCCGTCGATACGGGCAAGGCGAGCGGTCGCGTCAGCGGGCAGGGATCAGCAGGCGGCATGCAGCCCGCCACGCCCGGCGGCACCGCCGACACTTCAGCAGGCAACGCGCGTCCGGCCGCGCAAGGCTCGGCAGGCGGCATGCAGCCGGTGACGCCTGGCACCAGTCAAGGCACCGGTGACGGAAAGGCCAAAGCGGGAACCGAATAGCCAGTCTTTAGAGCGATCTCCGCAAAGAGCGCCACCGCGCTCTGCGGATCATCGCGTTCTGGAAGTAGCTCGTTAAATTGCCTATGCTTTCTCCGGGTTCCGGGCGATTCAAGAGGCCGTTCACCGCCGGCACCCCCGACCTACACGCGAAGAACGAAAACGAATAGGGAGACGTCATGACAGGCTATTCCCGCGTTTTGCTTGGTTCGATAGCAGTCTGCATCGGCGCTTGGGGAACATCGACAGCGCTTCCCGCCCGCGCGGCGGACGAGATCCAGAACACCAACACGACGGAATCCGCGCCCGTTCCTGCTTCGTTACGGCCCATATCGCAAGCGCAGCTCGATGCCGCCGCGAACGACAGCGCATCGTGGCTGCATTCAAACGGATCGTATTCCGAAACGCGCTATGCGCCGGCCAGTCAGATCAATCGCTCGAACGTGGCGAAGCTGAGGCCCGCTTTCATCTTCCAGACGGCCGTCATGGAGTCGATGGAAACGGCGCCGATCGTGTCCAACGGCGTCATGTTCCTAACGACGTCGTATAACCACGTCTATGCCATCGACGCCGTCACCGGCAAGGAGTTCTGGCATTACAAGCACAAGATGGGACCGGTGACGACCTTCTGCTGCGGGCCGAATAATCGCGGCGTCGCGATATCGGGCGACCGGCTCTATATGGGCACGCTCGACGCCAAGCTCGTCGCGCTCGACGCGAAGACGGGCAATCTCGTCTGGTCGTCGCAGATTGCGGACCCTGAAGACGGCTACTCCGAAACGATGGCGCCCGTCGTCGTGGACGGCAAAGTGCTGATCGGCACGAACGGCGGCGAGTACGGCATACGCGGCTTCGTGAAAGCATTCGACGCGAATTCAGGTCAACTGCTCTGGACGTTCTACACGATTCCCGATTCCGGCAGCGAAGGTGTCTGGGCCGAGAACGACGCGGTTGGCCGCAACATGAAGCGCGATATCGACGCGGAGAAGAAGACGCTCGCGGACAAAGGCCGGGACTTCGAAAAGACGCTCGGCGGCGGCGTGTGGATGGCGCCCGCGGTGGATCGCGCGACGCGCACTGTGTATTTCGTTGCCGGCAATCCCTCGCCGGACCTCTATGGCGCGATTCGTCCCGGCGACAATCTCTATACCGATTCGCTCGTCGCCATCGATCTCGATACGGGCAAGTACAAGTGGCACTACCAGTACATTGCGCATGACGTATGGGATCTCGATGCGGTCAGTCCACCCATTCTGATCGACGTGAAGGACAAGAACGGGCAGATGGTGCCCGCCATCATTCATGGCGGCAAGACAGGCTTCGTGTACGTGCATGATCGCCGCGACGGACACATCATTCGCATTTCCGAAGCGATGATCCCGCAAGAGGGCGTGTGGACGCTGCCGACTCCGACCGGCGCGCGCATGTTGCCCGGCGCGAACGGCGGTGTCGAATGGTCGCCCATGGCGTTCAATCCGCAGACGCGCATGGCCTATGCGGCGAACCTGCATCAGCCGATGACGTATCAGGTCGAAGACGCAGCGTATCCCGGCGGCAAGCTGTGGCTCGGCGGCGCGTTCAAGACCATTCCGGGCGAGCAGCAATGGGGCAGGCTCGTCGCGGTGAATGTCGATACAGGCAAGATCGCGTGGGGATACAAGACGGATCAGCCATTGATCGGCGGCGTGCTCGCGACCGCGGGCGGGCTCGTGTTCAACGGCGAGGGCAATGGCCTCTTCCGCGCGTTCGACGCCTCCACGGGCCGCAAGCTGTGGGAGTTCCAGTGCGGCGCGGGCGTGAATGCGCCGGCGGTGTCGTACATGGTGAACGGCAAGCAATACATCGCGGTCGCGGCGGGCGGCAACACGCAACTCGACTTCAAGCGCGGCAACAGTCTGCTGGTGTTTGCGTTGCCTTGAGCGTGTTGCAGATGATGATGCTCCTGAGGATGCACAAGACGGCCGCCATCGTCGCGTGCGTGGCGCTTTCGCTGCCTAGTCTCGCGCATGCCGATGCGCAGGCGGGCGCAGCGAAAGCCGCCGTGTGCGCGGCATGTCATGGCCAGAACGGCAATTCGACGAGCGGCGATTATCCGTCGCTCGCGGGGCAGTCGTCGCGCTATATCTTCCTGCAACTGCGTGACTTTAAGGCGGGCCGCCGCAGCGACCCGCGCATGTCGCCGATCGCGGCGAATCTTTCATCGGAAGACATGCATGATCTCGCCGACTACTTCGCCGCGCAGACGCTCGCGCCGACCGACTTCAAGGCGGACCCGGTGAAAGTGGAAGCAGGCAAGAAGAAGTCCGACGAAGTGCTCTGCACCATGTGTCATCTCGGCGGCTTCAAAGGGCAGAACGAGATACCGCGCGTGGCCGGCCAGCAGTATGCGTATATCGTGAAGCAGTTGCAGGACTTCCGCGAAAAGAAGCGCACGAACGATGCAGGCAACATGACGAGCGTGACGAAGAACCTGACCGACGCGGATATCGAGAATCTCGCGAACTACGTCGCCAATCTGCAATGATGCTGCGATTCACAGGCGCCTTTCTTCTGGCGTGCGCGGCGCTCACGGTCATGCCGCAAGCGCGCGCCGACACCGACGCATACGCGCTCAACGAACGGCTGCTCATCGCGACGCGCAATGGCGATGCGCAGGCCGTCGCGCAGATGCTCGATCAGGGCGCGAAGATCGATTCACGCAACCGCATCGGCGACACGCCACTTATCAGCGCATGCAAGCGAGGCATGACGCCGCTTGCGCGCATGCTGATCGAGCGCGGCGCGAATGTGAATCAGGCCGACGTGCAAGGCATTACGCCGATGATGGCGGCCGCGTTCGACGGCAACGATGAAATCGCGGCGCTGCTCATCGCGCATCATGCCGATACGGCAGCGACCGATCGCGTCGGCAAGACCGCAATGGAATACGCCGCGGGGCGCGGACAGACGGCGATTGTGCAGCGTCTGCTCGATGCGGGTGTCGATGTCAACGCCGCGTATCACAACCATCTGACCGCGCTCATGTGGGCAGCCGGCTACGATCAGGCGGCCACCGCATCGATGCTGCTCGCGCGCGGCGCGAATCGCGATCTGCGCGATGATCGCGGCAAGACGGCGCTCGATATCGCGGAAGAGACGCATTCGGTGCACGTGGCGGCGTTGCTCAGGGCGCAGTGAGGACAGGTTTCAGGAGACCGAGACCCCGAGCAGATGCCCGACGCCGAATGTGAAAGCAGCGGCGGCAAGTCCGATCACAATCTGACGCGCGGCGGAGAAGACGGTGCTTCGGCCATTGAAGAGAGACGTGAACATGCCGATGGCCGCGAGCGCTAGTATGCTCAGTGCGATGCATTGAACGATCGCAGGCCGTCCCGAGGACCACAGGAACGGCATCGCGGGAAATACGGCTCCCGCCGAGAACAGGCAGAACGATACGGCGGCAGCGGACCACGGATTGCCGCCGAGTTCGGCCGGGTCGAGGCCGAGTTCTTCGCGCGTGAGCGCATCGAGCGCCTTGTCTTTGTCGCGCATGATCTGTGACGCGACGCGGCTCGCTTCCTCGCCATCCAGACCCTTTGCCCGATAGATCATGCGAAGCTCATGCTCTTCGGCTTCCGGCGTGTGTTCGAGTTCGTCCGCTTCGCGTTGAATTTGTGTCCGGGCGAGCTCACGCGCGTTCGTGACCGACAGCCACTCGCCGAGCGCCATCGAACATGCGCCCGCGATGATGCCCGCCAGCGCAGTCAACAGAATGGCCCGGTTGGGCGCGCTCGCGCCGGCCACGCCCATGATGAGGCAGAAGTTGGACACGAGACCGTCGTTGGCGCCGAGCACTGCTGCGCGCAGATCGTTGCCCGATGAGACGCCTCGGTGCCACGACTCGGCATCGGCGATTTCAGCGCCTTTCGTCGCGGCTTTCTTGCCCTCATTCGCTAGCGACTGCACGACGTTCGCGTGACGGTGCTCGTCGGCTGACATCGTTGCCGTATCGGGATTGCCTGCGTATTTGTTTCGGTCGGCGAACTCCGATGCGGCAAGCGTCGGCAGCACGAAGCGCGCGCCGAACACATGAACCAGCCCCTGCATCAAGGCGGTTTTCAGCGCCGGTCCCGTGCGAGCGCGTTCGTGGTTGGCTCTGAGCTTGTCCGCCCACACTTGCGCGTGCTGCTTTTCAGAGGCCGCGAGTTCCGCGAAAATGCGCTTGCGGTCGGCTCGCACTTCGACGCGCGCGAGCGTCTCGTAGAGCGCCGCGCTGTGCAGTTCATCGGCAAGATTGGCGCGATACCGCTTCAATTCTTGTTTTGATGCCATGACGGTGTGCCTGCGGATCAGAAGCACAACTGTATCGCCAGCGCGCGACGCGGGCGCGAAAAGCCCTCAAGTGCGCGCTGACCAAGAATGCCAATGGTTTGCATTCGTGCGTGCAGCCACGGCGTTAAGCGAGCCTTAAGCAGCGGCGTAACAGACTCTGAGGCTCATTTGCGCAGTCGCGGAAGTTTCACAGCTTATCTGTTATCTTGCGATCCCGAGGGCGTCGCCGTCTGACGAACTCGCCAGCCTTCCCTTATTTCTTTGCCGAAACATTGAACGATGCAACGCAAGCAACCTTCGAATCCCGCCACGACGGCGACGCGAATCGCGGCCGGCGACGACAGAACCTCGTACGACCGCGTGTCCATCACGCTGCACTGGCTGACCGCCGTTCTCGTGCTGGCTCAGTTCATTCTCTCTCAGGTGTGGGGTTTCACGCCCCGGCCGACACGGCACCTTTTGATCGTGGCGCACATGTCCTTCGGCATCACGTTGTCGGCGGTGATCATTGCGCGGATATTGTGGCGCGTGTCGCCCGGACATCAGGCGCCCATTGCCTCGTCCGGATGGGCGGAACTCGCGGCCAAGGGCGTGCACTATCTGCTGTATGCGTTGCTGGTTTCCGAAGCCGTGCTGGGCTTCGTGTTGAGATGGTCGGCAGACGAGTCGATGAGCTTCTTCGGCCTTCTGATCCCGCCGCCGTTCGAACCGTTCAGCAAAGTGGCGCATCACAACATCGGCGAAGCGCACGAGTTCATCGGCTGGGCGATCATCGTGCTCGCGGCGGCGCATGCGGCCGCCGCGTTGTTCCATCACTGGGTCGTGCGCGATGCGGTATTGACGCGCATGCTGCCGGGGCTAAAGCGGCGTGACCTTTGAGCTATTTCAAATAGCCAACGCTCAATGCACGCTCGCCTTCGAAAAGACATTGATGATGACGACGCCCACTACGATCAGCGCAAGACCGAGAAAGGCGGCCGCGTCCAGCTTGTGATGGAACACGAAGATGCTGATGCACGAAATGAGCACGATGCCTAGCCCGCTCCAGATGGCGTAAGCCAGTCCGACGGGAATCGTCTTCAGCACAATAGAGAGAAAATAGAACGCGCCCAGATAAAGGCAAGCCATTGCGAACGTCGGGACGAGCTTGGTGAACTGTTCGGACCTCTGCAGGCAAGTCGTTGCGCCGATCTCGAGCAGTATCGCTACGAACAATGCGCTATAGGCCGACGCCTTTTCATGGGTCATGAGTTGCTCAGGGCTTGGTCGTCGGATGCAAGCTGCTGGCGAATCGAATCGCCAGCAGCACTCAGTGTTCTAGTCCGCAGTCGAACTGCCGCTTCTGGGCGATGAGTCTGTTCGCGTCTCAGTGGTTCGCCAGATACGCCTTGACCGCGGGCAGTCCCGGCTTTCCGTCGATCGTCGTCACGCCCGCAAGCCAGCCGTCGAGAATGGAAGGGTTGGCCTTCAGCCAATCGAGCGTGGCCTTGTTCGGGTCTTCCTTGTCCATGATGTGAGTCATGATCTGATTCTCCATCGCGGTACTGAAGCGAAGGTTCGAAAAGAGCTTCGCCGCATTCGGGCATCGCGTCGCATAGTCGGTCGGCTGTACGGTGTACACCTTCGCTTCACCGTAGTTCGGGCCGAACACATCATCGCCGCCCGACAGATAGTCGATCTTCATTCGCACGTTCATCGGATGCGGCTCCCAGCCGAGGAACACGATCCACTCTTTGTTCTGAATGGCCCGGTTCACCTGCACAAGCATGCCCGCCTCGCTGGATTCCACGAGCTTGAACTTGCCGAGGCCGAACTGATTGGCCTTTATCATCTTGTCGATGAGAATATTGGCGTCGTTGCCCGGCTCGATTCCATAGATCTTGTATTGCAGCTTGTCCGCGTTCTTCGCGATGTCGGAGAAGCTTTTGATACCCGCTTGATAAACATAGTCGGGAACGGCCAGCGTATATTTCGCGCCGGTGAGATTAGGCGGGTTCACGACCTTGACAGACCCGGACTTGACGAACGGCTCGATGACCGGGTCCATGGAAGGGGACCAATAGCCGAGAAAGGCGTCGATCTGTTTCGACTTCACGCCGGCGAACGTGATGGGAACCGAGGCGATCATCTTCGACGGCGCATAGCCTAAGCCCTGCAAGACGTTGGTCGTCAGCCCGGTCGTCGCGGCGATGTCGGTCCAGCCGATGTCGGCCATGCGAACAGTGCGGCAGCTTGCCGGATCCGCCGCCTGCGCATTCACGGCGAAGCTACTGGCGAAAGCAATTGCGAAGGTGCATGTCAATCCGGCTACGAAGTGTCTCATCGCTGCTCCATTCGAAAGATGTGAACGTGTGATTGCTGCTTGCTTTAAAGCTCTTTGACGCTGACGACGGACCTTAGCGGCGCTTTTGCGCCCACAGAATCGCGCTGCTTTCTGGCGCTGTCAGCCACAAAATAAGGAGTATTGACTTTAGGAAGCGGCGCGATGCCCCGAATGCGGTCCGCGATCTTCTCCGCGAGCATGATGGTCGGGGCGTTCAGGTTGCCCGTCATGATCTGCGGCATGATCGATGCGTCCACGACGCGCAGGCCACTCATGCCATGCACGCGTCCCTCGGCGTCGACGACCGCCATGTCGTCATAGCCCATCTTGCACGAGCAAGAAGGGTGATATGCGGTCTCCGCCTTCGCGCGCACGAAGGCATCGAGTTCGCTATCGCTCATTGCATCGGCGCCGGGATGCAGCTCTTCGCCGCGATAGCGCGCGAGCGCCGGCTGCCGCATGATGTCCCGCGTGATGCGGATTCCGTCGCGGAACTCGCGCCAGTCCAGCGGATCGGCCATATAGTTGAACAGGATGCTCGGATGCGCGTTCGGATCGCGCGACTTGATCTTCACGCGGCCGCGGCTCGGCGAGCGCATGGAGCCGACGTGCGCCTGAAAGCCGTGCATCTCGATGGGATTCGAGCCGTTGTAATTGATCGCGACGGGCAGGAAGTGGTACTGAATGTTCGGCCAGAGATCGTCGTCGCGCGTGCGGATGAAGCCGCCCGCTTCGAAATGATTGGTCGCGCCGATGCCGGTTCCCTTGACCATCCATTCGAGCCCGATAGCCGGCTGGTTCCACCACTTCAGCGCAGGGTAGAGCGTCACCGGTTCCTTGCATGCGTACTGCATGTACATCTCCAGATGATCCTGAAGGTTCTCGCCGACGCCCGGCAAGTGATGCACCAACGGGATCTCCAGTTCCTTCAGCCACGAAGACGGCCCTACGCCGGAGCGTTGCAACAACTGAGGCGACGCAATCGCACCGCAGCATACGAGCACTTCGCGACGCACATGCGCCGTCTCGCGCTGCCCGCCATGCAGATACGCGACGCCGATTGCGCGCTTGCCCGAAAAGAGCACGCGGTCCGTTGCGGCATGCGTCACGATGGTGAGATTGGCCCGATGCCTCGCGCGGTCGAGATAGCCACGCGCGGTGCTCGCGCGCCGGCCGTTCGCCGTGACGGTGCGATCCATCGGGCCGAAGCCTTCTTGCTGATAGCCGTTGAGATCGTCCGTGCGCGGATAGCCCGCCTGCACGCCGGCTTCCACCATCGCCGCGAAAAGCGGATTGTTGCCGGGCTTGCTCGTCGTCACATGCACCGGGCCGTCGCCACCGTGGTATTCGTTCGGGCCGATATCGCGCGTCTCGGCCTTGCGGAAGTACGGCAGGCAATCGAGGTAGCTCCAGTTTTCGAGCCCCGGCATCGACGCCCAGTTGTCGTAGTCGAGGGCATTCCCGCGGATATAGCACATGCCGTTGATGAGCGACGATCCGCCGAGCCCCTTGCCGCGTCCGCATTCCATGCGGCGGTTGTTCATATGCGGCTCAGGCTCCGTTTCGTAGGCCCAGTTATAGCGGCGTCCTTGCAGCGGATACGCGAGCGCGGCCGGCATCTGCGTGCGGAAATCGAATCGGTAATCGGGACCGCCTGCTTCCAGCAGCAGCACAGTCACGTCTTGGTCTTCGGTCAGACGGGACGCGAGCACGTTGCCCGCCGAACCCGCGCCGACGATGATGTAGTCGAACTCTTTCGCGCTCATCGGCATGCTCCTCAAAACACGGGTTGATACGGTCCGAGTTCCACTTGAACCGACTTGATGCGCGTATAGGCGTGCAGGGTGACGATGCCGTTCTCGCGACCGATGCCGGACTGCTTGTATCCGCCAACGGGCATCTCAGCAGGCGATTCGCCCCACGTATTGATCCAGCAGATGCCCGCATGCAGCCGATGCACCACGCGGTGCGCGCGCGACAGGTTCTCGGTCACGACGCCCGCCGCGAGCCCATAGACCGTGTCGTTCGCGCGTGCGATGACTTCGGCCTCGTCGTCGAACGGAAGAATGCACATGACCGGACCGAATATCTCTTCCTGCACGATGCGCATGTCGTCGCGGCAATCCGCGAATACGGTCGGCGCCACGTAGTTGCCGCGAGCGAACGCGCCATCGGTCAGACGCTCGCCGCCTGCAACGAGCCGCGCGCCTTCGCGCTTGCCTTCGTCGATGTAGCCGAGCACCTTGTGCATCTGCGCGGCGCTCACAAGCGGCCCGAAGTTGGTATCCGGATCTTCCGGCGAGCCGATGCGAATGCGCTTCACCCGTTCCTGCACCAGACGTTCGAACTCTGCCATGACACCGCGCTCGACGAACACGCGCGTGCCGTTGGTGCATACCTGCCCCGAGCTGAAGTAGTTCGCGCTCATCGCGATATCGGCGGCGCGGTCGAGGTTCGAATCGGCGAAGACGATCAGCGGCGACTTGCCGCCGAGCTCCATCGTCACGTCCTTGAGCGTGGAGCCGCCCGCGCGCGCCATCACCTTCTTGCCGGTCTCGACGCCGCCGGTGAACGATATCTTGTCGATGCCCGCGTGCTCCGCGAGCATCGCGCCGACGCGGGCATCGCCTTGCACCACGTTGAACAAGCCCGGCGGCGCGCCCGCTTCCGTGTAGATTTCCGCGAGCTTCAACGCACTCAAGGGCGTGACTTCGCTCGGCTTGAAGATCATCGCGTTGCCGGCCGCGAGCGCGGGCCCCGACTTCCAGCATGCGATCTGTATCGGATAGTTCCACGCGCCGATGCCCGCGCAGACGCCGATGGGCTCGCGCCGCGTATAAACGAAGGACGCTTCGCGCAGCGGTATCTGCTCGCCTTCTATGGCTGTCGCGAGCCCCGCGTAATACTCGATAACGTCCGCGCCCGTGACGATATCCACGGCGCGCGTCTCGGCGATCGGCTTGCCCGTATCGCGTGTTTCGAGCGCGGCGAGTTCATCGTTGCGCGCGCGGAGCAAGTCCACCGCGCGACGCAGAATGCGCGAGCGCTGCATCGCCGTCAACGCGGCCCATTCCTGCTGCGCGGCCTGCGCTGACCGCACCGCCCGGTCGATGTCGGCCTGCGACGCCTGCTGCACGCGCGCGAGGCTTTCACCTGTGGCGGGATCGAACGTCTCGAAGGTTTCGCCGCTCGTCGCATCGACATATTCGCCGCCGATGTAAAGCCGTTGCTCGTCGAAAAGGGGCATCGCCTGCGTCTCCTGAGTGCGTTGAGGGGATCAGTCGCGTGGCTGGATCATGAGATCGATGTAGTCGTACGAGACGCGCAGCGCGCTCTTCGTATCGAACGGTTCGCCCGCGAGCGCGCCGCGCAACCACAGACCGTCGATCAGCGCCGCGAGTCCCGTCGCGGCGCGGCGCGCGGCAGCGCGGCTCAACACGCGCGAGAAGTCGGCGCAGAGGTTCGAGTAAAGACGGCGCGTATTCACGTATTGCAAGCGCCGCAGTTGTTCCTTGTGCATGCTTTCGGACCAGAATGCGAGCCACGTTTTCATGACCGGTCCGTTGACCTGCTCGACGTCGAAGTTCGCGGCGACGACTGCGCGCAGCTTCGAACGTGCATCGGGCTTCGCGGCCTTGCGCCGGCGCGAGGTGCCTTGCCACAAGGATCGCAATACATGGCGCATGGTGGCTTCCAGCAGCCCGTCCTTGTCGCCGAAGTAATGGCTCACGATGCCCGTCGAAATCGACGCGCGCTGCGCCACCGTCGCGAGCGTGGCGCCCGTGAGTCCGACTTCGTCGATGGTCAGCAACGTGGCATCGATAAGTTGCGCGCGACGAAGCTCGCGCATTCCAAGCTTGGGCATGGTTGATCGACCTGTGAGAGCACGGCCGCCCTTGGCATTTACCAGAGCGTCGGCACATGCTACTTTTTCTATATTGAACGGTCAATCAACAAAAACGGCAAGAAAAACGCGATCCCTTTGCGTCAGACCATTGCGTCGCACTCGTCCAGCAGCCAGTCCTGGAAGGCGCGCACGGCGGGCGGTTCTTCGCGTTGCGTGAGCAGCATGTAGCCGCGATCGGTGACGAGCGAGGTCTCACTCAACGCGACGAGCTGCCCCGTGGAAACCAGTTCGTCGATGAGCGGCGACCAGCCGAGCGCGACGCCCTGGCCCATGACCGCCGCGTGCGCGACGAGGGCGTAGCTGTTGAAGGTCAGTCCGCCATGCATCGGCGGCGCGGCTTGTCCGTGCGCGTCGAACCACGCGTGCCACGAGAGCCACCGCTCCGGCTGCGTGCGCTCGACGTGCAACAGCGGTAGCCGCGAGAGATCGGACGTGTCGTGCGTGGCCGCGAACGTGGGGCTGCATACGGGCGTGACGCGTTCGGGAAACAGCTTCACGGCCCGGCGCGCGCCCCAGTCGGCGTGCACGTCGCCGAACACGATGGCCACGTCCGCGCCGTCGCCGGACGCACTCGGCATCTGTTGCGACGTGATGATCTTCACGTCGACATCGGGCATCAGCGCCTTGAATTGCGGCAGGCGCGGCATGAGCCAGTAGGTGGCGAAGCCGAAGTCGGTCGACAAGGTGAGCGCGCGCTGGGCACGGCGCGAGCGGATATCGCCCGTGGCCTGGCGGATGACGTCGAGGCCCTGACGCACCGCGTCGAAGAGGCGCGTGCCGTCTTCGGTGAGCGTCACGCCGCGATGGCCGCGCTCGAAAAGCGCCGTCCCGAGCGCTTCTTCCAGTTGCACGACGCGCTGGCTCACCGCGGGCTGCGTCGAGCCGAGTTCGCGCGCAGCGGCCGTGAAGCTCGCGAGCCGCGCGGCGGATTCGAACATCAGCAGCGCCTGCATGGGCGGCAGGCGGTCTTGTCGCGGCATAACGGCTCCTTATGAGCGCATAACGAAATGTCGTCTTCACAGACGAAAATCGGACGGCAATAGTGGCGTTGCGCGAACACCCCCGGCGCGCGGATTCCGGCATCCGATTCTATTCGAGGCGTGCTCCATGCTTGAAGCGAAACAAAATATCCTTGTTTTGATGGCCGATCAACTCACGCCGTTCGCGCTCGCCGCGTACGGCAATCGCGTCACGAAGACGCCGCATATCGACGCGCTCGCGCGCCGCGGCGTGGTGTTCGAATCGGCGTACTGCGCGAGTCCGCTGTGCGCGCCGTCGCGTTTCTCCTTGCTGGCGGGAAAGCTGCCCTCGAAGATCGGCGCTTATGACAACGCCGCCGAGTTTCCGTCCGAGACGCTGACCTTCGCGCATTATCTGCGCGCCGAGGGTTATCGCACGATCCTGTCGGGCAAGATGCACTTCTGCGGCGCGGATCAGTTGCACGGCTTCGAAGAGCGTCTCACTACCGATATCTATCCCGCCGATTTCGGCTGGACGCCCGACTGGCGCGACTTCGACACGCGCCCATCGTGGTATCACAACATGAGTTCCGTCATCGATGCGGGTCCGTGCGTGCGCACCAATCAACTCGACTTCGACGACGAAGTGACGTTCACCACTCGCCAGAAGCTCTTCGACATCGCCCGCGAGCGGCAAGCGGGCAAGGACGCGCGGCCCTTTCTGATGGTGGCGTCGCTGACGCATCCACACGATCCGTACGCGATACCGCGCAAATACTGGGACATGTACCGCGATGAGGATGTGGACATGCCGCTTCATCGCGACTCGCTAGAAGCGAGCGATCCGCATTCGCGGCGTCTGCGTCACGTGTACGAAGCCGATCGCACGCCGCCGACCGACCAGCAAATCCGCAACGCGCGGCGCGCGTACTACGGCGCGGTGTCGTATGTCGATGACCAGTTCGGCGCCATTCTGGAAGCGCTGGAACAGGCCGGACTCGCGGACGACACCACGATCATCGTCACCTCCGACCACGGCGAGATGCTCGGACAGCGCAACCTCTGGTACAAGATGACCTTCTTCGAAGGCGGCTGCCGCGTGCCGCTCATCGTGCATCGGCCGGGGCGGTTCGACGCGCATCGCGTCGCCGACTCGGTCTCGCATCTCGATCTGCTGCCGACGCTCGTCGAGCTCGCGAGCAACGCGCAGCCGCACGACTGGCCCGACGCCATCGACGGACGCAGCCTCATGCCGCATCTGACGGGAACGGGCGGTCATGACGAAGCGATCGGCGAGTATCTGGCCGAAGGCGCCATCGCGCCGATCGTCATGATCCGGCGCGGGGCGTACAAGTTCATTCATACGAAGGTCGATCCCGACCAGCTTTATGACCTGGACGCTGATCCGTTCGAGCGCAGCAATCTCGCGGAGGACGAACGGCACCGCGAGCTCGTTGCCGCGTTTCGCGAGGAAGTGGCGCGCCGCTGGGACCTCGACGCGTTGCATCGCGACGTGCTGGCGAGCCAGCGCCGCCGTCACTTCCATTTCGCGTCGACCACGCGCGGGGCGATTCAATCGTGGGACTGGCAGCCTCGCGTCGATGCGAGCCAGCGTTACATGCGCAATCATCTCGACCTCGACGATCTCGAAGCGATGGCGCGCTTTCCCGCCGTCGAGCACTGAAGCCGCTTGACCATCAACCGCACTCACCGACAGGAACGCAGATGAAAACAGTCCTATTTCAGGCAGTTTTATATACCGCGCTCGGCTGCGCGGCGTCGGCCGCATTCGCTGCCGATCCGCCGTCCTGCACGCAGGTGCGCATGGCCGATCCCGGCTGGACCGACATCGACGCGACCAACGCGATGAGCGGCATCGTGCTGAAGGCGCTCGGCTACCGGCAGGACGTCGCGAATCTCTCGGTGCCGATCACGTATCAGGGCTTGAAGAAAGGGCAGATCGACGTGTTCCTCGGCAACTGGATGCCCGCGCAGGCGCCGCTCGTGAAGCCGTTCGTCGACGAGAAATCCATCGACGTAGTGCGGCCGAACCTGACCAACGCCAAGTTCACGCTTGCCGTGCCGGACTATGTGGCGGCGGCCGGCGTGCACTCATTCGCGGACCTGGAGAAGAACGCCGACAAGTTCGACAAGCGCATCTACGGCATCGAGCCGGGCGCGCCGGCCAATCAGAACCTCAAGAAGATGGTGGACGACAAAGCCTTCGGTCTCGGCGACTGGAAGGTGGTGGAATCGAGCGAAACCGGCATGCTGACGCAAGTCGAGCGCGCCATCCGCGACAAGAAGTTCATCGTGTTCCTCGCGTGGGAGCCGCATCTGATGAACACGAAGTTCAAGCTCGTCTATCTGGATGGCGGCGACAAGTATCTCGGTCCGAACTTCGGCGGCGCGACGGTGAACACCGTTTCGCGCAGCGGCTACGAACAGCAATGCCCGAACGTCGGGCGTCTGTTCCGGCAGATGGCGTTCGACGTCGATCTGGAGAACGGCGTCATCTCCGACGTGCTGGACAAGAAGCGGAAGATCGATTCGGCTGCAACCGATGCGCTCAAGCGCAATCCCGCGCTCCTCAAGACATGGCTCGAAGGCGTGACCACGGCTAACGGCGGCAATGGACTGGAAGCGGTTCAGAGCGCGCTCGGCGTGAAGTAACAGACTCACTGCGCCGACGCGTGCAGCGCGATTTCGTCGCAACTGAACACATTTGCGTCGCAATTAGTCGAGCCACCACGTATATGGCAATTTACTTTACGTGTCGATCCACAATAAAAAGGACACGCTGATGAACACACCGAATGCCGTACAACGCCACGCACGACGCGCGTCGTGCATCACCGGTTTCGTCCTCGCAGCAAGCGCGTCCATCGCGCCTCTTCAAGCACAAGCACAAAGCAGCGTGACGCTCTACGGCATTATCGACGCAGGCATTACCTATGTGAACAACACCGGCGGTTCGCATGTCGTGAAGTTCGACGACGGCATCTCTTACGGCAACCGTATCGGCTTTCGCGGAACGGAAGATCTGGGCGGCGGTCTGCAAGCGGTGTTCGCGCTGGAATCGGGCTTCCATCTCGGCAACGGGAGCTACGCATTCGGCGGCGCGGAGTTCGGCCGTCAGGCGTACGTGGGTCTCGCAAGCAAAGAGTGGGGCCAAGTGTCGTTCGGAAATCAGCTGGATATGACCGAAGAGTTCGTCTATCTGTACAACATCTCTGCGTGGGCGAGCGGCTATGCGATCCACCAGGGCGACTTCGACCGCATGAACGGCGACCGGCTGCCGAACTCAGTGAAGTTCCTGTCCAGCAACTATGGCGGCTTCACGTTCGGCGGCATGTATTCGTTCGGCAACGTGGCGGGCAATTTCCATCGCAATAGCGCATGGAGCGTGGGCGGACACTACGCCGCGAATACGTTTAGCTTAGGCATCGCCTATACGCAATTGAATAACCCCAATGGCATCTATGCGTTCGATCCGTACGCGATGATCGGCGCGCATACGTTCCTTGGGCAGCCTGTCGTCAGCATCGATCCCGTGACGGGCGCGCGCACGGACCTCTACAGCACGAACGCGTTTCCGACCGACAAGCAAGGCGCGTTGGCAATGGGCGCCGCGTGGACGATCGGCGATCTGATGGTGTCGGGCAATTTCACGTGGACGAGCATCAAGGGTCTGGGCGTGACGTCGTACATGCGAGTCTACGAAGCGGGCGCTTCGTATAACTTCAGGCCGGATATCGCGCTCTACGGCGGCTACCAGCACACGCGATTCGAAGGCAATCACTGGAATCAGGGATCGCTCGGGCTGCACTATCTCTTGTCGAAGCGCACCGACGTCTATATCTCCGGCGATTACCTGCGTTCTTCCGGCCCGGTCGACGCGGTCATCGGCTACAGCTTCACGCCGTCGACGTCGAACACGCAGGCCGATGTGCGCGTCGGCATGCGGCACTCGTTTTGACGTCACGCGGCCCGGGCGGTGATCGCGGCGCGCACGGCGCTGCGGTCCTGCCGCGGGCTCGCATTAAAGCGCGCCCGGTACGTCCGCGAAAAATGCGAAGGCGATTCGAAGCCGCATGCGACACAGACCGCGAGAATTGACATGTCGGTTTGCTGAAGGAGTTCCCGGGCGCGCGCGAGACGCAGGCCGAGATAGAAATGCGTCGGCGTGTCCTTCAGCGCCGAGCAGAATAGGCGTTCGAGCTGTCGCCGCGTGACGCCGATGGATTCGGCCAGCGCATCGGGCGCAAGCGGCTCTTCCATGTGCTGCTCCATCACGCCGATCACCTGAATCAGCTTGCGGTTATGAATGCCGTAACGCGCGGCGATCTTCATGCGCTGATGATCGCTGCGCTGACGGATGCGCCCGAGCACGAACTGCTCGGAGACTTGCGCGGCGAGTTCCGCGCCGTGATCGCGGGCGATCAGATCGAGCATCAGGTCGATGGATGCCGTGCCGCCCGCACAGGTGATGCGTCGCGCGTCGATCTCGAAGATCTCCTGGCTCGTTTCGAGGGACGGATACTGCTCCGCGAATGCCGCCAGCGCCTCCCAATGCAAGGTCACGCGCTTGCCCCCGAGCAGCCCCGCTTCGGCAAGAATGAAACTCCCCGTATCGATGCCGCCGAGCGTCGCGCCTGCGCGATCCAGCTTGCGCAGCCACTCGCCGATGCCGCGCGTGTACGCGGCGAGCGGCTCGAATCCCGAGACGACGATGAGCGTGCGCGCATCGGCGGCTTCGTCGATGGAACGCTCCGCATTGAGCGAAATGCCGTTGCTCGCGACGACCGGCCCGCCATCGACCGAAACAATGTGCCAGCGATACAGCTCGCCCCTGAAGCGGTTCGCCACGCGCAGCGGCTCGATCGCCGACATGAAGCCGATCGACGAGAACTGCGGCAGCAGCAGGAAGTGGAAGTCTTGAGGGACGGGCATCGGAAGAAAGGGCACCAGTCAGCGATCAGCCACGCTATCAAGTGCAAAAAGCCCGCGCAATCGGGCGTGTCCCTGTAAACCCGCAGGTCGCTCGCGGTCAATTCGTGGTCGCAATGAGGCGTTCCGGTGGTTTAATGCAGCGGTACTTTCTACACACGTTCTTTCGACGGTCACGCCACCATGAAACTTCGCCTGCTCTCGCTTCTCGTAGCATCCGCATGCGCCGCGCACGTCGCCTATGCGAACGATGATGCGACCTGCCGCACCGTGCGCTTCGTCGATATCGGCTGGACGGACATCACCTCGACGACGGCGCTCGCGTCCGTGCTGTTCGAAGGGCTCGGCTATACGCCGCGCACCACGGTCGCATCGGTGCCGATCTCGCTCGCGGGCCTGAAGAACAAACAGATCGACGTGTCGCTCGGCTACTGGTGGCCGGTGCAGGAAAAGGCGGTGCAGCCGTTTCTCGATGCGAAGAGCATCGACAAGATCGAGCCGCCCAATCTCTCGGGCGCGAAGGCGACGCTCGCGGTGCCGAGCTATGCGTACGACGCGGGCATCAAGAGCTTTGCCGATATCGCGAAGCACAAGGACGAGCTCGATGGCACGATCTACGGCATCGAACCGGGCAGCAGCGCGAACGCCAAGATTCAGAAGATGATCGACACCAACCAGTTCCGTCTCGGCGGTTTCAAGCTGGTTCAATCGAGCGAAGCAGGAATGCTCGTGACCGTGGAACGCGCGATCCGCGAGAAAAAGCCGGTGGTGTTCCTCGCGTGGGAGCCGCATCCCATGAACATCCAGATGAAGATCAACTATCTGGCGGGCGGAGACGACGTGTTCGGCCCGAACTATGGCGAAGCGCGCGTCTATACGCTGACCAACCCGGACTTCCTCGCGCGCTGCCCGAACGCGGGCAAGCTCGTGAAGAATCTGCGCTTCACGACCGACCTCGAGAACCGCCTCATGCAGCCGGTGATGAACAAGGAACGCCCCGCCGACGCAGCCAAGGCGTATCTCAAGCAGAACCCGCAACTGCTCGACTCGTGGCTTGCGGGCGTGAAGACCGTCGATGGAAAGGACGGTCTGCCCGCGGTCAAACAGTATCTCGGTCTCTGATTTGCGCCCCGGTGACGCGTTCACCGGTCTTTCCGAAGTACTTAGGTATGCAGATAAACATGAACTACGAAGTCATCGTTACTTGCGCAGTCACCGGAGCGGGCGACACGACCACCAGGCATCCCGCGATTCCGGTGACGCCGAAGCAGATTGCCGACGCAGCCATCGAAGCCGCGCGCGCCGGCGCGACCGTCGCGCATTGCCATGTGCGCGATCCTCACACCGGACGAGGCAGCCGCGATCCCGCGCTCTACCGCGAGGTGGTGGACCGCATCCGTTCTTCGGACGTGGATGTCATCATCAACCTGACGGCGGGCATGGGCGGTGATCTGGAGATCGGTCCGGGCGAAGAGCCGATGCGCTTCGGCAAGGGCACGGATCTGGTCGGTGGCCTCACGCGTCTTGCGCATGTCGAGGAGTTGCTGCCCGAGATATGCACGCTCGATTGCGGCACGCTCAACTTCGGCGATGGCGACTACATCTACGTTTCGACGCCCGCGCAACTGCGAGCGGGCGCGAAGCGGATACAGGAATTGGGCGTGAAGCCCGAACTCGAAATATTCGATACGGGCCACCTGTGGTTCGCCAATCAACTGCTCAAAGAGGGTCTGCTCGATGCGCCGCCGCTCTTCCAGCTGTGCATGGGCATTCCGTGGGGCGCGCCGCCCGACACGGGCACGATGAAGGCGATGGTCGACAACTTGCCGCCCGGCGCGCATTGGGCCGGCTTCGGCATCGGCCGGATGCAGATGCCGATGGTCGCGCAGGCGATGCTGCTCGGCGGCCATGTGCGCGTCGGTCTCGAAGACAATCTGTGGCTGGATCGCGGCGTGCCGGCGAGCAACGGAACGCTGGTGCAGCGGGCCGTCGAGATCATCGAACGCTTGGGGGGCCGCGCGCTGACGCCCGCCGAGGGGCGCAGGAAACTCGGCTTGCCGGCGCGGGGCGAGCGTGCGCTGGAAAAGCGCGCAGTCGAACAATTCGCGTGAGCACCGAAGGAGCGAGCACATGCAAGTCAAGCAATTCGCCGCGCTGGGCGTGGGCGTCATCGGTAGTGGATGGGTTTCGCGCGCCCTCGCGCATGGTCTCGATGTCACCGTGTGGGACCCGGCGCCGAACGCCGAAGCGGTGGTCCGCGCGAATGTCGCGAACGCATGGCCCGCGCTGGAGCGCGTCGGGCTGGCGGCGGGCGCCTCGCAGCAACGGCTGCGCGTTGTGTCGAGCGTGGAGGAGTGCGTCGCCAACGCGGACTTCATACAGGAGAGCGCGCCCGAGCGCGAAGACCTGAAGCTCGCGCTGCATGAACGCGTGAGCCGCGCGGCGAAACCCGAGGCGATCATTGCGTCGTCGACATCGGGACTTTTGCCGAGCGACTTCTATGCGAGTGCGGTTCGCCCCGAGCGATGCGTCGTCGGGCATCCGTTCAACCCGGTGTATCTGCTGCCGCTCGTGGAAGTGCTGGGCGGCGGCAGCACATCGGAAGAATCGATCGACGCCGCCATGACGTTCTATGCTTCCATCGGCATGCGGCCGTTACGCGTGCGTGCCGAGGTGCCCGGTTTCATCGCCGACAGACTGCTCGAGGCGTTGTGGCGCGAGGCGCTGCATCTCGTGAATGAAGGCGTGGCGACGACCGGCGAGATCGACGACGCCATTCGCTACGGCGCGGGCATTCGCTGGTCGTTCATGGGAACGTTTCTGACCTACACGCTCGCGGGCGGCGAAGCGGGCATGCGGCATTTCATGCAGCAGTTCGGGCCGGCGCTGGAACTGCCGTGGACGAAGCTCGTCGCGCCCGAGTTGACCGATGAACTCATCGACCGAGTAGTGGATGGCACCGCGAAGCAGACGAAGGGACGCACCATCAAGGATCTGGAACGGTATCGCGACGACTGCATCACGAGCGTGATCGCGGCGATTGCAGAGGCCAAGGCGCGTCATGGCATCGAGGACTGACAGATGATTTATCGCGACACGGTGAGGCCCGAGTGGGTCGACTATAACGGGCATCTGCGCGATGCCTTCTACATGCTGATCTACAGTCTCGCAACGGACGCTTTCATGGACGACATCGGTCTCGGAGACACCGAGCGGCGCGCGCGGCATCGCACGCTCTACACGCTGGAGGCGCATGTCAGCTATCTGCGCGAACTGAAGGAAGGCGCGGCCGTGCGAGTCGATGCGCGCGTCATCGCGCACGACAGGAAGCGCATTCATCTGTATTTGCAGATGTTCGAGGGCGAGAGCGTCGAGCCTGCGTCCGCTTGCGAACAGATGCTCATGCATATCGACACGAGCGGCGCGCCGAAGGCCGCTTCGTTCGATGAAGACATCGCGGCGATCATTGCGGCACAGGCGACGATCGCCGCGACGGACGCGATCTATGCGGGCAGGGTCATCGGCTTGCCTCGATAGCAGTCGTTAGGCATCCTTCGAATCAAGGCAAGCGAGTCACGTGCTCGCTTCCCCTAACCCTAACTTCGCCGCATGGTGCTTCGCCATGACACTGTGAATGGATCGCTGCAGCAATCCGAGATCGATCGGCTTGACGAAGACATCGTCGAAGCCGCTTTCGATGGCGCGCTCGCTCACTTCGGGGCCGCTGTAGCCGCTCAGCGCGATCAGATGCGGACGCTTGATTCCGAGCATGTCCTTCGCGCGCCGCGCCACCTCGAATCCGTCGATGCCGGGCAAGCCGATATCGACGATGGCCACCATCGGCGTCTGGGCCACCATCGCGTCCACGCCGCGCGTGCCGTCGGACGCAGTCGCGACCGTGTAGCCGAGCGACTCCAGCATTGCGGCAGTCGCCGCCCGCACGTCGTCGTTGTCTTCCACGAGCAGAATGGAGACGTCCTGATCGCCGTGAAAGACCAGCTGCTCGGGCGCCGGAACGAGCCGCTGCGCTTCCATCAAGAGCGGAAGATCGACGATGAACCGGCTGCCTTTGCCTTCGCCCTCGGACCGCGCGACGAGCGTGCCGTCGTGCAATTCCACGAGCCGGCGCGCGAGATTCAGACCAATGCCGAGACCGCCCTCGGCGCGGTCGAGCGTTGTATTGACTTGCGCGAACAGCTCGAAGATGGACTCGAGATGGCGCGCCGGAATGCCACGCCCGTTGTCCTCGACGATGAGCACGGCCCGGCGTTCTTCGTTCGCCTTGCTCGCGGACAAACGCATGCCGATGTTGCCGCCCGGGTCCGTGAACTTGACCGCGTTGGAGAGCAGGTTGGCGACCACTTGCTGCAAGCGCGTGGCGTCGCCGTTCATCGCGTAATCGCCCGGCGCGAGGTCGATGACGAGAGAATGTCCTTTGGCCTCGAATTCTTTTCGCACCGAGTAGGCGGCCGTTTCGATGACCATGCGCAGATCGATCGGCTCACGATGCAGCCGGATGGTGCCACGCGAAACACGCGACGCATCGAGCAGATCGTCCACGAGACGCGTGAGCGTGCCGATCTGGCGGTTGATCAGCGAGCCGATTTCCTGCGGCACGCCTTGCTCCGCATCGGTCCTGTCGATAAGCTGAAACGCCGATGCGAGACCCGCCAGCGGGTTGCGTAACTCATGACCGAGCATCGCGAGGAACTCGTCCTTTCTGATGCTCTCGTCCTTCAGCCGGGCCGCGAGCGCGAACGCCTCTTCGCTCAGCCTGCGTAGTTCCTGGTTCGAATTCGATAGCTGCCGGCTTCGACGAATCAACTCCGATTCGCTTTCGACGTGTTTGCTTGTGCGATCGCTTGCCGGAATCTGCAGCGCCGTCGTGCGGCTGTGTACGTCCATCACGAAGTCGGTGACGTTCTCGACGCGATGAATGATGTATCCCACGGAGCCATCCGGATTCAAGAGCGGAATATTGATCGGACTCCAGTACCGCACGATGAACGCGCCGGTATCGCTCGATCTGTCCGGCACGTCGTAACGCTGCAAGGCCATTGCATCCGTGCGACGCAGCCGGATCACGCGTTCCAGCGACTCGCCGAGAATTCTGGTTGCCTGCGTCTTCTGATCTTCGGGGTTGTCGGGAAACGCGTCGAACACCGGGCGGCCGACCAGATGCTCGCGTTCGCTGACGGTCTCGCGCAGGTACGCCTCGTTCGCATCCAGGATCGTGTAGCCCTCGTCGACCGAGAGCAGCAGACAAGGGCTCGGCAGCAGCCTGAAGACGATCCGGTACGCGTCGGCTGGTAAGTCGCGGTCGATGTTCATGTGTCAGCGTCCTCCGGAGCCCACGTAGTTGCGCGGCGCAACGCGCCAACCGGAGTCTGCTAGCAGCGGACGTGCCTCCTCTTCGCGGCCGCTGTGATTTAGTCGCTTAGGCGCAGGGTCGAGCCTGATTGCTCCCTTGTATGGCTCTCCGCTATCTTCCGGATCGTTCGCAGGATGTGTGGAACGGGTCGCATTCGATGCCGACTTCGCACCGGCAAGTGCGCGATCAACCGGCGATAGAGTCAGCCGTATTACTATTCGGCAAAGCATGAACGCGCTGTACGCCAAAGGCATGCTTCAAGTGCGGCGGCCTCACGGCACTATCGTGCTGCTGGTTTGCGCGGGCGTGGTGCACGACGATGATTCGCATTCAATGCGATGCATCGGGCCGTCGCGGGGCAGGGCAGTTGCGTGCGCGGATCTTGCGTTCAACGGCGCGATGCTCACGGCGTGCGACAGCCCGTTCGTTCATCAGACGCAGCATGCGGTCTTCCGTTATTGTCCGCAGTAGGAGGCCGACCACCGCGCTCGCGCTTATCGGACGCGCGCAGAAAGAGTTCGACGAGCGCGCGGCGCTGCGCCGCGCCGGGGCGATACTTTCTCCGAGCAAGCGCTATCGTTACAGCGCCGCGAAGATGGCAGGCCTTTCGGACCGGCCTCGGCGCATGTGCGTCCATCATAAGGAAACAGCAATGAACAAGTTGTTCGATCTGAGCGGCCGCACGGCGCTCGTCACGGGTTCGGCGCGCGGCATCGGCTATGCGCTCGCGAAGGGCTTCGCGGCGGCTGGCGCGCGCGTCATCGTCAACGGGACGAAGGCCGAGACTGTCGATGCTGCCGTGAGCCGACTGCTCGCGCAAGGCTTCGAAGCATGCGGCCAGGCCTTCGACGTCACCGACGAGGCATCCGTTGCGGCCGCATTCGCAGCGTGGGACGCGCAAGGCATAGAAGTCGACATCGTCGTGAACAACGCGGGCATTCAATTCCGCAAGCCGATGATCGAACTCGCGCTCGCCGACTGGCAACGCGTGATCGACACCAATCTGACGAGCGCGTTCATCGTCGCGAAAGAAGCGGCGCGGCGCATGATCGAGCGCAAGCGCGGCGGCAAGATCATCAATATCGGCTCATTGACGAGCGAAGGGGCACGCGCGACGGTGGCGCCCTATACGGCTGCCAAGGGCGGCATCAAGATGCTCACACGCGCCATGAGCGCCGAGTGGGCGCCGTTCGATATCCAGGCCAACGCGATCGGCCCCGGCTATATCCTCACCGACATGAATCAGGCGCTTGTCGACAACGCCGACTTGGACCGGTGGGTCAAGAGCAGCAACCCGTCAGGGCGCTGGGGCAAGCCGGAAGAACTCGTCGGCACGGCGGTCTATCTCGCGTCGCCCGCATCGAGCTATGTGAACGGACAGATCATCTATGTCGACGGCGGCTGGCTCGCCGTGCTCTAACGCTCGCGCAACCCCGACGCCTACCCGCGCCACGCCGAATGGCGGATCACCGAGCAGAAGTTGCCCGGCCGGAAGCGCGGTTCCTTGTCCGCGATGACGTCGGCCTTGACGTTCCCGAACGTCGTGTGAGGCTTGTGTTTGATGCCGTCGTAGAACGCCTGAATGATGTCCTCCTTGAAGTGCTCGGTCCTCGGATACGCACTGACGACAGCGGTTCTTTCCGCCTCGCTGTACTCCGGGTAAGCGAGACCGAGCACGTCCATCTCGACTCCCGCGGTCACCAGCGCGATCACCGGATGCATATGTTGCGGCACGCCCGGTGTCGTATGAAGCGCGATGGCGGTCCACACGAGGTCGATGTCGGCGGGTGCGATGCCGTGCTGCCTCAGAAAGTCGCGCGCGGCGTTCGCGCCGTCCACTTCGAAACGCTCGGTCTGGCTGCTGTGCGAAGGCATGAGGCCCATGTCGTGAAACATGGCGCCGGCGTAGAGCAGTTCCGCGTCGAACTTCACGCCGCGCCGCTGGCCGGCAAGCGCGCCGAAGCAATACACGCGGCTCGAATGATTGAAAAGAAGCTCCGTCTCCGTATCGCGGACGAACTCCGTGATCGCCCGGGCAAGCTGGCTATCCGGAATGGCAACGGTATTCGCGTGAGTGCTCATGATGTTCTCCTGAGGTTGATGAGCACTATTGTCAGGCGTGGTATCGTTGGCACTGTTGCGCGTGAAACGCCGAATCCTGCCATTTCGCGCGACATTCGGACCTGGAGAATCATGCTGTCATGGCCAAGACAATCGCCATCCTTGCGGTGCCCGGCGTGCAGATGCTCGACGTCTGCGGACCGCTCGATGTATTCGCGCAAGCCAACGTCGAGACTGGTCGCGACGAATACGACCTGAAGATCGTCGGCACTCGGGCTGGGCAGTTAAAAAGCTCGTCAGGCGCGCGGCTGCTGCCGGACGAGGTAGTCGGCGACGACTTCGTTGCACTGCATACGCTGCTCGTGGCGGGCGCGCCTCACGCGTCGAGCATGACCATCTCGAACACATTGCGCGAGTGGCTCAGGACGGTTGCGAAGCGATCGAAACGCTTTGGCTCCGTATGCACCGGCGCGTTCATTCTTGCCGAAGCGGGCTTGCTGGAGAAGCGGCGCGTCACGACTCACTGGTCTTGCATCGACGAATTGTCGCGCCGCTATCCGACCGTGACCGCGGAGCCGGACGCGCTCTATGTACGCGATGGAAAACTGCGCACGGCTGCGGGCGTGACGGCCGGCCTTGATCTGGCGCTCGCGCTCGTCGAGGAAGATCTCGGGCGCGAGATCGCGATGCGCGTCGCCAGTCAGCTCGTCATGTTCTTCAAGCGCCCCGGCGGACAATTGCAGTTCAGCCGAAAAGGCCGCGCGCAGCCAGCGGGCCGCTCGGTCTTGCAGGAAGTGCAGCGGCTCGTCGCGGCGCGGCCCGAGCTCGACCATAGCGTGGCCAGCATGGCCGCGCATGCCCATTTGAGCCCGCGCCATTTTGCCCGGCTCTTTCAGGCCGAAGTGGGCGTGACGCCGGCGGTCTGGGTGGAAACTGCGCGTGTGGCGGCCGCGCGCAATCTCATCGAGACGCGCGGCGATGCGCCGAAACAGCTCGCTGCGAAATGCGGGTTCGCGAATGCGGATGTGTTGCGGCGCACCTTCGTCAAGCATGTAGGCGTGACGCCTTCGGAGTACCGAAAGCGGTTCATGACCCTAACACGCGCTGACCAAACAGCGGATCAGATCTTGGCGCGTTCAGTCAGGCAGCCGAGACCCTGAGCTTGCTTCAGCTAGCCGGCATGGCGTCCTTGTATTCGACGAGCACTTCGCGATACGGCCGCGCGCCGTCATTGCGCGCCTTGTGCGTGGCCGGCACGCGGGCGCCCTTGCCGAGTTCCGACAGCACTTCGAGATGGCCGCCCTCGCATTTGAGCGAATACACGGCGCCCGTCGGTACTTCGAAGATGCCTAAGTCCGCGCCGTCCTTGTCATAGATATGGAGCGGCGCGCCTTCTATTGCGTACCACATGTACGAGTGCTCATGCGTATGAACCGGCGTCTCTTCGCCCGGTTGAAGCACGAAGTTCCATACGATGACTTTGTCGTTCTCGAATACCTTTTCGCTTCCTACGCCAGCCATGGTTGTCTCCTGAGATGTCCACCTGTTTAGACAGCGTATGTCGGCCTGTATGACGCAGTTCGTTGCTGCGGCCGCTGCGGCGGATTGATCAGAGCACCGCCGTTTCCTCCAATTGCTCGTAGAGCGCGTCGACGGCGACGCGTGCGCGATTCGGCCGCGTCGTCTCTTGCGCGTTTAGACAGTCTTCCTCGACGGAGATGGACACCTGGGCATAAGTAACGCTATTCCTCCGCTCAATGGAAGGCAACGTCGCGCCGGCCCGGCTGATGGCGCTGGCGTAAGGCTTTTTCGGCGGTATTGCGCGGTGTCGACAGCTTGCGTCGCATGCTTCTCGCAGACGGCTGCGAGCACTGTCGTGACGTGTCGAACATAGCGCGCATTCGCTCTGAAGTAAATGCTGCAGGGCATATAGACGCGCGCGTTTTTCGAGGACTAGTATCGTTTCGAAGCCAGCTTTCGCATGACCCGAGGATTCAGGTTTTCTGTCGGTAGTCCACCAAGGAGACATGTCATGAGAAGGGCTGGCCATTTGCGAACCTTGATTGCGGCGCTGATTGCATCGACCTCGTTGCTATCCGCGTGCGGTCACGACCACGACTCCGGCATCACGCCGGCCAACGCGGCGGACGCGCCGCTCGCGTCCGATCCCGCGTGTCAGAGTCTCGTTCCCGCATCGCAAGGCGGGCCGCTTCCGCAAGGCGACACCGCAGTGCTGCGCTGGCTCGGCACCGCGAACTACGAGCTCGCGTATCACGGCGTGGTCGTCATCATGGACACGTACTACGAGCGGCCCGCGCGCACCGCGCCGCTCGGCTTCACCGTGTCGCAGGTGCAAAAGGCGAACGTGATACTGATCGGTCACGCGCATTCCGATCACATCAGCGATGTCGCCGCAGTCGCCGCGCAGACGAAGGCACAGGTCATCGGCTCCGCGATCACGACGAAGGAAGCGCAGGTGCTCGGCGTGCCTGTCGCGCAGACCACCACGGTGACGGGCAACAACACCGAGAAGTTCACGTATGGCGATATCAGCATCACGCCGACGCATATCATCCACAGCACGATCGAAGCCGGATTGACGACCCAACTCGCCGCGCTCTACGCGCTCGATGCGCCACCGCTGACCGCCGCCGAACAGCAGCAACACGATGCCGTCTCGGCGCGCGGATCGAGCGATCCGAACATCGTCACGCAAGGCACGATGGGCTTCACGTTCACGTTCCCGAACGGCTTCAAGATCGTGTGGTTCGACAGCGTGAGCAATCCCAGCCCCGAAGAGTTGCAGCTTGCGACGAGCGTGGCGCCGGGCGTGGATGTCGGTATCTTTCCGTGGACGCCGCATCCGATCGCGGAAACGCAGTTGAGCTTCACGTTCCAGCATCTTCAGTTATTCAAGCCCAAGCTCTTTCTGCCCGATCATCACGATGCAATCTGGGGCTTGTGGCTCGACAACGGCCTCGCGCCGCTCTTCACGAAGATACGCGACGAACTGCCGGGGACGAAGTATGCCGAGCCGCTGTATCGGTCGCCGATCTGCATTCGAACGAGCGGCAATAACCGCGACGAGTTTTACATGGGCGGCACCTGAAGGGCGCGCCGGTCCGAGTTCCCGCTATGTCATTGCGACACGCTAATGAGCGTGCCGCCCGTGAGGTACTGAACTGCCTTCGACGAACGTTGTCTTACTGCGGCTCGATCGCTCACAAGAGGCGACATCCGACGCAGAGGACATGCTTCGTTCACGATGCGAGACGTCAGTAAGAACGTGACGTACGGGACCTGCCTATTCGGTCAAATCGCCCAGCCGCACGTCCAGCCCCCGCCTCAATTCTTCGCGCGATTGTTCGCCCGCCCCGGATTGTCAATTCGAGGCTCCGGCCTTTTTCGTGATCGCGTATACCCCTACAGTGTGGCATTCGTCGCGCCGGCCGTTCGATGTCGAACGCTACGCCGAAGCGTTGCTCCCTATTCGCCTCGATCCCTATGCACCTCGACACCACTACGAACTCCGGAACATCGAATGGCCAGACAACCACGCTGCGTCAATGGCTCGCGGTGCTCGCCGTCGCAGTGAGCGCATTCGCGTTCGTGACGGCGGAATTCCTGCCGGTCGGCCTGCTGCCGCAAATCGCGCACGATCTGGGCGTGAGTCCGGGCGTCGCGGGCCTGATGGTGACGACGCCCGGCGTGATGGCCGCCATCTTCGCGCCGACGCTGCTCGTCGGTGCGGGCCGCATGGACCGTCGATACGTCTTTCTGCTGCTCACGGCGGTGCTCTTCGTCTCCAACGTCGTCTGCGCGATGGCGCCGGGCCTGATCACGATGCTCGTCGGTCGCGCGCTGCTCGGCGCGGCGCTCGGCGGGTTTTGGACGCTCGCGACGGCTGCGGCTCCGCGACTCGTGCAAGGCAACGATGCGGCGAAAGCCACGGCGATCATCCTCACGGGCGTGACGTTCGCCACCGTGATCGGCGTGCCGCTCGGCATCTTCATCGCATCGTTCGCGTCGTGGCGTCTTTCGTTCGCAGCGACCGCGGGCCTCGTCGCGGTGGCGCTGATCGCTCAGGCGCTGCTCGTGCCGCGGCTGCCGTCCGCGTCCGCGCTGCGTCTTCAGGACTTCCGGGCGCTGCTCGCGCGGCCGCACGCGCGCCTCAGCATGGTGATGGTCGCGTTCGCTTTCGGCGCGCATTTTTCGACCTACACGTATATCGCGCCGTTGCTGGAGCAGGACTTCTCGCTGAACGCCATCACGTTGCTGCTGCTGGGCTTCGGCATTATCGGCTTCTTCTCTAACGCGCTGATGTCGATGATCGTGGCGAAACATCTCGTCAAATCCGTCGGCGCCATGATCGTGCTGCTTCTCGCCGCAATCATGTCGATGCTGCTTCTCGGGCATTCGCACATCGGCGAGACTGCCGCCATGCTGATCTGGGGCATTGCATTCGGCGCGCTGCCGCTGTGCTTCAGCGTGTGGATCCAAAGCGGGACGGCCGATTATCCGGAAGCCGGCTCCGCGATGTTCGTGAGCGTCATTCAGGTGGCCATTGCGACGGGGTCGGCCGTCGGCGGCGCGATTGTCGACCATGCGGGCGTGGAAACCGACTTCATGCTCGGCGCGGTGCTGGCGGTGCTCGGTCTTGTGACGTTGCATCGCGTGACGGCGCTGGGGCGCTCGGGCATGGCGATGGCGGCGAAGCCGTCGCTCGATTGATGTTCGACCGGTTTGGGTGAGGTTGCGGTTGGGTCTGAGAACGATCGCGGGCGGTCTACCGGTTGCAATTGGCCGACGGCGAGGGCTCTCGCCTGTGCTCGATCACGGCGACGCGCCGCTCGTTGTCATGGAGCCCGCGCCCCGGACCCGTCAGCGAAATTGAGTCACCGCGTGCCGCACGTACTCGCCCCTTCGTCTCGCCAAGCGCATTGACTCGTGATTCAAGTCAATAGGTCTACTCCTTCGAGCGCGTATCGTCCGGAGCCCAGTAGCAGTCTTCGCCATCACGCCACCACGACTCCCATGGCCGGATCCGATGTGAGGTCCTTGCCATTTTCGATTCGCCCAGCGAATCGGCGCTTGAAAGCAGTAGATGCGTTGCTGGTCACACTAAAGTCATACCAGTTTCCACTGTTAGTCACCGCCCAACTGAGTTCGCTCACCGAGTTAGCGGGAACCAGCACGGTCCACGGGCCGTCGTTGCGGTAGGCGAGCGCTTCGACGGTGAACGTGCACGCCTGGGTGCCGCGGTTATGCAGCTTGACCATTACCCATGACGAGTCGCACGGTTGGTAGCAAACCTGGATCTCTGGGTTCGCCGCCGAACTGACGTCACGCAAATCGCCGGAGAATTGACGATGATAGCCGTTTGGTCCGACTATCCATAGGTCATACCGGCCGCTGTCCCCAGCGGGTATCGTCCACGTGCCAGCGAGCGTCTTCCCGGCCTCCACGACATAGCGGCGCGGCGGCACGTCGAGATGATTCTTGTCGTACACGTGGAACACGGCGCCCGCAGCATTCGTGCTTCCATTCGCGAATTCCAACGTCACCGACTGTCTGCCTGCGGCGATACGCGCTGTCGTGTGCAGTTCATACGGCAGCGCCCGCGATGGCCGCGTGCCGGTTGCCTGGCGAGGCAGTGTTGAGTGCTCTGTTGCACTCGGAATCTCGATGGCGGACGCCTTGGCTTGCGTTGTCGCAAGCGCGTCGGCCGCCGCCTTTGTGGTGCGTCCTGCTAGCGTCGGCAGGCTGGCGTTGTTGGGATCGACGAAGTCGAAACAGGACGTCAGATCGCCGCAGATCGCGCGACGGTAACGGCTGATCTGAGGCTCGACTACGCCAAAGCGCCGTTCGAGGAACATGAGCGTGGACGTGTGATCGAAAACCTGCGAATTCACGAAGCCCCCGCGGCTCCACGGTGATATGACCAACATTGGTACGCGCGTTCCGGGCCCGTACGGTCTGCCGTCGACGGGCGGCTGACTGCTCGTTGCGGGTTGGAAATTGTGGTACTCATAGGCCATGTCGCTATCGGATAGGGTGCTTCCGCCGGCGAGCGTGCCATCAGCGAAATGCGAGGGCGCACTCGGCGGTGGAACGTGATCGAACAAGCCGTCGTTCTCGTCATAGTTGACGAGAAGTACTGTTTTGCTCCACACGTCCGGGTTCGATGTCAGCGCGTCAAGCACTTCTTGTACATACCAGCTTCCCTGCACCGGACTGGAAGGAGCGGGATGCTCGCTGTACATCGAGGGAGGGATGATCCATGACACCGACGGCAGGGTGCCTTTCTGTATGTCGTCCCTAAACGTCTCGAGGAAGCCCTGCGGCATCGTGTTCCCGAAGCCCTTCGCGAGGGGGCTCAGCGCGTTGTCGATTGCGGGATCGTAGGCGGGTCCGGCGGCGGTGGACGGCTGCTGGAGGTTGGCGACAGGGACGAAAGCCGGACGGCGCGCCTCGGGCATTCGCTCGATCGCCGCTCTCCAGTGGCGAAAGCCTAACATCTGGTTGCAGCCCATGTTGTCGAGCAGGCTCTGATACACCTTCCACGTCACGCCCGCACGCTCCAGCCGGTCGGCGTATGTCGTCCACGTCCAGCCGTCAGTGGACGGTCCAATACCGTTTCCCACGTTGAACTCATTGTTCAGTGCGGCCACCGTCACCGGTGTGTCGTCAGAAGGCCTCAGTCCTCGGGGCCCGTTCGTTCCGCTCCAATAGAACAGACGATTGGAGATTGTGCCCGCATGCATCGAACAGTGATAAGCCTCGCATAACGTGAACGCGTCGGCGAGAGCGCGTTGGAAGGGCACCTCTGCTGCCTCGTAATAGCCCATCGACAAGGGACTCTTGGCGGTTGGCCACGCAGCCATCCTTCCGTTATCCCATGCGGCCTGAGTGTCGAGCCATGTGTGAAGTGTGCTTCCTGGCCGGAGTGCATTGCCGGCCGCCTCGTCGAGATGATAAGGAATGAGAGTCTTTTTGGTGCCGGCCTGGGTGAACTCTTGGTAGAAGATATTCCGGGCGATGGGTGAAGGAATAGCGAAGCGATCGCCGTAGCCTCGAACACCCTTGAACGTGCCGAAGTAGCTGTCGAATGAACGATTCTCCAGCATCAGCAGAACGACGTGCTCGACGTCTTTTATTGTCCCGGTCTTATTGTTCGCATCTATTGCCAGAGCTCGCCGAATTGCCGGAGGGAAAGTGGACAGCATCGTTGCCGCGGCAGCTGTATTAAGAGACGCTTTAAGGAATCGCCGCTTGGACTGATCAGTCATGCTTGCCTGTAGTTTGTATTTTTCAGATGTACGATTTAGGGAGTCGGTGCACAGTGACTTGCGTTACAGCTCGACGCAGCGGACGCCGATACGTTGGACGAGGAGCTGCTTCCGCCGCATGCCGAGAGTGTCAGCACGACGCACAAACACCCACCCAGGAAGAGTGGTTTGCCAAGCAGAGGCCAGTGGCGCATGGAAGACTTCACCTAAGGTTAAGATAGTTGAGCGGACAGGATCATCGAAACGGCGATTAGCCGTTCATCAGAAAATACGCCGAGTTATTGGCAAAACTGTGAAGCGACGCGGCATATCCCAGAGTCACTTGCGCGCAAACGGTTGCGGATCGCTACCGCATCCTATTAGTAAGAAAAGGGCGTTCGAAAACGCGCGGTCGGCCAGGATATGCAACATAGACGACCTAAAGTCACTCGACTGCCCGAGAAAACCCGCATTTCAGTGGCGCTTACGTGCCTTCGTCGTTGCGACGAAGCGACCTCGAAAAGAAAAGCCCGGCTCAAGCCGGGCAGAGTAGGCAGTTCACAGTCGGAGGCCGCACTTCGGCGGTTGAGGCATTCACTGCGAAGCAGCGCACCCCGGTTTTAGATCTCCATCGCTGAATCATCGAGCCCTCGTCCGCAACCTCCTGATGGGCGACAGGAGCGTCGAAATGGGATGTTTCGGTCTCTCTGCGGGCCGACGAGGCTTCAGTCGCAATGCAGGCTCTTCGACGCAATGCCATGAAAATGCTGCGAGCATGAGTGACAGCACCGTTGCCGACGCGAGGTACTGGCTAACCGACCATCGCCCGGATGTCGCCAAGATCAACGTTTGCTGAACCGGGAAGGCGAAGATGTAGACACCGTATGAAAAGTCTCCCAACCGGCCGAAATCACGAAGGATGGGTGTTGACGACGTTCCGAACGCCACGACAAGAAAAGGCCATGCAATCCACATGGCAATGAGCCGATGCCCATAAGCGACGAGTCCTCCTGCAAGCAGCGTTAGGCCGAGTGCGATAAGAAGCTTTCTGTCGGACCAATAGTCACGGAGGAAGAAGAGCGTTACGCCTGCACAGAAGAACAACCCGTATTCGTTGGTCCACTGCGGTACGTTTGTCTCCGCATGATAGACACCGAAGTGATAGGCAGCGAAAGCCAGCGTAGCAGCCGCCACGGCCCAGCGGTAGCGCAGCAATCCGACCAGTGCAATCAGAATGAATATCAGATACCAATGGACTTCGAGCGGAATGCTCCACAAAGAGCCATTGACTGCGTTCGGATAAGGCAGATTAGCGAAGACGCCAGGCAGATTGAACGTTGAGCGAAGCCGAAGCCATGAAAGATATGCGTATGTCTCATGCGATGTGAAATAGGCGCTGGCGGGCAGTGTGCTAACGAGCGGACCCAGTACGAACGCGCAGACGACTGTGGTCAAGATCAGTGCCGGCCAGATCCGTAGGACGCGCCTTGCTGCGAAGCGCCATGCGTGCGGGTCGACCGTCCAGCTTTGGGCGACCAGGAAGCCACTTATTGCAAAGAAGGTGGCGACGGCGACTGCACCGGGGTCCAGCCGCGCACCGAGCGAGGGTGGCTCGTGACCTAACAAGGCAAACTGGTGGGCGAACAGCACCATCATTGCTGCCGCGAGTCTTAAGAAGTCAAAGTTGTTCCTATGCATCTGGATCGTTTGTCGGCGCAGTTTCGTGTGCTCCATCCGACCGTATCGCGAGCGGAGCTGGGCGCTGCGTGATCCAGCCGAAAGTCGCAAAGCTGCGAGTATAGAGCAATGTCGTCACGCCCTCCGGCGCTCATCGGCCGCCTCGGCGGTCACCCAGCGAGCACGCTTCGACCATCACTTTCATGCTCTTCGCAGGAGGCGTCGCATCGTCGTGTAGCTTCAACGGTGTTGCGATCTCGTCGTTGGCAACTTCTCGACGATTTGCAACGCCGCCCGAACCGCGGGCCAACATGGTCGTTGTGTTCCGAAGCAGACGGTGAGCCATCTTTGCTCACGAGTCGCGTTCGGCGTCCTCTGCGCCGCATATCGAGGCGCCGCTGAGGCGGCGTAATCATCGATGGATGGCTCAAGCTACTCGCACGTACTCGCGCACATTAAGAGCCCATTGCGGCACGACGATTGCGTCATCCTCATGTCGACAGGGGGAAAGCATGGAGACGACAATCGCACGAGTTTTTCGGTCTCTTGAAGAAACCGAGCAAGCGCGCGAAGCGCTTCTACAGGCCGGCGTCGACGCGGACGCGGTTGATATCGCGTTTCAGGCAGACGAAGCGGGCCCTGTGCGCGGCAATTTTCTCGCGGGCGACAGCGTGACATCGCTGGGTACGGAAGAGGAGTACGACAGGCGTTTCAGGCATCAGGGCGAAGTGTCACGCTACATTCTCACTGCGCGCGTCGATGAAGCTCGCGCTCAGGACGTCGAGGCCGCGCTTCAGCGGGCCGGTGGCCGCACCATCGACGCAGCCACGCCGACTCCGCCAGGCCCCGGCCAGCAGGGCTAGATCGGGACGCTTTGGCGAACCGCACGAGTGGCAACGGCTGAACGATGCCGCAACCACGACGCTGCGTCACACATCAGAACCGATACGTCACGCCGACTTTGACGATCGGATAGAACCGCAGCTTGTCAGCCTTGTCCTGCAATTTGCGCTCCTCGGCTTCGATGTTCGCCGCGCCGGCTTCGGCGACGATATCGGCGGGCACGTCGAAGTCGACGTGGGGACGGCCATAGGCGACGCCTGCATCGAAGAAAGCGGAAAAGCCCTTTTGCGCCATCGGCGTATGACCGAAGCCGATGCCGAGATACGGCCGCACCGTCGGAAAGCGGGCTTTAGCGTGAATGCTTTCGCCGAGCGTCGGATACGGCGTGCCGTTGATCGTGTAGGTGCCGCTCGGGCTGGTGGCGGTGGCGTCGACGTTATCGTTGCCGATCAGCGCGCCCGCCGTGAACCGGAAGCTCACGGTGTCCGGCGCGGGAAAGAAGTCGAGATAGAGGCCGCCGTGATAGATATGCGCGGTGCCGTCGTAGTGCAGATCGCCCGAGTTGAAGCTGCGCGAGAACTGCACGCCGTTGAACTCGGCGCGCACGTTGTCGCGGCTGCCGAGCGGCTGAGAAAAACCAATGCCTGCGCCTTCGGTGCCGATCTGGCCGTAGATTTCGCGTGCGTGAACGAGCGGGGCGGAGAGCGCGACAGCGCCTGCCGCGACAGCGAGCAACAACTTCATGATTGCGGGAGCTTCCTGGCTGAGGTGAACGCGTCGCGCTCAGTGGGCGACGCGCCGATGTCTTCTGATAGTTGTGTTTACGGAGCCGCTCGAACAATCTTGAGCTTGCGTGGTCGCGAGTGACCCGGCGCGCGGTACGCGGATTTCGAAGCTCGCTCGTTCCCGGTGGCTGCGCGTTCTGATCGAGGCTGCCGGATTCGCATTCCATCGCCCGACACGGCGCCAGAGAACGTGGCGCCGCGTTAGGTTTACACGCTCAAAGGCTTGCCCGGCGATGCGTCGCCATCAGCTGCCTGATCGCGTTGAATAGCGTTTCCGGATCGACGGGCTTGGCCAAATGCAGGTCGAACCCCGCCTGCATTGCGCGAGCCTTGTCTTCAGGCCTGCCGAACGCCGTCACGGCGATGGCCGGGAACGTGCAGCCCGCCTCGCGCAACGACCGCGTCAGCACGTAGCCGTCTTCCCGAGGCATGCCGATGTCCGACAGCACGATATCGAACGCTTGCGCCGCGATGCACTGGCGGGCCTCGGCTGCCGACTCGGCATCGCGCACGACGGCGCCCGCTGATTCCAGCACGGCGCGCATCGCCTCGCGCGCGTCGGCTTCGTCTTCGACGAGTAGGATCGACAGGTCCGCGAGCGCCTCGTCGGAAGACGGCGCGACGTGCGCCGCGCCCGAGGCGGCTTGCAACGAGCGCTCCGCCGACGCCAGCGGAAGCTGAACCGTGAACGTGCTGCCACGTCCTTCGCCGTCGCTATGTGCCGTGATCGAGCCGCCGTGCAGCGTCACGATGCTGCGCGCAATCGCGAGCCCGATGCCGAGTCCGCCGAAGGTGCGCGTGGTCGCCTGCGACGCTTGCGCGAACGGCTCGAACACGCGGTCGATGAACGAAGCCGGAATGCCCGCGCCGTTGTCCGCAACCTGCACTTCCACGCGATTGCTTTTGCTCGTCGCGTGCACGCAGATGCGCCCGTTCTGTCCGTTGTACTTGAGCGCGTTGCTAAGCAGGTTCGAGAAGACCTGGCGCAGCCGCATCTGATCGCCTTCGATGATGAGCGTATCGGGCAGATCGGCCGTCACCGTGACGCGCTTCGCGCCAGCAGCGAGCTCGATGTCGCTGACCTCCGACTTGAGGAGCGGCACGAGATCGAACGGCTCCGCGCTGATGAGCATCTTGCCCGCCGCGATGCGGCTCAGGTCCAGCAGATCGTCGACGAGCCGCGATTGCAACTGAACGTTGCGCGCGATGGCTTCGATGCCGCGCGCCATCAGGCCGGGATTCGCGTTCTCCTGCTTGAGCAGAAAGAGCCACGATTGCATTGCGTTGAGCGGCGTGCGCAATTCGTGCGACACGGTCGCGAGAAACGTGTCCTTCAGCTGGTTCGTGTGTTGCGCTTCGAGGCGCAAGAGGCGCTCGTTGGTCAAGAGCCGGTCGCGTTCGAACTCCAGCGTCTTGTGGCGCGAGATGTCGATGGTGATGCCGTCGAAACGCAGCGGCTGGCCTTGCTCGTCCACGTGCGTGCGGCCTTTCGCGCGAATCCAGCGGATCTCGCCGGCGGGCGACACCGTGCGGAATTCCACGTCGTACGGAACGCCGTGCGTAATCGACTGCTCGACAGCCACGCGCGTCTTGTCGCGGTCATCGGGGTGCAGTCTCGCGTAGAACAGGTCCATGCTCACGCCCGCGTTTGCCGGCAGCCAGAAGTGCTCCTTGCACTTGGTGTTCCAGACGATGCGGTCGAGCGGCAGCGGGCAATGGAACGTGCCGATGTCGGCCGCTTCGATCGACAAATGCAGACGGTGGCGTTCGTCGCGCAGGCTTTGCGCCGTGCGCAGCGTTTCCTCCACGTCGGTGATCATGCCGACCCACTCGAATATCGCGCCCTGATCGTCGTGGCTGCCGGCCGCGCGCACCTGGCAGCGCCGGTACGTGGACGACGCGGCGTGCCACACGCGCACGTCCGCGCGATACGGCATGTCGGTCTGAAGCGACTGGTCGAGCGCCGCCTGAGCCGTCGCGCGATCGTCCGGATGAATCATCTCGGCCCAGCCATAACCGCGGTGTTCTTCCCACGGCTGTCCCGTGTAGCGCTCCCAGGACGGCTGCGGCGCGATGAACCGGCCTTTCGCATCGCAGACATACGCCACCGCGCTCGCCACTGCCACGAGCGCGCGATACCGCGACTCGAGGCGCATGCGATCGAGTTCGATGTTGCCGGGATTCCCGACGTCGATGGTCGCGCCGACCCAGCGCACGATAGCGCCGTCGCTGTGGCGCATGGGACTCGCGAGCGAGCGCATCCAGCGATACGTGCCGTCCATCTGCCGGAAGCGATGGTCGATCTGGTAATCCGCGCCGCTCGCGACTGCTGCCGCCCAGCGCGCCAGCGTGTTCTCGCGGTCGTTTGGATGCAGGAGAGCTTCCCAGGCGCGCCCGAGCAAGTGCTGATCCGCGTCGGTGTGCTGGAACGCGACGCTCGACAGGTAATCCAGCGCGCCGTCGGGCCGCGCGGTCCAGACGATGATCGGCATGAATTCGGCGAGCAGCCGATAGTCGTCCGCCGTTCCGTTCGCGTCCGCTGAAGGCGCGTTTTCGTCGGAGCCGGCGCCGCGCTCGCCCGAGTCGGGCAACGCGCGCTCGGCCTCTGTGAGCGCGAGTGCTGCGTGCGGCTGCGCCATAAGGAGAAGGGCCGGCGCGGACGGCGCGGCATCGGCTGTGGCGAACGGGCGGAACTCGAAGCGCCACGTCCGGATGCCGACGGCTGTCGACTCGTCGGTCAAGGCTTCGGTGGTGCTGGCGACGCGGCGCTCGCCGAGCGCTTGCGTTGCCGCTGCCGTGAGCCGGGCGCACGACACATCGACAGAGGGGAAGGGCAGCCTGACGCGAATGACGGAAAGAAACGGCTCGGCGTCGAGATCTGTCGGCGACCATCCGAACAGCTGCTTGAACCGCGTATTGGCCTGGACGACGCGGAGGTCTGCCCCGAGGATTGCGCACGACGCGGGGTTCGCGTCCAGCAGTGCAAGCGTCAATGCGTCTTCGTTAGCGTGCATGCGGTTACTGGAACTCAAGAGTGCGACGATGGTCCGGTCCGGGCTGGTTGGAACGATCGTCAGCGGGTTCTCGCATCGCACTCACGATGCAGCCGGGAACGGTTTATTTTAGACGAAAGGAGCGCATTGCGATGACGCACCGTTGTTCAGCGAGCCGGCCGCTGGTTACGGTGTTCGTCGAGGACGGGCAGCGACGGTCCAATGTTTGCGCGTGTCGACATCTGATTTCGCGTCGACGGTTCGGGCATCGGGCGGCGGCGCGATGGATCGCATCGGCTCATGAAGCACGCGGGCTCGAGCGTCGAGTCCGCGCGAAGCTGCCGAGGTTGCCAGTAACAATTTCTGACTTCTGCAATGACGGTCGAGGCCCGCCTTGTCGCTTATCGAATGAATTAAAGAATCGGCGAAACCACGCCGATAACGGGGCTGCATGTCCGATCGAGACCAACCGGCCTCGCCACGAAATGCGACAGCAAGTGCGTAAGCGTATGCGCGCTCCGATGGACGTACGACCGTGTCCGAGGCGTGGTGGGCCGCGCCGACGACCGACTTATCTATGAGCATTCGAAATTTTCCGGTATCAAAGAAGCTGGCCATCGCTTTCGGCGCCGTGCTGGCGATCCTCGTGCTTCTCGCAAGCGTGAGCTACAGCAACCTGTCGCGCTTATCCGAAGCCGTCGCGTGGAACGACCACTCGTATAAGGTCCTCGAAGCGGCCGACGAGGCGACACTCTCCCTCGTCAATATGGAAACCGGCCTGCGCGCATTTGCGGTCAGCGCCGACGACGAGGTTCTCGCGCCGCTCAACTCGGGCAAGCAACGCTTCGCCGAGCGCTTCGAGCGACTGCGCTCGCTGACCTCCGACAACGCGCAGCAGCAGGCGCGCCTGAAGGTGCTCGGCGAGCAGGAACAAGCCTGGTACGCGACCGTTGCGGAGCCGATGATGGCAACGCGCCGCGCGGTCGCTGCCGGCAACGGTTCGCTCGACGAGTTCGCCCGCAACTTCAAGTCGCAGTCCGGCAAGGCGCAGATGGACGGAATGCGGGCGACGCTGCGCGAGTTTCGCGACGCAGAGGCCGCGCTCCTGACTCAGCGCAGCGATGAAGTGCAGCACCTTCGTTCGGTGACGGTTGCCGTTCTCGCGGTCGGCACGTTGATCGCCGTGGCGCTCGCCTCGATGCTCGGTCTGTGGCTGACCCGCGCCATTTGCGTTCCGCTGCGTCGCGCAGTGGAGGCCGCCGACGGCATTGCGAAGGGCAACCTGACCGCGCGCATCGAAGCCGACAGTGAGGACGAGCCCGGCTTGCTTCTGGCCGCGCTCGCTGCCATGCAAGCCAACCTCGTGAACCTGATGACCCAGATTCGCACGAGCTCCGATTCGATCGGCACCGCATCGAGCGAAGTGTCGGCCGGCAACACCGACTTGTCGCAACGCACGGAAGAGCAGGCTGCATCGCTCGAGCAGACGGCGTCGAGCCTCGCGGAGCTGACGAGCACGGTTCAGCAAAGCGCGCAGAACGCGAGCCAGGGCGCTCAGCTCGCAGAGAACGCGGCAGCGACCGCGCAAACGGGCGGCGAAGTCGTGGGGCAGGTCGTGTCGACGATGTCCGAGATCTCGGAGAGTTCGACGCGCGTGGCCGAGATCATTGCGGTCATCGAAGGTATCTCGTTCCAGACGAACATTCTCGCGCTCAACGCAGCGGTCGAGGCCGCGCGCGCCGGCGAGCAAGGCAGGGGCTTTGCGGTCGTCGCGACGGAAGTGCGCACGCTCGCTCAGCGCAGTGCATCGGCTGCGAAGGAGATCAAGGCGCTCATCGAGACGTCGGTCGACAAAGTGACGGCGGGCACGCAGCTCGTCGATCAGGCGGGAGACACCATGAAGGAAATCGTCACGTCGATTCAGCGTGTCAACGACATCATGAGCGAAATCTCCGCCGCGACGCACGAGCAAAGCCGGGGCATCGAGGAGATCAACCGGGCGGTCGCGCAAATGGACGACGTGACGCAGCAGAACGCTGCGCTCGTAGAACAAGCGGCTGCTGCGGCGACGTCGCTCGACGATCAGGCGCGTCGGCTGGGATTGGCCGTGTCGGCGTTCAAGACGCACTGAGCGCGAAACAACGGTTGACTTAGGGCGACTGAGACGGGCGCGCATTATGCGCCTGTGTCAGTCGCCCTTTTTCGTGGAGCGTCGAACGCGCCGCCGTGTTTGCGGCGACTCTTGCGCCACATCAGGCTGGCGCATGTCACGCGAGGACGACGAATAGGCCGATCGAGCTCGCCTTATCTACCCACTTGCCATTGCAGTACCGGGTGCGATACGCCCGGGATGAACGTCCATGTCCCGCCCGGCGCGAAGTTCCACGTCGGCCCGAAGCTGGATGCCGTGCTCATCTGCGCGGTCGTGAGGCCGTTGGCTGCCGGGATCGGCGTCCCGTAAGCGGCACCGAGGCTCTGGCCCGACACTTCGCGGTCCCAGTAGACGTCCTTGGCGACGTTGCCTGCGTTGGTCGACGTGATGCCACCCGTACCGCCCGGCGGCAGAACGGGGGGAATGCTCATCGCGGCAAACGACTCCTCGATCCTGCCGCCGTTGTACTCGGTCAAGCCGCCGTCCGTCACGCCGCTTCCGACGCCGGTTGCGTATGACTGCCTAATGATACCGTCGGCCCCGTTCTCGGCCGCGATGCCACCCACGTGAGAATGCGACCCGCCGGTGTACTCACCACTCGACGACGACTGCACGATCAGGCCCGAGTTCGACAGCGCGATGCCGCCCATCCCGCCTTGCGCGTACATCGACACGCTGCTCGTCGCACGCGACACGGTGCCCGTGTTGTCGCCCACTACGCCGCCGATGGCGCCCGCGCCGATATCCTCGGTCAGCATTCGGCCTTTCACGCTGACGTTGGCGATCAAGCCGGCCGACGTCCCCGCGAGCAGCCCCGCGAGCGTTCCCCCCGGCGAAGCGTAAGCGTTCGTCAAGTTCACGTTGCGTACCACGCCGGATGCGCCGATCGTGGAGAAAGTGCCCAGAGGCGGGGACTCCGAGGCCTCGGTGGTGTAGAAGGAGATGCCGTCGATGCTATGCCCGAAGCCGTCGAACTGGCCGGTGAAGCCGTTGGTGTTGCCAAGACCGATCGGCGTGAAAAAGCCCGTCGAGGACAAGTCCTTTCCTAGTGCGTAATTACCGGCGAGGTTCTGCGATATGTTCTCCAGTTCACTGATCGAGTTGACGAGCCGATAAGCGGTCACTTGCGTCTTGAGTCCGCTAAACGGCACGGCGGTCCACGCGGCGTTCGCGCGCACGGTGCCCGGCGTGTACTGACCGTTCGAATCGTAGAGCGCGGCGACGAAGCCGGTGCTTCGTGACCAGTCGATAGTGCCCGTGTTCGTGATACTGCCGTGGTTGTCGACACCTTTCGAATCGGCGCGCAGCGTCAGGTTGCCCGCGCCCGTGTTCGATAGCGTGGCGACGGGTCCGATCAGAATCGAGTGTCCGGCGTTCAGCGCGAGGGATGCGGCGCCCGTCCAGCGCAGGGTCGAAAACATATTGATGTCGCTGTCCGCGTTGATCGTCACGGACGTGCCGCTCGACAGGCTGCGGGACAGCGCCGCCGCGTTGTGCGGTCCCGCGTTCAGTTCGCTTACGCCGATGTTCCACTTCGACGCCGTCACCGTGCTGTGCTCGAACTCCATCGTCTTGCCGATGGTGTCGACTGTGCCGCCCGTGCCGTCGCTATTGCGCGCGTCGATGCTTTCATGCTGCTGCACATCGCCCTGACGAGCGACGAGCCACACGTGGCCATCGCGCGTGGCGGTGCCGGTCGCGCGCAAGGCGGCGTGACGTCCGGCGAGGGCGTAGACGTTGCCATCGGCCGCTTCCAGATGGACCTGCGCGGCGCGAATGGTGCCTCCGTTGACGACATCGCCCACGCTACCCGGCTGCACAAAGACTTGGGTGCCGGATGCCGAGTCCTTCAACAAGACTTGCTTGCCGGTGACGAGTTCGGCGGTTCCGTTGGGCGCAGCGATACGTCCTTCGTTTTCTGTGCGAGAAATCGAAATGAGGAACACATCGCCACCGCTCGAACTGATTCGGCCGAGATTGACCACGGATGCGTTGCTCGTGCCCGACAGAGTCAGCGGACCCCCCGCCATGAAGCCGGCGTTCGACGTATCGAGCGTAGAGGCGACGAAGCGGCCGCCGGTCGTGACGACGCCTTGCCGTCCGATCAGCACGCCATGCGAATTGATGAGGTAAAAGCTTCCGGTCGCGCTCAGGTTCCCGTCGATGGTCGAGATGTTGGAGCCGGTCACCCGCGACAACGTAGCGCCGGAGCCATTGACGACCCTCACGCTATTGCCTGCGCCGATGGAAAAGCTGTTCCAGTCGATGACGCCCCGAGCGGAGTTTTGGGTAATGGTGATCTGATCCGGACACGACGCGATGCCGCCTGATCCCGCGACAAAGCGGCCGTTCTGCGGCAACGGGCCGGCCGCGAAGGCGACGGGCGACGACGCGCATGTCAGGAAAACCAGCATCGTAGTCCTGGACAGACGATGACGACAGCCGAACGCAGCGCGCATAAGACCTCCCGTTGCGTAGCACAACGAATCTAATGCATCATGGTTAAGCATAGGCCGCGATAAGGAGAATGCAATGCGCGCGTAAGCCCGTTCTATGCACGGACGTGCGCTTCTGATGTTGTAACGTCCGACGTTTGATCTGCGGCAATCTGACGCGCGTCCTTCGCTCGCGATCGTCAGTCGATGCGCAAACGTTCGCACGTATGCTTCGGCGTCCAGTCGTCGGCTGGCAATCCACGCGGCATGGTCGCGTCCATGAGAATGAGCACCAGCCAGTGCCCTTGCTCTTTGCCGATGCCGGTGAGGAGCATGGGCTCTCCTGGCGCAACGATGACCGGCGGCGCGCCCGGCCGGCCGAGCTGTTCGCCATGCGGCGTTTCGAGGCACTGAGCGCCGCTCAGAACAAACCACGCTTCGGTGCCCGGATGGCGATGGATCGTGGACTGCATGCCGGGCTTGAAATTTCCTTCCATGTAGGTGGCCATCAAGGAACGGGCTTGGGGAAGTGTCAGCGGGCCGACATCGGCAATGTGTTCGCCCGTTGATGATCGCCAGGACTCACCAGCGATCGTGAAAAGCCAGATGGTCCCGAGAATTTCGACGACCGTTCCATTCGTAGTCTTTGCCGCTTGAGCCGATGAACGGTCCGTGAACCGATCGATATGCCAGAAGATCGGACCGTCCGGTAGCTTTTGCAGATGCTCTTCGGCATGGACAAAGCAACCGTACTCGGTAGTCCGTTCATTCACCGGGATGCATGCGCCGCCCGTTTGCGCGAACAGGTAAGCCGGCGGCGCCAGTCCGATCACAGCAACGCTGATCACGCTTGACACGACAGCCGCTGCTCTGACGATGCGCTTCTGGAATGTCGGCAAGCTTCGCATAGATGCCTCACTCCGCGAAAATGGTATGTACTACTGTGCGTATCTTAGACCGCAAATTCGTTTTGGCAAGCAGCGCGCGGCCGGTGTTCGATTCGTCAGTGCGGCATGCGTGCGACGCCGTACGCAGGCATTCATCAGCGCGAATGCGTGCACTCAGCGTCAGACCACATCTGTTCAAAAAAATGCACGAAAAGGGCTAAAGATTCTACGTCGTGGGCCGATAATGCGACGAGGCAAACCCGGAGTGATCCGGCGACGCAAAGCTAAAGGGACTCACGCGTGATTACGAGTGAGTTTGCCAGTTGCCCGCCACGAACGGCGGGCCAATCGACGGCGGCAGCAATGCCCGTGTCAGGAGGCGAAATGCAAATCAATCGGGCGTTCTTGAAGTGGGGGGCTGCTCTCGCGGCGGTCATGGTGAGCGGCGCGGCGCTCGCGGCAGGCAGTACGGGCGGGTCGGGCACGTCCCTGAGCCTCGTCGTGCCATCGTATTTCTACCCGGGCAAAACATCGGCGGACTGGAACAGTCTCGCTGCGTCTGCGAGCAAAGTAACGACCACTGCGATTCTGAATCCGAATAGCGGACCGGGCACGAGCGCGGATGCCAATTACGCCGCCGCCGTCGCCAAACTCCACGCGGCGGGCGGGAAGGTCATAGGCTACGTATCGACGTCTTACGCGAAGCGGTCTTTGTCCGCGGTCGTGGCCGATATCAATATGTACGTGAGCCTCTATAACGTCGATGGGTTCTTCATCGACGAGATGACTTCAGATAGTCAGACCTCGAATGTTCAGTTCTATCAGTCTGTCTATAACTACATCAAGGGACTGAAGTCTACTTATTCGGTCACGGGTAATCCGGGCACCACTATTCCCGAGATCTACGCAAGCTTGCCGACGGCGGACCAGTTCGTCGTCTTCGAAGGCAACGCAAAGAATTACGCGAAATTCCAGCCGATGGCCTGGCAAGCAGCGTATCCAAAAAGCCGCTTCGTGCACATCGTCTACAACGCAAGCGCGGCGCAAATGCCGGGCGTATTGGCATATGCGAGGACGCATGGCGCAGGCGGCGTATATGTGACGTCGCTGACCTTGCCGAACCCTTATAAGGGCCTTCCTGCATACTGGAACGATGAAGTGTCCAACGCCGTGGCGCAGTGAGAGAGGCGCGGGGACGGGCGGAATACTCGCACGCGAATCCTCGTTCCTGCCGAAGTGGAGTGCGGCGTGATAGGCTGCGCTGTCCTCGCGGCTACCGCGCACGGACATGTCGCGCGTCTCGCGGATGCGGTCAGCGCTTCGTCAAGTCCGAGAGCGAAGTGCAACCCGACCCGCGCGCAAGCGACAGATACGATCGCATGACGCCCATTTTCGAGGGGCTGTACGCGCACGCGCAGCAGTTCTAGGACGATCTCCACGCGCTCGACGCACGCGCGTTCGCAGCGCAAGCACGACAAGGATAATCAGGCTTTGATCAAGGCAATCTTGTGGGACATGGACGGCACGCTCATCGAGAGCGAGTCGCTGCATCTGGCGACGCTCGTCGAGGCGCTCGCGCATCACGGCGTGCAGGCGGGCCATGAGATGCATCCGCTCGTCTTCGGCAAGACCGGGCGCGAAGTGCATGCGCTCGTTCGCGAACGATTCGGGCTGACGGTCGATTTCGGCGAGTGGTCGGCGTTTCGGGCGCGGGCGTATCTGAACGGCGCACCGAAGCTCACGCCGCGTCCCGGCGCGCTCGAGGTGTATCGCGCGGCGAAGGCGGCCGGCATCACGCAGGCGATCGTATCGAACGCATCGCGCATGTTGCTCGAAGCGAACCTGCGCGCGCTCGGGATCGAAGATCCTTCGCTCATCACGGTCAGCGTCAACGACGTGCGTCAGGGCAAGCCGAGCCCGGAGCCCTACGAACGCGCAGCGTGGCTTTTGCGGCTCGCGCCGGAAGAGGTCGTCGCGGTCGAGGACAGTCCGACCGGCGCGCTCGGTGCGATCGCCGCGCACATGCGCGTGATCGGCTGGCCCGCCGACGATGAAGCCGCTGCGCTCTTTCCCTCCGAAGCGGACATCGTGCGCTCGCCGGATGAACTCGCGGCGAAGCTCGGGCTCCCCTCTGAGGCGTTGCGATAGAACGGTGACGTCGGGCCGCAGTCGGCGCAGCCTCTAGGAAGCTTGCGTCATGACGGCCCATGTCCGCCAACATGGTCGATACCGCTGGCATGGCTGCGCCGCATGAGCGCGTTCAAGCAGGCCATGCTTAGCGAAGCGTCTGCGTGACGAAACGTCAGGCCTTCGTTGAAGTGCAATCGCTTGCATTGCGTCCGACACCGCTTCGGCGCTCGAAGACCTCAACGCCAGGCTCAGTGTCCACGCGCCCGGCATCATCAAGGCAGTCGGATCGCAGCCGGACATGCGGCGCGGCCATCATCCTTCATCGTGTGAACCAACGTTAGTCGTTCGCCACTCCATTCTGTCCCTTCGGCGCCAGCCAACAGCGTTCGCACGCTGCTCCCACGCTCGTAAGCAGGGTTATCCCCCATCCGTCGAAACTCGGAAACATGTAATCATATATATGAATTTGAGGGGGAAAGATTATGGAAGCCGATGACCGCTTGCCGCGTTACCAGCGCTTGCGCGACGAAATGGTAGCCCTGATCGCGGGTCGTCAGTGGCGACCGGGCGAAGCGATTCCCACCGAGCAGGCGCTTTCGCAAAGCTATGGCCTTGCCGTCGGTACGGTCAGGAAGGCGGTCGATCTGCTCGTGGCTGAAGGTCTTCTCGAACGATTCCAGGGCAGAGGGACATTCGTACGCCGCGCGAACTTCGACGGTTCCCTGTTTCGCTTCTTCCGCTTCCAGACCCGACAAGGCGAACGCCGCATCCCGGAGAGCCGGATCTTGCGCCGCGCGGTCGTCGATGCGCCGTCCGCCGTCGCCGCGACGTTGCAAATTGCACGGACGGCCCGCGTGATTCAGATGTCCCGTCTGCGGCTGATCGACGGCGTGCCGATGCTTGCCGAAGAAATATGGTTGCCCTACGCGCGCTTTGCCGCGTTCGCGAAGATGGACTTGCAGGAAATCGGTGATCTTCTGTACCCGGTGTACGAGACGCAGTGCAACCAGATCGTGGCGTCGGCCACGGAAACGCTGACGGTCGAAGCCATCGGCTCACGGCACGCGAGACTCCTGAACATCGAACCGGGCGCGCCGGCCGTCGTCATCGAACGTCTTGCATTCGGCTACGACCGGCAGCCGCTGGAATGGCGCCGTTCGCGTGGTCCCGCCAGCGAGTTCATCTATCAAGCCGAGATCCGCTAGTGATCGCGCGCTAACGCAAGCACGTTGTTCTGATTACAACCGGCGACGGAGACGGCATGTTCAACTGGTTCAAAGAAATTTCAGGCAATGAACGCAGGACGTTCTGGGCGTGCTTCGGCGGATGGGCGCTCGATTCGCTCGACGTGCAGATGTTCAGCCTCGTCATTCCCGCGATCATCGCCGAGTGGTCGATCAGCCGCACGCAAGCGGGACTGGTGAGCGGCGTCACGCTCGTTGCATCGGCGCTGGGCGGATGGATCGCGGGCATGCTGTCCGACCGGTTCGGACGCGTCAGAACACTGCAATGGACTGTCGCGTTCTTCTCCGTTTTCACCTTCCTGTGCGCGTTCGCGCAGAACTATCCGCAGTTTCTCGTGCTGAAGACGTTGCAGGGTTTCGGCTTCGGTGGCGAGTGGGCGGCAGGCGCCGTGCTCATGGCCGAGACGATCCGCAACGAGCATCGCGGCAAGGCGATGGGCAGCGTGCAGAGCGCATGGTCCGTCGGCTGGGGCGCAGCCGTGCTGCTGTATGCGCTGATGTTCTCGCTCGTGCCCGCGGCCACGGCATGGCGCGTGATGTTCGCAATCGGCATCGTTCCTGCGCTTTTAATTCTGTACGTCCGGCGCGGCGTGCAGGAGCCGCAAGCGCCGGCGCGATCGTCATCATCGTCGCAAGCGACGCGTGACACCGGCATCTTCTCAGCGGGCATGCTTCGCATGACGTTGATCGGCGCGTTGCTAGGCGTCGGCGCGCACGGCGGTTATTACGCTCTGATGACGTGGTTGCCGACGTTCCTGAAGAGCGAGCGTCATCTGTCCGTGCTCGGTACGGGCGGCTATCTCGCCGTCGTGATCGTCGCTTTCTTTTGCGGATGCCTCGTCAGCGCGCAATTGCTGGATCGCATTGGTCGCCGAAGAACCATTCTCACGTTCGCGATCTGCTGCGTGATAACGGTCGTCGCCTATGTGTCCCTTCCGCTCGGCAATACCGCGATGCTGTTCTTCGGCTTTCCGCTCGGTTTCTTCGCGGCGGGCATTCCAGCGAGCATGGGCGCGCTGTTCAACGAACTGTATCCGCGCGGCGTGCGCGGCACGGGCGTCGGGTTCTGCTACAACTTCGGTCGCGTCGTGTCCGCGGGATTCCCTGTGCTCGTCGGCCATATGTCGGCGAATATGTCGCTCGGTACGGCAATCGGCATCGATGCGGGCCTCGCCTACGCCATCGTCGTGCTATCTGTGCTGATGCTGCCTGAGACGCGCGGCCGCGTGCTGGGCGAAGTCGCGGCGAGCGCGGAGGACTCGCGACCGCTCGCTCACGCTCCAAGGCACTGAATGGCCGGCCATTTACGCACGGCGTCGAAACCATTGATGAGGAAAGACCCATGCTCCCCGAGTCGGAGACAGACGTGAGCCGTCGAAAGGATGCGCATCGTCGATCCGGGATCGCACCAGTGGACGCGCATGCTCATGTCTTCAGGCGCGGTCTTCCGCTCGCCGAGCATCGCCGCTATGCGCCCGATTACGACGCGCCGTTGCATGCGTACCTCGCTCAACTCGACGCGCATGGGATAGCGCGCGGTGTGCTCGTGCAGCCCAGCTTTCTCGGCACCGATTGCGGCTATCTTATCGACGCATTGAATAGCGCGCGCGACAGGCTGCGTGGCGTCGCCGTGATCGAGCGCGATTGCGATTTGCCCACGCTGACCGATATGGCCGAAGCGGGCATCGTGGGCATCCGGCTGAATCTGATCGGGCACGCCGACAATTCGCTGGACCACTGGGTCAGCGCGCGCACGTTGGCTCATGTGCGGGAACTCGCGTGGCATGTCGAAGTGCACGCGGAAGCAGCAAGGCTCGAAGGCATCGTCGCGCCGCTTCTCGAAGCGGGCGTCAACGTCGTCGTCGATCATTTCGGCAGGCCCGATCCGGCTCTCGGCGCGAGCGATCCAGGCTTTCGCCGTCTGCTCGAATTCGCTCGATCAGAGCGCGTGTGGGTCAAGGTATCCGGGGCATACCGCAACTGGCCGAACCACGATGTCGTCGAGCGCGAGGCGCGCAAAGCATTCGATCTCTTGCGGGAAGCCTTCGGCCTGCATCGCCTGATGTGGGGTAGCGACTGGCCTCATACGCAGTTCGAGAAGTCCGAGCAAACGTCGAGGTCGCTGGACCTATTGCACGCGCTGATTCCGGACCCGGAAGAACGCAACGTCGTGCTGACGCATACGCCGGCGAGCCTCTACATGTTCGACGACGAGGCCGCGAATCAGTAATCGCGCCTGACGTTCCCGACAAAGCCGCGCCGCTCCTCTGGCAACACACTTCGAACCGAAGATAGATTAAATGACTCCTCTAGACATCGATTTATTGCTTACTGCGCTTTTCAGCGTGCTCGTGTTGGTCGCGCTCATCGTGTCGCGCATCAAGATGCATCCGCTTCTCGCGTTGCTCGTCGTATCCATCGGCGTGGGCTTTGCCACCGGCATGGAGCCGGGAAGCATCGTCAAGCATCTGACGAACGGCGCGGGAAAGACATTGGGCGCGGTGGGAGTAGTCATCGCGCTGGGCGCGATGCTCGGCAAGATCCTCGCCGATGCGGGTATCACTGAGCAGATCGCCGAAGCCATGCTAAGGCGCGCCTCTGACCGGATGATTCCGTGGGCGATGACGCTCGTGGCGTTCGTCGTGGGCATTCCGATGTTCTTCGAAGTGGGGCTGGTCGTCATGCTGCCGCTGATCTTTAGCGTTGCGCGCAAGCTGGAAAGTCACGCCCGATTCAAGGGCTCGGCTTATGTGTACGTCGGTGTGCCGGTGATTTCGGCGCTGGCCGCCATGCACGGCATGGTCCCGCCCCATCCGGGGCCATTGACCGCTATCGCCACGCTCAAGACTTCGGTCGGCCCTACTATGGTGTACGGCTTTCTGGCGGCGATTCCAGCGATGGTGTTGGGAGGACCGCTCTATGGCGCGTTCATTTCGCCGCGCATGAGCACGAGGCCTGATCAGAGCTTGCTGGATCAATTCACCGTCGTCGAAGAGGGCGGCGCCGACCGGCGGCCTTCCGTCGGTCTCGGCGTGCTGGCGGCCTTGTTGCCTGCCATCTTGATGCTGGTTCATGCTGTCGCTGAAATGGTCTTGCCGAAGGGTTCGCCGACGCTGCATGTGGCGAGCTTCCTCGGCAATCCGCTGATCGCGATGTTGCTAGGCGTCCTGTTCGCCGTGACGACGTTGGTCCTCGCGCGAGGAGGCGATGCCGAGAAGCTGCGCCACGCGCTCGGCGCGAGTCTCAAGCCGATTGCGTCCATCATCATGATTATCGCGGGAGGCGGCGCGTTCCAGGAGATGCTGACGAGCGCAAAGGTGGGCGAGGCCATCGTGCATCTGACGCAGCACTTCGCCTTTCCCCCGCTGATTCTTGGCTGGCTGATCGCCATGGCGCTTTCAGTCTCGACCGGGTCGGCGACGGTGGGTATCGTCGGCGCGGCGGGTTTGCTGGCCCCGCTTGCGGGAGCCGATCCGAGTCTCAACTTGCCGTTGCTGGCCTTGTCGATTGGCTGCGGTTCGCTGTTCTTCAACTATGCGAACCACGCCGGTTTCTGGATGGTCAAGGAATCGTTCGGCATGACGATGGGCGAAGCGACCAAAACGATCTCGGTGGTTCAGTCCATCGTGGCGGTGGTCGGTCTGATCATGGCGCTTGTATTCAATGCGGTTATCGGTAGTCACTGAGTTTGGCTCACGTGCAACACGCTACGCGAAAAGACGTAGCGTGAGTTCAACACCGCGCCGCTGTTCATAAGAAGTACGAAGCATCCAGGCTCGAACGAACACCATCGAAGGGTCGTGAGACGCTTAGGCTCGTGCATAGCGGGCTGGAAAAGCGCGGTGTTTCGTCTATTCATCCGCTCGCTCCACGTTTGATCGTCGTTCATCGTTCACTTGGTGCGGGCTCGCCGAGACGCACTCGATCACGAGACCGATCATTCGCCCGCAACGTCCACCGCAACGTCCACCGCAACGACGACCGTTTGCACGTCGCGAAAACCGCCCGCAAACAATCAAGCCCCATTTCAGCACTAATTACCGCACGAGAGCGTTTGCGCACGCTGTGATACCCTGCACTCCGTGCGACGGCCCTCTGTGTGCGTGAAGGATCGGGAACAAATTACCGGTCTCGTGTTTAGACATCAAGAAGGCCCGCCGCCCGCCGTAAAAAGAACTAGTGCCACGCGCGCCTCTCTTCTGCGGTCGTAGGTCAATCGTCGCGCCGTGTCCGGCGGACATCACGCCACCGAAGCTCGCCTTTACAGACCGGGTGCTTTCACCCCACACAAAGAACGGTCGCCATCTCGACGCGTTCCAGGATTTGCCAGATGAAACCGGTAAGGAACCTCCTTCGCTCACGCTTTGGCCGCTTCGTCGCTTACGGCGTCGCGGTGGCCGCGCTGATCGCCACTGCGGGCGCCATCGCGTGGCGTCAACACGTCGATGCCGCGCATCACGAACCGCTCGCGCTCGCGGGCGTCGCAAGCGCAATGCGCGCTGACGCGAAGCCGTGGACGCATCGCGAGAAAGATGTCTCGCAACTCATGGCCGATATGCGCGCGCGCGATGTGACCGCCATCGGCGTGAGCCGCGACGCGATCCTCGTATCGACGCGGCGCGGGGAGAAGTACTACGTCGCCGACCATGACGGCGCGTTCTCGAATGCGCTCTTGATCGGCGATATGAAGACCGGCGAAACCGCGCCCTATCAATTGGTCTGGCTGCCGGATGCGAACGTGCATACGGGCATGGCGCGATGGGACGACGAATTCAATCGTCTGCGCGATATCCTGAGCATACTGTTGCCTGTCGCGATGGTCGCCGGCTTATTGTGGTTCATGCGCCGCGAGATGCGCGGCGGCGCGCAATTGCTCGCGAAATCGCCGACCATGCGCTTCGACGACGTGATCGGCGCAGGCGAAGCGAAAGCCGCGCTCGCGGACGTGCGCGCGTGGCTGACCGAGCCCGCGCAATTCACCGGCATGGGCGTGCGCGCGCCGTGCGGCATTCTCATGACGGGCGGGCCGGGCGTCGGCAAGACGCGTCTCGCGCAGGCGCTCGCGGGCGAATGCGGCGCGAACTTCATCGCGATCACGGGTAGCTATTTCAGCGCGAAATACTATGGCGTCGGCATTCAGAAGGTGAAGCACCTGTTCGAACTCGCGCGCAGGAACGCGCCGACGGTCATCTTCATCGACGAAGCGGACGGCCTCGGCAAGCGCACGGATACGGGCGGCGGTCCGGTCGAAGCCGAGAGCAACCGCATCATCAACCAGCTGCTTGCCGAGATGGATGGCTTCGCGTCAAACGAAGGCGTCATCATCGTTGCAGCGACGAATCACCCGGACAATCTCGACGAGGCGCTGCGCCGCCCGGGCCGTTTCGATCGGACCATTCAAGTGCGTTTGCCCGATATCGACGACCGCGAGAAGATCCTGCGTTTCTACGCGGCGAACCTGACGACGAAGGCAGGCGACATCGACTTCACGCAACTCGCGCGTCTCACCACGGGCTTGTCCCCGGCCACGCTCGCGATGATCGTGAATCAGGCGGGTCTCGTCGCGCGCAAAGCCGGCGAGACGGAAGTCGCGGCCGATCATTTCGTCGAGGCGATCAAGATTGCGCGCATCGGCGATATCAACGGTGCCGAGCGCGCGCTGTCCGACGACGAGCGCACGCGCATTGCGATTCACGAGGCCGGGCATGGACTCGTTGCGGCGCTGCTGAACACGGGCGTGCTTGAAGAAGTCACCATTCTGCCGCGCGGCGGCGCGCTGGGTGTCGCGCTCATCACGAAGGCGCAGGACAAGCATCTGTATCGCGAGACCGAGATGCGCAACGAGATTCAGGTGCTGCTCGGCGGACGCAACGCGGAACTGTTGATGTTCAACGAGGCATCGAGCGGCGCGGCGCAGGACTTGCAGGAAGCATCGCGCATCGGGCTGGATATGGTCTCGAAGTTCGGCTTCAACAACGACGGCAATCTCTTCAGCCTCGCCGCCTTGCCGCAACAAGTCGCGGGCCTGCAGTTGAAGACCGCGATCGGACACGCGAACGAGCTTCTCTCCGACCTGAACGATGCGTGCTTCGCGCTGCTCAAGGCGAATGAACCGGTGCTTCGCGCGATCGCGGAGCAACTGCTGGAGTCGGAGACGGTGCCGGGGGAGACGGTGTATCGGCTGATTCGCGAGCATGCGGCGGCTGTCGAAGCGGTTGACGAGGCGCTCGCGGCTTAACCCGTTGCTCGCGGTGCATCATCACGTTAAGCCAGTGATGCACCTCGCTCTCTGCTTCAATGGCATGCCGCGCTAGCGGCTCGTCATGATTCGCGCGAGCTACGCTGATCCGCCCGATACGCTTGCGTGAGTCCGTCGTAGCCCCAGCTGTCTTTCGGCACATCGTGAATCACGACATAGCTCACTTCCGCGAGCGTGCCGCCGATCACTGATTGAAGCAGTGCGCTCGCTTCCCGGATGAAACGCGCCTTCTCTTCGGCAGTATTGGTGCCAGCGCTGACGATAGCATCGACTTGCGCCGCACACGCGACTGGCTCGCCGCCCACGGTCCAACTCTTGGCCGGTACTTGTTCGACCAGAACACCCACGAGAGGCCCGACTTTGCGAAGGACATTGACCATCAACGCAGTGATGCCTTCCTGAATCGCTTTCACTTGATGCGGCGCGAGCGGTTCACCGATCGCCTTGACGCTAATGAAGGGCATGGCCATTTCTCCTTGTACGAAGCACTCGTAGAGAGTTGCTTATCGAGAAGATATGGCTGCTCGCTGCTTCGAGCAATTTGAAAGTTCAGAACTCATTCATTCATTAAATCGAACCGTTGCTCAGCGCATCGCCACGGCGGCAAGTTCGTCACGGATCGTTTCGGTCACGATATCGGTCAGCTTCGTGACCGCGGCCGTGGGTTCGGCTTCTGCGCGATGAAGCGAAAGCGGCGCGAGCGGCAGAGCGGGCAAGCCGGTTGTCGCCGGGTCCAGCGCAACGAGTGACGCCGGCATCTTGAGGGCCGTTCGAACGGTGATGCCGAGGCCGCCCTCGACCGCGGCCCACAGCCCCGAGAGGCTCGGACTCGTGAAAACCAGTCTCCACGACAGGCCTGCTGCATCCATTGCATCGACGGCGGCCGAGCGGAACGTGCAGGGCGGGTCGAACGCGACGAAGGGCAGCGGCTGCCCGCCAAGACTTTCCACGCCACCCCAGTCCGGCCGGCCGACCCAGTGGATGGGCACGGCCGCCACGCGTTCGCCGTGCGGCGACGCGCTGCCGTCTCCCCAAACGAGCGCGACATCGAGCGCACCTGTCAGTGTCTTTTCGATGAGCGATGCGCTTCTATCTACCTGAACTTCGACGCGCACTTTCGGATGCGCTCTCGAGAACCGGCTGAGCACCGCCGGCAGCCAGCTTTCGGCGAAGTCTTGCGGCAAGCCGAGCCGCGCCCAGCCCTCGAGGTCCGATCCCCGCACGGTTTCCACTGCTTCGTCGTTGAGTTCGAGCAAGCGCTTCGCGTAGCTCAGCAGACCTTCGCCCGCTGTGGTGAGCGCGAGCCCGCGCCCCGATTTCTGCACCAAAGGCCGGCCGATCTGATCCTCCAGTCTGCGCAATTGCGTACTGATCGCGGATTGCGAGCGGCCTAAGCGCTCCGCCGCGCGCGCGAAGCTGCCGAGCTCGAACCCGGTGACGAAGGTTCTCAGCACATCCATGTCGAGATTGGTTCGCGTAGGCATCGTTCGATTTCGCAGATGCGACCCTTCGTAAGTTTCAAATTTACGGAATGATGATCGGGCCGTATCGTGTGTACGTCAAGTACCGCAGTCATTCACAGTCTCTAGTCCGGAGTAAAGAAGCCATGCCGCTTATCCGCATTTCTCTGATCAAGGGCCGGTCCGCCGCGCATATACGAGCAGTGAGCGACGGCGTTCATCGGGCGCTGGTCGAGGCGTATGGCGCGCCCGCTGACGATCGATTTCACCTCATTCACCAGCATGAGCGCGATGAGTTCATCTACGACAGCGACTACCTCGGGATCCATCGAACCGATGATCTCGTCGTCATCAACATCACGGCGGGTAACTGGCGCGACACCGCGCAGAAGAAAGCGCTGTTCAAGGCGATTGCAACCAATCTCGCGGTGAATCCGGGTCTGCGCCCAGAGGACGTTCTGATTGTCTTGCAGCCGAACGCACGAGATGAATGGTCCTTCGGAAACGGTTCGGCGTCCTATGTAAAAGACGAAACGGGCGGATAGGAGGTATTCGAAACCGGAAGCGCGATTCGCCTGAAGTTTGGGCTGCGCCTGTTATCGTCCGAACGTTCCGTCAATTCGACGTTGTGATTCGCACTGCAGAGGTTTGTGCGTTGCACTCGCATTTTGCTTTGATTATGCTAAGGAGCATTCGGTAAGCACGACGACGTGTCCTTCGTCTACCGATACGCCGTGGTCAACACAGCCGTTGACCATCAGATCGCAATCTGTCGATAGTGCGGCAGTTTGGGAGGATTCGGCATGTCGGTATCGGTCGTAATTCCCGTTTATAACGCGCAGGACTTCATACGAGTCGCGCTGGCATCGCTGCAAACGCAGACGCTCGCGCCACTCGAAATCATCGTCGTGAACGACGCTTCCACCGACGATACAGCAAGCGTCGTCGAAGCTGCGTGCAAGGAAGACAGCCGCATTAAGCTGATCAATCTCACGAAGAACGTAGGGCCCGGCGGCGCGCGCAATGTGGGCATCGCGAACGCACGTGGTCAGTGGATTGCGCTTCTCGACGCCGACGACCGGTTCGCGCCGGAACGGCTAGAGCGGCTCGTCCGCCTCGGGAACGATACCGGGGCCGATATCGTGACGGACAATCTGTTGATCTACGACGCCGTCGCACAGAAAGTCGCCCGCACCGGGTTTCGTCCGAAAGAAGGGGAGCCGCACTTTGCGGTCACGCTGGATACGTTCCTCTACAACGCGGCAGGGGAATCGACCGGATGCGACTTCGGGCTTCTCAAGCCGCTATTTCGCCGCGACGCCTTGGTGAGTCGAGGGCTGCGCTATTCGGCGAGCTTGCGTCATGGCGAGGACTTCCACTTCATGCTCGACGCACTGCTCTCCGGCTGCGTCTGGGTCTGCGCCAGCGACGCCTATTATCTCTACACAGAAAGAACGGGCTCTATTAGCAAGACGTCGTCCGGCATGAGCCGGACCAAAGTGAACTACGGCGCGATGAAGATGGCCACGGATGAACTGTTGTCGCGGCCTGCAATCAGCGACAATCCGCGTCTGCGAGCACTCGTCGCACGACGCTCGCAAAGTCTTCGTTGGCTAGACGCCAAAACGAAACTCATCTCGATGCAAAGGTCCCAAGGCACCGCAAGCGTGCTCAAGACGTGCGCTAGCGACCCGTGGATTGCATGGAACGTCGGCCGCTTTCTGCTTCGCCGCGTATCGCGAAAGCTGAACGCGCTCGGCCACGCCACCTTGCATTCCACAGGCTCGCGGCCGGGGCGTTAGTTCGCGCGATCACTACTAAACCGAAGCCGTCCTGAACACGGCCATCGTCGACTTCAACTGCTCGGCCTGATCCTGCAGCGACCCGGCCGCCGCAGCCGCCTGTTCCACCAGCGCTGCGTTTTGCTGCGTGACTTCGTCCATCTGGCTAATGGCCTGATTCACTTGTTCGATGCCGCGACTCTGCTCGTTCGAAGCAGACGCGATTTCGTCCATGATGTCGGTTACCTTTTGAATAGCGGCGCTGATCTTCGTCATCGTGTCGCCAGCGCGGCCGACGAGTTGCGTGCCCGCGTGAACGCGCGTGCTGGACGCCTCGATCAGTTCGCGAATCTCTTTCGATGCCGTCGATGACCGTTGCGCGAGACTGCGCACTTCGCCCGCCACCACCGCGAAGCCGCGGCCTTGCTCGCCCGCGCGCGCCGCTTCGACGGCCGCATTCAGCGCGAGAATGTTGGTCTGGAACGCGATGCCTTCGATCATGTCGATGATCTCGCCGATCTTGTGCGAGCTATGCTCGATCTCGGCCATCGTGCCGACCACTTCGCCGACGATCGTGGTGCCTTCCTTCGCGACGTCCCGCGCCGTGCCGGCCAGTCCGCTCGCCTGCCGCGCGTTCTCCGAGTTGTGCTTCACGGCCGCGGTCAGTTCTTCCATGCTCGCCGCCGTTTCCTCCAGCGACGCCGCCTGCTGCTCCGTGCGCGACGACAGATCCGTGTTGCCGACCGCGATCTCGCGGCTCGCGCTCGCAATCGCGTTCGCCGACGTCTTCACGCTCTCGATCGCGGTAAGCAATTGGGAACGCATGCGGGCCATCGAATACATGAGGCTGGAATGGTCGTCCGCCTGAGTCGCGACATCCACGGTGAGGTTGTTGTCCGCGATCTGGTTCGCGACTTCCGCCGCGTACGACGGCTCGCCGCCCATCGACCGCAGAATGCCGCGGTTGAGCCGTGACACGACCACGCACAGCACCAGCGCGATCGCCGCGAGCACGCCGAGGCTCCAGCCGAGCGACGCGTAGAAGGCCGCGTTGATGTCGTCGATATACACGCCCGTCACGATGAGCCAGTCCCACGGCTGATACATCGAGACATACGACATCTTCGGCAGAATCTCGTTGCTGCCGGGTTTGGCGAACGAATAGTAGGTGTAGCCTGCGCCCTCGCGCTTGCCCACGTCGATGATCTCGCGGTACAGATAGACGCCGTTCGGGTCCTTGAAGTCCATCATGACCTTGCCGACGAACTCGGGTTTCATCGGATGCACGAGCACTTTGGCTTGCGAGTCGAACACGCTGAAGTAGCCGTTGTCGCCGAAGCGAATGTCGCGGATCGCGCTCAACGCGCCCTGTTTGGCCTGATCTTGCGTGATCGCGCCGCTCGCCGCTTGCTGAGCGAACTCTTTGATGATGCTGTTGGCGACTTCCGTCGCGTGCTTGATGTCGAGCTTGGTTTGCTCGGTGCGTACGGCGCGCATGCGGAATGCATCGGCCACGGAAATTCCTGCCAGGCACGCAAGGCTCAGAAGCAGGGGCAGCCAGAGTTTTTTAGAAAAAGTCATGCGAGTCGTCGTTTCGTTGATGTTCGCTCAGGGCCAGCGCGGACCGAGCGGCCTCTGGGCTGTAATAACGGAAACGATTGCGCCGACTTGATAGCGTGCTAAAAATAGACACATCGTGCGGAAATGCGGCAGGCTCGCTTTCGCCTGCCGCAGTCGGATACTCCGCTCAGTTCGGCGTATTCCGCACGCGCCGATGCTCCGGCTCTTCCGCCGCGACGGTGGCGCCGGTCTTGTCGTTGGGAACGTCGCCGTGCTGCCATGTGTGCGCGTCGGCGCCCACCTGACAATCGCCCTGGCTCAGCGAGAGCAGCACAGGAATCGACTTGTACGCCGGCGTGCCGCTGCGCGCATCGTTGTCCGAGAGCGACACGAGGCAGTTGGCTTCCGGATAGTACGCGGCGATGGACCCCTGCGCGATATCGAACGCGACCGCAGTGAGTCCGCACAGACGACGCGAGCCGCCGACGCTCACCGTGCTTTCGATCGTCTCCAGATCCACGAGATCGCCGTGCTGAAGCCCGCGCGCTTCGAGATCGCGTTCGTTGACGAACACCACGTCGCGCCGACCCGTGATGCCGCGATATCGGTCATTGAAGCCGTAGATCGTCGTGTTGTACTGATCGTGGCTGCGGATGGTCGCGAGAATCAGCGCGTCGCTGCGGTCCACGCGCGGGTCCATCATTACGCCCTTATGCGCGATGAAGCGCGCGCGTCCCTCGGGCGTATCCCAACGGCGCGCGGCGGCAGCGTTGAAAAGGCGGAAGCCGCCCGGGTCCTGAATGCGCTCGTTATAGCGCTCGAACTGCGGAAACACTTGCTCGATGAGGTCGCGGATGCGGTTGTAGTCCGCCACCCAGCCGTCCCAGTCGAGCGAAGGATCGTCGAGCGTCGCTTTCGCGATGCCCGCGACGATGGCCGGTTCCGAGCGCAGATGTTCGGACGCGGGCGGCAGCGACCCGCGCGACGCATGCACCATCGACATCGAATCTTCGACCGTAATCGACTGCGGCCCGCTCTCCTGTACATCCAGTTCCGTGCGGCCGAGGCAGGGCAGCAGGATCGTTTCCTTCGCGACCAGCAAGTGCGAGCGATTCAGCTTCGTCGCGATATGCACGGCGAGGTCGAGCTTGCGCATGGCCTCATAGCAGACGGGCGTATCCGACATCGCTACCGGCAGATTGCCGCCGAGCGCGATGAGCGCCTTCGCTCGGCCATCGCGCATGGCTTCGATCGCCGAGATCGCGCCGTGGCCGTGTTCGCGCGGCGGCGTGAAGCCGAACACGCGCCCGATCGAATCGAGCATGTCCTGATGCGGTATTTCGGTGATGCCGACGGTGCGATCGCCTTGCACGTTCGAATGTCCGCGCAAGGGGCAGATGCCCGCGCCGTCGCGGCCCATGTTGCCGCGCAGAAGCAGCAGGTTGACGATCTGCTGCACGTTGGCCGTGCCGCTGTGATGCTGCGTGATGCCCATGCCATAGCATGCGATCACCGCTTTCGCATTCGCATACAAGTTGCCGATGTGCTCGATCTCCTCGCGCTCGACGCCCGACGCGCCGACAATCTGTTCCCACGGAGTCGCGTCGATATCGGCGATCAGTTCGTCGATGCCGCTCGTGTGTTCGTCGATGAACGCGCGATCCAGCACGCCTTCGCCGCCTTGCGCCTGGCTTTCGCGGTCGAGCGCGAGCACGGTCTTCATCATGCCTTTGAGAAACGCGACATCGCCGCCGATCCTCACCTGAATGTAATCCGTGGCGATGGCGGTCGAGCGGCCCGTCACCATTTCGACCGGGTCCTGCGGCGAGGCGAAGCGCTCGAGTCCGCGCTCGCGCAGCGGATTGAGCACGACGATCTTCGCGCCGCGCCGGGCGGCCGCGCGCAGCGTCGCGAGCATGCGCGGATGGTTGGTGCCGGGATTGTGTCCGATGCAGAAGATCGCGTCGCAATGATCGAAGTCCGCGAGCGTCACCGTTCCCTTGCCCACGCCGATGGACTCAGGCAAACCGACGCTCGTCGGCTCGTGGCACATGTTCGAGCAATCGGGGAAGTTGTTGGTGCCGAAACGCCGCGCGAACAGTTGATACAGGAACGCCGCTTCGTTCGATGCGCGGCCCGAGGTGTAGAACTCCGCCATGTTCGGGTCCGGCAACGCCCGCAACGACTCGCCGATGCGCTCGAATGCCTCGTCCCACGAGATCGGCAGATAGCGGTCGGACGCGGCGTCGTAGCGCATCGGATGCGTGAGCCGTCCTTCGTCTTCCAGCGCGAAGTCGTTCCACGTCCACAGCTCGCTGACGGTGTGGCGTCCGAAGAATTCGGGCGTCGTGCGCTTGGTCGTGGCTTCCCACGAGACGGCCTTCGCGCCGTTCTCGCAGAATTCGAACGACGACGTGCTGCGCGGGTCCGGCCACGCGCAGCCCGGACAATCGAAACCCGCGGGCTGGTTGACTTTGAGGAGCATCGTCGCTTCGCGCGCGACGCCCATTTGCTGCTTCAGCGCCCGCGCGACGGCCTGCAACGCGCCCCATCCACCCGCCGGCCCGCCATACGGGCCTACGCCCGGAACTTCTCGCTTGCTCATTACTGCTCTCCGTTATCCGACCTGCGGATGGCAGCAATGCATATGCCGGTCTGCATTAGAGCGTGTTGAAGGGACTCGACCGCTGCGGCAGGCGTCAGGACTTCGGGTCGGGCTCGGCCTCCGTGTTGGTGCCGGTCTTGCCGTTGCTGCGGTTCGTTACTGCGCCGGTCTCGTCGAGCACGTCGTCGAGATCGTCGTCGGATTCATCGGATGGCGCGCCGGATGGCGTCGACATCCACAACACGGCCGCTAAGGGCGAGCGAAGCAGGGGCAGGGCGAGCGGGGTCATGGCGTTGTCCTCGTTAGTGGTCATCGCCAGTCATGCAGCAAGTCGTCTGCCTGCGCCGCGAATGCGGCTCGCAACCGGTGCGTTCAGTCAGGCGCGCTCGCGGTCAGCGTCCAGCGCGTGCCGCCGCCTTGTGCCGATTGCATCGTCAATTGGCCGCCGAAGCTGCCGACGATGCGTCGCACCGTGCTCAAACCCGTGTTCTCGCTTGCGCCGGGGGCATAGCCGCAGCCGTTGTCGCTCACTTCTATCTCCACGCCCGCCGCCGTGCGCTGCATGGCTACGCGAATCTCGCCCGCGCAGCCAACGAAAGCATGCTCGACCGCGTTGGCGACCAGTTCGTTGACGACCGTGCCGATAGCCGCACAGGTGTCGATGGGAAGCGTCGCCACGTCGCGCGGTAGCGCCAGCGCGAGCGAGACGTCATGGCCGGGGAGATCGTAGAAGTCTTCGAAACTCGCGCTCATGTTTTCCAGATACGCGCCGAGATCGACGCTCTCCTCATGCTCGCCGAGGCCCAGCAGATGATCGTAGAGCGATGCCATCGCGAACACGCGGCGCTCGACTTCGCGATAGCCCTTCTGGACCGCGGGATCCGCGCACTCGCTCGCGCGCCGTTCGAGGAGCGCGGTAATCATCTGGAAGTTGTTGCGGATGCGATGCTGCTGCTCGCGCAGGAGCGCGGCCTTCGCGTCGCGTTCTTCGGTCAGTTCCTCGTGCCGTTGCCGCGACTCGATGCCTTCCGCGAGGATCGCCGCAATCGAGGCGAGGAACGAAAGGTGAGATGCGTCGACTTCGTGCTGCTGGTCGTAGTCCACTTCGAGGATGCCGTACGGTCCCTCAGCGCCGATGAGCGGCAGGCTCACCGATGTCACGACGCGGTACTCGCGCAGAATCGCGGGCGCGCGCTCGCCGCGTTCGGCGGGGACATTGGCGACGACGACCGGCCGCGCCGAAATCAGCGCCTCGCCGGGCGGGTTGCCGGCTTCGGCCGTGCCTGCTTCGCGCCCGATCGCCGCCGCGCCCATCCCGACTTGCGCTTTCAATATGAGCGTGTTGTCGGCGCGCTGAAGCTCGAGCACCTTCGCCATCGGCGATGCGCAGCCGGCCGACGCGGCCTGTGCGGCGGCCTCGTGCAGCCGCGCTATCGAACGTTCGCCCTGGAATGCGTCGTGCAAACTCGCCAGCGCTTTTCGCTGCCGCAGGAGCACGACCACCGGCACGGTCTCGGTCTCCGAGAACGCGAGGTTGTCGATGCAGGCGGCCCACGTGGCTTTGCGCGCGAAGCTCATGTGCTCTCACGGAATGTACTGGCGGTTCAGCCATTCTAATGACTGGTTGCGGCCGGCGCTTGCATCCTCGCATAGCCGACCTTGCGCGCCTGCGCCGAACCGGAAAAACCGACCTTTGCCCTGGACCGTGCGATGCCGTCCGCAGCACGCCGTTACCGGTAACGTAAGCGAATTGCGCGCGCTAGCACCAGTCGCTATACTGGCTCCGCGATTGCGGTGGCCTGACCACCGTGATTGGCCTGACCGCAGGACGAATCGAGCAGACTAACTGAAAGCAACGCATCCGCACCGCGTGCGAATGCGCCTGAAGGGGCGTGCCGATGATCGAGTCGCGTCGCGCCGCTCCACAAGAAGAATGAAAGGAGACGAACAGATGTTCCGTAAAGGAATGGCGGTCAAGGCCGCGCTCACGCTCGCCGTTTGCGCGCTCGCTGGCGCTGCCCACGCGCAGGTCGCCGCGGGTGATACGTCGCAAAAGAAGATCGCGCTGTCCAACAGCTTCGCGGGCAACGCGTGGCGGCAGTCGATGCTCAAGAGCTGGAACGCCGTCGCGCAGCAGGCCGTCGCCGACAAGAAGGTCGCCGCCGCGCCGGCTTTCACGACCGCCGAGAACCAGGTGACGGAGCAGGCACAGCAGGTGCAGAACCTGATCCTTCAGGGCTATAACGCGATCGTCATCGACGCCGTTTCGCCCACCGCGCTCAACGCCACCATCAAGAAGGCGTGCGCCGCGGGCGTCGTCGTGGTGTCGTTCGACGGCGTGGTCGACGAACCCTGCGCGTATCGCGTGAACTTCGACTTCAAGGGCTGGGCGGAACAGGGTGTCGACTATCTCGCGACGCGCCTCAACGGCAAGGGCAACATTCTTGAAGTGCGCGGCGTGGCGGGCATCTCCGTCGACAACCTGATGCACGAAGGCGTGCTCGAAGGGCTCAAGAAGCATCCGGGGATGAAGCTCGTCGGCTCGGTGAACGGCGACTGGACGCAATCGGTCGCGCAGAAGGCCGTCGCCGGCATTCTGCCGACGCTGCCGCAAGTCGATGGCGTCGCCACCGAAGGCGAGATGTCGTTCGGCATCGCGCAGGCGTTCAAGGCCGCGAATCGTCCCGCGCCGCCGATGATCATCGGCAGCACGTATCCCGAACTCCAGTGGTGGAGCGAGCAGACGAAGACGGGCTATCAGTCGCGTTCGCTGTCGAATCCGCCGGGCGCGGTGTCGTTCGCGTTCTGGGTCGCGCAGCAAGTGCTCGCGGGCAAGAAGATCCCGAAGGAAGTGACCATCAACGTGCCGCTGCTCGCCATTTCGCAGCAGGAACTGCCGGCCAAGCTCGCCGCGACGCCGCCGGGCGGCCTCGCCGACGTGACGTACACGCTGCCGCAGACCGTGGCCTTGCTCGACAAGAAATAAGCACGACAGACGCCACGCATGGAGGCATGTGAATGGGCGCAACAGCAACAGCAACCAGCAGAAACGAGGCGCAGGGCGCGCTGATCCGCTTCGAAGGTATCGGCAAGACCTTCGGGCGGGTGCGCGCGCTCGCGGACATCGACTTCGCGTTCATGCGCGGCGAATGCATCGGCATCGCGGGACACAACGGCGCGGGCAAGTCGACGCTGATGGCCGTGCTCGCCGGCGTGTATACGCCTACGCAAGGCCGCATCGAAGTGGACGGCCGCGAGGCGCCGCATTACGACGCAAATGCCGCGCGCGAGGCCGGCGTGCGCTGCGTGTTTCAGGAACTCTCGCTCTGCCCGAATCTGACGATCGCGGAGAACATGACGGTCGTGCATCCGCAATTGCGCGGGCGCGGCTGGCGGCGTCGCGCGACGGCGCTCATGCGCGAGAAGCTCGAAGAGATCTTTCCGGGCAACGGACTGAAAGGCAACGAACTCGTCTCCGACCTGACGCTCACGCAAAAGCAGATGGTCGAGATCGCGCGCGGCTTCACGGTCACGGATACGCCGGTGCGTCTTCTGATTCTCGATGAACCGACTTCATCGCTCGATGCGCACACCGCCGATCAGCTGCTCGACTTCGTGCAGCGCGCGGCGCAAAACGGCATCACGTGTCTGCTCATCACGCACATGCTCGGCGAAATCGAGCGCGTGGCGGACCGCGTGATGGTGATGCGCGACGGCGGCATCGTCGGCGTGTTGCCGCGCGAGCAGTCGAGCCGCGCGTCGATCATTCAGGCGATGGGCCAGCAGCTCGAAGCGGAAAAGACGCCGGCCGCCGTGCGCGAGCGCAGCGCGCGCAGCGACGACAAGCCGTTTAGCTGGCACGTCGGCGCGAAGAAACATACGGTCATCGAAGCGTCGCGCGGCGAGATCGTCGGCTTCGCGGGACTCGCGGGGCAAGGCCAGACCGAGGCGCTGCTCGCCATCTATGAAGCCGCGACCAAGCGCGGCGCGTCTCGCGTGAAGGCGGCGTTCGTCGCGGGCGATCGCGGGCGCGACGGCGTGTTCCCGGTCTGGTCGATCGCGCAGAACCTCGACTTGCGGTGGCTGCTCGGCGGCGCGAAAGCCAGGCGCGGTCTCGTGGATCTCGCGGCGGCGCGCGCGCTCGTCGAAGCATGGCGCACGAAGATCGGCATACGCGGGGCGTCGATGAACGCGGGCATTCTGTCGCTCTCGGGCGGCAATCAGCAGAAGGTGCTGTTCGCCCGCGCGCTCGCATCGGATGCGCAACTCATTCTGATGGACGACCCCACGCGCGGCGTCGATGTCGGCACGAAGCGCGATATCTATCGCCTCGTTCACGACGAAGCCGCGAAGGGCCGCACGTTCATCTGGTACACGACAGAAAACGAGGAGCTGTCGCACTGCGACCGCACGTATGTGTTCCGCTCGGCGGCCGTCACGCGCGTGCTGCACGCCGACGAATGCACGGAAGAAGCGCTCCTCGCCGCGAGCTTCGAGGAGCAGGCCGCATGACCCCCGCACGCACGACGTTTCAGGGCACGCAAGCGCGTTTGCGCGCGCTGCTTCCCGCCATCTCGCTCGTCGCGGTGCTGGTGCCCATTCTCATCATGCAGCCGACGGTGATGAGCTACTTCGGCTCCAGCCTGCTCCTGAATCTCGCCGTGCCGATCGTGCTCGCGACGCTCGCGCAACTCGCGATCATCACCGTCAACGATCTCGACTTGTCCATCGGTTCGTTCGTGAGTCTGGTCGCCTGTATCGGCGCGACGCTGCTGGTCAAGCAACCCTGGCTCGGCACGCTCGCGCTCGTCGGCTGCGTGCTCGCGTATGCGGCCGTCGGCGCGTTGATCGAACTGCGGCAGATTCCGTCGATCGTGGTGACGCTCGGGCTCTCGTTCGTATGGAGCGGGCTTGCCATCGTGCTCCTGCCTTCTCCGGGCGGCACGAGCCCCGGCTGGCTCGGCACGGCGATGGGCTACCAGACGCCGTTCATCGCCGCGCCTATCGTGTGGTCGGTGCTGATCGCCGTCATCGGGCACTTTCTGCTGATGCGTACTTCGGCCGGCGTGCGCATTCGCGGCGCGGGCGGCAATCCGCGCGCGATGCGCCGCTTCGGCTGGTCGCTCGTGCGCAGCAAGGCGACGCTGTACGGCATAGCAGGCATTTTCGGCGTGCTGTCGGGGCTGTCGCTGCTCGGCCTCACGACTTCCGCCGACGCCAACCTCGCGCTGCGCTACACGCTGCTTTCCATCGCGGCGGTGATTCTCGGCGGCGGCGAGTTCGTCGGCGGGCGCGTGTCGGTCATCGGCGCGGTGCTCGGCGCGATCACGCTGACGCTCGCGGCATCGTTTCTGGCATTTCTCAACATCTCGGCGGACTGGCAGGTCGGCATGCAGGGCGCGATCCTGATCATCGTGCTGTCGTTGCGCGTGCTGCTGCAACGCGGGGAGCGGCAATGAAGACGCAGACATCGGGCGAGGCGATCGCCAACAACGAAACCGCGTGGACGCGGCTCAGAAGCCTTCAGGCGCCGTGGGCGTGGTCCTTCGCGGGCACGGTGCTCGTGTGGTTCGCGATCGTCGGCATCTTCGGCTTCGGCATTGCGAGCAACGTCGCGCAGACCGCGCTCACCTACGGCGTGTTCATGGTGCTCGTCGGTCTCGGGCAGATGCTCGTCATCACGTCGGGCGTCGGCAACATCGACCTTTCGGTGCCGTCGACCATCGCGCTCGCGGGCGTCGTCGGCATGCACGTGATGGGCGGCGAGAACGGACAGATTCTGCTCGGCGTGGCGGCGGCGCTCGGCGTCGGCGCGGCGATCGGCATCGTGAACTATCTGCTGATCCGGCTGCTGCGCATTCCGCCGATCATCGCGACGCTGTCCTCCAGCTTCATCATTCAGTCGATCGCCATCACGCAAGGACGCCAGCTTCCGCCGCCGCCGCCCGCGCTCGGCGCGTTCGCCACGGGCCGGCTCTTTCATGTGCCGTATATCGCGCTGCTCGCGCTCGCGTTGTCGGTGGCGCTCGCGGTGCTGCTGCATCGCGCGGTCTATGGCCGCCGGCTTTCCGCCATCGGACAGAACGCGCGGGCCGCGTGGCTCGCGGGCGTGAACGTGCATCCGACGCGCTGCATTGCGTACGTGCTCTGCTCGATGATTGCGGCGCTGACCGCGCTCTTGCTCGCGGCGACCTCGGGCGGCGCGTCGCTCGACATGGGCGTCGAGTACATGCTGATCTCGATTGCGGTCGTCGTAATCGGCGGCACGCTGGTGACGGGCGGCAAGGCGACGATTGCCGGCGTGTGGGGCGCGTCCATGTTCCTGTTTCTGACGAACGCCGCGCTCAACGCAGTCGGCGCGGATGCGGGCGTGCGCGCGATCGTCTACGGCGTGCTCATCATCGCGGTGACGGTGGCGGCGGGCGGCAAGACGGCGCGCTGATCCGACAATTTCGATCCACAGAATCGATCCACAGAAGGGACGAGGAGACATGAAACCGAGCGACTACGAAGTGCATGATCCGCGATTCAGGCTGCTGCTTCAGCCGAACGCGTTTCTTTCCAAAATCACCGACGAATGCCTGTGGGCCGAGGGGCCGGTGTATTTTCCGGCGACGGACCTGCTCATTTGGAGCGACATTCCGAACAACCGCATGCTGCGCTGGGCGCCCGGCATGGGCGTGGGCGTCTTTCGCGCGCCGTCGAACTACAGCAACGGCAACACGCGCGACCGCGAAGGGCGGCTCGTCACCTGCGAGCATGGCGCGCGGCGCGTGACGCGCACGGAGCACGACGGCAGCGTGACCGTGATTGCTTCGCACTTCGAAGGAAAGCGGCTCAATTCACCGAACGATGTGGTCGTCGATTCGAAGGGCGATATCTGGTTCACCGATCCCGACTACGGCATTCTGAGCGATTACGAAGGCTATCGCGCCGACAGCGAGATCGGGCGATGCAACGTGTACCGCGTGTCGTCGCAGAGCACCGACGTGCAGCTCGTCTGCGACGACTTCGTGAAGCCCAACGGCCTCGCGTTCTCGCCGGATGAATCGCGGCTCTATATCGCGGATTCAGCGGCCTCTCACGACGATAAAGCGCCGCGTCATATCCGCGTGTTCGACGTGTCGAGCGAAGGCGCATTGCGCAACGGGCGCGTGTTCATCGAAATGCAAAGCGGCGTGCCGGACGGCATGCGCCTCGACGAGCAAGGCAACGTCTGGACGAGCGCGGAAGACGGCGTGCACTGCTACGCGCCCGACGGCACGCTGCTCGGCAAGATCCTGATACCGGAGGTCGTCGCGAATGTGACCTTCGGCGGCATCAATCGCAATCGGCTGTTTATCGCGGCTACCTCGTCTATCTATTCGCTTCATGTCGGCGTGCGCGGCGCGGGACGCTGACACGCCAGCACATCAAATCAAGAACCGGAGACAAGCATGAAGATCAGGAAACTCGCGTTGGCGCTGTGCATGGCGTCGGCATCGGTGGGCGCGTCGGCGCAGGTCGCAACGGGCGATACGTCGTCGATGAAGATTGCGCTCTCGAACAACTATGCGGGCAACAGCTGGCGCCAGCAGATGCTCAAGAGCTGGTCGAACGTGGCGGACCCTGCCGTGAAGCAGAAGATCGTCGCGGCCGCGCCGAGCTACACGACGGCCGAGAGCCAGGCCACCGAGCAGGTTCAGCAGATACAAAACCTCATCTTGCAGGGCTTCAAGGCGATTGCGGTGGATGCGGTTTCGCCGACGGCGCTCAACGGCGTCATCAAGCAGGCGTGCGGCGCGGGCGTGACGGTCGTATCGTTCGACGGCATCGCGACCGAGCCGTGTGCGTATCGCATCGCGGTGGATTTTCAGGGCATGGGCCGCATGCAGGTGGATTATCTGGCCAAGCGCCTGAACGGCAAGGGCAACCTGCTGGAGATTCGCGGGCTCGCGGGCGTGTCGGTGGACGACGAGATTCATCAGGGCATCGTCGATGAACTGAAGAAGTATCCGGGGCTGAAGATCGTCGGCTCGGTGCACGGCGACTGGACGCAGACGGTGGCGCAGAAGCAGGTGGCTGGCATTCTGCCGACCTTGCCGAAGATCGACGGCGTGGTCACGCAGGGCGGCGACGGCTATGGCGCGGCGCAGGCGATCAAGGCGGCAGGACGGCCGACGCCGATCATCATTCTGGGCAACCGGCAGGAAGAGCTCGCGTGGTGGGCCGATCAAAAGAAGAGCGGCTACGAGACGATGTCGGTGACGATTCCGCCGGGCGCTTCGTCGTTTGCGTTTTGGGTGACGCAGCAGATTCTCGCGGGCAAGAAAGTGCCGCACGATATCCGCATGCCGGTGCTGGAAGTGAAGCCTGAGGAACTCGATGCGGTGCTCGCGAAGACGCCGGCCGGGGCGCTGGCGAACAAGGAGTACACGCGCGAGGAAGTGGTCGCGGTGGTTGATGGGAAGAAGTAGGGCGAATCAGTAGAACAGCGAGGGGCGCGAGTGCATGGAAGCGCGCCCTCGCTCAGGTGATGTCGAGAAAATGTAAAAAGAAACGAAAGACACGCGCTTCCCGGCGCCTCCAGCGCGAGAGCGCTGGGCCGAAGCCAGTAAGGCGATTGCGGAGAGCGGCGAAGGCGCCATGGCGATGGGCGAATTCTCGAACGCCGACGACGCAGAGTTGACGTGGTAGCGCGGTGAGCGCGGCGCGAGGCGCTCGCCGCCCGCTCACGCGTACAAGATCTCGATTCCGTTCGCTTTAATCCAGTCCACGAATTCCCCGCCGAGCCCTTCGTCCGTCACCAGATAATCAATCCGGTCGATCGCCCCAAAGGCGGCAAATTCGCGCTTGCCAAACTTTTTGGAATCCGCCAGCAGGTAGACGGTCTTCGCTGCATCGATCATCGCTCGCTTGACGTGCAGGTCGATGAAGTCCGGGTATGAAATGCCCGACTCCATCGACACGCCACCTGCCGCGAGAAAGAGCTTGTCGACGAACATCCCCTCGAAGAACGTCGAGGCCTTCTCGCCCGACACTGCGATCGTCTCCGGCTTGAAGATGCCGCCCGTGAGCATCACGCGGTTGGTCGGCTCCGCGCCCAGCAGAATGGCGATATTGAGCGCGTTGGTCACCACGCGCAGGTTCTGCCGGTTCAGCAGGTTTTTCGCGAGTTCCGTCGCGGTCGCGCCGCAATCCAGAATGACGGAATCGCCGTTTTCAATCAGGCTCGCTGCCTTCTTGCCTATCAACGCCTTCTCAGGACTCGTCGGCAGCACAGGCGTCTCGTAGGTGCGCCGCGTGCCATCGCTTTGCGCTGCCTTCAGCCGCACGTTGCCGTGCACGCGCTCGACGCGTCCTAGCCGCTGCAACTCGTCGATGTCCTTGCGGATCGTCGGCATCGACACGCCGAATTCGCTGGAAAGCTCCGAGAGCTTCACCAGTTTCGCGGTCTGCACGCGTTCGAAAATCTTCTCGGTCCGGGTTCGTTGATCCATTTTTTATTTTCCTGCGCAGGCGCTGCATGAACGCGCCTCTCCAGTGCGCATTGTGCCTGATCAGAAGATCGGTGGTGCTTCACTAGGTGTTTTCCCTTTTTATTTGATTTCTCTTTGACTTTCGAAAGAAACTAAAAGAAACTGCTTCCAAGCAAACAGGAAGTCTGGGAGCAGGGAATGGAAAACCCCTTCAAGCAGTCCGGCGACGCGCTTCATCGCCGGGCGCAAGAGATCCGCAAGAAGATCTGCGTGATGAACGCGACGGCCAAGAGCGGTCACACGGGCGGCGACATGTCGGAGGCCGACATTCTCGCGGCGCTCTATTTTCATGTGATGCGTTATGAAGTCGATGCCGAGCGCAAGGTGCGCTGGCATGACGAATTCATTCTGAGCAAAGGCCACGGCGTCGGCGGTCTCTATTCCTGCTTCGCGGAACTCGGCTGGCTGAGCGACGAAGAACTGCTCACGTATCTGAAAGACGATTCGCGCCTGCCGGGCCACCCGGTGCGGCAGAAGCTGCCAACCTTCGTGACCGTCAATACCGGCGGTCTCGGTCACGGCTTTCCCATCGCGGCGGGTCTCGCGATGGCGAAGCAGCGTCACGCTTCTAAGACGGAAGGCGCCACCGGCCGCGTGTTCGTGCTGACCGGCGACGGCGAACTCGAAGAAGGCTCCAATTGGGAAGCCGCGATGGCGGCGGCGCACTTCGAACTGTCGAACCTCGTCGTGATCGTCGACCGCAACCGGCTTCAGCTTGCCGACTTCACGCACAACATCATGGACCTCGACCCGCTGGACGAGAAGTTTCGCGCTTTCGGTTTCGAAGTCCACGACGTCAATGGAAACCAGCCGGACGCCATTTGGAAACTAATGGAAAGTCTCGACTACGACAATCGCAAGCCGAAAGTCGTGATCGCGCACACCATCAAGGGCCGAGGGGTGTCGTTCATGGAGAACGTGCCGGCGTGGCATCACAAGTTTCCCGACGAAGACCAACTCAAGCAGGCGCTGAAGGAGCTCGACCATGCGTGAACTCGCTGACTTGCGCGACGGCGCGGTGAACGCGATCAGCCGGCTGACTGCGGCCGGGCAAGACATCATCGTAATGGTGGCGGATTCGACGTCGACCTCGAAGATTGGGCCGTACCTCGAAAGCTACCCGGACCGCGTCATCAATGTGGGCATCGCGGAGCAGAACATGGTCGGCATGGCGGCGGGGCTCGCGCTCGGCGGACACATCGTGTTCACGGCGAACGCCGCGCCGTTTCTCGTCGGACGCGCCAACGAACAGGTGAAGAACGACGTCTGTTACAGCGCGACGAATGTGAAGATGCTTGGCTTGAACGCGGGCGTCGCATACGGGCCGCTCGCATCGACGCATCACGCTATCGACGATCTGTCGATCATGAGCGGCTTCGGCAACGTGCAGATTTTCGCGCCCTGCGATGAGGCAGAAGTCGCGCAAATGATCGACTACGCGGCATCGGTAGAAGGGCCTGTCTACATCCGCCTCGACAATGCGAAGTTTCCCGTGGTGCATGACGCCTCGTACCGCTTTCTGCCGGGGCGTCCCGACGTGCTTATCGAAGGGTCGAAAGTCGCGGTGATCGCGCTCGGATCGGTCGTCGGCGAGGCGCTCGACGCATGCGAAGCGCTTCAGAAAGAGGGCGTCGTTAATCCGACGCTGGTGAACCTTTCGTCGCTTCGGCCGCTGGATCAGGACGCGCTCGCTTCGATCATTGAGCGTCACGAGACGATCGTGACCGTCGAGGAGCATTCGCTGCACGGCGGTATCGGCGCGACGGTCGCGTTGCTGATGGCGAGGCGGCAGATCGGGCGGCCGCTCACGACGCTCGGCATCACCGAAGGCGAGTTCGCCAAGTACGGCACGCGTAAGGGCATCCGCAAACACTATGGCATCGACGCGGCCGGCATCGCGAATGCCGTACGCGCGCACTGCGCTCAATAAGAGAGGAGACGGGAATGAGCATTCAGTACGACATGTCGTTGCGCCATGGCGTGGACTTCGACTTCCGGCTCGATGGCAAGGTCGCGGTGGTGACGGGCGGTCTCGGCGGCATCGCCATGGCGACGAATGCCGCGCTGATCGCGAAGGGCGCACGCGTCGCGATTCTCTATCCGAGCTTCGAAGAACCGCGCGTGCAGGCCGCCATCGAAGAACTCGGCGCGAACAACGCAAAAGCCTTTCCGTGCGATGTCGCGAATGAGGCTGACGTCGAGAAGGCCATTGCAGCGGCTCACGACCATTTTGGCGATTTACACCTGCTCGTCAATGCCGCAGGGTGCATCACGCTGACACCCGCGGAAAACATCGGTTACGACGAATGGCAGCGGCAGATCGGCGTCAATCTCACCGGTCCCTTCCTGTGCTCGAAGCACTTCGCGCGCGTGGTGCTGGCAAGCGGCCACGGCGGCAAGATCGTGAACATCGCGTCGCAGGCTGCGACCGTCGCCATCGATCAGCATTGCGCGTATACGTCGGCGAAAGCGGGCCTTATCGGCATGACCAAGGTGCTCGCGAAGGAATGGGCGGCGCGCGGCATTACCGTCAACACGGTCTCGCCGACCGTCGTTTTGACGCCGATGGGCGCGGCCGCATGGGAAGGCGAGAAGGGCGAGAACATGAAGAAGCTGATCCCTGTGGGGCGCTTCGCCTATACCGATGAGATCGCCGCCGCGATTCTCTTCTTGCTCTCGAACGGCGCCGACATGATCACGGGCGCCGACATCATGATCGACGGAGGCTACACGATCGCCTGAGCCAGTCCAACGCTGTCGAAGAAAGACAAACAAACCGGAGACAACAACATGTGGAAGAAGCTTGCAGTTGCAGCAGCGGTGGCCGTTTCGTTCGCCGCCGCGTTGCCCGCCACCGCGAATGCAGCGGGCAAAGGCACCATCGCGATTCTCGTGAATGCGCTCGACAATCCGTATTACGCAGCCGAAGCGAAGGGCGCGGATGCAGAAGCGAAGAAGCTCGGCTACGACACCATCGTGCTTTCCCATGGCGAGGACGTGAACAAGCAAAACGAGCTGGTCAATCTCGTCATCGGCAAGGGTGTGAAGGGCATCATTCTCGATAACGCCGATTCCAACGCGAGTGTCGCGACGGTGCGCGCAGCGGCGGACAAGAAAGTGCCCGTGGTGCTGATCAACCGCGAGATTCCGAAGGACGGGATCGCCATTGCGCAGTTGAGCCATAACAATCTGCAAGCGGGTACCGAAGTGGCGCAGCGTTTCGTGGAAGCCATCGGCGAGAAGGGTGAGTACGTCGAACTAACGTGCAACCTCGCGGACAAGAACTGCGTGACGCGCTCGCAGGCGTTCCATCAGGTGCTGGACCAGTATCCCGATCTCAAGATGGTCGCGCGTCAGGACGCAAAGGGCGCGCTCTTGCCCGGCAAGCAGGCGATGGATTCCATCCTGCAAGAGCATCCGAACATCAAGGGCGTGATTTGCGGCAATGGCCCGGTTGCGCTCGGCGCGATTGCATCGCTGGACTCGGCGGGGCATAAGGACGTGGTCGTCATGGGCATCGACGGCAGCAACGACGAGCGCGACTCCGTGCTCGCGGGCAAGCTGAAGGCCACCGTCATGCTGCAGGCGCAGGGCATCGCGATTCACGGCGTCGATCTGCTCGACAAATACATCAAGACCGGCAAGACCGGCGAGCAGGAGCGTCAGCTCACGCGCGGCATTCTCATTACGAAAGACAACGCGTCGCACGTGAAGGACTTCTACTACAACAAGTAATACGCGTTGTTGCTCCATGCGGGCGCCGCAGGGCTGCGCCCGCACATGGCTTGTCATGTGAGGTCGAGGTTGTCATGGTTCATCCCGTATTCGCGCGCTGGCGGCTGGTGTCGATGCTTTGCATCGCCAGTTTGTCGGCGTGCCACGTCGTCACCGATTCCGAATTGGCCGACATCCGCGCGCAAGGGCAGCACAAGGGCCCGGACGCTGCGAAGATCCTGAACGACCAGTTGGTCCCGTACGCGGACAAGAACGCGAAGCCCGCGGCGCAGGTCATCAGCGCGCTGAACCAGAATTTCGACGATGCCTGCAAGCAATACGGCTTCCGTCAGAGCAATGCTTTCCCGTGCAACTTCTGGCTGCGCGTGCAGGGCAAGGTGACGAAGATCGATTCGACGTCGCGCGTCGGCAAGGCGTACGTGGAAGTGGCGCCCGCGAACGGCGGCGATCCCGTTCAGATCGCGCTCGAAACAGGTCCGGTGGTGATCGGCACGGGCGTGCGCGACGGCTTTCCCGGAGTCAAATACAGTGACTTCGACGACCAGACGCGCTTTGCCGCGTTCGGTCAGGAATTGAACAAGCTCGTCGTGGCGCGGGTGCAAAGTTCGCTCAAGCTGAAGGTCGGCGATCCGGTCGATGTCTCTGCCGTCTATAGCAGTTGGAGCGAGCCTGCAGGCGAGATCCGCGCGATTCCGGTGGCCTGGAAATGAACGAGAACCAGCATACCGCCCGCACGATGAACCCCATCAACGTGATCGAAACGCGCGGGCTGTCGAAGCAGTATCCGGGCACGGCGGCGCTCGTCGATGTGGACTATAAGGTGCGGCGCGGCAAGGTCAACGTGCTGATCGGCGAGAACGGCGCGGGCAAGTCTACGTTGATGAAACTGCTTGCGGGCGCGGAAACGCCGACCTCGGGCGAGATCTGGATCGACGAGAAGCTCGCGCAGATCACCGATGTGCGCAGTGCGGAGCAGCACGGCATCGGCATCATCTTTCAGGAGTTGAATCTCTTTCCGGACATGACCGTGGCGGAGAACATCTTCGCGGGCAACGAGATCACGAACTCGGGCGTGATCCGCTCGAAGATGGAGAACCACCAGGCGAAAGTGCTGCTCGACCGGCTGAACATCGCGATCGATCCGCGCACGCGGCTCGGCGATCTGTACGTCGGTCAGCAACAACTCGTCGAGATCGCGAAGGCGTTGTCGAAGCACATCAAGGTGCTCATCATGGATGAGCCGACTTCCGCGCTCTCGAAGACGGAAGTGGAGATTCTCTTCAAGATCATCGGCCAGCTCAAGGAAGAGGGCGTGACGGTGATCTATATCTCACATCGCCTCGAAGAGATCATGGCGATCGGCGATTGCATCACCGTGCTGCGCAACGGGCGGCTCGTGGCGGAGAACGATATCGCCAACATCGACATTCCGTGGATCATCGAAGCGATGGTCGGCTCTTCGAAGAAGCGTTTCGCCTTCGAGCAGCACGAAATCGGCCGCGAAGTGCTGAAGGTGAAAGACCTTGCGCTCAAGCGTTCGAACGGGATCTATGCGGTCGATCACGTGTCCTTCACCGCGCGTGCCGGCGAAGTGATCGGCATTTACGGATTGATGGGCGCGGGCCGCACCGAGTTGCTCGAATCGCTACTTGGCGCGAATCCCCTCGCGCTTGGCGAGATAGAACTCGCAGGCAAGGCCATCGAAGACTTGCCGATACCGAAGCGCATCGAGGCCGGCATCGCGCTCGTGCCGGAAGACCGCCAGAAGCAGGGCATGGTGCAACTGATGACCATACTCGAGAACATGACCCTGTCCAGCCTCGGCAAGTTCACGCGGCGCTTCGTCGGCGCGCTCACGCGCGACAAACAAGTGGAAGCGGCCAACGACATCGTGAAGAAGCTGGCCATCAAAGCTGCGTCCGTCGATGCGCCGATCACGTCGCTATCCGGCGGGAACATGCAGAAGGTCGTCATCGGCAAGGCGCTGTTGACGAAGCCCAAAGTGTTGTTGATGGACGAACCGACGCGCGGCATCGACGTGGGCGCGAAAGAAGACGTCTACAAGACGATCAGCTTGCTCGCGCGGTCGGGCATCGCCGTGATTTACGCGACATCGGAGCTGGACGAAGCGATGGCCGTGTCCAACCGCGTCTTCGTGATGGCGAGCGGCAAGCTGACCGCCGTGCTCGACCGGCCCCAATTCGACAGTGAACGCATCGTGCGCGCATCGACGCCCGCGACTGCCGTAGTGTGAGGCAACCGAGATCCGAACCATGAATACACCCAACAGCAGCAATCCGCCGGTCACGTCGGTGCATGCGAAGCACAACCGGCACGGCGCCTATGTGGCGTCGCGCGTCGCGGTCAATCTGCTCAAGCTGCGCATCTTTATCGCGCTATTCGCGATCATCATCGTGTTCTCGCTCGCCACCGAGAGCTTCCTCTCGACCGGCAACCTGCTCATCATGGCGAAGCATGTCACCGTGGTCGCGATTCTTTCTATCGGCATGACGCTCGTGATCCTGACGGGCGGTATCGACTTGTCGGTGGGCTCCATCGTCGGCATTAGCGGCATGGCGGCGGGATACCTGTTGCTCGAAGGCGTGAAGATCGGGCATCACATCGTGTTCTTCAATCCGTGGGGCGTGACGATCATCGCGTGTTTGCTGGGCGCGTTGATCGGCGCGGTGAACGGTTATCTCATCACCATGCTCAACGTCGCGCCCTTCATCGCGACGCTCGGCATGCTTTACGTGGTGCGCGGCGCGGCGCTGCTGGTCAACAACGGCAGCACCTTCGCGGACCTCGAAGGCAATCCGGCACTCGGCAACACGGGCTTTGAGTTCATCGGCAACGGCACGATTCTCGGGCTCTCAATGCCGGTGTGGATCATGCTTGTGCTCGCGGCCATTACCATCTTCGTTGCGCGAAAGACGCCGCTCGGCCGCCGCATCTATGCCATCGGCGGCAATGAGCAAGCGGCGCGATTCTCGGGAATCCGAACGAATCGCGTCAAGCTATTCGTCTACATGTTCTCGGGATTCTGCGCGGCGATTGTCGGACTCGTGATCACGGCGCAGTTGCAGACGGCGCACCCGTTGACGGGACAGACCTACGAACTGAACGCCATCGCGGCGGTCGTGCTCGGCGGCACCGCGCTCATGGGCGGGCGCGGTACCGTGTTCGGCTCGGTCGTCGGTGCGTGCGTGATCAGTATCCTGGGCGACGGCATGGTGATGTGCGGCATCAGCGATTTCTGGCAGATGGTCATTAAGGGCCTCGTCATTATCTTCGCCGTGGTCATCGACCAGTTGCAGCAGCGCCTGCAGTCGCGCATGGTTTCGCTGACCGCGTGAGGAAGAAACCATGAGCCATATTCTCGCCATCGATCAGGGCACGAGCGGCACGAAGGCCCTCGTCTTCGACCAGACCGGACAGGTTCATGCGCGCGGCTTCGCGCCGGTTACATGCACCACGCCGCGCACGGGCTTCGTCGAACAGGATGCGAATGCGTTGTACGCATCCGTGCTGAAAGCCGTGGACGAATGCCTGAGTGGATTCAAAGGCGACATCGCGGGCATCGGCATATCGAATCAGCGCGAGACGGTCGTCTTATGGAACGCGAAGGGCGAGCCGATCGCCCCAGGCGTGTCGTGGCAATGCCAGCGATCGCTCGGCATTTGCGAACGGCTCAAGCGCGACGGCTTGCAGCCGCTCATCGCGCAAAAGACGGGCTTGCTGATCGACCCGTATTTTTCAGGCACCAAACTTATCTGGCTCAACGAGAACGATGAACGCGCGCGCGCGCATATCGCGGCGGGCGACGCGTACTTCGGCACGGTCGATAGCTGGCTGCTGTATCGGCTGACGAACGGCGCGGCGTATCGCACCGACGTGACGAATGCGTCGCGCACCATGCTGCTCAATCTTCGCACGCTGGAATGGGATCGCGAACTCATCGAGACGTTCGGCCTGCAAGGACTGCGCTTGCCCGAACTTCGGCCGTCTGCGTCCGACTTCGGCATGACCGATTTCGACGGCCTGCTCGACGCGCCATTGCCTATCCTCTCGATGATCGGCGATTCACACGCCGCCGCCGTCGGCGAAGGGTGCCTGAGTCCCGGTGTCGCGAAGGCGACGATGGGCACGGGATCGTCCATCATGATGAACGTCGGCGGGAAGGCGCGCGAGCCCGAACACGGCCTCGTCTCGACGCTCTGCTTCGCTACCGACAAGCGCGTGGACTACGCGCTAGAAGGGATCATCATCAGCGCAGGATCGACGCCCGCGTTTCTGAAGGAAAAGCTCAACCTGTTCGACGATTTCGCCAAGGCCGAGCAGGCGTTCACCGAGTATGACAACGGCGGCGTATTCGTGATTCCATCGTTCTCGGGCATCGGCTGTCCGCACTGGAAGTATCCGGGCGGCGCGCAGATCGTCGGACTCAACTTTTCGACGTCGTGGCAGCATGTGGCGCGCGCGGCGTATGAATCCATCGTCTATCAGATCAAGGACGTCATCAACGTGATGGAGCAGGCTGCCGACGTGCCGCTCGCGCAGTTGTACCTCGACGGCGGCCTCACGCAGCGTCCGTTTCTTTTGCAATTTCTGTCGGACACGTTGAATCGGCCTGTCAGCACGCTCGCGGTCAGCGAGATTTCGGCGTCGGGCGCGGCGGCGCTCGCGGCGTATCAGGCGGGCCTCGCCGCATCGCTCGACGATTGGCAGACGCATCGTGTCGTGGCACGACGCGTTGAGCCCGGCAGCGGTGTCGAAGCGGCTGCGGAGAATCATGCGCAATGGCTGCGATGGATCGAGCGTCTTTAACTCCCGGAGAATCTCAGTGGCGCAACAATTGAAGCGGTTCGAGAACAAAGTCGTGGTCGTGACGGGTGGCAGTCGTGGCATCGGTCTCGCCATTGCGGAGCGGTTCGCGCAGGAAGGCGCGAAGGTGTGCGTCAGTGCGAACGAAAAGAGCGTTCACGATGCGGCCGCCCGTCTGCGTGAATCGGGCTTCGACGCGCTTTCCGTCGAAACGGACGTGACGGATAAGGCTCAGGTCGTCGCACTGTATGAGGAAGTCGCGAGCAAGCTCGGCGAAGTGGACGTGTCGGTGCAGAACGCGGGGGTCATCACCATCGCCAAGTTGCCGGACCTGACTGAAAGCGAGTGGGACAAGGTCATGGCCGTGAATACCAAGGGCGTTTTTCTGTGCTGCCAGGAAGCGGCCACCCGCATGCTGCGCGCGGGTAAAGCGGGTCGGCTCATCAACACGGCGTCGGGTCAGGCGCGGCAGGGTTTCGTCTACACGCCGCATTACGCTGCGAGCAAGTTCGGCGTGCTCGGCATCACGCAGAGTCTCGCGAAGGAACTCGCGCCGACCGGCATCACGGTGAACGCGTTCTGCCCGGGCATCATCACGACGGACATGTGGTCTTATAACGACGAAGCGTGGGGCAAACTGCTCGGCGATTACAAACCCGGCGAGCTGATGGCCGAATGGGTCGCCAATATCCCGATGAAACGTGCCGGCAATGGCGGTGACGTCGCGGGCCTGGTGACATTCCTGGCCTCGGACGACGCCGCGTACATCACCGGTCAGACGGTCAACGTGGACGGCGGCATGTTCATGTCGTGATGCGATGATGAGCATGTGTCGTTCGGGATGACTAAGTAAATGTCGACGCGCAACGTTGCGACGTGCGCTTATGACCCGGCTTCATATCGATAGGCGCAACAAGGGCTGTGCGTTCCGCAAGGCGCGTCCTATACTGGGCGCCCTGACCCGACACTCTCCCCGGCGCCCCAAGCATGCCGCGAACCCCCCGCATTTCATCGCCTTCCGCGAATTCCGACACGGCGGCATCGCCATTGCGCCGCCGGATGTTGCGCGGTCTCGCCGTCTCGGCAGTGGTGGCGCCGAGCGCCAACGCTGCGTCCTCGCTGTTGCAGCCGCTCGCGGTTCAGCCGTGGACGCGCACGCCGGGCGCGCCGATTCTCGAACATCCATATGGCGTGCCGTCGCCGCACGAAGCGAACGTCGTGCGCCGCGCGGCCCGTGCGTTTCCCGTGCCAGGCCAGGCTTCGTCGCTGACGCCGCTCGCCGATCTGCATGGCGCGATTACGCCGAACGGGCTCGTCTACGAGCGGCATCATGCGGGCGTGCCGGACATCGATCCGGAGCAGCACCGGCTCGCGATTCATGGTCTCGTGCGCGAGCCGAAGCTCTTCACGATGGACGACTTGCTGCGCCTGCCATCCGAATCGCACGTATACTTCCTTGAGTGTTCGGGCAACACCGCAAGCGAATGGAAAGGGCCGAGCGGTTTGCCGGTTCAGATGACGCACGGCTTGTTGTCGTGCTGCGAGTGGACCGGCGTGCGGCTTTCGACGCTGATCGAAGCCGCAGGCGGTCTCGCGGCCAGTGACAGTCAGTCGCCGCGCTGGATGCTCGCGGAAGGCGCCGACGCCGCCGCGATGACGCGCAGCCTGCCGCTCGATCGCATTCTCGACCGCGCGCTCATCGTATATGCGCAGAACGGCGAGCGCCTGCGGCCGGAGAACGGCTATCCGCTGCGGCTCGTGGTGCCCGGCTTCGAGGGCAATACGAACGTGAAGTGGCTGCGCAGGCTGAAGTTCGTCGACGCGCCGCTGGAAACACGCGAGGAAACGTCGAAATACACGGACCCGGTCGCGAACGGGCAGGCGCGCCAGTTCGTGTTCGAGATGGACGCGAAGTCGGTCATCACGCGGCCGTCGCCGGGGCATCGGCTCACGGTTCACGGCTATTACCCGATCATCGGGCTCGCGTGGTCGGGGCGTGGATCGATTCGCAAGGTCGAGGTGTCGACCGACGGCGGGCGCTCATGGCAGGAAGCGCAACTCGACGGCCCGCCGAAAGATCGCGCGTTGACGCGCTTTCACGCAGGCTGGGTCTGGAACGGCGAGCCTGCCGCGATTCTCTCGCGCGCCACCGATTCGACCGGCTACGTTCAGCCGACGCGCGAGGCGCTGGTCGCCGCACGCGGGCTGAACTCGTACTACCACTACAACGGCATTCAGCAATGGCGCATCGGCGCCGATGGCAGCGTGAAAAATGCATAACGCCCCGGCTCTGAAACATCGTCTGTTGCGGCCGTTGATGATCGGCGTCGCTGCGGTATCGCTCGCTGCATGCAGCACGCCCGCACGCGATGACGGCTCGCAGAACGCGCTCACGCACGACCCGACCCAGCGCGCGGCCATCGACGCCATCGGCACGCCGTTGAACGCGACGGAAATCGCCGCATGGAACATCGACGTCGCGCCCGATGGCCGTGGCCTGCCCGCGGGCAGCGGAGACGTGGCGACCGGCGCGCACATCTTCGCCGCGAAGTGCGCCGCGTGTCACGGCGCCAACGGCGAAGGCGGCCTGGGCGACCGGCTCATCGGCGGACGCGGCACGCTCGCGAGCGACAAGCCGGTACGCACGGTCGGCAGCTACTGGCCGTATGCCACGACGCTCTTCGACTACATCCGCCGCGCGATGCCTTATAACGCGCCGCAATCGTTGAGCGCAGACGAGGTGTACGCGTTGAGCGCATGGATTCTGAACCGCAACGGCATCGTGCCCGACGACGCGCGGCTGGACGCGCATTCGCTGGCTGCCATCCGCATGCCGAATCGCGACGGCTTCCTGCCGGACCCGCGGCCGGGTCATCTGTGATGTCGCGCGCTCCCCTAATGCGATGAAACGTACTCCGCGCCGGCAAACGGCGGCGGAACGGCGAAGCTTTCGCGCATGCGCTTCGTTTCCGCGGCCGGTGTCGTTCCGAAGAGGCGCTTGAATTCCCGATTGAATTGCGAGGCGCTCGCATAGCCCACCGCATGACAGGCCGCCTCCGCCGTCATGTCCTGACGCACCATCAGGAGACGCGCCTGATGCAGCCGCGTCGACTTGAGATACTGCATGGGCGACGTGTGCGTGATGGCCTTGAAATGACTGTGGAAGGTCGGCACGCTCATGCCCGCTTCGCGCGCCAGTTGCGTGAGATTGAGCGGCTGCGCGTAGGTCGCGTGAATGCGGCGCAACGCCTTGCCGATCTTGCCGAACTGCCCCTGCATCGCGAGCGCCGAGCGCATCGCATGACCTTGCGCGCCGGTCAGCACGCGAAAGTACAGCTCACGCACCAGCGCGGGACCGAGAACGGCTGCATCGAGCGGCCGGCTCAACGCTTGCAGAAAGCGCAGGACCGACATACGCAAGTCGGCATCCATCGGACTCGACATCATGCTTTGCGGTGGTTCCGCGCGCGCCGGCATGTGATGACGGTCGATCTGAATCATCAGCTCTGCCGCCACCTGAAAATCCAGATGCATGTAGATGGCCAATAGCGGATGCTCAGGCGTCGCGTCGGTTTCCATCGTGAAGGGCACCGGCACTGCCACGGCCAGATAATGCAGCTCGTCATACAGATACACCTGATCGCCGAAATAGCCGCGCTTGCGTCCCTGACAGACGATCACGATGCCCGGATCGTAGAGCACAGGCGTGCGCGACAACGCGCGGTCCGAACGCAGGATGCGCACGTCGGGTAGCGGCGTCAGGTTGTAGCCTTCATTCGGCGCCAGTGCGCGCAGCAGGTCCACGATACGCTGCCGCGATGCGGCGGTCTCTTTCGATGACATCGAGGGGGACGATAAGAATAGGCAATAAAAGCAGAATATCCGGCCTTAGAGCGCGTTGGTGCAAAGAATACTATGCACTCTCTTTCATTTCATCGTAGAGGTGCATATGTCATTCGAACGGACTCTGCTCATCACCGGCGTCAGCAGCGGCTTCGGCCGGGCACTCGCTCAGGAAGCGCTCGCGGCAGGCCATCGCGTGATCGGCACTGTGCGAAGCGAGCAGGCGAAGCAGGACTTCGAAGCCCTCGCGCCGGACAGGGCCGTGGGCCGCCTGCTCGACGTGACGGACTTCGACGCGATAGACGGCGTCGTGGCCGAAATCGAGTCGACCGTCGGTCCCATCGACGTCCTCGTCAACAACGCGGGCTACGGTCACGAAGGCGTGATGGAAGAATCGCCGCTCGCCGAGATGCGTCGACAGTTCGACGTGAACGTGTTCGGCGCGGTCGCGATGATGAAGGCGGTGCTGCCCGGCATGCGCGCGCGGCGCAAGGGTCACATTCTCAACATCACGTCGATGGGCGGTTTCATCACGATGCCCGGCATCGCCTACTATTGCGGCAGCAAGTTCGCGCTGGAAGGCATCTCCGAGACGCTCGCGAAGGAAGTGAAATCGTTCGGCATTGCCGTGACGGCAGTGGCGCCAGGTTCGTTCCGCACCGACTGGGCTGGCCGCTCGATGGCGCGCACGCCTCGTTCGATTGCCGATTACGATGCGCTCTTCGATCCCATTCGCCGGGCGCGCGAGGAAAAGAGCGGCAAGCAGCTCGGCGACCCGCTTAAGGCGGCGCGCGCGATGCTGGCCGTCATCGAGAGCGACGCGCCACCCGTGCATCTGTTGCTCGGCAGTGACGCGCTCGGTCTGGTGCGCGACAAGCTGACCGCGCTCGCTGACGAAATCAGTCAGTGGGAAACGCTCACGCGATCCACTGACGGCTAATGCGGCGACATGCGTTAGCTGAGTCGCTTCCACGCCTGATGTCGAAGGGCCTCGCGAAGCGTGGATGCGTTCCATGCTTCGTCGAGCGCCCGGCGCATCAGCGCTTGCTGGCTCTCGGGCGCGAGACCGCCCACTGGCGGATCGCGATCGAGATTGGTCGGGAACGCATAGCCTTCAGCGGTCGATGCAATCACGCAGTCGATGTCCCTCGCAGTGAACTGTCTTCTCGCCTGATAGTCCAGCAGCACGGGATAAACGGCTTCGCACATGCGCATGCGGTCGAGCGTTTCCATCGCGCGCCCGTACGCCGAAGAGATCTGCAAGAGATTCGCCATGCGCTGCACGTCTTGCGTGCGGTTCGCGCCGGCCGCATGGAATAGCGCGGGATTGAAGAAGAGCGCGTCGCCCTTCGCGAGCGGCAACTGCACGCAGTGCATTTCGAAGAAGTCGCGAAAGTCGGGACGTCGCCACGCGAGATAACCCGCTGCGTAACGCTGCGAAAACGGAAGCAGCTTCGTTGGCCCGCTTTCAATCGGCATGTCGCTGTGCGCGACGGCGCCCTGAAGCGTCAGCAACGGCGACATCGTATGAACATGCGCCGGGAAACGCTGCACTTCTTCAACCGTCTGAAAGCCGAGATGGTAGTCCCGATGCGCTTGCTGCGCCGCGCCGCCAGGACGAACGACGTTGACCTGCGTGGTCATCTGAAAGCCGGGTCCGAGCCACGCCTGCGCGACGCTCGCGATGAACGCGTTCGAGAAATATCGCGCGAAAACCGAGGGCGCCGCGAGACAGAGCTTTTCGTGCGCATTCCAGATGCGGTCGTTCGCGCCTGCTTTGGCGAAATGGTCGGCGCCGCGCGTGCCCGATTCGCGTTCCTGTCTGATGATCGAATTGAAGATATGCGTCGCGTCGTCGACGGGCGATGCATCGTGAAACGCGTGCTTGAGCACGAGCACGCCCGCGCCGTCGAGCAGCACGTCCGCCCATTCGGCCTGCAACGCCTGCTGCCCGACAGGATCGATCAACGCTTTATCAAGCGCGCGGCAATCGTAGATGGGAATATCGCGTTGCGTCTCGGCCGCGAATCGCAGGACCACATCGCTCTTTCTTCGCAGCTGGTGCGCGAATGCTTCGAGCGAGCAGTCGCTTTCGCGATACCAGTTCGTTGCTAACCTCTCGTGTCGTTCATTCGTGGCATCCATGTCTCGCTCCGATTTTTTCCCTAGCATAGACGCATCGTCGCGGCGCGCGTTACCATAAACGCATCAAAAAACCATCAAAATCCAGGCGTTTCGATGGCTCATCGGTTCCTCGTGAAGGAGATCGCCCTGCAGGCGGGCGTCGGCGTCGCCACGGTGGATCGCGTGTTGAACGGGCGCCCCAACGTGCGCGAAGGCACGCGCAGACGCGTCGAGCAGGCGATTCGCGAGCTGGAGAAGCAGGCGCTGCAACTCGCGACGACGGGACGCAAGCTCATCATCGATGTCGTGGCCGAAGCCCCGGCCCGGTTCACCACCGAGATTCAGGACGCACTCGAAGCGGAGTTGCCCGCGTTCCATCCCGTCGTGCTACGACCGCGTTTCTTCATGCGTGAAACGATGCAGACCGCCGAGGTTGTCGAAACGCTTCACGCAATCGGCAGGCGAGGCAGTCATGGCGTGGTGCTGAAAGCGCGTGACGTCCCCGAGATTTCCGAGGCGATCGGCGTGTTGAAGACAATCGGCATACCGGTCGTAACCACGTTCACGGACATTCCGCTGTCGGCACGCATCGCCTATGCGGGGCTGGACAATCGCGTGGCGGGCGCGACGGCGGCGTATCTCATCGGCCAGTGGCTACGCGGTCTTAACGGAACCGTGCTCGTCACCATGAGCGACGAAGGCTTCAGAGGAGAAGAAGAGCGCGAGTCGAGCTTTCGACGCGCGCTGCGCGTGAGTTATCCGAACCTCGATTTGCTCGACGCGAGCGGCGGACACGGCCTCAACATGCAAACCGAAGCGCGCATGCGCAAAGTCGTGACGACCCGTTCGAAGATTGCGGCGGTGTACTCGATGGGCGGCGGCAATGCAGCCGTGCTGAAAGTGCTGGAGGCGGCGAACCAGCGCCCGCTTTGCTTCATCGGGCATGATCTGGACCGCGACAACATGGGCTTGCTGCGTGAGCGGAAGGTACAAGCGATTCTTCATCACGACTTGCGTCAGGACATGCGTTCAGCTTGCCAGCACATCATGCACTATCATCGGCTTATTCCTGCTTCTGCGATTGCGCCGTCTTCTTCCGTCGTCGTGGTCACGCCCGAGAATATCCCCGAGCATATCGCGAGCCGGTTTCGCTGAACGCATGGTTATTTGTCGCCGTCAGCGTCGCGCTTCGAGCCACTCGTCCGCGCCTCCGAAGTGATCCGCTCAAGGAATCGCCTTGCGCTCGCGAAACTCATCGAAGAGACGCAGGAACATGTCGGTGCTATCGACGACATCATGAAAGCCAGCCTGCCGGATCTTGGTCGTGCTGGAGATCACGTCCCAGTCGCAGCGGAAGATGAAGTCGCCGAAGCCCCAAACGGCGACGTGCTCGTAGGGAATATCGACGAGACCGTACTTCTTCACCATGCGCTCCCACAGCGGCCCCTTGTCCGCCATGTAGTCGCGCAGGCTGATGGTCTGCGGTTCGGCGAGCGGCATGTCGAGATGATCGGCGATGGCGGGCCACAGCTGATCCCAGCGAAATACATCGCCGTTCGTGAGGTTATAGCTCTCGCCGCCGGGCGCGTCGGTCGCCGCCCACACGGACCCGCGCGCGAGCTGCGCGGCATCGGTGACTTGCGCGAGCTTGCCGTAGCACGTCGCGGTGCCCGGGAAACGCAGCGGCAGTCCGAGTTCCTTGCTGATCGCGGCATACACGGCGATGACCATCGAGAGATTCATCGGATTGCCGAGCGCAAAGCCGCACACCACATCGGGGCGAAGCACGACCGCATCCCAGTGCTTGTCCGCCGCTTCCTGTACGAGCCAGTCTTCCATGTCGTAGTAGAAGTTCGGCGGCATGTGTCGCGGATCGTCTTCGCGCGCGGGCGTTTTGAAGCGGCCGAGGTGCGCGCCGTAATACTTCGCGCCTTCGTATAACACGACGCGCTGAAGCGCCGACGAACTGTCGGATACGACGCTCACCAGATTGCGCAACATGCCGAGGTTCACGTCGATGAGCGCTTGCGGCGTGGGCTTTTCCTGATACGCCGCGTGAAAGATGTGCGTGACGTCGCCGAGCCCGCCGAGCTTCGCGCGCACGTCTTCCGGATCCAGCAGATCGACGGCAATGTGCTCGCCGGGTTGCGCTTGATCGGGCGTGCGTCGTGACAGACCGATGACGTCCCAATCCGGCAGCGACGCAAGATGATCGACGAGTTGACGTCCGATCACGCCGACGCCGCCCGCCACGAGTGCTTTATAGCGTTTCATGCCTGGCCCTGAGAGTGAAGTGCTTGGCGTGTGCACAGCAATCGCCGCACCAAGGGCCGGCTCGCCACTTCGATGCAGATCAGGTCAGCGCCTGATTCGCCGCCAACGCCCGCGCCCTCAAGCGGTTGATGCTGGCGAACAGCAGCACGGCGAAGACGATCAGCATCGTCGCGACGGCGAGAATGGAAGGATCGATGGCGTCGCGAATGCCGCTCCACATCTGACGCGGCACTGTCTTCTGATCCGGGCCGCCGATGAAGAGGATCACGATGACCTCGTCGAACGATGTTGCGAACGCGAACACGCTTCCGGTCGCGACGGCAGGCGTGATGAGCGGCAACGTGACGCGACGAAACGCGATCCAGGGCGTCGCGCCGAGGCCCGATGCGGCCCGCAACAGGCTCTGATCGAAGGACAACAACGACGCCGTCACCGTGATGACGACGAAGGGCGTACCGAGCGCGGCATGCGCGAGCACGACGCCGGGATACGAATTCACCAGCCCGAGCGGCGCGAAGATCAGATAGAAGCCTGCCGCGACCACGACGATAGGCACGATCATCGGCGAGATCAGAATGGGCATGACGACCGAGCGCAGCGGAAACTGCGAGCGCGACAAGCCGAGCGCCGCGAGCGTGCCGAGACATGTGGCAATCAAGGTAGAGGCCGCGCCGATGCCGATGCTGTTCAACAATGCGCGCTGCCAGTCGCCGCTCGTCAGCGCCTTTTCGTACCAACGAAACGAGAAGCCCTCCATCGGATACGAAAAGTAGGATCCCGAATTAAACGAGAGCGGGATGATGGCGAGAATCGGCGCGATCAGAAAGAACAGGACAAGCGCGGTGTGCAGGCGCACCCAGCCCGCAGCGATGCGTTCCGTCAGCACCGTGTTCCGTTTGTCTTGCATGAGCTTTCCTCCGGATGGGTCGAATCAACCGAAGCGCAGCCGGTCGATGCCGACGATGCGGTTGAACAGGAAATAGAACACCGCCGTGAAGATCACGAGGTAGGCCGACAGCGCGCCCGCGAGACCCCAGTTCAGTTGCGTGTTCGTCTGAATGGCGATGAGCTGGCTGATCATCTCGTCGCCAGCGCCGCCGAGCAGCGCGGGCGTGATGTAGTAACCGAGCGCGAGTACGAAAACGAGAAAGCATCCCGCGCCGACGCCGGGCAATGTCTGCGGCACATACACGCGAACGAAAGCCGTGAACGGATGCGCGCCGAGCGACTTGGCGGCGCGCATATAAACGGGCGACACGCTTTTCATCACCGAGTAGATCGCGAGGATCATGTACGGCAAGAGGACATGCGTCATGCCGATCAGCACGCCCGTGCGATTGAAGATGAGCGGTACCGGATGCGTCGCGAGTCCGAGTCCTGACAGCACGCTATTGATGACGCCGCCCGGTTGCAGCAGCACATACCACGCGGTGGTGCGCACGAGCAGCGACGTCCAGAACGGCACGATCACGAAGAGCATCAGCCGGTTGCTGGTCTTCGCGGGCAGATTTGCGAGCAGCCAGGCAACCGGATAGCCGAGCACGAGGCACAGCAGCGTGACCGTCGCGCTGATGGATACCGTGCGGACAAAGGCTTCGCGATAGACGGACGCGTTCGCCGGCATCGACGCGATCGTGCCTTGCGGCGTGACCTGCGCATCGACGGCGGCGAGCAGATAGTCGGGCGTCGGCGATTGAGCGGCACGCTTGAGCAGACGCCAGATTTCTGGCGAGTTCCAACGCTCGTCGATATCGATCAACGCGGGCTTCCATGCTTTCGGCGTGTCGTCATGCAGCTTGCGGGCGGCGCGCATCAACAAGCTGCGGAACTCGGGCTGCGCGAAGTTGAGACGCCGCGCGATGGTGCCGAGCTGACCGCTTTCCTGCGCTTCCTTCAATCCGGATGCGAGGAGGGCGAAAGTATGTTCATCCGGTACGCCCTGACCGTCCCATGCATTCAATGCGCGCGCGAGCGCGGGCATGCCGTCCGGCACTTCGTGGTTCTGCGCGCTGCGCGCAAGCAGCAGCGCAATCGGTGCGATGAACGTAGACAACAGAAATACGATCAACGGCAACGCGAGCAGAAGCGCCCGCATCGAGGCGCGTCGTTGCGCCTTGTTGTACGACGCGCGGCCTTCGGCGTTTGCGTGCGAGCCGGCGGTCGTCGCGTGAATCGATGCGGGCATGTTCGTCCTCTCTTATGCCGTGGCCGCTTATTGCGTCAGCCAGACCTGAAAGCGCTTGTTGATGGCGTCTGCGTTGTCGGCCCAGAAGTTCGCGTTGATCTGCACGGCGCGCTTGAAGTTCGCGGGCGCGGTCGGCATGTCGGCGAGACGCTGCTTGTCGACGAGCGCGACGGCTTCCTTGCGCGGCGGCGCATAGGCGATGTACTTCGACAAATCCGCCGATGCCTTCGGCTGCGCCTGCGACACGATGAACTTCGAGGCCAGGTCGGCGTTCTTCGCGCCGGTCGGAATGGCCCACCATTCGAAGTCGTAGACCTGCGCGTCCCACACGGACTTGAACGGCTTGTGGTCCTTCCTCACGGCATCGTCGATGCGGCCGTTATACGCTTGCACCATCACGACGGCGCCATCGGCGAGAAGCTGCGGCGCCTGCGCGCCCGACTCCCACCACACGATGTCCTTCTTGATGGTGTCGAGTTTCTTGAACGCGCGATCGACGCCCGCGGGCGTGCCGAGCACCTTGTACACATCCTTCGGATCCACGCCATCGGCGATCAGCGCCCACTCCAGCGTCACCTTCGGCGACTTGCGCAGGCCGCGCTTGCCAGGGAATTTCTGCGTGTCGAAGAAGTCGTTGACGGTGGAAGGCGCGCTCTTCAGCTTGCTCGTGTCATACGCATAGACCGTCGACCAGACCATGCTCGCGACCGCGCAATCGCTGAGCGATCCGGGAATGAAGTCGCTGGTATTGCCGAGAGACTTCTTGTCGAATTTCTGGAGCAGACCTTCGTCGCACCCGGTGATCGCATCGTTGGTTTCGAGGTCGATCAGGTCCCATGTCGTGTTCTTGGCCTGCTCCATCGCGGAGAGTTTGGCGAGGCCGCCATCATACGATTCGAGCGAGAACTGCGTGCCGGTGGCCTGCGTGAACGGGTCCATCCACGCCTTCTTGGCCGCGGCTTCGAAGGCGCCGCCGAACGTGACCACATGCAGCGTTTCAGCGGCGTGCGAAGTCATGGTGCCGAAGGCGAGTAGGGCGAGTGCGGCGCATTGTGCTTTGATTTGAGTGCGCATGTCAGTTGGCTCCTGCGGGTGCGGTCGTGATGAGGGAAGGGGTTGGCGAGGTGGAAGAAGGGGTCGCGCTCGCGCGAGGCGGGGCGCTCATCGCGAGAATCTTGCAGTCGTCGTGGCGCCATGCGACATCGATCATGTCGCCGGATGACGGCAGCGCGTGACGCTGCGTATTGGGCACTTTCACGACGATCGCGTCGCGCGAGCCGAGCGTCAGATGCACGCGATGATGATCGCCGCAATACACGAGTTCGTTCACGCGGGCGCGAACGACGTTGTCGTGCTCGTCGAGATGCATGCCTTCCGCGCTCGGGATGTGAGCGCGCTCGGGGCGCAGCGCGAGCATGGCTTCGTCGCCGACGCGCAGGCCGGACTCGCATCGGCCGCGAATGATGCTGCCGTCGGAAAGCGCGAACGTCGCCCATGAGCCGTCGCAGGTCATGACGCGTCCGGTCAAGCCATTGTTCTCGCCGACGAAGTTCGCGACGAACGCGTTCTGCGCGTTTTCATAGAGCTCGCTCGGCGTGGCCACTTGCTGAATGCGTCCATCGGAGAACACGGCGACGCGGTCGGACATGGTCAGCGCCTCGGCCTGATCGTGCGTTACATAGACGATGGTCAGCGCTAACTCGCGATGCAGCCGCATGATTTCGTACTGCATGGTCTCGCGAAGGCGCTTGTCGAGCGCGCCGAGCGGTTCGTCCATCAGCACGACGCTCGGCTCGAATACGAGCGCGCGCGCGAGCGCGACGCGCTGTTGTTGCCCGCCCGAAAGCTGTGCCGGCCGCCTGTTAGCCAGATGCGGCAATTCCACCATTTCGAGCGCGCGCTTCACACGTGTCTTCAGATCCGCACGGCTCACGCGCCGCACCGAGAGCGGGAACGCCACGTTCTCGGCAATCGTCAGATGCGGAAAGAGCGCGTAGTTCTGAAACACCATGCCGATATCGCGCCGATGTGGCGGCTTGTCGTCGAGGCGCTTGCCATCGAGCCGGATCTCGCCCTGCGTCGGCGATTCAAAACCGGCGAGCATCATCAGCGTGGTGGTCTTGCCCGAACCGGAGGGCCCGAGCAGCGACAGGAATTCTCCCTTGCTTACGTCGAGGTTCAAGCCGTCGACGACGTAATTCGCGCCGTCGTACGATTTGCTCACGCCCGAGAATGAGATGAAGGAAGGGTTCGACATCGTGATGGCGTCCTGTCGTTCTTACTGCGATTTCAGCTTGCCCGCGAGATATCGCGCGAAGTCATAATTGGGCCGCTCGAGATGGCTCAGATGTCCCGGCTTCGCCAACGGCGCATGCACGCCGCGAAACACGGCTTGCACGCCGCGCTTGTCTTCGGCGTTCACTTCGTCGAGCAGTTTCTTGAGCGTTGCCATGTGCGCGTTGGCTTCCGGATCGGCGATGAATTCCGGCGCGAGTCCGCCGCCGAAGCGGATATGCACGCGGCCGACGCCCTCCGGTTGAAGCACGAGATACCAGAAGTAGCCGGGAGTCAAGGTCACGAGATGCGTCGGATAAATGGCGAGCAGCGCAGTGGTCTTGCGCCAGTGCCCCGACAAGCGCGTGTTGTCCGGGTGCGCATTACCAATGGGCAACGAGGCTTCTTTCGTGATCCAGTGATAGTTGAACGCCGCATGACCCGGCGGACATTCCATCTCTTCCAAACGCGAGTGGGGGCCTACGGTCGCGCGATGCAGCATCGGCAGGTGATAGCTCTCCATGAAGTTCTCGGCGAGTATCTTCCAGTTGGTGTCCCACACGTGCTCTTCATAGAACGTTTCGATGTAGTCGGTCATGCCGTACGCTTCGATCAACGTGTCCAACTCCGCGAGTTGTTTGCCGACGGGTGGCGCGTTCGCATCCAGCGTTACATAGATCCAGCCTTGCCATTCTTCACATCGCACGGCGGGCAGCTTGTAGCTTTCCTTGCAGAAGCCTTCTTGTCGGTCCATCAGCGGCGCGCCTTTCAACGCGCCATCGAGTGAATAGTTCCACGCGTGATAAGGACACACGATACGTCGCACGTTGCCGCGTCCTTCGAGCAATATCGACATGCGATGCAGGCATACATTGGACATCGCCTTGAGCTGCATGTGGTCGTCCCGCAAGACGACCACCGGCTGCGCGGCGATGCGCGCGGTGAGATAGTCGCCCGGGGCTTTCAGCGCGCTCGCGCGCCCGACGCATTGCCATTCGCGCGAGAAGATGCGCTCTTCTTCGAGCGCGAGAAAGTCGGCCGACGTATAAACGCCGGGCGGCATCGCATGGGCGTCGCTGAACGGGCGGTCGCATCCATCGCGCAATGCGTTCATCAGCTCGTTCAGGTGCGCCATGACGATTTCCTCCTCGTTCAGTGAGCAGAAGCGCCTCTTCTTTTATAGGCACTCGACAGGCACTCAATCTATCAAGCCAATATGCCAGTCAAAATATTGTTTTCGGATACAGCGCAAAGCTTTTTCCTATACAACCGGCATCAAGTGTCGATACGCAGTCGCCGTATGTAGTTCTCGCAGAACGAGGTGAACCGGTGCACCACCTGGCGCGGCTTCATAGTGCGGGATTGCGCGACGCCGAGCATCGTCGCGTTCACGTTGTCTTTGAAACGCTTAATGACGAACTCCTCGCCGTCCACGGTGCGGTTCGATTTGAGTGGGAAATTAAGCAGGCTATAGCCGAGGCCGTTCGCCACCATGCCTCGCACCACTTCTGGCTGCGACGAGCGAAACGCGGGCACCGGCCGGTTGCCCACTGCATCGAAGAGCGCGGCGAAATATTCCCGGCTATGCGGCAGGTCCAGCATGACGTAAGGCTCGGGCAACAGATCGGCGAGCGAGATCTTGCGGGCGCGCGCGAGGCGATGCGTGCGCGGCAGAATCGCATAAGGCGGCAACGACAAGAGCGGCGTGAAGGCGATGTCCTCAGTGAGATCGAGGCTATAAGTGAGCGCGAGATCGATCGAGCCGTCATGCAGGCCGCGCAGCAGGGCGTCCTGGTGACCTTCTACCGTGCGAAATGCGATGCCCGCGTGATCGGCCGTGAAGCGGCTGATGAGGCCCGGCATCAGCGGCGGCGCGAGCGAAACGAGGCAGCCGAGCGCGATGGAACCAGTCATGCCGCCATCGAGTTCCTTGGCGGCCATTTGCAGTTCTTCCGCGATCTTCAGCAGATTGCGGGCTTGCCCAAGAAGATCGCGTCCGGCCTGCGTCAGCGACAAACCGCTCGCGTGATGCCGGATGAATAGCTGAACCCCGAAGGACACTTCGAGGTCGGCCAGCGCGGTGGAAATGGAAGGCTGCGAGATATGCAGCTTTCTGGCCGCAGCAGTAAAGGACAGCGCCTCCGCCGCGACGACGAAGTAGCGCAACTGCCGCAGCGAATAGCGTAACGGATGACTTTCCATTGCGACGATCTGACCTCTTTCAAGCCGAACTGCATTGCATTGTGCGGTGGACAAAAATCACTGCATAGGTAAATCCCATGCTATGCATTTTTTGAAAGTATTTTATTGATCCGGTCGCGGCGCGTAGATTCAATCGGCATTGGAACGGCCATACGAGCCTCTCGGAAGGACACACCATGACAGTGGAAACTACTTCGATCGACACGCTCGTGGTCGGCGCAGGCCAGGCCGGCGTCGCGATGAGTGAACATCTGAGCCGGCACGGCGTGCCGCATCTCGTGCTGGAACGCGCGCGCATCGCGGAACGCTGGCGCACGGGTCGATGGGACTCGCTCGTGGCCAACGGGCCTGCGTGGCACGATCGCTTTCCGAATCTCGAGTTCGCGCAGACGGCGCCCGACGGCTTCGCGCCGAAAGAGGAAATCGCGGACTATTTCGTCGCCTATGCGAAGAAATTTGATGCACCCATTCGCACCGGCGTCGAAGTGAAGAAGGTCGTGCGCAATACGGGGCGTCCGGGTTTCACCGTAGAGACGTCTGATGGCGTGATCGAAGCGAAGCGCGTGGTCGTCGCGACCGGGCCGTTTCAGAAGCCCGTGATCCCGCCGATCGCCCCGCAAGACGCATCGCTCACGCAGATTCATTCCGCCGATTACCGCAATCCGCAGCAATTGCCCGCGGGCGGTGTGCTGGTCGTGGGCGCAGGATCGTCGGGCGTGCAGATTGCCGATGAATTGCAGCGTGCGGGGCGCCGCGTCTATTTGTCGGTGGGCGCGCACGATCGTCCGCCGCGCGCCTATCGCGGCCGCGACTTCTGCTGGTGGCTCGGCGTGCTCGGCGAGTGGGACGCCGAAGTCATGAAGCCGGGCCGCGAACATGTGACGATTGCGGTAAGCGGCGCGCGCGGCGGGCAAACCGTCGACTTTCGCCGGCTTGCGCATCAGGGCATTACGCTCGTTGGTCTGACAAAAGCGTTCGATAACGGCGTGGCGCGCTTCAACGACGATCTCGCAGAAAACATCGCACGTGGCGATCAAAACTATCTGTCCCTGCTCGATGCCGCCGATATGTACGCCGCCCGCAATGGCCTCGATCTTCCCGCTGAACCGGAAGCGCGCATGATTCCACCCGATCCGGATTGCCTCACGAATCCGCTGCTCGAACTCGATCTGGCGCAAGCAGGCGTAAGCTCGATCATCTGGGCGACGGGCTATGCGACCGATTTCAGCTGGCTGCAGGTCGATGCCTTCGACGAGAACGGCAAGCCGAAGCACCAGCGCGGGGTATCGAAAGAGCCGGGTATTTATTTTCTCGGCTTGCCGTGGCTCTCGCGACGCGGCTCGGCATTTATCTGGGGCGTGTGGCACGACGCGAAACACGTCGCGGATCACATCGTCACGCAACGCAAATATCAGGCGTATTACGACTCGCCGTATAGCCACGCGAATAAGCCTCACAGCGAAGAAAGCGTGCAAGCCCACTGAACCGAAACAGGTGAATCGATGAGCCAACCGACGCATACGCGTATCCGCATGTTCAATACGAAGGATACGTATCCGAATCAGACACTCGACAACGATCTGTGCCAGGCCGTGCGAGCGGGCAATACCGTTTATGTTCGCGGGCAAGTGGGCACCGATTTCGAAGGCAATCTCGTCGGCTTGGGCGATGCGCGCGCGCAGGCCGAGCAGGCGATGAAGAACGTGAAGCAGTTGCTAGAAGAAGCGGGCAGCGACCTTTCGCACATCGTCAAGACGACGACCTACCTGACCGACGTGCGTTATCGCGAGCCGGTGTACAGGGAAGTCGGCAAGTGGCTCAAGGGCGTGTTTCCCATTTCGACGGGGCTGACCGTCGTCGCGTTGGGCCAGCCGCAATGGCTCATGGAGATCGACGTGATCGCCGTGATCCCCGATGGATGGACACCGGAAGCGTAAAGGACACCTAATGACTTTCTCTATCGTCGGTCGGTGTGACAAAACGGGGCAGCTCGGCATTGCGATCAGTTCGTCGAGCATCGCGGTGGGCGCGCGTTGCCCATGGTTGCGCGCGGGCGTTGGTGCTGTCGCCACGCAGAACGTCACGCTGCCCGCGCTCGGGCCGCAGGTTCTGGAGCTTCTGGAAAACAAACGGCTCGCGCCAGCGGAGGCTCTGCAACAGGCGCTTGATGCAAATGAATGGCGCGAGTACCGGCAGGTCACGGTGATCGACGCGCAAGGGCGCACGGCGTTTTTCAGCGGCAAGGAAGCGCTCGGCACCCATCACGCAGTGGCGGGCGATCAATGCGTCGCGGCGGGCAACATGCTGGCCGGCACGCATGTCATCGACGCGATGCCGCTTGCATTCGCGCAAGCCGACGGCCTGCTCGCGGATCGCTTGCTGGCGGCCATGCAAGCGGCCATGGCGGCAGGCGGCGAGGCGGGCCCTGTGCATTCGGCCGCGCTGAAGATCGTGAGCGATCTGAGCTGGCCGCTCGTCGATCTGCGCGTGGACTGGGCTGACGACGACCCCATCGGCAAGCTCCGCGACCTATGGACCGCCTACGCGCCGCAGATGAACGACTACGTGACGCGCGCACTGAATCCGACCGCCGCGCCGAGCTATGGAGTGCCGGGCGATGAATGAGATGCGAAGCCGTGTGCTACTCGAAAAGCTGATCGGCTTTGCGACGGTCAGCCGCGATTCGAATCTCGCGCTCATCGAGTTCGTTCGCGATTATCTCGCGCAGCATGGCGTCGAAAGCGAGCTCTTTCATAACGACGAGCGCACCAAGGCGAGTCTCTTTGCGACCATCGGCCCGCGCGATCGCGGGGGCATTGCGTTGTCCGGACATACGGATGTCGTGCCCGTCGATGGACAGGCCTGGACCGTCGATCCGTTCGCACTCGTCGAGAAAGATGGGCGTCTCTATGGACGCGGTACGGCGGACATGAAGGGTTACCTCGCGTCGGTGCTCGCAGCGGTGCCGACGTTTATCGAACGCGATCTCAAGATGCCCGTGCATCTTGCCTTCTCATATGACGAAGAGGTCGGATGCCTGGGCGTGCGTCCGATGCTCGCGCAACTCGCTCATCGGGAACACAAGCCGGTGTTATGTCTCATCGGCGAGCCGACGGAACTCAAGCCGGTACTCGGACACAAGGGCAAGCTCGCCATGCGTTGCTGCGTGAAGGGCGCGCCGTGTCATTCCGCGTATGCGCCTTACGGCGTCAATGCCATTCAATACGCGGCGCGCCTCATCAATCATCTCGACGAGATTGGCGAAGAACTCGCGCAACCCGAGCATCGCGACGAGCGCTTCGATCCGCCGTATTCGACAGTGCAGACCGGCGTCATCAAGGGCGGCCGCGCGCTCAACATCGTGCCGGCGGAATGCGATTTCGACTTCGAAGTGCGCGCGTTGCCCGGCTTCCATGCGAACGAGGTCGCGCAACGCCTGCAGAGCTATGCCGAATCCACGCTGCTGCCGAAGATGCGCGCGGTGAAACCCGATACCGGTATCAGCTTGCAGCCCTTGTCGGCTTATCCGGGCCTCGCCACGCCGCCTGACAGCGAAGCCGCGCGGCTTCTTGCGCTGATCGCCGGATCGACGGAATTCGGCACGGTCGCGTTCGGCACCGAGGGCGGCCTCTTCGAGCAGGCCGGCATTCCGACCGTCGTTTGCGGGCCGGGCAGCATGGATCAGGGGCATAAGCCGGACGAATTCGTCACGGTTGAGCAGTTGCGCGACTGCGATGCCATGCTGCTTCGCCTCGCCGACTACCTGTCGAATTGACAGCGGCTCGGTGGGTCGAGGGGGTATGCGGGTCCGTATATTGCTCGCGTGCTCTGCGCATGTTGGCATGGACAACGATCCGCTATTCGCGACGACTGCGAGCCATCCGTCAACACGCATCGAACGTTGAACGTTACGTAGCGTGCGAAGCCTCGCGTTGCCTACGCTCCATCTCTCTCACTCCCGAATACGAAAAGACGATATGAAATTGAAAGCAACGATGTTCATCGCCGCCGCTCTTGCTGCGGCAACCGTAGGCCAGGCGCAAGCTGCAGGATGTCTGAAGGGAGCCGCCGTGGGCGGCGTGGGCGGCCATTTCGTAGGAAAGGGTCATGCGGTGCTGGGTGCGGCCGGCGGTTGTCTTGTCGGTCGGCACATGGCGAACAAGAAGGCGAAGGAAGACGCGGCTGCTCGAAGCCAGGCGCAGGCCGCGGCGCAAGACCAGTCCAACCCGCAGGCCGCCAAGTCTCCGCAATAAGGGTCGAAGGCCGGCATCTATTCTTCGGCGCGCGGATTCTTGCTGATCCGTGCGCCTTGAAACGCACCCTTCAGCGATCTAAGCTCAGTGCATAGCGAAGGGAGACGCACATGCGTCGCGTGGCGGTCGTGATGTTTATCATCTTCTCGGGGTTGATGCGTTCGCTGGCTTGCGCCGGCGACGACGCCCATGACCACGACCGACGCCGGCATGACGATCATCGCGTTCTCAAGCTGTACGACGCACGCGGTCAGGTCGTTGGACGCCTTGCATCGTATCAAGGCGGTCCTGGCGTTTATCTCTCGATCGACGGGGCTATCGTGTTCGCCGCCGTCTACTGGTTGTCCCTGCCTTATCCCGGCACTCGGGATTCGGCGCGCTTCCAGTGGTCCGCATTCGCGCCTTATAGCTACTCGAGCACCGATTGCAGCGGATCGCCGATCATCCCGCCTCAAACAGGCCCCCGGCCCACCGTCGCGATCAGAAAGGGGCCGGACGTCACGCTCTACATCGCGGGCGACACCGCATCCGCTCCCAAACAAATTCTCTCCGTTTCCTTCGACGGAACAAGCTGCGTGCCGCCTCCCGGCGTCGATCACATGCCGCCGTCTACTGCGCCGGTGCCCGCGTTCTCGGCCGAAACGACGTATTCGCTGACGGCGCATTATCCTGAGCCGCTGACGATCGGTTATTAGCTGTCAGCGATGAAGGAACCTGCCATGTGCCGCTATCTTCTACTCTTGATCTTCATCGCCACGAGCGCTTTCGCAGGCGAGGGCGATGAGTCTCTTCATCATAGAAGCGACGGCGGGCACCTGCCTGTCGTCTTCGACGCACAGGGAAGGGAGGTGGGCCCGCTCGCGAGCTTTTCGGGCGGAAGTGGCGTATTCATCGCCATAGACGGCGAGCCTGTCTTCGTCCGCATCGATCACAAGCGCCTCGGCGCGTTTCAATATTCGGCATCCGAGTACGAGTGGGTCGGCGGATGGCCCGGCTACGCGTCGACCGACTGCAGCGGAGGCGTGCTCGTCCCGCTTTCAGATAGTCCCGTGCCGGCCATCGCGGTCCGGGACGGCGTGGACGTCACGCTCTATACCGCGGTGAAAGGCTATTCAGGCGATATAGGGGCACGGTCAATCAGGCAAACGGACGATAAGGGCGTCACATCCTGCATGACCTACCCATTCGCTTTCGGCACCGCACATTGGGCCACGAGGCGCACGTATCCGCTCACGCAACACTTTCCGGAACCGCTGCACATCGGCTATTGACCGAGGCAGTCCCGACCGCGAGGGAGTGCCATGAAACGCTATTTAGTTGGACTGATTGTCTTGCTGTGCGCGACGGCATCGCTCGGCGACGATGCATCACATCACTTCCGGCGTCGCCCCGTGAGAGTGTTCGATGCCAATGGCGCGGTGGTGGGCGATCTCACGGTATTCAACACGCAGGACGGGGTCGCCTTCACGGTCGGAGATGCCGTTACCGTCGTGCCGATACGGCGTGTACAAGACTCGAGTCATCGCTTTTCGGCGACGGACTTCCAATGGGCAACGGCCGGCGGGGCGCGATATGCGTCCGCCGATTGCAGCGGCGATCCGATTGTCGATTACAGATCGGGGCCGCGCAGTTCCGTTCCGGTCCGGCGAGGCACCGAGGCCGTCGTGTATATCGCCGTTGCCGGTCCGATGCAGCTGCTGACGGTTCGCTCGAGTTCGAATGCGGACCTTGGCACGTGCGCGGCTTTTGCGAGCCCGCAGCAGACGCTGGGTTATCCCGTGGCCGCGCAGATCGTGGTGACGCGCGACCATCCGGAGCCGTTGCATATCGGTTATTGATGCTCGACTGCACCTTACGCTCGAGGAAGCTGACTTCGCCCCACATCGCTCGAGCGCTCACGCCCAAGTTGAAGACTGTCAGTCGTCTATCGGCGAAGTGCTTTTCTCGGGCCGGCTTTCGAATCCTTCCGCGGCGCTAAGCAGTTCACCCAGTTCACCGCGGCGCTCGGCGAGAGCGTCCCTGATCGATTGCGCGAGCGGCAGTTCCTGCGCGAATTCGGCTTGCTCGCGGCCATAGATCACGTGCAGAAGAGAAAGCATGCCGGTCAGCGAAGCAGTCTGCGCGAATGCGGTTTCCGAAGGCCGTTGTCGCAGCGCGGTTTGCATCATGAAGGACGCGCGCTGCGTGGCGAGTGCGATCACCGGGTCGCGGCTGAGGTCGCCGGAATCCGGATGGTTGTAAAGCAGCAGGCTGCACCATTCGAACAGTCGCGTCGTGCCGGTGACCGCGAGCGCGTGATGCAAAGACGAGATCGCGGCTTGCTTCAGATTGGCGCTAGCGGAACAGTTCGCCAGCCGCATGAGCTGCGCCACTAGCACCGGCATGCCTGACAGCGCACTGACGATGCGCTGGTCCGATGCATCGTTGATCAGAAGGTTGAGCACTGCCAGTAGCTGCGAGACATCGGGAACGATTCGGCGCGTCCGCAGAAGTTGCGGCCGGCTGAAGTAGAAACCCTGAACGAGATCGCAACCCGCGTCCAGAGCGGCCTGCAACTGCTGGTGATCATCCACTTTCTCTGCCACGACCGTCTTGCCTCTGCGCTTGAGGTCACGGACCATCGTTTTGGCTGCGGCGGGATCGATGACGGGCCATTCCAGCTTCACGATATCGACGGCAGGCAAGAACGCTTCGATCTGCGGGGTGATCGCGACAACGTCGTCGATGGCGACGCGGAATCCGGCACGGCGCAGCGCGATGCAACGCTCCCTTAACGCGTCGTCCAACTCGCACGTCTCCAGTACCTCGAGGACGAAGTGCTTGCTCGGCAGCATTTGCGGCAACGCGGAATGCAGAAAGTCGGCCGTGCAGTTGAGATAGCCGTCGAGACCATCCAGCACTGTCGTGAGTCCGAGTGCTCCAACGGTACGCTCGACGACCTGAGCCGTACATTTGAAACCGTCGCTGATATTCGCGACGCCGCTGTCGCCGTCCCTGAACAGGAGTTCATAGGCCGCCAGGCGGCCCGCCCGGTCGACGATGGGTTGCCGCGCGACGCATGTCATTGCAAGGCTCGTGTCGCCCGTCTGCGCACTGCGGCTCATGACTGAGTCTCCTTATTGTCTCTAACTGGCGTCGGTTCGTGGCCTGGGCACACGCCGCAGTCGAACGCCGCAATCGAATGTGTTAACGGTGAGCGGCGGATTAACTTGAGCCGAAAATCTTCGTGATTCACTGCGTCACCGGTCACCGCGAGCCTCTGTACCTGTGAGCTGTGCGCGCGACTCGAAGCCACAAAAACGTCCGGTCGGTCACTTCTACCTTTCCACCAACGCAATTCCTTCTTGCGCGACTCAACCGACTGAATTGTCGGACCGCACTGCCGATAAGCATTGACGCTCTTATTCGAATAGCGGCAGCACGCGCGACTGCCGTATCGCACTTCTCACGCGCCACATTCAAAGCATGATGAAAAACCTTTCCATTCGGGCGCGGCTTGCGCTCACCATGGCTTTCCTCGGTCTGATGCTGACCTTCTCGGTCGGCTTCGGACTGTATGGCATTAGCGCGATTCACGCATCGGCGAGAGACATCGCCGAGAATTCGCTTCCAGCCGTCAACGCACTCGGCATATCGAGCAATTTCACCGCGCGGGCGCGGCTGTCGCTCGACCGTTACGCGTTGGATCCCACGGCGCCCGACGCCAGCGGACTGCGGGCACGCGCGAATGGATTCATGCGCCAGGCCGACGAGTGGTACGGCAAGTACAACGCCATTCCTCGCGGAGCCGACGAGGACGCACTGGCAAAGGACGTTGTCTCTGCTCGCGCCTCGATGCGCGAAGTCATCGAGAAGTTCGGCGCAGCAATCGAAGCGGGCGATAAGGAGAATGTCTCTCGCCTCGCGCTCAAGGATTTGCCCGCCGCCTATAACCGGTGTGTCGAAGCGTTCGACAAGCTGAAGTCTTTCCAGCTTGCCGACGCCGTCCGCCAGGAAGCTGAAAACGACGCGCATGCATCGACGTTGCGCACGCTCGGCGTGCTCGCGCTGCTCGCTGGCATTGCAGCTGCAGCGTTCGGCTGGTTCGTCTTGCGCCGCGCCATCATGACGCCACTTGCTGAAGCGCTGAAGCACTTCGAGCATATTTCGGCTGGCGATCTCACGCATGAGGTACCCATCAAGACGCACGACGAAATGGGGCAGTTGCTCGCGGGCGTCGCCACCATGAAGGATAAATTGGCCGCCACGGTCGGAACGGTTCGGTCGAGCAGCGAAGCAATCGCGAGCGCCAGCAAGCAAATCGCGACCGGCAATACGGACTTGTCGTCGCGTACCGAGGAGCAAGCGGCCTCGCTTCAGGAAACCGCCGCGAGCATGGAAGAACTGACCACGACGGTCAAGCAGAATTCAGAGAACGCCACGCAGGCGAGCAGCCTGGCCGATGATGCCAACGCTGTCGCCAACGAGGGCAGCGCCATTGTCGGTCAGGTCGTGGAGACGATGGCGGGCATCGAAGAGAGTTCAGCGAAGATCGCCGAGATCATCGGCATGATCGAGGGAATCGCGTTTCAGACCAATATCCTCGCGCTGAATGCGGCCGTCGAAGCGGCGCGGGCGGGCGAACAAGGCCGGGGCTTCGCAGTGGTGGCGAGTGAAGTGCGCAGCCTCGCGCAGCGCTCGTCGGCCGCGGCGAAGGAGATCAAGGAACTGATCGAGACGTCGGGCAGTCGTGTTCAAGCAGGAACGGAACTCGTGGCGAGGGCGGGAGACACGATGCAGCGCGTCGGCACTGCCATTCAGCGCGTGACCGACATCATGGGCGACATTGCATCCGCGTCGCATGAGCAGAGCCGCGGCATCGAGCAAGTGAATCAGGCCATCTCACAGATGGATGAGGTCACCCAGCAGAACGCTGCGCTCGTCGAGGAAGCGGCGGCAGCGGCGAGTTCGATGGAAGACCAGGCAAAGCAACTGAGCGCAGCCGTTGCGGTGTTCCGCACGTCGCACACGCTCGCCGGGGCAACGACGGCATCCATCGACCGCGATCTAAAGCCGACGATGCGACCGGCGCCGGTCAAGAAAACGCCGGTCCTCGCGCGCCCGGCGAAGCCTTTGGTCGTCACTGCGGCAGTGTCCGGCTCTTCAATGGACGGCGATTGGTCGACGTTCTGAGCTCATGCGGTATGCGAGTAAAGCGAGCACGCCGTCGACTGAAGGAAATCGAGGGCGCGTTCGCGTAATAGGGGGCTTGCGCGCCTTGCTTCGAAACAGATGAATTCACGCGATCGAATAGCTTTCGCTCGACGGCTTGCGAGCGCCGGATTTCATCGAAACGCTCGCGCGACAACCAAGTTATGGATACGGTAGACAACCATTCGGCTTTTGACGACGACTCACTCAGAGACGAGGCACGCGCGTTGAGTCTTAGCATCGAGATCATTCGTCGGGCTCGTGGACGAAGGAACCCACGCGACTGCCGCCCGGGTACCGACGAGTGGACTCGTGTCTCGCTCGAATTCGTGGGCGACTTGCGCTGGGCATTGGGCCTGGCCGACGACGAGACCTCGCACCCTCCAAGGACTGAGAATTGAACGGGCGATGGCCGTTTCGTCGCTATGCCTACGCATCCACGGGTAAAGGTTTCGACGCAGGCACCGTTAAGCGAAGCACAAGCCAGCGAGAGACCAAACCATAATGACCCGTAAGAACGACAGCGCAGACAAGCCCGGTCGAATGATAGTCCCGCATGCAACGAACCTTAGTCACTGCGGGCCATCGGACATCAATACAGCCAAGGTCGGATTTATCAAAATGCTATTGAAAGCCGGTGCCTACAGACTCGATTCCGCGGCGATAGCCAACCGGATGCTGAGTAGCATACGGCAGAGGCTGTCGACGGCATCACGCTGAACAGAGCCGACGCAAGTCGCAACGCCAACGTGTAGGCGAAGCGCCGGGAATCTGCGGATGGCAGCCTCATTCTGATCCGGCGATAATGACCATAATTCGACGACACCGGAAGCGCGACAATGGAAAAGGCCGAGTGGTTTTTCGACGTCGTATCTCCGTTTTCTTATCTAGCTTTTCAACGTCTGGACGCGTTGCGGGATCGCCTGGACATACAGCCCGTGCCCATTCTTTTCGCCGCGCTTCTCAAGCATTGGGGCACGCTCGGCCCGGCCGAGCTTCCGTCGAAGCGCATTCATACCTATCAATTCTGCGTGTGGCTTGCGGGACGCAAGGGCGTCCCGTTCGCGATGCCGCCGCGTCATCCGTTCAATCCGCTTGCCGCGCAACGCCTGCTCGTATCGCTGGGCGCGCGCACCGTCGATGTCGGTAAAGCGCTCGGCTTCGTTTTTGCGGACGGGCGCGATCCTGAATTGGAATTCGAGGCGTTCGCTGAGCGACTCGACGTCGACGATGCGGAACAGCGCATCGGCTCGGCCGATGTCAAACGCCAACTCAGGGACAACACCCAGCGCGCGATCGATCTAGGCGTCTTCGGCGTGCCGACTCTGATATTGCGCGATCGGCTGTTCTGGGGAAGCGATGCGCTCGAGTGGGCCGAGGACTTTCTCTCGCGGCCAGCGCTTTTCGATGAGCCGGCCTATGCGGCGGTGGCGCGAACCGAGGTCGGCGTGCGGCGCTCATAGACCGCCTTCGCGCCGCATGTGCGCGGACCCGCGGAAGTCATCGAAAGTCTATTCCTCCGCAGCCTTGAAACAGGGCGCTGCAACGTTCAGCGCGTGGCCGCCTCGTCGAGACACGCCGCCGGCTGATCGAATGCAAGCGCTTCGCCGACAGAGCAACGGACGGTCCGATGCGGCAAACTGTGAGCCACCGTTGACTGCCGAAAGAGAGTGCCATGAAGAAACTGATCAACACCCCGCATGACGTCGTGCGTGAAATGCTCGAAGGCGTCGCGCGGCAAGCGCCCCACGTCGCGATTCTCGGCGCTGAAAACGTGCTCGTGCGACGGGAGCAGAACGAAGCGACGGACCGCCCGGTGTCGGTGATCTCGGGCGGCGGCAGCGGCCACGAACCCGCGCATGGCGGTTACGTCGGCGCGGGCATGCTGAGCGCCGCGGTCTGTGGCGAAGTGTTCACGTCACCGTCCACAGACGCCGTGCTCGCCGCGATCCGCGCCACCGCCGGTCCGCGCGGCGCGGTACTGATCGTCAAGAACTACACGGGCGATCGCCTCAACTTCGGCCTTGCTGCGGAACTGGCGCGCGCAGAGGGCATCCCGGTCGAGGTCGTCGTCGTGGCCGACGACGTTGCCTTGCGCGATGAAACAGCGCGCGACCGTCGGCGCGGCATCGCAGGGACGGTGCTCGTGCACAAGGTCACGGGCGCGGCGGCTGCCCGTGGAATGACGCTCGAAGAAGTCGCGTCCGTCGCGCGCCTCGCGGCCGCGAATCTCGGCACCATGGGTGTGGCGCTCGATGGCTGCACCATCCCCGGCGCCGAGAAGTCGGGCTTCACGCTCGGCGATGACGAGATCGAGTTGGGACTCGGCATTCACGGCGAGAAAGGCGTCGAGCGTACCGCGATGCTGCCCGCCGATGCGCTTTGCGACGTGCTTATTTCAAGCATCGTCGATGAACTGGCGCTCGCGAGCGGCGAGCGAGTCGCGTTGCTGGTGAACGGGCTCGGAGGCACGCCGCAGATGGAGCTCGATATTGTGTTGCGAGCCGCTCACGATAATCTTGCTGCACGAGGCATTCGAATTGAGCGCGCGTGGGCGGGGACGTTCCTCTCGGCGCTGGACATGCCGGGCTGCTCTATCTCGCTGCTGCGCGTGGACGACGCAACGTTGAGCTTCTTGGATGCACCGACCGAAGCGCGCGCATGGCCCGGTGCTGGCGTGGTCAATCGCGACATTCGCATCGACGGTCCCGCGCAGCCGAGCGCGACGCAAGCAGCCGCGCAGGGCGAGCCGAGTCAATGGACGCGCGCGATGAAAGCGGCGCTGCAATCCGTAGCGGATACGTTGATTCAAAACGAACCGAGGCTCACCGAACTAGATTCCGTCGCCGGCGATGGAGACCTCGGCGCGAGCATGAAGCGCGCCGCGCACGCCCTGCTTGAAGTGAGCGAAAGCGATCTCGGCACGCCTGCGGGCGCGCTCGCAGCGTTGAGCCTGGCGCTGCGCCGCGCCATCGCGGGCAGTTCGGGGCCGTTCTATGCGACCGCGTTGATGCGCGCGTCGCGGCACTTGGCGGACATCGGCGAGGCATCCGCGCTGGATTGGGCGCATGCGTTCAGAGCGGCAGTCGAGGCTATCAGTGATCTCGGTGGTGCGAAAGCTGGCGATCGAACAATGCTGGATGCACTCTTTCCCGCCGTATCGGCTTATGAAGAGGCGCTGACTTCCGGTAGTGCCGCGCATAAGGCGTGGGAAGTCGCGGTATCGGCAGCGCAGCAGGGCGCGCAGAACACCGCGCAGATGACGCCGAGGGCGGGGCGCGCGAGCTATCTGGGCACGCGCGCCGTCGGTTCGCCGGACGCGGGCGCGGTGGCGGTCTCGCTGTGGCTCGCGGCGCTATCGCCGCATATCGGTGCCGGTCAACGCTGATCGCGCTTCTGACATTCGCTCAATGGTGGCCGCTTAACCCAAGCACGCGGCCACCGCGTTTACGTTACTTCGTGCCGACGGTTTGCAACGGCACCCACTTGCCATTGGCGACTTTGTAGACGGTCACGCCGCCGTACTTCAGGTCGCCGTAATTGTCGTACGACAGCTCGCTCGTGGTCACGCCCTTCATGTTCGTGCTCTTGAGCGCGGTCAGGAACACGCGCGGATCGGTGGAATCCGCCTTCTTCATCGCGTTGAAAACAGCCATGGTGCCGTCGTACGCATAGGGCGCGTACAACTCCACCGGCTTGCTGAAGTGCGCCTTGTAGTGCTCGGCGAACGCGTTGCCGCCCGGCATCTGCGCAAGCGGACTTCCCTCCGATGCGGCCAGCGTGCCTTCCGCCGCGCCGCCTGCGATCTTGATCAGGTTCTCGGACTGAAGCATGTCCGGGCCGATCAACACCGCCTTGATCGCGAGTGAACGCATTTGCTTCAGCATCGGCGCGGCTTGCGTATCGGCGCCGCCGTAGAAGACCGCATCGACGTCGGCGGACTTGATCTTCGTGAGAATCGCGCGAAAATCGACGGCCTTATCTGTTGTGTACTCCTGATCGACGATGGTCGCGCCTGCCGCCTTCGCCGCCTTCGCGAACTCCTCCGCGACGCCCTGGCCGTACGCGGTGCGGTCATCGACGATAGCGAGCCGCTTGTATTTGAGGCCCTTCGCGACGTATTCGCCGAGCACGCTGCCGAGTTGCGTATCGGATGTCAGCAGGCGAAACGTCGTCGGCAAGCCGAGCCGCGTGTACGAGGGCGCGGTCGCCATCGCCACTTCGGGGATGCCCGCTTTCGCATAGATGGGCGCGGCTGGAATGCTGGTGCCCGAGTTGTAGTGGCCGATGACAGCGACCACGCCATCGTCCACGAGCTTCTGAGCGACTGTGGTGCCGGTACGCGGATCTGCCTGATCGTCCTGTGCGTTGAGCACGAACTGCACGGCCTGACCGCCGATGACGGGCTTCGTCGCATTCATGTCGGCAATCGCGAGCTCGACGCCGCTTCGAAAATCGGCACCGTAGTGCGCCTGGCCGCCGGTGAGCGGCGCCGCAAAGCCGATCTGGACGTTCTGCGGCGATGCCGACGCCGCGAGCGCGTACGACGCGCTGGCAAAGGTGGAGCACGCGACCAGCGCGGCCGATACGTACGAAGTGGCGACTTTCATTGTCTCAGGCATCCTCTTTGGTTTGATCGTGTGTCGTAGTGTGGTGTTCTTTATTGGCTTCGTCGGCGCCGTCCAAGCACGGCGCGCACAAATATACGGAGCCGAAGATCGTTGCGTCTTGCGGGAAATAATCAGTCGCGATGCAGAAATCCGCATAGTCGCGCGACGTTCGGGCGGCACTCGGGGTTTGTACTCGTGCTTGCCGCACGCAAAGCTATGCCGATTTCATCACTCTCGCAGACGCGATCGGCCAAGACGCTGGCAGTGCGCACGCTTACCATTGCCTCATGAAAACACTCACTCACATCGAAGTCGTCGACTCGCATACCGGCGGAGAGCCGACGCGGCTCGTGATCGCGGGCGGCCCTGATCTCGGTCGCGGTCCGCTGTCCGAACGCCTCGACATTTTTCGCCGGGACTACGATCGCGTGCGCGCAGGCATCGTCAATGAGCCGCGCGGCTCGGACGTGATGGTTGGCGCGCTGTTGTGCGAACCGCACGACCCATCGTGCTCGGCGGGCGCGATCTTCTTCAATAACGTCGGCTTTCTCGGCATGTGCGGTCACGGCACCATCGGGCTCGTCGTTTCACTCGCGCATCTCGGACGCATCCAGCCCGGCGTGCATCGCATCGAAACGCCTGTCGGCATTGTTGAAGCCGAACTGCACAGCGATCTCAGCGTCACCGTGCACAACGTTCCGGCGTACCGTTACCGTACGCAAGTGCCGCTCGACGTGCCGAATCTCGGGCGCGTGCATGGCGATATCGCGTGGGGCGGTAACTGGTTCTTCCTCGTGTCCGATCATGGCCAGGCACTGGACTTCGCGCGCGTCGAACCGCTGACGGAAGTTGCTTGGGCAATCCGCGAGGCCCTCGAAGCAAACGGCATCACGGGCGAGGGGGGCGCGGTCATCGACCATATCGAACTGTTCGCCGATTCGCCGACGCGCGGTGTCGATAGCCGCAACTTCGTACTGTGTCCCGGCAAGGCGTACGACCGCTCGCCGTGTGGAACGGGCACAAGCGCGAAGATCGCCTGTCTCGCCGCCGATGGCTTGCTTGCGCCGGGCGCGCTGTGGCGGCAGGAGAGCATCGTCGGCAGCGTGTTCGAGGCGCGTTATGAGAGCATGAGCGATAACGCGGGACGCGTGCGGCCGAGCATTCGCGGAACCGCGCACGTGAACGCCGAAGCGAAGCTCGTCTTCTCGAGCGACGATCCGTTCGCGTGGGGCATTCGCACGTGAACGCGAGTGTTGTCTCGGCACCTGCGTGCCCCGATGTGATCGTGATCGGCGCGGGCATCGTCGGGGCGGCGTGCGCGCGCGAGCTCGCGAGCAAGGGCATGAATGTGCTCGTGCTCGATCGCGCGAGCATCGGCGGGGGCGTGACGGCGGCGGGCATGGGGCACGTCGTCGTGATGGACGATACGCCCGCTGAGTTCGCGTTGTCATCGTGGTCGCGTCAGTTATGGCTCGATCTCTCGCCGCATCTCGACGAGCGTCAGGCTTTCGTGCGTTGCGGCACGCTGTGGGTCGCCGCCGACGAGGAAGAATTCGATCTCGCGCGTGAGCGTCGGGATTCGCTCGCAAGCGAGAACATCGCATGCGACATGCTGGATGCGCAGCAGTTGCGTGGAGCGGAGCCCGAACTGCGCGAGGGTTTTAAGGGCGGCATGATCGTCCCCGATGACGCCGTTGTCTACGCGCCGGCCGCCGCTGCGTGGCTGATCGCGGACGCGTCGGGCGGAGGCCGCGTGAGTTGCAGGTTAGATGCATCGGTCGCGCGATTGACACGCGAAGGCGTCATGCTTGCGAGCGGCGAAGTCATCGCGACAGGCGCGGTGCTTGTAGCAAATGGGCTGCAGGCCATCGAGTTGATGCCTGGTTTGCCGATACAGGCGAAGAAGGGGCATCTGCTCATCACGGATCGCTATCCGGGCACCATCCGGCATCAGATTCTCGAACTCGGCTATATCAAGAGCGCGCACAACGCGAGCGGTACGTCGGTGGCGTTCAATGTGCAGCCACGTCCGACTGGGCAATTGTTGATCGGCTCGTCGCGGCAGTTCGACAACGTGGATTCCGGCGTCGAGCCCGAGATCATGGCGCGCATGCTTCGGCGCGCGAGCGAGTATCTTCCCCGGCTGCCTGCCCTCAATGCGATCCGCGCATGGACCGGATTCCGCCCCGCGACGCTCGACGGCCTGCCGCTCATCGGCCCGGCAACGCACTTCGTTAGCCACGATGCGGCGCACGTTCCGGTGTGGATTGCGACCGGCCACGAAGGACTCGGCGTGACGACGGCGCTTGCTACCGCGAAGCTGATTGCCGCGCAAATGACGGGCGCGTCGTCTCAGTTGCCGATCGACGCGACGCCGTACTTGCCCTCGCGATTTCAGACGAGCCGCGTGACAGGTGGCATCAACAACGGAGCCGTGCATGTCTGAGCAATCGTTGACGGTTCGGATCGATGGACGCGCCTTGAGCGTGGCGGGCGGCAGTTCGGTGCTGGCGGCCGTGGCGCTCGCCGCGGGCGGCGCGGGTTTCGCCACGCGGCGCTCGGTGAACGGTGACCTGCGTGGCCCGCTGTGCGGCATGGGCATCTGCCAGGAATGCAGAGTGACAATCGATGGGGTGCGGCATCGGCTTGCCTGTCAGACGTTGTGCGCACAGGGCATGTCGGTCGAGACGGGAAGCGTAGCAAGATGAAGTTCGATGTCCTTATCATCGGCGCGGGTCCCGCTGGGCTTCACGCGGCGCGTGTTGCGGCAGAAGCGGGCGTGCAGGTTGGCATCATCGACGATAACGCGCTGCCCGGCGGTCAGATCTGGCGGCAAGGGCCGCAACACGCGCCGAAAGGCTCGGCGCGCGCCGCCATCGACGCGCTTTCTCGATACAACAACATGTCGCGTCTTTGCGGTACGCGCGTGGTGCAATCGCTGCCCGGCAAGACACTGCTCGTCGAAGATGCAGAGCGCGGTTTTGGAGTCGGCTACGAGAAGCTGATCGTCGCGACAGGGGCGCGCGAGCGCTTTCTGCCGTTTGCCGGCTGGACCTTGCCGGGCGTGACGGGCGCGGGCGGTTTGCAGGCGTTGATCAAAGGCGGCATGCCGGTCGAGGGGCAGCGTATCGTTATCGCCGGCACGGGGCCGCTTTTGTGGGCTGCGGCGACCACGGCGCGTCAACATGGCGCTACGGTGGCGGCCATCGTCGAGCAGGCATCGGCAGGCCATGTTCGGCGCTTCGCCGGCGGTCTGTTGAAGACGCCTGCGAAGCTCTTGCAGGCGGCTCGCATGCGCTTCGATCTGCACGCGACGCCTTTTTTTCGCGGCGCTTATGTGGCGGAAGCCCAAGGCGAGAAGCAAGTCACGCGCGTGCGCGTGCGTCATGGCGATGGAGACATCGATATCGATTGTGATCGCCTAGCTTGCGCATATGGACTCGTGCCGAACGTTCAGATCGGCATCGCGCTTGGCTGTCAGATTGTCGAGACACCGTTCGAAACAGCGTTACGTGTGGATGAATGGCAGGCCACTTCCGTGCTTGATGTCTATGCTGCGGGCGAATGCACAGGCGTGGGCGGCATGGAGCTTGCCGCGCTAGAAGGCCGCATAGCCGCGCATGCGGCATTGGGCCATCGCGAGCAAGCGCGGGCGCTTTTCGCGGCGCGGGAAGCTTACCGGCAATTCGCGCGACGCATGCACGAGGCGTTCACGTTGAACGCTGAACTTGGCACGTTAGCCCAACCGGACACCATCTTGTGCCGATGCGAAGACGTCGCTTTCGGCGATGCCTCGAAGTATCGCTCGTGGCGCGACGCGAAGTTGCACACGCGCTGCGGCATGGGGCCTTGCCAAGGAAAGATCTGCGGTGAAGCGGCTGCATTCTGTTTCGGCTGGAAGACGGATGCGCAGCGTCCGCCCATCGTGCCGGCGCGCATAGCGACGCTACTCGAGGCGCAGTCGCCTCCTGTGACGGATCACGCGCAATGATGGATAGCGATGCGTCGTTATGCCGATTTCGTCACTCGACAACATGAATCGACGCAAGCGTTAATGGTTCTGACTTGTGATACTGCGTGCTATCGCCAGCGCTATCGGCAATACCGATTCACGACTCAAACTCACTGAAGGTCGAGGGCAATAACATGGGCAACAACATCTTCACGGGCGCTATTCCGGCGCTCATGACGCCGTGCACAGCCGAGCGCACGCCGGACTACGACGCGCTCGTCGCTAAAGCGCGCGAGCTCGTCGGTCTCGGCATGAACGCAGTGGTGTACTGCGGATCGATGGGTGACTGGCCACTTCTGAGCGAAGCGCAGCGTCAGGAAGGCGTGGCGCGGCTCGTCGATGCCGGCGTCCCGACTATCGTCGGCACCGGTGCGGTGAATTCCCGCGAAGCCGTCTCGCATGCAGCGCACGCGGCAAAGGTCGGCGCTAGCGGCCTGATGGTCATTCCGCGCGTGCTGTCCCGCGGTGCCTCGCCCGCCGCGCAGAAGGCTCATTTCTCGGCGATTCTCGAAGCGGCGCCTGCGCTTCCCGCAGTCATCTATAACAGCCCCTACTACGGCTTTGCCACGCGCGCCGACCTGTTCTTCGAACTGCGGGCCAAGTATCCGAACCTGATCGGCTTCAAAGAGTTCGGCGGTGCGGCGGACATGCGCTATGCAGCCGAGTACATCACGAGCCAGGACGAAAACGTGACGTTGATGGCGGGCGTGGACACGCAAGTCTTTCACGGCTTCGTCAACTGCGGCGCGCGAGGCGCGATTACCGGCATTGGCAATGCATTGCCGCGCGAAGTCTTGCAACTCGTCGATCTATGCCGCAAAGCCAGCGATGGGGACGTGACGGCGCGTCGCCAGGCACGTGAACTCGAAAGCGCGCTCGCCGTGCTCTCATCGTTCGACGAAGGCACGGACCTGGTGCTGTACTACAAATACCTGATGGTTCTCAACGGCGACGAGGAATACACGCTTCATTTCAATGAGACCGATGCACTCAGTGAAGCGCAGCGCCGCTATGCACAGACGCAATTCGAATTGTTCCGGCAGTGGTACGCGGGCTGGTCGAAAGAGATCAGTGCGTGACCATTCGCTGAGAAAGCGCGGCTTCGCAACCTGCCGCGCGTATCGTCGTTCGAAGTTATCCGCCGTTTCGTCACGGATTGCCGATACTCGCCATGCTTGCGTTGTCTTGAGATATCGAGCTTTCTCGGCCGTGCTCCGAGCATGAAGGTACTTGCGCGTTTCATGGCATGATCGTTCTCCCCTTCATTACTTGGAGAGCGTTCGACATGGCGACTTACATCGTTTTCACGAGAGAGAGCACGCAAGATCAGCGTGAGCTGGATGAATATCAAAGCAAGGTCGGCGAGACGCTGCAGGGTCACCCTGTCAAAGTTCTCGCCGCTTACGGACCTCAGCAAGTCCTCGAAGGCGACGCGCCCGAAGGCGTTGTGATCGTGGAGTTCCCGTCTACGGCCGCTGCGCGTGAGTGGTACGACAGCCCGGCATATCAACAGGTTGCGCAGCATCGGTTTCGAGGCGCGCGGTATCGCGCCGTTCTTGTCGAAGGCGTATAGCGGAAACCGCGATGACCGATCGCTCCGGTCCGTCCGGTCGATCGGTCGAGGCACGCGCTCGCGATAGCCTCAATCGATGTCGACATACTCGACACGCAGTCCTACACGTCTCCCATCTCCCGAACTGCTCGCAGCGGCGTTTCCCGCTCGTTCTCCGCTTTCCAAGCGTCCCGTCGCTCTTCACGTGAAAGCGCGTTTCGGCAGTCGATTGCCATCCCGGTCCTATCGGCCTCACGCGACTTGCTGCATTGAATGACCGCATCGGACCTTCATAGTCAAGGCCAAATGAGTGATTCATAAGTTAATACTGCAAACGATAGTCACATTGCACACGCACGGTCTACACACCGAGCGAACGACTGCTTCACCACTCGTCGAAACGTTGCTCCCGCGTGCCATGAAGCGTCACGCGGGCCAAGACGACCGCTTTTGAAACTAGTCGGAAATTACTACTCATTCGGAGTCCGTTGTTACAACAACTCCGAATAAGCCTATTAATTGAAGGCCATTATTCCACGCAAAAAGTCTGATCTTTCTCCGAAAGCCAACAGTTGCGACCCGTTTTTTCTCCTTACGGTATGAGAATACGGTCGTGCTTTGCTCTTTCGTACTGTTACATCGCGAAACCCATTCGGTAGATTCAGGACATTAAACTTCGGCCTCCTTGAGCAAACATGAATAATTTCCCGTGTCGTCGAATCGTCTATTCAATACGCAGGGCGAAAATTCCCTGAGCAGCATCTCCAGCAACGTCAACGCATCCCTTACGCGTAGAAAGTTCCTGTCGTACATGATGGCCGGGGCGGGAAGCGCCGCCCTGGCCGCCTGTGGCGGCGGCAGCGAAACCAGTGCCGATGGGCTCGGCGATACCGCCGCCGTGGCGAAGGCCGCCTCGGCGAGTGGCACGGCCATTCCGCCCGCAGCGTCCATCACCGATAGCTCGGGCGCCGTCTGGACGCTCGTCGGCGGCCACGCAGTGCGCAACGGCACGACCATGGCGACCGGCTCGCCCGTCGCATACACGACGCTCGTGTACATCAACGGCGCCATCTATGGCCGCAACACGGCGGGCAACTGGTTCAAGAACGGAACCACGCCGTGGCAGAACCTCGGCACCGCGGACCCCCGTGGCACCACTGCAAGCACCGGCTCGCAAGGCACGAGCAACACGAGCACGGCCGGCGTGCTGCAAGACAAGTCGTTTGGCGTGAAGGGCGATGGCTCCACCAACGACCGCGCGGCGCTTCAGGCTGCCATCGACGGCTCAGTCGGTCAGATTCTCCTCATCACGGGCAAGAGCCGCATCGACGCAACGGGCCTCACGCTGCGCTCGAACACGCATATCCGCTTCGCGCCCGGCGCGTCGATCAAGATGCTGTCGCACAACAGCAGCACGTATCAGATGATGCGCGTGTGGGACGTGAGCAACGTGAACATCGAAGCACCGTACCTCGATGGCAGCAAGGAACTGAACTCGGCCGGCTCCGGCGAGTGGGGCATGGGCATCTCGATCAACGGCTCCACCGGCGTGACGATCACGAACCCGACGACGATCAACTGCTGGGGCGACGGCATCTACATCGGCAATAGCCAGAGCGGCTCGAACAAGCCGAGCTCGAACGTAACGATCAGCGGCCACCACGCGAACGGCTGCCGCCGCCAAGGTGCGACGATCACGTCCGGCAGCGGCATTACGTTCAACAATCCGCTCTGGGAAAACATCTCGGGCACGGCGCCGGCGTATGGCCTCGACATCGAGCCGAACAACAACAACGCAGTGCTCCAGGGCATCAAGATCGTCAGCCCGACGACTCGGGGATGCTCCGGCGGCGGCATTCTCGTCTACCTCGGCGCCTTCCCCGGTCCGGTCTCGAAGAACGTCGACATCCAGATCACGAACCATACCGACACCTGCACGAGCGATTCGTTCGCGGTCGGCGGTCTGCGGCTCAATGGCTGCGTCGTGACGGGCGCGATCACCACTACCAACCCGGTGTGGAAGCGCAACTGGTATCTCAGTCAGTGGGACAGCAACGGCCCGAAGGTGTCGGTCGTGAATCCCAAGGTTGGCTAAGCTCATAGATCGAGCGACGTAGCGAACCGTTCTGAACGACCACGAACGGTTCGCTATTAAGCGTTTCGAAGTAGTTAGCAACCCGTACTAAATAGCGATACCTATTCAGCCGAGCCGTTGCGCGATAGCTTCGCCGACTTCCTTCGTGCCGGCCTTGCCGCCGAGATCGCCCGTGTGCGGCCCTTCCTTCAGCACGGCTTCGATGGCGGACAGAATCGCATCGTGCGCGGGGCGCTGGCCGAGGAAGTCGAGCATCATCGCGGCGGACCAGATCATCGCGATTGGATTGGCGATGCCTTTGCCCGCGATATCCGGCGCGGAGCCGTGCACGGGCTCGAAGAGCGACGGGAACGCGCGCTCAGGATTCATGTTGGCGGACGGCGCAATGCCGATCGTGCCGGTGCACGCGGGGCCGAGGTCCGAGAGAATGTCGCCGAAGAGATTCGTCGCGACGACGACATCGAAGCGGTCCGGGTTCAGCACGAAGCGCGCGCACAAGATGTCGATATGCTGCTTGTCCCATGCCACATCCGGATACTGCGTGGCGATTTCTGCGGCGCGGGCGTCCCACCACGGCATGCTGATGGAGATGCCGTTGCTCTTGGTCGCCACCGTGATCTTCTTCGCGCGTTGCTGCGCGAGATCGAACGCGAACTTGAGCACGCGCTCCGCACCATGGCGCGTGAAGATGGAGGTTTGCGACACGAACTCGCGCTCGGTGCCTTCGAAACTAACGCCGCCGACGGACGAGTATTCGCCTTCGGTGTTCTCACGCACGATCATGAAGTCGATGTCGCCGGCCTTGCGGTTGGCGAGCGGCGACGGCACGCCGTCGAAGAGACGCGCCGGCCGCAGGTTGATGTATTGATCGAACTCGCGGCGGAACTTGAGGAGCGATCCCCACAGCGAGACGTGATCGGGAACGCTTTGCGGCCAGCCGACGGCGCCAAAGAGAATGGCGTCGGCGGTTTCGAGCTGCGCCTTCCAGTCGTCGGGCATCATCTGGCCGTGGGCGGCGTAGTAGTCGCAGCTTGCCCATTCGATGTGTTGGTACTCCAGCGCGATGCCGAAGCGTTGGCTCACTGCATCTAGCGCGCGCAGCGCTTCGGGCATCACTTCCTTGCCGATTCCATCGCCGGGAATCACGGCTATGCGGTACTGGCTCTTTGACATTTCGGTCTGGCTCCTGTCTGTACGTTTTCTTTTCGCGGCGCGGTTTTTTGCTGCGCTTGCCTGATCGTACTCGGGTTCTCGCGGTTCTTACATTCTGAGTCAGGAACGCTGTGCAAGGCACGGCGCATGCTCCACACCGGGATTCCCGCAAGGAGATCCCATGAACACCTCATCGACCGCGACCACGTTGGACGCGGACGCGCCGCACGCGCAGCGCGTTGCCTGCACGCTGAAGATCAACGGCGAAGCGCGTAGTTTCGACATCGAGCCGTGGACCACATTGCTCGACCTGCTGCGCGAACACTGCCAGCTTACCGGCACGAAGAAGGGCTGCGACCACGGACAATGCGGCGCGTGCACCGCGCTCGTCGATGGCCAGCGCATCAATACGTGTCTCGCGCTCGCCGTTTCGTATGACGGCGCGGCCATCACCACCATCGAAGGCTTGGCTAACGGCGACACGCTGCATCCGATGCAGCAGGCGTTTATCGACTGCGACGCCTTTCAATGCGGCTACTGCACGCCGGGGCAAATCTGCTCGGCCGTCGGCATGCTCGCGGAAGGACACGCCCACGACGCCGCCGAAGTGCGCGAAGCGATGAGCGGCAACCTTTGCCGCTGCGGCGCGTATCCGAACATCGTGCAGGCCATTCTGGAGGCGTCGGGCGGGCAAGGCGTCGAAGGAAACGCCATTCAGAACGAGGAGGCGCGCCCATGAACCGCTTCTCCTACACCCGCGCGAACGACGTATCCGCGGCGCTCGAAGCGCACCGCGCGCCGTCGGCGGCGTTTCTCGCGGGCGGCACGAACCTCGTCGATCTAATCAAGGAAGGCGTCGCGCGCCCCGAACGGCTCGTCGATATCCGCCGGCTGCCGATGACCGGCATCGAGCCGAACGCGGACGGCGGCATGGACATCGGCGCGCTCGCCACGAACAGCGCCGTGGCCTACGACGAACGCATCGAGTCGCGCTATCCGCTGCTGTCGAAGGCGATACTTGCCGGCGCGTCGGCGCAGATTCGCAATGTCGCGACCGTCGGCGGCAACATGCTGCAACGCACGCGCTGCCATTATTTCTACGACACCGCCACGCCATGCAACAAGCGCCAGCCGGGCAGCGGCTGCGGCGCGATGGATGGCGTCAACCGCATCCACGCCGTTCTCGGCGCGAGCGAGCATTGCATCGCCGTTCATCCGTCTGACATGTGCGTGGCGCTCGCCGCGCTCGACGCGTCCGTGCGCGTCGCGAGCGACAACGGCGAGCGCGTCATCCCGTTCGACGCGTTTCACCGGCTTCCCGGCGATACGCCGCACATCGACACGAACCTGCGCGACGACGAGATCATCGTCGGGATCACCTTGCCCGCCGATGACTTCGCGCAGCACCACGCCTACGTGAAAGTGCGGGATCGCGCGTCGTATGCGTTCGCGCTGGTGTCGGTCGCGCTCGCGCTCAAGCTCGACGGCAATCGCATCGAAGAAGTGCGTTGCGCGCTCGGCGGCGTGGCCCATATGCCGTGGCGCAACCGCGACGCCGAAGCCGCGTTGCGCGGCAAGACGCTCGACGCCGCCACGGTGCGCGACTTCGCGAGCGCAATGGTGCGCGACGCGCGCGGCCGTCCCGGCAACGCATTCAAGATCGAACTGACCGCGCGTGCCATCGAGCGCGCTTTCGAACAGGCATCGGGTATCAGCCTCGCCAGCAGAGAGGACGACGCATCATGAATTCTCCGAACGAACTGGAACGCATCGCGCGGCAGGGCGCGCACTTCAGCGGCAAGCCCGTCAACCGCGTCGACGGCAGAAAGAAGGTGACGGGCGAGGCGCGATACGCAGGCGAATTCTTCGCGGATGACATGAGCTATGGCTTCGTTCTTCCGAGTCGCATCGCGAGCGGGCGCATCGTGTCGATCGAATCGCGGCGCGCGCTGGAATTGCCCGGCGTGCTGATGGTGCTCACGCATGAAAACCGCCCCGAGTTGCCGCTCAACGACGCCGCTTGGAAAGACCAGTCCGCGCCGGGCGGCATGCCGTTTCGGCCGCTCTGGGACGATCGCATCTGGTACAGCGGTCAGCCGGTCGCGCTCGTCGTCGCGGAAAGTTATGAGCTCGCGCGTCATGCGGCGTCGCTGATCGAAGTGACCTACGAGCGCACGAGCCACTGCACGGACCTGCGCGAAGTGGAAACAGACAGCTATCCGCCATCGACCGAAAAGGGCGGCTTCGAGCCGCCGCCACCGCCGCGCGGCGATGCAGACGGCGCGCTGGCCGCGGCCGCGTTCAAGATCGACTGCCGCTATTCGACGCCGGCCGAGTATCACAACCCGATCGAACTGCACGGCTGCACGGTCATTCCCGAGCCGTCCGGCAAGTTCACCGTCTATGAAAAGACGCAGGGCGTGCTCAACACCAAGCAGTATCTGACAAAGATCTTCGGTTTCGACGACGACATGCTCGAAGTCGTCTCGCCGTTCGTCGGCGGCGCGTTCGGCTCGGGCTTGCGTCCGCAATATCACCTGCCGCTGGCCGTCATGGCCGCGCGCGATTTGAAGCGGCCCGTGCGCGTGGTGTTGACGCGGCAGCAGATGTTCACCTTCGCGCATCGACCGATGAGTCTGCAACGCGTCGCGCTGGCCGCGAATCGCGACGGCAGGCTGGAGGCGATCATCCATGAGGCGGTGTCCGAGACGTCGCAATACGAGGACTACTGCGACGTCATGGTGAACTGGGCCGGACAGCTCTATGCGTGCGACAACGTGCGGCTCGACTACAAGGTGAGCAAGCTCGACGTGCCGACGCCCGCCGACATGCGCGCGCCCGGCGCGGCGCAAGCGCTTTTCCCGCTGGAAATGGCGATGGACGAGCTCGCCGAGGCGCTCGGCATGGACCCGCTGAAGCTGCGGCTCATCAACTATGCGGAGCGCGACGGTAACAAGAACCTGCCGTTCTCCAGCAAGGCGTTGCGCGAGTGTTTCGAAGAGGGCGCGGCACGCTTCGGCTGGGACAAGCGTCCGCTCGCGCCGCGCTCGATGCGCGAAGGGAACGAACTCGTCGGCTGGGGCGTGGCGACAGGCATCTGGGACGCGATGCAGAACGAGGCGTCCGCGCTCGCGGAGATCGGAGCGGACGGGCATGTCGTCGTGGCGAGCGCCACGGCGGACATCGGCACGGGCACTTATACGGTGATGACGCAGCTCGCCGCCGATGCGCTCGGCGTGCCGCTCGAACACGTCGATTTCCGTCTGGGCGACAGCCGTCTGCCGAAGGCGCCGCTCGAAGGCGGATCGTGGACGGTGTCGTCGGTTGGCAGCGCGGTGCATGCGGCGTGCACGCGCCTGCGCGGCAAGCTCGCGTCGATTGCGAAGGAACACGGCGGCGAGGCCTTCGCACGCGCGCAGCCGGACGCGGTGCGGCTCGACGGCGAATACGTCGTGTGCGGCGAAGGCACCGAGCAACGACTATCGCTGCGCGAACTGCTGACGCGCGCGGGCCTGGATTCGCTGAATGCCCAGGTGACCGTGACACCGCACGACAAGCAGCAGTCGTACTCGATCGGCACGCACTCGGCAGTGTTCGTCGAAGCACGCGTCGATGCGGCGCTCGGCACCGTGCGCGTGACGCGCGTGGTCAACGCGGTGGCGGCGGGTCGCATCGTGAATCCGAAGACGGCGGCAAGTCAGGTGTCGGGCGGCGTGGTGTGGGGCATCAGCATGGCGCTGCACGAGCACGGGCAATTCGATCACGAGCTCGGCCGGCAGATGAATCACAATCTGTCCGAGTATCACGTTCCGGTGAACGCCGATATACACGACATCGACGTGATCTTCGTCGACGAGCACGACGACGTCGTTAATCCGCTGGGCGCGAAGGGCGTGGGCGAGATCGGCGTGGTAGGCGTGGCGGCGGCTGTCGCCAACGCGATCTGGCACGCGACGGGCAAGCGCGTGCGGGATTTGCCGATCACCCTCGACACGCTCTTCGCGTGACGAATGCGCGGGCGTAAGTCCGCGCCGACTTGCTAGCCGTATCTGAGCGCTTGCTCGCAACGCTTCGATCCCGCTTCGAAGATATGCCGCATGATCGCGTCGTTGACCTCTTCTGCGTGCGTGATCGGCCCCATGTGACCCGCGCCCGCGACGATCGCAAGCCGCGCACGCGGCAACATGTGCGGCAAGCGCTCGGCCAATGCACGCGTGGGTAGCGGCGCGTGCTCGCCGCGCATGACGAGAACGGGCATGCGCAAGTCAGCGTAGGGCGCATCGGATGCGGGTTCATCGAGCAGCGCGCGAAAGTCGAGCGGCGCTTTCGGCACCCAGCGCGTGAGCGCGGCTTTCACCGAGGGCCGCAGCGCCTCCCATGCGCCCGGGCCGCCCCAATAGTCGACGAACGATGCCGCCGCTCCCCGATAGTCGCCGCAACTCACACCATCGGCGGTGCGCTTCGATATCGCGTTGATTTCGGCGAGCGCGTGCGCGCCATGCTGGCCCATCGTCTTCAGCAGATAAAACGCCGATGGCTCGTAGAGCGATAAGCTCGCGATACGCTGCGGCCGTTCCATTGCGGCGCGTAGCGCCACGCCGCCTCCATACGAGTGCCCGATGAGATGCACCTTGCCGCAAGTCGAATCGATGATATCAACGGTTCTTTCGGCTTCATCGGCGAGCGTGAACGCGTGCTCGCCGCTCCACGGTCCCGTGCTGTCGCAGCCGTAGTGCTCGGGCGCGATGAACGATACGCGCGAGCCAAGCGCTTCGCTCAACTTTCGCCACTGTGCTGCGCCCGCGCCCGAGCAATGCAGCGCGATGACCGTCGATGCTGGCTGGATGCCGAGACCGTTGTGCATATCGTCCATTCACGCCTCCGCTTCCATCGCACGCATGCGACGTTCAAGTTCGACGATATCCGAAGCCGATGCGAGATAAGCATCGCGACGGCTGTCCTCCGCTCGATCGAGCGCCCGTTTGAGCCACAACAAAAGATAGATGAACACGATTGCCTCCAACCACGCAGACTTGCGCGGTCCTTCGCATCGAACCTACGAGGCGAAGGACCGAACCGAGCCGCGCTCAAACCACTACGCCGATTCGCGACAGCGCAAGCCGAAGTGTGAAGAAGCACACGGACGACAACAACGGCATGCCCATGCATAAGGACTCGCGCCGCAACTCTGTAGAAGAGACGAGCACGTGCAGGCGCAACCCGAAGTCCAGCGCTTCGTCGAACATATGTTTGAGCAGGATCATTTCCTTTCCACCACGACTTCGAGGTATTCACTCGGCAAGACGAGGGTTTCGTCGCCGGAACGATTGCGGCTGTCGATGAGCGCCATCAGATCAGCGAGAAACGCGGCTTGCCGCTCGCCTTCGAGCGCGGCGAACGCCTTGTTCATCGGGCCGTAATAGCTGCGGAATACGTCGACGAAATGCTCTGCCGACCGGTAGCGGAATACGAACTCACGCTTCGCCGCGCTGATGCGCGCCGCGCCGCTTCCGAGCAATTCGGCGATGCGCGTCTCCGTGCCCCACAGCGCGGGCGACTTCACGCCAGTGGGCGGCGTGATGTATTGGCCCATCGTCTTGAACACCTGTCCGATAAAGCTCTCCGGCGTCCAGTTCGCCAGGCCGATTTTTCCGCCCGGCCGGCAGACGCGCAGCAGTTCGCTTGCCGCCTGTTGCTGATTCGGCGTGAACATGACGCCGAACGTCGATAGCACGACATCGAACGATGCATCCGGGAAAGGCAAGGCTTCGGCGTCTGCTTCCTGAAAGTGCACGGCGAGCCCTTCAGCTTGGGCGCGTGCGCGACCCGCATCGAGCAGCGAAGCGACATAGTCGGTGGACACGACGTCGCAATAGCGGCGCGCGGCGGCGAGCGTCGCATTGCCGTTGCCCGCAGCGACATCGAGCACGCGACTGCCTGAGCGCAGGTCGAGCGCCTCGCAAAGATGCTCTCCGACGATCTGCAAGGTAGTGCCGATGACTGCGTAGTTGCCCGTCGACCAGGCAGCGTGCTGACGGACCTTGACGGCGGCGAGATCGGCGGCGGGCGAGAATGCGGTAGCGACTGCGGACATGACATGGCTCCTGAGAGATCAGATGGCAGCGTCGCAAGACCACTCACGCGTGCTGCCTGTTTGCGGATTACTACGGCACGACTCCAACTATTCGGCGGCGCTCAACCCTGAGCCGCCCATTTCCTTCGGCAAGTCCTGCATCTTCGGCAGACCGTCCTTCATCGGCAGCTTCGATTCCATGTAGTGCACATGCAGGCCTGGTTCATACGGGAAGTCATCGATCACGGCGGCATAGACGTCGGTCAGCCCCCAATGCGGATGCTCGGTAAAGAGATGCCCGCCGCAATTGGTGCACCATTTTCGATAGCTGTGCTCAGTATTGTTGTAAGTGGCGATATGTTCCGCGCCACGAATGATGCGCAGCGCATCCGGCTTCCAGAGCGTGAACGCGTTGACGGGGCCCGCGGACCAGCGTCGGCACGACGCGCAATGGCAATAGCCCATGCCTTCAGGCTTCCCGTTCACCGTGAACTGCACCGCGCCGCAAAAACAACTGCCTTGGTAAGTAGCTGTGTCATTCATCGGAAGACCCCTCGTTAGTGTGGGTTGGCGAACGTTACGACTGGGCTTAACCTTGCGTCAGTGGTGTTTCGCGTGGATGCCAGTATCGGCGCGCGGACCGCTTCGTTGAATGACCGAGCGTCCAGATGTTTTGCGCGGGACGCCGAAACTTTGGGACTGGCCATGGATGCGCTTTCCGACGTTCTTCGTCTTCTGCGTCTCAGCGGAGCCGTGTATCTGAACGGCGATTTCACGGCGCCGTGGTGCGTGGTCGGGCAGGTTGCGCCCGCCATGTGCGCGACGTTCCTGCCGCGCGCCGAGCGCGTCGTGTCGTATCACCTCATTCTGGAAGGCAGCTGCAAGGCGGCGTTGACCGACGACCCCGCGTCGGCCATTCGCGTCGATGCGGGGGAACTGCTCGTGGTGCCGAGAGGCGAGGCGCATCTGATGGGCAGTTCGCTCGATCTGGAGCCGACGCCCGCCGAGGAACTCGTGGCGAGATATCTCGCGACCTCGCCCGGCGACGTGATGCGCCTAAGCGTCGGTGGAGACGGTGCGAGAAAGAAAGCGGGCAAGGAAGCGAGCTGCACACGTATCGTCTGCGGCTTTCTCGCTTGCGAGGATATGCTGGTTAATCCAGTGCTTTCTTCGTTGCCGCGTCTCTTCAAGATCGACATGCGCAACGATCCGCAATCCGCGTGGCTCGAATCGTCGCTGAGATTCGCGGTGACGGAGGCGGCCGAATGGCGTCCCGGCAGCGCGACCGTGCTTGCGCGGCTGTCGGAATTGCTCTTCGTGGAAGCGGTGCGACGCTGCATCGCCTCGATGCCTGAGGATCGCCGTGGCTGGCTCGCGGGCGTCGAAGACCGGTTCGTCGGCAAGGCGCTCGCGTTGCTGCACGCGCAACCGGGTCATGACTGGACCGTCGATGAACTCGCGCGCCGCGTCGGTCTCTCGCGTTCCGCGCTTGCGCAGCGGTTCACGCAATTGCTCGGCCAGGCGCCGATGCAATACCTCGCGTGCTGGCGCTTGCAAGTGGCCGCGCAAGATCTGCTCGCTGGGCCGCGTCCGATTGCGGCAGTGGCGGAACGCGTGGGCTACGAATCGGAGGCGGCGTTCAATCGCGCGTTCAAGCGCCAGTTCGGGATGCCGCCCGCAAGCTGGCGGCGCAGTCAGGGCCGCGCGGGTAGCGATGCCTCGTCGAGCGTCGTCGGTGCCGAAGCGGACGAGGAAGCGTGCGCGTCATTCGCCGTGCCAACGGGTGTGGGACCGCATCGCGAACATCGGATCAACGACGCTGCGTAAGGTCCGGCGCAAAACGTCGTCGCTCGCCGTTCTCCTGCTTGCCGCCGGCTTTTGCATGAGCGGCGCGCAAACGGGCCTCAATGCGTTTGCGCCGGGCCGCTCTCCGACGGCCGCGCGTGCCACCGCGTCAAACAAAGCATTCGCGGCGCATGTCTTCGCTGTGACGCAGCAGCTCGATGCCGATCCGGCCGAGGTGAACGGCTACGGTCGGCAAGACCGCCGCGGTCATCGCCGCTGTTCGGCAAGCCACGCTCGCCATCCCCCGAACGCGGAGATGTCCGTGCCCGATTGCACGCCATACGGTTCGCAGAGAAAGCCGATTACCCACGAGCCGTCCGCGAGTTCGACCTTGCCCAAGGCGAGCGGCGAGGGAACGGTCGCGATGAACGAGCCGAGTTCGGCGAACGGCATCTCCCACACTTCCACCGCGATCTCGACGCCGTTTTCCGCCACGCGCCACATGCCCGGCCGACGCGTTCCATCGGCCGACGCCGGCAGCGCGGCGAGCCGATACGATGCAGCGGTGCGCGTTGCCTGCACGAGATGCGCGCCTCGCGCCAGCAGGTCCCGGTTGAGCGGTAAGCCCTGCATATGCGCGCCGCACACCGCGATGCGAACGCGATCGTTCGTGGCGATGCTTCGCTCGCCCGCCGACATCACGTTGCCGCCGACGCATGCGATGCCGCTCGTGCGTTGCAGCAAGTCGGCGACGCCCAACAGGTACTGGTCCGTGAACGCACGGCCGAAGACGGTGACGCCCCACGGCAGACCGTTCTGCATGAAAGCGGTCGGCGTCGCGACGGCGGCGTAGTCGAGCAGATTCATGAAGTTGGTGTAGTAACCGAGCAGCGAGTTCGGTCCGATAGGATCAGCTTCCAGTTCGGCGAGCGTGACGGGACGCGGATACGTCGGCGTCAGAACGAAGTCCAGCGAATCGAGCGACGCATCGCAGATTGCCTTCAACGCCTGCAAGCGGTACTGCGCGCGGAACAGGTCGACAGCTGTCGCGCCGGGCGCCTTCGCGAGCACATCGCGAATCACGGGCAGCACCGCATCGGGCTGCGAAAGCATCAGGTCACGCACCACGCTGTAGCGCTCCGCGACCCACGGACCTTGATAAAGCAGCTGCGCCGCCTCGATGAACGGCTCGAAGTCGATTTCGACGGCCTCGCCACCGGCTGCTTCCAGCATCGCGCGAGCCTCATCGAACAATGCGGGACTTTCTGCGCATCCCGCGAATTCCAGTTGCGCTGGCACGCCGAAGCGAAACGCGGCGGGCGCGCCGAACGCACGCGTCGTGTTCCACTGCGGATTCTTGCGGCTATAGGCATCGCGGGCGTCCGCTTGCGCGGTGAGCGCGAGCAGTTCGCTCGCTTCTTCCGACGTGGCCGTGAAGTAGGTCACGCAGTCCAGCGTGCGGCAGGCGGGCACGACGCCGGCCATCGAGAGCAGGCCCTTCGTTGGCTTGAGCCCGACCAGATTGTTCAGCGCGGCCGGCACGCGGCCCGAACCGGCCGTGTCCGTGCCGAGCGCAAAGCTCGCCACGCCGAGCGCGACTGCGAGTGACGATCCCGCGCTCGATCCGCCCGACGGATAATCCGGGCGCACGCTGTTGCGGCACTTGCCGTACGGCGAGCGCGTGCCGTTGAGACCGGTCGCGAACTGATCGAGATTGGTCTTGCCAAGCGGTATCGCGCCGAGTTCGATCAGGCGCGCGACGACGGTCGCCGACTCCGATGGCGTGTAGGCGAACGCAGGGCAGGCGGCTGTCGTCTGTATGCCCGCGAGGTCGATGTTGTCCTTGATCGCGAACGGAATGCCGTAGAGCGGCATCGTTTCGGGGTCCTGCCTTTCTAGCCGTTCGAGGTATGGGGCGAGTTCCGCTTCGCTCAACAGGTAAATGAAAAGATTGAACTCGGGATTCAGCGTCGCGGCTTTGTCGCGCAATTGCGCAATCAACGCGCGCGGCGTGAGTGTCTTCGCGCGATACGCGGACCGAAGCGTGGATAGGCGCAGATCGAATGACGGCATGGTGGTGTGTCCCGTGTTCAGTGACGTTGGATGACGGCGACGCGCTGGCCCGCGCGCACGGGCGAGCCCGGCGCGACATGAATCGGGCCGACCTTGCCCGCGCAAGGTGCGCAAACGGCGATTTCCATCTTCATCGATTCGATGACGAGCAGCACGTCGCCGGCGGATACTGCGTCGCCGGTCGCTACCTTCACTTGCCAGAGGCTGCCCGCGATCTCGCTGTCCACGGCGACTTCGCCGTCTTCGAGCGCGGCGAACTGCGCTTCTTCGACGGCCGGCGCATCGAGCGTGTCCTCGGTCGCGCCCGCTTCGCGCCAGCGTTCGCGCTCCGCGTTGAACGCCGCCTGTTGCCGCGAGCGGAAAGCGTCGATGCTCGCGGATTCCTTCGCGAGAAACGCCTGATAGTCCGGCAACGACAACTCCGTTTGCTCGATGCGCAACGGATAGCGGCCCAGCGGAAAGTCCGCGCGAATGCGAAGCAGCTCGTCCGCCGGGACTTCGTAGAAGCGGATCTGATCGAAGAAGCGCAGCAGGAAGTGCTGCCCCGCGAAGTCCGCGACCTTGCGATAGCGGTTCCACATCTGGAGCGTGCGGCCGACGAACTGATAGCCGCCCGGCCCTTCCATGCCGTACACGCACAGATACGCGCCGCCGATACCGACGGAGTTCTCCGCCGTCCACGTACGCGCCGGGTTGTACTTCGTCGTCACGAGCCGGTGACGCGGATCGAGCGGCGTCGCGACGGGCGCGCCGAGATACACATCGCCCAGGCCCATCACGAGATAGCTCGCGTCGAAGACGACGCGCTTCACCGCATCGATGGAATCGAGATCGTTGATGCGGCGGATGAACTCCAGATTGCTCGGGCACCACGGCGCATCCTTGCGCACGGTGGTCATGTACTTTTCGATGGCGAGCCGGCACGCCGGATCGTCCCACGAAAGCGGCAGATGAACCACGCGCGACGGCACGCGCAAATCCCGTTGCAAGAGCACCTGCTCCCACGCCTCGGCGACGATCGCGAGCAGGCGGGCAAGCGGCAGATCGTCGGGCCGGTAATGAACTTGCAGCGAGCGAATGCCCGGCGTGAGGTCGATGACGCCCGCGAGCGCCTGCGCTTGAAGCGCCTGCATCAGCGCATGACCGCGAAAGCGGGAGACTAGATCGAGTTCCGCCGGCCCGATTTCAAGCAGCAGATGCGTGTCGCCGGAAACGCGCGCAACGAGCCTTTCACGGTCCGAGCCCGTATCCAGAACGATGGGCGAGGTCAGCGGCGCGGTCCGCTCGGGCAGAGCGTTCGGCGCGATCGTCAGCGTGTCGAGCTCGTGGCGGCGCTGGCGCGCGGCTTCGCGTGCTGCGTCGATATCGACCGGCACGAATCGCACCTTGTCGCCCGCCTTCAACTGGCCGATGTGCCACAGGTCCGCTTCAATGATCGTCACCGGACACACGAAACCGCCGAGGCTCGGGCCATCGGGGCCAAGAATCACCGGCATGTCGCCGGTGAAGTCGATCGCGCCGACCGCATACGGGTTGTCGTGAATGTTCGACGGATGCAGTCCTGCTTCGCCGCCGTCCTCGCGCGCCCATTCGGGTTTCGGCCCGATCAGGCGGACGCCGGTGCGGCTGGAGTTGAAGTGAATCTCCCACTCGGTGTCGAAGAACCGCTCGATATACGGCGCGGTGAAGTATTCGGGCGCGCCGTGCGGTCCGTAAATCACGCGAATGGTCCGCACGCTGTCGAGCGGCGGCACGTTGGAAAGCGCCGCGCCCGCGTGCTTATCCGCGAGCGGATAAAGATGCAGCACGTCGCCCGCGCGCAGCGCGCGGCCGCCGTGTCCTCCGAACTGGCCGAGCGTGAACGTGCTGCGGCTGCCGAGATACGACGCGACGTCGAGCCCGCCGCGCACGCACAGATAAGCGCGCGCGCCCGCGCCGCGTATCGTGCCGAGCGCGAGCGTGGCGCCCGCCGGAACGTGGATGCTCGTGTTCAGCGGCTGTTCGACATCGTTCAGATGTACGGGAATCTGCGCGCCCGTGATGGCGACGACCGCGTCCGTGTTGAAGCGCAGCGTCGGGCCGCTCATCGTGATTTCGAGCGCGGCGGCATCCGCCGCATTGCCGAGCAGCCGGTTGCCGAGCCGCATCGCGCGGTCGTCCATCGGTCCCGACGGCGGAATGCCGACCGCCCAATAACCGAGCCGCCCGGGATGGTCCTGCACGGTCGTCTGCGTGCCGCCGTTCACGACTTCCACCGTCGTCGCGCGATAGGCGAGCGCTTCGAGGCAGCGGGTCCACGGTTCGCCCGAAGCGAACGGCGTGTCCTGCACGATCTGGCGAAGATAGTCGCGGTTCGTTTCGACGCCGTAGATGCGCGTCTCGTCGAGCGCCGCGTCGAGCGCGTGGCGGGCTTCGTCGCGCGTCGGCGACCACGCGATGATTTTCGCGAGCATCGGGTCGAAGTAGGGCGGCACCTCGCATCCCGCTTCGATCCAGGTATCGATGCGCAGCGCGCGGCCATCGGCTGGCGGGAACGCTACATCCGTGAGCAGGCCCGGACTCGGCTTGAAATCGCGTCCCGGGTCTTCGGCGTAGAGCCGCGCCTGTATCGCGTGACCGCGCGGCGCGAGGCCAGCGGCGAGTTCCTTCAGCGGCGCGAGCGTTCCGGCCGCGAGCTCGATCATCCAGCGCACGAGATCGACGCCCCAGACCTGCTCGGTGACGCCATGTTCCACCTGAAGCCGCGTATTCACTTCGAGGAAATAGAACTGGCGCGCCGCGCTGTCGTACACGAATTCGACCGTGCCGGCCGAGCGGTAATCGACGGCCTTCGCGAGCTTCACGGCGGCGTCGCAGAGTGCGTCGGATATGCCTTCGGGCAGGCACGGCGCGGGCGTTTCTTCGAGCACTTTCTGATTGCGACGCTGCACCGAGCAGTCGCGCACGCCGAGCGCGATGGCGTCGCCGAGGCCGTCGCCGAACACCTGCACTTCGAGATGCCGCGCCCGCTCGATGTACTTCTCCAGAAACACGCCTGCATCGCTGAAGTTGTTCTCGCCGAGGCGCTTCACCGCATCGAAATGCGTCGCGAGCTCGTCGGCGTTCCAGCACACGCGCATGCCGATTCCGCCGCCGCCCGCGGTGCTCTTCAGCATCACCGGATAGCCGATGGCCTGCGCCGCTTCCAGCGCCGCCGCCACGCCTTCGAGCAGTCCCGTGCCCTCGAGCATCGGCACGCCCTGACTTGCGGCGATTTCGCGCGCCGTGTGCTTGAGGCCGAAGGCGCGTAACTGCGCGGGCGTCGGTCCGATAAACGCGATGCCCGCCGCTTCGCATGCTTCGCCGAACGCCGCGTTCTCCGACAGAAAGCCATAGCCCGGATGAATCGCCTGCACGCCTTCGCGACGCGCGACCTCCAGAATCTTCGCGGTGTCGAGATACGTCACGGCGGCGGGGCCGTCGCCGAGCGCATGAGCGATGGGTGCTTCGCTGACGTGACGGCTCGCGCGGTCGGCTTCGGCATAGACGGCGACGCCGGTGACATTCAGTTCGCGCAACGTTCGAAGAATGCGGCACGCAATGGCGCCACGGTTGGCAATGAGTATCTTCTCGAACATGGAGGCAGTCTTGATTCGGAGGCGGGCCGTCCCGCCGTGAGAATGGCGAGCCGTGGTCGTCCACGGCCGGCGCGCGTTCAGCGATGCGCCTGCGTGAGTTCGTCGCGCGTACGCGTAAGGCATCGTCCGGAGCGAACGAGCATGATGTGATAGATGAAGCTACGGATGCGCTTCAGTTCCATATCAGAAGCTCCGCGGGCGTCGGGTTATAGGCATTGCACGGGTTGTTCAATTGCGGGCAGTTGGAAATGAGCACGATCACGTCCATTTCCGCGCGCAATTCCACGTACTTGCCCGGCGCGGAAATGCCGTCTTCGAACGTCAGGCCGCCTTGCGAAGTCACCGGCACGTTCATGAAGAAGTTGACGTTCGCGCCGATGTCGCGCTTCGAAAGCCGCCCGTCGTGCGCGCAGGCACGCAGGAAGTTATCGCGGCAGCTATGCATGTAGCGCTTTTCGAGCGCGTAGCGCACCGTATTGCTTTCCTGCGCGCACGCGCCGCCGAGCGTGTCGTGACGGCCGCACGTATCGGCGACGATAGTCAACATCGGGTTGCCGAGGTTCGAATACAGCACCGAGCCGGACGTCAGATAAAGGCTCTGCTGGCGACGCAGCGTGCGTTGCGGATCGAACCGTTCGCGCGGATCGGCGAGGCTGTAGAAGAGCGTATCCACGGCCTGATTGCCTTCCAGATCGACGATGCGCAGCGTCTGCCCGGCCTTTACCTCGTGCAGCCAGGGCTCGCCCGCGGCGAGGGTTTCGCGATACACCGCGCTTTCGGGATGTTTGTCGCTGACGGTAAGCGTGCTGGTCATGAGTGGGTCCGTGCTCACAGAAAGAAGCGTTCGGTGTTGATGAAGCCGCGTACGTTCTCGTCGCACGCGGTGCGGCAGAGTTCGGCGACGTCGGGTTGCGCCGTGCTCAGTTCGAGCCTGACGGGCTTCGGCGAGTACTCGGGGTTCGGGTCGAGCGGATGCTGGATGGCCGTGAGCACGACGAGCGTGTTCATCGGCGCGTAAAGCTCCACGTAGTCGCCCGCCTTCGAGTTGCCGGGCACGAAGCGCAGCGTGCCTTCGTCGGTGACATCCACGCGGCTGAAGAGATTGAGCGTCATCATCAGATCGGAGATGCCGAGGCCCCACTTGCCCATCTCGACGAGCAGGTTGTCCGTGCCGTTGCGATAGAACGCGTTGCGCAGTTCCTGATAGCGGCCGACGCCGTATCGCTCGGTCACTTCCTCTGCGTTCGATACGCCGCCGATGCTGTCGTGCCAGCCGCAGGTATCCGCGACGATCGCGGCCAGCACGCGCCCCATGTCGGAGTAGAGGCAATGGCCCGCCGTGAGCTTCGCGGTGTGCTGGCACTTCAGCGAATCCGGCAGGTTCAGCCGTTCGCTTTTCTCGGATGCGTTCACCATCATCACGCTGACGTTCGCGCCGCCGCGCAGGTCCGTCACGCGCAGCGACTGTCCGCGTTTCACGATGAGCGACGTATGCCCGCCTCCGGGGACGGTTTCTTCGAGCAACAATGTCATGAACGAATTCCCTCCAGTGAAACCAGTTCGTTGTCCGAAGCACCTTGCATTGCCGCCTGCGCGATATGAACGGCCGAGGCGGAGTCGCGGGTGCGATCGAGCGGAATGTTGTACGTGATGCGCGCGCCGTACGCGCCGGGCGCTTGCGGGTCCACGCGAACCTTGTCGAACACGAGCACGCGGCTGCCCAGCGTGAAGCCTTCTTTCAGGTCGTGCGTGACCATGAAGATGGTGAGCTTCGATTCGCGCCATAGCTCGGACAAAAGCGCGTGCATGTCCTTGCGTATGCCCGGATCGAGCGCGCCGAACGGCTCGTCGAGCAACAGCACGCGCGGCTTCATCATTAGCGCCTGCGCGATGGCGAGCCGTTGCTGCATGCCGCCCGAAAGCTGCTGCGGATATTTGTTGAGTGCCGCGCCAAGGCCCACGCGTTCGAGCATCGCGGCCGCTTCGTCGCGCGCGGCGCGGCGCTGCGTGCCGAACAGTCGGCCCGTGAGCTTCGCGCGCGGCAGTTCGAGACCGAGCATCACGTTATGCAGCGCGTCAAGATGATCGAACACGGAATAGCGTTGAAACACGACGCCGCGATGCGCGTCCGGCTCGCCCGGAAGCGGCGCGCCATCCAGCAGAATTTCGCCGCGCGTCGGGCGTTCCTGGCCGAGCAGCAGCCGCAGAAACGTCGACTTGCCGCAGCCCGAGGCGCCGACCATCGAGCAGAACTCGCCTTCCTTGATGGTGAGATTCAGGCGTTCCAGCACGACCTGATCGCCGTATTCCTTCCATACGTTGCGGACTTCGATCATCGCGCGCTCCCGCCGTACCACGGGAAGCACCATTGCGTGATGCGTCGAAGCAGCTCGTCGGTGAGCCACGCGAGCAGTGTGATCCACGCGACGTACGGCAGAATCAGATCCATCGACAGATAGCGGCGCACGAGAAAGATGCGGTAGCCGAGGCCGTCGGTGGACGCGATCGCTTCCGCCGCGATCAGAAACAGCCACGCGGCGCCGAGCGAAAGACGCAGCGCCACCAGCAAGCGCGGCAGCAGTTGAGGCAGCACGAGCCGCAGAACCAGCGTCCAGCTGCTCGCGCCGAGCGTCTGCGCCTTGACCCACAACTCGGCGGGAATCTCGCTTGTGCGCGCATGCAGGTCGCGAATGATCATCGGCGTGATGCCGACGACGATCAGCACGACCTTCGACAACTCGTCGAGCCCGAACACGATGAAAAGGATCGGCAACACGGCAAGCGGCGGCACCATCGAAATCACCGTGATGAACGGCGAGAGCGTCGCGCTGACGAGCGGGAACGAGCCCGTCGCGATGGCTACCACGAGCGCGATCGCCGCGCTCACCACGAGGCCGATGCCAAGACGCCGCAAGCTCGACAGCGTGTCGGCCCACAACAGATATTCGCCCGTGCGCTTGTCCTCGGTGAAGGCGACCGACTTCACGGCATCGCTCATTTGCGCCGCGCTCGGCAACAGCTTGTCGTCGGGATTGACCGAAAGCCGCATCGACGATCCGGTGAAATAGACCGCAAAGAGCACGACGAACGGCAACAGCAGCAGCATCAGGCCGCCTGTCCTGCTCGGATGTCGATTGATGAGTCGCATGGTGACCGCCTCCTTGAAGACTCGAAGATGATCAGAGCTTGCCCGCTGCCGCCATCTCGACATAGGTCGGATCGAAGCGCAGCTTGACGTTGCTCTTGTTGCCGATCACGACGCCCTTGTCGAACGCCATGCCCACCGCGTCCGCGCTCTTTGCGTCCTGACCGAGCAGGCCGTGATCGAACGAGAACTTCGCGACGCGCGTCATGATCTTCGGCATGTCCGGGCTCGTGACGAAATCAAGCGCGGCTTTCGGCGTGTAGAAGAGTGCAGTGGTGGACAACTGTCCTTTGAAGTTGGCGAGATCGGTGCCGGAAGACTTCGCCATTGCGGTGAGCGCGTTCGTGGTCTCGGCGGAGTTGCCGTGCATGAGCGCGACCATCTCGAACCATGCGCCGGTCAGCGCCTTGCCGAGCGCCGGGTTTTCCTGCAGCGTCTTCGTGTTGACGACCATCATGTCCATGATCTCGCCGGGAATCTTGCTGGAATCGAAGACTTCGGTGACGTTCGGCTGTGCCTTGAGATCGGCGAGCATCGGGTTCCATGTCACCGCGTTGTGAACGGCCGGCGTCGCGAATGCGCCTGAGATATCGGCATCGGATGTATTGACGACCTTGAGCTCGCGCTCGCTCATGTGGGCGCTGTCGAGCGCGCGTGCGAGCAGATAGTGCGACACGGAGAACTGCACGAGGTTGACTTGCTGGCCCTTCAGATCGGCGATCTGCTTGCCTTTGCCCTTCATGAGCACGCCGTCGTTGCCGTTGGAGTAGTCGCTCACGATGAGCGCGGTTGAATCGACGCCGCCCGCGGCCGGAATGGTGAGCGCATCCATGTTGGTCATGGCGCAGCCATCGAACTTGCCGGCCGTGTATTGATTGATGGACTCGACGTAGTCGTTCAGCTGCACGACATCGACGTTGATGCCGTACTTCTTCGCCCACTTCGACACGATGCCTTGAGTCTTGGCCTGACCCCACGGCATCCAGCCGGCATAGATGGTCCAGCACACCTTGAAGTCGTTGCGGGGCGCGGCGAACGCGGCGCTCGAGGCGAGCGTGACGAGGGAAACGGCGGCGATGCCGAGACAGCGGACGAGCTTGCGCATGAGGTTGACCTCGGAGGAGACGGTTGGCGACGGCAGGGAGCAGCGCAAACATCGCGTTCTCTCCCGGGCTTTTGTCCCGCCGTGTAACCTTGTTCGAGGTCGACAGCTCTCGGACCAGCGTCTGCGAGCAGACCGGAACCCTAGCCGTCCATTTCAGATTGTCTGTGAACCGGATGACGCGCCGGCTCCTTGCACAACGGTTAAAGCGGGAAGCGTGCCAAGGGCGGAGAATCAAGCATGTGCGGCGTATGAAGGGGGAGGAATGCCCGGTTCGGGTGATGCGCTGCACTGGAACGCATCGCGATGCACGGGTTTCGGGCGAGCTTTCGTTCCTTGCACCGCAACGGGGGCCAAGGGAGGGTCACCGGCTTCCGCGGTCTGCGTTGACTACGAGCGCGGCTGTGCGGCGACTCGGCGCGGACCTATTTTCTCGATGCTGCGAATAGGGCTTCGATGGATGCATCGGCGCTGCGGCTAGCGCGTCTTTGCCTTCAACATCGACCGCGTCAGTTAATGCGGTAAGCGATAGATGCCTTCTAAGCTCGGTCCTGGTCGGTCTCCATGAACTGCAATCTCTTGTCGTCAAAGAAACTCGAGCACCGAATGCGCGACAAGCGCGGCTGCGGTTGCCAGCGCCGCGAGCCAGCTAAGCGCGCGTAAAGTCCAGTGCGCAGCGAGATCGCCCACGGCTTCTCGGCTCGAACTGAGCAAGACCAGCAGAACAAGAACCGGAGTCACCGTCATGCCGTTGAGCACCGCGCTCCAATAGAGCGCTCGCGCAGGCTCGACATGCCAGAAGGTCAGCGCGACGGCGACCGCTATGCCGAGCACGATGGTCCCGGCGAGCAGCCACGCGATGCGGGTATCGCGACGCTCGCCGCTTTCCCAGTTGAATGAACTCGCCGCCGCCTGTGCAGCCGAGCCCGCCAGCGGCGCAAGCGCAAGAAGGGCCGACCCGAGCAGCGCGAGCGCGAGCACGTGCCCCGCATGACCATGCGCGAGCGGCTCCAGTACGCGATCGAGTTGCACGAACTCGCCGGGAGGCGTCGACTGCATGAGATGCAGCGTCGCGGCCGCCGCGATCATCACGCAGACCGAGACCGCATTGGACAGCAAGGTTCTGACCAGTACCTCGCGTCGCACGCCGCCCATCTTTCGATCCAGTGCCTGCCGCCGCGACACCTCGCTCTTCTCGATGTCGCGCGCTTCCTGTTCGGCTTGCGCGAACATCAGGTAGGGGCTGACCGTCGTGCCCAACACGGCGATCAACGTCGTCACATAGTGTTCCGACCAAACCACATGCGGAATGAAGAGACGCCTTGCGACTGTAGGCCAGGGCACATCGACGAGTACGAGGACGCCGGCATACGCGAACATCGCGAGTGTCAGCCATTTGAGTATCTTCGCGTAGCGTGCATAAGCGACGGTCCATTGCAGGACGAGCGCCGCGCATCCTGACAGCACGGTCAGCCAGACAAGGGACCCACCGGTCAATGCGCGCAGTGCGGCGCCCATGGCGAGCACATCGACGGCAATGTTCAACGTATTCGCAATCAGGAAGCGCGCGACGGCGAAGTAAAAGAACGGAGGCCAGTCGTGCTTGCGCATGTTCGCAGTCAGGCCGCGCCCCGTGATCGCGGCGACGCGCGCCGAGATAAGCTGCAATGCGACGGTCGACGGGTACGAGAACACGCACACCCAAAGCTGGTCGAAGCCATACCACGCGCCGGCGAGCGTGTATGTGGCTATGCCGCTGGGATCGTTGTCCGACGCAATCGTGACGAGTCCGGGTCCGAGGTGCGCCGACCATGAATGCGCGCGGCGCGCGCTGCCTCGCTTGTCGCTGTTCGTTGCCGGCTTGTTATGAGGAATGAACATGGGACACTCGCGGGCGTTTGCATCGCGCCACCGCATGAACCGTTCCCAGCAAGTATGGAACGAAGATGTGGCTCGCGGAGCGTCCCGTTGACTCAACGCCCGAGTCCGCTCCCGGCGATCTGTTTCTCCACGTATTGCGCAAATAGCGCGTGCATGCGCGTCGTCGGATGCAGGTAGTCAGCGAACATGTAAGTCTGGTCGGCGTTCGCGGCGACGTACGTGGACGGCGAGCACAAGAGCGAAGTGTTGCGCGGCGTCCTGGACGGATCGCATGCCTGCGCGGTGTTGGATACCGTGAACCCGTTCGCCTGATAGTTCTGGATGGTCTGCGTGGTCCATGTATAGGCATCGACGAGAATAACCTTGCTTTGCAGGTTGTTGGCCTGCAAAGCGGTAAGCAGCGTCGAATTGAACAGTTGCGAGAGCCTCGACAGGTTGCCGCCGCCATCGGCCTGCTGAATACCGTCCGGTGCCAGCCCGACATTAGGCACGTTGACCACGACGACATGGGTCGCGCCGGCCCCGACTATCTGCCCGACCAGCCCGGCGAGCGTCGTCGCCGCCGTCTGCACGGTCTGGTCGGCGGCGGGCGGCGAGCCTGCACGAAGCACGTCATTCGAGCCCGCCCAGACCAGCACTAGCTGATTCGAATTGAAGCTCTTATGCGCCGACAGATAGCTCGAGATCTGCTGATTCACCGGCATCTCGATGTCGCCGATCAAATCGGTGAGGAACTGCTCCTGATTGGCGGGCGTCGCGACGGTCGATCCGCCCTGCGCGTAGCCGAGACCGCTTTGCGCCTTCAGTTGATGGCCGGGATCGACGACATAGGCCGCAGTCAGCGTGTCGCCATAGTACTGAGCGACATCTTGCGACCAGACCTGGCCCGGATTCGTCGTGAACCGTCCGCCGCCCACCGCGCTGGCTATCGGGGCATAGGTGCCGACATCCGACAGACTGTCGCCGAATGCCACGACCTGCAATTTGACGCCGCCTGCCGGACTGGTGGTTGTCGCGCTCGTCGAGTTGTCGCCGCCGCCGCCGCCGCATGACGTAAGCAGTGCAAGAAGTAAGGTAGAAATTGTCTTTCGCATCATCGGGTAAATGGTTGGCTGGAGCATTGGCTCGTCCGTGTCCTCGTTATGGGCTGCGGCTTCGCGCGCCAAATGGCGTGCTACGCATGCAGTCAGCAGTATCCGTCCGACGAGATAGAGCAAAGTTGATGCAAGCCGGGCGTGGACAGGCAGCGTCAGTCTTCGGCGTTTGCGGTGCGGGTCAAAGAAACCGGTTGACCGCTCCCGCGCCATCGGGCGCAGTTGTTGCTCGGCGGGCCTTGAGCACAGAGCCGTTGTGATCGCTCGCAGCGTGTGAGCGGTTTTCAATGCATGTATCGACAAGCGTTTGACATTTCTTCCACTCGGCAGGGGACGACGATGCGCGCTATCTCCGCAGGCGTTCGGTGTGCGTCGGCAATCAGCTTGGCTTTCTGCATCGCCGCGTGCGGGGGCGGAGAATCGGCGGTTACGGATTCGGCTGTCGCTAAAGCGTCGGCGCACGTCAGCGCTTCGTCCGCCATCGATAACGCCGCGCTGAACGGCGAATCTCAACAAGCCGCGACCGTCAGGCTCCAACGCTACACGATCGACCCGTCGAAGGTCTTCGTCGCGGGCATCTCATCGGGCGGCTTTGCTGCGGTGCAAATGCACGTGGCCCACTCCGCGACGTTCAAAGGGGCCGCCATCTATGCCGGCGGCGTGTACCGGTGCGCGGGCTTAGGCGGCGCTGCGGCAGCGCTCGCGAACTGCGGTGGCTTGACGCTTCCGACGAATCAGGCTTCGTATAACAGTACGCTCGTCGCTTCGGAAACTTATCTCGACGCGCAATCGGCCCTCGGCACGATCGACGCGTCGACGAATTTGCGCGGACAACCCGTCTACCTCTGGTCCGGCACGCAGACGAGGTGGTCAATCCGCTGGAGATGGCCGACCTGAGATCCGAGTACCAGCATTACGGCGCGAAGATTCACTTCGACAACGCGTTTCCCGCTGCGCACGGCTGGGAATCGCCCGACGGTGAGCTTGCCTGCGGCACGAGCGGGAGCCCGTACATGGTGCGTTGCTCGGCCAACGGAGCGACCTACGACTCGGTGAAAACCTGGCTGACCATGTTCATCGGCCCGCTGAAGCCGCGCAACGGTGGCAAGCTGTCAGGCTCGCTGCTTACCTTCGATCAGACCGAGTTCGGGGCGTCGCCGAACCTCTCGATGAGTTCGACGGGCAGCGTCTTTGTCCCGAAAGCCTGCGCGCAGGGGCAGCAATGCGGATTGGTGCTGGCGCTTCATGGTTGCTTGCAACAGGCGTCGCTCATCGGAAACCGTTGGGTCACCGAAGCAGGCATCAACGAGTGGGCCGACACGAACAAGCTGGTCGTCATCTATCCCGACACAGTGGCGTCGTCCGCGCCGGGGCCGACGAACCCTAACGCATGCTTCGACTGGTGGGGCTACTCCAATCAGTACGATCCCAACTACGCGCTCAAGAGTGGCGCGCAGTTGTCCGTGCTATACGCGATGGTGCAACGCGTGACCGGACGACCGTAGTCGACCAGCGACCAGCGCGTTGTGATCATGCATGCGCTGCTGGCAGTGTCTCCACGGACCGCGGCGACACTGCCCCGCACGCGCGAATGACGAGCCGCACGACTTCTTCCGTCTGTTCGTCGAAGGCTTTCTGCGTGAGCGCGCGCTTGCCTTTGAGCGCGCGAATCTGCGCATCGAAGTCGGCGTAATGCTGCGTGATCGCCCAGATCATGAACATGAACGTATCGGCTTCGACCGGCGCGAGCAGGCCGCGCGCGATCCAGCTTTCGATAACCGTCACACGCGTATCCAGCCACGGCTTCACGCGCTCGCTGAGGATGTCCTGCATGTGGTGCGCGCCGTGAATGATTTCGCTCGCCCACACTTTCGAGCCGAGCGGTCGTCTTCTCGACAACTCCATTTTCGCGCGCACATAACCGCCGATCGCTTCCACCGGGTCGTCGCTGCACTCGAACGTATCCGCCGCGCGATGCCAGTCCTCGAATATGTCTTCCAGCACGCGGCGATAGAGCGCGAGCTTCGTCGGGAAGTAGTAATGCAGATTGGCCTTCGGCAAGCCGGCGCGCTCGGCGATCATCGCCGTGCTCGCGCCTTCTAATCCTTTCTCGGCAAACACCGCTTCCGCACAGGCGAGCAGATGCACTTCGTTGCTTTCGCGAATCTGCGCGCGGCGTCGCCGCAAGGGCGGCGGCGCGTCTTCGTTCGCGGTGATGCTGTTGGTGGCTTCGTCGTGTCTCATCGTCGCGCTCTTTGCCGTCTGTCGTGCATCGTGCCTGATTCGCGCCGTTGGCGCACGCCGCGCTGCATCGCGACGAAAGCATCGGCAAACCCCGCATGCATGGATGGATGCTGCGATGCAATGGCATGGTTATCGCTTTTCCCGCTCCGTGTTTGCCCGCACACGAAATACGTTGATTTGCTTATTTTAATCGGCTAAAACCTGTCCAACCGGACAGGATTTGAAGCGCGCACCGGTCACCGGAAAGCGCGCTCTTTGCAACGCCCATCGCAGAACGAAGAGACGTGCACAGCACGGGTGCCCGAACGCACTGCAAGCGCACCCGCACGCACGAACCGAGGTCACTCACACACGAAATCACATCGTCAGGAGCGAGGCGCATGAACGTCCTAACGGATGCAGTCACAGAGGCCGGTCTCGATACGTCCATCCGCGTCAACGGCGCGCGGTTGTGGGAAAGCCTGATGACGATGGCCAAGATCGGCGCGACGCCGAAGGGCGGCGTATGCCGCCTCGCGCTCACCGATCTCGATCGCGAAGGCCGCGATCTCATCGTTAGTTGGGCGAAGGCCGAGGGCTGCACGGTGCACGTCGATCAGATGGGCAACGTGTTCATGCGACGGGCGGGCCGCAATCTCGATGCATTGCCGGTCGTGACAGGCTCGCATGCCGACTCGCAGCCTACGGGCGGCCGTTTCGACGGCATCTATGGCGTGCTCGGCGGGCTCGAAGTGATTCGCACGCTGAACGATCGCGGTATCGAGACCGAACATCCGATCGAAGTCGTCATCTGGACCAACGAAGAAGGCTCGCGTTTCGCGCCCGCAATGGTCGCATCCGGCGTGTTCGCGGGCGTTTTCTCGCTGGAGTACGGGCTGTCGCGCAAGGACGTCGACGGTAAGACCATCGGCGAGGAACTCGAGCGTATCGGCTATGCGGGCGATGTTCCGTGCGGCGGCCGCAAGCTGCACGCGGCGTTCGAACTGCATATCGAACAAGGGCCGATCCTCGAAGCCGAAGACAAGACGATCGGCGTCGTCACCGATGCGCAGGGCCAGCGCTGGTATGAAATCACGCTGACGGGACAGGAAGCGCATGCCGGCCCCACGCCGATGCCGCGCCGCAAGGACGCGCTGCTCGGCGCGTCGCGCGTGGTCGATCTCGTCAACCGCATCGGCCTCGACCATGCGCCGCTCGCGTGCGCGACGGTCGGCATGATGCAGGTGCATCCGAACTCGCGCAATGTGATTCCCGGCCGCGTGTTCTTCACCGTCGATTTCCGTCATCCTGACGATGCCGTGCTCGCGCGCATGGATGCCGCGCTGCGCGAAGGCGTCGCGCGCATCGCGGGCGAAATCGGCCTGCAAACCGAGCTCGAACAGATCTTCTACTACGAACCCGTCAAGTTCGATGCGGCCTGCGTGGCATCGGTGCGCGCGGCGGCGCAACGCTTCGGCTACTCGCACCGCGATATGGTCTCGGGCGCGGGCCATGATGCGTGCTATCTCGCGCAGGTCGCGCCTACATCGATGGTGTTCGTGCCGTGCGTCGACGGAATCAGCCATAACGAAATAGAAGACGCCACAGAGGAGTGGATCGAAGCAGGCGCGAACGTGTTGCTGCACGCCATGCTCGAACGCGCATCAGAACCGGCTCCCTGAGCCGCGCCTTTTCTCGTTGATTACTTCCGGCCGTCCGCTTTCTTGCGGACGGAAGGCACCGTCACGCCTTCGACAAGGAACGCGCATGACCATGAAGACCATCGGCGATATCGCGAGTCATCGACAGACGCACGAGCGTCTCGCGTGCGAATTCTCGGACGTCGCGCCGCTGCTCGACGCGACCGCTGCGGCCGCTGCTTCAAGCCGCTGCCACTACTGCTATGACGCGCCATGCGTGCAAGCGTGTCCAACGCGCATCGACATACCGGGCTTTATTCGCAAAATCGGCAACGGCAATCTGAAGGGCGCGGCCTCCGACATTCTCTCGGCCAATCCGCTCGGCGGCATGTGTGCGCGCGTGTGTCCGACCGAGATCCTCTGCGAAGGAAGTTGCGTGCGCAATCATCCGGGCGACGAGCCCGTGCAGATCGGCGCATTGCAACGTCACGCGACCGACTGGGCGATGTCGAATGACGTTGCGTTGTTCAGCCGCGCGCCGGAAACCGGAAGGCGCATTGCGATTATCGGCGCGGGACCGGCGGGGCTCGCGTGCGCCTATCGACTGGCGCTGGCGGGCCATCGCGCCGTGATCTTCGATGCGCGCAACAAGCCGGGCGGTCTCAACGAGTTCGGCATCGCGGCCTACAAGACGGTCGACGACTACGCGCAGCGCGAGATCGAGTGGCTTCATTCGATAGGCGGCATCGAGATCCGGACCGGTCAGGCGCTCGGACGCGACTTCACGCTCGACGAGTTGCGCAAGCAATATGACGCGGTGTTTATCGCGTTGGGGCTCGCAGGCGTGCGTGAATTGGCGCTCGAAGGCGAGTCGCTGAACGGCGTGATGAACGCGGTCGATTTCATCGAGCAGGTGCGTCAGGCCGATGACCTCGCGAGCGTGCCGGTCGGCCGTCGGGTGGTCGTGATCGGCGGCGGCAACACGGCCGTCGATGCGTGCGTGCAAAGCCGCAAGCTCGGCGCGACGAGCGTGACGATGGCGTACCGGCGCGGTGTCGAAAACATGAGCGCGACATGGGCCGAGCGCGAGTTCGCGCAGACCCACGGCGTGTACATCGTCACGCATGCGCAGCCGGTGCGTCTGATCGGCGAGAACGGTCAGGTGACAGGCGTCGAATTTCAACGCGACGCCGAGCGCTTCGTGTTCGAAGCCGACATGGTCCTGAAGGCGATCGGTCAGACGCTCGTGCCCGTGGGCATCGGGCGCGAACTGCTGACGCTCGACGGCGGGCGCATCGTGACCGACGATAATCGGCAAACGACGCTCGCCAAAGTATGGGCGGGCGGCGATTGCGCCACTCACGAAGGGCTCGATCTCACCGTGCAGGCCGTGCAGGACGGCAAGCTCGCGGCCGCGTCGATCGACGCGTCGTTCGAGCTGACTGCAATCAAAGCCGCCTGATTCGTAGAGGAGACACGAACATGGCCGATCTTCGCTGCAACATCGCCGGCATCTCGTCGCCGAATCCTTTCTGGCTGGCTTCGGCGCCGCCTACCGACAAAGCGTACAACGTCAACCGTGCGTTCGAGGCGGGCTGGGGCGGCGTCGTGTGGAAGACGCTCGGGCTCGATCCGCATGTGGTCAACGTGAGCTCGCGCTACGGCGCGGTGCAATGGAACGGGCAGCGCATCGCGGGGCTCAACAACATCGAGTTGATCACCGATCGGCCGCTCGACGTGAACCTGCGCGAGATCGAGCAAGTGAAGCGCGACTGGCCTGATCGCGCATTGATCGTTTCATTGATGGTTCCGTGCAACGAGAAAGACTGGAAGTGGATCCTGACGCAAGTGGAGGACATCGGCGCGGACGCAGTCGAACTCAACTTCGGCTGCCCGCACGGCATGAGCGAGCGCGGAATGGGCGCAGCCGTGGGACAGGTTCCCGAGTACGTGGAGATGGTGACGCGCTGGGTCAAGGAAGGCACCAGGCTGCCGTGCCTCGTCAAGCTCACGCCCAACATCAGCGACATTCGCATGGGCTCACGCGCCGCGTTCAAAGGCGGCGCGGACGGCGTGTCGCTCATCAACACGATCAACTCGATCGTCGCCGTCGACCTCGACCAGATGGCGCCCATGCCGACCGTCGACGGCAAGGGCACGCACGGCGGCTATTGCGGACCGGCCGTGAAGCCGATCGCGCTCAACATGGTCGCGGAAATCGCGCGCGATCCCGAGACTCCCGATCTGCCGATCTCGGGCATCGGCGGCATTTCGTCGTGGCGGGACGCGGCCGAGTTCATGGTGCTCGGCGCAGGCAGCGTGCAGGTGTGCACGGCGGCGATGCACTATGGCTTTCGCATCGTCAGTGATCTTGCCGATGGCCTCTCGAACTGGATGGACGAGAAGGGCTACGCGAGCCTCGACGACATTCGCGGCCGCGCCGTGCAGAACGTCACCGACTGGAAGTACCTCAATCTCAAGTACGACATCAAGGCGCGCATCGATCAGGACAAGTGCATCAAGTGCGGACTGTGTCATATCGCGTGCGAGGACACGTCGCATCAGGCGATCCTGAAGGAGAAGGACGGCAAGCGTCATTTCGAAGTGGTGGATGCGCAATGCGTCGGCTGCAATCTGTGCATGCACGTCTGTCCCGTCGAGCAGTGCATCACGATGGAACGCGTCGATGCAGGCGAATACGCGAACTGGACCACGCATCCGAACAATCCGGCTCGCGAGAACGTCGAGGAGCCCGCGAAAGCGGCCTGAATCACACGCAGCGCTCGTCATTGACCCCCGCCGCGCACATCGCGCGCAGATGCGATGGCGCGGCGAACACTTAAGCGGAGTGCATCCAATGAATCAGACAGCGCGTAACGTCGAAGCGAGCAGCCTTTACAACGACGATCTGGCGCCGACCGGCCCGGCGCAACGCACGTGGAAGTGGTATCACTTCGCGGCGTTGTGGGTCGGCATGGTGATGAACATCGCGTCGTACATGCTGGCGGCGGGGCTTACCGATCAGGGCATGTCGCCGTGGCAGGCCGTGATGACCGTGCTGCTCGGCAACGTGATCGTGCTGGTGCCGATGCTTCTGATCGGCCATGCCGGCGCGAAGCACGGCATTCCGTACGCGGTGCTCGTGCGTTCGTCTTTCGGCACGCAGGGCGCGAAGCTGCCGGCGCTCTTGCGCGCGATCGTCGCGTGCGGCTGGTACGGCATTCAGACGTGGCTGGGCGGCAGCGCGATCTATACGCTGCTGAACATCCTCACGGGTAACGCGCTGCACGGCGCGGCGTTGCCGCTGATCGACATTTCCGTCGGGCAACTCGGCTGCTTTCTGCTGTTCTGGGCCTTGCAGCTCTACTTCATCTGGCATGGGACGGATTCGATTCGCTGGCTCGAAAGCTGGTCCGCGCCGATCAAGGTGGTGATGTGCGTGGCGCTCGTGTGGTGGGCGACTTCCAAGGCGGGCGGCATCGGTTCGATGCTCTCCGCGCCGTCGCAGTTCGTCGCCGGCGGCAAGAAGGAGGGCCTGTTCTGGGCGACGTTCTGGCCCGGCCTCACCGCCATGGTCGGCTTCTGGGCGACGCTCGCGCTCAACATTCCCGACTTCACGCGCTTCGCACGCACGCAGCTCGACCAGATGATCGGACAATCGATCGGCCTGCCGCTGCCGATGGCGCTGCTCTCCGTCATCTCCGTTGTCGTGACGTCCGCGACCGTAGTGATCTACGGCAAGGCCATCTGGGACCCGATCGATCTCACGAGCCGCATGACGGGCATCGGCGTGGGCGTCGCGCTCGTCATTCTCACGCTCGATACCATGTGCTGCAATCTCGCGGCCAACCTCGTGGGGCCTGCTTATGACTTTTCGAGCCTGTGGCCGAAGGGCATCTCTTATCGCGCGGGCGGCATGATTACGGCGACCATCGCCATCGTCATGATGCCGTGGAAGATTCTCGCCACCACGCAGGGCTATATCTTCACGTGGCTCGTCGGCTACTCGGCGCTGCTCGGGCCGGTGGCGGGCATCATGATGGTCGATTACTTCTTTATTCGCGGCACGCGGCTCGATCATCGCGAACTCTTCGAGGAAGACGGCGAGTACTCGTACCAGGGCGGCTGGAACATCGCCGCGGTCGTCGCGCTACTCATCGGCGTATTGCCGAATCTGCCCGGATTCCTGCATACCGCATTCCCCGCTTCCTTTCCCAACGTGCCCGCGTTCTTCAACACGGTCTACACGTATGCGTGGTTCGTCGGCCTCGTGCTGGCCGCGCTCGTGTATGGATCGTGGATGAAACTGCGCGGCAGCCCGCGTGCCGACATGCTGAGCGCTTGAACATCAACGGAGGACGACACATGCCTATTCTCATTCGCGGCGGCACGGTTATCGACGCGGACCGCAGCTATCGCGCCGATGTGCTGTGCGCCGATCCGCAGGCGGGCGGCACGATACTCGCCATCGGCCAGGACCTCGATGTTCCCGCCGACACGCAGATCGTCGATGCAGGCGGCCAGTACGTGATGCCCGGCGGCATCGATCCGCATACGCACATGGAACTGCCGTTCATGGGCACGACCGCCAGCGACGACTTCTATAGCGGCACCGCGGCGGGATTGTCGGGCGGCACGACGAGCATCATCGACTTCGTGATCCCGAGCCCCAAACAGCCGCTCATGGACGCGTTCAGGGAATGGCGCGGCTGGGCAGAGAAGGCATCGGCGGATTACGGGTTTCATGTTGCCGTGACGTGGTGGGACGAGTCCGTGCATCGCGACATGGGCCTGCTCGTGCACGAACACGGCGTGTCGAGCTTCAAGCACTTCATGGCCTACAAGAACGCGATCATGGCCGACGACGAAGTGCTCGTGAACAGCTTCACGCGCTCGCTGGAACTGGGTGCGCTGCCGACCGTGCATGCGGAGAACGGCGAACTCGTGTTCCAGTTGCAGAAGCAGTTGCTTGCGAAGGGCTTCAAGGGACCGGAGGCGCATCCGCTCTCGCGTCCGCCTGAAGTGGAGGGCGAGGCGGCCAATCGCGCGATCCGCATTGCACAGGTGCTGGGCGTGCCGCTTTACATCGTGCATGTGTCGGCGAAAGATGCGGTCGATGTCATCGCGAAGGCCCGCAACGACGGCCTGCGCGTGTTCGGCGAAGTGCTGCCGGGCCATCTCGTGATCGATGAATCCGTGTACCGCGATCCCGACTGGACGCGCGCCGCCGCGCACGTGATGAGTCCGCCGTTTCGCACGAGCGAGCATCGCGAGGCGCTGTGGCGCGGGCTGCAATCGGGCCAGTTGCATACGACGGCGACGGATCACTGCGTCTTCTGCGCGTCGCAGAAAGCGATGGGACGCGAAGACTTCACCAAGATTCCGAACGGCTGCGGCGGCGTGGAAGATCGCATGGCCGTGCTGTGGCATCACGGCGTGAACATGGGGCGTCTCACGCCGAACGAGTTCGTGCGCGTCACGTCGACGAACGCGGCGCAGATCTTCAATCTGTATCCGCGCAAGGGCGCGGTGCAGGTCGGCGCCGATGCGGACCTGGTCGTCTGGGATCCGCAGGCGTCGCGCACTATCTCCGTGAAGACGCATCATCAGCAAGTGGACTTCAATGTCTTCGAGGGCATGACGGTGCAGGGCGTGGCGACACACACGCTCACGCGCGGCGCGCTTGCCTGGACCGATGGCGATCTGCGCGCGGTGCGCGGCGCGGGGCAATACCTGAAGCGTCCGCCGAACGCATCGTATTTCGAAGCCGCGCGCGTGGCGAACAGGTTGAAGGAACCGCATCCGGTGGAGCGTGCCGAGACGGCTTGAGTCCAGCGCGATGAAAGAAGCCCTGCGCTGGAATGCGCGGGGCTTCGTTGCGATATCAGGAAGCTTGACGTCGGAGCCGCCGACGATGAACTCGTCGACGGTCGCCAAGCGGAAAGCGCACCACGTCATGCGCGGTCTTGATCCCTTCGATCAACGCAAAGGGCCTCGAGAAGCGCGACTACGCGCTTCATCCATTGCCGTCCCTTGAACGCGAGGAGTCGCCGCGCAATACGGCGGCTCCGCACGCCGGAAGGTCAGAAGAAGCCAAGCGGCGTTTCGCTATAGCTCACGAGCAGGTTCTTCGTCTGCTGGTAATGATCGAGCATCATCTTGTGGTTCTCTCGACCGATGCCCGATTGCTTGTAGCCGCCGAACGCGGCGTGCGCCGGATACGCGTGATAGCAGTTGGTCCATACGCGACCCGCCTGGATGGCGCGCCCGAAGCGATACGCTCGCGTGCCGTCGCGCGTCCAGACGCCTGCGCCAAGGCCATAGAGCGTGTCGTTCGCTATGTCGAGCGCTTCTTCTTCGGTCTTGAAGGTCGTCACCGAAAGCACCGGTCCGAAGATCTCTTCCTGGAAGATGCGCATCTTGTTGTTGCCGCGAAAAACAGTCGGCTTCACATAGAAGCCTTTGGCCAGCTCGCCCGCGAGCGCGTTGCGTTCGCCGCCGATCAGACAGTCCGCGCCCTCTTGCTTGCCGAGGTCGATGTACGACAGGATCTTCTCCAGCTGCTCCTGCGAGGCTTGCGCGCCGATCATGGTCTTCGTGTCCAGCGGATGCCCTTGCGCAATCGCCGCGACACGCTTCAACGCACGTTCCATGAAGCGGTCATAGATGGACTCTTCGATCAGCGCGCGCGACGGGCACGTACACACTTCGCCCTGGTTGAGCGCGAACATGGCGAAGCCTTCGATCGCCTTGTCGAAGTAGCTGTCGTCCGCGTTGAGCACGTCGGCGAAGAAGATGTTCGGGCTCTTGCCGCCGAGTTCCAGTGTCACGGGTATCAGGTTCTGGCTGGCGTATTGCATGATGAGACGACCTGTCGACGTCTCGCCCGTGAACGCGATCTTCGCGATGCGCTTGCTCGATGCGAGCGGCTTGCCGGCTTCGAGCCCGAAGCCGTTCACGACATTCACCACGCCCGGCGGCAACAAGTCTTCGATGACCTCGAGCAGCACGAGTAGCGACGCGGGCGTCTGTTCCGCGGGCTTCAGCACCACGCAGTTTCCCGCCGCAAGCGCGGGCGCGAGCTTCCATACGGCCATCAGAATGGGGAAGTTCCACGGGATGATCTGACCGACGACGCCTAGCGGCTCATGGAAGTGATAAGCGACCGTGTCCTCGTCGATCTGTGAAATCGAGCCTTCCTGCGCGCGCGCGGCACTCGCGAAGTAGCGGAAGTGATCGATAGCGAGCGGGATATCGGCCGCCATCGTCTCGCGCAACGGCTTGCCGTTGTCGATCGATTCGGCTACCGCGAGCCGCGCGAGGTTCGCTTCCATGCGGTCGGCCATCTTCATCAGCAGATTGGCACGATCCGTTGTGGACGTCTTGCCCCACGATGTCTTCGCGGCATGAGCCGCATCGAGAGCGGCTTCGATGTCCGCTTCGCGCGAACGCGGGATCGAGGTGAACGGCTCGCCGGTAATGGGCGAGATGTCGTCGAAGTATTCGCCGCCGACGGGCGGCACCCACTTGCCGCCGATGAAATTTCCATACTGCTTCTTGTACGGATAGTCGGTGCTCAGGAACTGCATCTCCGCATGGTTCATCAGTGTGCTCCTCGCATGTCGATAAGAGCGGTCCGGCGCTGGCGATGCACGCCGCCGCCCCGACTACATTGCGAGTTCCATGCCATTGCGCTCGCGCGCGCGGTACGTCATGGGCAGCGTGCGTTTCGCCAAGACCGTACATTGCGGGCGCAGGCGGATGCTGTTCAGATTCGCAACAGGTGTATCGCCGTGTAGCACTCTTGAAGAGTTGAACTGCGTCGCTTGGGGTCTTGGCGCGAACGCTTGAAGTGGGCGCGTAACGCTGATACCGGCGTTGAGCTAGGTTCTTGTCTGCCGCTTGATGGCGATTCGCGGTAACGACGCATAACGCGAAAGGCACTCCGATAGCCGAGCCAATGGGAACAAAGAACACGCGAGCGTGAAGACGAGCACACCGCGCCAGCGGTGTGTCGAGAATGTGGGGCAGATGTCGAATCCGACGCTGCGCGCGTCGCCATAATGACTGACGTCTCGCCGCGTGCGCAGACTGCATTCCCACAGAATGGGCAAGACTAAGCGCTATACAACCCACCGCGCTCTGTCGGGATCGAAAATGCGCGGTGGACGTCGGCAGAGGCCGACTCAATGGCCGGGCCCGGCATTAAGCGGCAGCTTCGAGGCACGCGCCATGTCGGCGGTCATCTTGATCGGCCCCGGCTTGTATCCGTTCGACATCAGCAGGAACGCCATGATGTCCGCATAGTCCTGATCCTTCATCTTGCCCGGACGATCGGCGGGCATGTTGGTCGCCATATAAGTGAAGATGCCGCCGACCGTCAGATGTGAATTCGCCGCCGGCGCGAACGACGGCCCTTGCAATGCGGGCGCCGTTACGCCCTGAAGTTGCGCGCCGTGGCACTTCGCGCACGAGCTTCCATACAGCGTCTTGCCGTGCGCGGTCTGAGCCTGTCCGAAGGAAAGCGGCTCTGCGCCGACTTCGTTCGACACCTTGATGTTGCCGCCCATGCGCGAGGCGTTCGCGTCTGCGAGCATGATGCCCGAGAACGAGGGCGATGCCTGCGACGGCTTGTCGAGGTAACCGGTCGATATCTTTTGCGCGGGCAGGGTCCACTGCTTCGTCAGTGCCTGAAGCTCGCCGTCCTTGCGCATGGCCGAGAGCGTATCGTCGATGAGCACGCGCGATGCGGCGGCCTTGGCGCCGAATGCGAAGGACAGGTGCCACTCGGCGTACGGCGAGTCGGCAGGCGCGATGTTGAAGCTGCGTTGCGGGTGCGCCAGGCGATAAGCGACGACGGCCGGATACCACACGATGGCTTCTCGCGCGCGTCCGGTCGCCACTGCGTCGACCGTCGAAGCGCAACTGTTTTCCAGATCGAGCGTCACGTCCCTCCGTTGCACAGCGATGAGTTGCGCTGGACTCGCATAGGTGGCCGCGACGGTGCGCTTCGCTGCGCCCTGTAACACGGTGCCGGGTGCCTCGACGCTCACATATCCCGCGCGCAAATAACCGCTAGAGAAGCGCATTTTGCCGCCGGAAGCATCGGCGACCGTGGAGCGCGGAAAGCCCGCGATCACGTCGCAATCGCGCGTGAGCATCTTGTCGAGTTCCCTCAGCGAAACGCCGTCGTCATCGCCTTCGCCGATACCGCGCACGAACTCGAACGGAATATTGGCGCGCGCGAAGACCGCTTGTGCGACGGCGCGATCCAGAGACGCCGACGGGCTACCGGGAAACGTGCAGATTCGTACCGCGGCATGCGACAACGAAGGCGCGAGCGCGATGAATGCCGCGAGCATTCCCGCCGCGCGAAAGGTGTGGAGTGAATGGGTCATGGCAAGGCATCCGGTGGTATGAGAGCGCCGCAAAGCGCGCGAAGAAGGCGCTTTGCAGTCCGATGAGCGCTTCAGGTGCGCTTCAGGTGCGCTTCAAGTAAGATTGAGTGCGAACACATAGAGCGTGCCGCCGCGCGGCACCTTGTCGGCGGCCTTGGCCATCGGACCGCCCCAGATGGGATTGGCGCCGCCGTAGCCCGCGAGAATGGCGACGTATTCCTTGCCGTCGATCTCATAGACCGAAGGCTGCGCGATGATGCCGCTCGCGAGTTTGGGGCTCTTCCACAGGACCTTGCCCGTCTTTTTATCGAACGCGAGCAAGTGGCCGTCGAGCGAGCCGCTGAACGCAAGGCCGCCCGCCGTGGTCGCCACGCCGCCGTTCCATGGCAGTTTGGTCCAGTAGCTCCACACCTTCTTGCCGGTATTGACATCGATCGCCTGCAATTCGCCATAGCCCTTGCTGCCGGGCTCGGGCTTGATCTCGAATCCCTCTCCGAGATAGGGCAGGCCTTCCATGTAGTTCACCGACTTGCCGGACAAGGACATGCACGCATGCAGCGCGGGCACGATGGCAAGATGCGTCTCGGGATCGTACGACACGGACCACCAGTTCTTGCCGCCAAGGAAGCTCGGGCACGTCTCGATGGTCGTGCCTGTCTTCGGGTATCTCGCGGCATCCTGTACCGGCTTGCCATCAGCCGTGTAGCCCGTGACGGAAGTGGCCTTCACGAACGGCCGCGCGTAGATCAGCTTGCCGTTGCTGCGATCGATGGCATGGAAGAAGCCATTGCGGTCTGCATGAATGATCGCGTCATAGTCCTTGCCCTGATACTTGACGTTCGCGAGCACCGGCGTGTTCACGTCGTCGTAGTCCCATGTGTCGTGCGTGGTGTACTGATAGTGCCATTTGAGATCGCCCGTTTTCGGATCGAGCGCGAGCAGCGAATCCGAATACAGGTTATCGCCGGGACGCAGGTCGGCGAGCCACGGCCCGGGGTTGCCCACGCCCCAGTAGAGCGTCTTGCTTACCGCGTCGTAGGTGCCGGTGAGCCATGCGGGCGCGCCGCCATGTTCCTGCATGCCGTCGGGCCACGTGTCGCCGCCCGGCTCTTTCGCGCCGGGCACCGTGAAGCGCTTCCATAGCACCTTGCCATCGTTGGGATCGAGCGCGGCGATGAAACCGCGCGCGCCATACTCGCCACCCGAACTGCCGACGACGAGCGCGCCATCGAGAGCGAGCGGCGCGAGCGAGAATGCGTAGCCTGTGCCCGGATCGAACATGGCCTTTTTCCATACGAGCGCGCCGGTTTGCGCATCGAGTGCGGCGACTTCACCGCTCAGCATCGCGACGTACACATTCTTTCCGTAGAGCGCGACGCCGCGATTCACCACGTCGCAACAGGCGGTCTTGAACGAAGTCGCCTCGAGATGCGGCTCGTACTTCCAAAGCTGCTTGCCCGTCGCGGCATCGAATGCATAGACGTTGTCCTTGGGCGTCGTCACGAACAGGAAGCGCCCATTGACGATGGGCGTCGCTTCGAAGCCTTGCTGCAAGTCAGCCGGAAACTTGTAGCTCCATGCCTGCTTCAGATCCTTGACGTTGCTCGTATCGATTTGCTTGAGCGGAGAGTGAGCGTGACCGTTGTAGGTGCGGTAATACGTGAGCCAGCCCGGATCGTCTTGCGCGCTCGTCAGGCGTTCATAAGTCACGCTGGCGTACTGCGCCGGCGTGCTGTCCGCCGCGATGGCCTGCTGCTGTGCGAAAGCGAATGTCGCTGCGGCGCCTGCTGCAAGGGCCGCAGAGCGCATCGCCGGGACCGGTCGGTTCATCATCGTCGTCTCCTGGGGATTTGAGTGCAACGTCTTTTCTGATTGCGCGTCTCTAGTGGATCGACATGCGCAACGGTTGCCGCATCATCAAGGCAACACATGTGCCATTGATCGAGAAATGGCGTGCAAGCCTTGTCCCATGCGGATGCGGCGGTCGATGCAACTCGAGCCGAAGCCGCTTCGCATAGATGCGCGGGTGTTGCAATCTGGAGTAGTGGAACGTGTGAGTGTTGCCGGATGGGGCAGCGAGGCGATCAGTCGAACAAACGATACACCATGCGTCGCAAAGCACATGGAAACCATTTGGAGTGCGATGTATTCATTCGACGCAGCGAGGAAAGCGGAACGTCGAACGTGCTAACGTCCGCACGCACGGTCAGGCGTTCATGTGGAGGAGACAAGGAGAACGGCACATGTCCGAATCGGTGCCGCTGTGATCCGGACATGTGTTGATCGAGGCTTCAGCGCGTGGCGATATACATCGTGATTTCGAACCCGAAGCGCAGATCGGTGAAGGCAGGCTTAGTCCATTGCATGGCGTCTCCTTTGGATGTTGCGTGACGTCGGTCGAGAACCGTTTCGCAACCGGCCGTCAGGCTTGCAAGGTCCATGCCTTCGAAGAACGTTGTCCCGCTGCGACTGAATTGTTCCAAAGTGGAACACCATGGAACAGGTCACCGCTCCATGATTGAACAGCCGGGCATCTTGCGATAGATGGTGTTCCGCGAAATTCCGAGCGCCCGCGCGGCGGCCGATACATTGCCATGATGACGCGCAAGTGCTGCGGCGATGACGGCCACGGTGACCTCCTGAAGCCGTTCACAATCGAATGCCGATGCAGTGCTTGCTTCGCTGATGGCCGGCGTATGGGCGCCCAGGTCATCGAAGAAATCTTCGGGAAGATGCTCACGGCGAATGCAGCCATCGTCGTCGACCATCGCGGCGGCGGTGCGTAGCACGTTGCACAACTGCCTGAAGTTTCCCGGCCAGGCGTAGCGCTCGAACAGCGCCATGACGTCGTCATCGATGGACAGACGACTGTTGCATCCTTCGTCGGCGCTCAACGTCCGCATCATGTTCGTGATGACCACGGAGAGGTCCGTGCGTTCGCGCAAGGGCGGCAGCTTGACGACAAGCCCGTTGAGCCGGTAGTACAGATCTTCGCGAAAGGTGTTCTGAGCGATCATCTCGCGCAGATTGCGGTGCGTTGCGCAGATGATCGCCACGTCCACCGGTATGGACTTGCTGGATCCGAGCGGATCGATCACGCGCTCCTGCAGCACGCGCAGCAGCCGTACTTGCAAGTGATAAGGCATGTCGCCGATTTCATCGAGGAAAAGCGTCCCGCCGTTCGCCTGAAGCACCTTACCGGCCGCGCCTTTGCGCCGCGCGCCCGTGAATGCCCCTTCCTCGTATCCGAACAGTTCGGATTCGATCAGGTTTTCCGGGATCGATGCGCAGTTCACCGCGACGAACGGCCCGCCGCGACGCGGCGACTCGCTGTGAATGGCTTGCGCGAGCACTTCTTTGCCCGTGCCCGTTTCCCCGGTGATGAGGATGGGAATACCCTTGCCGATGACCTTACGCACCTTGCCGATCACGGCCGAGATTTTGGCATCGCCCGTCTCGAGCGATGCGAGCTTGGATGACGGCTCATGAGTAACGAGCGCGCGCTGGGCAGGCCGCGCGGCGGGAGTCGTCGCGTCGGCGAAGGGCGCGCGGTCGAGACGGACGCGCGCGCACACGACGGTGCCGTTGTTGATGTTGAGCGAGATATGCGGCGCGCGGCTCGATTGCGAACGATCGATCAATTGCGCGCTTGTCAGGCCGAAAAGCGACGAAAGCGTATGCGCGCGCAACGCCGACAGCGGCAGGCCGAACTGAAATTGTGCGCTGCGGTTAGCCGACAGGAAGCGGCCATCGAAGGTGAACGCCATCATGCCTTCCATGAGCGTGCCGAGAAATTCGGGCCGGCCATGAAAGGAGATCTGCATCGTGCCCTGAAAAGTACTGGAAAACAGGTGGTTTTCGATCATCTGCACCGACATGCGCGCGAGCGCCATCGTGTGACGATGATAGCTGCGATGATCGCCCGTTACGTCGAGCACGCCGATCAGATCGCCATACGGATTGAGGATCGGCACGCTCGAACATGTGAGGAAACGATTGGCCGCGAGATAGTGCTGGTCGCCGTGCACGACGGTGGCCGAGCGCTCGGCAATCGCGGTGCCGATCGCATTCGTGCCTTGCCGCTCTTCCGCCCAGTTCGCTCCGGGCCTGAGCGCGACTTTCTCGGCCCGCGCGAGGAAGTCGTCGTCTCCGGTGGAATGGAGAATGAGCCCTTGCGCGTCCGTGAGGACGATCATGCTTTGCGTATTGACGATCTGCTCGCGCAGGCTCTCCATGACCGGGGTCGCGTGCGCGCATAGCACGCGGTTTTGCTCGAGCTTGAGCAGCAGGTCGGCGTGAGGTAGGACGTCGTAGTCGGGGCGCGTCGAAGCGTGGAGGCCGAACGTCTCCGATCGCTGATGCGCGTTGCGGATCGCCGGGATGAGCCAGCCGTTCTCCCTTTCATCGGGGATGCCCGCGATCTCGCGGATCTCGTCTTGCATCGTCTCCTCCTTGGTGCAAGTGCCGGTCGAATCGCCGGATGGTGTGGCGCCGAAATAAGCAAGCACTGGGCCAATGTTGACACGCGTCGACTTCTACTTCCAAGTGGAAGTATAGGGAAGGTAGGGGGCGTGCGCGGACAATGCGACGCTTTCTCAGAGCGATGCTAGAGCGGTCTGCCCCGTCTCGCGCTTGATCGAACACAAAGATACGAGACAGGCCGTCGCTCGTTCAGCGCCTAACCGTTGTTGAGCACTTGAGCACACGTCCTCGAAAGCAACTCGAATCCAATACGCCGCTTGCTGTGCAACGCAGCATCGTTCAGCTCATATTCAGTGCGAATAGACTAGGTTTTCGGCAAGCCTAACGCCCGCGCGTAAACCACTATCGCGCGTGAGTTTGTATGCCAGTACTGTCAAACGCGAACGCGTACGCGCGTGCCCTTATGGCGTCTTGCACGGGCACCTTTGAACAGATTCTTCTGCTAGTCCGATTCAGTGGCGGTATAGCAAGTCCGCAGGAGTCGTGTTTCTCGCACATCGTGCCGCGCATCCGCGACGCGATGCGCGCGAGCATCCGGTGAATTCAATCCAACAAAAGAGGAGACGCCATGCTTGCAGGAATCCAGGTGCTTCGAGTGGCAGTCACGGCGGCGCTCACGCTAGGCGCAAGCGCGGCCTTCGCGCAGGCGTCGATCGTTTCGGGCCCCGCCAGCGACCCCACGTGCATGGTCCCGTGGAAGAGCGACACCAAGTTCATCAAGTATCCGAAGAAGAACGCGCCATACCGCATCGCGCTCGTGAATGGCTATATCGCGAACACGTGGCGCATTCAGATGATCAAGACGGCCAAGGCCTATACCGCGCAACCGGCAGTCGCCGCGAAGCTGAAGGAATTCAAGGTCGTCTCCACAGGCGAGGACGTGCCGGCGCAGATCTCCGCCGTCAACAACTTCATCGATGCGGGTTATGACGCGATCATCGTGGATGCGCAGAACCCGTCCTCGTTCGGCCCGGCGATTCGCCGCGCGAAGAAGGCCGGCGTCGTGCTGATCGCATTCGACAACACGCTCGACAGCGAAGACGCGATCAACGTCGACGTCGATCAGTACGGGCTCGGCGTGCTATGGGCCAAGTGGCTCGCGGATCACGTGCCGAACGGCGGCAAGGTGCTCGAGGTTCGCGGCGTGGCAGGCACGTCGGTCGACACGGACCGGCACAACGGCTTCCAGAAGACGCTGGACCAGACGGGCAAGAAGTGGAACATCGTCCAGGTCTATGGCAAATGGGACGACGGCGTCGCGCAAAAGGCCGCCGCCGACGCCATCGCGGTACAAGGCCATTTCGATGGCATCTCGGCGCAGGGCGGCGACACGGGTGTCGTGCGCGCGATGCTCGACGCGAAGCATCCGTTCGTGCCGTTCGGCGGCGAAACAGAAAACGGCTTTCGCAAGTTCTGCGCGCAATACGGCAGCCAGGGCCTCAAATGCACGTCGGCAGGAAGCGGTCCGGCGCAGGTGGCCGTCGCGATCAAGACAGCGCTCGCCGCGCTCGACGGCCAGACGATACCCGTCGCGATCAAGCTGCCCCTCGACATCACGGACGATTCGAAGCTGAAGGCGGGCGTGAACTACTTCCCGAACGAGTCCGATAACTTCTTCGTCGGCAACTCGTTTCCGACGTGCGGCATCAACTTCTCGGCGCAAGAAATCATGAAGCAGACTCAGGGTAACCAGTAACGCGATCATGGCCGACGAGAAGAGGGGAGACGAAGCATGCGGCGGGATGAGGAGCGGCCGTTCTTTCAGATGTCCGGGATTTCGAAGAGCTATGGCGGCGCCGTCGCGCTGGATAACGCGGAACTCGCGGTGCGCAGGGGACGCATTCACGCGGTCCTCGGCGAGAACGGCGCGGGCAAGTCCACGCTGCTGAAGGTGATGTCCGGCGTCGTGCAGCCGGACAAGGGCACGATGCATCTCGATGGCCGCGAAGTCTCGTTCGCGTCGCCGGCCGCAGCCAACGCGGCGGGCATCGTCTGCGTGTATCAGGAGCTCTCGCTGATCCCCGATCTCAGCGTGGCGGACAACATCTTCGCGTCGAATCCGCCGCGTCGTTTCGGCATGATCGATCGCCGGGCGCAGCGCCGGCAGGCCGAGGCCGCGCTCGCTCGCGCGGGCGCGCACGACATCAATCCGCTCGCGAAAGTCCGCGATCTGCCGCTGTCGCGCCAGCAAATGGTCGAACTCGCGAAGGGGCTCGCGCACGAGCCGCGCATCCTGATTCTCGACGAGGCCACCTCGGCGTTGACCGCAGCCGACGTGGCGCGCGTAATCGAAGTGCTCAAGCGCCTGCGCGAGGAAGGGCTCGCGCTGCTCTTCATCTCGCACCGGATGCACGAGGTGAAAGCGCTCGCGGACGAATGCACCGTCTACCGTAACGGCCGTCATGTGATGAGCTTCGAGGCGGGCACGCGCTCCGACAACGAAGTCGTCGAGATGATGATCGGGCGGAAGTATCAGCACGTTTTCCCCGACAAGCCCGAACGCGAACCCGACGAAGATACGCGAAGCAGCGCCTCGAAACCGGTGCTCGCCTGCCGGGATCTCGCGTGGAACGACACGCTTCGAGGCGTCAGCTTTTCGTTGAGGCGCGGCGAAATTCTCGGGCTGGGCGGCCTCGACGGACAAGGCCAGCGCGAACTGCTGCTCGCGCTGTTCGGCGTGCTGCGCGGTTGCGCGGGCGAGATCGAGATCGATGGCCGTGCGGTGTCCGTTGCGAGCCCCCGCGCGGCCCGCGCCGACCGAATCGGCATGGCGCTGATTCCCGAGGATCGCAAGACCGAAGGGCTGATGCTGCCGATGTCCTTGCGCGAGAACCTGTCGTTTGCCGCGCTCGATCGCATGTCCACGGCGGGCGTGATCGATCGCGGCCGCCAGCAGTCCTTTGTCGACCGGATGATGAGCCTGCTCGCGATCAAGTCGTTCAGCCTCGATGCCGCTGTGGACTCGCTATCGGGCGGCAACCAGCAGAAGGTGGTCATCGCGAAGTGGCTGATCCGGCAGCCGAGAATCCTGCTTCTCTGCGATCCGACGCGCGGCATCGACGTCGGCACGAAACAGGAGATCTATCAGCTGCTCCGGCGCCTCGCCGACGAAGGCGCCGCGATCGTCTTCTACTCGACCGACTACGACGAGTTGATCGGCTGCTGCGACCGCGTGCTCGTGCTCTACGAAGGCAAGATCAAGAAGGAACTCGCCGGTTCTGCCATCACCGAGCAGAGCCTCATTGCGAGCGCGCTGGACTTGCCGGTCGGTCAAACTTCAGCTTCAGAAGGAGTCGCGCCATGAGCGGCTTGCGTTACTGGTATGCGGAGAATCGCGGGTCGGCGTTCGCGTTCGGCCTGTTCGTGCTGATGTTCGCGATCTACCTCATCAACTATCCGTCGAGCCTGTCGGCCAACGTCATTCAGACGGCGGCGAACAAGGCGGTGTTGCTCGCGTTGGTGTCGATGGGCCAGACGCTCGTCGTGCTGACCGCGGGCATCGACCTCTCGATCGGCATGATGCTCGTGCTCACGAACTGCCTGGCATCGTGGATGGTGACGGGCGACGCGTCGCACAGCGCGCTCGGCATTGCCGGCGTGCTCGCGGCGGGCGCGCTGTGCGGCGCGCTCAACGGCGTCATCATCATCTTTGGCCGTCTACAGCCGATCGTCACGACCATCGCCACGGGCGCCGTCTATTACGGATTGGCGCTGCTGCTGCGCCCGGTGCCCGGCGGATCGATCAACGAGGAACTCGCCGACGTACTCACCGGCAAAGTTGCGGGCGTGGTGCCGGCGAGCCTGCTGATCCTGCTCGCGGCCGTGGTGATCGTCTGGGTGCCTTTCAAGCGTTCGGCGGTCGGACGCGCGGCTTACGCGACCGGCTCCTCCGAGCCAGCGGCCTTTCTGTCGGGCATGCCGATCCGCCGCGCGAAGCTGGTCAGCTACACGCTCGCCGGACTGCTCGCCGCCATCGGAGGCCTGTTTCTGACGTTCTTCACGGACACCGGCGAAGCGAGCCTCGGCAGCGCTAATTCGTACACCTTATTTTCGATTGCGGCCGTGGTGATCGGCGGCGTGTCGCTGCTCGGCGGCCGGGGCAGCGCGATCGGCGCGATCTTCGGGGCATTCGCGTTCCGCTCGATCGGTGACCTGCTGTTCGTGTTCAACGTCGATGCACTGTGGCAGCCGCTCTTTCAGGGCATCATCCTGTTGCTCGCCGTTTCGATCGGCGCGTGCGGGCTGTTCAGAGTCCGCAACCGCCTGGAGTGGTTCCAATGAGCGACGTGTCCGCAAACGGCCGGACGACGTTCGTGTCGAGGCTCGCGCGCAGAATCGACAAGCCGATCCTGATCGCGTTCGGGTGCATCGTCGCCCTGCTCCTTGTCGGCGGCATGTTCTCGCGCAATTTCACGTCGCCGGAGTACATCCTGCTGCAACTGAAGGTCGGCGCGTTTCTCGGCATCATCGCGACCGGGCTCATGATGGTGATCCTGCTCGGCCATATCGACTTGTCGCTTCCGTGGACAGTCACCGTCGGCGCAATGATGGCGTGCGCCGTCGCGGGACACGGCGAACTCGGACGCGTGCTCGCGATTCCCGCGGGCATCGGTTGCGGCGTGCTCATCGGCATCGTCAACGGCGTGCTCGTCGCGCTGCTGCGCATTCCGTCGATGATCGCGACGCTCGCGACCAATGCAGTCGCGCAGGGCATCATGATCGTCTACACGGGGGGATCGTCGCCGCAGGATTCCGCGCCGGACGTGATGCGATGGCTCGCGGCCGGATGGCTCGTGCCGGGCGTGCCGAACGCGGTGGCGCTGTGGGTCGTGATCGGCGCCGCCACGATGTTCCTGCTGTCGCGCACGACCTTCGGCCGGACGCTGTACGCCATCGGCAACACGGAACGCGCGGCTTATCTTTCGGGCATCAACACGCGACTGGTCACGGTGGCCGCGTTCGCCGTGTGCAGCGGGTTCGCGGCCTTCGGCGGCGTGCTGCTGGCGGGGTATGCATCGAAGGCCGCGCAGTCGATGGGCGATGCCTATCTGTTGCCGGCCATCGCGGCGGTCGTGCTCGGCGGCACGTCGATTCTGGGCGGCCGGGGATCGTACCTCGGCACCGTGGCCGGCGCGATTCTCATCACGCTTCTACAGTCCATCCTTTCCGTCGCGCAAATGCCGGAGGCGGGGCGCCAGATCATCTACGGCGTGGTGATCGCGGCGATGCTGTTGCTGTATGGGCGCAGCAAGCGGCAGGGGTAGGGAGTGGGGCGGTGATCGTCGATGTGGGTTAGGGCGGTGGGGTCTGAGACATTGCTCGCTTGTCGAATCGTCACGAGGGTTCCGCGTGTGCTTCGTGTGCGCTTTCCACCGCGGCGCATCAAGGGACTCAACAACGCGATACTGAGTTGTTACCACCGCGATGAAAGACGACGCCGGAAGAACTACTCGTCGCGGTAGAGACGCTGCGCTTTCATCGACGTGAGGGCAATCGATACTCCAATGTCAGTCGACTCGACCCTAGGGGTTATCCCTGGTTTTGCAAGAATGACTTGTCGAAACGCTCGTTAATCTTAAGCAGTCGCTTACCTATACTGAAGTCACTGAATCGCAAGCAGGGCTGCTTGCGAAAACAAGACTGGAGGTAAGCATCATGAAAATCGCTACTATCATCATCGCCGCTGCGCTGGCTATTCCGGCCGCTTCGTCGTTCGCTCAAAGTCAACCGGTGACGCGCGCACAAGTGAAGGCCGAACTGGTTCAACTCGAACGCGCTGGCTACAACCCCAGCATGGATCGCGCGACGTATCCCGCGCAAATCCAGGCTGCCGAAGCGAAGGTTGCGGCTCAGAACGGACAGACCAGCTACGGCGGTGTCGCTGACGGCTCATCGGCTTCGGGCAGCCCGGCGCACACCGGCAACAGCGTCGCACCTGTCTATTTCGGCCACTAATCCCGGCCGCGACAGCAAAAACGCGCCACTGACGCGCAAATAAGATCGGCCGCTGTCGGACGCGACAGACGGCCGGTTCGCCTTTCCGACACCTCCGCCACCGGCAAAGCCGATGGCTTGCCCGGCACCGATTGTCCCGGGCTTTTTTGCGTTCACGAAGCACGAGTCGGGTGACGCGGGCGAGCGCCCGGATCGGATCTGCGACGGAGATCTGCTGAGAGCCTCGTTGTCGCCGGCGAGCACTTCAGCCTCGCTGCTATTCCTATCGCCTTGCCGATCAATCGCTGGTTGAGCACGCCGTTCCAGCATGACGACCTTCGCATTGTGTCTGCCTATGTTCATCGCCTCGTCAGACAGCGATGCGCTTTTCCAGTCGGTACGAACTCGCAGTGCTCGCGACGTCAATCCGAAAACATCGCTCGACGAGCGTGCCACCAGAGTGCTTGAGCACGACAGCAACACCCGACGCCGGGCGTGGCGCTTGCTGCCCCGACGGTCGTCCGCCCTTTCCTGGAAACGACTATGGATGCGTTCGCGCAGACCGGGAACACCAACGCGGCGCACGAGCAACCGGCGCGCCGCGAGTTGCCCGAGCTCATCCGCGCGTCGGCGGTGCGGCTGCCCGCGCTGGATGATCCCGATTTCGCGCAAGCCTTCGATCGCTTCGCGGACAAGCGGGTCGTGCTGCTCGGCGAGGCGAGCCACGGCACGGCCGAGTTCTACGAAGCGCGCGCCGCAATCACGCGGAGGCTGATCGAGCGGCATGGATTCGATTTCGTCGCGGTCGAAGCCGACTGGCCGGATGCAGCGCTGATCGACGAACATGTGCGCGGACGTCCCCGCGCCCGTCCCGACGCGCAGCCGTTCCGCCGCTTTCCGAGGTGGATGTGGCGCAACGCGGAGTTTGCCGCCTTCGTCGCGTGGCTGCGCGAGCACAATGCCACGCGCGAGGAGCCCGATCGGGCAGCCTTCTACGGCCTGGACCTCTACAGTCTCTCCGAATCCATCGCCGCCGTGCTTGCGTACCTCGACGTGCATGATCCCGAGGCGGCGCGCGTCGCCCGAGTGCGCTATGGATGCCTCACGCCGTGGCAGAGAGATCCTTCCGTCTACGGCCGCGCTGCGTGGCAGGCGGGCTTCGGCAAGTGCGAGGAGGCTGTCGTTGCGCAGTTGCGCGACTTGCTCGACAAGCGCTTCGCGTCGGCCGCGAGCGATCCGGCGCTGCTCGACGCGACGCACAACGCACGTCTGGTCGCCGCGGCGGAGCAGTACTATCGCGCGATGTACAGCGGCTCGGCCGAAAGCTGGAACCTGCGCGACACGCACATGTTCGACACGCTGCAAAGCCTGCTGGATGCGCGCAAAGCGCAATCGCGCGCGGTCGTGTGGGCGCACAACTCGCATTTGGGCGACGCATCGGCGACGGAAATGGGCCGCACGCGTGGCGAGCTCAACGTCGGGCAGTTGTGCCGCGAACGCTTCGGCGAGCAAGCGGCGCTGATCGGCTTCGGCACGCACACCGGAACGGTCGCCGCGGCCTCCGACTGGGACGAGCCGATGCAGATCATGCAGGTCCGGCCCTCGCGCGAAGACAGCTACGAGTATCAGTTCCATGCGGCGGGCGTAAGCCCGTGTTTCGTCGATCTGCGCGCCGGCGCTGACGATGCGCTACGCGACGCGCTGAGCGAAGCGCGCCTCGAGCGTTTCATCGGCGTGATCTATCGGCCGGACACCGAGCTATACAGTCATTACGCGGAGGCCGAGCTGTCCAGGCAATTCGATGCCTACGTCTGGTTCGACACGACACGCGCGGTGAGCGCCATATCGTCTTCCGATGCGTCGGCGGACAAGTCCGCGAGTGTTGGAACGCCGGAGACGTTTCCATTCGGCGTCTGAGTTCGTATTGGGCTAGTGCATGCGCGAGCGTGGCTACTGCTTTGACGAGCGCTTAAAAGCGGTGGGAGCGTCGGATAGCTTTCGATTTCGCACGCTGCGAAAGACACATGATGTCGGCGATGACAGATCCGCATGGATGGGAACAAGATCGCGGCGTCGGCATGCGGTACCGGATGCGGGGCACCGGCGACGCCTGGAAACTCAACGTACTTACGTCGGAGACAACGTTTCATGCTCAAAGCTGCGATTTTCGATATCGATGGCACCCTGGTCGACTCCGTCGATCTCCATGCGCGCGCCTGGCAGGAGGCTTTCGCACACTTCGGCCATCAGGTGACGTTCGAGCAGGCCCGCAGTCAAATCGGCAAGGGAGGCGACAAGCTCATTCCGGTGTTTCTCTCGGACGCCGAGCAGCAGGATCATGGCGAAGCGCTGAAGGACTGGCGCGCCGACCACTTCCGGTCGCACTATCTGCCGATGGTTCGGCCGTTCTCATGCGTACCTGACCTGATCGCGCGGGTCCGTCGGGCGGGGCTGAAGGTAGCCGTAGCGTCATCGGCCAAGAAGCGGGAACTCGACGTATATCTCGACCTCGCAGGCATCACCGACCTTCTGGATGCGTCTACATCATCCGACGACGCCGAGGCCTCGAAGCCCGCGCCCGATATTTTCGAAGCCGTGCTTGAGAAGCTCGGCGTCGAGGGTTCCGAGGCCGTTGCGATTGGCGACAGTCCATACGATGCGCAGGCGGCGCGCGCGGCGGGCATGAGTTGCATCGGCTTCCTGTCGGGCGGATTCACCGAGTCGAGTCTGCGTGAAGCGGGGTGCAGCGTCATCTATCCCGGCCCGGGCGCGATGCTCGCCTGTTTCGATCTCGCCGGTCCTTCGACATCCGGCGAGTCGGTGCATATCGCCGCTGGCTAGGGTAGAGGCGGGCAGCATTGTGCGGTGCTCGATGCCCGGCGGCTCTTCATTCAATATTCCGCGTCCGTATCGATCGGATAGACAGGCCGCTTCAGGTTACTGAACGCGAACAACCCGTAGTCCGAACTCGTCACGCCGCGGCTATCGCATTCGACGAGTCCGCCCGCAATCGGCACAAATACCGGCCTGCAATACATGCGCGATTTCAGAATCAAAAAGCGGGCGCCGCGTGGATCGATACCGACGCTTTCGAACACGCCCAGGTCCCACGGCTCATGCGTGCGCTCCGTGACCAGGATGCGTGCCGCCCGCGTTTCGATGACGGCCGCGCGCCCCATGTATGCACGCTGTCCCGTGTAGGTCGGGCCGCTGATGATGTACTCGCCGTCGCTTAACGCACGCACGATGCCGGTCACTTCGAGCGGCGGCTTGCCACGCGACGCGACACTCGCGAGCTTGTTGCCGATGCGAACGGTGACCGTCGCGCCAACGCCCGCTTCGAAAAGGTGCGCAACGCTTTCGGGATCACACAACGGTCCGACGACGATGCCTTCGAGTCCCTGCCGCAACGCTTCTTCGAACACATCGGTCGTATCGCAGGTTCCGCCCGACATGCAGTTATCGCCGTGATCGAGCAGAAGCACGGGCCTCTGCGCTTCGCGCGCAAGCGCGGCGCCCTCCGACACCGACTGCGCGAGCGGCGCGCTGCGATAGACAAAGTCCTCGCGCGCGTCCCATATCTGCCTGGCGATACGATTCGCCACCTCTTGCGCCTTCGCTCGCTCGCCGTCCGCGACCACCACGACGCTAATGCATGGCGCAGCGATATCCGCGAGCGAGAAGCCCGATAACACCGACACGGCCAGCACGCCGTCTTCACGTTCGGCCGCGCGCGCGGCATCGACGGCGCGCTTCATCGCGCCATCGGCGGTCGCGCTCTTGAGCGTATGCGTGAGCAACGGCGGCTGCGCCCATGCAATAACCGGCTTCGCCCTGCCATGCACGAGATCGAGCAACAAGCGCGCTGCATGCTCGCCGCTTTCATACATATCGACGTGCGGATAGGTCTTGAAGCTCACGATCACATCCGCGTTGTCGATCATCTTTTGCGTGACGTTCGCGTGCAGATCGAGCGATACCGCAATCGGCGCATGCGGTAACGCGCGTCGCACGCGTTCCAGCAGATCGCCTTCACCGTCCGGCGAATTCTCGGCAACCATCGCGCCATGCAGGTCGAGCATGACGGCATCGCAACCAGAAGCCGCCTCGACGATCGACTGACATATCGCGTCATACGCCTCGGCTGCCACGCGGCCGCTGGGATTCGCTGATGCCGATATCGGCGTGACGATCTCCGCATGCTCACGTTGTGCCGCATCGATGAATGCCGACATCGCTGTCCGCATGCCTGCGTTCTCTTTATAGGCATCCTCGCCATAGCAGGGACCGTCGCGACCGAAGGCCTCGAGCGGCGTCGCGACCGGCGAAAACGTGTTGGTCTCGTGATTCATCCGTGCGATGAGAATCTTCATGCGCGTGCTCCTTCGACAGACGCGTTCGCCGCGCGCAACATCACTTGCAGCAGCACGTTGCACCCGGCTTCGAGATGATCGGCGCGCGCATCCTCGATTTCGTTATGACTGATGCCGTCCTTGCATGGCACGAAGATCATGGCGGCAGGGGCCACGCGCGCGAGATACACGGCGTCATGGCCCGCGCCGCTTACGATGTCCATCGACGTCAGACCGAGGGCATCGGCGCTCTCGCGCACCGATGCTACCAACGATGCATCGAACGGTTGCGGCGCGAAGTAGACAACCTCGTCTATCGTCACCGGCAGGCTCGCCTGTGAGCATGCGTCACGCAGTGCGCGGTCCATCGCGAGAAGGGTCGCGTCGTCGGCGGCGCGCAGATCGACGGTCAGCTTCACGCGGCCCGGAATGACGTTGCGCGAGTTCGGATGCACGTCCACCCAGCCGACGGTGCCGCGCGCATGCGGTGCATGGTCCAGCGCAATGCGATTGACCGCGCGAATCACGTCAGCCGCGACGAGCAGGGCATCACGGCGTAGCTCCATCGGTGTCGGGCCAGCATGCGCTTCCATGCCGTCGATCGTCACGTCGTACCAGCGTTGACCGAGCGCGCCCTGCACGACGCCGATCACCTTGTCGTTCGCTTCGAGCACCGGACCTTGCTCGATATGCGCTTCGAAATACGCGCCTACGTCGTGCGCCGCGACGCGCTCGCCCACATAGCCGATGGCAGCGAGCGCATCGCGCACGGACACGCCTGCGCGGTCGACCTGTTCGAGTGCATGGTCGAGCGTGAACGCGCCCGCAAAGACGCCCGAACCCATCATCACAGGCACGAAGCGCGAGCCTTCCTCGTTGGTCCATACCGCGACTTCGATCGGCGCAGCCGTGCGCACGTTGTTGTCGTTGAGCGTGCGCAGCACTTCCAGCCCTGCCAGCACGCCATAGTTGCCGTCGAACTTTCCGCCGGTCGGCTGCGTATCGATATGGCTGCCCGTCACGACAGGCGGGAGATCGTCGCGTGTGCCCGCACGGCGCGCGAAGATATTGCCGATTGCATCGACGCGCACCGTACAGCCGATTTCCTTCGCCCACGCAACGAAAAGGTCGCGACCCTGCTTGTCGAGCTCGGTCAAGGCGAGCCGGCACACGCCGCCCTTTTGCGTCGCGCCGATGCGGGCGAGCACCATCAGACTGTCCCAGAGACGCGCACCGTCGACGCGCAAAGCGGCGCGTGCCGGCAAATCGTGAGCTTGCATTCGAGGTTCCTTCGCTTGAGTGTTGCGAGTGTGTTCCGAGCGCGACGTTCAGACGACGCCCACGCCGAGGTAACGATCCTTGACCGATTCATCGGCGATGAACGCATCGTTGGTCCCTTCGTACACGATGCGTCCCTGCTCGATGATGTAATGCCGGTCCGCCAGTTGCGTGCACACTTCGAGGTTCTGTTCGACGAGCAGGATCGCCACGCCCGCCTGGCGGATCAGCTTGAGTTGCGCGACGATCTCTTCGACGATCACAGGCGCAAGGCCTTCCACTGGTTCATCGAGCATCAGCAAACGGGGATGATTCATCAGCGCGCGGCCGATCGCGAGCATCTGCTGCTCGCCGCCGGAAAGCTGTCCGCCGCCGTTCGTACGGCGCTCTTTCAGCCGCGGAAAGATACGATAGATGTCCGCTAGTTGCCATGGGGAATCCTTGCGCGCGCCGAGTCGCAGATTCTCTTCGACCGACAACAGTTTGAAGATGCCGCGATGTTCCGGCACGAAGCACACGCCGCGCGCCGCGATCTTGTGAGGCGGCAGTTTCGCGAGATCGGCGCCCTTGAATCTCACGCTGCCTTGCGGGGTCACGATGCCCGCAATGCTCTTAAGCGTCGTCGACTTGCCCGCGCCATTGCGTCCGAGCAGCGTGACGGTTTCCCCTTCGCGGATAGCAAGCGAGACGCCTTGAAGAATATGGCTCTTGCCGTAGTAACCGTGAATGTTGTCGACATCGAGCATCATGCGCGGCCTCCGGTGATCATGTTGCCGAGATAGGCGCTGCGCACGCGATCGTCGCCGCGTATGTCGGCGGGCTTGCCTTCGACGAGCACGCGGCCCTGTTGCATCACCGTGATCGTGTCGGAGATATCCATCACGATATCCATGTTGTGTTCGATCAGCACCACCGTGTAGTCGTCGCGCAGGCTGCGGATCAACTGCTTCATGTCGCCGAGATCGTCGATGCCCATGCCCGAAGTCGGCTCGTCGAGAAAGATCGCCTTGGGACGTGCCGCGAGCGCCATGCCGACTTCGAGCCGACGCTGCTGACCGTGCGACAGCGCGCTGGCCTGCGTCGCTGCGAAGCGTTGCAATGCCAGGCGTTCGAGAATGCCATCGACGGTATCGCGGTGTTCGAGCGCGCCGCGCGGCGGCGTCCACGCATTGAGCGCGCGTTTGGCGTCCACGCCTTGCGCGGCGAGGCGCAAGTTCTCGCGCACCGAAAGATTCGCGAACAGACTCGTCACCTGAAAGGAACGAGCGATGCCGCGTTTCACCCGGCGATGATCAGGCTCATGCGTCACGTCATGCCCATCGAACACGATATTGCCCGCCGTGATCGGCAGCGTGCCCGTCAGCACATGAAAGAGCGTCGTCTTGCCTGCGCCGTTCGGCCCGATCACCGAATGCACCGTGTTCCTGGCGATGCGCAGATTCACATCGGTGAGCGCCGCGAACTTGCCATAGCGTTTCGCGACGCCCTTCGCTTCGAGTATCGACGCACTCATGCCAGCTCTCCTCGATCCCGCTTCATCGCGCGAAAGATGCGTTCACCCAGGCCCCACAAGCCGCGCTGCATGAAGAGGCTCACCGCGATCAGGACGAGCCCGAGCAGCAGCAGCCAGCGCGGCCAGAGCGTCGAAAGCCAGTCGGCGAAAAGCACATAAAACGCAGCGCCGAGCACGGATGAGAAGAGATTGCTCGTGCCGCCGATCACCGTCATCACGAGAATCATCTCGCTCGTGTGGTAGTCGATGTTGGAGAGCGGCGCGATGCCCGTCATCATCGCGTGAAGCGCGCCGGCCAGTCCCGTGACGGCGCCCGACACGACGAACGCTGCGAGCTTGAAGCGCCTGATGTCATAGCCGACTGCCGCGGCACGCGCTTCGTTGTCGCGGATTGCGAGCAGCGTGCGGCCGAAAACCGAATGCGATACGCGCAGCATCAGCCAGAACGCGATGAGGAACAGGACGGCCACGAACGCGTAGTACTTCCACGGCGACGCTATGGAGACGAGCGGCTGCCCGAGAAGCGACAACGCAGGACGCGGGATGTCGAGCAGGCCGTTATCGCCGCCGGTGAGTTCGGGTGTCGTATAAGCGAGAAAGTAGAACATCTGCCCGAATGCGAGCGTGAGCATCACGAAGTACGCGCCGCGCTGACGTATCGAGAACCATCCGACGACGGCGGCGGCGAGCGCGCCCGTGACGATCGCACCGAACAACGCGGCTGGAACCTGAAGTCCCGCCTTCGAAAGGATCAGCCCCGCGCTATAACTTCCCAGCCCGAAGAAAATGCCCTGCCCGAAGGACAGCAAGCCCGTATGTCCGAGCAGAAGATTGCAGCCGAGCGCGGCGAGCGCATAGACCAGCACTTCGGTTGCGAGCGATCCCGAGCGCATCGTCATCGGCAGAATGCAAACGACGATCGCCGCGAGCAACAAGAATCGATACCGATGCAGCGAGTCCCTGAAGGATCGCCGCGGCACGCTCACGTCGAGCGTATTCGAATTCAGCTTGGAATTCATGCGGTCCTCCCGAGCAGGCCATTCGGACGCAGCAACAACACGGCCGCCATCGCGACGTAGATCATGAGACGCGCGCCTTCGGGCCATAGCGTGCTCATCACGCTTTGCACGATGCCAACCAGCAAGCCACCGACGAGCGCGCCGAGAAAGTTCCCCATGCCGCCGACGACAACGACGACGAACGCCACGCCGAGCGCCTCGATGCCCATGAACGGGTCGACCCCGCGTATCGGCGCCGCGAGCACGCCTGCGAGCGCCGCGGTGCCCGCGCCGAGCGCGAACACGAGACTGAAGATGCGTGTCACATTGAGGCCGAGGAGGGACACCATCTCGCTCGACTCGCTTCCCGCACGCACTGCGCTACCGAGCCGCGTGCCTTCCAGCACCCACCACAGAATGCCGGCGAGCACGGCCGTGAAGGCGATCACGAAGAGACGATACTTGGGGTAAATGAAGCCGCCCCACATCACGACGCCATTGAGCATGTCGGGCACGGCGACGTTATCGCCGAGCGGCCCCCACATGATGATCGCGCATTCCTGTATCACGAGTGCGAGCCCGACCGTCGCGAGAATATGAAACTCGTGCTGCTGCGCATACACATGTCGCAGCACCACCTTCTCGACGATCCACGCGAGCGCTCCGACGACCACCGGCACGATGACGAGCGCTGTCCAGAAGTTCATCGACCACTGCATCGCCTGATAACAGAAATACGCGCCCAGCAGATAGAACGCGCCGTGCGCGAAATTCACGAAGCGCAGCAGCCCGAACACGATCGACAAGCCGACCGCGAGCAGAAAGTACAGCATGCCTACGCCGATGCCGTTCACGACCTGCAACAGATAAACGTTCATGGTCTTGCGTCAGAAGAGTGACGGCGCGAATGCGGGCGATGCCTGCATTCGCATGAGCACAACGCGATTCAGGACCTCAGGCGAGCTTGCATTGCGTCTTGTCGAGCGGCAGGAAAGACTGGCCAGAACTCACGATGTCCGCGTAATCGTCCTTGTCCTTCATCTTGCTCTTGGCCTTGCCCTTCAGCAGGTAGTAGTTCTTGAGCACTTGATGGTCGCCCGCGCGAATCTCTTCGGGACCGGTCAGGCCCGCGTACTTCATGCCTTCCAGCGCGGCGACGACTTTCTTCGGATCGGCCGTGCCGGCCTTGACGATGCCGTCGAGCAGAATCTTCGTGCAGATGTACGAGCCCGCGAGGCTGTAGTTGGGATTGGACTTGTAGGTTGCGTTCACGCGCTTGACCAGTTCGTGATTGAGCGGCGTGTCGATCGCATGCCAGTACTGCGCGCCGAAATAGACGCCTTCGCAGATATCGGGGCCGAGTGCTTCGAACTGTTCGAGACCCGATGCCCAGGCCATCAGGATCGTGCAATTGTTCTTCATGCCGAAGCTCACGGCCTGCCGCAACGTATCCGACGATTGCGAACCGAAGTTCAGAATGAGCAGCACATCCGGTTTGGCCGCGACCGCATTCGTCAGATAACCACTGAATTCCTTCTCGTTGAGCGAGTGATAGCTATTGCCCACATGCTCGATGCCCTTCTCCTTAAAGATCGCTTTTGCAGCCGACAACAGGCCGTCGCCGAATACGTATTGCGGCGTGATCGTGTACCAGCGCTTCGCCTTGGGCATGGTTTGGATAAGCGGGCGAACCGTCTGTTCGATCGCGCCGAAAGTCGGCACCGACCAGCGGAACGTCGCGCTGTTGCAGTCCTTGCCGGTGAGTTCGTCCGCGCCCGCGGTGGTGATGAAGATGCCATCGGCTTTCTCCGCTTCCTTGCCCATTGCGAGCGCTTCGGAAGAAAGAATGCCGCCTGCGAAGTAGCGCGCGTTCTTTTGCTGCGCGATTTCCTGCACGCGCCGCACGGCCGTTGCGGGTTTCCCCTCGGTGTCGAGCGTCGTATAGGCCAGCGGCTGACCGAGCACCTTCCCGTATTGATCGATGGCGAGCTTCATGCCGAGATCGGCATATTTGCCGTTGGCCGCGAACGGGCCGGACATCGGCACGGGGCAAGCGAACTGAATGGGCGAGCCTTGCGCGAATGCGCTTCTTGCGACGAGCGCTTCGAACGATCCCGGAATGGCCGACAGCGCGGCCAGCTTCAACATGTTTCGGCGATTCAAGATTGACGCTCCCTGAGAAGATGACCCGCGCAGCCGCCCCGCGTTTTGTCGTGATACGTTGGAACCCTCGGCTCTTCATCCCATTTATCATGATAAATAGAATGAACCCGATGCTAGGAACAATAAATTCGCGTGTCAATACGGCAAAATTCCGGTTTGCGGAGCCACCGTGCGCCCGCGTATGAGTCATCAGAAAGAAAGGGAGCATCGACATGGTGATGGAGCGTGCGAAACGCACCGGCGCGGCAATCGAGATCGCGCAGCAGACGATCAAGCAGCCGAAGCGCGCTGATCTCGTCGCTGAGGAGATCAAGCGGCTGATCACGGAGAAGAACCTGAAGCCCGGCGACAAGCTGCCGCGGGAAGTGGAATTGCAGCAACTCTTTTCCGTGAGCAAGAGCACGATCCGCGAGGCGCTCAAATCGCTGGAGGTGCAAGGTCTCATCAAGGTGACGACCGGACCGTCGGGCGGCGGCACGATCGTCGAAGTGCCGCTGGATCGCACCTTGCAACTATTGCAGAACTATCTGTTCTTCAAGGACGTGACCATCGACGATATCTACACGGTGCGTCAAATGCTCGAACCTGAACTGGCGGCGGGCGCCGTACCGCATCTGACCGACGAGGACTTCGAAGCGCTGGAAGCCAGCATCGCGTGTTGCGATGAACCGGCATCCGCGCATGTGGGTCGCGACATCGTGAGACAACGACAGGAAGACGTGAACTTTCACGATATTCTGGCTGCCGCGAATCCCAATCCGTTCTTGCGCTTCGCGTGCGAACTCATCAACGAGATGATCCGGCAACTCATCGAATTCAGAAACGATACGCCGCAAGCGGAACACGAAAAGTTCGGCCGCGCGAATGTGAAGATCCACAAGGCGATAACTCAGGCGGCGCGCGCCCGCGATGCGGACAAGGTGCGCGAGCTGATGGTGATCCACATGACAGAAGCACCGCGCTATGTGAAGCGTATGAAGGGTAAGTTGCGCGGGCGGCTCATTCTCGATTCGGAGATCCGCAAACGCGTCAATTCGCGCGGCGCATGATTCATGCACGACCGTGCGCATCTTGCTTTGCTTTGACCAGTCGCAATCGACAGGCGACGACGCGGGCTCCTGTCATCGAATGAGAGATCGCAACGCGTTTCGTGGTCCTCCTATTTTTGACCGCCGTTGACAAGCAAAAATTCTACGCATTAGACTTGCCCCATCCCTCGCGGCCTGACAAAGATGTCCGCCCGAGGACCCGGCACAGAAGCCCCCTGACGAACCGACGGTTCGTCAGGGGGCTTTTTTTTGTTCGCATTTTTCCCCTGTATCTGCGCACACTTCTGGAGAATCCGCATGTTGCTGAAGCCGTCGGGCTGGTTGCGTCTCGCCCTTACCGCAGGACTTGCACTGACATCGCTCGCATCGAGTGCCGCCGATCCCGTGAAGATCGGCCTGCTGGAAGATGCCTCGGGAAACTTCGCACTGGCGACGATCCCGAAGATTCACGCCACGCAGCTCGCTGTCGATGAAATCAACGCCAAGGGCGGCATCCTCGGACGTCCGGTTTCACTGATCGCCTACGACACTCAGTCGGACAACACCAAGTTCCAGGAACTCGCACGGCGTCTCGTGCAGACCGACAAGCCGGATGTGATTTTCGGCGCCTTCTCCAGCGCATCGCGCGAGGCCATACGGCCCATCATGGATCGCGCGCATCAGCTTTACTGGTACGACAATCAGTACGAAGGCGGCGTGTGCGATACCAACACGTTCGTCACGGGCGCGGTCCCCGAACAGCAATTCTCCACACTGATTCCGTGGATGATGCAGAAGTACGGCAAGAAGGTGTACACCATCGCAGCCGACTACAACTTCGGGCAGATCTCCGCCGAATGGGTGCGCAACATCGTCAAGGAGAACGGCGGCACGATGGTCGGCGAAGAATTCATTCCGCTGTCCGTATCGCAGTTCGGCCAGACGATCCAGAACATCCAGAAGGCCAAGCCCGACTTCGTCGTGACCTTGCTGGTCGGCGCGAATCAGGCCTCGTACTACGAGCAGCAGGCTTCGGCCCATCTGAATCTGCCGATGGCGAGTTCGGTGAACGTCGGTCAGGCGTATGAACACAAGCGCTTTAAACCGCCCGCGCTCAAGGACATGTACGTGACCGCGAACTACGTGGAAGAAGTCGATTCGCCCGCCAGCAACGACTTCAAGAAGCGCTTCCACGCGAAGTTCCCGAACGAGCCGTACATCAATCAGGAAGCGGCGAACGCGTACGACGCCATCTATCTTTATAAGGCGGCCGCTGAAAAGGCCAAGACGACGAATCAGGATGCGGTGCGCAAGGCGCTCGAAACCGGAATCTGCACGGAAGGCGCGCAAGGCAAGGTCTGTATCGACCCGAAGAGCCATCACGCGAGCCACACCATTTACCTCGTGCATGTGAAGGACGATCACTCGGTCGATATCCCGAAGGTCTGGAACGACGTCCAGCCGTACTGGCTCGGCAAGGTGGGCTGCGATCTGCCTAACAAGCCGGATCATCGCCAGTACACGCCGTCTAACCTGCCCAAGAAGTCCTGATCCGGGCCGGCGCGCGCTCGCGGAACATAGCGAACGCGCGTCCGCCTCCTGAACGTGGAGCATGCATGGCCACCTTTTCGGTTCTCTACTCGCTTATCTATCAGTTCGGCGACAGCTTCGCCTATCTGGTGCTCGCGGCGCTCGGTCTCGCGGTGATCTTCGGCATGATGGGCGTGATCAATCTCGCGCACGGAGAGTTCATCATGTGCGGCGCGTACGTGACGATCATCGCGGCCAAGCGCGGGTTGCCGCTTCCTCTCGCCATGCTGCTGGGCGCGCTCGCGGCGGCGCTCGCGGGCGTCGTGATCGAACGGCTCGTCATTCGTCACCTGTACGACCGCTTATTCGATTCCGTTGTCGCGACGTGGGCCATCAGTCTCATCGTGCAACAGACGATGCTGCTCGTCGCCGGTCCTTCGATAGAAGGCATCGGCACGCCGTTCGGGTCGTTCTCGCTCGGCGACTATTCGTTTTCGACGTATCGCGCGCTGTTGCCGGGCATCGCGCTCGCCATCCTGTTCGGGCTGTATGTGCTGTTCTTCAAGACGAACTACGGCGTCTGCGCCCGCGCCACGATTCAGAACGCGAACATCGCGCAATGTCTCGGCCTGCGCACGGACCGGCTCTACACGCTGACTTTCGCGCTCGGCGCGGGGCTCGCCGGGCTGACCGGCGCGCTCTATGCGCCGACCATGACCGCGGTGCCGACCATGGGCAGCAACTTCATCGTGCAGGCCTTCGTGTCGGTGGTGGTCGGCGGCGCGAACGTGATTGCCGGCACGACGCCCGCTGCCGCCGTGCTCGCCGTGATTCAGACCGCGCTCACGGCCTCGTATGGTCAGTTGTTCGGACAGATCGGCTTGCTGGTGACGGTCATCGTGGTGATCCGACTGATGCCGCAAGGTCTCGGCAATCTCTTTTCCCGCGCGCGCTAGGAGGCAACCGTGAAGCAAACGAAAGAGCCTTCGCGGCTGTCCCCGGCCCGCGCCACGCGCGCGGTCCAATACGTGCCGTGGCTGGTGGGGCTCGCGCTGCCGCTCGTCGTGGACGCCACCACGAGCGGCAATCTCGCATACTGCCTGTTGTGGGCCTTCGGCGCGGTCGGTCTCGCCGCGATGTGGGGTTATGGCGGCATCCTGTCGTTCGGGCAGACGGCCTTCTTCGGATTGGCGGGCTACAGCTACGGCATCTTCACGCTGAACTACGGCGATGCCTGGTTCGATTCGTGGTTGGGTCTCGTCGCTGGACTGGCCGTGAGCGTCGTCGTGGCGGCGCTGATCGGCTACATGATCTTCTACGGCCGTATCAAGGGCGTGTTCATCGGTATCGTCACGTTGTCGGTGACGCTCGTGCTCGAAACATTCATGTCGCAGACGGCAGGTCCGCAATGGGCGATCGGCGAAGCGCGTCTGAACGGCTACAACGGCATGGGCGGCATGCCGCCGCTCACGATCCCCTGGCCTGGCGGTCCGCTGACGCTGGAAAACGCGAGCTTCTACTACCTCGTGCTGATCCTGTTGATCGTGGTCTATGCCGGGATGCGCAGGCTGCTCGACGGCACGTTCGGGCTCACGCTCATCGCCATTCGCGAGAATCCGCAGCGCGCCGAGATGCTGGGCGTCGACATCCGCCGGCATCAGCTTCTGGTCTTCGTTCTCGGGTGCACGCTCGGCGGCTTGTCGGGCGCGCTGTACACGATCTGGGGCTCTTACATCACGCCTTCGACCATGGGCCTCACCTCCGCGGCCATGCCCGTCATCTGGGTGGCGACGTCGGGCAGGAAGAGCATCGGCGGAACCGTTCTCGGCACCGCGTTGCTGGTGTGCCTTTCGCAGAACCTCGCGGTGTACGGCAGCCAGTACGCGCTCATCCTGCTCGGCGCGATTCTTTTGATCGTCGTGCTGGCGGCGCCGGAAGGTCTGCTGCCGTTCGTGACACGGCATTTGCGACGTCTTCGGCGCCGCGCGGATCAGGATGCGCGTCTGGGCGGCGCCTGTCTCAAACGGGAGGAGGGCAAGTCATGACCACGCTCTTGGAAACGCGCGGACTCAAGAAGCATTTTGGCGGCGCGCATGTCATCAACGGCATCGACTTCAGTATCGATGCAGGCGAGATCCGCTGCGTGATCGGCCCCAACGGCGCGGGCAAGAGCACGTTCTTCAAGCTCATCACCGGCGAGCACCGGCCGTCCGAGGGCAGTGTGATGTTTCTCGGCCAGGACATGAGCCATGTGCTGCCGCACGAACGTATTCGGATGGGCATGAGCATCAAGTTCCAGATTCCCGGCGTGTTCCCGGATCTGAGCGTGCGCCAGCATCTGCAGTTGTCGCTGCATCGCGCAAAGGACGACCGGCCCGAAAGCCTCGACGAACTGTTGCAGCGCTTCATGCTGCAAGACGAGGAGCATGTGCTCGCTCGCAATCTGTCGCACGGCAAGAAGCAATGGCTCGAAATCGCCATGGCGGTCTCGCTGCGTCCGAAGCTGCTCTTTCTCGATGAACCGGTTGCGGGCATGTCCGTCGAGGAAACGCATGCGACCGGCGAGCTCATCAAGCGTCTCTCGGCGGCCGGCCTCACGATGATGGTCGTCGAACACGACATGACCTTCGTCAAGCAGATCGCGTCGCGCGTGACGGTGCTCCACGGAGGAAGCCTGCTCGCCGATGGTCCGCTCGACGAGATTCTCGCCCGCGACGATGTCGCGGAAGTCTATCTGGGGAAAAAGAAATGAGTGCGTTGCTCCAGGTGTCGGGTGTGGAAGCGGGATATGGCGGCGGCCGCGTGCTCAATGGCGTGTCGTTCGGCGTCGGACGGGGCGAAGTGCTGGCGCTGATCGGCCGCAACGGTGTCGGCAAGACGACGCTGATGCGCGCGTTGATCGGTCTGATCGGCCTCGATGGGGGAACGATCGAACTGGATGGCGAAGCGATCGGCCACGAGAAGCCCTATGTTCGCGCGCAGAAGGGCATGGGCTACGTGCCGCAAGGCCGCGAGATCTTCGGCGCGTTGACCGTTGCGGAGAACCTGCAGGTCGGCGCGCAGGCCAATCGCGCGCAGGCGGCGCGAATGAAGGACACGGTCGTCGGCTACTTTCCGATTCTGAAAAAGCGGTATCAGCAGAAAGCGGGAACCATGAGCGGCGGCGAACAGCAGCAGCTTGCGATCGCGCGTGCGCTGATCAGTTCGCCCAAAGTGGTATTGCTCGATGAGCCGTCCGAGGGCATCCAGCCATCCATTGTCGATCTGATCGGCGAAACGCTTCAGCAAATCGCGCATGAAACAGGGATCGGCGTGGTGCTGGTCGAGCAGGACATGGGAATGGTCGAACGCATCGCGACGCGCTGCTGCGTGATGGACAAGGGCCGTATCGTCGAGACGCTGAGCCCGGCGCAACTCGCGGACGAACAACTGATTCGCCAGTATCTGGCACTGTGACGGAGACGAAACATGAAATGGCTTGAAGATTCGATCATGATGAAGCGTGGCGTCGGCGCGGATCGCGAACCGGTGGAGCACCATCTGACCGAGGAAATGCAGAAGACCTATCACTACACGATCGGGCCGTACTCGCAACCGGTGTTGCATGTGAAGCCCGGCGATCGCGTGGTGGTGGAGACGCGCGATGCGTTCGAAGGCAAGATCAAAGAGGAGACCGACAAGCCGTCCGAGGTGCTGAAGGTGCCGTTCCTCAATCCGCAAAACGGCCCGATCATGATCGAGGGCGCGGAGAAGGGCGATGTGGTCGCCGTGTACATCGAGAAGATGGCGCCGCGCGGTGACGATCCGCACGGCTTCTGCTGCATGATTCCCAACTTCGGCGGACTGACGGGCACGGACTACACGGCGCTCTTGAATGAGCCGCTGCCGGAAGTGGTGCGCAAGATCAGGATCGACGAAGAAAACGTGTACTGGAGCAAGCGCAATACGCTGCCGTACAAGCCGCATATCGGGACGCTGAGTCTTTCGCCGGAGATCGACTCCATCAATTCGCTCACGCCCGACAACCACGGCGGCAACATGGACGTGCCCGACATGGGACCGGGCAGCATCACGTACTTGCCGGTGCGCTCGCCGGGCGGGCGGCTCTTCATCGGCGATGCGCACGCCTGTCAGGGCGATGGCGAAGTGTGCGGCACGGCGGTCGAATATCAGAGCACGACGACCGTGCGCGTCGATCTCATCAAGAAGTGGCAGATCGACTGGCCGCGGCTCGAGAACGAAGACGCGCTCATGAGCATCGGCAGCGCGCGGCCGCTGGAAGACGCGACGCGCATTGCCTACCGCGAACTGGTGCTGTGGATGGCCGCGGAATACGGCTTCGACAAGTGGGACGCGTACATGATGCTGAGCCAGGTCGGCAAGGTTCGACTGGGCAATTTTGTCGATCCAAAATACACGGTTGGCGCGATGGTCGCCAAGCATTACCTCAAGTAACGCGCCAGTTGGCGCGTCCAAGGCAGTCGGCATCACGCGCGGGGCGTCCTCTCTCCGCGCATTCGAGAGCGTGTCACGAAATGGCTTTGTCCGATCCCATCAGAGTGGGTCTGCTGTGCTCGACGAGCGGCTCGACCGCTCTGCTCGAGCAGTCGCAATGGCGCGGGGCGCGCCTCGCCGTCGAGGAGATCAATGCGCGCGGCGGCATCGGCGGGCGCGAGCTCGTCGCGATTCACTACGACCCCGCGTCCGATCCGGCCATGTTCCGCGAGCTTGCCGAGCGGCTGATCGTGAAGGACGGCGTCAATACGATCTTCGGCGGATACACGTCGACGAGCCGCAAGGCGATGCTGCCCGTCGTCGAGAAGCACAACCGGCTTCTCATCTACGCGCAGATGTACGAGGGCTTCGAGTATTCGGACAACATCATCTACAGCGGCGCGTCGCCTAATCAGAACGGCGTGCAACTGGCGGACTTCATGACGGAGACCTTCGGCGCGCGCGTGTACTTCGTCGGTTCCAGCTACGTCTATCCGTACGAATGCAACCGCACCATGCAGGAGCTGCTGCTTCAGCATCCCGAAGGCGCGATCCTCGGCGAACGCTATTTGTCGCTCGACGCCACGCGCGAGCAGTTCGAACAAGTGGTCGCGGACATCCGGCGCAAGTCTCCGGACTGGATTTTCAGCACGGTCATCGGCGCAACGGTGCCGTATCTCTACGATGCCTACGCGCACGCCGACTTCGATCCGTCGCGCATGCCCATCGGCAGCCTGAATACGTCGGAGACCGAGATCCACGCGATGCAGCGCGGCATCGCGGCAGGGCACATCACGGCAGCGCCTTATTTTCAGAGCGTCGATACCGAAGAGAATCACCGCGCCGTCGCGCATCACCAGTCGCGCTACGGTTCGGACACCCCGACGGACATGAACTGGGAGGCCGCGTACTATCAAATGCACATGTTCGCCGAAGCCTACGCACGTTCCGGTTCCGACGAGATCGGCGTCATCATGCCGCATCTGCTCGGATCGGAATACGCGGCGCCGCAGGGCCGGGTGCGCATCGATCCCGTGAATCATCACATGGCGCTCTATCCGCGCATCGGCCGCGTGAACGCCGATGGCCAGTTCACCATTCTGCGCGAGTCGAAGTTCGCCGTCGGTCCCGACCCGTACATGACGCGCCAGAAGCTCGGGGACTGGGTCACGAAGCTGAGCACGCGAGAGTACTGACGTGAGCGCGCGAACAGACAGAGGTCAGCGAAGCCTCACGGGTTCGATTCTCGAGCGCAATGCACGGGTCGTCGTTTTTCATCCGGACGACGACGACGGACTGACGCTCACGAATCATCTCCGGCGCATGGGCTTTCAGGTCGAGCGATGCTGGCCGCCCACCGACACGCTGCCGGAAAAGACGGATCTCGTGTTCCGGGCGTTGCTGCCCGAAGAGCGCGCGCCGAAGGGCGAGTGGTGCGGCCCGGATGCGCCGCCCGTCATCTGCGTGGTGGCGTACGAGAACCCGACGTTCATCGATCAGGCGATCAAGATGGGATCGGACGGCATCGTCACCACGCCGATTCGCGCCTCTGGGCTGCTGTCCACGGTGGTGATGGCGCTCTATCACGCGAGGCGCGCCCGTCAACACACGCAGCGCATCGCGAGGCTCGAACAGAAGCTGCTCGACAGCCGGCACTTGCAGGAAGCCAAGAGCATCCTGATGACCATGCATCACGTGAGCGAGCGCGAGGCCTACGACATGCTGCGCGCGCAGGCAATGGAGAAGCGCGTGACGATCGACGATATCTGTCATTCCGTCATTCAGGCAGGCGAAGTCTTGCAGATCGCACGCGGGCTGAATTCGGACGACGGGCGCGACACGGAGTGACGCGTCGCGCCGCCCATTCATCGACACTTAAGGAGCGGCGAACATGGACCTGCAACTGAAGGGCTTGAAAGCGATCGTGACCGGCGGGACCAAGGGCATTGGTCTCGCGATCGCGCGGACGCTGGCTACCGAGGGCGCCGATGTGGCGATTTGCGCGCGCGACGAGGCGAGCGTCGCAGCGACGGCGAGCGCGCTATCCGAACTGAGCGGCGCGCGGGCGTCGGGTGCGGCCGTCGATGTCTCCGATGGCGCGGCGCTCAAGGCGTGGGTCGAACGTGTCGGCGCGGAGTGGGGCGGGCTGGATATTGTCGTGGCGAATGTGAGCGCGCTTGCCATCGGCAACGACATCGAGTCATGGCGCAAGGAATTCGAAACCGATCTGCTCGGCACGGTGAATCTCGTCGATGCCGCCATGCCTTATCTCACCGCGAGCACGGCGGCGTCGATCGTTGCCATATCGAGCGTGTCGGCACGCGAGATCGACTTCGCGGCCGGGCCTTATGGCGTCTTCAAGGCCGCGATCGTGCATTACACGCAGGGGCTCGCGAATCAATTGGCCTCGAAGGGCATTCGCGCAAACACGGTTTCGCCGGGCAACGTGTACTTCGAAGGCGGCGTTTGGGACTGGATCGAGCACAACGATCCGGCGTTGTTCGAACGCGCGTTGGCGTTGAATCCGACCGGCCGCATGGCGAGGCCGCAGGAAATCGCCAATGCGGTGGCGTTCGTCGCCAGTCCGGCTGCGAGCTTCGTGAGCGGCGCGAACATCGTCGTCGACGGCGCGCTCACGCGTGGCGTCCAGCTCTGATCAAGGGATCAAATCAACGGATCAAATCAACGGGAGCATCGAATGGAAAAACGCAGCGCAATCGACGTCGATCTCGCGACCCTCACGGTGGATGCCGTGCAGGACGGATTCAGGACCGGCCGGTTCACGGCGGAAGAACTGGCGCGCGCCTGCTTCGACTGGATCGAACGTCATAACGACAGGTATAACGCGCTGATCTTCCTGAATCCCGCCGCGATCGACGACGCGCGCAGGATCGACGAGCGGCGCGCCGCCGGTGAAGCATTGGGGCCGCTCGCTGGCGTGCCGGTCGTCATCAAGGACCCGATGGACATGGTCGGCTTTCCGACCACTGCGGGATGGTCGAAGTTCTACAGCAAGACCGGCGGCATCGACCTGATGCCCGAGCGCGATGCGCCGGTTGTCGCGCGCATGCGCCGCGCGGGCGCGGTTCTGCTCGGCAAGACGAACGTCCCGATTCTGAGTCATACCGGATCGCATGCCAACGACAGTTGGGCAGGCCCGACGATCAACGTCGCGATGCCCGACCGCGTGCCGGGCGGCAGCAGCGCGGGAACGGCGTCGGCGGTGGCGTCGGGCATGGCGGTGCTTGGACTCGCCGAGGAGACCGGTGGATCCATCCAGAACCCTGCATCCGCGCAGGACCTCGTCGGCATCAAGCCGACCATCGGGCTGGTGCCGAACGCGGGCGTGATGCCCTTGTCGGGCAATCGCGACGTGGTCGGGCCGATCGCGCGCAACGTGAAAGATGCGGCGCTGTGTCTCGACGTGATCGCCGGTTACACGAGCGAAGACCCGAAGACGCTCGCCGGCGTCGGCCGGCAGCCGGAAGGCGGCTATGCGTCGGCGTTGAACCGTGACGCGCTGCAGGGCAAGCGCATCGGTCTGTACGGTCCCGGCTGGCGCGATCAGCCGCTTTCCGACGAGGCCGCGGCGCTGTACGAGCGCGTGCAGGGCGAGCTCGTATCGCTCGGCGCGACGCTGATCGACGATCCTTTTCAGGGGTCGGGCTTTGCCGAACTGCGCAGGACGACTCCGCCGCTGCGCAATTTCGATGCGCGCGGTCTCGAATCCATCCCCTACGACGTCGAGAAATATCTGGAGCGCCTGGGCAAGCATGCTTCGATCAAGAGCTTTGCGCAGTTCGCGGAGGCCACGAAGGACGAAGACGCTTTCTCGCCGGACGGCGTGTTGAACTTCATGCACAGCCTGGCGGATTTCAAGGCCGCGCTGGCGAATCCATCGCAACCGCCGGAGATGCCTGAATTCATCGAACTGAAGGCGCGTTATCTGCGCATCTTCGAGCGCGTGTTCGACGAGCAGAGGCTCGATGCCCTCGTCTTTCCGCAGATGAGATGCGAGCTTCCGCCCTTGCACGGAAAGGACACCATTCAGGAGACGACGGTGGGGGAGATCAACATCGCGGGCGTGCCAGGCATCGCGGTTCCCGCCGGTTACTACGAGTCGGGCTCGCCGTTCGGGCTTATCTTTGTGGGTCGCCAGTGGGACGAGGCAGCGCTGCTGGGCCTCGCCTACGCCTATGAGCAAGGCGCGGGCAGGCGGAAGGCGCCAGTGCTCGGCTGAAGCTCCTTGCTCGCACGCGGGCTGCCGGTTCTGATCGCCTATCCACGAGCTTCCATGCGATCGACAACACCGTACGCTGCTGCGCGTGCCTCTCGCTCGTCGATGGAAGCGCTGCGATCAGCCGGCGCTTCCTGCCCGATCGTTTCTGGACTATGCGCGCCTCGTGACGCCGCGATGACCGGCATGCGCGACTCATCAGCAACCTGCGGCTCGGACTGTCCGCGTTCCTCGACAACCACCTGCGATGCGCCGAGCAGTTGCTGGCTCCGCCATGATCCTCGCGTTCGAAACACGGCCCACATCGACAGAAGCGCCCGTATGCGCTGATGACGGACTTTCTGCCACATAAGGGATGCTCGCTCGTGAAAGCAGCAATGAAATCGCGCTAACGCCGCTATTCAGCCGCCATCCGCCATAAGCGCAGTCGTACTTTTTTGGCGGCTTGCAAATTCGCGTATTTGAAACTAGCCTGCACCAGCAATCGGACGATCTCTTCAACGCACCACCTTCCTTTCGGGAACATCGATGACGATGAAGCGTAGCTGGGCGGGCCGTCTTCTTTCGATCTCCACGGCAACGGCGCTCGGGGCGGGCGGCAGCGGCGCCGTATCGGCCGCGCCATCCGAGGCGCTCGTCACCGCCGCGAAGCAGGAAGGGCAATTGACCACGATCGCGTTGCCCCACGACTGGTGCGGATACGGCGCGCTGATCGACGCGTTCCAGAAGAAGTACGGCATTCACGTCAACGAGCTCAACCCGGATGCAGGTTCGGGTGACGAGATCGAAGCAATCAAGGCGAACAAAGGCAACAAGGGTCCGCAAGCGCCCGATGTGATCGATGTCGGGCTGTCGTTCGGCCCGTCCGCGAAAAAAGAAGGCTTGTTGCAGCCTTACAAGGTGTCGACGTGGGACTCGATCCCCGCTGCGTCGAAGGATGCGGAAGGCTACTGGTATGGCGACTACTACGGCGTGCTCGCGTTCGAAGTCAACGCGGACATGATCGACAAGCCGCCCTCCGATTGGGGCGATCTGCTTAAATCCGACTATCGCAACGCCGTCTCGCTCGCAGGCGACCCGCGTTCGGCGAATCAGGCGATTCAGGCCGTCTATGCAGCGGGCGTTTCGCAGACGAAGGGTGACGGCTCCAAGGCCGACCAGGCGGGCCTGAAGTTCTTCGCCGATCTGAACAAGAGCGGCAACTTCGTGCCGGTGATCGGCAAGGCCGCGTCGCTTGCGCAGGGCACGACGCCGATCATCGTGCGCTGGGATTACAACGCGCTTGCCGATCGCGACACGCTCAAGGGCAATCCCAAAGTGCAGGTGATCGTGCCGAAGACGGGCGTCGTCGCAGGCGTGTATGTGCAAGCGATCAGCGCTTATGCACCGCACCCGAACGCGGCGAAACTGTGGATGGAATTCCTTTACTCCGACGAAGGGCAACTCGGCTGGCTCGCCGGATACTGCCATCCCATGCGCTATAACGAACTGGTCGCGCAGAAGAAGGTGCCGCAGGCGCTGCTCGCGAAGCTGCCGCCGGCATCGGCTTACAGCAATGCCGTGTTCCCGACGCTCGACCAGCAAAACGCGACGAAAGACGCCGTCACCAAGGGTTGGGATCACGTCGTCGGCGCGAACGTGAAGTAGTCGCGAGTTCGCTGCAATGAGCGCATCTCCGCAGCCAGGCGCTTCGGGCTCGGATCTGCTGACGCCGGCCGCGCCCGCGCCGCAGTCCGGCCCCGCCCGCGCAAGCCGTGGCGCCGGCTGGCTCAGCTATGCCGGCGTCGCGCCATTCTTTGCGTTCGCGCTGCTGTTTCTACTGCTGCCCACCGCTTTTCTGATGATCGGCGCCTTCCAGGATGCGCAGGGACACTTCACGCTGGCGAATCTTCGCGAACTGTCCCAGCCCGCCGTGCTCGATGCCTACTGGATCAGCGTGAAAGTGAGCGTGGCATCGTCCGCCGGCGGGACGCTCTTCGGCGCGTTGCTCGCCTGGGCCGCGGTGCATGGCCGCCTACCGGCGTGGATCCGTCCGACGCTCATGACGTTTTCGGGAGTCGCCTCGAACTTCGCGGGCGTGCCGCTCGCCTTCGCATTCATTTGCACCTTGGGACGCGTGGGTCTCGTGACGGTGCTCGCGCGCAAATACCTCGGCATCAATCTCTATTCCACGGGCTTCAGCATCCTCAGCTTCTTCGGGCTGACCATCACCTACCTGTACTTCCAGATTCCGTTGATGGTCCTCATCATCACGCCCGCGCTGGACGGTCTCAAACGCGAGTGGCGCGAAGCATGCGACTGTCTCGGCGGCACGGCCGCGCAGTATTGGCGGTACGTCGGTTTGCCGGTCCTGTGGCCGAGCCTGCTCGGCGCGGCGCTGCTGCTCTTTGCCAACGCGTTCGGCGCAGTGGCCACGGCCTACGCGCTGACAGGCAGCTCGCTCAACATCGTGCCGATCCTGCTGTACGCGCAGATTCGCGGCGACGTGCTGCATAACCAGAACCTCGGTTATGCGCTCGCGCTGGGCATGATCGTGGTCACGGGCTTGTCGAACGGCGGCTACATCTGGTTGCGCGCGAGAGCCGAAAGAGGGCGCCGATGAAGACGCAATCGCGCGCGGGCGCCTGGATCGCGATGATCGTCGGCACCCTGTACTTTCTCATTCCGCTCGCCGCCACCTTCGAGTTCAGCCTGCGGATGCGCCGCGATGGCTACAGCTTCGACGCCTATCGAGTCGTGCTCGGCGATCCGCATTTTCAGGCTTCGTTCGGCTATTCGGTGCTGATGGGCTTGCTCACCATCGTGATCGGCGTGCTGCTCGTCGTGCCCACCGCGTATTGGGTGCAACTGCGTCTGCCGAAGTTGCGGCCCGTCGTCGAATTCATCACCTTGCTGCCGCTCGTGATACCGGCCATCGTGATCGTCTTCGGCTATCTGCGCATCTATAACAGCAGTTCGATCCTGCCGCTCACCAGCAACGAGCGCGCGACCGATCTGCTGCTCGTCTTCGGCTACGTCACGCTGTCTTTGCCCTACATGTATCGCGCCGTAGATGCGGGCATGCGCGCCGTGGACGTTCGCTCGCTGACCGAGGCCGCCGAATGTCTCGGCGCGGGCTGGACGACGATCCTCTTCCGCGTGATCTTCCCCAACGTGCGCTCGGGGATTCTGTCCGGCGCGTTTCTGACGTTCGCCGTCGTGATCGGCGAATTCACGATCGCGAGCCTGCTCGACCGTCCTGCGTTCGGACCTTATCTGCAATTGATCGGCGCGAACCGCGCATACGAACCGTCGGCGCTGGCGATTATCGCGTTCATCGTCACATGGGCATCGATGGGCCTGATCCAGGTGTTCGGATCGGCGCGCGCACTGGCCGGCCGTAAAACCTGAGCCGACGAGGCCGCAAGCATGCCATTTCTCGAAATCGACGATCTTCACAAAACCTTCGGGCCGAACGTGGCCCTGCATCGGTTCGACATGACGATCGAGCAGGGCGAATTCATCACGTTTCTCGGTCCCTCGGGCTGCGGCAAGACGACGGTGCTGCGCATGATCGCCGGATTCGAGACGCCCACGCGCGGCACCATCCGTCTGAACGGACGCGACGTCACGCATATGCGCACGCGCGATCGCGCCGTGGGCATGGTGTTTCAGGCGTATGCGCTCTTTCCGAACATGACGGTGGCGCAGAACATCGGCTTCGCGTTGAAGGTTGCGAAGCGTTCGCAAAAGGAGATCGATGCGCGCGTCGCCGAGATGCTCGAACTCATCAAGCTGCCGCAACTCGCCGGGCGGTATCCGTGGCAACTGTCAGGCGGACAGCAACAGCGCGTGGCGCTGGCTCGCGCGCTGGCGAGCAAACCGCAGGTGCTGCTGCTCGACGAACCGCTGTCCGCGCTCGATGCGAAAATCCGCGTGTCGCTGCGCGAAGACATTCGGGCGCTGCAGCGTGAACTCGGCATCACATCGATCTTTGTCACGCATGACCAGGAAGAGGCGTTGTCGATCTCCGACCGTATCGTCGTGATGAACGACGGACGCGTGGAGCAGGTGGGTTCGCCGCTCGACATCTACAACTTCCCGCGCACGCGCTTTGTGGCCTCGTTCGTGGGAACGCTGAATATTCTGGCGGGACGCGTGATCGATCCCGGCACCGGGCGCATCGCGGTCGATGGTCAGGAACTCGTGACGTCGCGCTCCCTGCCGCCGGATGATGCCGGCAAGGAGCGATTGCTGGCGCTGCGTCCCGAAGCGATCGTGCTGGAGCCGCCGTCGAACGGTCGCAATTCGCTCGCGGCCACCGTCGAGCAGATCAGCTTTCTCGGCGCCGTGGTGCGCATTCGCGCGCGCGTGAGCGACGCGGTCGTTTCAATCGATGTGTTCAACGATCCGAACCGGACCCTGCCGGAATACGGGCAGCCGGTTGCGCTCGGCTTTTCGCATGACAACCTTCTCGTGCTGGACGAGAACCCGCGCTAGCTCGGCGCGACAGCAAGCGCTTCATGGATGCGATCGGCGCCTTGCATTGTTATGCTACTCATCATCGATGAGAGCGGGGGCAACTTGGTCGACCGGAAATTGCTCGACACGGAGCCGAAGAAGCCGTGCGCCGTGCCTGCGCAGGCAAGCCCGTGCGACGCGCTTTTCATTCGCTCGCAGCCAACGAGCGTGGACCGTCCGTGCCGTCGCGCGCGTCTCGCGCTCGCCGCGACGATTCTCGGGTCGAGCATGGCGTTCATCGACGGCTCGGTCGTCAATGTCGCGCTGCCCGCCATTCAAAGCGACTTCCGCGCGACGGTCCAGGCGGTGCAGTGGGTGGTGAATGCGTATCTGCTTTTTCTCGGCTCGCTCGTGCTGGTCGGCGGGTCGATGGGCGATCACTTCGGCCGCCGCACGATCTTCATTGCGGGCATCGCGCTGTTCACGCTCGCGTCGGCGGCTTGCGGATTTGCGCCGAGCGTCCATGCGCTGATCGCGGCTCGCGCGTTTCAGGGCATCGGCGCCGCATTGCTCGTGCCGAGCAGTCTCGCGATCATAGGCGCGGTATTCGAAGGCGAAGCCCGCGGGCGTGCAATCGGCACCTGGGCCGGCGTGGGCGCGATTACATCGGCGGTGGGGCCGGTAGCAGGCGGCTGGCTCGTCGATGCATTGTCGTGGCGAGCGATTTTCTTTCTCAACGTGCCGCTTGCAGCGGTGACGATCGCGCTCGCCGTCTCGTCGGTGCCCGATAGCCACAAGCTCGATGAGCCTCGACAAGTCGACTGGCCCGGCGCGCTGTGCGCGGCAGCAGGACTTGCCGCGCTCACATACGGCCTGACCGACGCCGCCGCGCATGGGTTCGCCGATCCGTTCGTACTGTCCGCACTCGGCGCCGGTCTCGTCGTGCTCGCCGCATTCTTGCGGATCGAGGCGAAAAGCCGTCACCCGATGATGCCGCTCGACGTCTTTCGCTCGCGAGATTTCGCAGGCGCCAATCTCGTGACACTGCTGCTTTACTTCGGCCTCGGTGGCGTATTTTTCTTCCTGCCCTTCACGCTGATTCGCGCACATGGCTACACGGCGACGCAAGCCGGTGCGGCGCTGCTTCCGGCGCCCATCATCATCGGTTTGCTATCGCGATTGACCGGCGGCCTGACGAGCCGCTTCGGCTCGCGCTTGCTGTTGACAGTGGGGCCAAGCGTCGCCGGAATCGGTTTCGCACTGCTGGCGCTGCCGTTTGCGGGCGGCAGCTATTGGAGCGGATTCTTCCCTGCGCTGGCCGTTCTCGGCCTCGGGATGACGATCACCGTCGCGCCGTTGACCACGACCGTCATGAATTCGGTGCCGGCCGACCGCGCGGGCATCGCGTCGGGCATCAACAACGCCGTTGCGCGCGTGGCTAGCCTGCTGGCGATTGCCGTGCTCGGCATTGTCTTCGTCTGGTCGCACCATGCGGCGTTGTCGGCGCGGCTCGATGCGTTGCACGTGCCGCAGAATGCACGCGCGACTGCGACGTCGTTGCAGCCGGGTATTGAGTCTTCGACAGCGGCGGGCGATGGACATGCGCTACCGGTCGCACGGGCAGACGCCGACGCTATCGCTGATGCACTGCGCGCTGTCGCGGTGGTCGCGGCCGCGTGCGCGTTCGCCGGAGCGGGAATTGCGGCGGCGACGATTCAGCCGCGCAAGTGATGGACTTCGCGTCGCCATCGACGTCCGCTTTCAGCGGGTTATCAGCATGCTTCGGGTGAGGTTGATGGCCGGGACGGTTTGAGTTCAGCGCGCAAGCAGATCATCGCTAGCCGATGACACACCCCTATCGCTATGCCGAGGCGACCGGCAAGGCGGCGATGAATTCATCGATCGCGGCGAACAGCGACGCGCGGCGCACGCCGTCCTGAGCCTCTATCGACAAGCCTCCCATCAGCGTCATGCATAGCGCGGCGATCGCTTGAACGTTGGCGTTGGCATCGAGTTCGCCTTCCTCGCGCGCCTGTTTGAGCCGCGCGGCAATCGCACGCGCCACGTTGCGGCGTTCCGCGCGCAATTCGTCGCGTAGTTCGGCGTGCTCGATACCAACCGACATGCCACCGAGAAAGATCATGCAGCCACGTGGGGCCTGACCGCTCGTGAACAGTACGACGCTCGCGCGGAACATGGCGCGAAGCGCGTCCCGCACAGATTCATGCGCGCGCAACTGCCGAACCGCTGCGCCGCCTTCCTCGCGCGCGTAGAGGGCAAGCGCCTCGCGATACAGCTCCTGCTTGCTGCCGAAGGCGGCGTAGATGCTTGGCGAATTGATGCCCATGGCATTGACGAGGTCGGACATCGAGCAGGTGTCGAAGCCTTTGGCCCAGAACACCTCCATTGCCAGCCTGAGCGCCGCATCGCGATCGAAAGCGCGCGGCCGGCCACGCGATCTTTGGGGCTCTTCCATGGGGCGCTGCCTGTCTAGCGTCATACTGTCTCCCGGTCCCGTTGCACGCGGCGGCATTGATGACGTGCATGCAATTCACAATTATATGTTGAGCGTCACAAGAATTCTGGACCTTATCGGGCGATCGTCATTTAATATATGTGTCGATCGTTACATAAACCGAATCTTTGGAGCTTTCCATGAGAACGTCTATTGCCGCTTTGTCTGCCGCGCTCGTTATTGCTGCGCCTATCACAGCTTTCGCAAGCAGTGCTGCGCCTGTTGCCTCACCGGCGAGCCCTGTTTATTCAGTGTTCGTGGATCAACCGACGGGTTTCACGTTCGTGAAGATGCCGTCAGGCTGGAAGTTCGTAGGGGCCGTATCGAAGGATGACGCGCAGCATCTGCCGGACAACGTGTTGAGGTCCAGTTCGCTGCCCGAGGAATACGCACAGTCGACGGCTGCGGCATCGCTGAAGTGAGTAACTGGAGAACCCGGCTTCGCTGGACTTTATGCGCCGGCAAGTGCATGCGGGGCCGACCTTGTGACGCGACTCGACGTTGACTCGAGTCGTCGCATTGACTTTCCACGCCGCTTCTTCGCACTGATAACGTCCAAACATCAATGCTTCAGAAAATTGCACTTTTTGTTTCGACCTTCTTGCGCAAGTATCTGATCTCAAGACGTTCATAAAAGAGAACGCGTCGGAGACAGGCACGAAGCGCAGATTAGCGTTTCGCTGCATCCCAGTGCAGCCCGTTCGCGGCTGCCGTCAACAGTCATCGACGCACAACTCGCGCAACCCATCTCGCTACTTCAGTCCTGCCGCCGCTTTCGAGCGCATCCAGCGGCAGCGGTGCATCTCGCGCCTGCCGCAGCGAGTCGATGGACCTTCCGTATCCGCTTCATCCGTCATAGGTCAATTCAGGAGACACGTCACATGCAGATCACCGGAATGTTGCACGGCTCGCGCCTGTTGCAATTCGTCGGCTTTCCGTCGAGCGAAGTGCTCGGCCCGGGCGCCAGCGAAGAAGAGATCAAGTCGCTCATCGACCGTCACGGCCAGATATTCATCAAGCCGGTGTTCAAGGGTGGCGTGGGCAAGAAGGGCAAGGCGGGCCTGCTCGGCCGCGCAACGGATCTGAAGACGGCGCTCGCCGAAAAGGAACGACTGTACTTCGCCGAACACGCCGTCGGTCATGTGAAAGCCAAGGCAAACGGCGTGACGTTCGAAGCGGGCGTGCCGGCCAAGCACGAAGTCTATTTCTCGATCACCGATTCCACGCGTTTTCGCGCGCCGACGATGACGCTTTCGCACATGGGCGGCATGGACATCGAGGAAGTCGACCCGAAGCACGTCGCGATGGTGCCGTTCGATGCGCTGACCGGATTGAAGGCGTTCGTCGTCGCGAATGCGCTGAGCGAGATCGGCGCGCCGCGCGAGATCATCTCGCCGCTCGTGCAGCAGTTGCCGAAGCTCTGGGAGCTGTTCCACGACTTCGGCATGACGACGCTCGAACTCAACCCTATCCGCATGCGCGAGGACAAGAAGGGACGTCTCACGCCCGTCGCATGCGACTTCAAGTGCGGATTCGATCGCGACGATCCACGCTTCTCGCGGCTCGGCCTGCCACCGCATCTGTTCGCCGCCGACTACTCGGATTTCGAACAGGAGATCAATCAGTTGCGCACGCACCAGGGGCAAAGCGATGTCTACGTGATCAACGACAAGGGCACGATCCTCGCGCCCACGTTCGGCGGCGGCGCGAATTCGCTCGTCACGGAAATGCTCGGCGATGCGGCGATCATCTCGTCGGACTTCGGCGGCAATCCTCCGTACGAGAAGATGAAGGAAGTGGCGCGCATCTGCTTCCGACACTGGCTGAAGCAGTCGAATGTGCTGTTCATCATCGGCGGCAAGTCCAACAACACCGACATCTTCGAAACCCTGCGCGCGATGGCCGATGCGCTGCGCGAGCACTTCAGCGAGCACGGACCGACGCCGCTCTATGTCGTGCTCGGACGCGGCGGTCCCAACCTCGTGCGCGGCATGTCCGCGCTGCGCGACACCTGCGATTCGCTCGGCCTGCCGTATCGCCTTTTTGGCTTCGATTCGGACATCAGCGAAGTGATCCAGTACGCGCGCCGTGCCGACACATGGATGCAATCGGGCGGACGCGCGCAAGTGGCGGCGCGCATCGGCGCGCGCGACGCGCAATCGCATACGGCATCGGCTTGAGGAGATCGGACATGCACAAGCAAGGCATTAGTCATTTCAAATACTTCGTCGGCATTCAGTCGCTGGCGGATATCGCGACGCGCGAAGACCGCGTCTGCGTGCTCAATATTCTCGGTGGCGAATCATCGGACGTGACGCCGGTGAGCCACGCTTTCTCGCGCGGAAATGTCGTCTTCGGTACGGCGCCCGGCAAAGGCGGACAAGTGCTCGCGACGCCCGCGGGCGACATTCCGGTCTTCAACAACGTGCGAGAAGGGCTGGAAGCCGGACATCGCTTCAACTGCGGTGTGGTCTATCTGCCGCCTTCGGCCGCGCGCGACGGCGTGGCCGAACTGATTCGCGTGAATCCCGATCTGCGCAAGATCTTCATCATCACGGAGAAGATCGCCGTGCACGATGCCCGTGAGATCCGCGCGATGGGGCAGCAGGCGGGCATCGACATCTTCGGCGCAAATGGGTTGGGCGTGGCGGACTCCTGGCAACGCGTGCGCATCGGCGGCGCGCTCGGTGGCGACGATCCTGGCGCGACCTTGCGCCAGGGATCCATCGCGATCTTCTCGAATTCCGGCGGCTTCAGCACCACGATTGCGCAGTACCTGCGCATGAGCGGCTGGGGCACCTCGACGGTCATCTCCAGCGGCAAGGACGTCTACATCCACTATGCCGCGCCCGAATTCGCCTTCGCGCTTGCAAACGACGCCCGCAGCAAGGCTGCCGTGTTGTACTGCGAGCCCGGCGGTTACTACGAAGCCGACGCGAACTTCACGAAACCCGTGGTCGCGTGCGTGGTGGGCCGCTGGAAAAGCCGTCTGACGCGCGCGGTGGGACATGCTGGCGCGATGGCGGGCGGCGCCGACGATGCGCTCGCGAAGGAACGCTGGTTCAAGGAGAAATTCGGCGTCGAACGGCTTTTCACGCCCGACGATCCATGCTGCTCGGCGAAGGGCGCGGTGGTGACGAACATCGCGCATATTCCCGCCGCGCTCACGGCGGTGATGCGGGCGAACGCCACATTGCCCGACTTCGAGCCCGAAGGCAGTCTCGCGCTCAAGCCGTGGTTCGGCTCCGATCAGGGGCTCGAATTGCCCGACGATCTCGCGCTCGCGGTCGTGAAAGCCGTCGCGCCGTATGACGAACAGGTCGCGCGCGTGAACGACCAGATCGGCGCTATTGCTCCGCGCCAGCCATTGAAGGATGCCTCGGGCGCCTCGCAGATGGATGCGAAGACTCAGGTGAGCAGCCTGCACGGCGTATCGATGCTCGAAGCGGCGAAGCATTCCTTCGAAGCGAACGTCTGCCTCGCGCTGTTGCACGAGTTCGGCGGCGCGAACGACGAAAAACTGATGAACGTCGCGGTCGGCGCAGCGGTGAACCTGTACGGCACGCCTGAACTGTCGGCCGCGCAGGCGGCGCGGGAGGCCGGCAATGCGCCCAACGCGGTGCTCGCCGCCGCCGCCGCGATCGTCGGGCCGAATCGCCAGCGAGCGGCGCGCGAGGCGGCCAGGCTGATGATCGACCGCTTCGCCGCGGCAAAGCTCGTCGACGCGTTCGACGACGACTTCGACATCGACGCGATCGACACCGAAGGCAGCGCGACGCTGTTCTCCGACGAGCCCGATCCGAAGGCCGAAGCCATGCTCGCCGGCCTCGCCGCCCGTGGCGTGAGTTCCGTGTTCGTGCGATGGCTTGCCGGCGGCCCGGGCCATCCGCGCGCGGACGCCGTGCTCGCGGCCATCACGACGACACTCGCCTGGGGCCCGCTCATGCGCAAGCGCATCTCGCGTCTGACGGCGGAGAGCCTGCCATGGTGGACGACGCTTTTCGGCACGCTGATCGGCGCGTCGGCGGACGCGTCGCGCCATCGTCCGGACAGCTTCTGCGACCTCTCCACCGAGACGCTGCTCGGCGAGCGCTCGCTGACGGAAATTGCGTTTGCGGCGTTGCTCGGCCTCGAACCGTCCGCCGACGACCTGTTCGCCTTCAGGACGCTGACCGGATTGCTGCTCACGAACGGACCGGGCGCGATCTCGGCGCAAGGCGCGAAGGGCGCGGTATCCGCCGATGGCCCCGAATCGCCCGAACGCGTGCAATTGAACAAGGCGCTGACCGGTTTTCTGACGCACACCGGCTATACGCACGGCGGCAACGGCTACGAGGGCATCGCCTTTCTCACCGATGCGTTTCGCGACAGCGCCCTGGACGATCCCGCGGACCCGCATCACCGCGTCGATCTCGAAGCGCTCGCGCGCCGCTCCGTCGAGCATTACGCGCGATACAAGGCGAGCCAGAAGCAGGCCGGCAGCCTCGACATCGCCAAGCTGCCGGGCGTCAATCACCCGGTTTTCAAGGACAAGCCGGTGAATCACGATCCGCGCGAGGTGTTCATCGCGGAACTGTACGAGGCGCGAGGCGAGTACAACGCGTTTCATGCGTACTACCGCGCGCTGGTGCAGGCCTTGTTCGACGCGGGCGTCTCGCGCAATGTCTACTGCGTGAATGTCGATGCCGTGATCGCCGCGCTGCTGCTGAAAATGCTGTGGCAGCCGCTCAAGCGCGGCGCGTTCAGCGAGGCGGATCTCGAAACCGCCGCGTTCACGATTTTTCTGTATCCGCGCATGCTCGGTTGCGCCGCGGAAATCGACGATCACCTGAACCGCGGCCGCAACATGGACACGCGCACGCCCGCTTCACAGTGCCGTTTCGTGGCCTGAGCGCTGACATCCGGGAGGTCGGCCGAGCCGACCGTTTCCGGCGATTGATAACCGCAGAACATCAATCGTTGAAAAGATTGCACATATCGTTTTGATGGCGGCAGGCCATCATCCCCGAAATACAAGAGCGGACAGACCGCACATTTCGGGACTTCAGGAGACACATCGATGCATCCCTCACCTTCGACCCTTTCGCCGGGACATTCAAAGGCTGCGGCGGTTTTCCGCGTAACGGCCGGCAATTTCCTCGAGCAGTTCGACTTCTTTCTGTTCGGCTTCTACGCGACGCAAATCGCCGGCGTGTTCTTTCCGGCATCGAGTGAATTCGCTTCGCTGATGATGACGTTCGCCGTCTTCGGCGCCGGCTTTCTGATGCGTCCGCTGGGCGCGATCGTGCTCGGCGCTTACATCGACGATGTCGGCCGCCGCAAGGGCCTGATCGTCACGCTTTCCATCATGGCGAGCGGCACCATCCTGATCGCATTCGTGCCGGGCTATGCGACGATCGGTCTTCTGGCGCCCGCGCTCGTGCTCGTCGGACGTTTGCTGCAGGGGTTCTCCGCAGGCGCCGAACTGGGCGGCGTGTCGGTCTATCTCGCCGAGATGGCCACGCCTGGCCGCAAGGGCTTCTTCACGAGCTGGCAGTCGGCGAGCCAGCAGGTCGCGATCGTCGTTGCCGCGGCGCTTGGCTTCTTGCTCAACCAGTCGCTCGACACCGCAGCTATCGCGAGCTGGGGATGGCGCGTGCCGTTCTTCGTCGGCTGCATGATCGTGCCGTTCATCTTCATGCTGCGTCGCAACCTGGAAGAAACGCAGGAGTTCAAGGCACGCCAGCATCGCCCGAGCATGAAGGAAGTGTTCCGAACGCTGGCGCAGAACTGGGCCGCCGTGATCGCAGGCATGATGCTGGTGGCGATGACGACCTCGAGCTTCTATCTCATCACGGTGTATGCGCCGACGTTCGGCAAGACCGTCCTGCATCTGAGCACCGCGGACAGTCTGCTCGTGACCTTGTGCGTAGCCGTGTCGAACTTCGTGTGGCTGCCGATCGGCGGGGCGCTTTCGGACAAGATCGGCCGCAGGCCGCTGCTCGTCGGCATGACGCTGCTCGCTATCGCGACCGCATACCCCGCATTGTCGATACTCGCCCACGCGCCGAGCTTCATCAACATGCTGCTCGTGCTGCTTTGGCTCTCATTCATGTACGGCATGTATAACGGCGCGATGGTCGTCGCGCTGACCGAGGTGATGCCGGTGGAGGTGCGCGTGGCGGGCTTCTCGCTTGCTTATAGCCTGGCGACGGCGGTGTTCGGCGGCTTCACGCCCGCGATTTCGACGGCGCTCATTCACATGACCGGCGACAAGGCGGCACCCGGATACTGGATGAGCTTCGCCGCCGGCTGCGCGCTTCTGGCGACGTTCGCGCTCTATCGCCGGCGCGCAGCAAGGCTGACTCCGGCGCACTGATGCGACGCTCGTCGCGACGAGCGTCTATCGAACCCTACACGACTTCGATCATGAAGAATTTGCTTTCGAAACTCTACGCGGCGGCGCTCATCGCCGCCTCGGCGGCTGCGTCCAGCGTACAGGCCGCCGACCTGCACGTCATGAGCTCGGGTGGCTTCACCGCGGCATACAAGGTGCTCGGCCCCAGGTTCGCGTCCGAGACGGGCAACACGCTCGACACCGCGCTCGGTCCGTCGATGGGCAAATCGCCCGAAGCCATTCCCAACCGCCTCGAACGTGGCGAGCCGGCCGACGCCGTCATCATGGTCGGTTATGCGCTCGACGAGTTGATCAAGCAGGGCAAGGTCGTGCCCGGTTCGCGCGTGGAACTGGCGGACTCGCGCATCGGCATGGTCGTGCGCGACGGCGCGGCGAAGCCCGACATCAGCTCGGCGGAAGGTCTCCGGCAGACTCTGCTGCATGCGAAGTCGATCGCCTACTCCGACAGCGCGAGCGGTGTGTATATCGAGCGGGAACTGTTCACGAAGCTCGGCATCGAGGATCAGGTCAAGCCCAAGGCGAAGATGATTCCGCGCATACCGGTGGCTTCGGTCGTCGCGAACGGCGACTACGAGATTGGCTTTCAACAGGTGAGCGAGTTGCTGCCGGTCAAGGGCGCGACGTTCGTCGGAAAGATTCCGGAGTCTTTGCAGTCTGTCACGCGTTTTGCCGCCGGCATTCCGGTGAGCGCGCAGCATCCGAAGGAAGCGAAGGCGCTCCTCGACTATCTCGCATCGCCCGGCGTGCAGGCCGATGTGAAATCGACCGGGCTCGACAGCGTCGCCGCGCATTGATCTAGCCTGCGCGGTCAACTACCCGAGGTACTGCTCGCGTGGTCCTCTGCGCCGTCGGCGTCTACCGGTGCCGGCGCGCGCAGCATCTGCGCAAGACGCGCGCGATCGCAGGCGCCATCCCACATCGAAACGAAGATCACCGCGCACGCGTTGCTGACCACGCTCGTGAGCGCGCGCGCTTCGGACATGAAGCGGTCGATGCCCACCAGCAGCGCCACGCCCGCCAACGGGAGATCCGGCACCACGGCCAGCGTCGCGACGAGCGCCACCAGGCCGCTTCCGGCCACGCCCGCCGCTCCTTTGGACGTGAGCAGCATGACCGCGAGCATCATCGCGATCTGCGACGCCGAGAGCGACACGTCGCACGCCTGCGCGATGAAGATCGATGCCAGCGTCAGATAGATCGCGGTGCCGTCGAGATTGAACGAATAGCCCGCGGGCAGCACGAGTCCGACGACGCCCTTGTCGCAGCCGAGCATCTCCAGCTTCGTGAGCAGGCGCGGCAACACCGGTTCCGTCGACGAAGTCGCCAGAACGATGAGCAACTCCTCGCGCAGATAACGCAAGAGCCGCCACAGCGCGAAGCCGTGCAAGCGCGCGAGCGGAGCGAGGACGAGCGCGACGAACAGCACGCACGCCACGTAGAACGACACCATCAACATGCCGAGGGAGCCGACCGAATGAATCCCGAAGCGACCCACCGTGAAAGCCATCGCGCCGAATGCGCCGAGCGGCGCGAGCCGCATGATCATCGCGAGGATGCGAAACAGCGCCTGGGCGAAGCCCTCGATGAGCGCGAGCACGGGCCGGCCGGCAGCCGGATGCAGATTCAGCGCGAAGCCGAATAGCAGCGAAAGCAGCAGCACCGGCAGCACCTCGCCCTTTTCGAAGGCGCCAAGCATCGTATCGGGGATAACGTTCAGTGCGAAGGCGACGAAGCCATCCGGATGCGCCTGCTTCACATACTGCGCGAGAATCGTCGTATCGAGACTTCGCGCGTCGATATGCATGCCCGCGCCGGGCCGCATCAGAAAGGCCGTGAAGAGTCCCAGCGCGAGGGCCACCGCAGTCAGAAAATAGAAGAGTCCCAGCGCCCGGAAGATCACACGACCGATTGCCTTGCCGCTCGCGACAGAGGTGATCCCGGAGACGATCGTGCAGAAGACGATCGGCGTAATCATCATCCTGACGAGGGCCACGAAACCGTCGCTGACAGGCTTGAGATGTGAGCCGGCTTGCGGCCAGAAGTGCCCGAGCGCCATGCCGAGCACCATGCCCAGCACGACCTGCACATAGAGCAGACGGAGCGTTCTCGCCACCCTCACGACGCGGGCTTCCTGCTTGGGCGCGCTTTGCGGGCTACGTCGTCGGTTGATGTGCCGCTACTCCTGGCATCGCCTCTCATATCCAGAATCGTTTGATGAAACTCCTGCGCGGCTGGCGTGAGCGTGCGTCCGCGGCGCCTCACGATCCCTACTCGTCGCTTCACGACAGGGTCCACCAGCGGCACACTCGTGAGGATGTGATGATTGCGTCCCGGCATGGCCATCGACGGTACGGCGGCCACGCCGAGACCCGCTTCCACCAGACCCAGCATGGTCGTGACATGACGCGTTTCGCATACGCTGGGCGCGCGCGGCGACACGGCCGAAAGCGCCTGATCGAGCAACAGACGATTGCCCGACGTCTTGTCCACGGAAACGTAGTCGTGCTCGTAGAGCTCGTTCCAGGTCACGCGTTTCTTGCGCGCGAGCGGGTGGTCACGACGGCAAGCCGCGACGAACTGCTCCTGCAACAGCACTTTGAAGTCGATCTCGGACTCCTGGCTTCCCATGAAGCTGACGCCGAAATCAGCCTCGCCGCTGAGAACGGCGGAGAGCACCTCGTTCGCGCTCGCATCGAACAATTTCACCCTGATGCGCGGAAAACGGCGATGGAAGCTCGCAACCGCGCTTGGCAGGAAGTAGTAGGCCACGGATGGCACGCAGGCAATGGTGACATGACCCAATCGGCTCGACGAGACATCGCGGATGCCGAGCAGGGCGACATCGAGATCGTCCAGCAACTGCTCCGCGCTCGGCGCAAATGCCCGGCCGACAGTCGTGAGCGTCACGCTGCGCGTGGTGCGTTCGAAGAGACGCACGCCGAGCGCTTCCTCCAGCTTGTCGATCCGGCGGCTCAGCGCTGGCTGGGAGATGTTCACCGCCTCGGCTGCCTTTCGAAAGCTGCCCAGTTCCACCACGGCTCTGAATGCCTGCAAGTCGTTGAGGTCGAAGTTGACGCCCACGGGCCATTCTCCGCGTTCTTAGATGCCGATATTGTGCATGACGCAGCGGGCGCGTCTATTCCTGCGGCGGGAGACGTGATGTGGATCGGAAGGGGCGAGGGTGGGGGATACTTCCTGAGGGTTCTCGGGCTCGCGTCGTTAAGCGCACGAGGGCGAGGCGATCGACGGCATTTTGGTGCTTTCGTTCGCCTCTGTAACGGCCGCTTACCGCGACGATGGTTCACTCAAGCTTTAGCCCTGTGCGGTCCAAAGGTCATCGACAGCGCGAATCGCGAGCAAGTATCCGTTCGCGCCCGCCCCGCAGATCACCGCGGTCGCGGCCACCGAGATGGTCGAGTGACGGTATTCCTCGGAGCGCCGGTGAATGTTCGTGATATGCACTTCCACCACCGGCTGGCGGATCAGCTTGACTGCGTCGAGCACCGGAATCCGCCCGAACGAGAAGCCGGCCGGGTTGATGACGAGCGCGGCGTCCTGCAAGAATGCTTCCTGAATCCAGTCGATCAGTTGGCTCTCGCTGTTGGTCTGACGGAACACGCAATCGAACTTGAGATCCTCGGCAAGCGCGAGACAATTCCGTTCGATGTCCTTCAGCGTCGTATGGCCGTAAAGGTGCGGTTCCCGCAGCCCCAGCATGTTCAGGTTGGAGCCGTTCAGGATATAGAGTTTGCGAGTCATGGTTTCAATGGGTGGCGCTGCGTTCGAGGGCCGTGTCTTTGGTTTCCCGCGACGTGGCGATCATGAGGAAAGAGAGCAAGTTCAGCGAGCCACAGACAGCGACGATGGCCCACGGCGAACCGTGAAAGGCATTGAGCAGGGCCACCGCGACGATCGGCATGGGCCCGCCGGTGAGCAGATTGGCGCCCGAGTACGACAGCGCGGACCCCGTGTAACGCGCTTCGGTCGGGAAAGATTCGGCGAACCATACCGGCTGGATGCCGCTCTGGAACTGCGTGAAGCCGAGAAATGCGCCCATCACGGCCATCGTCATGGCGACCGAATGCTGGTTGAGGATCGGAAAGTAAATCAGACAGCAGACGAGCGTGCAGAACGAGCCGATCATCAGCGCGCGCTTACGCCCGATCCGGTCGCTCAGATAGCCGCCCGCGAGCGCACCCACGATGGCGCAGACATTGGCCACCATCAGCAGCATGAAGCCGGTCTGCTTGGGCACGCCGAGGTTCTTCGTGAGATAGCTCAGCGAGAAGACCACGATCAGATAGAACAGCGCCGCCGGGCCGCAGAAGAACAGTGTCAGACGCAGTGCGGTCCGCCAGTGAAACCTGAAGACGATGCCGAGCGGATTGGCGGCGCGCGCGCCTTCGCCTTTCTTCTTCAGCGCCTCGAAGGCCGGCGTCTCGCTGACCTTCATGCGGATATAGATGCCGAGCAGCACGAGCACGAAACTCGCAAGGAACGGGATACGCCATCCGAACGATTCGAAGTCATCGGCCGAAAGCAGGGCGGACAGCGCGAAGAGCGAGAAATTCGCCAGAATCTGGCTGAGCGGCGAGCAGATGCCGAGCAGGCCGGAATACCATCCGCGTTTCGTCGCGGCCGCGTGTTCGACCGCCATCAGTTGCGCGCCGGTCGATTCTCCACCGAGCGCGAACCCCTGAATGATGCGCAGCGAAACCAGCAGGGTCGGCGCAAGAATGCCGACCTGCTGATAAGTGGGCAGCAGGCCCATCATGAACGAGGACGCGCCCATTACCGAAACCGTGACGAGCATGAGGTTGCGCCGTCCCCAGCGGTCGCCGAGCATGCCGCAGATCACCGCGCCCAGCGGACGCGCGGCGAGCCCCGCCCAGAAGCTGGCGAGCGACGCGAGCAGCGACGCAGTCGGGTCGAGCGATGGAAAGAACAGCTTCGGAAAGATCGTGGCTGCGACCACGCCGTAAAGCGCGAAATCGAACCACTCCAGCGCCGTGCCGACGGTCGCGCCCGCCACTGCGCGACGCGCCATCAAATGGGCCTGCGCGGATCGTTCGCCCGCGGCCATGTTCGGGTCAGCGGTAACTGACATGAATGTCTCCTGGATCTCGGATGTTGGCGTTCGTTTCTCGGACGAACAAGTGGTATTGTTGGCTCCGCCAACGCCACATGTTCCGGACCGGAACTGCGTTTCATATCGCGAAAGCTCGACGAACCATGTCGCTGAAGAACGGCCTGAGAATTCTGGATTTCCTGGCGTCGCAAGGCGAAGGCACGGGACTGCTGGAGATCGCCGATGCGTTAGGCATGCCGCGGAGTTCATGTCATCGCGTGCTCGCCGAACTGGTCGAGAGCGGCTATGTGCGTCAGTTCGCCGACAACAGCCGCTATATCCTCACGATGCGCATGACGTCGAACGGCCTCGAGTTTCTGAGCCTGACCGGCATCGCGGACATCGCGCAGCCGATCATCGAACGTGTCGCGGCGCAGACCGGCGAACTGGCGCGGCTGTCGCTGGTAGATGGCGACGCCATCATCTGGGTCGGCAAGGCGGACGGACAGCGCACAGGCTTTCGCTATGATCCCGACATGGGTCAGGCCGCGCGGCTTTCATGCACGTCGACGGGTCACGCGTGGCTCATGACGATGTCGGATGAACAAGCGGCCGCGCTCGTCTTGAAGCAGGGCTTCGGTCAGCCGAAGGAATTCGGCCCTAACGCGCCGACGACGCTGAAGGCATTGTTCGGTTTCCTGCACGCCGCGCGCGTGCGCGGCTACGCAATGATCGACGAGGTGTTTGCGCCCAGAATGTCGGCGGTCGCGGCACCGGTGGTCAGCGGCTCGCGCTGCGTCGGCGTCATTAGCCTGGCGGGTCCGCGCAAGCGGCTGACCGCAGAGAAGATCCACGAGTACTCGGAACTGCTGCGCGAGGCCGCCAACGAGCTCGCTCAGCTCAGCAACATGGCCGGGTTTCCGAGCCGGCCACCTCTGGGCAAGGGATGAGAAAGCGGAGCCGAGGTTCATCGACGGCCGACACCGTGCGCGACATCGTCGCGTGAGCGACAGCGCCACTCCACTAGCGGCCTTTGCATGCCTGACTGCGTGACCGGGGCAATGAGTCGCCCGACGGACGGCATGCGGCGGCGCCCCATAAACCGGCCATTCCATCGCCTGGTTGCCTCTGAAAAGGGCCGCAGCTTAACGAGGCGCGCCTACGCCAGCCCACAACGCGTACCACCGCAACACGACATCGCTCGATGTTCGTGATCGTTGGTCGCTCCAAGCGGCCGCAGCTTCCTTTGAACGGGCGTCGGCTGACGGCCACATTTCGTCGAATACTTCGCTGGCTGCCAGTCGTTGCGCGATCTTCATAACGGCGTTATGATTTTTTCGAAAGCCACGGCGCGGTCGTTAATGCGCGGAGCGGTTCACGAATCAGCATGGATGTCGTGCCTCTGATGGCATGCGTGCATCCGAGAGGCGGGCAATGAAAGCGGAACCAACCAAGCAAGCTCCGGCACAGCCGGCTCCCAAGGCGTTGCGGCGATACTTGTCGCTCGATGACTTCGAGATCGCCGCGCGGCGGCATCTTCCGCGACCCATATTCGGGTACATCTCGGGTGCGGCCGAGCGCAACGCATCGCTGGACGACAACGAACGGGCGTATTCGGAATATCGCTTCGTGACGCGCGTGCTTCGAGACGTATCCCGGCGCACGCAAGCCACGACACTGCTCGGCAAGACGTACCGCGCTCCGTTCGGCATCGCGCCGATGGGCATATCGGCGTTGTCCGCTTACCGTGGCGACCTCGTGCAAGCACGAGCCGCTCGCGAAGCCGGCATCCCGATGATCATGAGCGGCTCGTCGCTCATTCCTCTTGAGACAGTGGCCAAGGAAGCGTCCGGCACATGGTTCCAGGCCTATCTTCCGGGCGAACCCGAGAAGATTCGCGCGCTGATCGAACGTGTCCAACGCGCCGGCTACGACACGCTCGTTCTGACAGTGGACACGGCCGTGCTCGCCAATCGCGAGAACAATATCCGCACGGGCTTTTCGACACCGCTCAAGCCAAGCATGCGGCTCGCGTGGGACGGCGTCACGCGCCCTCGATGGCTCTTGGGCACCGCGCTCAGAACGCTCGTCAACCACGGCATGCCGCACTTCGAGAACTCGTATGCGACGAGAGGCGCGCCCATCTTCTCGGGCCGCGTGGTGCGCGATTTCGGCGCGAAGGACCATCTGAACTGGAGGCATGTGCGTCAGATCCGGGCGCAATGGATGGGAAAACTCGTGATCAAGGGCATCATGGCAACCGACGACGCGATCGCCGCGCGAGATCATGGCGCCGATGGAATCATCATCTCGAACCACGGCGGGCGACAGCTGGACGGCACCGCCGCGCCGCTTCGTGTGCTGCCTGGAATCGCGAATGCAGTCGGTCATGACATCGCGGTGATGATCGATGGAGGCATCCGGCGGGGTACCGATGTTCTGAAGGCGCTCGCGCTCGGCGCGGATTTCGTCTTCGTCGGCCGGCCGTTCAACTATGCCGCCTCGGTGGCCGGCAAGGCGGGCGTCGCGCACGCAATCGCAATCCTGCAAGCAGAGGTGCAACGCAATCTCGGCTTGCTCGGCGTCGTCAGCATCGACGAATTGACGCCGGACGTCCTGATCAGGTTGCCGGAAGGCGTGGCTGCAAGCCAAAGGTACGGGCAATGAAATCGCACAATAAGGATGACGAACAAATAGACCGGTCAGTGGCCGCTGTCGACAGGACGCTTTCCTTGCTCGAAGCGTTTCTGGGCGAGCCTGGCGGCCGGTCGCTGTCGGATCTGGAACAGCAAACGGGGCTCTTCAAGAGCGTCATTCTCCGGTACATGCTTTCGCTCGAAGCACGGGGCTTCGTGCACAAGGAGCAAAACGGCATGTACCGGTTGGGCTACAAGGCCGCTCAGCTCGGCCGTGCATTCGAAAGCGGCGTGGGGCTCGTGACGACATTGCAGCCGGTCGTCGAGCGGCTCAGCGAGAAGACCGGCGCGAGCGCGTCAGTTTATGTGCGGGACGGCGACGCGCGCCTTTGTCTGCTGCGGGCGGAACCCGAGCGCGATGTTCGCGTGGCGATCCGCGCCGGCACGCGGCGTCCAATGGACAAGTCGGCGTCGAGTCTCGCATTCAAACGCTTCGAGCGCAAAACCGTGCAGGCATTCGCGAGCGCGGGCGTGGCGGGCATCGTTTCGTCGGCGGGCGTCGGTGACCCGCTGCTCGCGTCGATGGCCGCGCCGCTTTTCGGTGTGTCGGATGCGTTCGTCGGCGTGCTGACGCTTTCAGGCGTGATCGGCCACTTCGATGTGGACGATGCGCGTATCCGCTCGCAACTCTTCGACGAAGCGCTCGCTGCCAGCGCATTGCTTGGCGCTGCGCCGTGAATCCGCGCCACGAATCTGCCGCGTCGGCCGCTGCGAGATCTCAAGCCTGACGGCGCTCGCCAGTGCCGTACATGCGCTCGCAAAACGCCATGCTTGCCCCGAGTCGTCGTGAAAGATCGGACGCCGCCTGAAGTTGCGGCGCAATCAGCTCGCCGGTTCCGCGCGCCTCGTTCAAGCGCGAGGCCGGGCCGGATAGCGTCAACGCGGCCATGAATTCGGCATCGGGTCCGAAGACCGGCGTGGCGAATGCCGCCGTATGTACGTCCCGCGCCCCCGAGGTGAAAAGCGGAAGCTGCGGTGGCTCCGAAAAGATCGGTTCGCGCAGTCCCCAGTAGCGGATCACCTGGCCGATCGCGGTGTCGTCGAGCGGAAGCGATGTTCCCGCGAGCCGGGTCTCGCGCAGACCCTCGGACGGCTCCGCCCGGAACAGGCATAGACGCTGGTTTTTCTCGAGCACGTAATACGAGGCGCTTTCCTTCGTTTGCGCCGCGAGCGCGAAGAGTATGGGCTCCACCACTGACGACAGGTGAAACGACTGCTCATACAGCTTGCCCAGATACAGCACGCGCGCGCCCAGTCCGTACATGCCGTCGTCGGAACGCACGACGTAACCCATGCGTTCGAGCGAGTTCATTAGCCGATAAACCGTCGTTTTGTGCATGCCCGACGCGCTTGCAAGCGCAGCAAGCGAGAGTTTCTCCTTGCCGAGCCTGAAGCAATCGAGCAGGCCGAGCGCTCGTTCGACCGCGACCACACCGTCGTTTCCCATCTCGTCCCCTTGACGTTCATCCTTTCGATGCATTGTACACAGTAAAACGATGGATTGCACTGTAAAAGGGTTAACGCTACTGGCTCGCACATCGAGCGCGCGTTAAAGTGGTTTCACTTGGTACACCACTGTTGCACACAGTACAACTCTCACCTGAGGTTAGTCCATGAGCACCGACACGAATCAATCGATCATCCGCGACATCGAGCGCGTTTCACCTGAACTCGTACAAGCCGCGGCGAAGTTTCAGGCCGCCATCCTCGCCGACGTCGCAGGTCGGCGCGGCACCGTGCACGGTCGCGTGAAGCCGCTGTCGCCGAAGATGAAAGTCGCGGGACCGGCGATCACCGTCGAGGTGCGACAAGGCGACAATCTGGCGATCCACGCCGCTCTGGCGGTCGCGAAGCCGGGCGATGTGATCGTCGTGGACGGAAAGGGCGACGTGAGCTGCGCGCTGCTCGGCGAGATCATGGCGACGCAGGCGAAGGTCAGCGGCATCGCGGGTATCGTCATCGACGCAGCGGTGCGCGACGCGCACGAACTCGCGAGCGGCGACTATCCGATCTTCTCCGCCGGCCTGAATCCGTGCGGCCCGACCAAGAGCGTGGCCGGTCTCGTCAACCATCCGATTTCCGCTGGCGGCACGGCGGTCAATCCCGGCGATCTCGTGGTCGGCGATGCCGATGGCGTCGTCGTGATTCCGCGCGCCGATGTCGCGCGCATCGTCGAACTCGCGCAGAAGAAGCTGGATATGGAAACGGCGCGTATCGCGGCGATCCACAAGGGCGATGTGCGTCCTGGCTGGCTCGACAAGGAACTGCGCGCGGCGGGCATGCTGGCCGAAGGCGAGGTTCTGTAATGAACACGACTGCTCAGGAGCCCGTCGTCCTCGTCACGGCCGCCGATCTCGCGCCGCAAGCGCTCGACATGCTGCACGCGTTCAAGGTCGTGTTCGCCGGCAAGCAGCCGACTGAAGACGACATCGTCGCGCTGTGCGAGAAGACGAAGCCCGTCGCGATCATCGTCCGTTACGGCAAGATCAACGCGCGCATCATGGATGCAGCGGAAAACCTGCAAGTGATTTCGAAGCACGGCAGCGGTATCGACGTGATCGATCAGGAAGCCGCCGCCGCGCGCGGCATCGCGGTGCGCGCGGCGGTCGGCGCGAACGCGGCGGCGGTCGCCGAGCACGCGTGGGCGCTCATTCTTGCGTGCGCGAAGTCGGTGCCGCAGCTCGACGTTCGCATGCGCGCCGGTCACTGGGACAAGTCCACGCACAAGTCCTTCGAACTCGACGGCGGCACGCTCGGCGTGGTCGGGCTCGGTTCGATCGGCCGTCGCGTCGCGGCCATCGGCGTCGCGTTCGGCATGAAGGTGCTCGCCTTCGATCCGTTCGCGAAGGAAGCCCCGCACGGCGTGACGCTCGCGTCGATGGACGAGATCTACGCCGCGTCCGACGTGCTCTCGCTCAACTGTCCGCTGACGGACGAGAACCGCAACATGATCAATCGCGACACGCTCGCTCGCATGAAGCAGGGCGCGATTCTCGTGAATACGGCGCGCGGCGGGCTGATCGACGAAGCCGCGCTCGTCGAGGCGCTCGCGAGCGGCCGGTTGCGCTCGGCTGGCGTCGATAGCTTCGCGGTCGAGCCGATGACGCATCCGCACCCGTTCCAGTCCGTGCCGAATCTGATTTTGTCGCCGCACATCGGCGGCGTGAGCGAGGCGGCCTACGTGAACATGGGTAAGGGTGCTGCGGCCAACGTGCTCGCGGTCATCGAGGAAAACGCCCGCAAGGTGGCGTGACGTTCACAGGAGTTCTGAGCATGTTCTATCTCACGTCGCCCGAAGTGCGCGAAGCGCAGGTGTTCACGCGCATGCCGGAGAAGTACCGCAAGGCGGATGTGCAGACGGATTGGGCACGCGCCAATCGCGGCGGCATGACCACCGATTCGTTTCTCGAAGGTCCTGTCTGGGACCCGCGCGGCCACCTTTACGTGACCGACATTCCTTACGGCCGCATCTATCGCATATCGCTTTCGGGCGAGTGGGATCTCGTCGCGCAGTACGACGGCGAGCCCAACGGGATAAAGCTGTTCGACGACGCGCACCTTCTCATCACCGACTATCGCAACGGCCTGATGTTGCTCGACATCGAGCGCGGGGAAGTGAAGCCTTACCTCGAGCGCCGCAACTCCGAGCGCTTCAAGGGCGTGAACGACCTCACCTTCGATTCGCACGGCAACCTGTATTTCACGGATCAAGGCCAGTCCGGCTTGCACGATCCGACAGGCCGCGTGTATCGGCTGTCGCCGGACGGCAAGCTCGACATGCTGCTCGGCAATTGCCCGAGCCCGAACGGACTCGTGCTGTCGCCGGACGAGAAGGTTCTGTACGTCGGCATGACGCGCGGCAACTGCGTGTGGCGCGTGCCGTTGCAGGCGGACGGCTCGGTCAGCAAGGTCGGGCAGTTCTTCACGTCCTACGGCCCGAGCGGTCCCGACGGTCTCACGATCGACTCGGATGGCCGGTTGTTCATCGCGAATCCGGGGCTTGGCCGCGTGTGGGTGCTCAACCGCCGCGCCGAGCCGGTCGAGATTCTGACCGCGCAGGAAGGCGTGTCGCTCACGAACCTGTGTTTCGGCGGCGCGGACATGAAGACGCTTTTCATGACGGAGTCGACGAACGGTCTGGTGTTGAAGGCCGACATGAGCGTTTGCGGACCGCTTCCCAAGCAAGCAAAGAAATACTGAGGCTTTCTCGTCGACGGGCCATGCACGCCTGCGCGACGCGAAGTCGAGACATTGCGCCCAAGCCGCGCGATGGAGGAGCCACTCATGCAACTCTCGCAAACCATCGATGAAACCCGCGCCGCGCGTTCGAAGAACGCGGCGAGCGGCACCGTGCTCGCCAGCGAAGACTTCGCGGCCAGCGAACGCACGCTCGCGAAGGCGTTCCGGCGCATTCTTCCGTTCATCTTCCTCTGCTACGTCGTCAGCTATCTCGACCGAACGAATGTCGGCTTCGCCGCGCTGACGATGAACAAAGACCTCGGTCTCACAGGCGAGCAGTTCGGCCTGGCTGCCGGACTGTTCTCGATCGGCTACTTCCTGTTCGAGATTCCGAGCAACCTCATCATGCAGAAGGTCGGGGCGCGGGTCTGGATCGCGCGCATCATGATCACCTGGGGCGTGTGCTCGATGCTGACCGCGTTCGTCGTCGGGCCGAAGAGCTTCGCCGCCGCGCGGTTCCTGCTCGGCATCGCGGAAGCCGGATTCACACCCGGCATCTATCTCTATTTCACGCACTGGTTTCCCGGCAAATGGCGCGCCAAGGTGACGGCCGCGTTCCTCGTCGGCATTCCCGTCGCGAACATGATCGGCTCGCCGATCTCCGGCGCGCTGCTTCAGTTGGGCGGACTGCACGGCCTGAAAAGCTGGCAATGGCTGCTGCTGATCGAGGGTCTGCCCGCCGTGCTGCTCGGCGTTGCGTGTCTCTTCATCCTCGCGGATCGTCCCGACAAGGCTAGCTGGCTCAGCGACGAAGAGAAGGCCACGCTCGCCCGGCGCCTCGCGGCGGAGCAGAAGGATATCGGCAGCAAGCACGGCAGCACGTTGCGCGACGCCATGACCAACTGGCGCGTGTTCGTGCTCGCGTTCATCAACTTCTGCGGGATCGTCGGATCGGTGGGCGTCGGCTTGTGGATGCCGCAGATCATTAAGCAGTTCGGCGTCACGCATTCGGTCGTCGGCTGGCTGACGGCGCTTCCTTACCTGATCGGCGCGTTCGCGATGCTGTGGTGGGCGCGCGTGGCGAACAAGGCGCAAAAGCGCGTGCCGTACGTTGCCGGCGCTTTGCTGGTCGCCGCCGCAGCGCTCGCATGCAGCGCGCTGACCGACGTGCCGTTCTTGAAGCTCATCGCCCTGTGTTTCACCGTCAGCGGAATTCTCGCGTTCCAGGCGACGTACTGGGCGATTCCCTCCAGCTTTCTCACCGGCCGCGCCGCGGCGGGCGGACTCGCGCTCATCGTGTCCGTCGGCAATCTCGGCGGCTTCGCGGGACCGTCGATGATCGGCGCGCTCAAGCAGATGTCCGGCGGCTTCACGCTGCCGCTGCTCGCCGTGTCCGCCGTGCTGCTGATCGGCGCGCTGACGATCGCTTGGCTCGGCGATCCCGGCGCGAATGCCGGCGAAGCCAGCGCCGCGCGCAAGTCGTGAATCCCTGCGTCCACAAAATTCATAACCCTGTTTGGAGACGAAATGTCCGTGAAGAAGGCTCACAAGAAAGCCAACCTTAAAACCAGTCTGGCGCTTGGGACGGTCGCAGTCGCAAGCATCACCTTCGCGTCCGGTGCGGCGCGTGCGCAAAGCAGCGTGACGCTTTACGGCATCGCCGATGTCGGCGTCGAGTATCTCAACAACACCAGCGCCGGCGGATCTCAGGTGCGCGAGGTGTCGGGCAATCTGTCCGGCTCCCGCTGGGGCCTGAAGGGCGTCGAGGACCTGGGCGGCGGAATAAAGGCGATCTTCGACGTGGAGAACGGCTTCAATATCAACGACGGCACGACGGCTCAATCGACGCGCGGCCTCGGCGCGAATGCGGCGACCACCACGCGGCTCTTCGGCCGTCAGGCATGGGTCGGCCTCCTGTATAACGGCCAGCAGCTTACGCTCGGCCGCCAGAACGCGCTGATCTATGAACAGTCGGTGACGTTCGACCCGATGGGCGTCTCGTCCCGCTATTCGGCGCTGTCGCTCGACTATGCGCTCGCCGCTCGCATCGACAATTCGGTGAAGTACACCGGCAAGTTCGGTCCGCTGACGGCGCAGGCGATGTACAGCACGCGCTACGACACGGGCTACGGTTCCGAAGTGCCGGGCGCGCTCATCACCGGCCGGTTCTTCAGCGGCGCGTTGACCTATGCGAGCGGCCCGATCGCGGCGACCGCCGTCTACGAACAGCGCAACAGCAACACGCTGACCACGAACACGAGCACCGAGCGCCGCGCGCTCGCCGCCGCGACGTACAGCTTCGGTCCGGTGACGGCCTATGCCGGCTATCGCTATCTGCGGGCATCGAACACGTTCCTGCCGGCCAATCCGATTGCCATCGCCAACGGTTCGGCCGCCAATGCCGCCAACCTGTACTGGCTCGGCGCGCAATATCTGATCACGCCGTCGTTCCAGTTGACCGCGGTCGGCTACTACCACGACGTTCATTCGACCGGCGCCGATCCGTGGCTGGCCGTCATCAACGCCGACTACTTCCTGTCGAAGCGCACCGACCTCTACGCGACCGTCGGTTACGCGCACAACAAGGACAAGTCGGCGCTTGGCGTGAACGGCTACGGCACGGTCGCGCCCGGCTACAACCAGACTGGAGTCACAGTCGGCCTGCGCCAGAAGTTCTGACGAGGGAACCGCCGTGCAGATCGTCCATGCGCCTCATTTGCCCGTCCGCGAAGAATGGCTCGCGCGCCGTCAGGAGCCGATTCTGGAGCCGGATCTTCCTATCGTCGATGCGCATCATCATCTGTGGGACCGGCAGAGCGGGCGCTATCTAGCGGACGAGTTCGCGCGCGATGTCGGCAGCGGGCATCGCATCGTAGCGAGCGTGTATGTGCAATGCCGCTCGATGCTGCGCGAGCGCGGCCCCGCGGCGATGAAGCCGGTCGGCGAAGCGGAGTTCGCCAACGGCATCGCCGCGATGTTCGCAAGCGGGGCGTATGGACCGACGAGAGCCTGCGACGCGATCGTCGGCGGCGCGGATCTCGCGCTCGGCGATGCGGTCGCGCCCGTGCTCGAAGCGATGCTTCAGGTCACGGGCGGCCGCTTGCGCGGCATCCGCAATCCGCTTGCGTGGCATTCGAGCACGGACGTGGTTTCGAGCCCGGTGACGCCGCCGCGCGATCTGATGGCGAACGCCGACTTCCGGCGAGGCGTGAAGACGCTGGCGCGCTACGGGCTGTCGCTGGACGCGTGGGTCTATCACACGCAACTCGCCCAGCTGTACGAACTGGCGAGCGCCGCGCCGGATGTGACCGTGGTCATCGATCACTTCGGCGGCCCGCTCGGCGTCGGACCGCACGCGAACAGCCGCGAGCAGGTCATGGCCGAATGGCGGCACGGGCTCGCGCGCCTGGCGAGCCTGCCCAACACGCGCCTGAAGCTGGGCGGCGCGGGCATGACCGTGTTCGGCTTCGGCTTGCGGTTCGGCTTCACATCGCGCGAAACGCCGCCTTCGTCGGAGGAACTCGCCGCTGCGTGGCGACCTTACTTCGAGACCTGCATCGAACTCTTCGGCGCGAAGCGCTGCATGTTCGAGAGCAACTTCCCCGTCGACAAGGGCATGTTCAGCTACGGCGTGCTGTGGAACGCCTTCAAGCGGCTGGCGCAGTCATTGTCAGCGGATGAAAAAGCCGCGCTGTTCAGCGGCACCGCCGCGGCGACGTATCGCTTGCGGTTACCAGGAGACGAGTCATGAAAACGAGCGCGAGCCTTCCATCGGGCGCAACCGGAAGCGACATCGGCAGCGAAGCCGAAGGGAAGCGTTACAAGGACATCACGCGCGGGGAGTGGCGCTCGCTGTCGCTCGCCGGTCTCGGCTGGACGTTCGAGAGCTATGACTCGTTCCTCCTCTCGCTTCTCTTGCCGACGCTTGCGCTCCAGTTCGGTCTGTCGAAAGCCCAGCTCGGGCTTTTCACGAGCATCACGGCAGCCGGGCAGATTCTCGGCGGCATCCTGTTCGGCTACGTATCGGACCGGCTGGGGCGTGTGCGCACGGCGCTGCTTTGCATCGGCATCTATTCGCTGTTCTCCGGGCTGCTCGCGTTTGCGCCGAACGAGCACTGGTTCGCGACGATCCGCTTCTTCGGCGCGCTCGGCATGGGCGGGACGTGGACGGCGGGCGCGGCGCTTATCGCCGAAACGTGGCACGCGAGCCGCCGCGGCAAGGGCGGCGCGCTGATGCAGATGGGCCTGCCCATCGGCGCGATCCTCGCGATCACGATCTCGGGCATCGTCAGCGGCCTCAACGACGGTCTCGCGGGCCACGGATGGCGCGTGCTGTTCCTGATCGGCGCGTTGCCGTTCTTCATCCTGTTTTTCGTCGCGCGCAAGACGCCCGAGTCGCCCATCTGGCTCGAACGCAAACGCGCGAGGGCGCAGGCAACGACCGCTCCCGCCGATGCGAAGCTGAACGTCCGCGGTCTGCTCACTGCGTTCATGTTCATCTTCTTTCTGCAATACCTCTACTGGGGCGTGTTCACCTGGACGCCGACGTTCCTCGTCACGGTGAAGCACCTCGACTTCGTGCATAGCCTCAAGTTCGTGCTCGCGCTGCAATTCGGCGCAATCGCCGGCTTCTTGATGTTTTCCACTTTCGTCGATCGCCTCGGCCGCCGGCCGATGTTCATGGCGTATCTGCTCGTCGGCGCGGCGGCGGTGTTCGGCTACATCCTGTCGTCGAATGCGCTCGTGCTGATGGTCGCCATCTTCTTCACGGGTTTCAGCGTGAACGGCATCTTCGCGGGCGCGGGACCGTTCCTCGCGGAAATCATCGGCAATACGGCATCGCGCGGCTTTCTCATGGGGCTCGCGTACAACGGCGGCCGGCTCGGCGGATTCATCGCGCCGCTCGTCATCGGGACGCTCGCAACGACTGCGGGCGGCTTCGTGCTGGGCTTGTCGACGACCATCGTCGCGTTCATCGCCGCCGCGATCGTCGTGTTCTTCGCGCCCGAGACGCGCGGCAAGACGCTCGCATGACGACCGCCCCCAATCAGCCGAATCAGCCGGGATGGATCGGCAGGCTCTTTCCCGCCCTCAATGAGGCGTCGCTGCGGCGCTATCTGAGCGGGCAGGTCGCGTCGGTGCTGGGAAGCTGGACGCAGAACGTGACGCTGAACCTGCTCGTGTATCACCTGTCGGGTTCGGCGGCGATACTCGCGCTGCTCAACTTCCTGTTGTACGGGCCGCAACTGGTCGTCGCGCCCGTCGCCGGATCGCGCATTCGCGCGGAGAACGCGCGTCGCGTGACGCTGTGCGTGCTCACGGCGTCGCTCATCTTGACGGGCAGTCTCATCACCCTGTCCGCATTGCATCTGCTGAATGTGCCGCTGATTCTCGCGCACGCGCTCGCGATCGGCATTTCGAGTGCGATCGAAGTGCCCGCGCGTCAGGTGTTGCTGCTCACGAGCCTGCGCGATACGAGCCTGACATCGAACGCGGTCGCGATGAACACCATGGTCTATAACGTCGGCCGCATGGTCGGCCCGACGATCGCGGGATTCGTTTATCCGACGCTCGGCCCGCGCGCATCGTTTGCAATCTACGCGCTCGCGTTGTGTTTCATGGCGATATGCGTGCGTTCGATTCGACTCTCCACGGAAGCGCGCGCCTCGCGCGCGGACAGCAGCTTGCGCGACGCCGTCGGCTACGTGATGTCGGACGCCTTTTCCGCGCGCTATCTGCCGATCCTCGCATGCATCGGCCTCTTTGCGGCGAGTTACCAGACGCTCGTGCCGCTTCTCGCGGACCGCGCGTTTCACGACGCCGCGCGTTTCACCGGCGTGTTCTTCGCCTGCGCGGGCGCGGGTTCGCTGAGCTCGGCCGTGCTGCTTTCGTCGGCGCTGGGTCCGCGCGCGTCGGCGCGGTTCATCGCGTGGGCGCCGTGGACCGCGATCATCGCGCTGATGGTGCTCGCCACGACGAGCGCGGTAGGCGCATCGATGCCCGCGTTCTACGCGCTGGGCTTCAGCCTCACGTTCGCGGCGACATCGACGAACGCGACCATCCAGCGCCGCTGCCCCGAGCACGTTCGCGGCGGACTCGTCGGCATGTACGGCATGGCCTACAACGGCACGATGCCGTTCGGCTATCTGCTCGTCGGCACCATATCCGAGGCGCTCGGCGTGCGCCACACATTCGCGGCGATGGCGGTGGTGCTCGCGGTGGGCGTCCTGTCCATCGTCGCGTGGCAACGATTCAAACTACAGCGCGAAGGCGCATAAAGTCGGAGACGAACATGTCAATTGCAAGCACCACGACACTCGAGCGGCAGACGATGCGAAAGGTCATCTGGCGGCTGCTGCCGTTCCTGATGATCTGTTATCTGATGGCGTTCATCGATCGCGGCAACGTCGGCATGGCGTCGCTTCAGATGAATCACGACATCGGCATGTCCGCGAAAGTGTTCGGCTTCGGCGCGAGTCTGTTCTTCGTGTCCTACTTCATCTGCGAAGTGCCGAGCAACCTCGCGCTCGAAAAGTACGGCGCGCGCGTCTGGATCGCGCGGATCATGATTACGTGGGGGCTGGTGTCGGCGGCGACGGCGCTCGTGCACAACGCCACGACGTTCTATATCCTGCGCTTTCTGCTCGGCGCGGCCGAAGCCGGCTTTGCACCGGGCGTGCTGCTCTATCTGTCGTACTGGGTGCCGAAGGCGTATCGCGCGCGCGTCGTCGCGACCTTCATGGTGTCGATTCCGGCGGCGAGCTTCATCGGCTCGCCCATTTCGGCGCTCTTGCTGCAGATGGACGGCATTGCGGGTCTGCGCGGCTGGCACTGGCTCTTCATCCTCGAAGGCGTGCCGACGGTGCTGCTCGGCATCGCGTGCCTTTTCATGCTGACGGACAAGCCCGCCAAGGCGACGTGGCTGAACGAAGACGAGCGCGCGTGGCTGCTCGGCGCGCTCGCCGCGGAAAATGCACAGCCGAAGAAGGTCGCGCCGATGCCGCTGACGAAGCTCTTTCGCAACCGCTACGTGCTGTGCCTCGCGCTCGTCGATACGTGCGCGTCCGCTGCGGGGAGCACGTTGTCCGTATGGCAGCCGCAGTTGTTGAAGTCGTACGGGTTGACCGTGCTGCAGACGGGCTTGCTGAACGCGGTGCCGTACGCGCTGGCGTCGATTCTGATGATCTTCTGGGGCCGTCATTCGGACCGCACGAAGGAGCATCGCTGGCATACCGTCGTGCCGATGCTCTTGATCGGCGGCGGTCTCTTCGCCACGTCGCTCAGCGGCTCGCTGGTGCCCACCGTGTGCATGCTGTGCTGCGTGCTCGTCGGCGCCTATGCGTTCAAGGGACCGTTCTGGGCGCTCGCATCGGACATGCTGTCGAACAGCACGATCGCGGCGGGGTTGGCCACCGTCAATGCCATCGCGAACTTGCTGGGTGGCGGCCTCATGGTGAATGTCTACGGCTGGGTCAAGGCGGCGACGGGCAGCTATTCGCTGGCGCTGATGCCGCTCGCGATCCTGACGCTGGTCAGCGTCGCGACGCTGCTCCTTCTCACGCGCAAGGGTCAATCCGGGCGCATGGTCGGCAAGACGGAGGCGGCATGAGCAGCAAGAGTCTGTCGCGACGCGGATTTCTGGAACTGGCTTGCGCGTCCCTCGCGACGGCCGCGCTGCCTCGCACGGCGGCGGCCAACGAAACGTGGTCGAGCGGTTCGGAGCGACCGTCTTTCGCATTGCCGGAGCATGCCGTCGATTGTCACATGCATATTTATGACGATCGTTTTCCGGTGGCGACCGGCACCACGCTCCGGCCGCCCAATGCGACCGTCGAGCAATATCGGCAGTTGCAGACGCGGCTCGGGATACGACGCAATGTCGTGGTGACGCCATCGACATACGGCACCGACAACCGGTGCACCGTCGAAGCGTTGAAGCGATTCGGCAACGACGCGCGCGGCATTGCTGTCGTCGATACATCGGTGACGGATGAGGCGCTTCATACGTTGAACGGCGCCGGCGTGCGCGGCATTCGATTCAACCTGAGCTATCCCGGCGCGACGACGCTGGACATGCTCGCGCCGCTGGCAAAGCGCATCACGCCGATGGGATGGCATATCGAACTCGTCGTGCAAGGCGCGAAGATGCCGCAACTGGAGGGGCACCTCGCGGCGCTGGCTTGTCCGCTCGTCATCGACCATATCGCACATGTGCCGCAGCCCGGCGGCGCCGCGAGCGACGCCCTACGCACGGCGCAGCGCCTCGTCGAGAGGGGCAACACGTGGATCACGTTGTCGGGGCCGTACGTCGACAGCAAGACGGGCGCGCCCGGTTATGAAGACGTGGCGCCGGTCGCCAGGGCACTCATCGCCATGGCCCCCGAGCGCATGCTCTGGGGCACGGACTGGCCGCATCCGACGCAGACATCGAGCAAGCCGGACGACGCCGGCCTTGTCGATGTTATCGCGGGCTGGATCGACAGGCCGGAATGGCAGCGGATGATATTCGTGACGAATCCGACGAGGCTCTATGGCTTCGATGCCGTGTAGGCCGTTGTCGATGGTATTGCCGCCGACGTTTTCCCTCGACGACGACCGCGAGTGAGGCATCCGCAACGGTACGCGGCGATCAATGTAGTGGAAGCCGCAAATCTTCATTGGGCCTTGAGGGCTGGTGCGTGCAGGTCGCAAACTTGGCCGTGTTCCGGTGGAGCCCGTCGTGATTGTGGTGGTCGAGCGTCGACAGTGCCGGGGCTGATTGATCGCGATGTGCCGGAAGCTTGCGGCGCGCAATAGCGGCTCCGGCGCATATTTGTTAAGTGCCCAGCGCGTCCGCCCAATCACCTCTGCAGCACGCTGTTGGAAACGCGTCGCAAACGCGCGCCCGCTCATCTTGAAGGAATGCGCCAGAGATACGCTCGACGTGCCGTTGGCCGTCCGTTCGCCGGCATCCACGAAAAGTTGTCGCGTTGCGCTCAATGGCTCTAGGCCGCGCCCGATGCTGTCGGATGCGACTTCCGCATGAACAGCTGCGCTCGCCGCGGGAACCTAGCGTTACCCCGCATGTGCGCCAGATACGCGCGCGCGTACGCTTTGGATACAGAATCCTCTCCTCCGGAGCCAGAGCCCCGCGGCGACGCCGACCGACTTTCATGAATCTTCCTAGCTTCCCTAGCGTGTCATGCACCGGCGACGTCATGACGCCCGACATAGACGATTCGATGTTCAGCTTCCTCGACTTGCGACGACCGCCACCTTCGCTCGGGCGCTGGGTCTCAGGGTCTAAGCTCCGACTAAACGCACGCGCGGTAATGGAGCGATGTGGGCTCGATGTCGATACCGAGGGGTTGCTGCGTGTCTTGGTTAAGTCGCCGGTGACAGACGACTATGAAGCCGTATGGTTGCTTGCCCGCTCGGGAGGACGACTCGTCTCCATCGTCGTTCGGGACGCTCGCACAGTCGGCAACTCGCATCTATGCTCTGACCAGCACCTCGCGGTAGAACAAGCAAAGCGTTATTGCGCAGCGTTCGCCTTTGTCTTCGTGCAGGCGCCTACACACCGGACCAGCCAGATCGGCGATGTGCCACCGACGGCGCCATCCGAGGTCAGCGCGCGCGAACCCGTCCGGTATTTCTGCGCCGATGAGGGCAATATCCGCGTATGGCGTGCTTCCTTGACGACAGAGGAGTGATGGTTCCGCGTGAAGAGCGCCTGTCGAGTGTCCCGTCACAATGGCTGATATGCTATTGGTATTCTGTATCCATACCGAGCCGCTATGCCAGCTAAACTGCTTAAAATCCAGGCCCGAACGGATTACGTGGACGAGGTTTACCGGGTCTTGCTGGATGCAATCAGCGAGGGGTCGATCGCGCCGGGTACTCGCATAGTCCAGGAAGAAATCGCCGAACAGCTCGCGGTGTCGCGGTCGCCCGTGCTGCAAGCGTTTCGGCTCTTGAAGAAGGACGGTCTGGTTGAAGACGCGCCGGGACGCGGGCTGCAGGTCACGCCGCTGGACAGCGCGCGCGTGAGCCACTTGTACGAGTTCCGCGGTGCCCTCGATGGGCTCGCGGCACAGTTGGCTGCCAAGAAGAAGACTGTGCTGGACAAGGCCCTCATTAGCCACGGCCGCAAAGTGTCCAGGGGAGACGACGTCAAGGCGATGATCGAGGCCGACATGGCTTTTCACAGCGCTATCTATGCTGCTTCAGGCAATCCATTGATTGTCGAAAATGCGCGGCTGCACTGGATGCATCTTCGTCGAGTGATGGGGGCTGTGTTGCAGGTGGTGGGGCAGCGTAAGACGGTTTGGGAGGAGCACGCAGCCATAGCTGCCGCTATCGCCGATGGCGATGAGGAGCTTGCCGCCAAGCTCAGTGTCCGGCACACCGAGGTGGCCCGAGAAAATCTTCTGCGCGGGATGACCCAAGCAGAGATGCGCATCACTTCTTGACCTGCTGAACCGTTGCCTGCAGCAAACCGCTAGTCTGCGCCGCAGCGGCAACGCTGCGGGCAGTATTGGGCCGCTACGAAACGTGCGGCCGCTACTTGGGCAGTCCTTCTGCGTCACCGTTGTCGCGGCGGTGACCTCCTCGCCATAACCCCTTGCTTGCCCTCTAGGGCAGCTATCGTCTCCCGTCCCTCGCCTCCTGCAAACGCTTGCTCGATTGCGAGCCGAGTTCGAAGTCGGCTTCGCGCTCGGGCGCGTCACACGCCGAGCGCACCGTGTTGTCGGTGCATCGCCTCCGTGTTTACCCATAGAGACATACGCAGGAAGTGCGCATAATCTTTGGATACAGAGTTCAGAACACGGAAGACAGCGTACAAGCAGGCGACCAACATCCGTCGCCGCGATCCCCGATCAATTACGGAGGCAAGAGACATGAGCGTCAAGTCGGACAAGATGGACGAGCAGAAACGCACGGGCGGTTCGGTGCCGGTGGCCAAGAAGTTGATCCCCTTCGGCGGCTATTACACGAATAAAGTCCCGGACCACGATCCGGAGCTCACCGAGACCGGCCCGGGGACTCCGATGGGCGAATTCATGCGCCGCTTCTGGCACCCGGTCTGCATGTCCATGGAACTGACCGATACGCCGCGTTTTCTCAAGATCCTCAATGAGGAACTCGTCGCATTCCGTGACAAGAGCGGCCGTGTAGGTGTCCTGCATGCTCACTGCGTTCACCGCGGTGCCTCCCTCGAATACGGTGCTATTCAGGAGAAGGGCATCATGTGCTGCTATCACGGCATGGTGTTCGACGTGGACGGCACCTGCCTTCACGTTCCCTTCCCGAAAGGAGAGGAAAAGGAAGCAGAGCGTTACGCCTGCTCCATCCGTCAGGGCGCCTACAAGGCAGTCGAGCGCAATGGCCTGGTCTTCGCCTATATGGGGCCGCCCGACGAAGAGCCGCCGTTCCCCGAGTGGGAGGGCGACTACACGGTTCTTCCGGGCGATGAACTCGTGCCGTATAGCAACTTCCAGCATTGCAACTGGCTGCAAGTGCAGGACAACGCGGCGGATAACTATCATCCCACTGCGCTGCACGCCGGCAAGAACGTCGTCGGCGGCAACTATCAAGGCACCACGTTCGATGAGGTCGGCGCTGCTTCCATGGAAGTCGCCCCCGATATGAACTTCGTTCCGGTGCAGAACGGCCGTAGCCTTGCGTGCGCGGGCGCGCGTCGGGTGGACAAGGACAAGCTGTTCATTCGTGTTCAGCATCAAGTTCTGCCGAACCTTAGCCTGCATGCGTACACGTCGGAAGACGGCTCGAAGAAGAAGTACTTCAGCCGCTTTCACATCATCCGTTGGACCGTGCCGGTCGACGATGAGAACAGCAAAATGATCGGGTGGCGGGTGATGGGTCCGGGCATCGATACGCGCGGAATCGGAAACAAGGAGATGGTTGGGTATGAGACGATCGACTTTCTCGAAGGTCAGGTCGCGATGCGCCGGCCCGAGCGGTTCGGCAAGTACAAGCTCGAGGACATGCCCCCGATTCCGTCGAACCACCGCGAGCGACACAACTACAAGGAATGCCAGTACGCGCCGGGCGACTACGAGGCCATTATCAGTCAACGTCCTATCGCGGTTCATGCGCTCGAGAACCCCACCCGCTTCGACGCGGGACTGTATCAGTTCCGAAAGATGTTGCGCGACGCGGTTCGCGGCAGCAACCCGGCTGCGTCGGCTCGCGGTTTTGCCGAATGGTTCCGAGAGTTGGGCGGGGCACCCAACAGCTTCTGCTCGGGCAATGTTTTCGAAATTGCAGAAGGCGCGACTGTCCAAGAGGAGGTCGCCCGGCGACGCAAGGTACTGAAGTCCGTCGTCGAAATCCTGAATCAAAGCGAAAGCATGAAAGGCGAGGAGCGCGGCCAGTTCGTTCGCAGCAAGTTTGCAGAGCTTGAACAGTCGCTGAAAGGCTGATCGAGTGCCGGCTGTCTCACCGGCGCGGGAAGCACGCGCGCCGTGAGCCGTCCGGCCTCATCGATCAACACTCGCGAGCAAGGAACTGACGATGGAAACACTATTGGAACGAGAAGAGGCCGTGCAGGACGTCGGGGCTGGAACGCTCGAGGTCAGGGTGCGCCAGATCCGATACGAGGGTCGGGGCATCAACTCGTATGAATTGACGAGTCCGGTGGGGCACGAACTGCCGCCATTCGAGGCAGGCGCTCACATTGACATTCACCTGAGCAACGGCGCAATCCGCCAGTATTCCTTGTGCAATTCTCCGGCCGACCGTACGCGATACGTCATTGCTGTACTCAAGGACGAGAACGGTCGAGGCGGGTCCCGAGCGGTGCATGAAGCGATACGCGCAGGGGACATCGTCAAGATTAGTCAGCCGCGCAATCACTTCGCTCTGGCTTCCGACGCCACGAAGGTCATCCTGATTGCCGGCGGCATCGGTGTGACGCCGTTGAAGGCGATGGCCCACGAGCTGGAGGCGAGGGGCGTCGACTTCGAAATGCACTACTGCGCTCGTAGCCCGTCGGCTGCTGCGTTCAGCGACGAACTCAAGGCGATGCACGCTGCGGGAAGACTGAGCTACCACTTCGACGACGGCCTGGCGAACAACCAACTGGATCTGCGTGCACTACTGAGCCAACCGGAACCGGGCACGCACGTGTACTACTGTGGCCCGGCGGGTTTCATGTCGGCGTGCGCCGAGGCAGCGAGTCATTGGCCGAAGGGCACCGTTCACTTCGAGCACTTCAAGGCGCCCGAGCAGCCCAAGCGCGCGCCGGCGGAAACGGAAAGTACCGAAGGTTGCGAGGTAACCATTGCAAGCACGGGTCAGGTGCTCCACGTAGCGCCCGACCAGAGCCTGTGCGATGCGCTCAGCGAGGCTGGCGTTGACGTCCCGACGTCGTGTTGCGCTGGACTGTGCGCGACATGCAAAGTCCGCTACCTGGAGGGCGAGGTCGAGCACAACGACTTCATCCTGAGCGACGAGGAACGCGAGGAGTTTCTGACCGTCTGTGTCTCGCGGCCAGTGAGCAAAACGTTGGTCCTTGACCTATAGAGCGACGCGTCACAAGACCAGTCACTGCCGCCATGCGAACTTTCTATGAACAGGACATGTCGGGAAGCGCGCACTCAAGCCGACGCGGAGTCGCAGCATCGCACGAGAAAAGGGCGTTGGCGTGACGCTCCGTGCATCGCAAAGGACTCAGTGGCAGACCGTTACAGGGACTAGAAATGGCCCACCGTTATGTCGATTCGATGACTATGAATGGGGATAAGGCATGACACCCAGCCTGCTGAAGATTCGCTCGCGACCGGATTATGTGGAGGAAGTCTATCAAGCGCTGGCGGATGCGATCTGCGATGGCTCGCTCCCTCCCGGCACACGCCTCACGCAAGAGGATATTGCGGAGCAACTCGCGGTATCGCGCTCGCCGGTTCTTCAGGCGCTTCGCCTGTTGAAGAAAGACGGTCTGGTTCAAGACGCCCCGGGCAGAGGAGTGCTCGTCGCACCCTTGAACTCAGATTGGCTGAGTGACCTCTATGAAGTTCGCGCTACCCTCGATGCCTTGGCCGCGCGACTCGCCGCCAATAAAAAGGCCACGCTAGATCCGCAGCTGTTTAGCCGCGGCAGGAAGGCCTGGGCGTCTGGAAATGTGCGAGCCATGATAGATGCCGATATGGAGTTTCACTTCGCAGTGTACGCGGCGTCGGGCAATCGGCTGATCAGTGACACCGCCCGCGTGCATTGGGTTCACCTTCGACGCGTGATGGGCGCGAGCTTGCAGGTGTCCGGGCAACGTGAGTCGATATGGGACGAGCACGCCGCAATCGCAAAGGCTATCGAGCGGGGAGACGCGAGCCTTGCGATGAGCTTGTCCGATGCCCACACCAAAAGGGCTCAAGCCCATTTCATTGACGATTTTGACCTCTTGCTGGGGCCGCGCAATAGCCACCAAGACCTGCGTGTTGTCGACGAAGCTCTCGCCGGCTGAGGCTTGACAAGATGATGTCATAGCACGTCGCGATAAACGCGATGCAGTTAGATGTACTACATGATTCGCTTACGACTAATAGCTTCTCAATAGCTAACGAGCGCTGATTTGGCGCAACGATTCATCCAACCATTGCAATCCAGGAGCCCACATGTCCACAGTTGCCGAGCCACAGGCGGAGTCCAAGCAAGAATCGATTCTCAAGCCGGGAAAGATTTCGATCTATGAGCCCGAACAGGATGGCCTGATCTTCCCGACGATTCCCCAGTTCAAGGACGTTGCGGCACATCGCCAGTATTTGAAGGAGCGATTGGTCGCGGCTTGCCGTGCTTTCGCGCTCCAGGGATTCGATTACGGCTTCGCTGGTCACCTGACAGTGCGGGATCCGGAGAACCCTGGCCTGTACTGGACCAATCCGATGGCGGTTCACTTCTCGCAGGTCAAGGTGTCGAATCTCATATGCGCCGATCATAACGGCACTGTCGTTGAAGGAGAGTACGCAATCAACCGCGCGGGGTTCGTTCTTCATGCCGCGGTTCACGAGCAGCATCCTGACATCGTTGCCATGTGCCACGCTCATACCGTTTATGGGACCGCCTTCGCATCGCTCGGCAAGCCTTTGGCGCCGATCTCTCAGGACGCGGCTGCGTTCTTCGAAGATCACGTCGTCATTGGCGATGAGGCCGGCAAGGTGGCGGTCGAAGTCAAGGGTGGCAATAAGGTTGCGAATGCTTTTGCTGGCGTCAAGGCCGCGATTCATCAGAATCATGGCCTCTTGACCGCTAGCCGTCATAGCATCGATTCCGCCGCTTTCTGGTTCATCGCGCTGGAACGTTGTTGCCAACAACAGTTGATGATCGAAGCGACGGGTATCACGCCCCGCGAAGTCACGCCCGAACGCGCCCGGTATAGCCGCGAGCATGTCGGCAGCGACTACATCGGGTGGTTGCACTTCCAGACGATCTGGACAGACCTGGTCGCGACTCAACCTGACATGTTCGATTGAACACCGCTGTGACGGCAAACCTGCGCGCCGTATGACTGCGGGCGTGCAGGATGCGACCCGGCGGAGAAGAGCACCTAACGCGCCCGCCGATACTGAAGGCTACCCAGGAGACACCAATTGAGTTCCCACAGCCCCGCCGTCTATGTAGAAGGTGCCGACACGTCCGTCTTTGCAAAAGCAACGTGGCGCCTCCTTCCTTTTCTTTTCGTCTGCTACCTGTTCGCGTATCTCGACCGTATCAACGTCGCATTTGCGAAGCTGCAAATGTTGAGCGACCTCGGCTTCAGCGAGGCGGTCTATGGGTTTGGCGCCAGCGTGTTCTTCGTCGGGTATCTCCTTTTCGAAGTTCCAAGCAACCTACTATTACTTCGCGTCGGCCCCCGGCGTTGGATAGCCCGCATCATGGTTACCTGGGGGTTGATCTCTGCCGGCATGATGTTTGTCAGGACCCCCACGACGTTTTACATCATGCGTTTCCTGTTAGGCGTCGCCGAGGCAGGCTTCTTCCCGGCGATTGTGCTCTACCTGACCTATTGGTTTCCGCCGTCACGCAGGTCTAAAGTCACTGCCCTGTTCCTGACGGGCATTCCGATGTCGGGCGTTATTGGTGGTCCGCTGTCCGGCTGGATCATGACTGCGTTCAACGGGTCTCACGGGTTCGCCGGCTGGCAGTGGTTGTTTCTGTTGGAAGGCATTCCTACCGCGCTTCTGGGTGTGGCGGCGTTTTTCTATCTGGACGACAAGGTACGCGATGCAAAGTGGCTGAGCGAAGGGCAGAAGGACTTCCTGGAGCAGTCGCTCACCGATGAAGCCTCATCGACCGCGCTTCACTCCGTGCGCGATGGCTTGCTCAATCCCAAGGTACTGCTGGTAAGCACCATTTACTTCTTCTATACCATGGGGTTGTACGGCGTCAGCTTCTGGCTTCCGACGTTGATCAAGTCCAGCGGCGTGTCTGACCCGTTCAATGTCGGGCTTTTGACATCTGTTCCGTATGCAGCCGGCGCAGTGGCGATGGTCTTCGTCAGTAGCAGATCTGACAGGACAGGTGAACGTCGTTGGCACCTCATCGTTCCTGGGCTCGTCGGCGCGTTTGGGCTCGCATTGAGCGTCTGGTTTGCGAACTCGACCTTGCTGGCTATGGTGGCCCTGACGCTCGGCACGATGGGCGTCATGACGACCATCTCGCAGTTCTGGGTTCTGCCGCCAGCTTTCCTTGGCGGTGCGGCGGCCGCGGCAGGACTCGCGCTTGCAAACTCGGTCGGCAGCATTTCGGGGGTTGTGAGCCCATCGTTGATCGGTGTGATCAAAACCGCCACGGGCTCCGCGGGAGCTGGTGTGCTTGGGCTTTCTGCCAGTCTCGTAGTCGGCGGCGTGCTGGTCTTGCTGGTTCCCGCGACACTGGTAAATGTTCGGCGGAAGTAGCCGATGGTGCCGGCGCGGTCGTCGGCAACAGCATTGCTTCACCGGCAATTGCACGGTCGCAGGTGGTAATGCGTGCGTTCGTCGCTACCAGACGCGGCGAACGCACGCGCCAAGCACGATGGTGCGAGTTGACGACACGCGCATCGTGGGCACACAGGCCATACCACCTCAGACCCGTACCCTATGGTGGGCAATGCCGATGGCCGGATTTCGCCTGCTAGTCGCCGCTATCAGCTCGGTGGCGCGACGGGCGGCAATGAGTCGACTGCCGTCCGAGAGCGACGCTTACTGGCTGGCCGAGGCGGCCGTGGTGTCTCAGACGGTAAAGAGCCAAGAACGGACGCCCGGCGTCGGACCACTAATATTCGACGTCCGGCTAGCGGCGAAGCACATGCGGGGCATTCGTCGCGTTGTCGTCGGTGGGTCTAGCCTGCTCGAACCGAGCTTGACGCGCGTGAGGCGTTCCTTCACGCGGGCGTATAGATCGCAAGTTTCAACGCAGGGTCGTCGTTCGCCTGAAAGCTCGCGTAGTCGTAGCGTTCCGCGCCGCGCTCAGGATGGGTCAGCACCTTCTGCCCGGACGCGCCCCCTCGAACATCGTGCGCGTTCCACCATTTCGCGAACTCGGCGCTGTGCGCGCGCAGTCTTTCGACCAGTTCGACAAAGGCCGGATCGTCAGCATAGAGATCATGCGTCGCGCGAAACAACGCGATCATGCGACGCGCCTCGCTGGTCCAGGTCGCGCCGAATAGCCGTCGCGAATCCGGTTCGATGAACATGAACACCAGAATGTTGCGATCCGCTTCGGCGAGACGGTCGAAGCCGAGCAGATCGGCCGCCGCAACATTCCAGGCCAGCAGATCCCAACGCCTGCCTGTGACATACGCGGGTAGCTGGAGTGTCGCGATCAGATTCGCGATGGGTGCCGGCACGCTCTCGCGAGTGAAGGGTTGCTGATCGCCGCTGCGTGCCAGTGCGCGCAGATGCGCCGCCTCGACTTTGCCGAGCCTTAGCGCGCGAGCCAGCGCTTCGAGCGTGGTATCGGACGGGCTTACCGTGCGGCCCTGCTCGAGCCGCACATACCAGTCCACGCCGATGCCCGCGAGTTCCGCGACTTCCTCGCGACGCAGTCCGGGCGTGCGACGCCGCCGGCCGCCGTTATTGAGTCCCACGGACTCGGGACTCAGCTTCTCGCGCCGTGAGCGCAGAAAATCGCCAAACTCGCTTCGGCTCACTTTTGTCACGACCGTCCTTCCTTTGCAAGCAGGTACGCGGGAATCCCAGGATAGTACTAGGCCTTGTTAGCGATTTTACGCCTGCCAGAATGGACTTTCCTGACCACCATTGAAGGAAACCCAGATGAAAGCAGCGATTTTGAATACGCTTGGCGAGCCGCTTGCGATTGAAGATGTAGCAGATCCTTCGCTGGGCACCGGCGAAGTCATCGTCGACGTCGTTGCCGCACCAGTACTGTCCTATGCGCGAGAAGTATTCAGCGGCGAGCGCCGCTACGCGATCGAATTACCCATCGTGCCAGGCTGCGGGGCTATCGGTCGGGTGCGCGCGTTCGGGCCCGACGCCACGCATCTGAGAACAGGCGACTGGGTATTCTGCGATCCGACAGTTCGTTCACGCGACGACGCGCTCACACCGGACATTACATTGCAGGGCTGGAGTGCCCGCGGCGATGGGGGCCTGCGCCTCGCGCGGCATTTCCATCACGGCCCGTTTGCTGCACAAATGCGCGTGCCGACTGAGAACGCCATTCGCATCGGTGACATCGGTCCCGACGATGCCGCGAAATGGTGCGCGCTCAACACCATGCTGGTTCCATATGGCGGGCTTCTTGCGTCAGACTTGCAGGCTGGCGAGACTTTGCTTGTGAGCGGCGCGACTGGGAACTTCGGCAGTGCGTGCGTCGCCGTTGCCCTCGCAATGGGTGTGCGCTGCGTGGTCGCGCCGGGCCGCAGTAAAGGCGTGCTCGCAGATCTGCAAAGGCGGTTCGGGGAACGCATCCGTACAGTGGAGCTAACCGGCAACGAGGACGACGATCGGGAACGGATGCGTGCGGCTGCCGGAGCCCCTATCGACTGCGTCATGGACCTGCTGCCGCCATCTGCGACCACGAGGACGGTGCGCGCGGCGGTGATGGCCGTGCGGCCCTACGGACGTGTTGTGTTGATGGGCGGCGTCGGCATGCTCGGCGGCGACGGCCTCGACTTGCCTTATCCTTGGATCATGCGCAATGACATCACCGTGCGGGGCAAATGGATGTATCCGCCGGAAGCGGTCACGCTTATGACCGGCCTCATTCGCGGCGGTCTGCTCGATCTCGGTCTCTTCGACGTGACGTCATTCAAGCTCGACGATGTGAACGAAGCCATCGCTCATGCTGCGGCGAATGGCGGCCCGTTCAGGATGACGGTCGTCCTTCCATAGACCCCGCGCTTGCGCTTCGGTCACGCGTTGCGAGCCCGCCGGCTTTTCTTATAACAACGCCACGTCCGATCGCGTCTGGCCGGTAAGGACGAGTGTTCGCGGCAAGTCCAACGGTTCCCCCGAGTCCACATCACCGGCTGCGCAGTGCTAGAACCTCCCCGCGCGGTAGGGATGTGGACTGGTGAAGCCCGCTTCTCCGTCCATCAACTCGCTCAGCAGCCTGCCCGTCACTGGCCCGAGCGTCAGTCCGTGATGCGCATGTCCGAACGCAAACCAGAGACCGGGATGACGGTCCGCCGGTCCGATCACCGGCCGCATATCCGGCGTGCAGGGTCGCATCCCGAGCCACGGCGCGTCGTCGATGCGCGCCCCGAGGCCGAACATCGGACGCGCAACGCGCTCTGCTCGTTCGAGTTGCACTGGACTCGGCGGCCTATTGCGGGACGCGAGTTCGACGCCGGTCGTGAGTCGCAGCCCGCGCCGCATCGGCGCGACCACATAGCCGTTTTCGATATCGACGACGGGCCGGGATAGGGCGGCCCGGCCGTCGCTCGCGTAGTGCATGTGATAGCCGCGCTTCGCCACTAGCGGAATGCGGTAGCCGAACTTGCGCGCGAGATCCCCGGACCAGACGCCCAGCGCGATGACGGCCGCCTGCGCCTCCACGAGCCCGCTCGACGTCATCACGCGCCAGCCGCTGCCCGACCGTTGAAGCGTCGCGGCGTCCCCGCTCAGGATGCGTCCGCCCTGGCGCTCGAACAGGGTCGCATATCCTTTCGTCAGCGCGCCGGGATCGATGACACTGCGCGGGTCGGTCCAGTGGATGGCGCCCGCGTATCCGTCTGCGAGCGATCCCTCCAGCCGATGCAGCGCGGCCGCATCGAGCACCTTCATGCCCAGGCCGTGCTCGCTCGCGATGCGCTGGGCATCGCTCGCCTCGCGCTCGAACTGCTCGCGCGAACGATAGGCTTCGAGCCAGCCCGTGGGCCGCACGAGATCGGAGAGACCTGCGCGCGCGATCAGCTTCTCATGCTCGGCTACGCTGTTGCGGATGAGCGGAAGCATGTCGCGCGCGGCGGCGGCGAGACGCGCCGGCGCCGACTCCCACCAGTAGCGCGCGAGCCACGGCCCATAGGCGGGCAGGGAACGCAGGTCGTAGCGCAGGGCGGTGGAACGGTTCATCGCGAACTTGAACACGGTGCGCAGGTCTCGCGGAAACGCATAAGGCACCACTGACGACGCCTCGATCAGCCCCGCATTGCCGAAGCTCGTCGCTTCGCCGGGCGCGCGCCGGTCGACGAGCGTCACCTCCCATCCGCGCTGCTGCAGATGCAGCGCGACGCTCACTCCCACGATACCCGCGCCGAGCACGATCACGTCATGAGCCATGTTGCAGAACCTGCTGAAGTGGTTATTTCGCGATGATGTCGCGTTTGAAGTACTTTTGCGAGAGCTGGCTGAGCGTTCCGTCCTTCTTCAGCGAATCGAGCGCGGCGACGACCTTCGCTTTCAACGCGGCGTCGTCCTTGCGCAAGCCGATGCCCGTGCCTTCGCCAAGCGTGGACGGATCGGTCAGCGGGCCGCCCGCGAAATCGAAGGCCTTGCCCTCGGGCTTCGCGAGAAAGCCGTCGATCGCGGTCTGCACTTCCTGCACCGCGCCGTCGAGCCGCCCGGCCGAGAGATCCGCGAAAATCTGGTCCTGACTCTGGTATGTCACGACTTGCACGCCTGCGCTCGCCCAGTGCTTGCGCACGTAGTCCTCCTGCGTCGAGCCTTGCAGCACGCCGACCCGCTTGTCCTTCAGGCTTGCGGGCGTCGGCTCCAGATGCGAGCCGCGCTTCGCGACCATCTGGATCGGCATCACGTAGACGAGCGGCGTGAAGTCGATGGCCTGTTTGCGCTTGGCCGTGATGTTCATCGCGGAATTGATCGCGTCGAACTTGCGGGCCTGCAGCGCGGGGATTAGTCCGTCGAAGCTGTTCTCCACCCACACGCACTTCATTTTCACCCGCTCGCACACGGCATTGCCGATGTCGATATCGAAGCCTTCGAGCGTGCCTGCCGGGGTTTTGCTCTCGAACGGGGGATACGACGCCTCGACCCCGAAGCGCAAGGTCTGCGAATCCGCGTGCGCCACGCCGAATGTGAACGCGAAACCCGCCGCGCCCGCGAAGCAAATCATCTTCCAGTTCATTGTCGCCACCCAAGTTCGTGTGTAGTCCGCCGCCCGGGCTTCGCCGAGCGCCCATGGGAAATATAGTCGAAAAACAGAATAAAAGTCTAGAATAGACAAAAATGTCTACTCAACCCACAGCGGCTGTATGGCGAGACCAGGGCCGCGCGAACCGGAGGCTTTCGCATGAATTCGCTGTCCGAAACCACGCGTGATAAGACGCCTTTCATCGTTCACGAAGACGACGTGCGGCGAGCGCTGCCGTCTCTGGACATCAACGGGGCGCTCGAAGACATGTTCGACGCGCTCGGCGGCGGCGGTGCCGTGCAGCCACTGCAGACGCTCACGCCTTTTCCGGGCGGCGCTGGCGATTTCATCACTTATCTCGGCGCGCTCGCGAAACACGGCGTCTTTGGCGCAAAGCTCTCGCCGTATATCGTGCATCCCGGCGCGCCAATCGTCACCGCCTGGACCGCGCTGATGTCGCTGCGCACCGGCGCGCCGCTCATGTGGTGCGATGCCGCGCTCCTCACCACCGAGCGCACGGCGGGCACGACGGCGCTCGCGGTCGCGCGGCTCGCGCGCGAGTCGAGCGAGCGTCTCGCGATCATCGGCTCGGGGAGCGTCGCGCTTGCGCATCTGCGGCACGTTGCACCGTTGCGCGCATGGTCGGAGATCCGCATCCATTCGCCACGCCTGGTGAACGACCACGAACGCGCCGACGAAGCGCGGGCGCTCGACGCACGCGTGCGCATCGCGGCATCGCTCGCCGAGTGCGTGCGCGATGCGGATGTCGTGCTGCTGTGCACGTCGTCGGGTACGCCGGTGCTCTCCCTGGATGCGCTAACCAAGCCCGCGCTCATCACCTCGATCAGCACGAACGTCGCTCGAGCGCACGAGATCGATCCGGCCGCGCTGAATGCGCTCGACGTCTACTGCGACTATCGGCAGACGACGCCGTCGAGCGCGGGCGAAATGGTGATCGCGCAAGAGTGTCACGGCTGGTCGCCCACTATGATTCGCGGCGATCTCGCGGAACTCGTGCGCGGCGCGTGCCCGGCGCCTTCTGTCGAGCGCAGCGTGTTCTTCCGCTCCATTGGCCTCGGCCTCGAAGACATTGCGGTCGCGCACGCGCTCTATGTCCATCTCGCGAAGCCGCGCGCCGCGGATTAAGCAGTATCATCGGCTTTCAACGTTTTGGAACTCATGCCCCAATCCCGGTCAATGTCACGACGCAAGACGCCGAAGCCCGGTGCCATCGCGCGAGAGGCGCTCCTCGCGCGTTATGCGCACATTGCGGACAGCATCACGACGCTGTTCTTTCCTTATGCGGAAGTCGTCATCCACGATCTGTCAGATCAGACTGTCGCGTATCTGTCGAACAATCTGTCGAAGCGCGAGATCGGCGACGACTCCGCGCTCGAGGATGTCGAGGACACCGCGCGCGACCGGCTCGTCGGTCCCTACGAGAAGCTGAACTGGGACGGCCGCCGCATGCGCTGCGTGAGCACGGCGCTGTTCGACGACGCAGGCAACGCCGCCGGCGTGATGTGCATCAACTTCAACATCGCGGCTTTCGAGGAAATGCGTTCGACGCTCGATCTCTTCCTGCGCGGTGCGGGCGTCGTCGCGCAGCCGGTCGAGCTATTCAAAGACGACTGGCAGGAGCGCATCAACACGTTTCTGCACGGCTGGCTGCGCGAGCGGCAGATCGCGCTCAATTCGCTCACGCGCGAACATCGGCGTGAGCTCGTCGAGGCGCTGCACGCGCAGGGCGCGTTCAAGGGCAAGAGTTCGGCGAACTACGTGGCCAAAGTGCTCGGCATGGGACGCGCGACCGTGTACAAGCATCTGCGTGAAATGAAAGACAGCGTGTAGGCGGTAACCCGCGCCGGCAGGGAGCCCGCGCGGCTTGCGGCCAGCGGTTGAGTCCTCTATGGATAAGGATGCAACCGGGAGCATTCTGAGCCGGACGTTTGTGAGCGCTAGCTCGACTCTGTCTGCTTTGCGTCTATCGGAGCGTGTGATAGTCGATCAATCAGGCGGCGCGCCCGCGTCACGTTTCATCCGTCGGCAGAATCGCCGACAGCAGCCGCCTGAGTTCGAGGCATTCGCGCGGCGTGAGCCTTGCTGTGAGAATGCGCTCGACTTCCTCGACGCGCGGACGCAGCGTCGCAAGCTGCTTCTTTCCGGCCGGCGTGAGGAAGAGAACATAGCTGCGCTTGTCCACGGCATCGTCCGAGCGCTCGACAAGGCCATTGCGAACCATGCGCGCGACCAGATCGGCGATGGTCGAACGGTCCACGTCGAGCTCATCGCCGAGTTGCCGCTGATTGATGCCCGGCGTCCTGTGCAGCACTTCGAGCGCCGCGTACTGAACGCTCGTGATCTCAGCGGAAACCTCGGCGAGCCACACAGCGACATGGCGTTGCTGGGCACGGCGCACGAGACTGCCCGTATATTTCGACAGCGTATCGCGGTCGCTAGGTTTAGTCGGCAATTTGGCTACGTCAGGAGCAAGTGAAAGACTAAGCGAAGGCACGCGGAAAGATCGGCCGGAAGAAGCCTGATAGTTCCGCATATGCGTCCAGTGGCAGGACGTGCGCGACGAATTGGTCCGGACGAACCACGACGAGCGCGCCGCGATTGCGGTCGATTCCGCGCTCATCGAAGATATCAGTCGCGGCGTCGCGGGTAAATATCTTCTCGTAGTCGACGAGTCCGTAGCGGCCCTTCTTCGGCAGCAGCAATCGCGGCATGTCTTCGAGTCGCACGTCACGATGGTCGCGCTGCAGCACCGCGCGCAGGTCGAGCACGCTGTCGGGATCGGCGCCTTCCGGCGTCACGAGTCGCAGAACGGATTCCGGCGACGTCGCAAGGTGTTCACACAGCGCATGAAGCCCGGTTTCCTGTGCGTCGGCGAAGGCGTACAGACGCCAGCAGCCGTCGGCGCGCGCGGCGTGCCCGAGTTGAACCGGCTTCGCATCCGCTGCGCGAAGCACGGCCGACGAGTGAAACCGCATGCCGATCGCGAAGCCGCTCGCGAGCGCTTGATGAGTCGGCTCGCCCGTCAGCATGGCCGGCCGGTAGCGGGTCGCGACGCCTGCCGTATAGCGACCGGCCCGCACGAAGTACGCCTGTAGTTCGGCCGGATCGACGCCACCGGCTTCAGGCCGGCTCGGGTCCTTGGGCGGCGCGGCCATCATCGCCGACCACTCCTTGTCGAAGTCGATGAGTTCCTGCGCAACGGGCTGGCGCTCGTCGGAATACGTGCGCAGGAGACTCGCATCGCTGAGTCCGTTCAGCACCGCGCCAAGCTTCCAGCCGAGATTGAACCCGTCCTGCATCGAAACGTTCATGCCCTGACCGGCTTTCGCGCTATGCGTGTGGCACGCGTCCCCCGCGATAAAGACGCGCGGTTCGCGCGGCGTGCCGTCGGCGGCCAGGGCATCGTCGAACCGGTCTGTCAGACGCTGGCCGACCTCGTACACGGAAAACCACGCGACCTCCTTCACGTCCAGCGAATACGGATGCAGGATGCGCTGCGCCGTCGCGATTATCCGATCGACGGTCATCTGCTTGATGGCATCGCGGTTGCCCGGCGTGACCTCACCGAGATCGACGTAGTAGCGAACGAGATAGCCGCCTTCGCGCGGAATGATGAGCAGATTGCCTTCGCTTGCGGACTGGATGGCCGCCTTTAGCCGGATGTCCGGAAAATCCGTGACCGCGAGCGCGTCCATGACTCCCCACGCATGATTGGCCGCGTCGCCGCGCAGCGTCTGGCCGATGGCCGCGCGCACGCGGCTGCGGGCGCCGTCGCAGCCCACGACATAGCGCGCGCGCACGGTGACGAGCTCGTCGAGGCGCGATGCGTCGGTGCGCCGTAACGTGACGCGCACCGGATGCTCGCCTTTGCTGTCAACCTCGATGTGCTCGTCGCGCTCGACGCTCACGAGTTCGAGATCATAGTCGGGCTCCAGCCGCCGCGGAGAGCGGCGCATGACATCCAGAAGATAGTCCTGCACTCGCGCCTGATTGACGATGACGTGCGGGAATTCCGACAGACCTGTTTCGGTGTCCTGAACGCGGCCGGTACGCTTGATCGCGCCGCGCTTGTCGGGATCGGGCCGCCAGAAGACCGTCTCGTTGACCCAATAGGCTTCGCGCAACAAGCGGTCGCTCAGGCCGAACGCATCGAACATCTCGACGGTGCGGCACGCGACGCCGTCGGCCTGACCCATGAGAAGCGGCCCGGAACGTCGTTCGACGATACGCGTATTGATTGCCGGGAACTGCGACAGTTGAGCCGCGAGCACAAGACCTGCCGGGCCGCTGCCGACAATCAGCACATCGACGGCCTCGGGCATGTCAGCGGTGTGCGCGACGGCGGCGGGTTCGATCGTCGGGTCGCCTGTGCGGAAGCCGTCAAGATGAAACTGCATATGTCTTCCCCTTCAGGAGCGTCTCGTTGACCGAAATGTACTCCGTACACCAACCATTTGTCGGCGGATGTTTACCCTAATCATTGGCCGCGAAAGGGCGGCGTTCGTTCGTGAGCCAGGAGTGCCGGACGCTTGGTGACGACTCGCTTACTTGCTCGCCATTGCCGTCGAATCAGGCCTCAAGCATCCTCCAGACTCTCGCCACGTTCGGCGATCAGCTTGCCGATCTCGCGGGTCGACAACACTCGCCGCCGCGGATCCGTCGATTCCGACTCGTCTTCCGCCAGGTTTTCGATGATGGTGAGAAGCACCTTGCGCGCGACCTTGATATCCCGGTCACTCAGTCCGGTCACGCTGATTTCGTTGACTTCCTCGGCGAGCGGTACGAGTTTGTCCTTCAGAGCACGGCCCTCGGCCGTGAGATAGACGTGCGTGTTCTTCTTGTTCTCGGGGCGCTGCTGGCGCTCGACGAGTCCGAGCTTTTCCATCGCCGTCACGGCGGCGAACGTGGTGGGAGCCATGACGCCTGCCTGCTCGCTGAGTTCGCGCTGCGTGAGGCCGTCGCTTTCCCAGAGGATGCGCAGGAACGTCCAGTGTCCGAACGACACCGAGTGCGCCGCGAGCCGCATCTGCAAGGCGCGGACCATCGAGCGTGTCGCGTCCTTCACGAGGTGCGCGAGACGGTCGTTCGGCACCGATTCGTGCCAGTGGCGCAGCATTTCGGCGGTCTCGCGCGGCGCGCCTTCCACAGTTTTCTTTCGTGTCATGACGAAGTTCTTCATCCGTAAGCGGGTTTCTTCTACATGATAGCTGCTGGGTCTCATGCGTGACTGTCTCACCCGTGCGCAGGACATGTCGGTGCAAACCCGAGCTTGTTCGGCGCGGACGCTCTCCTTACCATAATCATTAGATCTCGAATAAAACGAAGGTGCAGGGCAGTCGCGCGAAGCCCGCGCGTGCCGGCGCACCGTCCTCATAAGCAGGGCAACGGAGACGTTTGGTGGCCAAATCCACAGTCACGCAATTCATGCCGGAATCGGACGCCACAACCGCGCGCGTCGAGGCCACGTATCAGAAGGTCACCTGGCGGTTGATGTCGTTCATTTTCGTGTGCTGGGTGCTGAATTATCTCGACCGCGTGAACGTCAGCTTCGCGCAATTGCATCTGAAGCAGGACCTCGGCCTGTCCGATGCCGCGTATGGCCTCGGCGTCAGCCTCTTTTTCATCGGCTATATCCTGCTCGAAGTGCCAAGCACGCTGTGGCTCAAAAAGATCGGCGCACGCCTGACGATCTCGCGCATCATGGTGCTGTGGGGCGGCATCTCCACCGCGATGGCCTTCATGACCACGCCGGCGCAGTTCTACGTCGCGCGGATTTTGCTCGGCGCGGCCGAGGCGGGCTTCTGGCCCGGCATCATCCTGTATCTGACCTACTGGTATCCGGGCGCGCGGCGCGCGCGCATCACGTCGCGCTTTCTGCTGGCCATCGCGGCGGCGGGCATCATCGGCGGCCCGTTGTCGGGCTGGATCCTGCATAACTTCGTGGATGTGCTCGGCTACAAGAACTGGCAGTGGCTCTTCTTCCTCGAAGGCCTGCCCGCGCTCTTGATGGGCGTCGTCGCATACTTTTATCTCGTGGACCGGCCGCAAGATGCACGCTGGCTCGACGACGAGCAGAAGAAGATCATTCTCGATGCGCTCGCCGCCGACCGGGCTGAGAAGAAGCCCGCGAAACACTCGCGGCATCAACTGCTGGCGGCGCTGAAGGACCCGCGCGTGTATATCCTCGCGGCGGGGTGGGGCACGGTGCCTTTGTGCGGCACGATCCTCAATTACTGGACGCCGACCATCATTCGCCAGGCGGGCGTCTCGAACGTGCTGAACGTGGGACTGCTGTCGGCGCTGCCGTACATCATCGGCGCGCTCGGCATGTTCGCGGTGGCGCGCAGTTCGGACGTGACGCTCGAGCGGCGCTGGCACTTCTTTCTGTGCACGGCAATTGGCGCACTCGGCGGCTTTCTGCTGCCGCTCGTGTCGGGCAATACCACGGCGGCCATTGTCTGTCTGGGCATGATCTCGATTTCCTACTTCGGCGCGGCGGCCATCATCTGGTCGATTCCGCCTGCCTATCTGTCCGATGACGCCGCCGCCGCAGGCATCGGCGCAATCAGTTGTCTCGGGCAGGTCGGCGCGTTCTGCGGCCCTATCGCGCTTGGCTGGATCAAGACGGTGACGGGCAGTCTCGCCATCGGGCTGGCGTCGATCGCGGCGATCGTCTTGATCGGCGGGCTCGCGGTGCTGATCGGCGTGCCCGCCAACACGCTGCGGGAGCACGCGGAAAAGCATTCCTGAGCACCGGATCTCGCAGCACGGGCGGCGTCTTCAACATGAAGGCGCCGTTTTTCTTTTGCGCCACTTAACGCCGTTTGAGGGAAAACCCGCTTGTGCCGTAATGATTAGATATCTAACATAATAGACATGGAGATCGGCGCGGACGGACAGCGTCGATGGGCCCGGAACAAGCGGGGGAACGGAGCAATGAAGGACTCGGCGAGCAACGAGTTGTCGTTCAGGACAGTCGTGGTGACGAAGAAGGACCAGGTGGCGGAAGGCATCTTCCGTTTCGAATTGCGCGATGAAGCCGGGCGGGCGTTGCCGGCTTTCGCGGCGGGCGCGCATCTCACGGTGCGCGTGCCGAGCGGCGCGAACCGGAACTATTCGCTCTGCAACGACCCGGCCGAGACGGACCGCTACGTGATCGCCGTGAAGCGCGATGCGGCCGGCCGTGGCGGCTCGGTCAGCATGGCCGACGACGTTGCGGAAGGCGACCGGATCGACGTTTCGGAGCCGCACAACGAGTTCGGATTGAGCGAGCGGGCGCGCAGCTTCGTGTTCGTCGCAGGCGGCATCGGCATTACGCCGATCCTGTCGATGATGCGGCATCTGAAGGCGACGTCTGGTCCGCGTTTCAAGCTCTATTACGTGTCGCGCAGCCCGGAGACGACGGCTTTTCTCGATGAACTCACAAGCGCCGAGTGGAAACCGCACGTGGTGATTCACCACGATCACGGCGACCTCGCCAACGCTTTCGATTTCTGGCCGGTCTTCGAAAAGCCCGGCAGCGGCGCGCACATTTACTGTTGCGGTCCGCGCGCGCTGATGGACAGCGTGCGCGACATGACCGGTCACTGGCCCACCGGCACCGTGCACTTCGAGAGCTTCGGCGTGGACCAGTCGCGCGCGGCGGAGAACACGCCGTTCAACATCAGGCTGGAACGGACGGGCCGCTCTTTCGAGATCCCGAAGGACCGCTCGATCCTCGAAATTCTGCGCGACAACGGCATTCGGGCGCCGAGTTCCTGCGAGAGCGGCACGTGCGGGTCGTGCCGCACGACGCTGTGCGCTGGCGAGGCGGACCACCGCGACATGGTGCTCGGCGACGACGAAAAGCGCGATCACATCATGATCTGCGTGTCGCGTGCGAAGAGCCAAGAACTTGTACTCGATCTTTGAGAATTCCGGAGAAGCGTAAATGCTCACGCACGAAGAAAACGAATTGCTGTGCCGCGTAGAAGGCGATGCGCCGATGGGGCAACTGATGCGCCGTCATTGGACGCCCGTATGCCTCATCGAGGAAGTCAGCGAGCCGGACGGCGCACCGGTCAAGGCTCGCGTGTTCGGCGAAGACCTCGTGGTGTTCCGCGATACCGACGGCAATGTCGGCGTGATGGACGAGTACTGTCCGCATCGGCGGGTCTCGCTCGTGTACGGACGCAATGAGGATTGCGGCCTGCGTTGTCTCTATCACGGCTGGAAGATGGACGTGAAGGGCAACGTGATCGAGATGGTGTCCGAGCCTTCATGCAGCGACATGACGAAAAAGGTCAAGCATAAGGCGTACGAAACGAAGGAATGGGGCGGCTTCGTGTGGGCCTACATGGGGCCGCAGGACGCGATTCCCGAGTTCGTGCCGCCCGCGTGGGCGCCGACCGAAGACACGCGCGTGAGCATCGCAAAAGCGATTCTGCCGTGCAACTGGGCGCAGATTCTGGAAGGCGCAATCGACTCCGCGCACAGCTCCAGCCTGCATTCGTCGGACTTCGTGCCGGCGCGCGTCGGCGGCGCGGAGGCGACCTCGAAGAACTGGCTGCGTCCGTCGACCGACAAGGCGCCGCGCTTGCAGGTGCATCGCACCGAATACGGCTTCCGGTACGCCGCACTGCGACGCCCGATCCAGAACGCCGCCACGCACGATTACGTGCGCTCGACCGTGTTCGTCGCGCCGGCCACCGCGCTGATTCCGCCGAACAATCTGTACAACGTCGCGAACATCAACGTGCCGTGCGACGACACCAGCACCGCGTTCTATTTCATGGCGTGGGGCCATCCGGACAAGACGCCCGAGACCGAGACGTGGCGCAAGTTCCTTGGCCAACAGGTTGGCATCGATCTCGATGCGTACTACCGGCCGCTACGCAACCACGACAACCGCTTCTGGCAGGATCGCGAAGCGATGAAGGCGGGCAACTTCACCGGCATCAAGGGCTTCCCGAATCAGGACATCGCGATGTGGCTCACCATGCGCCCGATCGCGGACCGCACCGAAGAGCGCCTCGGCGCAAGCGATGTCGCGGTGGTCGAATTCCGCCGCCGCATGCTCGATGCGTTGAAGGCGTTTCAGGCGGGCGAAGCGGCCATCGGCACGGGCGACAAGGCGATCCCGCGCAGCGTGTGCTCGTTCCAGGCGATGGTGCCGAAAGACACCGACTGGAAGCAGTACCCCGCGCGACCCGTGTGGGTCGAGACGGCTGAGAAAGCCTCGCCTGAACTCGAATCGAACTATCAGGTTCAGGTCTGATGGAGAAGATTCGCCTCGGCATAGCGGGCCTCGGCCGTGCCTTCTCGCTGATGCTGCCGACCTTTCTCGCGGACGCGCGTGTGCAGCTGGTTGGCGCCTGTGATCCGCGCGAAACGGCGCGTGCGCAGTTCGAGGCCGATTTCGACGCGCCGGCCTTCGACGACATCGAAGCGCTCGCCCGTCGGCCCGACATCGACGCCATCTATATCGCGAGCCCGCATCAGTTTCATGCAGCGCATACGCGGATCGCGGCGGCGCACGGCAAGCACGTGCTCGTCGAAAAGCCGATGGCGCTGTCGCTCGCCGAATGCGACGACATGATCGTTGCATGCCGCACGGCCGGGGTGCATCTGATCGTCGGGCATTGTCACAGCTTCGATACGCCGTATCTGCGCACGCGTGAGCTGATTGCATCGGGCGCGTTCGGCGCGGTGCGCATGATCCACGCGCTCAATTACACCGACTACCTGTACCGGCCGCGTCGTCCAGAGGAATTGAAGACCGAAGAGGGCGGCGGCGCGGTGTTCAGTCAGGCGGCGCATCAGGTCGATATCGTGCGGATGCTTGCGGGAAGCCGTGCGACGCGCATCCGCGCGGCCGTCGGCAACTGGGATGCGGCGCGTCCCACCGAAGGCGCATACACCGCGACGCTGTGGTTCGAGAACGGCGCTTTCGCCACGCTTTCCTATAACGGCTACGCGCATTTCGACTCCGACGAGTGGACCGGATGGATCGGCGAGATGGGACAGCAGCGCAATGCCGATGAATACGGCGTCGCGCGCCGCAAACTCGCGCAGGTGACGTCACCCGATGAAGAAGCGCGTCTGAAGGCAGCGGGGACTTACGGCGGAAACGCCTATACGCGCGTCTCCGGAGCGCCCGATGCGCGCCGGCATCAGCACTTCGGCCCGATCATCGTGTCGTGTGAACGCGGCGATTTCCGGCCCTTGCCGCATGAAATAGTGATGTACGGGGACGAACGGCGCGAGCGCATCGAACTCGAGGCGCCGAGCGTGCCGCGCGCGGAGGTCATCGACGAATTGATCGGCGCCGCGCACGGCGGCATCGCGCCGCTGCACGACGGCGAGTGGGCACGCGGGACGCTCGAGATTTGTCTCGCAATGCTTCGATCGAGCGCCGAATCGCGCGATGTGCTGATCGGCGACTGATTGGTGGCTGATTAGCGGCGAAACAACAATACCGGGAAACGTTGATTATGGCGAAGCTGAACCTCTCTATTGCAGTGGGCAACTACGATCGCATGCGGCCTCTGGTCGACGGCGAAGTGCAGATCGACGGCGTCGAACCTGTCTTCATGCTGCAAGACCCGGAAGAGATTTTCTTCCGCGCCTTCCGCCATGCCGACTACGACATCTGCGAACTGTCGCTCTCCAGCTACAGCGTAAAGACCGCGGCGGGCACGAGTCCGTATATCGGCGTGCCGATATTTCCGTCGCGCGCGTTCCGTCACACGTCGATCTACGTGCGCAACGACCGCGGCATCGAGACGCCGGCCGACCTGAAGGGCAAGCGCATCGGCGTGCCCGAATATCAACTGACCGCCAACGTCTGGGCGCGCTTGTTCCTCGAGGAAGATCACGGACTGAAGCCGTCGGACGTCACCTGGGTTCGTGGCGGGTATGAGGAAGCAGGCCGTCTGGAGAAGATCAGTCTCAAGCTGCCCGACGACGTGCGCCTCGAAAACGCGCCCGAGAACCAGACGATCTCCGGCATGCTCGCGGCCGGCGAAATCGATGCGCTCATCGGGCCTCGCGCGCCGTCGTGCTTCACGAACGGTCATCCGAACGTGAAGTATCTCTTCGACGATCCCCAAAAAGCCGCCGCCGACTGGTACTCGCGCACGAAACTCTTTCCGATCATGCATCTGCTGGGCGTGCGGCGCACGCTGGCCGAGCAGCACCCGTGGCTGCCCGGCGCGGTGGCGAAGGCCTTCGAGAAGAGCAAGGCAATCGCGCTCGCGAAGTTGAGCGATACGTCGGCGACCAAGGTCACGCTGCCTTTCGTCGAGGAGCAATTGCGCAATGCGCGCCGGCTGATGGGACACGACTTCTGGCCGTACGGCTTCGAGCCGAACCGGCACGTGCTGTCGCGGTTTCTGAAGCGCCATCACGATGAAGGCTTGTCGAGCCGGCTGCTGGAGCCGGAAGAATTGTTCCATCCTGCTACGCTCGAAACGTTCAAGATTTGAGGCTTCTCGTTGCCTGTCGTTGCTTTCCGCCTCGCTCGGTGCGCCGTGGGGCTGGATGCATGAGCGAGGAAGCACGATTCGCGAAACGGACAGCGCCCGGGCGTGCGGCATGGGCGAGAGCATCGGGTGCGATGCCCGGTAACGCATCCCCCATCTTGCAGCAGTGCTAACTAAAACGAGCCCAAGCGGGCACGGGAGACATGATGCATGCACCGCACCCAGACGACGACACGCGCCGCGTCGTTCTGCAGGACCTCATCAATCAGCGCGGATTATCGCGGTTCCAGATTGTCACGTTCGTGCTCTGCTTTCTGATTCTCGTGCTCGACGGCTACGACACCGTCGTGGTCGGCTATATCGCGCCGGCGCTGAAGGCGCATTTCGGCGCCACGCCCGCGCAGCTCGCGCCGATGTTCGGTGCTGGGCTCTTCGGGCTGACGCTCGGATCGTTCGTCTTCGGCCCCGTCGCCGACCGCTTCGGACGCAAACCGACGCTCATCGCATCGATCGCGGTGTTCGCGCTCTTCAGCCTCGCCTCGGCGTGGGCGGATTCCATCGGCATGCTGATCGCATTGCGCTTCCTGACCGGTCTTGGACTGGGCGGCGCCATGCCGAACGCTTACACGCTCGCGGCGGAATATTGCCCCGACCGCCTGCGCTCGACACTCGTCGCGCCCATCGGATGCGGGATAGCGGTCGGCGGCGCGCTCGGAGGGCTCGTCGCGTCGCACATGATCGCGGCATTCGGCTGGCAATCCATGCTCGTCCTGGGCGGCGTTCTGCCGCTTCTCGTCATCGCCGTGCTGGCGCGCTGGCTGCCCGAATCGGCGCGCTACCTCGTCGCAAGGGGCGGCAAGCAAGCGCAGGCGCGCGAGATCCTGCGGAGCATCGCGCCCGAAGTCGCTTTCGATCAGTTGACCATCACGCTCGGAGAGAACCGCGTGCAGGGCCAGCCTATCCGCGAGTTGCTGCGGCCGGGCGTGGGCGGCGGCACGCTATGGCTCTGGACGACGGCGTTCATGGCGCTCTTCGTCATCTACTTCCTCGGCAACTGGCTGCCGACGCTCATTCAGCAGAGCGGAGTCTCGTTCCATAACGCGTCGCTGATGACGGCGCTCTATCTCACCGGCAATAGCCTCGGGGCGATCCTGCTAGGCCTGCTGATGGACCGCATGAATCCGCAATATGTGCTGTGCGGCGCCTTTCTCTGCGCCGCGATCAGCCTCGCATCGTTCGGTCATCTGGCCAGCATGCCGGCTCTGGCATTGCTGGCGCTTTTCGTCACCGGCGTGGGCACGGGCGGCACGATGACGGGCACGAACATTCTCTCGGCAGGCTACTACGGCACGGCGGCACGCGCGACCGGCGTGGCCTGGACACTCGGCATGGGCCGCATAGGCTCGATCGTCGGGTCGATGATCGGCGGCGCGATGCTGGCCGCGCACTGGGGACCGAAGGTCATTTTCGGCGCCGTCGCTGCGCCGCTCGTTATCGCGGCCGCGAGCATTCTTGCACTGGCGCGTTATCGCTCGCGACGCGCCGGTGCCAGCATGGCGGAGGAGGGATTGGCGGTCGAATCACCCGGAGGGTGACCCGGGTGAGGCGATTCTGTTCTGAAAGCTCGAAGCGCAGGGGACAGTCACCTGCCCGCGTACGATGAAGCGTCTGCGCGATTTCCCGTGCAGGTCGTCCGCGCTGGAGAGGACGCGACCTCCGGAAGGACCAGCTCAGAAGCAGTCATGAGACGGGCGACGGCGATTCCACTCACATGGACAGGTAGTGTGCTGAAGGATGTGCAGACGACCGTCGACGCCCGATCGCGCCTGTTGCTGTTGGACCTCCCGAGCCTCGCTCTCAACTTACCCGAGCGTCAGGCCGTCCTCACGTCGCTTGCCGACGGCGAGACGACGCGCGCACGCTCTTCACTGTGAGGCGCGATATTGCGTCAAGTAGTGCGCGTCGCTGAGATCACGCGGGCATCGGCGTCGCATCATTGATCGCGGAATGGCCATCGCCACGCAACTTGAACACCGCGACCGCATCCCGCAGCGAACTCGCCTGCTCGGCGAGCGCGTGTGCAGCAGCCGAGGCCTGTTCGACGAGCGCGGCATTCTGCTGCGTGACTTCGTCCATTTGCGTGACCGCCACGTTGACTTGCTCGATGCCGGTGCGCTGCTCTTCCGATGCCGCAGTAATCTCGCTGACGACGCCGGTCACGCGCTGCACCGATTCGACGATGCCCGCGATGATGCTGCCGGTGTCGAACACCAGCTTGGAGCCTGCATCGACGCGTCCGGTCGACTGTTCTATCAGCGCCTTGATCTCCTTCGCCGCCGACGCGCTGCGCTGCGCGAGAGAGCGCACCTCGGACGCCACGACCGCGAAGCCGCGCCCGTGCTCGCCGGCACGCGCCGCTTCGACCGCGGCGTTGAGCGCGAGAATGTTGGTCTGGAACGCGATTGCATCGATGACGGCGATGATCTCGCTCACCTTGCCCGAGCTTTCCGCGATGCCGTCCATGGTCGCGATGACCTGCTTCATCATCTCGCCGCCCCGCGTGGCGGTCTGCCGTGCGTCCTCTGCAAGCGACGACGCCGCGACCGCGTGACTCGCGTTCTGGCCGACGGTCGTGGTGAGTTCCTCCATGCTGGCCGCCGTCTGTTGCAGCGAGGCGGCCTGCTCCTCCGTGCGCGAGGACAAATCGAGATTGCCCGATGCGATTTCGGCGCTAGCGGTAGCTACGCCTTCCGCATTGCGGCGCACCTTGCTGACGACCCTCGCGAGGCTCGTCTGCATGTGCTTGAGCGCGCCGAGCAGTTCGGCGATTTCGTCCTTGCCGTGCGCGTCGAAGTCGAGAGAAAGGTCTCCCTCCGCGACCGCCTGTGCGCATCCGAGCGCGCGGGCGAGCGGGCGCGATACGGTCCGGCTAAAGAGGAAGCCGCCAGCGAGCGCGAGCGTCAACACAGCGAGCATCAAGCCGATGCTCGTCACCGACGCGTCATGCGCCGCGCGGTCGGCCTGCGCGGAGACATCGGCGCTGTCGGCGGCGATCTTCTTCGCGGCCTCTTCGAGCAGCGCGGCCGGTTCGCGATCGACGCCGGCGACGGCGGCATCGCCCGCCGATGCTTCGAAGCCCGCAGCTGTGAAAGCCTTGAGGCCTCGGCGATATCCCTCGCCCATCGCGTGATGAGCCGTGGAGAAACGCTCAACAAGTGTGCGGCTTTCGCCCGGCGGGAGACGCGTTTTCAGCTGGTCCGCGAGTTGGTTGACCGCGCTTTCGCGCGCCTGGAAAGCGCCCCAGTATTTGTCGAGCTTCGCCGGGTCTTTGCCGCGCAGCAGGGTGTCCTTCCACTCCTGAACTTGCAGCTTGAAGGTGACGAGCGTCTCGGACACCATCCGCTCGTTCGCGACGTTGTCGGCTACCGCCGTGCGATATGTATCAATGGAGCGGTTTAAGGCGTAAATGCCGTAGAGCGCACCGGCGAACATCAGCACGAGCGCGAGTGCAAACGCGAGAGGGATCTTCAGGCTAAGTTTCATGGCGGAGTCGATAACAGGTGAGCGGCGATGAGTATGTATTGGTGTTATCGTCAATTGACACCGGAACTGGAGCCTCCATGAGTAAGTTTGGTAGCTGTATCGAAAAACCCCGCAACGGCCGCGCGCTTACGCCCGCCAAGCCGGCAAGCGCGGCGTAAACGCTCGATGTTTGCGATCCAGAAGATGTGGGGACGACATAGAAGGGGCGCCTGCGGCATCCGTTGCGCGGTATTCTGGATTCCTTATCGTCAACCAACTCGTCATCAAGCTGGAACATTGCCGCCGTCTCGGCCACGGTCAAGCTCCTGAAATATCAACTTGAGAAGAATCCAGCAACGACTCGGCGGCGTCGGAGGCCTATGCGCAACTCGTAAGCAAGCGCACGCAGCCGGCCGAGACTGGCACCACGCCCGGTCCCGGCGGCACCGCGAGGGGACCCGCGTCTCTTCACGCCTCCTCGCGCGCCGTGAGCGCCTCCGACCACGCGGGCAACGCGTCGCCCGGCATGGGTTTCGATAACAGAAAGCCCTGCAGTTCATCGCATCCGATACCGCGCAATGTATCCGCCTGGTGCGCGCTCTCGACGCCCTCCGCGACCACGCGCAGCTTCAGTTCGTGCCCGAGATCGATGATCGCCTTCACGATCGCGAGGTCGGCGGGCGCATCCAGCATGTCGTGCACGAACGCGCGATCGATCTTCAGTCGGTCCAGCGCGAAGCGGTTCAGATAGCTCAGGCTGGAATAGCCGGTGCCGAAGTCGTCGAGCGAAAGTTTCACGCCGAGCGAGCGAATCGCATCGATCGCCTCCACGTAGCTTTCCGCGCTATCCATTAGCACGGTCTCGGTGATTTCGAGTTCGAGGCAATGCGGCGGCACGCCGTGCTTCGTGAGGCTGCGCTCGAGCACGCCGACGAGTTCGGGATCCCGCAGTTGAATCGCCGACACATTCACCGATGCGCTGATCGCAAGCCCGGCACTGTCGCGCCACTCAGCGAGCTGCCGGCACGCTTCCTCGATCACCCAGGCGCCGATTGGAATGATGACCTTGGTTTCTTCGGCGACCGAGATGAACTGCGACGGCATCACGTTGCCGAGCAGCGGGCTATCCCATCGCAGGAGTCCTTCGACGCTCGCGAGCGCGCCGGTCCGCGCGTCCAGACACGGCTGCCACACCAGACGCAATTCCCCGCGCTCGGTCGCGGTGCGCAGGCTTGCATCGAGCGAAAGCCGGTAGCGTGCGTTCTCCGCCATATCCGCCGAGAAAAACTTCACGAGATTCCGGCCTTCCGCTTTGGCTTGATACATCGCGGCATCGGCGTTTTGCATGAGCGTGTCGATGTCCACGCCGTCGTCGGGATAAAGCGCCACGCCCACGCTGCACGATACCTGCAGCGTCTTGCCGCTGACCTCATGCGGCTCGCGCAGCAGCGTGACAAGCCTTCGCTCGATGATGTGCATCACGTCACTCGCGTTGCTCACGCCTGTGAGAATGACCGTGAATTCGTCGCCACCGAGACGGCTCACCGTGTCGTTGGCGCCCACGCCCTGCAGGAGCCGCCGCGAGACGGAACGCAGCAGCCCGTCGCCGACATGGTGCCCCAAGGAGTCGTTGATATTCTTGAAGCGGTCGAGATCGATGAACAACACCGCGGCGCGTTGCTGGGCGCGCTGCGCTTGAGCGATGGCCGCCTTCAGCCGCGCGCCGAAGAGTGCCCGGTTAGGCAATTCGGTGAGCACGTCGTGTTCCGCGAGAAACTGGATGCGCGCTTCGCTCTTCTTGCGGTCCGTGATGTCGATGAGCGTGCAGATGTAATGCGACACGCTGCTCTTTTTGTCGCGCACAGTGCTCACCATGAGCCACGCGGGATAGTTGCTGCCCTGACGGCGCCGCACTTGCGCTTCACCGTTCCAGGTCCCGCTGTGTTCGCAGCGATCCACGATCCGCGCGATCATCGCGCGTTCGTCCCCGTCTTCCTGTGGGCCGATGAACGCCGGCGGCTTGCCGACGACATCGTCGTTACGATACCCAGTCGCGCGATAGAAGGACGGATTGGCCGTGACGAGACGCGCGTTAGCGTCGAGAATGACGATCGCTTCCGAGGACGCCTCGAACACGCGGCCCCACAATTCCAGGCGCTGCTCCATGAGCTTGATCTGGTTGATCGGCGTGAAGGCGGTCAAAATGGCATCGCGCCCCTGAAAATCGAGGCGGCGCGCGGACAGCATCGCCCACGTCGGCTGCGCGGTGGCCTTCCAGTGAACCTCGAATTCATTAATGGCCTCACGGTCGGACAGTTGCTGGAAGAATCGCGCGCGTGTCGATGAATCGAGCCCGAAAGCCCAGGGGTCCGTGGCGCAGCCGTTGAGCCAGAAGAGGCCAGGCTTGTTTGCGTGCAGCACTTCATGGCCGGGAATCGCAGTGACGACCATCGGCACGGGCGTCGCTTCTACCAGCGCATATTGCGCGGCAGATGCGCGTGTCGATGCTGCGAGTTCCTTCTGAACATCGCGTTCGTGGTCGAGCTGCGCGAGCATGTCATTGAAGCCGCGCACCAGTTGGCCGATCTCGTCCTGACTGTGCCAGGTAGCGCGCAGCGAGTGGTCGCCCGTGCGCCGCACAGTGTCCATCACACGCGCCAGCTTGCGTAGCGGCGAGGAGATTTGCTGGGCAACAAAGTACACCATTGCGAGAATGCCGCACAGCAGGGAGAGCGCAGTGCCCAGATGCAACCACATCTTCGAGTACAGTCCTTCCACGCGGGCGCGCAGCAGTCGATCGAGGTTCGCTCCTGTTATGCGCCAGCTCGTGCTTGCATTTGCGATGACCGACTGCTGCGCGGTATCGATAAGAGTGAGCGTAACGGCGTCTGGGGCACTGTCGCCGTCCACGACCACGCGCGCCGCATGACGAAAGGCATCGACCGCCGCGCGCATGCGCGAGATCGACGGCCCGAGCGATGCGTCGAGCGCGTGATTGGCCGCGGCCGCTTCCGCGAAGTCGGAACGCAGGCCCTGCATTGCGGCGTCGAGCTGGCCTTCGAGCACGAGGTAACGCGTGCGAACCTCTTCACGCGAGCGCGCGGTGCGTCCTTCATGCAGGTGGCGTCCGATGCCGTTGACTGCATCGATCAGCGGGGGATAGCGCAGGATCGACTGTGACATCGTGTAGTAGCTGTCCAGGTCGGGATCCAGGATCAGATTCGATTGATTGCCGATACGCGTGATCAGTTCGCGGCATGCGTCGAGCGCTGCGTGGCTCGTCGGGGCGTCCGGTCGTGTGTCGAGCGACAGCGCTTGCAACGCATCGCGCAAGGTGCGGTTGAGTGCGGCGCTTTGCAGCGGCTCGCCGTATTGCGCATCTGCGGCGGCGAGTTGATCTATCGTCGCGCGCCATGCGGCGGGGGGCAAGCGCTGACCTGCGCCCGTCAGCGCGACATCGATCAGCGCGCTCGTCACGACCCGCACATACGCGTTGCCGACGATCTCCCTGTTGGAGAAATCAATCGCGAGATACTTTTCGTGGATCAAAATGCCGCTGATATAGATGACGGCGCTCAAGTCCAACAGATAGATCAGCAGCAACTTGTGGCCCACGCGGAGGCGGGCCAGCAGCCGGAAGAAGTGGTTGGTCTTCATCGCCTGCGAGCGGTGCAGTACCGGCTGGAGAAAGAACGATGCATCAACGGGACCTCGTGCGTTCGTGCGATGGGCGCCCCGGCTTCAATGCAAGCCAGCCGGATATATCGACATTTACGGCGCTGCGCTATCGAACTTTAGCGCTAGATTGAATTTCACTATATTAGTGCGCTGATGCGCGTCGACGGTGCGCACGCGTTATCGGAGGGCGTGTGCAGACAGAAAGGAACAACGAAGCCCGTACCGCAGATCGATTCGCTTCTTCGAGATCGTAGTGAGTCCGAATGAAACGATGCGAACCTATACAAGGATGTCTGTGCGGTCAGCGAACGGGTTCCCGGGCAAGAGATGCAGGTCGAAGGTTTCGTCGCTCAGCAGATATTAGACGCGTCCGGGGCGATGGCGGGGCGCCCCTGGGCGTCGTGTTCACGTGGCGTCGGCCTCGCTTTCGTCCTGCGCGAGCAACTGGCTGTCGGGCAGCCGGAAGGGTACGAGATTATCCGCGTTGTTGGCTTCCACCAGCCGGATCATCTGGAGCATGAAGAAATCACGCTCGACGGGCGACAGATGCTCGATGGTGCGCTCGTGCGCGCGCTGCACCGCGGCGGCCATCTTCCTGACCAGGCGTTTGCCAGCGGGCGTGAGCCTGACAAGCCGCAGCCGCTTGTCATGCTCCGCCTGCGTGCGGCTGACGAGCCCGCGCGCGTTGAGGCGAGGAATCACTTCCGCGACGCTGGATCGCTCCAGTCCGACTTCGATAGCGAGCGAGTTCTGATCCATCTCGCCGAGTGACTCGAGCGCCGTGAGCAAGCTGTACTGCACTGGCGTGATATTGAATTCGCTCGTTTCCTGCACGAACAGGAAGGTATGGATCTGATGCAGGCGACGAATGAGAAAGCCCGGCCGTGCAAAGAGCGGCGAGCGAGTCTGTCGTTCGGCAAGCTCGGCTCGGACGCTCTTAATGTCGATTCGATCGGTGGCCATGTTTCGCATGTCAGCGACTTTTTCAGAAAAAGGATTGAGCGTCGGGCGCCCGATGCCGCATTTTAGGCCCAAACCGCATCGCGCCGCAAATCCGTGGTACACCTACGAATCACCATAAGAAGGCATCGCGCATGGGCGTGGTGCGGGCGCGCGTCCGTGACTGTCCGACTTGGTGCGATGGCTTTCGACAAAATCCGTGGTACGGCACGCATCGCCCGTAATCGAATGTCGTAAGCCATTGAAACGACGAGGAAAGAGGCCTGCGAGGCATGGCGAAGCGAAATCGGCATACTACTTGCGGTACACCACGCATCTTTCCACTCGCGATGCGCACAGCACATGTCACAAGTACTGCTCAAAGGGGGGCGCGTCATTGACCCGGCCCAGAAGATCGACGCCACACTCGACATTCTGGTGGACAACGGCGTCATCGCCGCAATCGGCGTCGACGCCGCGACACAGGCGCGGCATGCAGAAGTCGTCGATTGCAGTGGCAAGCTGGTGCTGCCCGGTCTTATCGATACCCACGGTCACGTCTACCAATACGTCACGGGACGCTTCGGCCTGAACGCGGATCAGTGCGGCGTGCAGTCGGGCGTCACGACGCTCGTCGATCAGGGCGGACCGAGTTGCATCACCATTCCGGGCTTTCGGCACTACGTGGCGGAGCGTTCGGCCACGCGCGTCCTGGCGTTCATTTCGGCCTATCTCGTCGGGGGCCTCGAAGGTCACTATTATCCGGACCTGTATCGTCCCGACTGTCTCGATGCCGATGCGACCATCAAGTCGATCAAGGCCAATCCGGATCTCGTGAAGGGCATCAAGGCGCATGCAGAAATCGGCGGGTTTGCGCGCTGGGGTCTCGACGTCATGAAAATCGCCGCGCAGATCGGGCGCGGCGCAAATCTGCCCCTGTACATCCATTTCGGTCAGTTGTGGCCGAAGCCGCAGAGTGGCGGACTGCCGGTGCAGCCCGACTGTATCTTCAATCAGGTGGTCGAGACGCTCAAGCCCGGCGACATCCTCGCGCATCCGTTCAGCCGTCATCCCGGCGGCTTCGTCGAAGAGAACGGGCAACTGCATCCGCTCGTGCACGAAGCGGTGTCGCGCGGCCTGAAGATCGACGTGGGCCACGGCTCGCACTTCAGCTTCAAGACGGCGCGTATCGTGCTCGACGCGGGTGTCGTCCCCGACACGCTCGGCGCAGACATGCACGGCTACAACACGCACGTGCCCGCCCCCGCCGGCACGCCCGACAGTCACCCGGACGAAGAGCATTCGTTTCTCGGCCGCACACAGTTCAGCCTCGTCAGCGCGATGACAAGCATGCTGGCGCTCGGCTTGCCGCTCGGTCACGTTGTTGCGATGGCGACCTGCAACGCCGCGAAGATGGTCGGCATGGAGCACGAGATCGGCACGCTCGAAGTGGGGCGGGGCGCGGACATCAGCGTGCTGGATGACCGTCGCGGGCGCTGGGTGCTGGAGGACAACGAAGGCACACAGGTCATCACCGACCGCATGTTGTCGCCGCTCTTTTGCCTGCGGGACGGCGTGCGCCACAACGCGGTCTCGCCGACGCTGCCGCTCGCGCGCGCCGCGTGAGGTTCAAGCACATGATCAGACGTCCGCAGAAACAAGGCAGTGACCGCCCCCAAGGCATCGGTGCATCGCTCAGGCGCAAGGAAGACGAGCGTTTCATGCACGGGCGCGGCGAATACGTGCCGAATATACGCATGGTCGGCATGGTGGATGTGGCCTTCGTGCGCAGCCCGATTGCGCACGGTCATATCGTCGGCATCGAGAAGCCGAAGGAATTCGAACACGCGATCTACACGCTCGCCGACATGGAAGGCGTGAAGCCTATCGTCGCGAATTCGGGCCTTCCGGGCTTCAAATGCTCTGAACAGCCTGTTCTCGCGAGCGCCAAAGTGCGGCAGGTCGGCGAGACGATCGCGATGTGCGTGGCCGCGACGCGCGCGCAGGCCGAGGACATCGCCGCGCAGGTGTTCGTCGATTTCGAGGAACTGCCCGCCGTCGTCGACATGCTGGACGCGCGCCGCGACGATTCCGCGCTCGTGCACGAACACTGGGGCGACAACGTCTTCCTCGAAACGTTCGTCGATGCGAACCCCGACGTCGATCTCGATGCCATTCGCCGCGACGCGCCCATCCGCGTGCATCGCAAGCTGCGCACGGCGCGCCAGAGCATGGCGCCGATGGAAGGCCGCGGTTGCGTGGCGCACTGGGACCGGCGGCTGTCGCAATTGATCGTGCACACGTCCGCGCAGATGCCGCATATCACGCGTACCGGGCTCGCGGAATGTCTCGGCCTCGACGAAGGACAAGTGCGCGTGATCGCGCCGGACGTGGGCGGGGGCTTCGGATACAAGGGCATTCTGCTTCCTGAGGAAGTGTGCTGCGGATGGCTCGCGATGCAACTCGAAAAGCCGGTGCGCTGGATCGAGGATCGCCGCGAGCAGCTCACGGCAAATGCGAACTGCCGCGAGCACGACTACGACATCACCGGCTACGCGGATCGCGACGGGCGCCTGCTCGCGGTCGAGTGCGAGGCACATGTCGATTCGGGCGCGTACTCGTCCTATCCGTTCTCGGCGTGCCTCGAAGCGGCGCAGATAGGCAGCATTCTGCCCGGGCCGTACAAGATGGAGCGCTTCCGGTGCCGCACGTGGTCGGTGGCGACCAACAAGCCGCCGATCCTGCCGTATCGTGGCGTGGCGCGCACGGGTGTCTGCTATGCAATCGAATCCATCATGGATGGCATCGCGCTCGAAGCGGGCATCGAACCTTTCGAGGTGCGGCTGCGCAATCTCGTGGAGCCGCACGAAATGCCCTACGACAACATCACGAAAAAGCACTTCGACAGCGGCGACTATCCCGAGGCGGTGCGCCGTGCGATGGCCGCCATCGACCTGCCGGCCGTGCGCGCAAGACAGCGCCGGGGCGAACCTGACGGCAGGCGCATCGGTTTCGGCATGTCGGTGTTCTGCGAGCAGGGCGCGCACGGCACGTCGGTGTATCACGGCTGGGGCATTCCGATGGTGCCGGGTTACGAGCCGGCCGTGATCCGCCTCACGCCCGATGGCGTGCTCGAAGTGCGCGCCGGCGTGCACTCGCACGGCCAGAGCATGGAGACGACGCTCGCGCAGATCGCGCACGAAGTGCTCGGCATCGACACCGACCGCGTGCGCATCGTGCTGGGCGACACCGGCGTCACGCCGTATTCCACCGGCACGTGGGGCTCGCGCTCGATCGTGATGGCGGGCGGCGCGGTGGGCCGCGCATCGAAGGAGTTGAAGGAGCGGCTCCTGAAGATCGGCGCGCATCTGCTCGGCGAACCGTTGAGCGAGGTGCGCTGGGAGAACGGCGCGGTGGTCGGCACGCAAGGCTCGCGCAGCCTGCGGGACATCGCGCGGACCTGGTATCTCGCGCCGCAACTTTTGCCGTCCGATGTCGACCCGCGCGGACTCGAAGTCTCGACGTCCTATCAGGCGAAGCGCGACTCGGGCACGTTCAGCTACGCGTGTCACGCGGTGGTGGTCGCGGTCGATCCGGCGCTCGGCCAGACGGAGATTCTCGACTACGTGATCGTGGAAGACGGCGGCGTGCTCATCAATCCGATGGTCGTCGACGGACAGGTCTTCGGCGGCGCGGCGCAGGGCATCGGCACGGCGCTCTACGAGGCGATGCCGTACAGCGAAGACGGCCAGCCGCTTGCCTCGACGCTCGCCGACTACCTCCTGCCCGGCGCGACCGAGGTGCCCGCCATTCGCATCGAACACATGGAAACGCCCGCCCCGTACACGGAGTTCGGGCAGAAGGGCATCGGCGAGAGCGGGGCGATCGGTCCGCCCGCCGCGATCGCCAACGCCGTCAATGATGCGCTGCGCGGACTCGGCGTGCGCATCGACCAGTTGCCGATCACGCCGCGCCTCATCGTCGAAGCGATCGCCCGAGAGCGCCAGCGCCAGGCCCACGCGATGAAAGGAATGCCCGCATGAAAGCCGCGACCTACGATTACGCAAAGCCGCTCGCCTGCGACGAGGCGATTGCACTCATCGGACCGACCGACGGCATGGGCAAGTTCGTGTCCGGCAGCCAGTCGCTCGGACCGATGATGAACCTGCGGCTCGCGCAGCCCGAAATGCTCGTCGATCTTCGCGGAATCGAGGCGCTGCGCGCATGCCGCACCGATGGCGAGACGGTCACGCTCGGCGCGTGCATCACGCACGCGGAGATCGAGGACGGCAGGGTCGAGACCGGCACGCGCGGCCTCATGGAGTACGTGGCCGGCGGCATCGCGTATCGCGCCGTGCGCAACCGTGGCACGCTGGGCGGCAGTGTCGCCCACGCCGATCCCGCCGCCGACTGGATCAATACGATGTGCGCGCTCGACGCGGAGTATCTCGTCGCGGGACGAGGCGGCGCGCGGGTGATCGACTGCGCGGACTGGATGGCCGGCGCATTCACGACCGCGCTGGAAGCCGATGAAATCCTCACCGGCGTGCGCTTCGCGCGTCTTTCGCCGACGGCGCGCTGGAGCTACTACAAGTTCAACCGCAAGCCGGGAGAGTTCGCCGAAGCCATTGCGGTGTTCATCGACGATGCGGCGCGCGGCGTGTGCCGTGCCGTGATCGGCGCGATCGACGCACCGCCTTATCGGATCGACGATGCGCGCGATCTGCTTCGCGACGCCGATCCACGGACCTCGTGCTTCGATGCGCATCTCGAAGCAGCGGGCATCGAAGCCGGAAGCTACGAACACGAAGTGCATCGCGTGGCGCTGGTACGCGCTTCTGCGGGCATTCGCAATCAGGATGGAAAAGCATGAGCGAGCCCATGATCAAGACGATCGAACTCATCGTCAACCGTGCGCCAGTCGCGGACCGCGTCGAGCCGCGCACGAGCCTCGCCGATTTCCTGCGCGAGCAACGCATGCTGTGCGGCACCAACATCGGCTGCGAGCAGGGCGTATGCGGCGCCTGCACGCTCGAGGTGGACGGCATGCCGACCCGTTCGTGCATCACGCCAGCGGTCACGTGCGCGGGAAGCACGGTACGCACCATCGAAGGCTTCGACGACGACGCCACCATGAACGAGTTGCGCGCTGCGTTCAGCGCCGAGCACGCGCTGCAATGCGGCTACTGCACGCCCGGCATGCTGATGACGGCGCGCGACATCGTGACCCGCCTGCCCGACGCCGACGACGCCCGCGTGCGCCTCGAGCTCTCCGGCAACCTCTGCCGGTGCACTGGTTACGTGGGCATCGTCCGCGCGATCCGCCGCGTGCTCGATGCGCGTCGCGCCCACGCAGCGGTGCCGCTTGCGGTCGCGGCCGTGACCGCCTGAAAACCGATACGGAACCCGTACGCAATGGAAATCGAACAAAGCTTCACCGTCCCGTATCCGCGGGATGCCGTCTGGGCGCGCTTTCACGACACGCCGGAGATTGTCGCGTGCCTGCCGGGCGCGTCGCTCACGGCGCCGGTCGACAACGGCATGCTCAAGCTCGCGATGACCGTCAAGCTCGGCCCGATCGTCGCGTCTTTCGCGGGCGACGGCGAGATGAAGCTCGACGATGCGCAGTATCGCGGCAGCATTACCGGAACGGGCGTGGACCGCAAGAGTTCGTCGCGCGTGAAGGGCGTAGCGTCGTTCGCACTCGAGGCCACGGCGGCAAACGAGACGCGTGTCGACGTGAAAGTGGACTACACGATCGGCGGGAGCCTCGCGCAGTTTTCGCGTGGCGGCATCGTGAAGGAATTGGCGACGCGCATGACCGAAGCGTTCGCGGATAATCTCAAGGCGAAGCTCGACGAGGCGGGCGCGGCATCCGACAGCGCGCCGGTGCAGGCCGTGGTGCAGGAAGCCGAGGCGAGCGTCGCGCCGGTGGAGCACGTTGCATCCGCTGCATCCGCCGCACAAGCGCCCGTGGAAGCGCGTCCGGCTGAGCGTCCGGCATCGGCCAACGCGGTGAAACCGGCGAACGCGCCGCTCGACGTCGGCAATCTGTTCTGGAAGATGCTGTGGTCGCGCCTGCGCGGACTGTTCAGCTTCGCGGCCCGCTGATCATGCGCGCCGACGATGCGAACGCACGCGCGTTGAGCCGCATTCACGCCGTGCGTCCGCAATGGCGTGCGGTCGTGGCGGCGCGCGACGCCGTGTGTCTGCCGGACTTCACCCTGCTTCACGCGGGGCCGCCGTTCGGGAATCCGCGCGAGCCGTCGCCGCCCGTGCGCTCGTCGGCCATCCTTTGCTGTCTCTATGAAGGCTGGGCGATGGACGAAGCGCACGCCGAACGGCTGATCGCGCAGGGCGAAGTGCGGCTCGAAAGCGCGCAGTCGTACGGCGTGGTGACGCCGCTCGCGGCGGTGATCTCGCCGCATACGACGCTCGTGGAAGTGAGCGATGAGATCGATCCCGCCGCACGCGCGTGGTCCCTGCTGGGCAGCGGCGCCGGTCCGCAGATCCGCTTCGGAACCCGCGACTTGCGCATTCTCGATCGCATGAAGTGGCGGGACGAGGTGCTCGCGCCCGCGCTCGATGACGCCCTCGCTCGCGGACCGCTCGATTTGCTCGCCCTGGCGCAGACCGGTCTGCATGACGGCGACGACCTGCATGCGCGCACCACGGCCGCAACCGCCGCGCTGCGTGCTGCGCTTGCTAGCCGCCTTACCGATGCATCCGCTGAAATCGACGCCATGCTGGCGCAGACGCCGCTCTTCTTCCTGACGCTATGGATGGCCGCGTGCGCGCTCATGCTTTCGGCGGCGAGTCCGGGCGACGCTTCGTCGACGCTCGTCGTTGCGCTCGCGGGCAACGGCGAGCGCGTCGGCATCCGGCTTGCGGGCGCGCCCTCACGCTGGATCACCGCGGCTGCACACGCGCCGAAAGGACCGCGCATCGATCCGCGACAGGCCGCGCACGCCGCGCCGCTGACCGGCGACAGCGGCGTCATCGACGCGGCAGGTTTCGGTGCTCAGGCGCTCGCGTTCGCCCCGGAGCCGGCGCAGGCCTTCGAGCCATTTCTGCCCGCCGGCTGGCGCGATCGGCAGGCGCGCGTTCATACGGAATCGCACCCCGCGTTCGGGCGGCTGCCCGGCGTGCTCGACGCGGCGCGCGTCGAGCGCGAAGGGATCGCGCCGCTCGCCGCCATCGCGATGATCGGCGGCGACGGGCGAGCGGGACTGCTCGGACGCGGCCTCTATGCAGCGCCGCCCGAGCTCTTCGCGCGTGCTTTGCAGACCCTTTCCGCCGAGACCCCATGAGCGCGCAACCGATCAATCATCCGGCCACCCTCGCGGCGGTCGAAGCCGCCTTCGACGAATACGAGCGCGCGCTCACGACCAACGACGTCGCCGTTCTCGACGCGCTTTTCTGGATGAGTCCGCACACGCTGCGCTACGGCGCGACCGAAAACCTGCAAGGCTACGACGCCATCCGCGAATTTCGGGCGCAGCGCCCGGCCAAGGGGCTGATGCGCAAGATCGTCGACCGGTCGGTGACGACCTTCGGTGCGGACTTTGCCGTGGCGAACATCACGTTCTCGCGCGCGGGCGAACCGCGCATCGGGCGTCAGTCGCAGACGTGGGTGCGCATCGACGGCCGGTGGCGCGTCGTCGCCGCTCATGTCAGCTGGATGGACCCGTCATGACGAAAAACGATCTGCTGCAAGCGGGCCTGCACGGAGCGTTCGTCGCCGATGGCTTCGATTCGCTGCCGTCGGCCGCGCAGCCCTCGCGCACCGGCGACAAACTGGCGACACTGCGCCTCGCGGTGAAGGACGTGTTCGATATTGCCGGCTTGCGAACGGGCAGCGGCAATCCCGTGTGGCGCGAACAGCAGCCGGTCGCCGCACGCACCGCGCTTGCCGTTCGCGTGCTGCTCGAAGAAGGCGCGCAATGGGTCGGCAAGACCGTCACGGATGAACTGACCTACAGCCTCGCCGGCGTCAACGCGCACTATGGCACGCCAGTCAATCCCGCCGATCCGGCGCGGATTCCGGGCGGATCGTCATCGGGTTCTGTCGTGGCGGTGGCGGCGGGTCATGCCGACATCGCGCTCGGCACCGATTGCGGCGGCTCCGTGCGGCTGCCGGCGAGTTATTGCGGCGTATGGGGCATGCGGCCCACGCATGGCCGTATCGCCACGGACGGATGTCTGACGCTCGCCCACAGTTTCGACACGGTCGGCTGGTTCGCGCGAGACCACAGCACGCTCGCGCTCGTGTTCGAGGTGCTGGCGCAAAGCGTCGTCGCGGCGGATGACGATGCCTTCTCCGTGCACGTTCCGCGCAATCTGCTCGCCTGCGCCGATGTACCCGTCGCGGCCCGCTTCGAGGCGGCTATCGAGGCAACGATGAAGTCGCTCGGCGAGCGCGTGAGTTTCGTCGCGCCGGAGGCGTCGCTCGCGGACTGGGCGCAGGCGTTCCGCGTGTTGCAGGCGGCGGAAATCGCCCAGCGATACGGCGCGTGGGCGCGCGATCATGCTGCGAGCTTCGGCGCGGACGTCGGCGCGCGCTTCGCGATGAGCCTGACCATCACGCGCGAGCAGACCGCGCAGGCGCAGCGCGTTCGCGCCGAAGCTATCCGCGCAATGGCCGAAGCCCTGCCGCAAGGCATCTACTGGCTCATTCCGACCGTGCCGGGCGGCGCGCCGCGCGCCGATGCATCTGCGCAAGCGGTCGATCACGCGCGCGCGCGTGCGCAGCGGATGCTGTGCGTCGCGGGTCTCGCGGGCTTGCCGCAAGTGAGCATGCCGTGGACGCGTATCGACGGCGCGCCGGTCGGCCTTTCCGTGATCGGCGCGCGCGGCGCGGACGAAGGCGTGCTGCGCGTCGCGCGCGCGCTGCACGAAGTCATGCAGTAAGCGTCGGCGCGGGCGCGGCCCGCTGCCGGACGAGCAGGCGTCTTTCCGAACAAAGCCCACTCAAAGGAACGTCCATGACGAAGCATCTGACCGAAGCGCAGGTCGCCCACTTCAAGCAGCACGGCTATGTCTATCCGATGCGCGCGATCGACGCGCAAGAGGCGGCGGAGTATCGCCGCATCATCGAACGGTATGAGGCGTCCACCGGGGAGGACGTCAACAAGACGCTGAAGATCAAAGGCCATCTGGCCTTGCCGGCGATCGTCGAGCTGGGGCGTCATCCGGCCATTCTCGATGCGGTCGAGGACCTCATCGGACCGGACATCATGCTGTTCGGCGCGTCCATCTTCGCAAAGAACGGTGGCGATCCGCGCTATGTGTCGTGGCATCAGGATTCAACGTACTTCGGGCTGACGCCGCACGAAGAAGTCACGGTGTGGGTCGCGCTCACACCGGCCAATTCGGTCAACGGCGTGCTGCGTGTGCTGCCCGGCTCGCACAGCGGACCCGACCTGAAGCACGTCGAGACCTACGCGAAAGACAACATGCTCGCAAAAGGCCAGACGCTCGTCGGTATCGACGAAGAGCTGGCCGTCGAGATGCCGCTCCAGCCGGGCGAATTCTCGATGCATCACGAACGCACCGCGCATAGTTCGCTGCCGAATCGCTCGGATGACCGGCGCATCGGCTTCGCGTTTTTCTACGTGCCGGCGCACGTGCGATCCGCGACTGGCCGCCGCCGCGCGACGCTCGTACGCGGTGTCGATCGCTTCGGTCACTGGGATGCCGACACCTTGCCCGAATACGATTGCGATCCGCGCTCGATGAGCGAACTGGCGCAAACGTGGGGCAAGTACAAGGACGGCGAAGTGAAGCAGGCCGCGGACATGGTCGCGCCGCAGTGAGTCGGTTCACGCTCGCGGCGGCGTGTGCACGCCGCCGCGAGCGTAAAGCTCAGGCGCGTTCGGGCGATGCGCTTCAGTCGTCGGCCGCCTGATGCGGCGAGCGAAAGCGCGCCAGAAACTGCCGCGCGCGCGAGGTCTGCGGTGTGCCGAAGAATTGCGCGGGCGGTGCGCTCTCGATCACCTGTCCGGCGTCCATGAAAACGACGCGGCTTGCCACTTGCCGCGCGAATTCCATCTCGTGCGTGACGATCACCATGGTCGCGCCTTCCTGCGCGAGCGAGCGCATCACGTTCAGCACTTCGCCGACGAGCATCGGGTCGAGCGCGCTGGTGGGTTCGTCGAAAAGCAGGATGTCCGGTTTCATTGCCAGTGCCCGCGCGATGCCCACACGCTGCTTCTGACCGCCCGACAGCCGCGAGGGGAAGGCGTCCAGCTTCGCAGCGAGGCCGACACGTTCCAGTAGGCGCTCGGCGTCCGCCCGCACTTCGTCGCGCGGACGTCCGAGCACGTGCAGCGGCGCCTCCATGACGTTCTGCAGCACCGTCAAATGCGGCCATAGTGCGAAGTGCTGAAACACCATGCCGATGCGTGCCCGCGAACGCGCGAGTTCAGCATCGTTCATCTTGATCGACGAGCCCTCGCGCACGCCCATGCGCCGACCCGATACGTGGATGGTGCCGGCATCCGGAATCTCCAGCCAGTTCACGCAGCGTAGGAGAGTGGACTTCCCGCAACCCGATGGTCCCAGCAGGCATACGGTCTCGCCCTTGTGCACGGTGAGCGAGACATCGCGCAGCACGTGGTTGTCGCCGAATGACTTCGAAATGCCGTTAAGTTGCAGGACCGTCTGCGCCGTCTCGCTCGCCGCGCCGTATGCGAGGCCGCTCGAGCTTTTTGCCGCGTCGGGTGCGCGCATGGCCGTGAGCGGGACGTCGTTGGAAATGTTCATGCTCTGCGTTCCTCGGCGAATCTCGACAATAATCCGCTGCCGCCTTCGATCACGAGGCAAATGGCCCAGTACAGCAGCACGGCCGTGATGAACGCGGCAAACGGGATGAAATAGGTAGCCTGAATGCCGTTCATCTGATGCGTCAGTTCGCCGACCGCGATCACCGTGAGGAACGCGCTGTCTTTCACAATCTGCACGAGCTGATTTCCGATCATCGGCAAAGCGACGGTGAAGACCTGCGGGAGAATGATGCGGCGAACGAGACCGAAGCCGTGAAAGCCGTAGGCGCGCGCGGCTTCGATCATCGGCACGGGCAGCCCGGCCCACGCGCCGCGCAACAGTTCGGCCATGTAGGCGGTGTTATAGAGAATCAGCGCGATGGCGCCCGCCCACCAGTTCGACAGACGAATGCCAGCGGTCGGCAGACCGAAATAGATCAGATAAACGAAGAGCAGAAAAGGCGCGCAACGCATGGCATCGACATAGAGCATGGCGAGCCGCGCGATGGCCGGGCGCTTCGACATGAGCGCGGGCGCGAGCAGTGCGCCCAGCAGGAGCGAAGCGATTGCGGCGACGGCCAGCAGTCCGAGCGTGTCGAGCAGGCCCGCAAGCACGTCCGCGCGCTGCTGCCAGACGATCAGAAAATGTTCGGTCATGCGCGCGCCTCCACGGGCTGACGTCTCTCGATCAGACGCTGCGCCCGGATCAGCACGAACACGATCAGCCCGTACAGCACCAGTGCGAACACGAACGGCGGCAGCGGATCATAGGTGCGCGCGCCCACACGCAGGGCGGCGCGCGTGATCTCGACGATGCCGATGACCGCGACCGCGGGCGTCGACTTGATCTGCAAGGTCATTTCGTTGACGAGACCCGGAAGGCTTGCGCGCCAGATCTGCGGCATCACGATGCGCCGGAACCGCAGGCTGCGCGGCATGGCGAAGGCGAGGGCGGCGTCGTACTGATCGCGCGGGAAGTTCATCAGCGCAGCGCGCCAGATTTCGCAATTGAACGCTGCCGTGCTGATGGTGAGTGCGAGGATCGCGGCGGGCGTCGGGTCCAGGGAGATGCCGAACTGCGGCAGCGCGAAGAAAATCAGCAACGTCAGCGTGACGGCAGGACACGAGCGGATGAGGCTCACGTACGCGAGCGCGATGCGGTTGAGATACGGCACGCGCGCCCAGCGAATCAACGCAAGTCCGAGCCCCAGCGGCACGCCGAGCACGATGCTGGCGACCGAAAGAAGCACGGTCGCCAGCGCGCCCTGCGCGATGCTCCAGTAATCGAAGGCGTTCATCGATGGGAGTTGGTAGAGGCGTAAAGGTCAGTTGACCGACTGCGGCATGTCCTTGTAGCTCGCACCGAGCCACTTTTGCTGGAGCTGGTACATCTCGCCGCTTTTGCGCAGTTCGAGCAGCGCGGCATCGACCATCTTCACGACGTCAGTGTTGCCCTTCTTCACGGCCCACGCGATGTACGTAGGCTTGCCGATTGCCTGGCCGACGACGAAGACGTCCGGGCGCGTCTTCACGAGCGAATTGAGGCTGATCTGCGTATTGGCGACGGCATCGACGCGGCCGAGCCCGAGATCCTGATAAGCCTCCGGATACGACTGATATTCGACGATCTGCTTGAGGCCGTTGCCGCCGTGCTTCTTCTTCAGCTCCTCGTTGAACTGCTTGAGGTCTGCGAGCATCGCGCTACCCGTTTCCGCACCCACCACCTTGCCGACGAGATCGTCCGTGGTCTTGATGGACGATCCCTTCTTCGTCGCGTACATGGTGACGGCCTCACAGGTCGGCGACGCGAAGTCGAAGTTCTTCTTGCGCTCTTCGGTGACGAGCACCGCGCTCAATGCCATGTCGTACTTGCCCGTCGTGACGCCGGGCAGAATGCCGGACCACGGCATCACCTGTTGCTTTACATCGACGCCGAGCTTCTTGCGCATCAGCGCGAGCAGGTCGTTGTCGTACCCCGTGTTCTTGCCGTTCTCGACGAACTCGAATGGGTTGTAGTCGTCTTCGGTCGCAACGCTCAGATACCCGCGCGCCTTTATGTCTTCAGCGCCCGCTGCATGAGCCGCCTGACTCAGGCCGACGGTAGCGACGACCATGAGCGCGCACGAGCGAAGGAGCGTGACGGCAAAGCGGTGTTTGGATTGACCAGCATCGCGACGGGTAAGACGAACTAACATAATTGCCCCTTTGGTGATTGATTGACGCGCAGGTTCAACGCATGCGCGGTTGCTGGCTGGCGACCGTCAAAGAGACGATTCGTTCGTGAACTGAGAAAGCCGTCTCGGAATATGCAAGTGGTATGCCAACGATCTAAGGCGGCGCAATACGCATGGAGTGGACGTTCCATCCATAAAGCGCCGAAGCAAATAAATATGTGGTGCACCACGGATGCAGAAACAGCCTCTCCATCGTGCATGAGCGCACCGAGTTGCGACATGGCGCTCACAAGCAGCGGCTAGTTCGGCGATGCATGAATTGGGCTCCGATCCCGGACCTCCAGGGCAGCGGCAATAGACACCGACGGCGATGAACCCGCCGCCATGGCAGATGCGCGCGACGCGGCTGCAGCCACTCCGTGCAGTCACGCCACGCGGGGCAGCGAAAGTTGCGGGGTACATTGGTCGCTACCGCGGGAAGCGGGTGGTGGGGGCGATAATGATCGGCGAACTGCCGCCCGTAACGACAAGGGCTTTGACAGCATCTGCTAAGGCGAAACAGAAGATCGTATGTAGTACTACATAGAATGCGTACGGCCTCTTTCGGCTACAACTCGGCGGGCGCCGAAATTCTCACAAGTCGAATCGACGCGTTCACGATTCCGAGGAGTTTGGGGAACGTACTTTCGAGTGAGCCGTTCGCGCGACAGTCTTGGACGCGGCTGCGTGACGCGATAGATCTATCTTCACGATCGCGGCGCGACAGACTTCGGCGTTCCGATGGCGTTTTGGCGCGTAGACTGCCTGCGCAAGCCCGCTTCCGACGATCTGGAAACGGGAGGCCATGCTGCTCGGCCGGTAGTGGCGCCCGCCTGCGCATAAGGCAGGGCTATATCAAAGAAATCAGGCGGCAGCACCGGTGGAGAGAGGGAAGCTAGCTGCCGGCTGGGAACGACAACTGTTTATTGTCGATGCCTTCGCTTCCGAGAGGCATCGCTAACCGCATCAGCGAGCCCGGCAAATGCACCGGCTTCCTCCCCGATCTGCAACTGCGTAGCGGACTGACTCAGGCGCTGCATAGCCTATGTTTCTGGCTGAGCGCACGTATCCAATAGTAGGTTCGAATTGAGCGTCGGCGGTCCAATTATGGGAGGCGCCGAGGGGTCTCTTGCGCTGCCGGCTTATATGACTGGATGCACCCGTTACCTTGGGGGTATCGGATGGCGGCATCTTAACGCGCTCTGAGAATGCCGCGCTCCAGATTGGCGCCTGCGGATCATCCTCCGAGTCACTTCCAGCGTGTCGCCACACGCGGTGTCTGGCGCACGAGGAAGCACAGCCAACGTGCCGTCTGCCCCGACGCATCAAGCTCTAGGCAAACGACACACCAGTACGTCAGCACATCACGACAAACGAGAACCGACGCGCAAGCTCACGCAACCGCATAGCGTTCGAGCCAATGCGCGTACGGTGCCGGCAGCGTCCACGACGGACGCTCGATACCCAGCTTCTTCGCCGCATAGTACGGCCAGTGCGGATCGGCCAAGTGCGCGCGACCAACCATCACCAGATCCAGCTGCCCGTTCTTCACCGAACGGTCCGCCAGTTCGGGCGTATCGATGCCCCATGCCGACGAAACCGGAATGCCGGCCTCACGGCGCACGCGCTCCGCGATCGGCGCGAGAAACGCCGGAGCCCATGGAATGGCTGCGGTCGGCGTGGAAAAGCCCACGCTGACGCTTAGCATGTCCAGTCCCTCGCGCTTGAAATTCTTCGCCAGTTCGATCGACTCGACGAGCGTTTCTTCGTCGCGGCCGTCGTACTCGATCACGCCGAAGCGCGCCGTCAATGGCAGGTGCTCCGGCCACACCTTGCGTACGGCGGCCAGCGTTTCAAGCAGAAAGCGGCTGCGGTTCTCGAGGCTGCCGCCGTACGCGTCGTCGCGTTGATTGGAGTGCGTGGAAAAGAAGCTTTGGCCAAGGTAGCCGTGCGCGAAGTGCAACTCAAGCCATTCGAAGCCCGCGTCGCGCGCTCGCTTCGCGGCGGCGACGAAATCTTCGCGAACGCGCGCGATGTCGTCGAGCGTCATCGCTTTGGGTACTTTCGACAGACCGCCGCCGAAGGGGATCGCCGAGGGCGCGAGCGTTGCCCAGCCTCGCGGATCGCTGTCGGCGATATGATCGTCGCCTTCCCACGGTCTGTTCGCGCTGGCTTTGCGGCCCGCGTGACCGATCTGAATGCCCGGCACCGCGCCCGCCGCCTTGATCGATGCGACCACGGGCGCGAAAGCCTGCGCCTGCTCGTCGGTCCAGATGCCCGCGCAGCCTGGTGTAATCCGACCCTCGGGCGACACGGCCGTTGCCTCGACGATCACCAACCCTGCACCGCCGCGTGCCAGACCGGCCAGGTGCACACGGTGCCAGTCGTTGATCAAACCGTCCTCGGCCGTGTACTGACACATCGGTGGAATGGCAATGCGGTTGCGTAACGAAACATCTTTGAGCTTGTAGGGCTGAAATAATGCGGACATCAGGCTAAACTCCCGTTCATGAGGCTTGTACGTTATTTCGATGAATATCGAACTAGCGAGTATGGCAGAAGCTACTTCCACCTGCACAATGCGCACCTATACCCATCCTGTCGCCGAGGACTTCACGCTCGGGCGGCTCTTCCACGCTCTTAGCGACCCGGTGCGCCTTGAGATCGTTCGTCGACTATCGACGGTAGACGAGGCGACCTGTGGCGAGCTGGACGGGGGTCGACCGAAGTCAAGTGTCTCGCATCATTTTCGGATCCTCCGCGAAGCGGGCCTGGTGCGCACGCGCGTTGCCGGCACCGTGCATCAAAATTCATTGCGGCGCGCGGAATTGGATGCCCGCTTTCCCGGCTTGATGGAGGCCGTCATCAAGCAGATCGCCAGCAATTCCGTAGTGAGCGAAGCGTCGTGAAAGTCGACTGGAGGTCGTGGAAGATGGCCGCACGCGCAGGTGGCGCCACGCCGGTATGCGTTTCATGGGTCATCCTCCGGCAACTTCTGAACCGCCTCCGGCAACGTGTTACCGTGCGGGCAAATGCTTAGCGATTCATTTCCGCCGATATCGCCCCGACCGGTTTTTCATCTTTGAGTCGCTGCAACGCCGGACACGCACCTTCGAAGGCCGTGTTGAGTCCCTTGCGGTATGCCGTCCCAACAGAACCAGGATCGGGATCTGGGCGATCGGACTCACGCGATCGCCTTGCTCAGGCTATCGAGCATGACTTCTCGTGAATTCATGTCAGTCCGCATAGGACGGGTCCTCCTTGTCCAGAACACGCTTCATCTCTTCGAAGTGCGCGAGGGAAAAGTCAACGATGCCCTCCCAGTCGCGCGCGGTTCTTTCGGCCACTTCCGGCGAAAGCACCCTCAGCGGCCGGCCCGTGCCGTATGCGATGCATAGAATCTGGCAAGCGCGTTCCAGCGTGTACATATCGTCGAACGCCTCGCCGATGCTCGCTGCGGTCACCATGACGCCGTGATTGCCCATCATCAGGCGCGACTTGTCACCGAGCGCTTCGAGAAGGCGCGCGCCCTCGGCGGCGGTGTCCGCCATGCCGCCGAATTCGCTGTCGAGCGCGACGCGGCCGTAGTAACGCGCCGTGTTCTGCTCGATAGGCTTGATCTCGGGGTCCGCGAGGCACGCGATGGCAGTCGCATGAACGGGATGCAGATGCATCGCCACACGAATATGCGGCGCGCGCCGGTGGATTTGCCCATGAATCGCCCACGCGGTGGCATCGACATCGCCTCGACCGGCGAGATCTTCGCTGTCTTCGGCATCGAGGAGCAGCAGATCGCTTGCCCGAATGCGCGAGAAGTGAACCCACTTCGGGTTCATCAGAAACTTGCGTCCGTCCGGCGACACCGCCGCGCTGAAATGGTTGGCGACCGCTTCATGCATGCCGAGCTTTGCGAAGCAACGGAAAGCAGCGGCGAGGTCGATGCGCAACTGACGCTCATTCGTGTTCATGGCTGTGTCTTGTTGAAAGAGAGGAAATGCGGTCACGCCGAAGCCTGACTCTTGCCGTCACGCGACCGCACGATCTGCGACCCGAGGGTCGATTGTGCCCCGCGCGTCGGCGCGACTTGCACCTAAGTGTCGTTTCAGACGTTGCCCTGTTCGAGAGAAAGCATTGCGAATCTATGCAATCGGCATCACGCGTCGTCGCCCGACCAGAACGCGTTGCGGTCCAGGTAGTTTTGCAGGAACTGTGTAAAGCGCGGATTCTTGGACTCGCGAAACACCTGTCGCGGCGTGCCTGATACGGTGATACGACCTGCATCGATGAAGGCGACCGTATCCGCCACTTGCGCGGCGAAGCCCATTTCATGCGTCACGACGGCCATCGTCATGCCGTCGCGGGCAAGCTGTTTCATGACCTGCAGTACTTCGCCGACGAGTTCAGGATCGAGCGCGGATGTGGGTTCGTCGAACAGCATGATGTGCGGTTCCATGGCGAGTGCGCGGGCGATCGCGACGCGCTGCTGCTGTCCGCCCGACAAGCGCGACGGATACGCGTCCGCCTTGCCCGACAGACCGACCAGCTCCAGCATGCGGCCCGCCTGTTCGGCGGCCTTTCCCTTCGGAAACCCGCGTACCCGCACCAACGCTTCCATGACGTTACCAAGCACGGTCATATGCGGCCAGAGGTTGAATTGCTGAAACACCATGCCGACATGGCGCCGAGTATGGTGCAACTCCTTTGCGGTGGCGCGCACGCGTTTGCCACCGCGCATGGTGTAGCCGAGCAATTGGCCTTCGATATGCACCTCGCCATGATCGTAGGTCTCGAGTCCGGCGAGACAACGCAGCAGCGTGCTCTTGCCCGAACCCGACGGCCCGATGATGCACAGGACTTCAGACTTGCGGATGGTCAGATCGATGCCGCGAAGAATGTCGGTGGAAGCGAAGCGCTTGTACAGGCCCTTCGCTTCGACCAGCGGGTCAACGGCTGCGCCGGAGACGAGGGGCGCGGGTTCGGCGATGATGAGCGTCATGAATTCCTCGATACCTTCAGGCGAGAAAGCGCGTCATGCGCTTTTCGGCCCAGTTACCCGCCCCGGTCGCCAGCTCGACCAGCAGCAGATAGCAGGCGCTTAGCACGAGCAGCGTTTGAACATAGGCGAACGTCGCGGAGCCGATACCCGTGAGCACGAAGGTCAGCTCGGGCACGGTCACGACCGACAGCACGGCCGTTTCCTTGCTCAGCACGATGGTCAAGTTCGAAAGCGCGGGAAGAATCAGCGCCAGCATCTGCGGCGACTGAATGCGCCAGACCGCCTGCATGCGAGTGAGGCCGAGACACGCCGCCGCTTCGAGATGCCCCTTCGGCACCGAAGCGAAGCCGCCGCGGAACACTTCGGCGAAGTATGCGCCACCATACAGTGTGAGAGCGAGGACGCCCGCCATCGCAGGCGTGAGCGTCAGTCCGAAAGACGGGCCGCCGTAGTAGAGCAGAAACAGTTGCACGAGAAACGGCGTGCCGCGAAACAGCTCCACATACACGCGCAGCAACGCTCGCACGAAGCGCCCGCCCAGTTGCTGCGCCAGCGCCACGACGAAGCCGAGCATCGCGCCCAGCAGCACGCTGACGAGCCACATCCAGAGCGTGGTCGCGAACCCCGCGCCGATCTGCGACAGGTTATGCGTGATGGCGGAGAGGTCGAAATGAGGCACGGAAGAGATCCTGTCGTCGATGTCGCGGTCAGGCCGCGAGACGCCGTTCGGCGGAATGCGCGACCAGCGCCAGCCCGCCGCAGATGCAGAAATAAATCAGGCCGGCGGCGGCATAGGCTTCCATCGGCTGATAGGTGCTGGCGGCGACGTTCTGTGCCGTGCGCGTGACTTCCGCCACGCCCACCACCGATATGAGCGACGACGCCTTGATGAGCAGCACCATTTCGTTGACGAGCGAGGGCAGCGTCGAGCGCACGACCTGCGGAATCTGGATGCGCACGAGTCGGTCGAGCGGCGATAAGCCGAGCATGACGGCAGCTTCGTTCTGACCCGGCGGCAGACTGGCGAAGCCGCCCCGCAGAATCTCCGCGATATACGCCGCCGCGCATAACGACACCGCGCTGATGGCCGCGATCAGCGGCGGCGCGTTGATGCCGATAAACGGCAGCAGGTAATACACGAGCAGCAGTTGCACGAGGAGGGGCACACCGCGGAACACGCGCACGTACACGACCGCGGCGACATAGAACCCGTGCTTTGCGGAGAGATTCGCCGCACACACGGCCAGCGCAATGACGAAGCCGATGACCAGGCCTGCCGCCGATACACCCAGCGTCGTCAGCGCCGCGTGCTGCAGCAGCGGAAGGGCGTCCGTGAAGGCCTCGATGCTGAACATGTCGCGCGCTTCAGTACGCGGGCGCGGGCATCGTCGCGGGCAGATCCACGGCCACGCCGAACCATTTCTTCTGCAAGCTCGCGAGCTCGCCGTTTTTGCCGAGCGTCGCGAGTGCGTCGTTGAATGCGGCGTTGAGCGACTGACTGTCGGCATCCTTGCGCATGCAATAGGCGAAGTACACCGCCGAGCCGAACGCCGGCTGCACGACCGCGAACACGTTCGGGCGTTGCTTCGCGACGTACGCAATGTTCGTCAGCGAGTTGGCGACCGCGTTCAGACGACCGGCAGCCAGGTCGGCATAGGCCTGATTGTTATCGACGTACTCACGCACGGTGACACCTGGCTTGAGCGTCTCGGCGTAGCTCTTGAGTTGTGCGTTCTGTGCGCTGCTTTTCTGCGCGCCCACGGTCTTGCCCGCAATGTCCGCGCTCTTCGTGATACTGGCGTCCTTCGCGCGCTTCAGAAGCGCATCGGTGGCATCGGCGATAGGCGAAGTGAAAGCGTAGCGCTCCATGCGCGCCTTTGTGACAGTGAGTGGGCCCGCGACCATGTCGAACTTGCCCGCGTCCAGACCGGGCAACACGCTGTCCCACGGCAGATCGATGAACCGCACCTTCACGCCCATGATCTTGCCGACCGCGGCGAACAGGTCCTTGTTGAAGCCGGCCTGTTGACCGTTCTCGATGAAGTCGAACGGCGCGAACTGCATCTCGGTGCCGACTGACAGTTCCCCCTGTTTCTTCACACGCGAAAGCAGGTCGTCCGCATGTGCGGACACGCTGCCCGCGGCGAACATTACCGCGAGGAGATAGCGTTTCCAGTGTCTGATCGTGTTCATCGATGTGCCCTGAGCTAATGGTTCGCGCCGTCGTGCAGCGCCACGAGACATAACTTATCTCGCCGATAAACTCGGAAAAATATTGTTTATCGATGTAATGCAAAGCCGTTGACTATGCGCGTCCGGATATTCGGCTCATCGATGTGCATGACGCCCTGACATGGCGAGTCTATGCACCACGAGGGCGATCAAGGGTACGGCTTACTCGACATGAAGACAAGAAATGCTACGGTAGTTATCCTAAGAAAGTAATGCCAATTGGATCGACGGATGGGCAAGATTTCACCGGATAGCATTCTCTTCGAGAAGAATGGACGGTCAGCACGTCCGAGCTGCACTGGGTAGGGCCGGCGCTTCGTTACGGGCTCGCGAGCTACCGCCCAGGCCGGGGCCAAACAAACGGGAAGTGAGTAAGTCATGCTTTGCTGATACGCAACTAATCGTCTGTCGCGCTAACTTCCACGGAAAACACTTGCCCACCAGGCGTAATCGCTCTCACATGTGAAGAGTCGGCAGCAGGCCGCGACGAGTCACGGTGTCCTCGCAGCATCGGTTCGGGCCTCATCTCCGAGTGCCCCAAGCGCTCACATATACGGAGAGTCTCGCGAATCAGCAGGCGCCTGGCGTTCGTCTTCGTTGTCGCAAGCGCGACGAAGATGTCGGGTCAACGGTCTTGTCGAGTGTCCCCGACACGAAGGATTGCAATGGCCGTCGGTTCGTCCGCGTAGGCAGGCAGCATGCAGGAATGCAGTCGAGATCGACCCGCAAGGCACACCCAGCGATGTACTTCTCGCGCCAGGGGCCATCGTAGCCGTCCAATTTGACGACCTTACGGGCGGCTGCCGCATCGTTATGTTTCTTCACGTGCGCGGCGATGAGGCTCAGATCGGACATCGCTTCACTCGTTGGAGGACTGTGACGGCGGCCGGCGTTTCCGTTTATTCAAGCGTTATGCCATCGAACCGATGGCCGCCCAGCGGACTAATCAAGTATCCGTGCACCCGCTTGGAGATGGGCTGGAACGTGTTGGCGTGGGCGATCGGCGTGTAAGGAACCTGGTCCTTGAAGACGACCTGCGCTTCTTCATACAGCTTCGTGCGCGCGCTCTGATCGGTGATAAGCCTCGCTTTCGAGAGCAGATCGTCGAACTGCTTGTTGCACCATTTCGCCATGTTGCTGCCGTGCACGGCGTCGCAGCCGAGCGTCGTGCCGAGCCAGTTGTCGGGATCGCCGTTGTCACCGAGCCAGCCGTAGAGGATGGCGTCGTGCTCGCCATTGATTTTCGCGCGCTTGTTGTACTCGGCCCATTCGTAAGTCACGATGTTCGCCTTGACGCCGATCTTCGCCCAGTCGGACTGGATGAGCTGCGCCATCAGCCGCGCGTTCGGGTTGTAGCCGCGCTGCACAGGCATGGCCCAGAGCGTGATGGCGAAACCATCCGGAAACCCTGCCTCCTTCAGTAACGCTCGCGCACGCGCCGGATCATAGGGCGCGTCTTTCAACGCCTTGTTATACGACCATTGCGATGGCGGCATCGGGTTGGTCGCGACCGTCGCGGCGCCTTCGTACACGGACTTGATGATCGCCTGTTTGTCGATAGCCATGTCGAGCGCGCGGCGCACCTGCACGTTGTCGAGCGGCTTGTGCGTTGTGTTGTATCCGACGTAAGCGACGTTGAAGCCCACGCCCGACAGCACCGCAAGATTGGGCTTCTTATTGGCGCTCGCAATATCGGCCGGCCGCGCGAACGACGTGAGCTGACATTCGCCGCTCTCCAGCTTCTGTTCGCGCACGGCAGCGTCCGGCGTGATCGAGAAGACCAGCTTGTCGATGTGCACGTCCTTGCGGTTCCAGAAAGTCGGATTCGCGTCGTAGCGAATTGTCGAATCTTTCTGGTAATCGCGGAAGACAAACGCGCCCGTGCCCACGGGCTTCTGATTGAAGTCCTCGACCTTGCCGGCCTTGAGCAACTGCGCAGCATATTCTGCCGATACGACCGATGCGAACTCCATTGCCACATTGCGCACGAACACGACGTCCGGCGTCTTGAGCGTGAAGCGCACGGTGTAATCGTCCAGCTTCTCGACGGACGCGATGTTTTTGTCGTAGCCGAGGTCAGTCAGATACGGGAAGCTGACCGGATGCGCTTTCTGAAAGGGCTCGTTCGGGTCGATCATGCGTTTGAAAGTGAACACGACGTCGTCCGCATTGAAGTCGCGCGTCGGCTTGAAGTAGGACGTCGATTGGAACTTCACACCGTGACGCAGATGAAACGTGAACGTCTTCGCATCCGGTGACGCGTCCCACGTCTCGGCGAGACCCGGCGTGAGATCCAGCGTGCCGCGCTTGAATTCGACCAGCGTGTCGAAGACGGCGTGCGCGCCGGCATCGAAGTCCGTGCTGGTCGTGTATTGTGCTGAATCGAAACCGGCGGGACTGCCTTCGGAGCAGAACACGAGCGTCTTGCTTGCTGCTTGCGCGGATTGCGGCGCGGCGCTGAATGCGGCCAGCGCGATAAGCGCTGAGAGGGCGACGAAGCGCATTGGCGCGGCCCATGCACTGCGTGTTGCGGCGATTGTTGTCATTGTCGCTTTAGCACGAGAAGGGTTGTCATCCCGCGTGAGAGCGGGTTCGATCGCATACTTTACCAACAGGAGCAAGCGCGCACATATTCCGTCGCTGCAAAACAGGTCGATGCCTGGCTGCCCAGCGATCATCAACGCAGGCCTCGATTCACAACCCGATAACGACTCGCCTAGAACCTCACCCGCACGCCGCCAAACGCCGCCACTTGCCGGTTCGTCGACGATGCGGCGCCGGCGTCGGCGATAGCAGCAATCGTTCGATAGCCGGTGCCGACGCGTGTCGATGCATCGCCCGCGGCGAGCTGATAGACGCCCGACAGATACACGTCGGTACGCTTCGACAATGCGTAATCGACGCCCAGCGTGAACTGATGCCAGCGCGGCTTCAGGGTCGCGCCGTTCGTGCCGGGCAGGCTGTAAGCGCGGCCGTCGGTGAACGTGTAGACGCCTACGAGCGTCGTCGCCGGCGTGAGGCTGTAACGTCCGTTGACGTCGTAGTTATTGAACTTGCGCGAGGAGCCGTCGTTGAAATCGAGCTGCGTGTGACTCCACGCGAAGCCGATGGTCGCCAGCGATCCGATCGCATAATTGCCGCCCGCCACGGTGATCTGCTGACGCGCGACCCCACCGTTGAGGCCATAGAAGAGCGCGCCGCTATAGTCATCGCCGGATGTCGTCGATGCACCGCCGATCGCGCCGCTCGTATTCGTCGTCGCGTTCGGATGGTCTAGCCGCACATAACCCGCGCCGAGCGACAACGGCCCGCGCCCGTAACTTGCCGATACGCCCCACGCGCGGTTGTTGCCGAAGCCCGCGCCCGCGCCGTTGTTGGCCTGATTGCTGAAGGCATACAGTGCATCGACGGTTAAGCCCGCGATAGTATCGCTCTTGAACTTCACCGCGTTGTTGATGCGGAACGTCTGGTTCAGATTGTCGTTATCGCCGACGTGCGTGGCGGGCGACCAGAACCCCGGCCCTGCGAAGAGGGCGACGAGATCGGTGTTCGGATCGTATTGACGCCCGAGCGTCAGCGTGCCGATGCCTTTCGTTCCCACGCCCGCATACGCTTGCCGCCCGAACTCGCGTCCGCCTTGCGCGAGGGTGCCGTCGTTGACGCGATAGCCGTTTTCGAGCGTGAACAGCGCCGTATAGCCTCCGCCCAGATCTTCGACGCCCTTGATGCCCCAGCGGCTGCCGTTGAGCTTGCCGCTGGTCGCCTGGACGTTCGAGGCTCCGCGCTGGTTGTTCGTGTAAGCGATGCCGGCATCGATCAACCCGTAGAGCGTCACCGAACTTTGTGCCTGAGCAATCCCGGAGAGGGCGACCATCAAGCCAGCAGCGCTGGCGAGTTCGACTCGTTTCATTCGATTCCTTTTGTAAGTGTTAACCAGGAGTTTTCGGCGGAAGGCGATCTTACGGTCACGCTTACCGATGCCGAACGAACGAATTCTGATTTGTAATGTCGACGCGGGTCGATTTGCAATGCGAAGCATTTGTGAAACCGAACCGATGTGCGCAAGCGCAAGCCATCGTGTCGGCAATTCGCGCGGTGCCAAACCGAACTTCGGCTATGACCAGCTGGCCTCCCCGATCCTTCCACCGTTCAGGCCGCGCGGCGGTCATCACGCGGTGGGTCGCGCGCGAGCGCCCGACGTTGCGCGCCCTGTCGAGGCAACTCGCAGCAGCAAGCGAACAGTACACGCGCAATTCGTGCAAACGAAAAGTTCTATTCCCAGGATCGCAGGCCTGCACAAAGGGCCGCTTCTCTTCTATTCGACTCTGGCGGGTGCGCGGTTCCAAGGTTAGGCGTCAAATATGTTTATGAACTTTGCTTCGTTGCCTCACATGTCATGGCGACCGTAAGCTTTCCAATCTATCGCGATGCCGCCCGCCCGTATGCACGCTGCGCCGGACCACCCTAAAGGCCGGGGGCATCGCGTCTTCTGTCTGCTCGGGGAATTCCATTCGATGAACGTGAAACGACCGGCGCTCACACGCGCTTTGGCCATAGTCGTGACGATCGCATCAAGCGCGGCGATCACCGCCTGCGGCAAATCGGAGTCCGCGACATCCACGCACGCGGCTGCAAGACAACCAGCGACGGGCGGCGATCTCACCTGGGGCGTGACGACCGAACCCGCTTGCTTCGATCCGCATCGTTCGTCGCAGCAGAACTCGTTCTGGGTCATCCGCAATTACATCGATTCCCTCGTCTCCAAGCGCACCGACGGCACCTACGCGCCGTGGCTCGCGAAGTCGTGGAGCATTGCCGACGACGGCAAGAGCTACACATTCACGCTGCGCGACGACGTGAAGTTCACCGACGGCTCGCCGTTCAATGCTGACGCGGTGAAAGCCAACTTCGACTACATCCTGAGGAACGTCAGCACGACATCGGCGTCCGCGTCGCTGCTCGTAGCGTTCGATCACGTCGAAGTGGTGTCGCCTTACGTCGCCAGGCTCGTGATGAAGCAGGCCGATTCCACGACGCTCGAATCGCTCTCGAGCGTCAAGCTCGGCTTCATCTCGCCGAAGGCGCTCGCCGAGAACAAGGACCTGTGCGGCGGGGGACCGGGCATCGTCGGGACCGGGCCTTTCGTGTTCAAGTCGTATCAGCGCGGACAGCAGGCGACCTTCGAACGCAATCCCGATTATCGATGGGCGCCCGACAACGCAGCGCATCGCGGACCGGCCTATCTCGATCGCGTCACTTATCGGTTCTTGCCTGAGGCGGCCGTGCGAACCGGCGCGTTGAGTTCGGGGCAGGTCGATCTGATCGAAGGCGTGCAGCCCACAGACATCGCCGTGTTCGACAAGGTCGATGGCTTCCAGTACGTGCACGGTCCGTCCGCGACCACATCGTTCACGCTGAACATCAACTACACGGTGCCGCCCGCCAACGACGTCCGCGTGCGGCGCGCGCTGCGCGACGGCTTCGACCTCGACGCCATCGTGAAGAGCGTGTATCTCGGCACGGTGCGGCGCGCATGGTCGAACATCGGTCCGGACAATCCGGACTACGCGAAACAACTCGAGGGTTCATGGGGCAACAAGATCGCCGACGCGAACCGTCTGCTCGACCAAGCCGGATGGACCGCGCGCGACAAGGATGGGTTTCGCACGAAGGACGGAAAGCGGCTAACGATCGAAGTCGGTTATCCCCAACCTTACGTCCGCGACAGCCGTGACGTGCTGATCCGTGCGGTGCAGTCGGCGCTGCGGCAGAACATCGGACTCGATCTGAACCTGCGCATCACGACCGCGGGCGACTTCGCCAATCAGAAGGCGACCGGCGTGTGGTTCATCTATCCGAACACGGACAACCCGTCCGATGTCGCGATGGAACTGTGGGACATGCTCGGCGACAAGGGCTTCTTGTATAACGCCATTCCTGCCTCCGACAAGAAGATCACTGGCGACATCGATCGCGCGCGCCTGATGCCGATCGGCGATGAACGGCGCAAGCTACTCGGCGAGATTCAGGCGCGTGCCGTCGATCAGGCGTTCATCGTGCCGCTGTTCGCGCCGGTGTATCACCTCGCGTCGAAGTCGAATGTCCATGGCATCGGTTTCGAACCGCAACTCGACGGCCCGGCGAGCGCTTACGACATCTGGATCGACAAACAGGGAGCGTGAGATGCGCAGACAGATTGCGACGCGCCTGCTGACGGGATTGCTCGTGCTGTGGCTCGCGGCGTCGGTGGCTTTCATCGCGATACATGCGCTGCCCGGACGCATCGAGGACGTGCTCGCGGGCGATCTCGCGTATCCCGGCTTGCGCGAGGCGATCGCCGCGCAGTGGGGCCTCGATCACAGTCTGCCGTGGCAATACGGGCAATTCCTGCTGCGGCTCGCGCATGGCGACCTGGGCACGTCGTTCGTGATGCAGCAGCCGGTGCTCGACGTGCTGCGCAGCCAGCTTTGGCCGACGATGCAGCTCGCATTGTCTGCCGGCGCGCTTGCGCTCGTGCTCGCCATTGGGGTGGCGACGGTGACGGCGGGCGGGGAGGGCACGCGTGGGGCGTGGGGCGCGCTCGGCGCGCAATGCGCGTCGCTGATCGAGCTCACGTTCACGTCGACGCCGGTGTTCTGGCTCGGCATGTTGCTGCTGATCGCGTTCTCCTTTCAGTTGCGGCTCTTTCCCGTATCGGGGGCGAACGGCTGGCGCGCGCTTGTCCTGCCCGCCGTGACATTGGCATTGCCGACCGCCGGGATCCTCTCGCAAGTGATGCGTGAATCGATCGAAGCGGCACTGGCGAAACCATTTGTCACGACGATACGTGCGCGCGGCGTGTCCGAACTCGTTCTGCGCGCGCGTCATGTGCTGCGCCATGCGTTGCTGCCTGTCGTGACGCTCGGCGGCTGGCTGATCGGCAGCCTGCTCGGCGGCGCGGTCATCACTGAAAAAATGTTCGGCAGGCCTGGCATCGGCAGCGTGACGCTCAATGCGGTGACATCGCAAGACGTGCCGGTGGTGTTGGCCGTCGTGCTGCTCGCGGCGTTCGTGCATGTCGTCATTTCGACGGTGCTCGACATCGCCTATCTCTTCATCGATCCGAGGTTGCGCAGACAATGAGCACCGTTATACGTACCGCATTCGAGCGGGGGCGCGCGCCGCTGCCCGCGGGCGTGATGATCGCCGTGGCGTTTCTTGTCGCGCTCGGCATGGCGATGGCCTTTCCGCGCATCGTGACGCCGTTCGATCCGCTCGTGAGCGACGTCGCCGCGACGCTGCAGCCGCCCGACGCGCAGCACTGGTTCGGCACCGATCGCATCGGGCGCGACGTGCTGTCCCGCGTGATACATGGCGCGCGCTATTCGTTGTTGATCGGACTCGCGAGCATGACCGTGAGCCTCGCGATCGGGCTCGTCGTCGGCCTCTTTGCGGGCTTGTCGAACCGTCTCGCCGCTGAAGCCGCGTCGCGCGTGTTCGACGTGCTCTCCGCATTTCCGCCAATTCTGTTGTCGCTCTTCGTCGTGACCTTCCTCGGACAGGGCATCGTCAATATCGCCATTGCCGTGGGTATCGCGGGCATTCCGAAGTTCGGGCGCGTGCTGCGTTCGCAGGCGCTTGTCGTGCGCCACGCGGATTACGTCACGCACGCGGTGAGTTTCGGTCTGTCGCGCATGCAGATTTTCTTTCGCCATGTGCTGCCGAACGTGCTCGTCGCGGTGCCGGTCATCGCGACGATCGATATCGGCAGCGCGATCATCGCCGTCTCGGGACTGAGCTTTCTCGGGCTCGGTCCGCAACCGCCGACGCCCGAGTGGGGCGTGATGCTCGCCGAAGGACGCGACGTGTTGCGCGTCGCATGGTGGCCGAGCGTGTTCCCGGGCATGGCGATCACGTTGACCGTCTTGTCGTTCGCGGTCATCGGCCGCTTCCTGCAACGCAAGTTCGAGGTGCGCGCATGAAGCCGCAGGCATCGATGACGGATCGGCCGCTCGTGGAGGTTCGCGGGCTGTCCATCGGTTTCGCGAATGCGAACGGCGGCACGCCGCTCGTGAAGGGCGTCGATCTGACGATCCGGCCCGGCGAATGCGTCGCGCTCGTCGGCGAGTCCGGCTCGGGCAAAAGTCTTACGGCGCGCAGTCTGATCGGTCTCGCGGGGCGCGGGGCGCGGATCGGCGCCGAACGCTTCGAGATCGCCGGACGCGACGCGCTCGCGTTTGCCGAGCGCGACTGGCGTGGCTTGCGGGGTCGGTTTGCCGGACTGGTGATGCAGGACGCGCTCGTCTCGCTCGATCCGCTCCGCACGATCGGCGCGGAGATCGAGGAGGTGCTCGTGCATCATCGCGTGCTGCGCTCGCGCGCCGATAGACGTGCGCGGGTGCACGACGTGATGACGGATGTCGGCATTCCCGAACCCGCGATGCGTGCCCGGCAATACGCGCACGAACTCTCGGGCGGCCTGCGCCAGCGCGCGCTGATCGCGTCGGCGATCGCGGCCGGCCCGGCGCTCGTCATCGCGGACGAACCGACCACCGCGCTCGATGTGACCGTGCAGGCGCAAGTGCTGGCGGTGCTTGGCGAGCGTCTCGCTCAGGGCGTCGGCGTCGTGCTCATCAGCCATGATCTGGCGGTGGTCGCGGGCATCGCGGATCGCGTGCTCGTGATGCACGGCGGCAAGGTCGTCGACAGCGGCGCGACGCGCGACGTGCTGCAGCATCCGTCGCACGACTACACGCGGCAGTTGCTGGCCGCCCAGCCATCGCTGGAGTCGCGCGGGCATCGGCTGAGTTCGGCGCGCATGGCCGTCACGACGGGCGGAGCGATGCCGGCGATCGTACGGGATCAGATGCCGCCTCGGGCGGCTCCGTCGGATCGCGCGGTGCTCGATGTGACGGGTATCGGCAAGACCTATGGACGGCGCGGCAGGGCGCGCGACCAACGATTCACCGCGCTCGACGATGTGTCGTTTCGCGTGCGCGAGGGGGAAGTGCTTGGCATCATCGGCGAATCGGGATCGGGCAAAAGTACTTGCGGGAATATCGTGCTGGGGTTGCTCGCGCCCGATCGCGGGGCCGTGCGTTTCCTGGGGCACGAATGGAACGGCGCCGGTATCGGCGAGACCGCGCGTAGTGCGCTGCGCTCCCGCATGCAATATATCCCGCAGGATCCGTTGAGTTCGTTCGATCCGCGGCATGCCGTGCGCGAATTGCTTTCCGAGGGGCTGCATTCGCGAGGTCTTTCGAAGGCGGCGGCCCTCGATAGCAGCGTCGAATTACTGGAGCAGGTCGGGCTAAGCGCGGCGTATCTGGACCGGCGGCCGATGTCGCTTTCCGGCGGGCAGCGGCAGCGCGTGGCGATCGCGCGGGCGCTTGCGCCGGAGCCGGCGCTGATCGTCTGCGACGAGCCGGTTTCTGCGCTCGATGTTTATGTGCAGGCGCAGGTGCTCGATCTGCTGGTGTCCTTGCAAGCCCGGCATGCGACCGCACTGCTCTTTATCTCGCATGACCTCGATGTCGTGGGGCATCTGTGCGATCGAGTGCTCGTCCTCAGGTCTGGGCGCGTCGTAGAGGAGGGCGACGTGGAGGCGGTGTTCGCGCATCCGCGGCACGCCTATACACGACTGCTGAAGGCATCGGCGCCGACTTTGCGGCACGAGAACGATGAAAGGCGCGATGAAGCGGCGTCCCTCGCGCGAGAACCGATGCTTTGACGCGGGGCGTCATCGGTGGCGCATTCCAAGCCGCTCCTTTGCTATGCGAGTATTGCGCGCTTCGGGGTCGGCGTCTTTGAGGGCGGCTTCAAGTTCCAGGAGCGCATCGGCGTTGGCTGGTTCGCCGAGCGCGGGCGCCGCTTCCTTGCGCACGTTGCTTGGCCGCATCGCGCAAACGGCCGCGTGCGCGCGTGGCGCTTCATCGGCATGCGACGCGCGTCCTATCGCGAGGACAGAGCCCGGTTTCCTTGCTTCTTCGTCGCTTGATGATTGGCGTTCCATACGTACACTACTTCTTGTGGCGATGAACACCACGCGTCGCAGAAAAGGCAGTCACCGAGATCCCGGCCTACCCTCCACCTATCCGGACAAGCGGTTGCCGAAAACGCGTCTCACGTTCGTCGCTTCCTCATTCGCATAAGTCGTTCCGGGGAGCAGTGGTAGTCTAGCGGGGAAGCAGGAGCCGCAGTTGGGAAGTAGCCGTTTGAGCGCAGATCGAGAAGTGCAGAAAACTTCGTCGCACGTTCATAGGTGTTAAGTGAGCCTCGCTGGGGAAACCGGGTCGAGGCTCTTTTTTCTCGTCTGCCGTCTCACGGCATCCGAGCATTGCTTCTGTCGCCCTGACCTGTTTCGGCGGTTTGCTGCTTGACGGCTTGTAACACGGTGGCCGGTTTCGGGCGGGACATCACCGATTCCGCGGACGCGGTTGAGCGTGTCGTATTTTGAATTGCTTTCCCTAACACAAGACCCGATATGGACGAACAGCTTGAAGCGCGCTACGCCGAAATCCTGGCGACGACGCACCCATCTTTCCTAGATCCTTCTGTAGCAAAGACGCGAGGGCTTTTTACGCCCTTTCTCGTGAACGGTCCCAAAGACCCGGGCGCACCGCGCATAATGGTGATCGGCAGGGAATTCGGCGGCAAGCATTGGCACATAAGCGCCGAGGGTGGTGGGGTGAACGCATACGTGGCAAAGGCACTTGCCAAGCATCGCGCATCCTTCGACACATGGCTCGCGAAAGATGGGGACGGCGGCACCACCTTCTTCAACTTCATGCGCGCTCTAGCAGATCGGTTCGATCCAGGCGGACTGATCTACTCAAACCTGTTTTGCATCGATGCCGGTGGAAGGAACCCCAGCGGCTCCGAATACTTTCCCGAGATCAAGCGCCTTTCCAAACGGCTGCTGGAAGTACAGTTCGACCACTTTCAGCCAGACGTCGTTATCTTCGCGCACGGGTCAGCGTCGGCGGCCACCAGGCGCGAATTTTTTCCGACCAAGGGAGTCGGAAGAGTCTGCGTGGGGCGCCGCGATTGGGAGGACGTCGGGATTCCTAACATGCAGCTCTGGGAGTTCGAGATGTACGGGAAGCTCTTGTGCTACCGAATTCAACACCCGGCAAACTGGAGAGGGAAGGCAGGGGCTGAGGCGGCAAAGGCTCGTCAGCATCTACTTGACCTCCTGACCCGGACGCTACCCCAAAAGCCGTTGCCGGTCGTCGCGCCGGTGGCCGAGGCGGGTGCTTCCACTGTCGCCTATTCGCGCCCATGAAACAACGTGTACGGGTGAAACTGCTTAAGAGGCGACAGGCTCTGTCGCATTCGGCCCGTAAGTTAGCCGCCGGAACCAAGCGATATGCGCGGGAAGACAGTCTGTCACAGATGGCTGCCATCTATGCTGAGCATCGTGAGTTGTTCAAGCGACTCGGGGACGCGTGACGGTTGCGTCTGATAACTGCTTAGCGTGGCAGTGCCCTGCCTTGGCGGCTATGCGGCGATGCCAGCAACCTTCCAAGGTTCGTCGCGCGAGATAACGACGTCCCTCCGCTCGGCCTCTTTCTCACCGTGCTTTGAAGCGACAATGGCCATACATGTACGGGTCACTGTACATGTTCGTCGGTGTGTGCTAGAGTTGTACCTATAACGGTACAGATTAGCCACCGAGGAGAACATATGCGCACCATCCCGTTCACCGACGCTCGCGCCAATCTGAAGCGCGTTATTGATCAGGTAGTTGAGGATGTGGAAGTGACGCTCATCACCCGCCGCGACGCGCCAAATGCCGTTGTCATGTCGCAAGAGCACTACGACAGCTTGATGGAAACGGTTCATCTTCTGCGCTCCCCCGCGAACGCAGCCCATCTGGAGCGCTCAATTGCGCAAGCACGCACGGGCAAGGTGAAGGCCCGCAAGTTAGTTGACGACACCGAATGAACGGCGCGTTGAACATCATGTGGACTGCCGAGGCGTGGGACGATTACCTCTACTGGCAGAGTCAGGACAAGAAGACCCTAAAGCGCATTAATCAACTTATCAAAGAGGTGCAGCGCTCGTCGTTCGAAGGCATCGGTAAGCCTGAGCCGCTGAAAGAGTACCTAAGTGGATTTTGGTCCCGTCGCATTGATGAAACGAATCGGCTGGTCTACGAAGTGGCAAGCACGCAAATCACTATCATTTCGTGCCGCTACCACTACTGACGACCGACACGGCAAATCCGGACGGGGCGCTACTGGGCCCTGAGCAAATTCTCGTTATTGAATAGGTCTGGCCATTGCGGGTTGTCCCATAGGTGGTCCCCACATTGCACGGTGGCGCTCGTCTTGCGGCGTTTGCCCGACACGAGACCGGCCGGGCCACACGCCTCATAGCGCCGACACGAGCGGCTGATCTGCCTCACCCACAGATCTAGCCGCTCGGCGCCTGGTAACAAGCCAGTCGACCCCGAGCGACCGCCTCGATGACTTTGATCCGCTCCAGTTCGCGCATGCTTGCCTTGATCAGTTCACGCCTGTTCATGATTGAGCCCTCGACGACGCATCGACCAAGCACGCGCCCAAGCGCGGAAATCGGACATTTCTGACGAGCCTGAATAGGACATTAGGATATAGCCGCTACAACATATAACTACGCTAATTTGCATTATGTAAACCCTCTGAACGGCAAGCCCGCTGCCGCGATGGGCATCATGCTCGCCAGCGGCGCAAACGCGCTGCCGGTCGAGAAGGCCGTGCGCGCACAACTCACGTTGTTGCAAAAGCGGATGCCCGGCGGCGTGCAACTGAGCGTTCCACACGACACGACACCTTTCGTTTCCGCGTCCATCGCCGAGCGACGGACGTGGTCGAGCGTCGCTGATGCCTGCTGGCGTCTCCTGACCGCCCGGCACCAGCCCGCCCTCACTCCCGACGACTTCCGTGCCGCGCCCCGATCACACGCGGGGCATTCCCACGCGAGCCGACGCCGTCCTCACACAACCGCGCTGCTCATTCCAAACGCCTCACCGCCCGGCCGAGTACGCATGCCTCGCGCAAGACGCGTCCACGGCAAGTCGGCAGGATCGGCCACCATCGGACCGGGCGCCTTCGCAACAAGAACAGCCTGCGCGATCGGCTCGAAATCCGCACGAAAATGGACCGAGCTCTTGTTAACCAGAATCTTCATGTCCTCCGGCTGAATGCCTGCGACGCGATACAGATTGCGATCCAGCATCTGCGCCTTGCCCGAACTCACCGCAATCAGCACGCCATCGAAACGCAGACAGGCCACCGGGCCGAGCTCGGCCTGCATGCCGTTCATCATCGGGCCGTCGTACCGGCAACGTCCGTCCGAAAGCGATACCACCTCGAACACACCCGTGAACGGCGCATCGCCCGGCACGCTAGATTGCCCGCCCAGCGACAGTTCCAGCCGGGCACCGACGCCCGCACGATGCGCCGCCGCGGCCGCCGCCGGGTCGTAGATCAGCCCGAAGGCCGCGCCGGTCGCGCCATTGCGTACCAGCGCGCGCAGCATCTCCATCGTGTTGGCGTCGCCGCCCGCGCCGGGATTGTCCTGCGTATCCGCGATGACGACCGGACGGCTCGCGCCTTCCGACAGGCGCATCGCTTCGCGCACGGCGTCGTCGGGCGAGAGGAACGGCACGCACCAGGCGAGCTCGTCGTCGAGCATGCGGCGATACAGCGACTCGACGGCAGCGTGCGCGGCCTCCGCCGAATGCGCGTAAGCCCAGATCACCGGTCCGCATTCGGCGAAATCTGCCGCCGGAAAGCCCGGCGCGAACGACGCGGACACCACCGTGCCCGCCTCCGCCGCGTTCACGGCGTCGTACATGCCGCGCGACGGTTCGAGCAACGTGCACATGCCGTTGATCGGAATCAGGAACGGCAGCCGTCGTGACGCGCCATGCAGCGTCTCGCCCGCCAGGAGCCGTTCGAGCAGCGAGGCCGCGCGCGCGCCGGTATCCGCCATATCGACGTGCGGATACGTGCGGTATGCGACGAGCGCATCGGCGTTCTGCAACATGCGCTCCGTGACGTTCGCGTGCAGATCAAGCGAAGCGACGATCGGCACATCGCGCCCGACCGTCTGGCGCACACGCGCAAGCAGCTCGCCTTCGCCGTCGTCGACATGCTCGGCGACCATCGCGCCATGCAGATCGAGATACACGGCATCGAAGTCACGCGTGCGCGCCGCTTCGACGATTTCGCCCACGATGCGCTCGAAGGCGTCGCGCGTGACGTGCGCCGACGGACTCGCGCCCGCCCAGATCACCGGCACGAGCGTGTGCCCCGACGCTTGCGCCGCCCGAATGAACCCGCCTGCGGGAATGTTGACGTCGCGCAGCGCGAGCACGTCGTCGCCGCGGCACATCAGCGGAAAGCCTTCGCCGCGCTCGAAGTTTTCGTAGGCGGCCTTCGACGGCGCGAACGTGTTCGTCTCGTGCTGGAAGCCGGCAATGAGAATGGTGCGGGTGGTGGGACTGGAACTCGGCAAGATGGACACCTCTCGTTTTCGTTGTCTGTTCGATGAATGAGCGAAGGTCACGCCGCACGCGCGGGACGCATGGCGATCAGCACGAGTGCACCGATGGCGAGCAGCGCGACCATCACGTACAAGCCGGCGTGCAGGCTGCCGGTCGCGCTTTGCGCCCAGCCGATGATCGTCGGGCTGAGAAAACCGCCGATGAGCCCGATGGTGTTGATGAGCGCAATTCCGCCCGAAGCGGCGTCGCCCTTCAGATGCTCGGAAGGCATCGCCCAGAACACCGTGTAGGCGCACCACATCATTGCGGTCGCGATGGTCATGCAGCTCAGCGATATCGCGAGATCGCCGCCGAAGAAGGTGGCGAGCGCGAGCGCCAGAGAGCCGACGAGAGCCGGAACCGCGCTGTGATAGCGCCGCTCGCCGCGCCGGTCGGAACTGCGCCCGATGACGATCATCGCGATGGCGGCGGCGGCATACGGAATCGCGGAATACAGGCCGATCTGCATCGTGTCCTTCACGCCCGCCGCCTTGATGATGGACGGCAGCCAGAAGCTCACGGCGTAGATGCCGCAGATGAAGCAGAAATACGGCACGGCCATCAGATAGACACGCGGATCGCGCGCCACCTGCACAAACGAATGATGACCGCCGGACGTATCGAGATCGGACGCCAGCAGGCGTTTTTCATCGTCGGAAAGCCAGCGCGCGTCGGCGGGACGGTCGGCGAGCACGAACAGCGCAAGCACCCCGAACAGCACGCACGGCAGGCCTTCGACGAGGAACATCCACTGCCAGCCGTCGAGACCGTGCGCGCCGGAGAACGACGTCATGATCCACGTCGAGAGCGGCCCGCCGAACGCGCCGCCGATCGGCCCCGCGAGCATCACGATCGCCATCACCTGTGCCATGCGCGCGCGGCCGTACCAGTACGTCAGATAGAAAATCATGCCGGGCGCGAAGCCGGCCTCGAACACGCCGAGCAGAAAGCGCATGGCATAGAAGGTCGTTTCGCTGCGCACGAACAGCATCGCCGCCGAGGTCACGCCCCAGAGAATCATGATCCGGCTGATGGTCTTGCGTGCGCCGACCTTCGGCAGCAAGAGATTGCTGGGAACTTCGAACAGCACATAGCCGAGAAAGAAGATGCCCGCGCCGAGGCCATACACCGCGTCGGAGAAGCCGAGATCGCTCTGCATCTGCAGTTTCGCGAATCCGATATTGACCCGGTCGAGATACGCGAACGTATAGCAAAGCAGCAGGAACGGAAGCAGCCGCCAGTCGAGCTTGCGATACAGCGCCGCGTGCAGTTCGGTGATGTGCGTGGAGGGAATGGCGGACAAGGGCGTTCTCCGATGACGTTTCGGTCGTGTGTGAAATCATCTTTAATAGCCAAAATGCGACGAGCAAGAGCAACTGAAGTCGGCTATCGTTGCCTCCTGGGCAACGCTTGTAACAGGTGTCGGAATGCGCGAACTGAATCAGCGAAGGCTGCGGTATTTCCACGAAGTGCTCACGCAAGGCTCCATTCGCGCGGCGGCGGACAGCCTCAACACGGCTGCATCCGTCATCACGCGGCAAATCCGCTTGCTGGAGGAAGAAGTCGGCGCGCCGCTGTTCGAGCGACAGGCGCGCGGCGTGAAGCCGACTGAAGCGGCGGCGCACCTTCTCGAATACTGGCGCGGCTGCCAGGCGCAACAGGAGCAGCTCGAAGACCGGTTGCGGGCGTTGCACGGCCTGCAGCGGGGGCACATCCGGCTGGCGGTCAGCGAGGGTTATATCGACGGCCTCATGGAAGAAGTCCTGAGTGACTTCCATATGCACTACCCGAAGCTCGATGTGGCCGTCGACATACTGCCCGTCAACGACGTGCTCGAAGAAGTCGCTCAGAGCCGCGCGCACATCGGCCTCGCGTACAACCCGCCGGCGCATCCCGACATCGTGTATCGGGCGACGTCGTCGCAGCCTGTCGTGCTTCTGGTCAATGCGGCGCATCCGCTTGCGAAACGCGGCGGCGCCGTCACCATCGCCGAGATGTTGCGGTATCCGCTCGCGCTGATGCCGCCGGCCTTCGGTCTCGGACAGGTCATCGCAATGCTCGCCTACACGGAAAATATCGAGGTGCGACCGACGCTCGTCACCAACTCGCTGCAGGTGCTGCGCCAGTTCGTGACCCGGGGCGAAGGTGCGACTTTGATCGGCGCGTTCTCCGTGTATCGGGAAATCGATGCGGGCGAACTGGTCGCGTTGCCCATCCTTCATCCGCTGTTCGAAGCGGCGAAAGCGCGCATCCTCGTGAAAGCGCGGCGGCCGCTTTCCGGCGCGGCGGAAGAACTACTGAACTGGATCCTGCAGCGGATGAGCGTGTTCGCGGCGAGCGCCTGAGACGTGCCGCGCGGCGGCGATCTGGGCGTTGACACGATGTGCTAGACGCGCTATTGTCCGACAACCTGATTAATCGCCGATGCAATGCTTGAGCTCGAAAGACCTGACTCGCTGGTGCAGCGAGTAGTGGGAGCGATCCGCGCGGAGATTCAGGCGGGCAACTTCCCCGCCGAATCTCGCTTGCCGACCGAGCAGCAACTCTCGGAACGGCTCAACGTCAGCCGCTCGGTTGTTCGCGAAGCCATCGCCCAATTGAAGTCCGATGGCGTTCTGGTCGCACGCCGCGGCGCGGGCTCGTTCATTTCCGGCACACCTTCCGGCACGGTCTTTCGCCTTCCGAGCCACGACGGTAGCCGCATCGATCTACCGCAACTGTTCGAGTTTCGACTGTGGATAGAGACGCAGGCAGCCACTGCGGCGGCGCGGCGTCGGACGCGCGCGGACCTGAAGCATATGAGCGATGCGATCCGCCAGATGGAGCTGAAGCGCAATGATTCGAAGGCGGCGTCGGCGGCGGACGTCGCTTTTCATCGCGCGATCGCGGCGGCGACCAAAAACGACTACTTCGTCGCGTTCCACGATTTCCTGCATAGCCAGCTCGCCATCGCGCGGCGCGCGCAGTGGGAAAAGACGGCGCACCATGCCGGCGACTTTGCCTGGCGGGAACACGGTGAGCTGTTCGACGCCATCGAGCGCGGCGATTGTGTCGAGGCCGCCGCCTCGGCCGAGCGCCACTTGCGCGCCGCGGCAAAGCGACAAGGCATAGACCTGCCCCGCAACGACTGACGTGACGGCGCCTGCGTTTCAAGCAGCGCCGTAAAAACTTCGAGTACTTTGTCTGACAACCTGATTTTCCGACTATCAAACGCTGCACCCGTACTTCCGATACGAACCAAATACAACCGGAGACATTCAGTGAAAGAGCAAGTCCAGGCCCGAAGATATTTCAAGCACCTCCCGCTCGCCGGGCTCGCCGCCGCGTGCGCGTTGACGGCTGCCGACAAGGCGAATGCGCAAGGCAGCCTGACGCTATACGGCATCCTCGACGAGGGCGTGAACTATACGAGCAACGTGCAGACGAGCCCCGGTAACGGTCACAACCTGTTCAGTTTGTCGAGCGGCATCCTGAGCGGCAGCCGCTGGGGGCTGCGCGGCGTGGAAGACATGGGCGGCGGCCTGAAAGCGATCGTGGTGCTGGAGAACGGTTTCGACGTAAGCAACGGGCGGATGGGCCAGGGGTCGCGCGAATTCGGTCGCCAGGCGTATGTCGGACTCTCGACGAACGCCGGATCCGTCATGCTGGGCCGCCAGTACGACCCGGTCGTCGACTATGTGCACGCGCTGATGCCGAGCGCGATGTTCTCGGGAAGCATCGGCGCGCATCCGGCGGACCTCGACAATCTCAACAACGCGAACCGCGTGAACAATGCGGTCAAGTACCGCACGGTCAATCTGAACGGCTTCTCGGCCGAAGGGCTGTATAGCTTCGGCGGCGTGCCCGGCAGTGTCGGCACGAATCAGATCTGGTCGATAGGCGTCGGCTATTCGAGCGGTCCGCTCAACGTCGGCGAGCGCAGAATGCCGCCGGGCATGGAGACCCTAGTGACAAACCGTAGTGTGGAAGCTCAACTTTTCACGCGCGTGGCGTGGCGGCTCGTGCCGCTTCTCATCGCGATCTTTCTAACCGCCTATATCGACCGCGCGAACATCGGCTTCGCCAAGCTGCAGATGCTCACGAGTCTGCATATGAGCGAGGCATCGTACGGGTTCGCCTCTTCGCTGTTCTTCATCGGCTATCTGCTGTGCGAGGTGCCGAGCAACCTGGCGATGCATCGCTATGGCGCGCGCCGCTGGATATCGCGCATCATGTTCACGTGGGGCGTCGCGACGCTGCTGCTCGCGTGGACGCCGTCCGAAACCGCGTTTCAGGTGCTGCGCTTCCTGTTGGGCGCGGCCGAAGCGGGACTGTATCCCGGCATCATTCTTTACCTCGGCATGTGGTTTCCCGAGCGCCAGCGCACCGGCATCATCGGATTGCTCACGCTCGGCAGCAGCATGGGCAACATGCTCGGCTCGCTCATCGGCGGCTTCTCGCTCGAACTGCACGGTGCGCTCGGCCTCGAAGGCTGGCAGTGGGTGTTTCTCACGACAGGCACGCCGGCCGTCTTGCTCACCTTCGTTTCGTTGTACTTTCTGCCGGACAATCCGCGCTCGGCGCCCTTTCTCTCCGAGCGTGAGAAGGAGGTCATAGAGGACAGTCTGCGGCGTGATCCAGCGCCGGTTCAGGCGACGGGCGGCGCGTGGTCGTTCAGCTCGCTCTTCACCGTGGCGCTCTTTTCGATCGGCTATGGCACGATCTCGATTGCGATTTACGGTATTGCCTACTGGCTCCCTACGCTGGTCCGGGGCTTTGGCGTGTCGAGCAGTGTCAACGGCATGCTCAACATGATTCCGTGGTTCCTGACATCACTGATGCTGCTGTGGCTGCCGCGCCGCTTGCGTACGCCTCGCACCGTGCTGATGGCCGCGTTAGCTGCGGCGTTCCTCGGCATTCTGTGCTTTATCGCGAGCGTCGGGCCGTTTTCGAATGCGGTGCGTTTCGCGGCGCTTTCGGCCGGCGCGCCGTGCCTGTATCTGATGATCCCGTGCTTCTGGGCGTTGCCGCCGCGGCTACTGCCGACATCGTTCATGAAGGGCGCGGGCGGCGCGGCGGCGCTCGCGGTCATTGCCGCGGGGTCGAGTGTCGGAGGGTTCCTCGCGCAAAACATCATGCCGTGGGTCGGAAAGGTCATGCACAGCACCTCGGCGCCGATGCTCGTGCCGGCCGTCAGCCTGCTGTTGCTCGGAAGCGGGGCGCTCGCCGTGTGGTTCCGTCTCGGTCTCGCGGGACGCGAAGGCAACGATGCGGTCACGGCCACGCGCTAAGTTCGCTCACAAGCCTGCCCTTTTTGGGCGCATGGAAACGGTCCGCGCGCTCGTCGTGTTCTCAAGCGACGAGCGCGCGACGATTGAAAAAAAACGAAAGGTCGTTGCGCGGCATGATCACAACCAGGCAATCCACAAGCGTCTCCCGGCAACTGCGCGGCTTCCTGTCGCTCGCCGATTTCGAAGCGGCCGCGAGGCGCAAGCTGCCCCGCCCTCTCTTCGGCTACGTCGCGGGCGCGACGGAAGACAATGCGTCCCTCGCGGACAACCGCGCGGCGTTCAACGAGCTCGGCTTCGTGCCGCGGGTATTGCGCAACGTGTCGCAGCGGAGCCAGTCGATCGAGCTCTTCGGCGTACGCTACGAGTCGCCGGTCGGCATCGCGCCGATGGGCATCAGTTCGTTGACGGGCTATCGCGGCGACCTCGCCCAGGCGCAGGCCGCGCGCGCATGCGGCGTCCCCATGATTCTCAGCGCGGCATCGCTCGTGCGGCTCGAAGAAGTCGTCGAGGCCGCGCCGGGCACATGGTTTCAGGTCTACATGCCGAGAACGCTCGAAGAAATGCGCGCGCTGGTGGAAAGAATCAGCGCCGCCAACGTGGCGACGCTGGTCGTCACGGTGGACTCGTCGGTCGTGCCGAACCGGGAGAACAACCTGCGCAACGGCTTCAGGACGCCCCTCAGGCCGAACTTTCAGCTATTGCGGGACGGCCTGACGCATCCGCACTGGTCGCTCCTCACGTTTCTGCGCACGTTGATTCGTCATGGCATGCCGCACTTCGAGAATGCCTCCGCGCAACGAGGCGAGCCGTTGCTCTCGCGTCGCGCGAACCGGGATTTCAGCGGGCGTGAGCATCTGGACTGGGACGCGATCCGCGAAATTCGCGCGCGCTGGAGCGGGCCGCTGGTAATCAAAGGCATCCTGCATCCGGACGATGCCGCGACTGCCCGAAACCTCGGAGCGGACGGCATCATCGTGTCCAACCATGGCGGCCGGCAGCTCGACGGATCCGTTTCGCCGATGCGCATGCTGGCTCCCATCGCCGAAGCCTGCCCTGACATGCCGCTCATGATCGACAGCGGCTTTCGACGCGGCACGGACGTATTGAAGGCTGTCGCTCTAGGCGCGACCTGCGCTTTCATCGGGCGGCCGATGAACTACGCGGCGTGCGTGGGCGGGCAAGCCGGCGTCGAGCACGCCATCGGCCTCGTGAAGGCCGAGATTCACGCGGACATGGGACTCCTCGGCGTGAACCGTCTCGACGAACTCGGGCCCGAATTTTTGCGTCTGTTGAGGTTCGGGCCCGGCGAGCTCGGCGCGGGCGCATATCGCTGATCGGGGCGAGCCAGTCGTGAGCGGTGATGAGCGCAGCGCCGCACCGTGGACCGGGACGCGCGAATAAGCGGTATATTGCCAGCTTGGCTCAATACGGCATCCGGAGACCGTCACGTGCAGCGCCTGAAGGACGTCAGAGGCACCCCAGCGACCACGGCACCAGGGCAAGGGTCCGCGACCACGCTCAACCAGGAAGCCTATCGGCGTCTGGAAGAAATGATCGTGACGCTGGAACTGGCGCCGGGCACGCTCGTATCGGAAGCTATTCTGAGCCGGCAACTCGGCATCGGCACCACGCCGATACGCGAGGCACTGCAACGGCTCGCGCGTGAATACCTCGTGGAGATCATTCCCCGTCGCGGCGTGGTCGTCACGACCATCGACGTGCGCCGCCAGTTCGAAGTGCTCGAGACGCGGCGCGAGCTCGACCGGCTGCTCAGTTCGGCGGCGGCGAGGCGGTCCAACGCGCTGGAGCGCAAAGCGTTCGCGGCCAACTTCGAGCGCACGGAGAAGTCCGTCGCCGATGGCGACACGCGCGAATTCCTCCGGCTCGACGCCGAACTCAACCAGTTGCTGTCGAAGGCCGCGCGCAACGCCACGGCGGCCGCGCTCGCCTCGACGCTGCATACCGTCTCCCGCCGCTTCTGGTTCTATCACCACGACCAGCACAATCCGCTCGGAGAGATCGGTCCGGTCCACTGCCACCTCGTCGAGGCGATCGCATCGGGCGATCCGGCGCGCGCCGGGCATGCCTCCAACCGCCTCATCGACTATCTCACCACCTTCGCGCAGTCGACGCTCCCGCATCCGCTGACGCTTGACTGACCGCCCGCCCCGCTTCCGCCCAAGCTTGCGTCGCAGCTAGGGTTTCCTCGCAGTTGCAGGCCGCGCAACAAGCACCTTACCATCGCCTTGTGTCTGGCATGCCAGCCACATACCAGAAGGGAACCGAAACTTTTCCAAGGAGCGAAGACGATGGAGCAAGCGGAACTCAATACCGATTACGTCATGACGCCGCTGGCAGACGCGCTGGGCGCGGAAGTGACCGGCCTCGATCTCGCGCAGCCGATACTTCCCGAGACCATCGCAGAGATGAAGCGAGCCATCGCGACGTACGGCGTGCTGTGCTTTCGCAGGCAGTCGCTCACGGAAGCGCAGCAGATCGAATTCTCGAAGCTGTGGGGTCCGCTTGAAGACTTCCCGGAGGAAGACAAGACCGTATCGGCGCCAACCGTCTATCACGTGGCGAACGTGTCCGCAGACGGTCAAAGCCTGCCGGAAACCGATTTCCGCGTGATTTTCCAGAAGGTGAACGCACGCTGGCATACGGACAGCTCGTATCGTTACGTGCCGGCGTATGTTTCCCTACTCTACGGAATCGAAGTAATGCCGAAGGGCGCACCGGGCGGGCGCACTGGCTTCTCCAACATGATCGCGGCTTACGCCGCGTTGCCGGACGATCTCAAGGACGAAATCGAGCCGCTGCACATGGTGCATACGTACGAATTCGGCCGGCGCCTTTTTCCCGAACTTCCGCCTCTTACGAGATTCGAGAAGGAAGCGGTTCCGCCCGTGAGTCACCCGCTCGTGCGCGTGCATCCCGATCGCGACTACGAGCGCTCGCTGTACCTCACGGCCAACGCCGGCACCGAGATCAGCGGTCTGCCACTGGACGAAGCCCGCGCGCTGCATCGCAAGCTCGTCGAGCACATCTCGCAGCCGCAGTTCACATATTTCCACGAGTGGGAAAAGGGCGACCTCGTCGTATGGGACAACCGCACCATGCTGCACAAGGCGGAAGCCTACGACATGAGCAAGTATCGCCGCGTCTTTCGCCGCACGACCGTGGCGGGCGACGGACCCGTGCTCGGCCCGTATTCGCGTGCCGTGATCGACAGGGTTCGGCCGCGCTGATGGCAGCCGGCTGACCGCCTGCCCTTCCGAACAAGCGATAACGGCCGCGGCGTCGCCCGGCCTCACAACGAAACTCTGGAGGAGACACCATGCAGGAGAAGTCGACACGCCTGAAGCGCATCCAGGTCATGGCGATTGCATTGCTGACGATCGCGGGCATCGTCAATTATCTCGACCGCAGCACGCTCTCGATCGCCAATCATTCGGTGAGTACGGAACTGGGCTTGTCTGCTTCCCAGATGGGATTGCTGCTCTCCGCGTTTTCCTTCGCCTATGCCTTCGCGCAGTTGCCTATCGGCGTATTGCTGGACCGCTTCGGCGCACGGATCATGCTCGGCGTCGGCATGTTCGTGTGGTCCACCGCCCAGTTGTGCGGCGGACTCGTGTCGAACCTGACGCAATTTCTTGTCGCGCGCGTGGCGCTCGGCCTCGGCGAGTCGCCGAATTTTCCGGCGGGCGCAAAGGTCGTGAGCGAATGGTTCGGCGTCCATGAGCGCGGCAGGCCGACGGGCATCTTCATCACTTCGTCCACCATCGGTCCCGCACTCGCTCCTCCGGTACTGACCGTGCTGCTGCTCGTATTCGGCTGGCGCGCCATGTTCGTCATCATGGGTGTGCTCGGCATCGTCGTGTCGATCGGCTGGTATCTGCTCTATCGCGACCGCCGCTCGATGCCGCTCGACGCACGCGAACTCGCCTATCTCACCGACGGCGAAAGCGGCGAACGAGCGGAGCGCCGCATGACGATGCTCGAATGGCGCAGCCTCTTCAGCAAGGCGACGACGTGGGGCATGATTTTCGGCAACATGGGCGTGATTTACATGGTTTGGTTGTATCTGACCTGGCTGCCCGCGTATCTGGAACATGAGCGGCATCTGTCGATCGCGAACACCGGATGGCTCGTTTCGATTCCATACCTGTTCGGCACGCTTGGAATGCTGTCGAGCGGCTTCGTCGCCGACGGACTGATGGCGCGCGGCATGGCGCCCATGCGCAGCCGCAAGTGGCCGATTTGCGTGGGACTTGTCGGCGCCGCCCTCTTCACCGTTCCCGCAGCGTTCACGCCGAATCTGACGTTGGCAATGATCTACCTGTGCGCCGCCATGTTCTTCGTGAACATGGCGAGCGGCGCATGCTGGGCGCTTGCAACGGTTGCCGCGCCACGGCACATGGTCGCGTCGCTCGCAAGCATTCAGAACTTCGGCGGCTATTTCGGCGGCTCGTTCGCGCCGTTCGTGACGGGCGTCGTCGTCGACACGACTCACTCGTTCGTCAATGCGTTTCTCATCAGCGCGGGTGTCGCGTTCGGCGCCGCGCTCGTCTACATGTTCGTGGTGCGCCGGCGGATCGAAGAGCCGGAGCCAGACGTGTCGAGCCTGGCTCTTTCGAAACTGAATTGATGCATCGGGACTGGTACAGCTCGCTGCATTCTGCTTCGCCCACCTCGGACGCCCTGCGCCCGAATCACTGAGCCGTTGCCCTGCCTGCGGCTCACAGTTGCACCGGCTTCGGCACAGTGTTGAATCACTTTGTACTGCGAATGATGTTTCGTTCGTTCAATCGCTTGCAGCCTCTGTCTTGCCAACTTAGCAAACGCGGGAAACAAGACAGAAGGTCGAACAGAAATCGTTCGGGATTGAGTGTGGCGTTCCGCCGTTGCGCCGGCGGAAGCGTCATCGTCAGGACTGAACGCCCTTCAGATGCTCGAGTTTGATGGGCCAGCCGCTCTGGTTCGGCTGCGTCACCGACTCCGTTTGGATACGTTCGATGATCTTCCCGTCAGCATCTTTTCGCACCGACACAGACTTTGTATAGGGGCATCTCAAGGCCAAACATGGTTGCGTACACGCCTTCATGCCGACTAGGGGCGCAAAAAAATTGGCGGAGGGGCCGCCGTGCGCTAGGAGGACTTCATGCTCGATCGGCAACTCGCTTGGGCCTCAGTCGTGATCCACTTGCCGAAAACCTTGACGGCTTCGTCCTCTGCACGATCGACATTGACGACCATCGTGTAATCTGGACCGCGCCAAACGGGTCCCTGCAACGGACACACGAGCCGCCCCGCGGCGATTTCCCGCTCGATAAGAGGCAGAGACGCCAGGGTTACGCCGAGGCCCTCCGTCGCTGCGGCCAATTGCAGGAACACGTGATCGAAATGAAGATCACGCGCACCCTGCATGGCCGGTTCCCCCGCCTCACGCAGCCATTCGGACCATGCCGTGCGAGTGGTTGTTGAATGCAGCCAAGTATGGCTGCGCAAATCGGCAATCGTGCCGAGCGGACGGCTGATCAAAGCCTTAGGGCTGCATGCGGGCAAGCGCAGGTCGGGCATCAGGACCGATGACTTGATGCCCGCAGCGTCCTCGGGTCCAGAACGCACGCCAATGTCGAACGCGTCGCTCACGTAGCGGAGCCGGCGTGACGTAGTCGATAGCCTTACATCCACGTCGGGGTAAAGCGCCTGAAAATCCGCCAGCCGGGGAATGAGCCAGCACAGCGCGAAACTAGCCAGCGCATTCACGCGCACCACACCCTTGATTCGGCGAGTGGCCGATTCTTGCCGCAACCGGCCCACCGAACTGCCCAGCCGTGCAAAGGCACCGTTGACATCGACGAGCAGTGTCGTTCCCTCGTCAGTCAGCACAACGCCGCGCGCACGACGTTCGAACAACGGGACGCCGAACCAGTCTTCCAGCATGCGGATACGCTTGCCCACGGCCCAATGCGTCACGTGAAGCTCGTTCGCCGCGCCCGCGAAACTGCCGAGACGGGCCACCGCTTCGAAGTACCGCAAGGCATTCAAGGGGGGCAACGTTTCGGTATCTGCGGCGGCGGGCTTTTCAGTGCTCATCGGTGACTTTTTCTCCCGTGAGCGCCAATTTTATGTCAGTTGTTGCGCGGGTGCCCCAACCGTACACTCCAGACACCTTGCGACGTTCTATACGACATAACTTACACCCGCGCTCCCTGGTTTATTGCATGCGACTGTTCTCCCTCTCCGCGCCGGCGACGACCCCAGCCGAACACACCGATCCGTCCCGCTCCATGCGCCGCAAGCGGGCTCTATGGATCTCATGCGCGGCACACGCGTTGCACGACGGCTACACGGACATGATCTACGCGCTGTTGCCCGTATGGCAGGCGGATTTCGGCCTCGGCTACGGTGCGCTCGCACTTTTGCGAGGCATCTACGCGGGCACCATGGCGACGCTGCAAGTGCCTGCTGGCAGCCTTGCACGCGTCCTGGGCACGCGCGCGACTCTCGCCATCGGCACTCTGCTCGCGGCACTGGGCTATGCCATCGCGGGCATGTCGGGTTCTCTGATGGGTCTCTGCGTCGCGCTCGCGGTGTCGGGCTGCGGATCGAGCACGCAGCATCCGCTGGCGTCGGGAGTTGTGTCTCGTGCATATGGGCGCGACGCCCGCGCGCCGCTCAGCGTCTATAACTTCGCGGGTGATCTCGGCAAGTCCACCCTGCCCGCAGCCATTTCACTGCTTATCACGTTCATGCCGTGGCGTCATGCACTTTTGGTGATGTCGACCATCGGCATTCTCACCGGGTTAGTCATTGCACTTTTTCTCCCTTCGGCACGCAACATCGAGCCGCCACGAGACGAAGCGGTGGCCAGGGAAGCCACGACGGAGTCGCGCAGCGGCTTCTCGCTGCTGTTCGGAATTGGCGTGCTCGACACGGCTGTGCGAATGGGGCTGCTCACGTTTCTGCCCTTTCTCCTGCGCTCGAAGGGCATCTCGCCTCAGATGATGAGTACGGCGCTGGCGCTGGTTTTTATCGGCGGCGCCGCGGGCAAGTTCGCTTGTGGTGCGCTCGGCGCGCGCGTGGGCGTCATAGGAACGGTGTTCACAACTGAAGGCGCCACCGCGCTGCTGATTCTCGCCATGATCTGGCTGCCGCTCTTGCCCGCGATGATCCTGCTGCCGGTGCTCGGCGTGATGCTCAACGGCACGTCATCAGTGCTTTACGGCACGGTGCCCGAACTCGCTGCGGCGGGCGGCACCGAGCGGGCGTTTGCGCTCTTTTACACTGGCACCATTGCATCAGGAGCACTTGCTCCGGTCGCGTACGGGCTGTTGGGCGATCGGATCGGCGTGTACGGCGCGACCATCGCGACGGCGGCCACTGCGCTTGCCATCTTCCCGTTAGCGCTGGCGCTTCGCCGTCATCTACGCGCGACGTGAATTGCCAGTACGCGCGACGCTCGACAACCAGGAAGCCTATGAAGATGCATGACAATCCGACGATTGCGTTGCTGGGCCCCGGCGCGATCGGCGCCACTGTTGCCGCCGCGCTTCACGAAGCCGGACGTACACCGGCGTTATTCGGCCGCACCGCACACGACCACCTGGACGTGCGATTTGACGGCGGCCAGATCCGCGTGCCCGGTCCCGTGCAGACAAACCCTGCGTGCATCGAAACGACGTTCGATCTCGTCTTCGTCGCGGTGAAGACGACGCAGATCGAAGCTGCCTCGACGTGGTTGTCCGCGTTGTGCGGCGAGGAGACCGTGGTTTGCGTGTTGCAGAACGGCGTGGAACAGAAGAGTCAGTTTGCCACTTACGTATCGCAAGACCGTGTGCTGCCTTCGGTAGTCTGGTTTCCGGCTCAGCGCGAAGCCGATGCCTCGGTTTGGCTGCGTGCGAAGCCGAGACTCACGTTGCCAGACACTCCGGCGGCCCAGACTGTCGTAACGGCGTTGCGCAACACACGCTGTTCCGTGGATGTGACCGAGGACTTCATCAGCATCGCGTGGCGGAAATTACTTCAGAACGCAGTGGCCGGATTGATGGTGCTGACGGGCCGCCGAGCCGGCATGTATTCCCGGTCCGATATCGAACACCTGTCGCTCACGTATCTGAAGGAATGCATCGAAGTCGCGCGTGCGGAAGGCGCGACGCTAGACGATGAAGTCATGCGAGAAATCGTCGATGGGTTCCGGCGCGCACCGGCTGACCTCGGTACATCGATCCTTGCAGACCGGCAAGCCGGCCAGCCGCTCGAGTGGGATAGCCGCAACGGCGTCATACAACGTTGCGGCCGAGCGCGCGGCATCGCCACGCCGGTCAGTGATCTGCTCTTGCCGCTGCTCGCAGCGGCGAGCGATGGGCCGGGGTAGGCGCAGCACGTCCAGACCGATGAGGGATAGTCCGACCAAACCGGACGGCCACCTCGACAGTCCCTTCATGGCCGATCGGCGCGCTCGCAGCGCTCCCCACTTTGCGGCTCGGCGAAGGTTGCCCGGCTAGTGCGCGGCTAGATGCCCCCCGTAGACGGGTCGATGGGATGCCATCGCTTCAAAGAGAGAGCGCTGCAGAGACGCACATCGAGCAAGATCAAGGGTCCACTCGACGACCCACAGCACATTGATTGCGGTAGTCGGACAGCGGCAGCCAGTCCTGCCCATGCCGGGGCGAGCGATGGAGACGGCAGCCTTCGAGGCCTGGTGCGCCCGAATGCACCGCCGCGCTGACGCAGGGTTTCATGCTTGCCCGCCTTACCCGTCTCACCGAGTCCTACCCCGGGATTGACATTGATCTTGCGACGAACCTTCTTCGGTCAGCCTCGAGCGTCGCAAAGGGAGACGACGTCGGAACGTCCGAGCGACGCGCGCGCATCGACTGACGCTTTATCGCCGGGCGCAGACGGTGCCGTCAACAATTCCCGCCGGAGATTGGTCATTGAACGACGGAAAAAGAATCCAGTCCATCCAAACTGCGGCGCGCTCAACCGTCCATTCATGGCCGAAGATCTGCTTACGACGAGCGATGTCGCGTCGACCGCCGGATTGGCGAGGTTCGGGATCGCCCCTAACTTTTCGGCGATGCAGAAGACACAGCAGGAACGCATCCGGAAGCGCGCTTCTCGCAGCCCCGAATAACGTCGATGCCGCCGCTGCCCGCGTCTTGCCGGCAACCACGGCCAAGCTGCTGCCAGCGTGCGAGAACGCACCTTATGGACTCCGTGGACCGAGCTTCTCGTTTCCTCGGGAAGGGTCATCGACTTCCTCCGTGCCCGAGTGATCTTCCTCGCCGACGATACGGCAACTCAGCCGCCGCCGAAAACAAGCAATTCTTCGATTTATAGATGCAGTTCACGCGCGACGGTTTGCCGGCTTCGACATCATGTGTCGTGAATTACTCATCCCGTCACAGCTAAAAAGCAAACGACAATAAATCGTTTGCCGTTGCTGATCGCGCTGTCTTCTAATGACTGGCTGCTTTACACCATTCAGTATTCGATGACGACGGCACTCGGCGCACCGCCGCGCTTCTGCTTCCTGCCGGAGCGTTCCATCCTTCATGGACTGACACGGGAATGAAATGGCCGACCTGACCTCGCCCCGCGCACGCTATCTCTCCACGCGATCCGCTCGCGCGGGCCTAACCAAAAGCGCCCTTTACCGGTGGCTGTCTTGGCTCGTACCGGCGATGGTCGTGGTTCTTTGGGAAGCCGCCGCACGCGCCGGACTGATTGCGCCGCAGGTTCTTCCCGCACCGAGCAGCGTCCTCGCCACCGCCGCCAATATGGCGCAGAACGGCGAACTCTTCGTTCACCTTGGCATTTCGCTGTTGCGCGCGGCGGCGGGCTTCGCCATTGGCGGGATCATCGGGCTGGCTCTGGGTGTCGTGGTCGGCTTCTCGCCGCTTGCGCAGGCGATTATTGATCGCTCCGTGCAGATGGTGCGCGCCATTCCTTTTCTGGCGATGCTCCCGCTCGTCATTGTGTGGTTCGGCGTCGGCGAGACCGCGAAAATCTTTCTGGTCGCGCTCGCGGTCCTCTTCCCGATCTATATCAACACGATGCTCGGCATCCGCCAAATCGATCCGAAACTGATGGAGCTTGCCAAGATCGTCGGCATGAGTCGAAGCGCGACCGTGCGGCGAATCATTCTTCCCGGAGCGATGCCCTCGATCCTCACTGGCGTGCGCTATGCGCTCGCTCATGCGTGGCTCGCCCTGGTCATCGCCGAAACGCTTGCGACGACCAAAGGCATCGGCTTTCTCGCGATGGACGCGCGCGAGTTCCTGAACACTAACGTGATCGTGCTGACCGTGATCATCTACGCGATCATCGGCGTCGCCGCGGACACACTCGTGCGGGTGCTCGAGAGCCATTTCCTCTCCTGGCATGCGAACTACGCGAACAACAACAAGGGAGGACACAAGTGACCGAAAGCACCGCTCTTTCGCGCGATTACTCGCCAGGCGCGTCGGTCATTCTCGAGCGTAGCGCTGCGTCGACGCTGGCCGTGTCGGTTCGCGGTCTCCAGCGGCGCTACGGCAGCCGCGTCGTCATCGAAGCCCTCGATCTCGACATCCGCAAAGGCGAATTCGTCGCGCTGCTGGGCGAAAGCGGATGCGGCAAGACCACGCTGCTGCGCGCGCTCGCGGGACTCGATTTGCCCGATGCGGGCAGCATCCGCGCGCCGGCCCGGCCTTCCGTCGTGTTCCAGGAGCATCGCCTTCTTCCGTGGGCGACGCTGTGGCAGAACGTGTCGCTCGGTCATGAGAACATCATCGGTCGCAGTGGCGCGGCGCGTGCGCTGGCCGAAGTCGGACTCGCAGGCCGCGAGGACGACTGGCCGCGCAATCTATCGGGCGGGCAGGCTCAGCGTGTGGCGCTGGCGCGCGCGCTCATCCACGATCCCGCGCTGCTGCTGCTCGACGAGCCATTCGCGGCGCTCGATGCCCTCACGCGCATCAAGATGCACGGGCTCGTGAAGGAGCTCGTCGCGCTTCATCACCCCGGCGTGCTGATCGTCACGCATGACGTCGACGAAGCCCTCGCCCTCGCCGATAGAATCCTCGTCATGCGCGCGGGACGCATCGCGGCTTCGTTTGAGCCGAAGGCGCACACGCCGCAAACGCTGCGGCCCATTCTGCTGGACGAGCTGGGTGTCCGTTCGCATTGACCGCCTTTTCCACGACAAGAAGGACCCGAGAGAATGAACGATTCCTCGCTGACCCGCCGCCAGTTGTTGCGCGCGGCGGGTGGCTTGTTTGCCGGCGCAGCCGTCGGCGGCCTGTTCCCGGCGCAGGCGGCCGAGCCGCGCAAGCTCACGCGCAATACCGATACGGTTCGTATCGGCTGGGGCTACGGCAGCCTGCCGGACATCGCGAAACAGCGCGGCGTGTTCGAGAAGACGCTCGCTGCCAAAGGTATCAAGGTGGAATGGGTCGGACCGTTTCCGAACCACGCGCCCTCGATTCAGGCCGTCGTCGGCGGCAGCGCGGACTTCGGCTTCTGGGGATCGACGACACCCGCACTCGCCGCCATGCTCGCCGGCTCGCCCATCGTCTTCAACGCATTCGATATCTACTCGCCGCGCTCGACTGCCATCATCGCGAAGAAGTCGAGCGGCATTCGTTCCGTCAGCGATCTGGCGGGCCGAAAGGTCGCCGTCAACCGCTCGGGACTCGGCGAATTCCTGCTCATCGCGGCGCTGGAAAAGCATCGCGTCGATCGGGACAAAGTGCAGTTCGTCTATCTGAATCCGCCCGACGCCGCGCCGGCCTTCGCGCAAGGCAAGGTCGATGCGTGGTCCATGTGGTCGCCGGGCGTCGACATCTCGCGCTTCGCCAACGATGCGCACGACATTTTCAACGAGGGCCGCGATCTGGATTTCCTGATCGACTACAGTTCGCTCGTGACGCGCCGCAAGTTCACCGAGGAGAACTCGGAACTGATCCGCGCCGTGATCGATGCGTACTACGTCGAAGGCGCATGGCAGTCCGCGCATTCCGCCGATGCCGAACTGCTCGTTCAACGTGAGGGCAAGTATCCGGATCAGGTGCGCGAATACTTGACGAGCCTCAAGCGCGTCAATCAGTTTCACGAGCCCGACGACGCCGCGTTCATTGCGCAATTCCAGCGCGCGGCCGACTGGCTCGCGGAACGCAAAATCATCAATTCGCGCATCAAGGTCGCGGATTTCAGCGTCAAAGTGTGACGCCAGGACGCGCACAATCATGACTGAACGCACTCAACACACAAGCTCGAAACCGCGCCTCGTGTCGCCGCTTTCCGCAACACTCGGCTTCTCGCAAGTCATCGACGATATCGCCGCGACGGCCGCCGAACGCGAACGCGATCACCGGCTGCCGCACGAGGAAATCGCGACGCTCAAGGCGCTCGGCTTCGGCGCGCTGCGTCTTCCTTCCGATGCCGGAGGCCATGGCGTGTCGCTACGCGATCTGTTCATCGTTGCACGCGACATCGCCGCAGCGGATTCGAACATCGCGCACGCGTTTCGCAATCATCTGTGGCAAGTCGAGGCGGCGCTCAGACGACGCGAGCATCCGTTCCATGCGCGCGTGCTCGAACTCACTGCGCAGAAGAAAACCATCGGCCTGAGTTTCGTCAAAAGCGATGTGACAGCGGCGGGCGCGCGGCCCACTGAAGTACTGACCCGGCTGGAATGGGACGCGTCGCGCGATGTCTATGTCGGCTCCGGCGAGAAGCCCTACGCAACTGGCAATCTTTTCAACGATGCATTCACCGGCCTTGCGGTGGAAAGCCGCGCGGGGCGCACGGTGCAGTATGTGTTGGAACGCGGCGCAGGCGTCAGCAACGACGATGACTGGCAAGGCTTCGGCCAGCGTCTTACAGGCTCGGGGACGGCGCGCTTTCACGACGTGACCGTGCCGCCGGCAGACGTTTATCCCGCCGATCCGCCGAAGTCCGACGAAGCCGCGCCGTGGGGCTTCACGTTCCATCAGGTCTATCTGACCAACTGCATCGCCGGCATTGCGCGTCGCGTGGCGCTGGACGGCGCCGGCGTGTTGCGTGCGCGAGGACGGAACTTCTATCATGGCGAAGCCGCGCATCCCACGGACGAATCCGTGCTGCTCGCCCTGCTCGGCCGCATTCGCGCGTATGCGGCAAGCGTCGAAGCAATCGCCGACCGCGCAGCCGATGCGTTGCAGCGCGCTTGGGACGCTTACGGCACGCGCGATGAATACGAGGCGACGCTTAACGCCACGCTCGCGGCATCGGAAGCCAAGGTGGTCATCGACGATCTCGCGCCGCAGATCGCAAGCTGGCTGATCGATCTCGGCTCGGGTTCGGTCGTCTCACGCATCGGCGCGCTGGACCGGCACTGGCGCAACATCAAGGTCATCGCGTCGCACAATCCGCGGCTCTATAAGGAACGCCTGCTCGGGCAAAACCTGTTGAGCGGACAACTGCCGCCCACGGGCGCGTTCTTTTGATGATGCAGTGGAGCGTGTCCGCTCGCGTGCGGACACGCACGGGCTCATGCGCTCAAGCGCTCAAGCGCTCAATAGCCGATGCACGCGCGGCAAAACTTCGTGGGCGAAGCGGGCCATGTCCGCCTCGAACGGCTGGAACTGCAGCATGAACAGTTCGATGCCCGCGCGATGGAAATCCGCGATGCGCCGGGCAACGGTATCGTAGTCGCCGACGAGATCGGCCGCCGTCCCGCCATTCGACCCGACCCGCGCCGAGCGCGCGAAGGTCTGATGCATGACGGCGTTCGGATCGGTATTCGCCTTCTGCTGCTCGCGCAGTGGCTTGTCGAGTTCCGCCAGTGCGAAGAGATGCTGCAAATGCGCGAGCGCTTCATCGTGCGCCTCGCGCGCAATCACGAACGCCGATAAGCCGAAGCGCAAGGGCTCGCGCCCAGCTGGACGCACACGCGCGGAGACATCGGCGATGAGCGCGGCAACATCGTCATGCGGCTGTCCGTTGATGAACCACACGTCGCCATGCGCCGCCACGAGCGAACGCGCCGGCTCGGATTCGCCGCCCACATAGATACGCGGACGCGCGCGAAACGGATCGCCGGGACGCAACTGATAATCGTTGATATGAAAGTGGTCGCCGCGATGCGTGAGTGCTTCGCCGCGCAGCAAGGCATCGACGACGCTGATCCACTCGCGGCCATACGCGTAACGCTCATCGTGCTCGGCGAAACCGATGCCGGCGCGCTCAAGCTCGGGACGATTCCACGCATTCACGAGATTGATCGCGAAGCGCCCGCCGCTGATGTGCTCGATCTGCTGCGCCATCTTTGCGAGCACGACCGGATGATAGAGGTAAGGCTTGATCGCCGTGATGATCTCGATGCGCGAGGTGAGCGCAGCCAGCGCCGCCGATGCCGTCCATGCCTCGAGTTGATCGAGTGAAGGATCATGCGGATTGATCGTATGTTGCGCGACGAGCACCGAGTCGTAGCCGAGGCGTTCGGCTTCGAGTACGAGCGCCTTGTTGCGCGCCCACGATGCGTCGTAAGGCTCGTCGGGATCCTGTAGCGCCGCGCGGCTGCCATGCACCAGTGCCCAGACGCCGAAGCGGGGAGAGTTGGACATCGTTTGAATGAGCCTCTAGAGAAGTGGCGAAGCAGAATATGCTAATGCCGCTCGCGCGTCCGGCCATCCAATATATAGAGATAACCAATCGTTCCTTGAGGTCATAAGCGTAGGCCGCTCGCGCATCGCTTCACGCTCCATTCAACGCGACACATCGCCCTTGCGAAGAAGCGATTGCGCGGTCTCTGCAGACTCAGATGCTCGCGCAGTGTCGCGCCTTCGTATGCCTGCCTGAAGATGCCGCGCCGCTGCAGTTTCCGGCACGACCTTCGCGAGGAAATAATCGAGGCTCGCCGGCAAGAGCGGAAACATCACGTTGAAGTCGTCGCTGCCGTCCTCGTCGAGCCATTGCTCCATCTCGCCGGCGATATCCGTCGGGGTTCCGACCATCTGCAAGCCCGAATAGCCGCCGACACGGCGCGCAAGCTCGCGCACGTTCAGGCCAGCCCTGCGCGCCATGTCGATGACGACGCGCCAGCGTGTCCTTCACCGTTCGCGGGAGAGCGTCGAGCGGACGAGGTTGAGGACGGCGGATCGCCGCCACATCAGCGAAACGAGAGAACATCGTGCCGATGGCACCGCTCGCGAGCGACGCGCGCACGTTGAGAAGCCGTTGCGTGGGCTGCTGCGACGAGCAGCGTCGATGACATGGCGAGTCCCGGGAGCACGACTGCGCAACGCATCGAAATGTCGAAAGCGCGCGAGATCGGTGGTGAGCCGAGAAGGAGCGCCGCCATCGATGCGAGCAGCGCGCCGGACACGCCGTAGCGCGGAAGCACGAGTCGGCACGCCGCCATCGGGCACAGCACGTTGACGACACCCGCGACGCGTAACGAAACGAAGGCACCATGGCGACGGTTCAGCGCGAAAGCCGATGCCGGATCCTCCCACGCCTTGCTCACCGCGCTTTCTTCCGGATAACGAAGCAATCCGAACGTGCGTGCGCGCCGCATATCGAACGGCCACGCAATCGTCTGCTGAAAGAAGCTTCTACCTGCGCACGCGTTTCGAGCACCGGCATCAACAAAAAAACTGCTGGCGACTCAGGGTTCCTTTACTAAACTCATTATGCCCTTCCTTCGCGGCATTGTCTCCCGAGGCTCCTCGTGGCTGAGAGTGGACCTACAAAGAAGTCCCACAAGGCACATCCCCCCTTCCGGGAGACGCTGCTGCGCGCCATCGGCGCGTGCGTTATTGGAGCGATCGTCGCGATCGTCATCCCGAACGTCTTCGGCGAGGAGTTCGCCACTCGTAAGGCGGCGCGCGTCGTCGCGCCGTTCGTGGGCGCGTTCTATAAGCCCGATGCGCGCAACGACGACATCACGGTCGTGCTCGTTGATGACAAGGTGATCGACGACAACCATGAAAGTTGGCCGCCCTCTTACGACTTCTACGCCAAGATCGTGTCCGACGTCGGGAAATACCGGCCTAGCGCGATCTTCGTCGACCTGATCTTCTCGTCCGTGCGTACGGACGCGAGTGTGAAGGGACTGCAAAACGTACTCAAGCAAATGCAGGCGGAACATATTCCCGTCTTTCTCGCCGCAGGACTCAACGACAAGCGCGAACTGTTCGTGCGCGACGGTCTGGAAGGCCTCGCCACCAAGGTAGCCGTCGAGTACGACCCCGACGACATCGATCATGTCGTATGGACCTATCCAATGGTCGCGCGCGATTCGAAGCATGCGCGCAGCGCGGCGCTAGCCATCTACGAGGACGCGCTGCATCACCAAATCGAAGACCCAAAGGAAGAACTCGCGCTCACGTGGGGTCTTTATCCCGTGCGCGACGGCATCGAATGGACGGTCTTGAACGGCAACGGCCGGCGCGAGGCTGCCCACAAGGATAACGATGGCGAAAACGGTCACTATCCCGATCCTGCCTCCGACGTCTTCAAGGAAAACTACGATCTGTATTGCAACGAGAGCCAGCAGGCAACGCCGCTCGTCATCGGCGCTGTGTGGCACGCGCTCGCCGCGAAGCACGGACGCCCCGTGTGCGTGTTTCATCACACGCTCTATGTGCGCGAGATGAGCTATCCGAACGAGTCGCAAAGCAATCGCCTGGAGTGGCTGCTGAAGGACAAGGTGGTGATGATCGGCAGCGCATTCGGATATTCGAACGACGTGGTCGTGTCGCCGATTCAGGATCGCGTGCCTGGCGTCTATCTCCACGCGATGGCGCTCGACAACCTGATCACGCGCGGCCCCGACTATACGAAGGCTATCGAGCTTCATGAACTGGAGGCTGATGGCCCGCACGCGCGCGCCCTGCTGCTACTCGTCATCGGCGGAGTCTGCGTGTTGTTGCTTGCACTCTTCAAGGAGCGCCTGATCGAGCCGATGAAGGACGGTTACCGGGACGCGCGGCAAACCGAGCGCATCGAGATCGACGAAACAATCGTCGCGACCACGCGCGCGTCGGATTCGAACGATCACGAGAGCGAGCAGCGCGTGACGCTTCAGTTGCACGCCGAAGTGGTGAAGCAGCGACCCGGGCGCAAGCGCAGACGCTTTCTCGCTAGGCTGGCCGAAGGCGTCTTCCTGACGCGAATGAAAGCGCTGGAAGTGCTGCTGTCGGTCGTGATGATCTGCGTGCTTCTCTACCTCGGGCACTGGGTGTTCAATGTGCCGTACCTGGCGGTCGTGCATGTGACGTTGTTCGCGCTGGTGGCCGAATGGTTCGAATGGAACAAGAAGCTCATCGACTGGTATCTCGGAGAGAAGGAGATGTCATGAACACTAATCCGATCTCGCATCATGTCGCCGTTGCGTTGCTCGCTCTCGCCGGAACAGCGGTCGCGTACGCGGAAGGCACGGACATTGTCTCGGCTAGTCAGACGGAAGTGCAGTTGTACAAGGGGCCGTCGATCGCGGATGCGGGCTCGAAGATACCGGCGCAGAATTTCCCGTGGCGAGTCATGCAAAAATCGAGAGGCTTCTACGAGATCAGGACGGCGACCGGTTCCGCCTGGGTCAATTCGATGGACGTGCGCACCGCCCCGGCCACGACTTTTGTTTGCAGCACGCCGCCTGCGGCCGCGCATGTGGCCGGCTCGAGGAATGCGGGCTCGGCAAGGTGCAACTGATCATGGCCACGCGTGCGTTCAAAATCGGTCTCGCCGTCGCGTGCGGCGTGATGGCATCGGCCTGCTCGGATACCAAACTACCGACCAGCATCACGGGTCTGATGCCTGGCGCGAAGAAGGACGCCACGATGCAGAAGGCCGGCGAGATACCGCCGCCCGTGCAGCGCGACTGGCCATCGGTGACGGAAGACCTCAACAACAATCGCGCCGACGGCTGGGGGCTCATCGCGATGCCCGAGATGGAGCGCTATCTGAACGGCCTGCTCGCAAAAATCAAACGCACCGCCGGCGTGCCGGACTATCCGGGCACCGTGCATATCACGGCGGATACGGCGCTGACCGCCTCGTCATCGGCGGCGGGTAACATCTACGTTTCTCAGTACTGGATATCGGTTGTCGAAAGCGAGGATGAAATCTTCGCGGTACTCGCGCATGAATTCGGCCACGTCTATCTGAATCACTATGCCGCGAACAACGTCAAGACGGCCGGAGAAGCCGGCGCCTCGCTGACGACGCTCGCCTGGACATACGCCAACAAGCGCGCGAGCGCAACGCAATGGTCGGGCGTGGATAACATTTTCGTCGTGCAGGCGCTCGGCACGCGCGCGCTCTTTCCCGCATGGGAGCGAACGCAGGAGGAGCAGGCTGACCTGTTCGGCGCCACCATCAGTTTGAAAAACGGCTATTCGTATCCCGAGGGCTTCAAGACTTTCCTCGAACGCATCGGCGCCTACGACAAGCAGGCAAAAGAACGACAAAAGCAGCTCAGGGCGATGCAGACCGCCGCGGACCGCGAGAAGACCGTGAAGGACGCCAACGCTCAGTCGATCAAGCTGCCGACGTTCGGCGGTACGCTGCCCGCGCTGGGCTCGCAGGCGGGCACGATCAACGCACTCACCGATGCGCTTGCCGCCGGCACGAACAAGGAAGTCGACGTGAAAGGGACGATGGGCGGCGCCGTGTTCGACACGCAGCATCTGATCGAGGATCAGGTCGGCACGGCAGTCGAAGCGCTTCAGGAAACGCATGGCGATGCCGCCGAACGCGAAGCCGATCTGCGCAAGGAAGTCGAACCGCTGCTCGGTACTGACATGCCCGACGCGCGCGTGCAGCCCTGGACGAACGCCCGAAAGCAGGGCGCGACGCCGGCTATCCTCTCACACTATGCGCTCGTACCCAAGGCGCAGGATCTTCAGGCGCAGCGGCGCTATGCGGAAGCCGCGTCGGTCGTGCAAACCATCGCATCGGGTCCGACCGCCAACGACGGCCTGCCTCTCTATATGCTTGCCAACTTGTCGAGCCTGTCCGCGCCGGGGCGCCCGGATTCCACCATCGCGATACTGCGGCGCAACCAAAACGCGCGCGAGCGCTCATGGCAAGTGCAGGTGAATCTCGCGACGCGTATGGTGGCCGCGCATGACAAGCCGGGCGCGCTAACGCTGATGCAGCAGCAGTTCGACGCCTTCAGCCGCGCCCCGCTCACATGGGTGTCGATGGTCTCTTTCTATCGGCAGACAGGCGACATCAAGACGGCGAAAGACATGGCGACGAATTGCGCTGTCGCGCATCCGGACTACCGCGTGCCCTGTCAGACGGCGGCGCAGACACCGGCGGAAAGCAAGACCGCCGACAAGAGCGGCGGTATGGGCCATATTCACGAGATACTCGACAGGTGGATCGGCACGAGCAAGTAATGCGGCATTTCAGACCTGACGTGCTGCGATCCAGCCTGCGATCGCCTACGCGCCGCGACGCGGCACGCATGCGCCGGCACTTCTGCGCCCCCAGCTATTGCTTCATGCGTTGTGCTCTGTGTACGGCGACCGATCCGGTGCTCACGGGCGCATGCGGCTCTTGGTCGAGCCTGCGATCAAGTAATAAGACGCAGCCGGGAATGCGCAGTTATTCGCGCCCGCAGGCGGGTCTGCTCAAGAAAACGGGTTAATCACGGTCAGCTGGTCGCGACCTCCGGCGAAGATCGCGGCAGTGATCGAAGGGCCGGGCGACCGAACGAACGCCGTGTGCCATAGGAGTGTTGACGACGTAAAGATGTTGTTCCTTCCTACAACGATCGGGATAATGAATAAATATCGATGAGCTATCGTGTTGAATCGTGCACGTGTTGGCCAGACGATGACTGCTCTCCTCTAATGGTTCTCCTAAAGGCATCGTTAGCTCGGCACCGCTTCGAGAAAGCAGACAGGATTACGCTTAATCATGCTGACCTCCGCGACAGGAGCAACCGCGCGGGCAACGGTGCAGTGCCATGCCTGATTAGTCGTATCATCAAGCACACGGTTAATGCCACCGCTGGCGTCCTTGTCGGCCCGGAAGCGCATTGATCGATCTTCGACGATGCTGGCTGACGCGCTCAGCCCTCTTGATCGATCGGGCTACGAGCACAGCTTTCTTCATTCGAACCGCGCGGCTCCCTCCTTCGCCTTCGTCAATGCAGAACGCAGGTCCGTAGGAGATATGTCGCGAATGGCGCTCGCGGGCGAAGCGTCGTACCGCTGCTGCACGTGAACTAGCCGTCATTGAAAAGCCTAGGCAATGCAACGTCGGCTTCCGGGGCCACCAATGCATATTACCGCTGGGCAGGCCATCCGACGCGTCGGCCGAACCCGATCCGTTGCCGTCGCGCAAAAATCGAGTGCCTGAGACCGGTTCGGGACACGCAACCGACATATGGAGCTTCGGGCAGACCTCATTCTTGCCGGATGGCATCAAAGCCGACGCAGACCCATCTCTCCGCACCGCCCAAGTTGCTCCAGAGCAACCGACTTGCCTCTCAGGGATCGAAGCGCAATGGCCGACGCTCATGAGCCTAAGGTGTTCAGCGAACGCTAACGTGCATCTGTAGGATGCGGCGCGACGTGCCGCATCCAGCTAACTGATATCGCCGGTCAATTTCGGCGGATTGGCGCATGCGCACCAATCCGTCGACACTCCTCGTCGCGCCTGTGGATGTGCCACCGATCAAACACGTGAGGCCACGCCCATAGTCGCTATCGCGCGTCTATCTCAGTCCGAAAGATTGCTAGCAGTCTCGGCCTTCATGAAGCCTGGTCGAACAATATTGTTGCTGAGTGGTTCCTCGCGACTGCCTTGTTCAGTTTCTACACCGACTTATTGTCTTTGGAGATCCGCAATGCTCAAGAATCGAGAGGGCAACGCTTTGCTTTCGCCGTCCGCACTGGGGTTTGTCGTCGTTGCGTCAGCCGCGTTGTTCACCGCCGGATGCGGCGGAGGAGCCGATACGGGACCGGCGACGAGCCAGACGGCCTCGGTAAATTGTTCTGACCTCTCTTCCGTGACAGTAGCCGACACAACCTTCACCCTTACTAAAGGCATGCCAGCAGGCGATTTCGCACCGCCCACGGGCGCCACCATCAAAGACCTGCCGGCCTTCTGCAGAGTCGCGGCCACTGTCAAGCCGACGTCCGACTCCAACATCAAAGTGGAACTGTGGCTTCCGACCGCCTGGAACGGCAAATATCTCGGCACAGGAAACGGAGGCCTGGGCGGCACTATCGACTATGAAGCCTTGGCCAATGGCTTGCGGCGGGGGTTCGCCGTTGCCAACACTGACCTGGGTACATCGGCAGGCGTGGCAAGCATGGTCGGGCATGTCGAGACGATCGTCGACTTCGGGCATCGCGCGACGCACCTGATGACCACATTATCGAAGACGCTCGTCAACCGATTCTATGCGAGGGCGCCGTCCTACTCTTACTGGTTCGGATGCTCCACCGGGGGCGGTCAGGGCATGCACGAGGCACAACAGTATCCGGAGGACTACGACGGCATCGTGGCTGGCGCGCCGGGTGCCGCTCGCGTTCCTGCGCATCTTTCTTACCAGTGGGCGTGGGCCGCGACCCAGCAAGACCAGACGAGCAATCTCACGGTCGCTAAGCGCAAGCTCTGGGCCGACCATGTCATGAGCGCTTGCGACGAGCTGGATGGACTGAAAGACGGCGTCATCGGCCGGCCGGACATGTGCAAGGTCGATCCGGCGGTCCTTCAGTGCAAGTCCGCCGACGCGGCTGATTGCCTAACAGCCGGGCAGGTCAGTGCACTGCGCAAGATTTACGCGGGACCCACCAATCCTGTGACAGGCGCACAACTGTCCTATGGATATTTGCCCGGTACCGAACTCGATTTCTCGACTGCGGCGACTACGCCGACCTCGGCGCCGCCCTTCCCCTTTCCATTTCAGTGAGTATGGGGAGTCAACTGGGACTGGAGAAGCTTCAACTGGGCTAGCGACGTCGATGTGATGCACAACACCCTAGACTTCGCAGTGGATGCATCGAATCCTGACCTCTCCGCATTCGCGGCGCATGGCGGCAAGCTCATCGTTTTTCAAGGTCTCGCCGATGGCATTCAGGTGCCGGGAGCTGCGATTGCCTACCGCCAGAGTGTCGAGAAACGCATGCCAGGTCAGTCCGACAAATTTATGAAGCTGTTCACCGCACCGGGAATGGATCATTGCCGCAATGGCGTCGGCCCGAACGTTTTCGGTAACCTTAGCCCCGGATTTCCAATTGCGCCGGACGATCCTACTCATGACCTTTTGGCCGCCGCGCAGTCGTGGGTCGAGAAAGGTCGCGTGCCCGAGCAGATTATTGCGACCAAGTACGCGAACAACTCTCCGACCGGCGCTGTTGAACGGACCATGCCTTTGTGCCCGTGGCCGAAAGTCAGCAGATACAACGGCACGGGCGATGTGAATTCGGCCGACAGCTTCAGCTGTGTCGATCCGTCCTAGCGCAACAAACGCGGAGTAACCGCGGCGTTCGATTGCGTCTACGCGGGCGTCCTGTCGGGTGACGGGACGCCCGCTCCGTTACGTGCGTTACGTGCGTTACGTGCGTTACGTGCGTTACGTGCGTTACGTGCGTTACGTGCGTTACGTGCGTTACGTGCGTTACGTGTTGCGGATGATGCGGACTGGAACGTCACAGTACGCCTTGCCGAGGTTGAAGCCCTGATTAGAAACCGTCTTACGTCGCAGGCCTAACTATCTAAGGCTATGAACGCAATTCATATGGACCATTATTGGCCCGAATTTGACGGCAGAAAATCACTCTTCGATACTCGATTCCGCTCTGCGCCGCAGAGCCCGCCGCAGCAACAAGTCATGGCGGTAAGGTATCCGGGACCATAGAGGGGACGATGGCATCATGACTACACAGAGACGTAAAGCTCTAGGAAAGACGAAACCGGCTGTGCTGAAGCAAGACACACTGACGCGCTTGCCTGCACTGCTCACCTTCCCAATCCTCGCGGTGGCGCTGTCTGCTTGTGGAGGTGGCAGCTCTTCGAATTCCTCGGATCCCACAATTGCGATGACGGCCGATGGTGCTGTGCAGGGCGTGGCGGCTAACGGCGTGGTGGCGTACAAGGGTATCCCCTTTGGGGCTCCTCCCGTCGGGAGCTTGCGCTGGCGCCCGCCCCAGCCCGTCGCTGCATGGAGCGGTGTGCGGCAGGCGACGTCTTTTGTTCACGACTGCATGCAAACGAGCGGCCCGAATTCCGGACTGACGGTCGCCCCGTCCGAAGATTGTCTGTACCTCAACGTATGGCGCCCGCAAAACAGCACTGGCAAGAACTTGCCTGTGATGGTCTGGATCTACGGCGGTGCATACGTCGTTGGCGGAACGTCGATGCCGAAATATGACGGCACACAGTTCGCCAAAGAAGGGGTGGTTATCGTCACAGTGAATTACCGGCTCGGTCGCTTCGGCTTCTTTGCACATCCTGCACTGACCGCGGCCGCAGCCCAGTCCGGCGAAACGTTGGCTAATTACGGTTATATGGACCAGATCGCCGCTTTGAAATGGGTACAGCGTAATATCTCCAACTTCGGCGGCGACCCCACGAACGTCACGATATTTGGGGAATCGGCTGGAGGTGAATCAATTCACAACCTACTGACATCGCCGTCGGCATCAGGACTGTTTGCAAAGGCGATTAATGAGTCCGGCAATGGACGCGTCAATCAGTACTATGGCCGTACGCTCACGCGTAACGCCAAGACGGTCGGGGCTTCGGCTGAAGAACAGGGCGCTTCATTCGCCAGTGGACTGGGAATCAACGGGAGTGACGCCAGTTCGCTGGACGCCCTACGTGCGCTCTCGGCAGATCAAGTCCTCGACGGGTTGGACACCTCAACGTTGAATACATCGCATAGCCTGGCCACGTTCTCGGGTGGCGCGATCATCGACGGGAAACTTGTGGTTGACGAACCGGAGAATCAGTACAAGGCGGGACACTTTGCGAAGATCCCGCTCATGATTGGGGTGAACAATGCCGACCTCGGATTTCCGAGTCGAGGCATTACGACGAAGGAGCAGGCGTACGCGATCTTTGGTCCTCAAAACTTGAGCGCTGCCGCTGCGGCGTTCGATCCGACTGGCACCGCCTCTGTCGCGTCCATTGAGAGCCAAATTTCTCGTGTCATTACGATGGATGAGCCCGCACGTTTTGTCGCCCGAATTTTTACGTCCAACGGCGCGCCGACGTATCTCTATCGTTTTTCGTATGTCGCTCAGTCGATCAGAGATAAAGTCGCCGGCGCCACGCATGGTGCCGAGATTCCGTACGTATTTGATACCCTTTCCTCTATCTACGGGACAGCTGTCACGAGTCAAGACGAACAGGTGGCGCGTAACATGATCGCTTACTGGACCGCGTTCGCAAAAACGGGAAATCCGTCTAACGCAGGTCTAACCAACTGGCCGGCATACAACACTGCACTCGACAACCAATTGGAATTCAATGCAGCAGGCACCTTGCAGGTGAACCAGCCGAGTCCGTTGAAAGCCCAAATCGATCTTGTTGAGCCGCTCAATGACGCTAATCAAACGGTAAATCGGCAGTATCAATAGTTGTTCAGCATGACGAGGTCGATGAGGTCGCTATGCGGCTGCCATCGAGCCTCGTGACTTACAGCGAGGTCACCGATGAACTTTAAGCGTTGAGCGGCGCGCGGGTGCTTCTTTCTGCCGTCAGAGTGACGTGCGCGGTATTTGCTGGACGAGATGCCGCGCAACCCGCGCCCGGTAGCGATCGGGGTGCGCCGCTCCCCGAACATCGCGATGTTGCCGATGCCTGGGAAACCTCCCGGCGCGGCGTATTCCTCGAACTGGTGCGCGAGCATCGCCATGAAGCTGTAGACCAGGATGATCTGAACCGGGGCGAGGTGGTCCGCGCCCCAAAATCCCATCAAATAGGCCAGAAGGACGAACAGGATGCCGCCGACGTAATACCAGTTCCGACGATAGAATTCAAGCTGTTCTCCTTGCGTGACAGAATCATAGGGGATCCATCGAAGACCGCTCGCGCGTGTGGACCGCAAGCGCATGAGGCCGCGTGCACTACGTCAGCGGCGTTCACGGCTTCACCATGCGCGCCCAAGCGACTGAAATAGCATCGCGGTATCCGATAACCGGTCTGCCTGCGCACGGCTCTCGTCAAGTACGGTTTGCAGCGCTGAGCGTTGTGTATCGAGCAGGCTGAACTGGCTCACCGCACCGGCCGCATATTGCGCCTGTGCAATGGAAAGACTTGCTTGCGCTTCGCGCTGCGCGTCACTGCGCTTGCTCAACGTCCGTGCGTCGTTATCCAAAGCCTGCAATGCATCCGCGACCTGCTGAAGCGCCTGAAGCACCGTTTGTCGATAGCTGGCGAGAGCAGCATCGTAGTCCGCTTGCGCCGCGCGCTTTTTCGCGCGCAGCTCGCCGCCATGAAATAGCGGCTGCGTCAGATTGAGCCCGACATTCCAGATGTTCATTCCGCTCAGCACATCGGCCATTCGCGTACGCTCCGAGCCGATCGCCGCGGAAATTGCAAGCTGCGGATACATGTTGGCCGCCGCCACGCCGACATTTGCGCTCGCCTGGTGCAGCAGCGCTTCGGACGCGCGAATGTCCGGGCGCTCGTGCGCGAGCGTCGAAGGCAGCGTGACGGGCACGTTCGACGGCAGGCGTAACGAGTCGAGCGTGATGTCGTGAAAATCAGCATCGGATGGTGCACTGCCGAGCAGTACCGCCAGTTGATGATCGGTCTGGGCAAGTTGCGTCGACAGTGGCGGCAGTGTGGCGCGCGTTTGTGCGAGCAGTGTGCGCTGAGTGCGAACGTCGAGCATCGACACGCCCCCGGCCGCGAATCGTCGTTCGACGATCGACAACTGGTGTGCCTGCGTGTCAGCGAGGCGTTCGGTCAGGTCAATCTGCTGTTGCAGCGACGCCCGACGAATTGCATTTGCAACCACGTTGCCGGCCAGCGAAAGCTTCGCCGCCTCCAGCTCGTAGGCTTCGTAATTGACCTGGGCCATCAGTCCTTCCAGCGTGCGCCGGTTGCCGCCAAATATATCCAGCGCGTAAGACACGCTGAGTGACGCGTTATAGACGGTGAAGGGACCCGGGCTTGGCACCGAGGTGATACCGAACGAATTCAGGTCGACTTTCTGGCGCGTGGTGGAAAAACTTGCATCGATCGCGGGATACTCCGTCGCACCGGCTTGCGCCACATAGTTCTCACGTGCCTCCGTCAACCTGGCTTGCGCTTGTGCCAGCGTGGGACTGTTGTACAGCGCGGTGTCGACAAGACGGTTTAGCGCAGCCGAGCCGAATTGCGTCCACCACATCGGCAGCGCGGTGTCGGCGCGGGTAAACGTCTGCGTCGTCCCCGGCGCCTCGGCGGTCACAGGCTGAGCGTCGTGAGTGTAGGACTGTGCGGTGGGCGCGGCCGGCGACTGGAAGTCCGGGCCTACCGCGCAGCCGTAAACCGCGAGAGAAGCGACAACAGCGGTGAAGCTTGCGAGAATGTTCATCGACCGGATTCTCCTAATCGAGCGTGCGCCGGTAAAAGCGCAAAGCGATACCCAGCACGACCACGGTGAACAACGCGAGCGGCCACACCGATGGCCACAGTTCGGTCCATCCGTTGCCTTTGAGCAGAATGCCGCGCACCAGGCGGTTGAAATACGTGAGCGGCAGTACATTGCCAATCCATTGCGCCCAGCGCGGCATCCCCGCGAACGGAAACATGAAGCCGGACAACAGCATGCTGGGTAGAAAATAGAAGAAGGTCAGCTGCACGGCCTGCAACTGGTTCTGCGCGAGCGACGACAGCGTGATGCCAACGGTCAGGTTCGCGGCGATGAATAACAGTGAGGTGAGGTAAATCGCCAGCACGCTGCCTTCGAAAGGCACGTTGAACACGTAACGACACGCGGCGAGGATGATCGAGACCTGCACCAGCCCGATCGCCACATACGGCACGATCTTGCCGGTCATCACCTCGAGCGGCAGCACCGGTGTCGCGAGAAGGTTTTCCATCGTTCCGCGCTCGCGTTCGCGGGTGATGGCGAGGCCCGTCATCATCACCATCGTCATGGTCAGAATGATGCCCATCAGCCCTGGCACGACGTTGTATTGCGTGATCCCTTCCGGATTGTAGAGACGCTGCACCTGCACGCTAAAAGCATTGGGCGTGCCGTTCAGATGCGCAAGCGGCCCGGTGATGTCCTTGTCGGCCACTGGCTGAACGAGGCTTGGCAACGCCCCGATTGCGGTGCCGGTCGCGGTTGGATCGGTTGCATCGGCTTCGACGAGCAACGCGGGCCGTTCGCCGCGCAGCAATTTCCTTGAGAAGTCGGCGGGAACCGTCAGCACGAACTGCACGCGCCCTTCGGCGAGCGCGCGACGTCCCTCTTCCTCGGTATGAAGCGTGTCGACAATCCGGAAATATTCGGAGTTCTCCATTGCCGCAACGAAGCTGCGCGAAAACGGGCTCTGGTCCGCGAGAATCACCGCGGTGGGCAGGTGCTTCGGGTCAGTGTTGATCGCAAAGCCGAAAAGCGCCAGTTGGACGACCGGCAAGCCGACGATCATCGCGAACGTGATGCGGTCCCGTCGCAGCTGCAACAACTCTTTCAGCACAATGCTCCACCAGCGCGTGGGCGAAAAGAAGGCATCGAGGTTCACGGTCTGATTCCATAGTTGTCGGCAGAGCGGTTCATCATGTAGATGAAGACGTCCTCGAGGCCCGTGCCGATTTGCTCGATGTGTACCGCCTTGCCGTTTGTCGCTCGCCGGATCGCGGCTTCCAGCGCCGCATGATCGTGGCCGCTCGCATGCAAGGCTGAGCCGAATACGACGGTTTGATCGACACCATCGGTTGCGCGCAACTGCTCGGACAGCTCGGTGAGATTCGCGCCGGAAATCGACCAGGTCGCGAGGTTTTGCGAGTCGATCACTTCCTTCGATGTTCCATGCGCGAGCAGCTTGCCGTACGCGATATAGGCGAGCTTGTGACAGCGTTCCGCCTCGTCCATGTAGTGCGTGCTGACGAGCACCGAGATGCCACGCGCGGCTAGACAGTGCAGTTCCTCCCAGAAATCGCGCCGTGCGGTCGGATCGACACCGGCGGTCGGTTCATCGAGCAGCAGCAGACGCGGCTCGTGCAGCATGCAGGCGGCCAGCGCCAGCCGCTGTTTCCACCCGCCCGATAGCGCGCCGGTCAACTGGTTCGCGCGGCTTTGCAACCCGAGCGTTTCGAGCGTCGCGTCGACTTTCTCGCGGCGGTTTTTCATTCCATAAACGCGCGCGACGAAGTCGAGGTTCTCGCGGATGGTCATGTCTTCCCAGAACGAGAAGCGCTGCGTCATATAGCCGACGTTGCGCTTGATCAGGGCGCTCTGCGTCAGGATGTCGTAGCCAAGGCACTTGCCGCTGCCCGAGTCTGGGGTCAACAATCCGCACATCAGCCGGATCGAGGTTGTCTTGCCACTGCCATTCGGGCCGAGAAAGCCGAAGATCTCACCTTGCGCGACCTGCAACGACACATCGTTGACGACATGCTTGTCGCCGAAGTGCTTGTTCAATCCGTGCACGTCGATCGCGTACTGCTGCTCAGAAGGCCTCATTGCAGCATCACCGCGACAGGCTGCCCCGGACGAAGCTTTTCGGCATCGGCGACGGCGGGATGCGCTTCGACCAGGTAGACGAATTTCGAGCGGCGCTCGTTGCTGTAAATCACCGGCGGGGTGTACTCCGCCTCATTCGACACGTAGGTTATCTTTGCCGATACATCGGCAGCACAACCGTCGCAATGAATCGTCAGCGCGCGGCCCGGCTGCAGCGCTCCCACCACTGTTTCCGGAACGAAGAACCGCACCTTGACGTTCTGCGGCGGCAGCATCTGCACGACCGGGCTACCTGCCGCCACCCATTCGCCGACGCGGAACAGCGTGTCGTACACGCGGCCCTGGGCAGGAGCCGTCACCTGCTTCTGATCGAGCTTCCATTGCGCCTGGGCGACGGCGGCCTGCGCGGCCTCGACTTGCGCCGACTGCGCACTGATTTGCTGTTCGCGTCCGGGTAGCCGGGCGACGTCGATCTGAAAGGAAAGCTCACGAACCTGAGCCGCGGTCGACTCGGCGTTCGCACGCGAATCGTCAAGTTGGGCTCTGGAAATGCCGCCTGCACTGAACTGTGCCTCGTCGCGCGTGAGTTGCAGCGCGGCCTTGCGCGCGTTCGCGCTGGCTTGCGCGAGTTGCGCTTTCGTTACGTCTATTTCGACCGGGCGCTTGCCCGTCTGGATGTCGTGCAACTGTGCTCGCGCCGATGCAAGCTGCTGCCGCGCCTGGTTCAATGCCGCAGTTTCGCTTCCAGACTCCAGTGTGAACACGGATATGCCCGAACCCACCGTCTGTCCGCGCGTGACCGCCAACTGCGTGAGCGTGCCCGCCTGCGACGAACTCAGATAGACGAATTCTCCTTCGACGTAGCCTTGATATGAAGGCGCATCCTGGTGCGAACAACCGGCGAGCGCAGTGAGAGCGAGCGCGCCTCCTGCGACGAGCGCGGTACGTATGACGGACTGAGCGTTGCGGGGCTGCGCCGCGTGGTACGTGCAGCTGCGGGGCGTTGCCTCGACTGGGCTGTCGTGCCAAAACGGCTGCGCGATGACGCGACCGCCTAGTTTCGCGCACCCGATCGGTGGATGGCTGTCTTCCAACTTTTTTCTCCCGCTATGGACGTGCGATTTGCGCGTACGGCATATCCCGTTCTGCTGTGCGACCGCTCACCACCCGCGCGTTTTCATGCAGGAGCAGTCGTGCTGGGATAGATAATGACTTCTAGGTCATTAAATTGCAAGTTCTGCTTTGGGAGGCCTGGATCGGGTCAACGCGGGGGCAGCCGAATTCATAGCTGCCGAATCAACGGACGCAACGAAATGAGCAGGCGCGGGCTATCATGACGGCGTGACGGGAAGGACAATGCCAGAGCAACAATTGACCACCTACCGGGTGAGCGTCCTGTCGCGACCGGGTCTGTCTTTGGCGCACCGCGCCTATCGAACTTCCCAGTAAGAGAATGAAACGCACTAAAAGCTCTCAAATCGACTCAGGATTGACATTGAGTCCCGCTGCCGAACCCGCTAAACGCCGGCGCCGCAAGGACGCGCGGCCAGGTGAGATCATCGACGTCGCGCTTGCCTGCTTCCTCGAGGCGGGTTACGAGGCAACTAGACTCGACGACGTGGCGCGACGCGCTGGTGTCGCAAAGGGAACGGTCTACCTGTACTTCGAAACCAAGGAGCATTTGTTTCGCGCGGTCGTCCAGCAAGTGACGGCAACCAACGTCCGGCAACTAAGTGAGACGATCCGGCAGTACGACGGCGCATTCGCCGAGTTCGTGCCGTTCTTTCTTTTGCGCGCAGCGACGTCGATTGGAAACAGTCTCGGCCCACGCATCGCCGCACTGATCCTGAGGGAAAGCGAGCGCTTCCCGGACCTTGGACGAATTTGGGTGGAAGAGGTGGTGGCGCCGATGTTCGATGCTTTGCAGGCGCTGGTCGAGCGCTCGCAGATGAAAGGCGAAGTGTGCGAAGGCGAGCCGCGGGCCCATGTCTTTTCGCTCGTGGGCCCGATGTTCGCGGCAATCCTTTCACGGCAGGTGCTCGCGCCACTGGGGTTCGAGCCGGTGGACTTGGCTACACTGGCTCAACAACACGCCAGGACGGTACTTGCTGGTCTGTGTCCATCATCGCAAGCGGGTTCGCCCGCTCGACGACGTGTTGGACGCCGGAGCTTACCGGCTCCGGAGACAAGCTAGGTGCGCTCAATGCTGCTGGCGGTTATCCCGGACAGACCTTGTACTAGCAGTGACGACAGGGCGCGATGGGCAATGAGACAGCGACCCCGCGCTTCCGTAGCCCGCTGCGAACGGTACACTGACTGACCGTGGGCCAAAATTGAAAGAGTCGTAGCAACCGAGAATGTGGATCGCCAGTGCACCCGATCTAGCATAAACGCCGCAGAGAACAACTGGCGCTCGTGATTCCCGCCGTACCCGCGCCCGAAACCCAGTTCACTTCTCTCGCGTTAACCGCTGAGCGGATCCGCACCAATCCCGCGGAGGTAGATAGCGAGCCGCTTTTTGATGTGGTCGCGCCTGAGCATCCGGTCCGTCGCCTCTGTCGACCTGCGTCGCGGTAACAGCGCTCCGAATACCATGTCCATTAGCATGCCCGCATCGACTAATGGGTCGTCGACTGATATCCGGCCGCGTGCCGACTCAAGCAGAAGCCATTCGATAAGTGCCTCGCGAGAGCGCAGCGCTCCGTTCTCATAGAGATAGTCGGACAGTTCCGGCAGTAGGGTGCTCTCCCTAACGATCAAGTTGAGCATCGCCTCCCGCGCCCTTTCTGCATCGTCGTCGAGGTCGAGCCGAAAAATCCGAATGAGCGTATCAAGAAGGGGCAGTTCCTCGTCTTCAGGTCTCGGCAGGTCGACAATGAGGTGCTGACAATCGCGGATCACTTCGGCGAAAAGCTCCGTCCGGTTTGTGAAAGCCTCGTAGATCGCGCGCTTGGATACTTTCGCTCTGGCGGCTACCTCGGCGGTGGTCGTACGGGCGAAGCCAAGTTCGACGAATGACTGACGTGCTGCGGCGAGAATCGCGCGCCGGCGTTCCTCGGACTCATTCGCCCTCGGTCGCCCCGGTCGTCGCGCCGAGGTCGAAGAAAGCCTGCCATCAAGTTCGTTACCGTCTTTTACCATCGCCCACCTGCCTCGCCGCCCTTTGGTACTATTTCAGTACCGAAATTATAGTCCAGCTACTCAATACGGTAGGCGCGCTAACGTCACCCGGTTCGCTTCTCGCGAAGCTACCGGCGACCCTAACTCGTTCCGCAAGGAAGAAACTTATGCCACATGAAATACCGCACTCTAGCGGGCTCAGCCCAATTCGCGATGCCCGAGTGCTGGAGGTAATCCAGCGGCTGAACTCGTCACGCCGTCACCCGGCACGCGAAGCCTTCGACGGGCCGTCTCGATATGACGCGCACGCTTTCGCCGAGTACGGCTTCTCGATCCATCCCGATCAGGGCGACCTCATCTATTTGCTTTGCCGCGCGATGGGCGCGAAACGGGTCGTGGATTTCGCGACTTCGATCGGCATGTCGGCGCTCTATTTCGCCGCTGCAATGCGTGACAACGGTGGTGGCCTCGTGATCGGCTCAGAGCTGGTGGAGGAAAAGGCGGCAATCGCGCGTGCCAACCTCGCCGACGCCGGGCTCGCGGATTTTGCCGATATCCGAGTGGGCGACGCGCGAGAAACGCTGCGTAACGTTGGTGGTCTGGTGGATTTCGCGCTGATCGATGGCTGGCCATCTCCGGAGGGTCCTTCGCTTGCGCGCAGCGTGATCGAGATTGTCGCCCCGCAGCTTCGCGTTGGGGGCTATGTGTTGAACGACAATGCGGAACCAGACTTTATCGAATACATTCGTGACCCAGCGAGTGGTTTCATCTCGACCACGTTGCCGATCAAGCGCGGGACCGAACTCGCATTGAAGATTGCCTAGGGCGCCTAAGCAGTCGCGACGAAGCTTCCTGCCCCACCCGCAGCGACCTCATTCGAGATCGTGGCGAGGATAGCAATACTCGTCTGCTCGGCCTCCGATTCGGCGATACGCGCACTCGAGGCGACCGCGTCGACGAGTTCTGATTGTTCGTGGTGTTTCTCCTTGCACAGACCAACGTCTAACGAAACCGCGCCGCGCAGGGACGGTGCGTCGAGAAATAGAGGAGTATGGCGCTGTAGCGCCGCTGTGCGCGCCGCCGTTGCCGCGTTGAGGCTCGGGCTTTGTCCGCAGTCCAGCGCAGCAACCGCAACGGCGCGTTCGCACGGAAACCCATCTTCGCGGTGCTGGTCGTGTGGCCGTGTTTCAATGCACAACGGTGTCAGGCAACGGCGAGTGCCAGCGCTTTTGTCGTTGATCTGCCCTCTACCCGATCAAGTCCGCCCGGCGTCGCGGTGCAGTTGTGCGGGCCGATCTGTCGGATCATACGTAATCGAAACATTGGCTCCGGCGGATAAAGCGGCGAAATCTCGAGCACTGCGCCGCGGAGTCCGGGCATCGGAGACTATCTACGGATCAACCCGTTCGAGTCAGTGCCCAAGTTCGGCCGGACCGTGCGCCAGCGTGACTGCGTCCCGCGTGAGGGGCGCAATATGGCGCTTTCGAGCAATGCGCCTTTTTACTGCCCCTCCGCCGCGCGATCTTGTGTTTCCAGTCCATTAGACCTCCGCCAGCTTCTCTAGCGGCGGCACCGGACCTTCGTTGGCGAGCAGCGCACGCTTTCTTACGTAGCGCATAATGCTCGTCGCCCCATAGCGCGATCCGCCCATGCCCGACTTTTTGAACGCGGTCTTTTCGCCGGCGAACATCATTACGCGCGGTAGTTCCGTATCGTTGATGCTCACGCCGCCCGCTTCCATCTTCGTCGCAAAGTCACCGGCCGTGTGCGTGTCCGGGCCGAATACTGCGCCGCTCAGCCCAAACATCGAATCGTTCATCAAGCGCTCGGCTTCGTCCGCGGTCGAGAAGCGCATCACCGGCACTACAGGCCCGAAAGTCTCGTCCGTCATCAGCGTCATCTCGTGCGTCACATCGGTGACGATGGTCGGATCGATCCACACCGCGCCGTTCACCGTCTCGCTCCTGCCGCCGAGCACGATCTTTGCGCCCTTCGCGAGCGCATCATCGAGCTGCGCATCGATGATGGACGCCTGCTGACCGAAGATCATCGGGCCGTAGTGACCGCCGTCGCCCGCTGCGTGACTGCGCTTGAGTGTCTGCGCTTGCGTCATGAGTTCGGCGACGAGCGCATCGTAAAGCGAATCGTGCGCATACACGCGTTCGATCGCATAGCAGACCTGCCCCGAGTTATAGAGCGCGCTGCGCAAGATGCTGGTCGCTGCGCGCTTCACGTCCGATCCTTCGAGCACGACGGCCGCATCCTTGCCTCCGAGTTCGAGGAACGCGGGAACAAAGGCCTGCGCGGCCGCTGCCGCAATTTTCTGGCCCGTCGGCACGCTGCCGGTGAAGACGACCGCATCCGATTGCGCGACGATCGCCGCGCCCGTTTCGGCCGCGCCCTGCACGAGATTGACGATGCCTTTGAGCGCCGGCACCGCATCGAGTGATCGCTTCAGCGGTTCGACGAAGCGCGGCGTGACTTCACTCGGCTTGATGACGACGGCCGCACCCGCGACAAGAGCGGGAATCGCGTCGATGAAGGACAGCACGAGCGGAAAATTCCACGGGCTGATGACGCCTACCACCGGGTACGGCGAATACGTCACCTTGAATACGACATCGGGATGCGCGTCGAGCTTGCGGAACGGCGTGGCGAGCACTTCGGGCGCGGCATCGCAGAAGCCGTGGATGAAGTGAATGACCGCGCCGAGTTCTTCCTCGGAGATGCGGCGGCGCGCCGTATCGACGGACAGCGCATCGACGATCTGCTTGCCGTTCGCCTCCAGTTGCGCGGCCCATTCGCCGAGCGCCTTTGTGCGATGTTCGAGTCCGAGCGCGTTCCATGCGCGCTGTGCGTCGCGTGCCTGCGCGATTACGAGAGCGACATCGTCCGTGGATGCCGCATTGAATTCGTAGTCGTGTTCGCCCGTGCGGGGGTTGCGTACCTTGATTGACTTCATCGTGATTCCGGTCTGTTGTCTGCCCGGTGATGGGCGGTTGTCCAAAGTAAGGACGATGCTAACAACAGATATTTCGACACGGCAGTCACGCGCGCGAGATGCGGCCGATTTCCTACAAGTGAGAGCGTTGTTCCGATATCAACGCTTGTCCGCGGTATCCGCGTTGCCGGTTTCGCTTCTTGCACGCGCGGCTTCCGGTGCATCGCGCTGCTGCGTGGAAGGGCTAGCGAGACGCCGCGCGTCTTTCGGCGCGAAGCCGAAGTAGTCGCGAAACGCCGCCGTGAAGCTCGTCTGATGCTGATAACTCGTTGCAAGAGCGACTTGTCCAACGGGCAAGCGCTCGTCGACGAGCAATCGCAATGCATGATTCATCCGGCATCGATGCCCGTATTCGAAAATCGTCATGCCATATAGAAACTTAAAACCGCGCTTCAGCTTCGACGCGTTCGTTCCAACGGCGCGCGCGAGCTCCGGAATCGTCGGCGCGACGCGCAAGTCCGCGACAATCATCCGCTGCGCCTGTTCGATCAGCCGGAGATCGCGTGCGGAAAGCGTCTCGCCCGGAGAATCGTCGCGCAGATGCGTGAGCCACATTTCGATGCACGCGCACAGTATTTCGTTGCACTTGCCTTCGAGATAGAAGAGCTGACGCGCACCCTTATATGGCGATGCCAGCAATTGCTCGGCAATCTGCAGCGCGTCGACACTGAAGGGCATCTGCCGGTTGTAGATCTGATCGCGATCGATCGATGCCAGTTCCGCGCGAATCTTGTCGGCCTCGCCGCCGAGCGCTTGCACGAGGCGGTCGAAGTAGCGCCGCGTCACGTACATGCCGACCGATTGCCACGGCCCCGGCCCGCACGTCACCTGATACTGCACGTCCGTGCCCTGACTGCACACGAGCAGATTCGGCGCGTTCACATGCAGATGCCCCGTATCGGAGAAGTCGACACTCGCCGGTCCTGCAATCGAGAAATGAAACTCGACGAAGCCTTCGGGAAGGATCTTCTCCGAGCGGCTATGCGCATAGTTGCAGTCCGATACGACGAGATAGATTTCGTCGCGAATGCTCGCCATCTTCCACACGCCCTCTTCCGCACCGCCCGGCACCGCGACGGTTCCGCCGTATAAGCCGAACTCCGGAACGCTCACGCAATCGGGCTGCACGCGCAGTTGATAGAACGCTTCGGTGAGGCGCGCCTGCCGGCCTGCGAGCGCGTTTCTGAAAAGTCCAGCGTGTGATTCGGTCATTCTGTCTCCTGGCCGTTGCGTGCGCCGCTACCGCCCGGACGCTCGCTCGATCATTCAAGAACCTGAATTATGGGTCGCCAAAAGTATCGTGGCGATGCAAGCGCGCTGCATTGACGGACCATGCAAGAAAAACCGCTTTTCCTAGGTTCGCGGCGTCTTTGCGTATCCCGGCAAAAAATGCGGCGGGTATAAGAAGGCCACAGGCGCGCAGTCCGCGCTCATCCCTCGTCATGCCTCTTTTCGCGATGAAACACTACCTTTCCCGGCTGCGCGCACGCGGCGACTTGCTGACCGTTACGCGCGAAGTCGATCCGCGCTTCGAAGCCGCCGCCGTCGCGCGACGCCTGCAGCGCGAAACCACGAAGCCCGTGCTCTTCGAGAACGTCCGCGGCAGCAGGCTGCCCGTGTTGCTCAACCTCTATAGCGATCACGACCGGCTGCGCGAAATCATCCGCTGCGCGCCGGAAGAAACGTTCTGCGCTCGTCTGGATCGCGAGATCACGCTTGCATCGACGCTCGACAACACTGTGGAACATGTGCCGATGCCATCGGACTGGATCACCGGCAAGCTGTCCGACCTGCCGATCCTCACCTATCACGAACGCGACGGCGCGCCGTACATCACCTCTGGCATTTTCCTCGCGAAGGACCCGGACACTGGCGTGCCGAACCTCTCGTTTCATCGCTCGATGGTCGTTTCCGACGATGAACTGCGCATTCGCCTCGGCAGCAGTCACGACCTCGCGCAGTACCAGTTGCGAGCGGAAGCGCGCGGCGAGGCGCTCGAAGCCGCCATTCTGATCGGCGCGGCGCCCGAGCTGTTCATGAGCGCGTGCGTGTCGCTGCCGCCGGAAGGCGACGAACTCGCGCTCGCCGCGGCCATTCGCGGCGGCCCCCTCGCGATGCGCCGCGCGCTTACCGTCGACCTCGACGTTCCGGTGGCCGCCGAGATCGTCATCGAAGGCCGCATCCTGCCAAACGAGCGGCGCCCCGAAGGTCCGTTCGGCGAATTCATGGGCTATTACGTCGAAGTCGGCGACAACCATGTGTTCGAAGTCACGCATGTTGGCTGGCGTGAAGGCGCGGTCTTTCATGGCCTCATTTGCGGGTCCGACGAAGACCTGCGGCCGCTCGAAGCGGCAACGGCCGCGCGCATCTACAAGGCAATATCGGCGCAAGTGCGCGGCGTGCTGGACGTCACGTGCAAGCCCACGGTGATGAATACGATCATCAAGATCGACAAGCAATACGACGGCCACGCGCAACACGCGCTGCTTGCCGCGCTCGGCTCGCATCTCGATTACAACAAGCTGTGCATCGTCGTCGACAAGGACATCGACATCTACGACATGGACGAAGTGATCTGGGCATTCCTCACACGCGGGCGCGCGGACACGCGCACGATGGTCATCGAAAATGTGCCGGGCTTTTATCGCGATGCCCACAAGGATCACTGGGGGCGGCTCGCCATCGATGCGACGAAGCCCTGGGGCCGCGAAGCCGAGTTCGAACGCAAGTCGATTCCGGGCGTCGATACGCTCGTGCTTGAAGACTATCTGCCGCAAGCCGGCGCGCGGGCGTTGCGATGATGGCGCAACGCCCGCGCCGTATCGTCGTTGCGATCACGGGCGCGACGGGCGCCGTCTATGGCGTGCGTCTGCTTGCGGCGCTGCGCGAACGCGCGGTCGAAACGCATCTCGTCGTCTCGCGCGCCGGATGGCTTACGCTGCACGACGAGATGGCGCTCGATCGCAACGCAATGCGTGCGCGCGCCGACCAGTGGCACGAGCCGAACGAGATCGGCGCGACGCTTGCAAGCGGATCGTTCCAGCATGACGGCATGGTCATCGCGCCGTGCTCGATGAAGACGCTCGCGGCCATCGCGCACGGTCTCGACGACAACCTCGTCACGCGAGCAGCCGACGTTACGCTGAAGGAGCGGCGCAAGCTGGTGCTGCTCGCGCGTGAAACGCCGCTCACCCTGGCGCATCTGAACAACATGACGCTCGTGACGCAGATGGGCGGCGTCGTCATGCCGCCGCTGCCGTCGTTCTATGCGAAGCCCGGCAGCATCGACGAACTGGTCGATTACACGGTGCAGCGCGTGATCGACCAGTTCGGCCTCAACGACGATCACGCCTACGCACGCTGGCAAGGCTTGCGCTGATCGACGCGCAATGCACAAGGGCCGCTCGAATCTTCCGGGCGGCCCTTCTTTTCTGGAGCGTTGGCAGCGTCAAACCTTCGCGCCCATTGGCTCCAGCTTCTTCTTCGACGCGCCGCGCTTCTTGCGCGTCGCCATCGACAGCAAGGTGCCGAGCACGAACAGCGCCGTCACGAGCTTGAGGTCAGACGGCTGGAACCCGAGCGCGAGCACGACCGAGATCAACTGGAAGTAGATGATCGAGCCGATGACCGGCGCGATCACCTGCCGCGTCATCGAGCGATTGCCGATCACCGCTTCGCCGAGCAGCAGCGCAGCGAGTCCGTTCACGAGCACGCCGAAGCCCATGTTCACATCGGCGAACCCCTGGTTCTGCGCGAGCATCGCACCGCCCATCGCGGCAAACAGATTCGCCAGGCCGAGCCCGACGAGCGTGTACACCTTCACGTTGATGCCCTGCGCCTTCGCCATCGACGCACTCGATCCGATCGCGCGCATCGCAAGTCCATGCTCCGTGCCGAGGAACCACAATACGCATGTAGCGATCGCCACGTCGATCACGCCGAGCATCGCGATACGCGGCAAATAGCCTCCGCCATCACCGGGAAGCCACGAGAACACGCTGGGGAACGCGAACAGCGCGGCGTTCGGCTGGCCCATCACGCGGATATCGATCGAATAGAGCATCGACAAGACGAGAATGCCGCATAGAAGCGTGTTGACCTTCGCCTTCTCGTGGATATAGCCGGTGACGACTCCCGCGAGAAAGCCTGCCAGCGCACCGCCGAGCAGGGCCATCACCGGATTGAGGCCAAGCATCAGCAGCTTCGCGCACACGCACGCGCCGAACGGAAACGCGCCCTCGCCCGTCATGTCGGCGAAGTTGAGGATGCGAAACGGGATCATGATCGCAATCGCAATCAACGCATAGGTCAGCCCTTGCATCAGGCCTACCGGGACCAGATCGACAAAACCACTCAGGAAGTTCATGCGTTCACCGTCAAGGCCGTCGCCGGCTCCTCGTTGAAGTAGGCCATCAGCTTCTCGATGGTCATCGCGCGCTTCGCGTCGCCGCTCAAATCGCCGACGATGCGTCCGTCGCGCATCATGATCAGGCGATTGCCAAAGTCGATGGCGTGCTGCATGTTGTGCGTGACCATCATCGTCGTGAGGCTCTGCTCGCGCACGACCTGCTCGGTCACACGCATGACGATGGCCGCCGTGCGCGGATCGAGCGCGGCCGTGTGTTCGTCGAGCAGCAGCAGCTGGGGGCGCTGCAGCACGGCCATCAACAGCGACAATGCCTGACGCTGGCCGCCCGACAGCAGCGAAGCCTTCGTCTTCAGTCGCTTTTCCAGCCCGAGATCGAACGACGCCATGCGGTCGCAGAATTCCTTCGACAACGCGCTCGTGAGTCCGAGCCCGAACGATCGCTTGAGGCCGCGCCGGTTCGCCACCGCGAGATTCTCTTCGAGACTCAGCGCCGCGGCGGTCCCGACCGCCGGGTCCTGAAACACCCGCGCGATATGCCGCGCGCGCTTGTGCGTGGGCAGCGGCGTCACGTCCCGCCCGTCGATCACGATCGCGCCGCTGTCGGGCGTGACTTCGCCCGCGAGCAGATTGAGGAACGTGGACTTGCCCGCGCCGTTGCCACCCACGACGACAGCGAAGTCACCGGCGAACAGCTTGAGCGATACATCCGACAACGCGATGCGCTCATCCACGGTGCCCGGGTGGAATGTCTTGCAGATCTTCTCGGCCGACAGCATGGGAATGTGGCGCTCGCGCATCGTCGTTACCTTGGCCCGGTTGCGTCCGTTCAGTTGATGAAGCATTTGCAATCCTCGAAAGCGGCGGGCACCGTCAACCCCAGCGCCTGATATTGACTCTTGCTGATCTGCGTGACGTAGTCCGATTGCGTCGGCAATGCGGGCGGCAGCGCCGATGTCTTCTCGCCCTTCAGCACGCGGCCCGCAAGCTTCGCGGCATTCGCGCCGACCGATTCCAGCGACACCGCATACGACGCGGTCGCCATCCCCTTCTTGATGGACTCGGTCTCCGAGCTCAGGACTGGAATCTTCAGGCGCTGCATGCTCGCCGCGACGGCGGGGATGGCCGACTGCACGAGATTCGATCCGGTGATGTACACGAAGCCCACGCCTTTCAAGAGTTGCGCGCGCTGCGTAATGTCGTTGACCGTATCGACGCTGACGGCCTTGAACGTGAGTCCCGCGCGCTGCGCCGCGGCTTCGAGCGCCTTCGTCGTCACAACGTCGTTCGCTTCGCCGGGGTTGTAGAGCGTGCCGAACGACTTCGCGCCGGGGAACGCCTTCTTGGCGAAAGCGAGCACGGCATCGAAATCCTGCAGGTCCGACGATCCCGTGAAGCGGTCGCCGCCCTGCTTCCAGCCCGGCACGAGGCCCGCCGCGACCGGATCCGTCACTTCAGTGAAGACGAGCGGCGTCTTCGCATCGGGCACCGCGGAGCGCGCCACCTGCGATACCGATGTCGTCACCGTGAGAATGAGCGCGGGATGCTTCGCGGCAATCTGCGAGAACATCTGCGGCATCAGCGCCTGTGTGAAGTTGGCGTCGCTATAGACATAGCTCACGTTCTTGCCTTCGACATAGCCTTCCTTCGCCATCTGCTGCTTGAAGCCGTCGATGGTCTTTTCGAGCGACGGGTGCGGCCCGAGGTTGGCAATGCCGATGACGGTCGGGTCCGCCGCGGCCGGCAGCGCGGTCAGGGCGAACACGGCGGCGCAGATCGCGCCCAGTGCTGTCGATAACGTGCGGTTCGTCGAGCGTGCGCTCGTGCTGAAGCGTTCTTTCATGTTGTGTTCCGGTATCGGGTTCGGCGCTCCGCGACGGGAGCGGACGGCGGCTCGACGGTATTTTTAGCACCGTTGATTTGCGCGACATTAAAGCGGGCGGTGCAATTGCCGTTTCGCTACAACTCGCGCCGCTTTGCCTATATTTCAGGCGGCCACGCGCGGCACGGCGGCGCGCATGCGTTCGACGAGAATCCGCGCGGCGCGCTCGCCGCTCGCGCAGGCGCCCGTCAGCAGCGCTTGCGACAGCCAGTCGCCGCAATAGACGACAGGCGGCGCACTCTCTTCCAGGCGCTCGTTCGCGCGTTGCTCCTGCCAGCGCCAGAACTGGTTCACGCGCGCGCCGTAGCCCGGCGAAAACACCGGCAGCTTGCGCGCGATCCACTGATTCGCGACGGCTACCACATGACGGTCGAAGTCGGGAATGTAGGCGCGCAATTCATCGCGTATGAGGACGTCGAGTTCATGTTCGACGCCGCGCTGCACGGCCTCCCGCGCGGCTTCGGGCGTGAGCTGGCAGTAGATCTGAGTGAGCGGCCGCCCGCTCGCCGGCGCGGCGGGCAACTGCTGATACGTGGCGATGCGTCCCGGCAGGCCGCGCATCGCGAACTGCATCATCGGCGGCAGCGGCTTTGCAAAACCGTAGTGAACGACGCCGAGCGAGTTGTAGCGCACGGCATCGAGCATCCGGCTTTCGGCTTGCGTTGGGCTATCGACGATTGCTTTCGCGAGAGACCCTTCGACCGCGCACACGGCATAGTCGGCGCGGAACAGCTCGCCGTTTTGCAGCGCGAGTTCTACGCCGTCCGCATGACGCCTGATCTTGCGGACGGCCACGCCGGTGCGCACATCCAGTTGCGCCGCGAGCGCGTGGCAGACGCGGCCCATGCCGCCCTTCAGCGTGTTTACCGTGCTCTGCCCGACCATATGCGGCACCGTCGATACATAGAACAGCGCCGACAAATCTTCGGGATCGAAGCTACGCGTCGCCCGGAAGACCGGCTCGACCATGCGCGCGAGCACGTTCCGTCCGAGCGTTTGGCGGATATACGCGGCGAGTGTCATGTCGTCGAGACGCGCATCGACGGCGAGCGCGCTCGTCGCCCAGTCGGGGTCGACCTGCTTCTTCGCACGCAGCATCGCGATGGCGTGAGCCACGAGGCGCACGCGTTCGCCGGCGGCCAGGCCGGGCGTCGCGAGCGAGCGCGGCGACGGCATCAGTTCGATAGTGTGCTCGCCCTGTGGCGACTTGCATTGCGCGGTCAGCCGATGCAGCGGCACGAGCGCATCGTGCATCGCGAGATCGTCGACGAGACGGTTGAACGCCTGGCCGAACGGATAGACGAGGCGCGCGCCGCTGTTGTAGACGAGATCGCCGGTGCGCCGGTCGCCCATGCGTCCGCCAATGAAGCTCTGCGCGTCGAACACCGTCACGCGCACGCCCGCCCGCTTCAGCCGGTAAGCGGCCGTGAGTCCCGCGATTCCCGCGCCGACCACGGCGACGTGCCGGCCGGATAGAGAGTGATTCATCGTTTGCCTTGAAGTGCCGTCAATCGACGGGCCTGGTCACAGTGGAAGAAACGCGCAATTCGATCAGCGATACGCCGCTCGATGCCCACGCCCGCTGCAGCGCCGGCGCAAAGGCTTCCGTGCTGTCGACGGCTTCGCCGCGCGCGCCGAACGACTGCGCGAAGGCGGCGAAATCGATGACGCCGAGCGCGGTGCCCGTGGCGCGGTCGAAGAGCCGCCGCTGCGCGTTGCCGATCGCGCCGTAAGCGCGGTTGTTGACCACGATCACCAGCAAATTCAGACCGAGGCGCACGGCGGTTTCGAGTTCTTCGGCGTGCATCATGAAGCAGCCGTCGCCGGCGATCGCGACCACTCGCCGCGCCGGATCGAGCAACGCGGCGCCGATGGCTGCGGAGAGGCCGTAGCCCATCGCTCCGCTTTTCGGACCGAGTTGCGTGCCGGGCAGGCGATGCCGCAAATACCGCTGCGGCCACAGCGCGTAGGCGCCAGCGCCGGACGCGACGAGCGCATCGCGGGGCAACGCGGCATCGAGCGATTCGAACACCGCGCGCAGATCGAGCGGACCGGGACATCGTCCGCTCTGGGCGAACGCGACACGGTCTGCACGCGCTGCGCGCACCCATGCGATGCGTTCATCGTCCGGAGCAGGCGCATTTGCGGCGGCGGCCCATGCGGCGACGAAGGCGCCGGCATCGGCGGGAATCGCAAGGTCCGCGCGATACGCATTGTTGAGATCGCTGGCATCGGCATGAACATGCACCAGCACGTTGGCCTGGCGCGGCGGCGTCCATAGCGTGAAGCCGCTGAACGCGCCCGCGCCGACCGTGTTGAGCTCGCCGAGACGCGCATTCAACGCGACGATGCAATCGGCTTTACCGATGCGCGCCGCCAGCGCAGGATCAATACCGAGGCCGATCTCGCCCGCGAAGTTCGGATCGTCGTGATCGATCAGATCGCGGCGGCGGTAGGTCGTCGCGATGGGCACGCCGTACGCGCGGGCAAGCATTGTCAACGTTTGCAGCGACGCGGCCTGCCAGCCCGTTCCGCCGACGATCAGTAGCGGCCGCCGCGCCTCGGCCAGCAGCGTCGTGAAGCGCGCGAGGTCATGCGGTGCGGGCGCGGCGGCGATTGTCGCCGGACGCGGCAGATCGGCGACATCGGCCATTTGGCGCGACACGTTTTCGGGCAGCACGAGCACGACCGGCCCGCGACGGCCTGACATCGCGATATGCCACGCTCGCGCGAGCATCTCCGGGATGCGCGACGCCGATTCGATCAGTCCGACCCACTTCGTCAGTGGGCCGAACACTTGATGAAAATGCCCGAGGCCAAGCATGGCCTCGCGCTCGGCGGACTGCATGTCCGCCTGCCCGACGATCATCACGAGCGGCGCGCTGTCGGTATGCGCGGTGTGTATGGCGAGCGTCGCGTTCAACGCGCCCGGCGCGCGCGCCGCGAGGCACACGCCGGGCTGGCCGCTGGACTGGCCGATGGCCTGTGCGGCGTAGGCCATGCCGGCTTCGTGCCGGAAGCTCGCGAGACGGATCGCGGGCGCGCGCACGGCGAGCGCATCGACCAGTTCGAGAATGCCTTCGCCGGGAATGAACGTCACGACGGGCACCCCGAAATTCCTCAATGCGTCGGCGAATATCGCTGCCCCACTGCGAGGTGCTGGCGAAAGGGTGTTGGGCAAGGAAACGTCTCCGGGAGGGGCGCGGGATATCGCACACGCCGTCAGAAGCGGTGGAAGATGCCCGCCGTCACCGCGAGCTGGCGCTTGCTCGTCGATGCCCCGCCGCTGCTCGCGTATTCGATGTTCGCGTGCTGTGCATCGCCGGCGGCGAGCTGGAAGATGGCGTCGAGGTAAAGCGCGGTGCGCTTCGACAGGAAGTAGTTGTTGAACAGCGAGAACTGATGATACTTCGGAGAAAAATCCGTGGGTTGCACCTTTCCGAAGGTGTACGTGTAGTCGAACGAGAGCTGATACGCCGGCGTGATATACCGGCTCACGTTCGCCTCGATGTTCGTATAGCCCGCGCGTCCGTTGGCGAGGCCCAGTTCGGCGACGCCGAGATCGTCGTATCGGCTATGCGTGACGACCACCCCGAAGGTCGTCTGTCCCGCGACGAACGATCCCCCAGCGCCGTAGATTTCCATGCTCGATGGCGAGACCGCGAGCGCGAGCGTCGGCGACTCGGGGGAGATGGACGCGAATAGCGCCGTGTTCCACAGCCCTTCGCTCGATGCTATCGCCGGATGGTTCATGCGCATGTACGCCGCCGACAACGTCACCGGGCCATTCCCATAGTTGAGGCCGAAGCTCATCGCGCTCTGATTGCCGAAGCTGCCCGCAACGCCGCCGAAGCTGTACATCGCCGCGCCCTGCAGGCCGCGATAATTCGGCGACACGTACTTCACCGCGTTGTTGGTGCGGAACTGGAAGTTGAAGTTGTTGTTGTCACCGACGGTCGCGGCATAGCCGTTCCACATGTATGCAGCCGAATATTGCGCGAGCCAGTCCTGCGTCACGTCGTATTGGCGGCCGAAGGTGATCGTGCCGTAGTCCTTCGACTGAAGGCCCACATAAGCCTGACGGCCGAATTCCCGACCGCCCTGCGCTGACTTCCCGGAGTTCGGATCGAAGCCGCCTTCCAGCTGGAACACCGTGCTCAAGCCCCCGCCCAGATTCTCGACGCCGCGCATGCCCCAGCGGCTCGGACCATTGGCCGTCGACAGCGACGCTCCGGCGAGCGAATTGTTGGTGTAGATGACGCCTTCCATCAGTACGCCGTACAGCGTGACGCTGCTGTCGGCGGGCGAGGATTGCGCGTATGCGGCGGTGGCCGATGCAAGCAGCAGCATGGAGGAGCAGATTCGTTTCATGTTCTCGTCTCGTTCAGGCGGTCGTGAGCGTGGTGAGGTCGGGGCGTTGATAGGGGCAGCGGCAGTGCATGGCTGAATGCCACGCCCCGCAGACTAGAAACCGCCGCTAAAACCGGCAATCCGATAAAAAAACTTAGAACCGAAATCCTTCATTTGAGGCTCGCTTGACTCACGCCTGCCTTCGACGCTTCATCGAAGGTGCGTGAAATGCGGCATCGAGACGCTTCGAACGTGCATCTTTCACGCGATGCGCCCGCAATGCGAGGGCACGCGGCCAATTACATAGGCAATCGGGTTTGTTTATTTTGTCGGCTCGCTCATGCGGGCCTTCATTCGCACAATCGCAAGCAGCCAACTCTTCGGGCAATCAGCATGCGTTTTCTTCCTGGATTGACGGGCAAGCTGTGCGGACTCGCGCTCTCGGTGGCATTGCTGCACACGGGTAATGCGTGTGCACAGACACGCACCGTGATCGGCATCGCGAACTTCGGACCGCACCCCGCGCTCTCGCGCACCATCGCCGGTTTCAAGGACGAAATGGCGAAGCAAGGCTATGTCGAAGGCAGTAACACCGAATACGTCTATAGCGACGCCAACTTCACGCCCGGCCTCGTGCCGCAATCGCTGGCGCAGATCGTCGCGAAGCATCCTACTGTGATCCTCACGGTGACGACGCCGGTTGCTCAGGCATCGGTGCGCAATGTGCCGGACCGTTCCATCCCACTTGTCTTCGCGCAGGTGACGAATCCGGTCGCCGCCGGTCTCGTGCCGGACTGGGCGCATGGCAGCGATCGCATCGTCGGCACTGCGACGGTCACCGACTACGATGCCGTGCTCGCCTTCGCGAAGCGCGTCTTCCCGGCGGCTACATCGTTCGGAGTACTGTACAACGCGGGAGAAGTGAACGATGTAGAAGCGGTGACAAGTCTGAAGGCTGCCGCTGCGCGCGCGAAGCTGACGATGATTGCCACGTCGGTCGATGCGACCATCGACGTGCCGCAGCGCGCCGCCGCAATGGCGGGCGTCGGATTTTTCTACGCGATCGGATCAAATCTCGTGCAATCGGCGCTGCCCGCGCTTGCGTCAGTGACGGATCGCATGAAGACGCCGATTCTTAGCGCCGAGCACGAGCTCATCAGGAAGGGCAGTCTCGTTACGGTGGCCTATGCGCCGTCCTACGAATCGCAGGGCGCACACGCTGCAGCTCTCGCAGTGCAGATGCTGCATGGCGCGAAGCCTTCCGCACTGGCGGTCTATCGGCCGCAGGCTCAGGATTATGTCGCGATCATCAATCGCGCCAAGATGGCGGCGCTTGGTCTTCCAATCTCCCCCTCGCTTGCAGGTTGCGAATGCTTCATCAACTAATGAAGCCGGCGCGCCCTCGCACCGTGCATGGCGTGAGCATCGGCATCTTGATGCTCGACACCGGCTTCGCGCGCCTGCCCGGCGATATCGGTCACGGCGCAACGTGGCGCTTTCCCGTGCAATATGCGCTGATGGAAGGCGTGACCGGCCCGATGGTGATGGCGGCCGCCGCAGGCGACAAGCGCGCGGCTAAGCCGCTCATCGACCGCTTCGTCGATGCCGCGAACCGGCTTGCGCGTCTCGGCATCGATGGCATTGCGACCAGTTGCGGTTTCCTTGCCGCGTTCCAGGAGGACATTGCGGCACGCTGCATGGTGCCCGTCGCGACATCGAGCCTGCTGCAGATTCCGCTTGCGGCTAGCGTGTTGCCGGGAAACCGGCGTGTGGGCGTGCTGACCGCAAAGTCGTCGGCGCTGACGGCGGCGCACCTCGTCGCCGCGCATGCCGACCCGACGACGCCCGTTGTGGGCTTGGCTGAAACCTCGCGCTTCTTTCGAAACCAGGTGGACGATGCGGCGCACGTGAGCTTCGACGAACAGGCGCAGGAAGTGCTCGATTGCGCAGGCCGATTGCTGCAGCAACATCCCGACGTGGGCGCGATCGTCAGCGAGTGCGCCAACTTCGCGCCTTATTCGCCGCTGATCGCCGAGCGTTTTGGCTTACCGGTCTTCGATATGGTGAGCCTGATCGAGTGGTTCCATGCAGGGCTGCGACCGCGTGCATTTGGGAAAAGAATCGACGATCGCGCTTGGGATGTTTGATTGAGCGGGAGACGCCGCAGAAAGCGCTACGTAACGTCGGCTTTGCGAGAGCGGCCAATGACTATTGCCGGCCAGTTAACCTGGCTCCGACATTTACCGAGCATGGCACGACCGGCTGCTCGCATTCGGCGGTAACGAGCCGCCTGCTTTCAGCGCTATCTGGCTTGCGTATTTTCCGACTCACATGATCGAGTTGTATCCGCACGTGCTTGTCGTTTCGACGCTCTATCCCAAGGGCCCGCAGGAGACGCTCAACGTCATCGAGTTTCATTATCCCGAAGAAGTTGCGGCGTTCGAGCGCGAGTTCGTCGATGCGCAGCGCGCGCTTATCTAGAGACGATGACCAAGGACGATGAAATTGCGGAACGCATGGATGCGGGCCGCCTGAGACTCATCGTCGCGCAATGAGCAATGCCGGTCCGTATCAGTCGCCGCTCGAAGATGGCATGCGGCACTTTCATGCGTGGTACCGGCAAGCGTTCGGCGAAGGCCGCAAGGCTTGAACAACTCCCCGCCGCAGTCAACGAAACGTATTTCCGACGGCGTCGATAACACTTTACAAACCCATGCGGCCGCGCCAAAATGCGCGTGCTAAATGCGAATGGTTGCTATTTACACATACGGGACACTAAAAGAATATGGCTTCAGCAGCAGGCAACAACGAAACGTCCGGCGGATTCACCTTGCGACCATCGACTGTGGCGGCGCTCCTGCTCTTCGCGATGATTGACGGTGCGCTCGCGCAAGAAAGCGGCGCCGCAGCAGGCGATGCGACGCTTCCCGCAGTCTCCGTCACTGCCAGCAGCCAAAGCGACCACGGACAGCACTTGCAGCGCGACATGAGTTCTGGGGCGCTGGGCACCCGCACTCAGCTCGATACGCCCTATTCGACCACCATTGTCACGGGCGAAGAACTCGCCGATCGTCAGGCTAAGAAGCTCGGCGATGTGTTCGCGCAGGACGCGTCGGTATCGGACAACAGCAATCGCTATAACGCATGGGCGAGCTACATCACCGTGCGCGGCTTGCAGTTGGACTGGCAGAACGGTTTTCGCATCGACGGGCAACCAATCAACGCCTACGGCATCACGATGCCCTATGAGCAGCTTGAGAGCGTGCAACTCCTCAAGGGCCTCTCCGGCTTCATGTATGGCTTCGGCGCGCCGGGTGGCGTCGTGAATTATGTGACGAAGAAGCCACCGCTCACGGACCGGCAGATCGCGAGCGTCGATGTCGGCTATGCGTCGACCAATATCTGGTCGGAGCACTTGGACCTCGGTGGGCGCGTCGGGCCCGACGCCATGTTCGGCTACCGCTTCAATGCGACCCACGAGGAAGGCACGACCTTCAACGACGGCAACGTGCGTCGCGACTCATTCTCGCTTTCCACCGACGCCCGCCTCACTCGCGATCTCACGGCAACGTTCGGCGCGTTGTATCAGGACCGGCGTGCATCGGGAATCACGACATCGATATCGACCTCGGGACTCACGGGCAATGCACTGCCCGTTCCGTTGAGCGGTGGAAGCAGCACCCTTGTCACACCCGATCAGCATCTTTACACCAACGTCCAACTCTATACGGCCGGCCTGCACTACAACCTGAATCAGGACTGGACGATCTCAGCGACCTATGGTTTCAGCAAAAGCACGCGCTATCGAAACGAGAGCACGTTCTATCTGACAGACCTCGGCGGCGACTACACCGATACGCGCTACGAAGGCAACGAAGGACATCAACTGAACGCGTGGCAAGTCATGGCCGAGGGACTCGTGAAGACCGGACCGTTCCAGCATCAACTCGTGTTCGGCATGTCCTATCAAAAGCAGACGAGCGACAATACCGCCAATTCTTTCTATGACGAGATCGGCATCGGCAATATCTATCAGCCGAATCAGAATCGTTATAGCGGCGGCGGCTTCACTACTTACCGCAACGCGGACATCGTGCAAAAAGCGTTATTTGCGAGCGATACGATCGCGCTGAACTCGCGCTGGTCTGTGCTGGGCGGCGTGCGTGTCACGAACTATGAACAGCACGGTTATGCAGTCGACGGCACAACGAGTTCGACGTATGCGAAGAACGGCATAGCGACGCCCTCCGTCGCCATGATGTACAAGCTCACGCCCGGCACGACAGTTTATGCAAGCTACGTCGAGTCGCTCGAAGCGGGTAACGTCGTCGGCACGACCTACGCGAATTTCGGCGCGGTGCTCAATCCGCTACGCAGCAAACAATACGAAGTCGGCGTAAAAACTCAGAATGAGCGATGGAGCGGGACGGCGGCGTTGTTCCGCATCGAGCGCGGCGCGCAGTATGCGAATAGCGACAACATCTTCGTCGAAGATGGCGAGTCACTGTTTCAGGGTCTGGAAGCAGGCGCGGACGTTCGACTGGGTCGCGACTGGACCATCGGCGGCGATGTGATGTGGATCGCCACCAAGTACGAAAGAGGTTCGAGCTACGACGGGAACCGTGTCGCGGGGGCGCCGGGGTTCGTCGCGGCTGCACACGCCGAGTACGCGGTGCCGGTGGTGCCGGGCTTGACGCTCGGTGCATCGGCAAAGTTCACGGGCAACACGAGCCTGCGTCCCGCGGGCGATATCAAAGTGCCGGGCTACACGATCTACAGCCTGGGCGCGACCTATACGACGAAGGTCGCGGGGCATAACGTCGGCGTGCGCGCGGCCATCGATAACCTAACGAATCATCGCTATTGGGAGTTTCAGTACGCGGACTATATTCAGCCTGGGGAGCCGCGCACCGTTGCGCTCAACGCGCGTCTTGAGTTTTGATGAGGACGATCGCGTAAGTCATGCCTCGGGACGACACCCTGCCGTTGACGGTCTTTTCTACCGCAACAATCGACGCTCGTGGTGTCGCAGACGCCCTCGAACAAGGCGCACTGTTGAAGGAAATCGGCTCTGCATCCATTAGTTCATAGCCGCCGCGCATTGCGCCTGACCAAACGACTTTCGAATTCAGTCAATGGTGATCGCGGGACGTCAAGAGGCGCATCTGTACATTGTGGGTGAAGGTGTGGGCACTGTTGTATTATCTGTGTCACAACCTCCGTCAGCGCATGAACGCGCGCTGCCGTCAAGCCGCCTAAGCAAGCAAAGGAACTGACGAGACATGCCCAGGTATTCATCTCTCTTGCGGGAGACGCGTCCGAACGTTCGCGAGACGACGCCGCCGAAACGCCCGGGCCTGACCGTCAACGAACTCTACGAGCAATTAAAGGAAATGGCGGTGGTCTACACTATCCGCCCCGGCGAGCGCGTGAACGAACTCGAGCTTGCACAGCGTTTCGACGTGAGCCGCACGCCACTGCGCGAAGCCCTCAATCGCCTCGTCGCCGAAAGTCTGCTGCACTTCGTGCCGAATCGTGGCTTCTTCGCGCGCGAACTGCATCGGCAAGACATTTTCGATCTCTTCGAGCTTCGGCGCAGCATCGAATCGTCCGCCGTGCTGCTGGCGGCCGAGCGTGCCAGCATTAAGGATCTGCGCGCGCTGCGCAAGTTCTGGAAGGAAGTCATGAAGACCAAGGCTCAGACCAGCGCCGCCGAACTCACCATCAAGGACGAAGAGTTTCACGTTCGGCTCGTCGCGCTCGCGGGCAATAACGAAATGGTTCGCGCGCTATACGGCATCAACGCGCGCATTCACTTCGTTCGCTGGATGGATTTGGAACAGCGCGGCCACGATGCCTTCGCGGAGCACCTCGACATTCTCGATGCCATCGAAGCACGCGATATCGAGCGATGCCGCGCGCTGACGGAATCGCATATCACCTGGCGCATGGAAGAAATCGCGCGCGTGGTGGATGCAGGCGTCGTGCGGCTCTTCTCGCGCTGAACGCCCGCGTTGCTTCGCTGGACGTTCGCCGACGTGTCACGCCACGCGTTGCAACGGAATAACCACGGGTGCGCTCAATTGCTCCAGGGCCTCACGCCACTGCGCGTCTATCGCGTTGACATTGCGCGCCTTCACGTGGCCATAGCCGCGAATCGTCCCGACGATGGACGCCGCGCGCAATGCGGCCGCATGGTTGCGCGCGGTGCCGTGTTCGATGATCGCCGCAATGGTCTTCTCATAGCGCTGAATCAACTCACGCTCTATGCGCCGTTCGGCGGTGTAACCGAATGGATCGAAGGGCGTGCCGCGCAGCGCCTTGCATCGCGCGACCACGCGCAAGACCGGCAGCATCCACGAACCGAATTCGCGCTTCGCGGGCTCGCGGGTGCGCGGATTGCGTCGCGCGATGCCGCGCGGCGCGAGGTTGAACGCAACGCGCACCGGTCCGTCGAACTGCGCGTGCAAGCCGTCGATAAAGTCGCGCGCGGTCAATAAGCGAGCGACTTCATACTCGTCCTTATACGCCAGCAAGCGAAACAGGTTTTGCGCGACCGCACGGGAAACGCCTTCGCTGCGCGCCGACACCGCGCGTTCCCAGCGTCGCACGCGGCCCACGAGTTCACGATAATGCGCCGCATACGCCGCATTCTGGTAAGCGCTTAGATATTGCACACGGCGTTCGATTATTTCATCGAGCGTCGTCGAGCGGCGCGAAGACGGCGCGGCATCGGCGGTTTCGGACAGACGCGCTGCAAGCATGGGCTCTGCAGCAAAACGCCGTCCCCATGTGAAGGCGTCGAGATTGAGCGCGACGGATGCCCCGTTCAGTTCGATGGCCGCCGCTATCGCATCGGCGTGAAGCGGTATGCATCCACGCTGATACGCGAAGCCGAGCATGAACATGTTGCTCGCCAAGGTGTCGCCGAAGAGACGGCGGGCAGTCGCGGTCGCATCGACGAATTCGACATGACGCTCGCCCACTGCTTCGGTCAGCGTCGCGCGCAGTTCGGCCGACGGGAAAGCAAGATCGGGCTGGCGTGTGAAATCGCCGGTCATTGCTTCATGCGAATTGACGAGCATGCGCGTGGCGGCGCGCCGTGTCATGGCAAGAGTCTTGTGGCTTGCCGCGACGACCATATCGCAACCAATGACCACGTCCGCGCCGCCAGTCGCAATTCGAATCGCCTTGATCGCCGACGGGCTCGCGCCAAAGCGCACATGCGACCACACTGAGCCGCCCTTCTGCGCGAGCCCGGCCATGTCGAGAATGCCGCAGCCCTTGCCTTCCAGATGCGCCGCCATGCCGAGAATCGCGCCGATCGTCACGACGCCCGTGCCGCCCACGCCCGTCACGACAAGGGAGAACACGCGCGCATTCAGCGACGGCAACGCGGGTTCCGGCAACGCGGGAAACACGCTCGTATCCGGTTTGCGCTGCACACGTCGCAAGGTGCCGCCATGCACGGTCACGAAACTCGGGCAGAAGCCCTGATTGCACGAATAGTCCTTGTTGCAGGCACTTTGGTCGATGGCGCGCTTGCGGCCGAACTCGGTTTCGAGCGGCGTAAGCGACACGCAGTTCGACTTGACGCCGCAATCGCCGCAGCCTTCACATACGAGGTCGTTGATGAAGAGGCGCTTCGGCGGGTCCGCGAGTTGTCCGCGCTTGCGACGGCGTCGCTTCTCGGCCGCGCACGTCTGGTCGTAGATCAGTACGCTTACGCCATGGACATTACGCAACTCGCTCTGGACATCCTCCAACGCCGAGCGATGATGGATCGTCACGCCTTGCGGCCATGCGAGATCATGCGGATATTTCGACGGATCGTCGGACACCACGGCGATGCGCGTCACGCCTTCCGCGCGAACTTGCTGCGCGATCGCGAGCGGATTAAGTGGTCCGTCATGATGCTGACCGCCCGTCATGGCGACGGCATCGTTGAAAAGAATCTTGAACGTGATGCGCGTGCGTGCTGCAATCGCGGCACGCACCGAGAGCAGGCCCGAGTGGAAGTACGTGCCATCGCCCATGTTCTGAAACATGTGCTCGCGCTTCGAGAACGCCGCTTCGCCCACCCATGTCATGCCTTCGCCGCCCATTTGCGTATAGCCGAGCGTGTTTCGGTCCATAGTCTGCGCCATCCAGCTGCAACCGATGCCCGCATAGGCCTTGCTGCCCTCGGGCACGACCGTCGATGAGCTATGCGGACAGCCACTGCAAAAGTAAAAGCTGCGCGACAGCGGCTCCGGCGCGAATGTCATGCGCCGCAATGCGCGCAGGAACGCGACGCGTTCGCCCAGACCGGCATCGTTCGTGAGACACGCAAGCCGTTCGCCGAGCGCAATCGCAATCTGCACTGAATCGAGCGACAGTTCCGCCTGAAAGAGCTTGCCGCCGCTTTCGTCTTTCTTGCCGATAACGGCCGGCGCGCGGGGCTTACCGTAGAGAATCTCCTTGATCTGCGCTTCGAGCAGGCTGCGCTTTTCTTCGACCACCATCAGCAGTTCCTTGCCTTGCGCGAACGCCTGCACGCCCTCCTGTTCGAGCGGCCAAACGCAAGCAACTTTATAGAGGGCGACGCCCATCGCTTCGAGCCGCGCTTCATCGAGGCCCAGATCGTCGATGGCCTGAAGCACGTCGAGATAACTCTTGCCATGCGTGACAATGCCGATGCGTGCACCCGCGCGGCCGAGCACCGTGCGATCCAGCCGGTTTGCGCGCACGAACGCCCGCACGGCGTCGAGTTTGTAGTTGTGCAGGCGATATTCCTGCGCATGCGGCGTATCAGGCTGTCGCAGGTTCAGGCCGTCGGGCGGCATGGCGACGTCGTCGGGCAGAACCACATCGACGCGCGATGCATCGACGTCGATCACGGCGGACGCATCCGCCGTATCCTTCACGCATTTGAGCCCGACCCAGCAGCCCGAATAGCGCGACATCGCCCAGCCATATAAGCCGAAGTCGAGTATCTCCTGCACGCCGCTCGGACTCAGCACCGGGATCGATGCGTCGATGAGCGCGAACTCCGATTGATGACACGTCGTCGACGACTCGCACGTGTGGTCGTCGCCCATCAACAAGAGCACGCCGCCATGCTTCGACGATCCCGCCAGATTGGCGTGCCGAAACGCGTCGCCACTGCGATCGACGCCCGGCCCCTTGCCATACCAGATCGAGAACACGCCGTCGTACTTGCCTTCGCCGCCCGCCTCCGCTTGCTGCGATCCCCATACCGCAGTTGCGGCAAGATCCTCGTTGACGCCCGGCACGAACACGACACGCGCGGCATCGAGATGCTTCTTCGCTTTTTGCATCTCGGCGTCGTACGTGCCGAGCGGCGAGCCCCGATAACCGGACACATAGCCTGCCGTTTGAAGGCCGGCGGCATCGTCGCGGCGGCGTTGCATCAGCGGCAAGCGCACCAGTGCCTGCACGCCCGTCATGAACACGCCCCCTGCTTCGAGCGTGTACTTGTCCTCCAGTGTCACCTTGCGTAAAGCCACGTCGCGTTCCTCGCTCTTTTCGTTCCTTGTCATTGCACGCTGCCGCCGAGATAGAGCCGCCGCATCTCGTCGCTGACGAGCAAATCGGCGGCATCGCCTTCCAGCGCGACCTGTCCCATCGACAGCACATACGCGCGGTTCGAAATGCGCAGTGCCTGCGCCGCGTTCTGCTCGACCATCAGCACGCCGACGCGCTCCGTATCGCGCAAGCGCACGATGGCATCGAAGACTTCGGCCAGCATGCGCGGCGAGAGTCCCGCGGACGGCTCGTCGAGCAAAAGATAGCGCGGACGCGGCATCAACGCGCGCGCAAGCGACAGAATCTGCCGCTCGCCGCCGGAAAGACTCGCCGCGCGCGCCGTGCGTTTGGTCTTGAAAATCGGAAAATTCGCGTAGAGTTCATCGAGCCGCGCGTTGCGTTCGCGCTCGGGCATGAATTGTCCGCCTAGCGCGAGGTTCTCCCACACGGTGAGCGCGCCGAACACATTGTCGGTTTGCGGCACGAAGCCGATGCGATGCGTGCGGATCTTGCGATGCACACTCACCTGCCCCACATCGATGTCGTCCAGATGCACCGCACCCTTCCTCGGCATCAGAAAGCCTGCGACCGTCTTGAGCAAGGTCGACTTGCCGCAGCCGTTCGGCCCGAGAATCGTCACGATCTCCAGTTCCTGCGCAGCGAGCGACACGCCGCGCAGGATGTCGACATCGCGTGTATAGCCTGCGACGACGTTGCTGACGGTAATCATGCCGTCGCCCCCATCGCCCGCAAAGGCGCCGTCGCGCTCTTCGTCGTGCGCCCGAGATACGCTTCGACGACGCCTTCGTGATGCTCCAGTTCCGAAGGCCTGCAATCCGCGACGGTGCGCCCGCGATCCAGCACGATGCAGCGCGCGCACGTCTCTGCAACGAAATGCATGTCGTGCTCCACCACGACGAGCGTAACGCCCCGCTCGTTGATGCTTCTCAGCACGCGCATGAGTTCGGCACGCAGATTCGGATGCACGCCCGCCATCGGTTCATCGAGCAACAGCAGCGACGGTTCGCCCATCAACGCGCATGCAATGCCGAGCAGCTTCTTCTGTCCGCCCGATATGGAAGCAGCTGGAAGATGCGCGACTTTAGCGAGCAGGAGTTCGTCGAGCAATTGCCGGGCGCGTTCACGCGTCTGCGCTTCGACATGCTTCGTACGCGCGGACGGCAAGAGCGTCGCAAAGAGCCCGTGACGTTGCGTCGAAGCGGCCATCAGCACTTCGCCGACGGTCATGCGCGCGGGCATCGACGGTAGCTGAAACGTGCGCCGCACCGCGCGCGCGGCGACTTGGTGCGGCGGCAGCGCATCGACGCGCTGGCCGTTCAGTTCGATGCTGCCTCGCTCGATCGGGCAATAGCCGGTGATCGCGTTGAGGACCGTACTTTTGCCGCATCCGTTCGGCCCGAGCAAACCGACAAACTCCCCGGTTAGGACTTCGAACGATAATCCGGTGAGTACGTGGTTGCCGCCGAATGACTTGTATACGTCCCGCAGCTTCAACACGGCGCTCATACGGTCCTCCGGATTCGCTCGGGCAACAGGCCGCCCGGCCGCAGCAGCAGACAGGCAAGCAGAATGCAGCCGATTGCGCCGAGCCTCACGGCACCCGCCATATCCGTGCCGATGTCGATGTAGTCCTTCGCGAAGGGCACCGCACTATAGATCGCTTCGACGAGCAGTGCGCCGAACAACACGCCCCCGTTGTTGCCAAGGCCGCCGATCATCACCATCGTCCAGATGGCGAAGGTCTCGGAGGCAAACATGAAGTCGGGGCCGACGAAGCTCATGTATAGCGCGAGCAGAGACCCGCCCGTCGCAGCGATGGCAGCGGCGGTCATCGTCGCCGTGGTTCTCATCGGCACGAGCCGGTATCCGAGACTTTGCGCCAGGGCGGGTTCTTCGCGCATCAAACGCAGCGCTCGCCCGTAGCGCCCTCGCGCGAGCCGCGTGCAGATGACGAACGCGACCGCGAGCACCGCCACCGCGAGCAGAAAAAATGCAATGTCGCCGCTCGTGCCGGTGAGCCGCGAAAAAAGCGGCGCAATGCCGCTGATGCCTTGCGCACCCCCCGTGAGCCAGCCTTCATTCAAAGCAACCGTGCGTATCAGTTCGGCAATGGCAAGCGTCGCGATGGCCCAGTAATCGGATGCGAGATTGCGCCCGAGCCGCGCCATCACGAAGCCGACGAGCATCGCCCCCGCCATGCCCGCGACGACGCCGACGATACATGGCCATCCCGCGGAAGAGGCGATACCGGTCGCATAGGCACCGATGCCGACGAACGCGACGAAGCCGAAATTGAGCAAGCCCGCGAAGCCCGCCTGAAGGTTGAGGCCGAGCGCCATCAACGCGTAGATGCACGCGAGCGTCGCCACGTGCAGCATGAAACTAGACACGGCGCACCTCCCGGTCGAAGAGTCCATAGGGCCGCAGGAGCAGCGCCGCGAGCAGGATCACGAACGACGCCGCGCCCACGTAACTGACCGGAAGATAGACGCCCGAGCGCCCGACTATCCAGCCGAAGTCGATATTCGTCGCAAGCGTCTCTGCGAGGGCGATCAGGAGCGCGCCCGCTGCCGCGCCCAGCGGATTGCCGAGTCCGCCGAGAATGGCGGCTGCGAATACGGGCAGCAGCAGGTTCGTGCCCAGGTCCACGTGCACGTTCTCGGTCAGCCCGAGCATCGTGCCGCCGAGCGCCGCGAGCGCACCGCTCAGGAACGAAATGCCGTTCAGCACGCGCGCGCCGTCGACGCCCGTTGCCGCCGCGAGCGCCGGATTGCTCGCCATCGCGCGCATCGAACGGCCCGCGCCGGTTTTGAACAGCAGCAGCGCGAGCAAGGCGACGCAGCCGAAGCCGCACGCAATCGACGTGATCTGATCGACGGAGATCATCGTCGAGCCTAGTTGCAGCGGCGTCGAGAGCGCGGTCGTGTAACGCAGCGGCCTCGACCCCGCGCTGCCGAGCACCACGGCAACAAGAATCATCGATACAGCAAGCGAGCCGACCATTGCAATCGAACTGCCCGAGCGCAACAGCCGCCGGAACACGAACACGTTCAGCGCGACGGCCAGACATCCCGTCGCGACGCACGACACCACCAGCGCAGCCGCGAACGGCACGCCCGCCTTCGTCATGCCGAGCGTGACGAAGGCGCCTGTCATCGCATACTGCACGTGCGCCACATTCGGGAAGCGCACGAGCGAATACACGACGGACAGGCCAACCGCGACGAGCATGATGTCCGACGCGCGAATGAGAAGATCGATGACGAACTGCAGCATCACGTTCTCCCGGCAATGGCGCGCGTCAGCGTGCGACGACCGTGGTCTCGAATTTCACCTTGTCGTAGGGCTGCTCCTTGCGCTGACCGTCGGCGTCGAATGCGATGCTGCCTGTCGCGCCCTGATACGTGCCCATCTGATGCAGCGCGGCGCGAATCTTGGAGGGATCTGCCGCGCCGGCCTTGTTGATGGCGGAAGCCGCCACCATCACCCCGTCATACACGTAGGCGCCGAAGGCGGACTTCGGCGCTTCCTTGTACTTCTGCTGGTACGCCTGCTGATACGACTTGCCCGCATCGCCAATGGACGCGACTTCGAGCCCTTCCTGCCCGTGCGCGGCCTGCGCGACGGTATCGCTCGTACACATGGTCAAATAAATGCCGTACCACTTTGCCTTGTTGAGCCCGAGTTCGAAGGCCTCTCGATTGATGGTCGCGGCTTCCTGGCCGTATGCGCTGTAAACGTAGGCCTGCGGCTGCGTCTTCGACATCTGCTGCAACTCGCGGCGATAGGTCGATTGTCCTTCGGTGTACATAACAATCGATGTCACCTTGCCGCCGAGCGATTCGAACCGCTTCTTGAACTCGGGCGCAACACCCTGTCCGTACGAATTGTTCGGCGCGATAAACGCGACATTGCGCAGGTTCTGCGCGTAGAGATCGTCGGCGGCGAAGCGCGCGGAGAGATCGTCGAGACCAATCACGCTGAACGACCCATCGCCGATTTTGCGAATTTGCGGACTGGACGAACCGACGTTCAGATGCACATCGCCTTGCTGGACGACGTATTGCGCAATCGGAATCGTGATACCCGAAGAGAACTCGCCCAGCACGACAGGCACTTTGTTGACCGACACGAGCTTGCGCGCAGCGCTCAACGCCGTCGGCGCGCTGCCGCCGGAATCTTCGACGATCACCTTCAGCTTGCCGCCGAGCACGCCGCCGTGCGCGTTGACCTGTTCGACGGCAAGTTCGGCGCCGCGCCGCTGATCCTCTCCCACTGACGCGCTCGCGCCCGTCAACGGCAAAATCGCGCCGATGGACACCGTTTGCGCGAAGGCCGCGCCCGCCGCCGTCAGTAACGCGCTCGCCGCCAGGCCGGCACCGAGGACTTTTGCTCTTTTCATAGTGGCATCTCCAGACGTTGGACTGCGCGATCAATGCGAGCGGGTAGGCTGAACTGTGTAGAGGCGACCGAATTGCGGCATCGCGTCCACGACGCCCGCGAGACGCAACGCGTGCCACGCCATCGCGTGATTACTCGACAGCACGGGCTTGCCGAGTTCCGCTTCGATGGCGACGACGTCGTCGACGAGACGCAATGACGTGCAGGACACGAACACCGCGTCCACGTCGTCGTGGCGGCCGAGTTCGAGCACCGCGTTGCGCACGGAAGCGGCATCGATGCGCGCGACCTCGTTGTCGTCGGCATGCTCGAAGGAGCCCATTCTCACGACATCGACGCCGCGCGCACCCAGATACGCACGCATCGACTCGTTGATGCGGCGCACATAGGGCGTGAGCAGCGCGACACGCTGAGCGCCGAGCGCATGTATGCCGACGCGCGCAGCGGTGATCGGCGTTGTGCAGGCAACGCCCGGCCGGGCTTCGCGGATGCGTTCGAACACGCGTTCCTCGCCGAGCACCATCGAGGCCGACGTGCAGCCGAACGCGACGACGTCGAGGCGCTGGCCAGGCCGAATCAGCGCGACGCCCGGCGCAATGAGACCGTCCATCTGTGCGAGCGTTTCCGGCGTGATGTCGGCGGAATTGGCGATGCGGCTTTCGTAGAAGGCGACGCCATCGGCTGCAAGCAGCTTGCGCCATTCGTATTCGATCGTGTGGTCGGTGGCGAGCACGACGAGGCCGATCGCTGCGCGGCGCGCGATGCCTTCATCGAGCGAGAAGGCGAGCCGCTGGTACTGGGACAGCGCGTCTGGAGCGTTCATGTGGATTGTCCGCACTAGACCGCGACGATAACCGCGATTTCCACCGTGTACTGCGGAAACGCGAGCTTCGACTCGACGCACGCGCGCGCCGGCGCATTGCCCTCGGGCACCCACGCGTCCCAGATTTCGTTCATCTGCGCGAACGTGTTGTAGTCGGCGAGCCAGATGTTCGCGGACAGGATGCGCGTCTTGTCGGAGCCGATCTGTGCGAGCAACCGGTCGATCTTCGCGAGAATCTGTGTGGTCTGACCTTTGACGTCGGCGCTCGTATCGTCGGCCACCTGTCCGGCGAGAAAGCCGAAACCGTTATGCACGACCGCCTGGCTCATCCGCTTGCCGCTTTCGAAACGCTGCATCTGCATGACTTCTCCTGTGGCGACGAAGCGCGACGCGCCTCGCCAAGGTTCGGAAACAGCCGTAGTCTCGACAACAGTGTCGACACTATCAGAACAAAATTCGCGTAAGCAAGTACTCGTTTTCTCGGACCTGCAAAACGCCGAAATTTGCTGATCTCCCCTGCTTTCAGGGCTTATAGTCTGCAACGGACTTGCCGCCGTCTTATTTTCTTTCTACATTGGTGTCGACAGTTCGAAGCAAAAACCGTCGGCACATGGGGAATACATCGTGAAAGTAATCGTTCTCGGGGCGGGCGTGGTCGGCGTCACTACCGCGTACCAGTTGCAGAAGGACGGGCATGATGTCGTCGTGATCGAGCGGCAGCCGGTGGCGGCCGCCGAGACGAGCTGGGGCAACGCGGGCATGGTCGCGCCCGGTCATTCATTCGTGTGGTCGTCCCCCAAGGCGCCGATGACGCTCCTCAAGTCGATCGTCATGAAGGATCAGGCACTGCGTTTCAAATTCTCGTCCGACCCACGGCTTTATGCATGGTCGTGGCGCTTTTTGCTCGAGTGCACCGTGGAGAAAGCGCGGCGCAACACCTTGCTCAAGCATCGGCTCGCCGCTTATTCGCAAAGCGTGCTGCATCAGATGCTGGGGGAGGAAAGCATCGATTACGACCGCAACGATCGCGGTATTCTCTACTTTCATCGCAGTCAGGAATCGCTCGATCGCGGCATTGCACAAATGAAGCTGCTGGAATCCGACGGCCAGACCATACGCGTGCTGAACCGCGACGAAGTAGTGGCCGTCGATCCCTCGCTTGCCAGTGTGAAGGAGAAGATCGCAGGCGCGATTCACTGCCCGACGGATGAGACGGGCGATCCGGCGAAGTTCACGCGCTCGCTCGCCGAGAAAGTCGCGGCGCGCGGCGGCACGTTTATGACGGACACGCTGGTGGACGGCTTCCAGACCGCGGGCAGCGACATTACTGGTGTCGCGACGAGCCGCGGAATGATCAGCGGCGACGCTTATGTGCTCGCGCTCGGCACATGGAGCCCGATGGTGGCGGGACAGATCGGCATCCACTTGCCCATCTATCCGATCAAAGGCTATTCGTTGACGGTACCCATCGGCAATCACAAGGCGCCGCCGGAAGTCGCGGCGGTGGACGAGCACAATCTCGTCGCCATCTCACGCTTCGGAGATCGCATTCGCGTGACGGCGACCGCTGAATTCGCAGGGTACGACACGTCGCACAAACCGTCCGACTTCGCCTTCATGAAGCGCGTCACAGAGGAGCTTTATCCGGATGGCGGGGACTACGAGCACGCGCAGATGTGGGCCGGCTTGCGTCCGATGACGCCGACCAACCTGCCGTTCTTCGGACGCAAGAAGTACCGCAATCTCTACCTGAACACGGGGCATGGCCATATCGGCTGGACCATGTCCCATGGATCGGCCCGCATCACGGCCGATCTCGTCGCCGGGAAATCGCCGGCGATTCCGATGGAGGGCCTGCTGGCCTAGCACGATCATGCAGGCCTGACATGCGTCGTCCAGGCAGGTATATTTATCAGGAGACAACCATGGCTGGCGTAGGAAGCGAAAAGGTATTCGAGAACGACAAAGTCATCGTATGGAACTTCGTGCTTCAACCGGGCGAAGAGACGCCGGTTCATACGCATGAGCATTCGTACATGTGGTACGCGATAGAAGGCGCGCCGCTGCATATCTACGACAAGGACGGCGCCGACCTCGGCATCTTCGAAGTACCGACGGGCGCGGTGTATTCGCTTAAATGCGAAGACGGCTATCTCGAAGTGCTGTCGGAAATCGGCAAGGGCGCACGCGTACCCGCGACTCATAAGGCACGCAACGACGGCAATCGGCCGTATCGCGAAGTGCTTGTCGAATACAAGGACGCGACGTCGACCTAACCTTCCGTCGCCAGCCCTTGCTTGCAGCGCGCCGCCGCTCGCATTTTCCTGTGCGTGCGGCGGCTCCGAGACGCTCGCACACTGCGAACGTTGATTCCGTCTTTCCAACGGCTAAGCATAGGCCAGCGCTTCATCGTGCGCCACACTAAGGGAGCAGTACCGGCATAATGATTGGGACACCTAATGGACGTCACCAGTAACGAGAGCCCGCTTGCGTAGCCTATCTGTAAAGGCGGTCCAGATGACGTTCGCCACAGATAGTCAATGACCCAGCGCAGGCGCGCTCGATGGTGCGACTCGACTTGATTTCCAGTAAGCGAGAGGACCCGCAACCTTCGAGCGCCGGCTCGCCGGTCTCTGGCGTACAACTGACATCTGAAAGTTCGGCTTGCCAACGCGAGCGAATGACCGTTCGTGGCCGCGTCGAGGCACTGCCAGCCACAAGCGACGGGATCATTTCCCAATCGGGGCACGCGCTGTCGTTTGGACTTTTGCGGCTCAGACCATTAGTTGCATTTTTCGCTGAAGTTGCATGCGCTCGTTTTGATTCCGTTACCCCTACCCCGTATAAAGCTACAGCGCAAAATCGATAGTAAGGGCCAATAGTTCGTCCCGCGACACTGCATCACGATTCCGGACAGGATCGACGCGGCTGTACGAAGATGACAGCGCGGATTGGCGCGCGCTTCATCACGTCGTACAACGAGGCAACGTCAATGTTTCTTGTAACTGAATCGCTACTAGCAACCTCAACCGATGCTCGTAGCGAAGTTGTGTGCGTCAAGTTACGCAAGGGCCGGATGCCGGCGCTTTCGGTCGATGATTCTTTCGGTAGTCGGCCAGCAGGTCAGGGCCATGCTGCTCGAGTATGTCCATCCAATCGAGTTAAACGGAACACTCGAAACCGCAACCCGGCACTCACAAGCCACGGGCAAAGTCGAGGCGCGCAGTCAGCGCGGCCGCGTCTCTTCGATGAATCGCTCGAGCAATCGCTTCAGCTGCTTCGCGTTGCGAGAGCCGAGCGCATCTTCGATGGCCGCATGGTGCGCGTCTACGGAGGGTCGTAGCCGGGCCAACAACTCGACGCCTCGTTCCGTGATGTAGACCAGCACCCTTCGGCTGTCCGCCTCGTCAGCGGCGCGCAGCACGAGCCCGCGACTCACTAGCTTGTCGACGTTCTTGGTGAGCGCGGGCAGGTTCATCAGAACGTCTCCTGCAAGCTCGCTCATCGAGTGACCGGCCTCATCCGACACCGCGTGCAGGATGCGCCAGTGTTCCTCGTTGACGCCTTCCTCGGCGGTGAGCTGTGCAAGTCCGGACTTCATCTGCCGATGCGCGGAGGCAATGAGCCAGGCAAGATATGAAGAGAGATCGGATTCCGGCATGGTAGATGCTTCGAAAAGAGCGGACAAAACGAATATTACGCAAACGAATAGGGTTCGGGAAAATATCGGTGCACGGACCGTCGGCCCGATAAGTGATGGTGCGCGCGTGCCATTCGGTTGTGCATTCCAAGTTTCGGACCCGCGAGTCGACCATTGATGAAGCATCGTAAACGTTCCCGCCGTTCGAGGCAGGAGATGACGATCGCATTGTGCGTGCCCTTGGGCGGTTCGGCCGGCTTGTGGGGACCGTGCGCGCTCGCATCGGCGAAGCTTGCGGTGGAAGAACTCAACGACGCATCGGGCATGGCGGGACGCCCTTGCAGGCTGCTCACGATCAACGCAGGCGATGACGCGCGCGAGCTCGAATCCGCGCTGGAAGCGCTGATCGAAGATGACGCGATAGACGCGTTGGTCGGCATGCATACGAGCGCGGTGCGGCTGGATCTCGTCAAGGCGGTCGCCGGGCAGCTTCCCTTCATCTATACGCCACTTTACGAAGGCGGAGAGCGCACGCCGGGCGTGTTCGCCATTGGCGAAACCACAGCCCGGCAGCTTCAGCCTGCAATCCACTGGCTTCATAACAAACATCGGCCGAAGCGCTGGTTCTTCGTTGGCAACGACTATGTGTGGCCGCATGCGACGCATCGGCTCGCGCACCGCTTGGTCAACGAGGCGGGTGGACAAGTCGTCGGCGAATGTGTCGTACCGTTCGGCACAGGTGACTACAGCGAAGTCCTTGACGCCATCCGCAAGCAATGCGCGGATGCGCTGCTGCTTTCGCTAATCGGTCAGGACACGATCGACTTCAATCGTGCGTTCGGAGAAGCCGGTCTCGCGGGCCGCATCCTGCGTCTCTCGTGCGCGCTCGGCGAGAACGAATTGCTCGGTATCGGGGCGCGCAATACGGCGTCGTTGTATGTCGCCTCGGGCTATTTCGCGTCGCTGCAAACCGATGCGAATCTTGCCTTCAAAGAACGCTATCGCGGACGCTATGGCGCGCGTGCGCCAACGCTCGACACCTTCGGCCAGTCGACATACGAAGGCGTTCATTTCCTCGCCGCACTCGCCGACGATGCACAGCGCCGCCATTTATCCCGCGACGCGGGTCTCGCCCAACTCGGCCTTACGCCGCTGAACTATCGCAGCGCACGCGGTGCAGCCTATGCGGGCGGCCGTGTGAATCATGTGCCGATCTATCTCGCGCGTGCGGAAGGCCATCATTTCGAAGTGATCTCGCGAATCTAAGGCAACGCCGCTGCAAGGGGCACGCACCGTTCCATTTAGTTTCCAAGGAAAATAATTTGTTGACTTGGAAAATATGTGTTCCTACCATGACTCGCAGATCAGGGACCCGCTGCACCAAGTCTCCTGTTCACTCTCGCCGCGTCTGCATCGTCCCTCAATGCAGGCGGCAGTCCGTCATGAATCAGTTCGAGTGAGGAAGAGTCATGGCAGTGAAACGTCCCACGCCCGCCCAGCTTGACGAAGTCGCCACCAGTCTCGGGATGCATCTGTCTGAGGAGCAGCTGTCCACCTATCACGCGATGTTGCAAGCGAATTTCGATGCGTATGACGTTATCGATTCGCTGCCGGATTACGTCCCGCGCGTCACCTACCCACGCACGCCGGGTTATCGCCCGTCTGCCGACGAGAACCGCTACGGGGCCTGGTATGTGAAGACCGAAGTGAAGGGTGCGCCCACTGGCAAGCTCGCCGGAAAAACTGTCGCCCTTAAGGACAACGTATGCCTCGCAGGCGTGCCGATGATGAACGGCGCGTCCACCCTGGAAGGCTACGTGCCCGATGTCGATGCCACCATTGTCACGCGTCTGCTCGATGCGGGCGCAACGATCGTTGGGAAAGCGACGTGCGAATACTTTTGCTTCTCGGGCGGCTCGCACACGAGTTCGCCCGCTCCGGTCCATAACCCGCGCAGGATGGGTTATTCGGCAGGCGGATCGTCATCGGGCAGCGCGGCGCTCGTGGCCGCAGGCGAGGTGGATCTCGCCATTGGTGGCGACCAGGGCGGCTCGATCCGGATGCCCGCATCGTATTGCGGCATTTACGGCATGAAGGCTACGCACGGCCTAGTGCCTTATACGGGGGTCATGCCCATCGAACTGACGATCGACCACACCGGGCCGATGACCGCCAACGTGACCGACAACGCACTGATGCTCGAAGTGCTAGCGGGTCCCGATGGCCTCGATCCGCGTCAGCATGCAGGACAAGTCGCGAAGCCCTACTCGGAGATCATGAAAGAAGGCGTACGCGGCTTGCGCATTGGCGTGGTGAAGGAAGGCTTTGACTGGCCACAGTCGCTGGAAGCATCGGATGCGAAGGTGCGCGCGGCTGCCGATCATCTTGCGGAACTCGGCGCGCACGTCAGCGAAGTTTCCATTCCCATGCATCGCATCGGTCCCGCGATATGGTTGCCCATCGCCGCCGAAGGCGCGACGCAGCAGATGATGAAGGACAACGGCCATGGCTACAACTGGAAGGGTCTGTATGTAACCGGCATGGTGGATTATCACGCCGGATGGCATGAGCGCGCCGATGAACTGTCCGAAACACTGAAGATCACGATGGTGCTCGGGGAGTATTTCATCCGGCACTATCGCGGTCACTTCTATGCAAAGTCGCAGAACTTGTCGCGCCAGCTTACCGCAGCGTACGACGCGGCATTCGCCGACTACGACCTTCTTCTCATGCCCACGCTCCCGCTGGTCGCCACGCCGCTGCCCAAGCCGGGCGCGAGCGTTGAGGAAGTGATCACGCGTGCGTTCGAGATGTTGCCGAATACATGTCCTTTTGATTGCACTGGGCACCCCGCGATGAGCGTGCCCTGCGCAATGGTCGATGGCCTTCCGGTCGGCATGATGCTGGTGGGCAGGCACTGGGACGAAGCCACCATCTACCGAGGTGCCTATGCGTTCGAGCAATCCGTTGACTGGATGAAACTCTGAAGCATCGAAGCGCCCGCAACGCCTTGCACTCTCCTCGCCTCCCTTTTCGGAACTGTATATGGATCGACGTTCGTTTCTGAAGTCGTCTGCGGCGTCGGTGGCCGCGGGCATGGCTGGATCGTTCCCGTTCATCGCGGAAGCCGCCGACGAAATTCTCGTGGGCGGTATCACGGACCAGTCGGGCGGTCTCGACATATACGGCAAGCCGATGGCGGATTGCCTGACCCTCGCCGTCGAGGAATGGAATGCGCAGGGCGGCTTGCTCGGCAAGCAGATCAAGCTGCTCAACTACGATCCGCAATCGAGCATGCAGCTTTATACGCAGTTCGCGCAACAATCGGCGCTGAAAGACAAAGTGGCCGTCGTGCACGGCGGCATCACGTCGGCATCTCGAGAAGTCATGCGGCCGGTGCTGGACCGTTATCGCACGCTCTATTTCTATAACACGCAATACGAAGGCGGCGTATGCGACCGCAACACATTCTGCACCGGCGTGACGCCGGGGCAGACGGTCGCCAAGCTGATCCCTTATGCGATGAAGCAGTGGGGCAAGAAAGTCTATGTCGTCGCGGCGGATTACAACTACGGACAAATCACTTCGCAATGGGTGAAGAAGTTCGTGCAGGACAACGGCGGCTCCGTCACGTCGATCGACTTCTTTCCGCTAGACGTGACCAACTTCGGCTCGACCATCTCCAAGATCGAATCTGCCAAGCCGGACATGCTCGTGTCCGCGCTCGTCGGGGGATCGCATGTTTCGTTTTACCGGCAATGGGCGGCGGCGGGGCTCCACAAGAAGATTCCCCTCGCCTCGACGACCTTCGCCGGCGGTAACGAGCAGATCATGCTCTCGCCCGAGGAATGCGATGGCTTTCTCGTCTCCTACAACTACTTCGAGAATCTCGACAATCCTGTCAACAAGGCATTCAAAGAGCGATTCCACAAGCGATTCGGTGCGAACTATCCGAACATCACCGAACTCGCGATGGGCACGTATCAGGGCTTCAATCTGTGGGCGCAGGGCGTAAAGAAGGCGGGCACCATCGACCGCATGAAGGTGATCGAGGCACTCGAGTCGGGCATCAGCATCGATGGGCCGAGCGGTAAGGTCTCGATCGATCCGGCCACCCATCATTGCGTGCTTAACGTGAGCATCGCGCAGGTAAAGAATCATAAGCTCGACATCGTGCAAACGTTCCAGAACCAGCCTCCGGTCGATACCAGCGCAGTATGCAATCTGATCAAGAATCCGCGCGACAACCAGCAGTACGTCATCAAGCTGTGAGGCGCGTGGTGCGCCGACATTCAGAGGAGCAACGATGGATCTTGCCGTGATCATCCTGATACAAGTGCTGTACGCGATAGCGAGTCTGGTGGTGATCTCGTCGGGTCTCGCGGTCATCTTCGGCATGATGAAGGTGATCAATCTGGCGCACGGCGAATTCATGATGCTGGGCGCGTATGCCGCCATCGAAGCGATACGGCTCGGCGTGAATCTATGGGTTGCGATTCTCGTCGTGGCGCCACTCGTCGTCGCGATCATCGGTGTTGTCCTGGAGCGCGTGGTCATCCGGCGGCTGTATGGCCGCATGATCGATACGATGCTCGCGACGTGGGGCCTGTCGCTCTTCCTCGTCGGAGTCGTGACGTCGATTGCGGGCAATACGACCGCAGGCATCTCCGCGCCGCTGGGCAACTTCCCGATCGGCGGCTACTCGGTGAGCAGCTATACGCTCGTCGTCATTGCGGTGGCGGTCGTCATTGGCGTGGTGCTGCGCTGGGTGCTGCTGCACACGCCGCTCGGGCTCATTGCGCGTGGCACGATGCAGAACCCGCAAATGGCCGACGCGCTCGGCATCGCGCCGGGACGCGTGTATTCGATCACGTTCGCGGTCGGCGCGGCGCTGTCGGGACTCGCGGGCGGCCTGCTCGCGCCGATGACCGGCGTCGTCCCGACCATGGGCGGCGCGTTCGTCGCAAAGGCGTTCATCACAGTGATCGGCGGCGGCCCTGCCATCGTGGCGGGACTCATCAGCTCGTCGGCGCTTTTCGGCGCAATCAACCAGATTGCGACTTTTGCCTCGACGCCCGTGTTCGGCGAAGTGGCGTTGCTCGTCGGCGCCATTGTCATGCTGCGGCTGCTGCCGCGCGGCATCACCGGGCGCTTCTTCAAGGGAGCATTGTGATGACGCCCGTGAAAGCCAGCCGCGCGATGCCGGTGCCCGACACGCTATCGCGCTTCTCCAGGTCGTGGAAAAGCGCGGCGGTTTCGCTCACGATTGGCCTAGTCATGCTGATCGTGCTGCCGCGCGTGCTCGACGACTTCGCGCTGGTGCAGGCCACCGTCTACGCCGTCATGGCAATACTCGCGTTGAGTCTCGGGTTCGTGTGGGGCTTCGGCGGCATTCTCTGCTTCGGGCAATCCGCGTTCTTTGGGCTCGGCGCCTACACCTATGCCATTGCCGTCACGAACATGGGCGACAGCACCGTGCCGTTCATGCTCGCCATCGTGCTGCCTGCGGCGTTCGCCACGGTTCTCGGCTATCTGATCTTCTACGGACGCCTCTCCGATGTGTACATGGGCGTCATTACGCTCACGGTCACGCTGATTCTCTTCAACGTCGTCAATTCCACCGCCGGTCCCGAATGGAAGATCGGCAATGCGCCGCTCGGCGGCTTCAACGGCATCCCGAATATCCCGCCGCTCAACACGCCGGGCAATATCGACGACGTTATCAGCCCGCGCGGCCTTTTCGAACTGTCGCTCGGCGCGCTGCTCGGGATATACGTGCTGCTACGCGTGCTGCTTGCGTTCAAGATCGGACGCGTCATCGTGGCGAGTAAGGAAAACGAACAGCGCCTCTTGCTGCTCGGGTACGATTCGCGCGTCTATAAGCTCTTTTCGTTCGTGTTGGGCGCGGCCATCGCCGGGCTGGCGGGATGCCTCTTCGCTAACTGGGGCGCATTCACGAGCCCCGGCATCTTCGGACTGGCGCAATCGGCGCAGATCATCATCTGGGTGATCGTCGGCGGGCTGGGCACGCTCGTGGGGCCGGTCGTCGGGTGTATGGCCATTCAATGGCTCACTACGCAGATCGGCACGCAGCAGACCATCAACTCGAACCTCGTTCTCGGCGCGATCCTAGTCGTGTTCGTGCTGATGGTGCCAAAGGGCATTGTGCCGAGCATGGGCGATCTCGGCATGAGGCTGTTTAGCGCGGCACGGCGCAGACGGCCCTCATCGGACGACGTACACGAGGCGCACGAACGGCACGGGGCCAATGAACGGCATGAGACGCGCAAGGAGGCGGCATGACGATGCCCTTGCTCGAAACGCGCAAGCTCAACGTCCGCTTCGGCGGCGTCCATGCCACGCGCGACGTCGATTTCACGCTGGCGGAAGCGGAATTGCGCTGTGTGATCGGTCCGAACGGGGCAGGCAAGAGCACATTCTTCAAACTGCTAACGGGGCAGGTCAGGCCGACATCCGGCGAGATCCGTTTTCGCGGCATGGACATCACAGGGATGCAACCGCACGAACCGGCGCGGCTTGGCATCGGCATCAAAACGCAGGTGCCGAGTCTCTTCAACGGGCTGTCGGTATGGGAGAACGTATGGCTTGCCGCACGCCGGGTGAATACGCCGCGGCAGACAGAACGTGTCGCACGCGAGGTCCTGGAGCGTGTAGGCATGCTGTCACATCGCGACGCGATCACCGGGCTGCTCTCCCACGGCGAACGCCAGTGGGTGGAACTGGCCGTTGTGATTGCCGCGGACCCGCCGCTGATCCTGCTGGACGAACCCGCCGCGGGCATGAGCGATCTTGAAGTGGCGCGAACGGCGGAACTCATTCTGGAAATCAACCGGCGGCACGCGCTCGTCGTGGTGGAGCACGACATGAGCTTCATCCGGCGCATCGCCAAAACGGTGACGGTGCTACATCAGGGTGCGATCGTTCGGGAGGACACGCCGGAGCGCATCATGAGCGATCCGTTCATCCAGCAGATTTACCTCGGCAAGAAGCCGCACTGAATCGGAGGCGCGATGCTGGAAGCAACAGGGCTGTGCGCGGGATACGGCGCGATTCCGGTGCTGTTCGAAGTGGCGCTGAGCGTGCGCGATGGCGAATCGATCGGCATACTCGGGCACAACGGCATGGGCAAGACGACCCTGCTGCGCACGCTCATCGGCGCGTTGCCGGCGACGGCGGGCGCGCTGCACTTCGGCGGCCAGGCCATCACCACCCTGCCGCCGCACGCGCGTGCACGACGCGGCATGGCGTACGTGCCGCAAGGCCGCGATATCTTCCCGACGCTCACAGCGTATGACAACCTGCGGCTCGGCCTGATGAAGACCGGTCGCAAACCAGAAGAGGCGCTGGGCGCGCTGCTCGACGACTTCCCGCGTCTGAAGCCCTTGCTCGACCGGCCGGGCGGATCGCTGTCGGGTGGCGAGCAACAATTGCTGGCACTCGCTCGTGCATTGGCGGGCGAGCCATCGCTGTTGCTGCTCGATGAGCCGACGGAAGGCATTCAGCCTTCGATTATCGAGGAGATTGGCGAGACGCTCGTCGCACTGCGCGAGCGCCGCGGCCTGACCATCGTTCTCGTCGAACAGAATCTCGACTTCATCGCCGCTGTGTCGCAGCGCGTATTGGTGATCCGGCGCGGTCAGCTCGGCGGGGAAATTCCGCGCGACCATCTGATGGACATCGACAAGGTCAGCGAATACACCGGCGTCGCGGCGTAGGTCGTTTGTTAGTCGTCGCGCGGCGGGGGGATCGATGGCGTTACGCCTCGACCGCCCGCGGCCACGTGCGCCACGGCTTCAACAGTTCCGACGGATGGCTCAACGCCGACGTCCACCAAACGTTCGGTGTACCGAATGTCGCGATGTTGCGACTCATGATCGCCATGATGAATGAGCCCGGGCGGTGGCTGGGCAGTCGTGTAACGCCTGGTTCAGCGCAACCAGTACGAAGTCAGTAATCGTCAATGCCGACGGGTCCAGCAGTAAGTGAAACCTGCGACCCACAGCGCGTCAGGCCGCTCGGGCGACACCGTGCTATCACCACCGCTCATGCTGAACGGGAGCCGGTTCGCTTGATCCCGCCTGCGCTTCAGGCCACGAGAACGGCCGCTGCAATAACGCCTTCATGCCATCCGGTGTCAGTGGGCGACTGTATCGGTAGCCCTGTATTTCCGTGCACGCACTCTCGCGAAGGAACGCGAGCTGCTGATCGCTTTCGACGCCTTCGGCAATGACCTTGAGATTGAGCTGACGCCCGAGCGAAATCACCGCCATGACGATCGCCCGGTCGTCGGCCCTACCCGGCAATTCACGCACGAAAGACTGGTCGATCTTCAGGCGTGCGATCGGAAAATGCTTGAGCGCGGAGAGGCTCGAATAGCCCGTGCCGAAGTCGTCGATGGAGAGCTTCACGCCCATCGCCTGCAGTTCCCCCATCGTCCCGACAGCGCCGTCGAGGTCCTGCATGATGACGCTCTCGGTGATCTCCAGTTCCAGAAATTCAGGCGCGAGGCCGCTTTCGTCGAGCGCATGTTGCACCTGCTGCGCGAGTCCCTTTTGCAGGAACTGTCGCGCCGACACGTTGACGGCCACCGTCACGGGCGGCAGCCCTTCGTCCTGCCACGCCTTGTTCTGGCGGCAGGCCTCGTGCAGCACCCAGTCGCCGATGGGCAGGATCAGCCCCGTTTCTTCGGCGATCGGAATAAAGGTTGCGGGCGAGATGACGCCATCGGTCGGATGATCCCAGCGCAGCAAGGTCTCCACGCCGTTGATCGCGCGCAAGTCCAGATCGACCTGCGGCTGATAGACGAGACGGAACTCGCCATTGCTGAGTGCGTGACGCAACTGTTCCTGATATCGCAGGCGCTCGTGCACCTTCTGGTTCATGTCGGCGGTGTACGCCTGGCAGTTGTTGCGCCCCTGTTCCTTGGCGTGATACATAGCGGCGTCGGCGTTCATCAGCAGCGTGTCGGCGTCGCGACCGTCGTTCGGGTAGCTCGCATAGCCGAGGCTGCAGCTGACCTGATAGTGCTGCCCTTGCAGCTTCGCGGGCTGAAGAATCGCCTCGCGCAGCCGCTCGACGGTTTCGACGACGCCCGTGCCGCTCTGATCGTCTTCCAGCAGGACGATCACGAACTCGTCGCCTCCCAGCCGAACGACGGTGTCCGTGCTGCGCACCGTCTTCGACATGCGCTCGGCGACCGTCTGCAGCAGTTCGTCGCCTGCGCGATGCCCGAGGCTGTCGTTGATGAGCTTGAAGTTGTCGAGGTCGATGAAGATGGTCGTCACGCCGCGCCCGTAACGCTGCGCCTGCAATAGCGCCTGCTTCAGGCGATCCGACAGCAGCGTGCGGTTTGGCAGTCCGGTCAGCGAGTCGTGGTTCGCCATGTGGCGGATGCGCTCCTCGGCCAGGCTTCGCTGAATGGCGATGCCCGCGATGCGCGTGGCGAACGCGATTGCCTGCGATTCGGCTTCGCTCGGGCGCTGCATGCCGTGCGTGTAGATCGTCACCTCGCCGACGGCCGCGCCGTCCGCCGACAGCACGGGAAACGCCCAGATCGAGCGCACGTCCGCGAGACCGGCGTTCGCCAGTTCGCTCGCCACGGCAGCGTCGCGCGCGACGTCTATCACGCACACCGGCTGACGCGTGTGGATAGCCTTGCCGCTCAGACTCGCGTCAGCGTTGATGCGCGTTTGCGCCACGGCCTCGTGGAACGTCTCGGGCAGACTCGGAGCTGCCCCGACGCGCAGCAGATGGCCGGCGCCTTCGCGCAGCAACACCGCGCAGCGCGCATCGGCAATCTGCGGTTCCACCCCGCGCACGATGTGATCCAGCACTTCTTCGAGCGGTACGCTCTTCGCAATCATCTCCAGAATACGGCTCTGTTCGACGCGGCGCGCCTCCGACGACTTGCGTGCACTGACGTCGCGCACAATGGCCACCACGCCGCCATCGACCGGCACCACCTGCCGATACAGCCACATGGTTCGCCCGTCGGCGCGGCGCTGCTGCCACTCGTGCTCGCGCACTTCCAGCGTGCTCGCGACGGCAACGAAGTCGTCCAGCACGCCATCGGCGCGCGCACCGGCGAAGGCTTCGTCGAGCGCACTGCCGATCAGCTTCTCGCGCGGCACGCCGAGGATTTCGACGCCGCGCCGGTTGGTGGCCTGCAATACGAAATCGTCGATGACGCCGGCCTGCCCGCGCACCGCCCTGAACACCAGGAATGCGTCGATGCTCGCCTCGGATGCGGCGAAGTAGGTCTGCTGCGCTCGCCGTTCGCGCCGCCGGCTCAACGCGAGTTGCCAACTCGACCGGCTCAGTGCGGCGGCGATCGCGATGACCGCGAGACTGAGCGCACCCGTCCATAGGAAGTCGGCTCGTCGGCGTTGGCCGAATTCGGCAAGTTGTTCGTCCTGATCGAGCCCGACCACGGCCGTGAGCGCATAGCCCGGCAACGCGCGCACGCTCGTATAGCGGCGCATGCCGCCGTCCCAGGGGCGCGCCATGGCACGCTGCGATGCGTCGCGGACCGTGGCAAGCGCGTCGCCGGCGTAGGACCTGCCCCACGACAACGACTCGCCGATCTGCTCCGCGCGCGCGACATCGTCCGGGCCGAGCACAGCGAGCAGCCCGCGCTTGCCCATGCGCGCCGCGTCGTAGTTGCTCGTGAGATACGCCGGATCGAACGACAGCATGACCGCGCCGGCGAAGCGGCCGCTCGCGTCGCGCAGACGGCGGCTGAACGTCACTTCGGGCGCGCCGTCCTTGCCTGACTGCGCCACGCGGCTCATGAACGGCGCGCGGGCGTCGTACGGGCGATCGCGCTGGGCGACGAACCACGCTTCGTCCGACGCATCGCCCGGCATGCCTGGACGGTTCGTCGCGACGAGCCGCCCGTTGGCATCGGCGATGGCGATGCGGAAAACAATCGACGACGGCAGCAGCCCCTGCTCTTCCAGGCGCCCGAGACTGTTCGCACCGTTCGCGCCGTAGGCGAACTGCACGGTGCGCAGCGTCTGGTCGATGGTCGCGAGGTTGCGCACGAGCTGCGCCTCGTACGTATCGGCGAGTTCGCGGCTCAACTCGGCCGCCGCCGTTTCGGCGGCGTGATGCTGCGCTTGGACGGACTGGAACACGAGCGCCCAGATGATCGCGAGCAGGAAGCCCGCAAAGACCGGGATCAGCACGTGCGCTTCCAGCGCGCGGCGCGACTTGCGTTCGCCGCCACCAACGGAACCGGACGACGGGGCGAACGAGGCCCGTCCGCCGACGCCTTCCACGAGCGATGCAACCACGCGGGTCTTGTCGAGATCGATCATCGGCGGCGGCTCAGCGATGGGGAGCCAGCACGACCTTCACGCTTGCATCGACATCTTTCTTGTCGATGTAAGCAATGGCTTGCGGTCGGGATTGGAGGTAACGCTTGATCGCGGCGGCATCGGCGAGTTCGCGCGGCGGCTGCGCGCGTCCGGTGAATATCAGCTTCGACCAGTAAGCGCGCAACTGCGATGCCGACTTGCCCGTGCAGTCGCGATAGAAATCCGCGCGCAACGCGGATTCTTCGGGCTGGTCGAGCGGGACGGCTTCCTCGCCCGATGGAAAGTAGCCGGTGCGCCCGAGGAAGATATCGGCGACCTGGTTTTCGGAGAGCGACGTCACGGCGTTCTTCGCCGATACGACGACGACCACATCGGCCATTGCCGCCGGTACGGACAGACCGAGCACAACGGCCATCGCGGTGGACTTGACGCGTTTGAGCAGCACCATGTCGGCTCCTCAGAACACGAAGTCGAGCGCGGCCGAGAAGACGTTACTTCCGCTTCCCAGTGTGTAGCCCGGTTGCTGGTTGATGTAGGTACCCGTCGAGTTCGAGGGCAGCCAGACATGGTCGAACTGCACCTTCAAGTCCACGTTCTTGACGAAGTCCCACCGCACACCGACGGAGACGTCGCGCTGACCGTTGTTGTAGTTCGGGATCGCCACGGGATGATCGAGACTGTGCGCCTGAGCGTATGTCGCGTAATACGTCGCCTTCGCGTAGCGCATCCCGGCCGTCACGTACCCGCTGAGATAGCCGGGAGTGACCTGCTCGGTCGTGACGCGGGCAAGTTCCGCCTGCACGAACCATCGACCCGGATCGTAGCTTGCAGCGACCGTGTAGACGTTGACCGGCTCGTCGGGCAGCCACGGCAACTTGACGGTCGCGTGCTGGTAGCCCGCGTGTCCGGTGAAATTGCCGGACTCCACGGTGTCGTCGAGACTCAATATGCCCTTTCCCTCGGTCCGGCTCGCTCCGGGATTCACATGCGAGACCGTGTAGCCATACGCCACGCGCACCGTATTCGACACGCCGCGCGTGCCGAAGCGGTACGAAACGTCCGCGCCGTCGCTGTTGGTGAGCGGCTGTGTGTTGTACATCTCGACCGGCGGACGCACCCAGGGAAATGCATAGCCGACGTTGCGATACTCCGAGTTGAGGAAGGTCGGCAACTCGATGCGCCCCACGCGCACGCTGAAGTCCGGCGTGAAAGCGTACTTCACGTTGGCCCACTCCAGGCGGGGCTTGAACGAGTTGTCGTACTCGTGCTGTGCGAGCACCTGAATGACGGCTGACAGTTTGTCGGTGAAATGCGCGGAAAGCTGAACGCCCAGCTTCGAATCGCTTTCGAAATCGTACTTCCGCGTGGCGCCCGCGCCGTTCGGCTGAAGCGAACTGTCGATGTAATCGGCGGTGCCGAGCGTCGAATGCGCCATGCCGAGCGTGCCGAAGCCGCTCAGGGTGAACATGCGGGGTGAGTCGTCGGCCCAGGCGGGCAGCGAGGCCAGCATGCTGCAGCCGAGGACGGCTATGCGGGAAGTGCGCATGATGAGCCGGTAGTCGCTAAAGATCATTGCAGGCAGCAAGTCATGAATAGTAGAATTCTTTCTACCCTTCATAACGGCACGGCCGTGCTGACCCTGTAGGAACCGCAGTAAACGGGTCTCTGAAAGGTGACAAATACCTCTTCACGGCGCAATGCGGAAGTTGTCGGCAAGTGCAAACGCTTGCGCAAGAAATTTTCATTCGACCAACTTGAGCGGGTCGCATAGACAAAAATGCGACTAAAACCGCTTGGCGAACGATTGTGACGCGATTGGCCTGCGTTGTGACGGCTCAACGTTGAACCTGCCCGCTTCCGTCCGGCGCGCGGGTTACATCAAGTAGCCGGTCAGCGCCTCATGCATGTACTGCCGGGCTGACGCAGGCGCGTACTTCCGCTTACGGCTGGCCTAGACAACGTTCAACCGCTTCTGCGCTGCGGCTCGGTCTGTCGCTCAAGGCGGTAGGGGGTGTTCGGCGCTGCTCGACGTATCGAAGCAACAGTGACCCCGAGCTCTGGGACATGGCGTTGTCATGCGAACGCCCGCTCCAACAACGATGCACGTAGGACCAAGCGCTCACCTGTTTCAACACCTCTTGAGCCAGCTTGTCGCCCGGTCGAACCGGCAGGTGAGTCGCGCCTGACGAGTGGCTGTCAACGTCGCCATGGGCAGTCAGCCATCCGCCCGCTGTGCTATAACCGACACCCCACGCGGACGGTGCCGTCGGCGTCCTGTTGCATCGGCCTACCAACACGAGATCGAGGCTATGTTCGGAAAGCGCGCCATTTCCTTAGCTGCTTTGTTTTTGATGCACGCCGCGGCTGCCACCGCGCAGGCCGAGCAAGCCCCAGTCCGCGACGAGTTCTACTGGCTCGGCGAAATCAACAAGGCTACCGCCGTCATCAACACCGACGAGGGCTTGCTGGACAAGTCGCTTGCGCCACACATCGCGGCCGGCGTCGCCAAGGTGATTCACGACGGCAACCAGCCCGGGGCGAAGCGTCCATCCACCGTCATCACGTTCGAACCGCTGATGATCCAGGCCGCCGGCATGGATGTGACACTGCTGCACGCCGGGCGCTCGAGCCAGGACATGCACGCCACCTACCGCGCGGCCATCCTGCGCGACGACATGCTCCGCCTGGCCGACGAGCTCAACAAGACCGCGACGACGATCGTCAATCTCGCGCAGCAGCACGAACACACCATCGTGCCGAACTACACCAACGGTGTGGCGGCGCAGCCCAACAGCTACGGGCACTACCTGCTAGGGTACGCGGCCGCGCTCGACCGGGATGCGCAGCGCATCCGCGAGGCGTATGCGCGTGTCGACCTGAGTCCGATGGGCACCACGGTGCTCAATGGCACGAGCTGGCCGCTCGACCGCGCGCGCATGGCGATGTATCTGGGCTTCGCGGGCATTGTCGACAACGCTTATGACGCGCATCAGATTGCAGCGGTCGATCATCCCGTCGAAGTCGCCTCGATCGTAACAAGCATCGCGTTGCACGCGGGCAGCTTCATCGAGGATGTCATGACGCAGTACGCAGAGCCCAGACCGTGGATCCTGCTGCAAGAAGGCGGCGGCAATACCTACGTGTCGAGCGCCATGCCGCAAAAGCGCAATCCTGGATTGCTGAACTCGACGCGCGCCGACGCGTCGACCGCTATCACGCTCGCGATGGGTCCGGTCATCCGCGCCCATAACCTCCCGCCGGGCATGCCCGACGCGAAGGACGTGAGCGACAACAAGGAGATGATCGACAGCGCAATCACTGTGCTGAAGAAGTGAGACAAGATCATGAACGCGCTGGTCATCGATCAGAAGCGTGCGCTGGAAGAACTGGACAGCGACTGGACCGCCTCTCAGGAAGTCGCAGATGTACTCATGCGCAAGTACAAACTGCCTTTCCGCCTGGGACACCACTTCGCATCGGAGGTCGTCGAGTACGCGCGCGCCAACAACATCAAGCCGAGCGACTTTCCGTACGACCAGGCCAAGCGGATCTACGCCGAGACGACGAAGGGTTATGCCGAGAGCAACGGCGTGCTGCCCATGAGCAAAGCGGAGTTCCGCGCGACGCTGGACCCGGTTGCGATCGTCAACGACCGGCGTACCGTGGGCGGGCCGCAGCCCGTGGAGATGGAGCGCATGTTGAAAGAGGCAAAGGGGAAACTCGCGCAACAAACGGAGTGGATTGCCGACCAGCGCCGGACCATCGATTCGGCGCTGGCCAGGCTCGATCGCGATTTCGACAAGCTGCTGCCAAAGCAATGAGCGAAAGGCGCGTCGATCCTATCGTCTGCGCCTACTGTCCTCTGCATCGAGTTCGCGCATCATTACCCGTTTCATTACCCGCGATCTGGACTGTCGGCGAGCACCCGCTGCAAATCCATGACGTCCGATCAGTTGTCGGACTCATGCAACTTAGCCCTGCTTCTGCTCCGTCATGAACTTACCCGCCGGCGCGTTCGCGTTCTTCTGACGGCGGGTGACGCCGTCGATGCCGCCATCCACCGCCCACTCGGCGAACACGGTCGGACCCGGCTCGAAATCGCGCGGCTGCCATTCGGGCGTCAGTTGATCTTCGTCCGCGTAGTATTCGATCAGACCGCCGGCCGGATTCTTGAAGTACCAGAAATACGCCGACGAAACCGGATGCCGTCCCGGTCCGAGCTGCGTTTCCCAGCCGCATCGGCTGATATGCAAGCCGCCGCCGAAGACTTCATGGATGTCGCGCACGGTGAAGGCGACGTGGTTCAGACCGCGTTTGCCCGTCGGCAATTGCAGCAGGAAGACATCGTGGTGGCCGCCGTGCGGAGCGCACCGCATGAAAGCGCCGCGTTCGGGATACCGGTCCGACATCTCGAAGCCGAGTCGCTCCTCGTAGAAGCGTTGATGCTCCGCGAGACAATTCGTGAAGAACACGACGTGGCCCACTTCCACCGGCTCCGCATGGTCGTACACGGGACTCGGCGTGTCGACGCGCAGCGTCTGTCCCCACACGTTGGAGGGCGACCCTTTCACGTCGATGGCGCGCTTGCGCGTCACTTCGACACGCACCGCCATGCCGTTCGGATCGATACAGCCGACCGCGTCCTGCTGCGAGTAATAACCCGGCGCGCCTTCGAGTCGCGCGCGGTAGCCGTCGAGTTCTTCCGCCGTCGCGACGCCCCACGTCACTTCACGCAGCGTCGGGCCGTCTTCGAACGCGGGCGGCAGCGCCGGATCGTCCGCGCGCACCACGAGCACCGTGCAGCCGTTGAGCGTTTCGAAGCGCGCGGCGGTTTCGTCGTGCGCGACTTCGCGCATGCCCCAGTCGGAGAAGAAGCGGCAGCAAGTGTCGAGATCATCGACGCCGTAGGTGATCTGTTCGATGCCAAGAATCGTCATGATGCTTCGTGCTCCCTTAATTCGCCCACGCGAGCGGCGTGTCGTTCAAGCCCCAGTAGAGGCTTTTCTGCTGCATGTATTCGCGGATGCCGAGCCGCCCTTTCTCGCGGCCCATGCCGCTGTCCTTCCAGCCCGAGAACGGCGTCGAGATCGAAAAGAGCTTGTACGTATTGATCCACACCGTGCCGGTTTCCAGCTTGCGAGCGACGCGCCAGGCGCGCTTGTAGTCGCGCGTCCAGATGCCGGCGGCAAGACCGAACACGCTGTCGTTCGCCTCTTGCAACAGCGCCGCTTCGTCATCGAACGGCATGGCAACGAGCACCGGCCCGAAAATCTCTTCCTGACAGATGCGCGCGCTGTTCGACAAGCCTTCGATGATCGTCGGCTGATAGAAATAGCCGTTCTCGCGGTTCTCGCCGACAGGCCGTTCGCCGCCGCACAAGAGGCGTCCGCCTTCCTCTAGCCCGATGGCGACATAGCGTTCCACCGATTCGCGATGCTTCGCGGTGATGAGCGGACCCATCTGCGTGTGCTCGGACGACGGATCGCCGACGCGCAGTTCGCGCGCCTTCGACACCAGTCTGCGCATGAATTCATCGTAGACAGGACGCTCGACGAAGAGCCGCGAACCCGCGATGCACGCCTCGCCCGACGAACTGAAGATGCCGTACAGCACGCCGTTCACCGCGTGATCGAGGTCGGCGTCGGCGAAGACCATCGTCGGCGACTTGCCGCCGAGTTCGAGCGATACCGGCATCAGCTTTCCCGCCGCGATGCGCGCGATCCCGCGACCGACTTCGGTGCCGCCCGTAAACGATACCTTTTTAACGAGCGGATGACGCACCAGCGCGTCGCCGATCACCGATCCCTTGCCCGGCAACACGCTCAGCACGCCCGGCGGCACGCCCGCTTCCTCGCAGATGCGCGCGAGCGCGAGCGAAACGAGCGGCGTGACTTCGGCGGGCTTCAGCACGACCGCATTGCCGCCTGCGAGCGCGGGCGCGAGCTTCTGCGCGTCGGACGCAATCGGCGAATTCCACGGCGTGATTGCCGCGATGACGCCGATCGGCTCGTACACGCTCATCGTCAGATAGTCGCCGCGCGAGGGCGTGAGTTCTTCGTCGAGTGTTTCGAGACACGCAGCGTAGTAACGGAACGTGTTGGCCGCACTGGCCACCAGCACGCGCGTCTCGCCGATAGGCTTGCCGTTGTCGCGGCGCTGCAACTGCGCCAGCGCTTCGTGACGCGCCATGATCAGATCGGCGATGCGGTACAGCACCATCGCGCGCTGATGCGGCTTGAGTCCTGCCCAGTCGGGCTTGCGCCATGCGATGTCGGCAGCTTCGACGGCTTCGCGCGCGTCGTCGGCATCGGCGGTGGAAATTTCGGCGTTGACCGAACCGTCGGCCGGATAGAGGCTCGCGAAGGTCGCGCCGCGGCCGCGCTTCCATACGCCGCCCAGGAAGATATCGGCGGACGGCACCAGCGAGGCGATGATGTCTTGATCGGACATGTCGTGCTTCCTTGAATCAGATCACGCAATGCGCCGCGCGGTTGCGCAGCGCGCGAATCGCGCTGAAGGCGGTGAGCGCGGAGGTCTTCGGGTTGTCGGGCAGCGGCTTGCCGCACATTTCCAGCGACATCTCGCCGAACGCGCCCGTCGCCACGATGCGATGCACGTTACGCGTGACCTGCGGATCGGCAATCAGCTGCACGCGCGTTTCGTCGAGGCCGAGGCCCGCGAGCGCGACGGTCGCCGCCACGTTCGCGTTCTTCGGGTACAGGCGCGCCGCTTCGCGCGCGCTGCCTTCGAAAATCACGCGTGCTTCGTCGAGCGAGTGCAGATCGCACACGGCTTGCGCAGGCGTGCCGAGCCACCCGACAGGCGGCTTGCGGCCGATGTACTGCACGTCGTCGAGACCGCCCTGTTTCGCCGCCGCGAGCGCGTCGATGCCGCCGATGGCGCCCGAGAGCAGCGTCACCGTCGCGTTGCCATCCGTCGCGGCTGCCTGCAACGCGTCGAGCAGCGCTACGTCCGACAACGCGCCGATGGACGCCACCGCGCAGTCCGTGCCGGACCGCAGCAGCGGCACGACATGATCGACGAGCGCGCCGTGGCCCGCGCATTCCAGCGCGAATCGCGGGTGAACGCGCAGGGCCGCGACCGAACTGACCACGTCGACGTCCGGACCGAGTTGCGCGCGCACCGCATCGATATGGTTCGCCGGCACGACGACCTGCGCCACGCGCACGAACGGATCGGTGGCGACGGCGCGATACACCGTCTGCCCGATCGCGCCGAAGCCGATCATCGCGACATCGATGGCCTGCTCACGCATGCTGCTGCTCCTCTTTCTTGACCGGCGGCCCCGCGAATGCGGTCGTGAACGAGCCGACCGAGAGCATGTCGACTTCGACCATGACCGGGCCGCTCGCCGCCATGCCTTCGCGCACCACGGCTTCGGCCTGATCCATCGACGAAACGCGGTAGTGCTTCAGGCCGAAGCTCGCGCAAAACTGCGCGAAATCCGGCTGATGCAGCTGCACGAAGCAGCGCCGTCCGCCGTATTGCGCGTCCTGAATATTGCGGATCACGCCGTAGCACTGGTCGTTCATCAGCACGATCATCACGTTGGCGTTTTCCTGCACGGCCGTGACGAGTTCACCGACGTTGACCATGAGACCGCCGTCGCCGACGAGGCACACGGTCTTGGCCGCCGCGTTCGCCAGCGCAGCGCCGATGGCCATCTGCACGCCCTGCCCGATGCCGCCGCCGAGCGCATGCACGCCCGCGCGCGGCTCGAAGATCTTCAGCATGCGGTTGCCCCACGTGCTGTTCGAGATCGTCACGTCGCGCACCCAGTTGAAGTCGCGGCCCACGGCGCGTTGCAGCGCATCCACCAGTTGCTTGTAGGGGCCGAGACCCTTGCCCGTTTCCGCGACCGCCACTTCGCGCGTCGCGGCGAGGTCCTGCGCGAACGCAGGATCGACCTTGAGGCGCCCTTCGAGCAGCGTCGCCAGTTCATCGAGGATGGCGGCGGCATCGCCATGCACGAACTGCGCGTTGCGATAGCCGCGGTTGTCCGCGAGCGCATCGGCGTCGATCCGATAGAGCGGCTGCGGCAGCGCGAGCTTGTACTTGAGCGTCTCGTTGCCGCGCAGACGCGAGCCGACGACGAGCATCGCGTCGCAGGTGCGATAGAAGTCTTCGACCGTCGATTGCACGTTAAATGCGCCGAGCGTCGCGGGATGATCTTCGGGCAGCACGCCGCGTCCCTGCACGCTCGTCACCACGCCGAAGCCCAGCTTCACGAGCCGTTCCACTTGCGGGCGCGCATGACGCGCGCCGCCACCGAGCCACAGAAGCGGACGTTTGGCGGAAGCGAGCGCATCGGCGAGTTGTTGGACGCGCTGGCTGTCGTGCGTCGGCAGGCTCACGTGTGGCGCGGCGAGATCGGCGGGCCATTCGACGCGCGCTGCCTGAATGTCGATCGGAATCTCCACGCTGACGGGACCGGTGGGCGCGGTCCGCGCCACGCGCACGGCTTCGCGCACGGTGGCGAGCGCCGTATCGACCGAACGCACCCGGAACGCCGCCTTGGAGATGGACGAGAGCATCGTCAATTGATCCGGCGCTTCGTGGATATAAGCGAGATCCTGATCCAGATACGTCGTCTCGATCTGACCGGTGATGTGCACGAGCGCGGTGCCCGCGGTCAGCGCCTCGACCATCGCGCCGGCGGCATTGCCCGCTGCCGTCCCGGTGCTCGTGAACGCGACGCCGAGACCCCCCGACACGCGCGCGAGGCCATCGGCCATGTTCAGCGCGCCCGCCTCGCCGCGCGCGCCCACGTAGCGAATCTTGCCGCGCGTATTGATCGCGTCGAGGATCGGCATGTTGTGAATCGAGATGACGCCGAATGCGGTCTCTACGCCGCACTGTTCGAGAAATGCGGCGATCAGTTCGCCGACCGTCGTGGTCGTCGTGGTTTTAGACATGACGTGCAACGCCTCCTGAGACATCGATATGGCTTCCCGTCGTGTACGACGACATCGGTGTGGCCAGATAAAAAAGAGCTTGTGCGGCTTCTTCGGGACGCCCGAAGCGCCCGAGCGGAATCTTCTTCTGACGCGCGAGTTCGCCCGTCCAGTCTTCCCAGCTTTGACCCGGCTGCGCCTGCGTGCGGTAGCGGCGCCGCCACTGTCCCGATTCGACGATGCCGATCAGAATCGAATTCACTCGCACCCCGCGCGGCGCGAGTTCCACCGCGAGCGACTTGACGAGATTGAGCACGCCCGCGCGCGCCGACGAGGTCGCCACCATGTGCGCTTCCGGCTGTAGCGCAAGCAGCGAGTTGACGCAGACGATCGCGCCGTGTGGCGACGCTTCGAGCATCGGCACAAACGCGCGCGTCGGCCGGATGATGCTGAAGTACTTGAGATCCAGTTCTTCGCGCCAGGCGTCGTCGGTGGTATCGGCGAACGTGGACACGCGGCCTTGCCCCGCGTTGTTCACCAGCATGTCGACGCGGCCGAACGCAGTGCGCACGCCTTCCGCAAAACGCGCGACGTCATCGGCATCGAGTACGTCGCAGCGCGCGACGAGCAGCTTCGCTCCCGGATGTGCCTCGCGTAATGCGGCTTCGGCGCTGGCGAGGCGGTCGGGATCGCGTCCGCAGATGGCCACCGACGCGCCCGCCTGCAAAAAAAGATGCGCCGTGGCGAGCCCGATGCCGGACGATCCGCCCGTCACCACTGCCGCCTGGCCTGTGAGATCGATCTGAATCATTCAAAGCCCCAATGCCTTCATAAAGCGATGTTCCGCGGCGGGCCGGTAGTTGAGCCGCAGCGAGAGTTGATGAGCCGTATCGCGCACTTTGTCGATGAGTCCGCTTTCGATGAGCGTCGTGTCGATATGCGCGCGTGGCACCGTCGTGGTGACGACCGCCGCAATGCGCCCGGTGTCGCCGCGCACTGGCGCGCTGACGACCGAAATGCCGTGTTCGAACGACGATTCGCTGGTGGCGTAGCCGCGTTCGGCATCCACCTTCACGCGGTCGAACAGTTCTTCCACTGTGCCGGGCGTCTGGCTCGTGAAACGCTCCAGCGTGAGCCCGGCATACAGTTCGCGCAGGTCGTCGAGGCTGAGATCGCCCATCAATACGTGGCCGTGCGTGGTCGCGTGCGCCGGCAGGCGCGTGCCGACGTTGACTTTCACCGCGCTGAAGCCGCTCGCGTGGCTTTGCGCCTTGGCGACGAACACGACATCGCGTCCATCGCGAATGACGATGTGCGTCGAAAGGCCGGTGTCATCGCGCAACGCTTCGATAAGCGGCAGCCCGTGATCCGTCAATTCGAGCGAACTCAGGTATTCGAAGCCGAGTCGCAGCACCGCCACGCCGAGCCGATAGTTGCGCTCGCTGTCGGCGCGCTCCAGAAAGCCGAGCGATTCCAGCGTTTGCAGCAGGCGGAAAACCGTCGTGCGCGGAATGCCGAGACGACGCGACAGTTCCGGCGCGCCGAGCACCGGTTCGCGCGGCGAAAACTCGCTCAGGATGCGCAGGCCGCGTTCGAGACCGGGCACGCGATACGCGAGGTCGCCTTGTTCTTCCGCCGGGGTCATGCCTTCGTCTCCTGTTGCGCGAATGAGCCGATGAGCGCGTTATACGTGTCGGGCTGTTCGATGTAACCCGCGTGGCCCGCGCCCTCGACCAATCGCAGCGGCACGCCCGCCGCCTGCGCGATGCGCTCGCACGCTTGCGGCGTCGTGATGCGATCCTCCGTTCCGACCGCCACCGCCACCGGACCGCGATAACGCGCGACATCGCTTGCGAGATCGGCATTCGCCAGCAGATGCGTCGCCTGCGCATAGCCTTGCGGCACGATGCGCGCCATGTTCCAGCGCACCCAGTCGCGTGCCGCGTCGCTCGCGTTCGACGAGAGCATGTTCGCGCTGCGTTGATCAGCGAGTCCTTGCGCGCCGAGTTCCGCGAGCATCGCGAGACGGCTGTCGCGTTTCTGCGCGCGCTCCTCCTCGCTCGCGGCGCCGTAGCCGCCAGCCGGCGACAGCAGCAGCAAGCCCGCGACACGCTTCTCATGCATCGCCGCGAAGCTGCCCGCGATGATCGCGCCGAGCGAATGGCCGACCAGCACGCAGCGTTCGATATCGAGCGCGTCGAGCCAGCCGCGCAAGGCATCGGCGTAATCGGCGGCTTGCGGCGACGCGGACGCGACGGGCGTCGAGTCGACGTAGCCCGGCGCGTCCCACGCGAGCACGCGCCGCGTCGCGCCGAGCGCATCGAGTTGCTGCACCCACGACGCCGCGCCCGAGCCGATGCCGTGCAGCAGCACGACCGGCAGCGACGCCGCGTGCGCGCCGCCGGCTTCTCGATAGCCGATGCCGCTCAGGAAGCGCGATGGAAACGCGTTTGCATCGAACATGATGTCGCCGCTTATTTGGCGAGTTCGCGCTTGATCTTCGCGAGCGGCGAATCCGGCGGATACGTCGGCGTAACCGGCTTGGCCGACCCGAGCATCACGCACATCAGCGCGTCTTCTTCGCCGATGTTGACTTCCGTTCGATAGACGCCCGGCGGCACCGAAATGAGATCGCGCTCGCCGAGCACCGATTCCCACGTTTCGCCGTCGCGTTCGCAGATCACTTTCATCTTGCCGCGCAGCACGAAGAAGATTTCCTCGACGTCCATGTGGATGTGGCTCGGGCCGATGTTGCCCGCGGGAATGACCATCGTCGAGAAGGTGAAGCCGCCTGCGGGCACCGTGTTCACGTCCTTCGCGACACCCGTGCCGCCGGTGCCGACATAGCGCATCTGCGCACGGCGATACTTCGGGTCGTAGTCGGCCTGAAACTTGAGCGCGTCCCAGTCGTAGCGGCGCGTGGCGAAGCGCGCCACGCGCGTCTCCATCCATTGTTCGAAGCTCGCGTCGGCGGGCTGGTCCCACGATTTACGTTCGATATCGGCGTCGGCCATCGTCAATCTCCTTCTGGTAGTCATCAGTTCATTACGAAGCCGCCGTTGACCGGCAGCACTTGACCCGTCACGAAGCGGGCCGCATCGGACAACAAGAACAGCACGGGGCCGGTGACGTCATCGGCCACTTGCGGCCGCGTGAGTGCGCGGCCCTGCTGGTAATAGGCGTGGCGCTCGGCGGGCACGTAGGCCGTTGCTTCCACTTCGGTCAGCCCCGGCGCAATCGCATTCACCGTGATGCCGTGCGCGCCGAACTCGCGTGCGAGCGAGCGCGTCATCGAGATCACGGCGCCCTTGCTCGCGACATAGGCGAGGAGCTTCGGCGCGCCCCACATCGCCGTATCCGATGCGATGTTCACGACGCGCCCGCACGACGATTCGCGAAGAAACGGCAAGGCCGCGACGCACATGCGCCACGTGCCGCGCACGTTGACGTTCATTACCGCGTCCCACGTGTCGATGCTCAGCTCGTCCGCGAACCGGCCGCCGGAATTGGTGATCGCGGCGTTGTTGATCACGGCATCGACGCCGCCGATGCGCTGCGCCGCGCGCGCGACGAACGAGTCGATGTCGGCGGGGTCGGCGAGATCGAGCGGCATGAAATGCACGTCGCCGCAGAGACGGTCGGCAAGCGCCTGCCCTTCGGCGTGAAGGACATCGCCGAACACCACGTGCGCGCCTTGCGCGGCCAGCGCCTCGACAAACGCCGCACCGAGACCGCGTGCCCCGCCGGTCACGATCACTCGCCGCTTTGCCAGTCCGCCGCCCGGTTTGTTACTCGATTGGAGACTCATCGTGGCTCCTGTTTCGCGTTCCACCTACGGAACATCGGTTTATCTATGGTTAATTATAGGGCGGCGAAGGCATCGATCAAAAATAGAATTTCGCGTCTTCAGGGAAAACACTATGCCGCGCGTTCCACTGCGGCTGTCCCTGCAAAAAGCCGGTGTCCACTTCGGGTAAGCCCGAACTAGAAAGTTATTTTGTCGATTTTGGACAGTCACTATACTTTTCCATAGGCGATACGTTGTTCCGTACATGGAACGTAGGAGAGCGGCGCCGAGCATGCGCACGATGAAACAGAAGCGACTGGATAACCACACATCAGGAGTACCAACGGTGAAACGCATCATTGCCGCCGGCGCGGCAGGTATCGTGATCAGTTCGACGGCGGCGGCGCAGAGCAGCGTCACGCTATACGGCAGCCTCGACGCGGGCATCGCTTATGTCAGCAACGTCGGCGGACATTCCAAGTGGATGGAAGAGCAAGGCAACATGCAGCCCGACCGCTGGGGCCTCTTCGGCACTGAGGATCTCGGCGGCGGCCTGCACGCGGTCTTCAAGCTGGAAAACGGCTTCTACACGAACACCGGCAACTTCGCGAAGGCGGGGACGCTATTCAACCGGCAAGCGTATGTCGGCATTAGCCAGGACAAGATCGGGCTGATTTCGCTCGGTCATCAGACGCCGTTCAATTTCGACGTGCTCGGGCCGTTCAGCACCGCGTATCAGGCGGCGAGCTGGTTCGCGTTCCATCCCGGCAACATCGACGAACTCGCGGATACGGGCATCGTGCCCTTCGACAATTCGGTCAAGTTCCGCTCGGTGGATTACTACGGCTTCACCGTCGGCGCGATGATGGGCTTGGGCAACACGACGAACTTCGCGACGGGCCGCAACTACGGCTTCACGGTCACGTATGCGCAGGGACCGTTCAAGGCGGGCGCCGTGTATTCGAACGAGCGCAACCGCACGCCGTCGATCGTGACGACGGGCATCACGACTTTCCAGGGTCAGCCTGCCGCAACGTATGCGGCCGATAACGTCGAAAACATGGGCGCGGGGCTTTCATATCAGATCGGCAAGCTGCAACTGCACGGGCTTTACACGCGGGTGAAGTTGAAGTCGAACGGCTTCTCGGACCTCTATCAAAGCTACGACGCAGGCGCGAATTATCAGTTCACGCCGGCCAACAGCGTGTCGGGCGGCGCTTCGACGACCACGCTCTCGGGCCGCCGCTGGACGCAGGTTGAGATCGGCGATATCTATGCGCTCTCGAAGAGCACGCAGATCTACGTGAACGTGCTGTTCGAGCACGCGAACGACAACGCGAAAGCCGCGTTCTTCACGGCGGGCGTGTCGAGTGGGCGCAATCAGACGGTCGTGCTCACCGGCATGCATCACTCGTTCTGACTGTCGGCCGATGCAGCGCGGCGGTGTGCAACGCACCGCCGCGTTTGACTTGCGTCAGGCGTTTGCGTACGACAGCGTCGGATCGCCCACGCGCGGTCGATAGTTGAGCCGCGCCGACAGATCGAGTGCGGCCTGGCATGCCCGCGCCACGAGCGGCGCGCGTTCGTCTTCGCTGATATCGGAGCGCGGCACCGTCACCGTCAGCGCCGCCACGATGCGTCCGGTCTGATCGCGCACCGGCGCGCTGATCGCGGAAATGCCGCGTTCGAACGATGCTTCGCTTACCGCGTAACCCTGAGCCGCGGTGGCGCGAATCCGCTGATACAGCTCATCGACGGTCGCGGGCGTGCGCTCGGTGAAACGCTCCAACTGACGTTCGGGATAGAGACGACGCAAGTCGGCGGGCGTCAGATCGCCCATGAGAACGTGTCCGTGCACGGTCGCATGCGCGGGCAGACGCGTGCCGACGTGTACCTTGACGGAACTGAACATGGGATCGCGCGTTTGCGCGCGCGCGACGAACACGACATCGCGCTCATCGCGAATCAGCAAATGGGCGCTCAGGCCGGTATCGTCGCGCAGACGGTCGAGGATCGGCTGGCCGAAATCGGTGAGTTCCAGCGAACTCAGATATTCGAAGCCGAGCCGCAACACCGCGACGCCCAGCCGATAGCTGCGCTCGTCCGCCGCGCGCTCCAGAAAGCCGAGCGATTCGAGCGTTTGCAACAGGCGAAAGGTCGTCGTGCGCGGAATGCCGATGCGCCGTGACAACTCCGGCGCGCCCAGCACCGGCTCGTGCGATGAAAACTCCGCGAGAATGCGCAGGCCGCGCTCGAGCCCCGGCACGGAATAGCCGGAGCCGGCGGCCGGATCGTCGTCAGATGCGGTTGCGGATTCCACCCCCGGCGCGTCGTGTTCTTGTGTATCGCGGGCGGTGTCCGCCTTGGACGGCTTCGTCGTGCGTGTCGTGGTTGCTCGCGCCATGATCGGCAAAATCGCAGTAGGGAAGATTAGCGATGATAGCGTGCCGCGAAGCCGGATCCGGTGTTTTCCTTGCTCCGCGGCGCGAGCCGGCGCGTCAAAGATCGAGGACGAGCTTCTCGCCCTTGCAACCCGAGACGCATACCATCATGACCTGATTCGTCGCGCGTTCGGATGCACTCAGCACGGAATCGCGATGGTCCGGGCAGCCGCCCAGCACGCGCGTTTCGCACGAACCGCAAATGCCTTCCATGCAGCTATGCTCGACTTCCACGCCCGCTTCGAGCAATGAGTCGAGCAAGGTCGCGCCGGGCGCCACGTCGATCAGCTTCTTGCTGCGCGCCAGTTCCACGCTGTAGCCGTGATTCACGGCAGGCGCGGCCTGCGGGACCGCCTGGAACCGCTCGATATGGCGGTTCGCGATGCCGACCGCTTCGCACGCTGCATCGAAGGCGTCGAGCATGGGCGCGGGGCCGCAGCAGTACACATGGGCATCGGCGGGAACCTGCGACAGGTACGCTTTCAGATCGGCGGGGCGGCGGTCGTTCTCATCGTCGAAATGCACGTCCAGCTTGCCGCCGAGCGCGCGCAATTCGTCGATGAACGCCGCATGTTCCGCACTGCGCGCGCAGTACAGCATCTGCACCGGCCGCCCGAGTTCGATCAACCGCCGGTACATGCACAGAATCGGCGTCACGCCGATGCCGCCCGCGATCAGCACGCTATGCCCGGCGTTTTCATCGAGCGAAAACAGGTTGCGCGGCGCGGACAACTGCACGCTCATGCCTACGCGGAAGTTGTCGTGGATGAAGCGTGAACCGCCCCGCCCTTTCTTGTCGATCTGCACGCCGACCACATAGCGGTCCGTCTCGCCGCACGGATTGAGCAGCGAATAGCTGCGCAAGAGCCCGCTCGCGAGATGCAGGTCAATATGCGCGCCCGGTTCGAAGCCGGGAAAACGTTCGCCGCGCGGCGGCACCAGTTCGATACTCATGATGTCCGGCGCCTCGTGACGCAACGTGCGAACGAGGGCTGTCATGCTGGGTGAATTGCTCATCTTTGCGTCTCTCTACTTGGCCGCGCGCCTCGCGATATCCAGCCGCGCGCACGCTTCGATCTCCACGCGCAGTTCCGGAAACACGAGACCTGATACTTCGACGAGCGTCGAACACGGATACACGCCGCCGGCTTGCACATGCTCGTCGAAAAACGCTTGGCGCGCGCGTCCGACTTCCGTCTTGTCGGCGATATCGGTGACATAGACCACGAGCTTCGTAATGCAGCCGATGTCGCCGCCCGCCGTCTCGACGAGCGCGCGAATCTTCTCCAGCACGCGCATCGTCTGATCGTAAGTAGACAACTGGCCTGCCGGATGCGCGGTCATGCCCGACATCACGATCTCATTGCCGATGACGAGCGCGTTGCTCCATGTCGCGTGCGGCGCGTCGGGAACCTGCTCGCACTGCACGCGCGCAACGGTCGTCATCGCGCCGCCTCGCCTTCGATCTGCGCCTTGGCGAGATTCTTCAGATGCCGCCGCAATCTCACGATGCCCATATCGTGCTGATACAGATGTTCGTTCTTGTTCGCATCCGGTTCCATGAACTCCAGGATCTCGCGATCCTGTTCGAGCACCGCCCAGTGACGCGCTTCGAGACGGTTGCGGTACAGGAAGCGCCACGTATCGCGCTGCCAGCCTTCGACCTTGCGGCAACGCCAGTGGAACACGGCCGCGAGATTCGGCGCGATCGGCGTATAGCTGCCGATAATGATGAAGTTGCCGCCGGGACCACCCGTCTTCGGATACGGGATTTCGAGGCGCATCCAGTGCGTGCCCGTATCGGCCCATTCGGTCCAGTCGAAGTTCACATCGCGCTGGCCCACTTTCTCGAAGACGAAACCGCGATCCGTATCGCGAATCGTGAAGGTCGCGCTGATGTCGCCCTCTGACATGGAGTGCGACTGCTTGTGAAGGTACGCGCCGTGCATCGGGTCCATCACGTTGTCGAGCACGTAGCGATAATCGCCCTTCCATTCCGTGTAGCACAGGAAGGACGAGAACGCGTCGCCCGTCAGTTCTTCGGGGAGCACGAGGGGCGGCGCTTCGTCGATGTTGGTCGCCGAGTTGTACAGCCACAGCGCGCCGGCGCGCTCCTGCACATGGAACGAGCGCGCGCCGCGGGAGCCTTCGAGCTTGCAGCCGGGACTGCCCGGCACCGAGGTAACGACGCCATCGCAGCGCACATGCACGCCGTGATAGCCGCACTGAATGCGATCGCCCAGCACGACACCGCGCGAGAGCGGCGCGCCGCGATGCGGACAATGGTCTTCGAGCGCATACGGCGTGCCGTCGGTATCGCGCCAGAACACGAGCTTGCGCCCGAGCCTGCGCAGCGATACCGGCTCGTGCTTCACGAACGATGACGGGCAAATGGGATACCACAGGTTCTGCAGGCCGCGTTGCAGCGTGCTTTCGATGTCGTCTTTCTGATCCGTATTCATGTCGGTCTTCCTTTACTGTCCGAGCCGCGCCATTTCGGCACGGAAGTTGTCTTCGGTCCAGTTGTCGGCGTTTTGCGCACGAGGTCCGAATTCGTTCAGATAGGCAACGAGTTCCGGCAGTACGGTGATGCCCTGCGCGAACGCGCGCTCGATTGCATCGCCCAGCAGGTTTTCATATTGCGTCGGGGGACGCTGCCGCGCCTGATGCGGCTCCAGATATCGATCCATCATTTGCCTCCATTACGAACCCGTTCGCGAATGCGTTCGCGCACGGGTACAAAATCATAGGTCGGGTAACACTCCGTGCTGAACACGCCCCACGCCGAACGTTCGAGTTCCACGTTCACGGCGGGCAGCAGCTTCGGCGGCACTTCCAGCGTCACGATCTGTCCGAAGCCCATCGCCACCGTCCACGACACGATTCTCACGCCTTCCGGCGGAAAACGGTCCCACCACTCGGCTTCCTTCAGCTTCGTCTGGATGGCATCCAGATTATTCGACTGATCATGTCGCAGAAACACGGTGATGAGAACCGTATCCTGGGTCGCGTCTGAACTCACCGTTGCACTCCTAGTTTTCGAGCTGTTCGAGCACGAGGCCCTTCGTTTCAACGCCGAGCAGATGGATGACGATAGCGGCCACCAACAGCACCGCGCCGAATGCCCAGAACGCCACGCCGATATTCGTCGTGATCGTCTTCGAGACGAGCGCAGGTGCCGCGATCGCCGCGATCTTCAGCCACGCGCTGCCGACGCCGCAGCCGAGCGCGCGCACGCTCGTCGGATACAGCTCGGGCGTGTAGACGTAGGCGGTGATGAAGCCGCAGCCGAGCAGCCCGAACGACAACGCGCAGAAGGTGCCGACCACATAGACGGAGCTGTCGCGGAAGATCGCCGCCGAGAACAGCGAGAGCGCGCACAGCACGAACGATACGTTGATGACCGGCTTGCGTCCGACCTTGTCGACGACGAGCGCGCACACCAGCGAGCCGATCACGCCGAGCACCGAAGCGCCCACCGTCAGATTCAGCGCCAGTTGCAGCGGTGCGTGGTAGACGGCCCTGTAGATCGTCGGCAGCCAGGTCAGCAGGCCGTACTGGATCACGCCGCACGTCATCCACAGCATGGCGACGGCGATCGTGCGTTTCAGATACAGCGGGCCGAAGAGATCGCGCACGGTGCGCTTCGGATGCTTGACCGACAGTTGCGCGAGACGAATGTCGTCGCCTTGCGGCAGCGGCGGCAGCGGACCTTTGACGCTGGCTTCGAACGCGGCGAGTGATTGCGCGGCTTCCGTCATGCGGCCACGTTGACCGAGCCAGCGCGGCGATTCCGGCACGAGGCGGCGCAGGGTGAAGAACAGGATCAGCGGAATGCCGCCCACGAAGTAAATGACTTCCCAGCCGAGCTTCGGCACGAGCCAGGCGCCGAGCGCGTTCGAGACGAGCAGGCCGATGGGAAAGATGATCTCGTACAGAAGCACGAAGCGTCCGCGTCCGTGGGCGCGCGTGATCTCGCTGATATACGCCGCCGCAACGGGCAACTCGCCGCCGAGACCGATGCCCTGCGCCGCGCGCAACGCGACAAAGGTCGCATACGAAGGCGCGAAGCCGCACGCGATACTCGTGATGCCGATGATCCCGGAACTCCACGCGATCGTGTTCACGCGGCCAAAACGCTCGGCGAGCGCGGGAAAAACGAGCGCGCCGATTAATTGCCCGACCGAACCCGCCGCGATCAGAAACGCGATCTGCGACGGCGACAAGCCCCACTTCGCGATGAGCATCGGCAACGTCGCGGCAATGGCGATGACGTCGAAGCCGTCGAAGAACGTCGCGCAGCCGATGAGCACGCGCGCGCGCACCTGCATCGCGTTGCCGGGCAGCCGCTCCATGCGTGCCACGATGCCGCCCATCGTTACATGGTCGGAAGACGCGGCGACGCCCGCGCTTCCTGCACTGTTTACCTCGACATTCATGTCCATTGGATTTCGCATCGCCATTTGCGGGGTTGAACGGTCATGGTGGCTGCTGCACTTCGCCGCCACATGTTCCGCATAAGGAACAACGATTCGTATATGGTGAATTCTACGCCCGCCTCTTCATCAGAAAAAAAACATTTCGAGATGTTCAGGGAAAACACCGACGGTACGCAGTGCATCCACAACCCGCCTGCACCAGAAGCGGATAAGTCAAGCATCGGCGCTCCGAAATTCGTTGCGGACAAAAATAAAAACCCCTAGGCTGCGCATCGTTCACTTTCTTTCCAATCTGTTCAATTTTGAACAAATGCGAGGGTCGCGATGCTGAAGGTCGGAATCAATGGCGGGGGAATCGGCGGGCTGGCGGCGGCTATCGCCATCAGCCGGGCGGGACATGAAGTGACCGTGTTCGAGCAGGCCGGGCAATTCGGCCGCGTCGGCGCGGACATCAACCTGACGCCGAATGCCGTGCGCGCCCTCGACGGGCTGGGCATCGGCGATTTGCTTCGCGAAACGGCGGCGCGTCCGACCGCGCGCATTAGCCGGATGTGGGATACGGGCGCGGAAACGTCCCGCCTGCCGATGTCCGACGAAGCCGAACGCCAATACGGCGCGCCGCAATTGACGATGCACCGCGCGGACGTGGTCAACGCGCTGGTTCAGGCGGTGCCGGCCGCGCATTTGCGGCTGGGGCGTCGCGTGACGGGATTCGAGCAGCGCGAAGCGGGCGCCGCCGTGAAACTTGCCGACGGCAGCGTGCATGCCTTCGATCTCGTGATCGGGGCGGACGGCATTCACTCCGGCGTGCGCGAGTTCGTCTTCGGCGAAGATCGGCCGCAGTTCACGGGCATCGTCTCCTATCGCGCGGTGGTGCCGGCGACGCGGCTCGCCGGTATCGAACTGGGTGCCTTCGTGAAGTGGTGGGGCCCGACGCCGGAATCGCAGATCGTCACGTTTCCGCTGAATCGCGGGCGCGACGTATTCATCTTTGCCACGACGGCGCAGACGGACTGGACCAACGAATCGTGGACCGCGCCCGGCGATCCGGACGCGCTGCGCGACGCCTACCGGCACTTTCACGCCGATGCCCGCGCCCTGCTCGCCGCCTGCGATACCGTGCTGGCGTCCGCGCTCTATGTGCGCGATCCGTTGCCGCTGTGGAGCCGCGGCAACTTCACGCTGCTCGGCGACGCCTGCCACCCGATGATGCCCTTCATGGCGCAGGGCGCGGGCATGGCGATCGAAGATGCCGTCGTGCTGTCCCGCGCGCTCGAAGGCGTGTCGCCATCCGGGCTCGGCGCTGCGCTGCATCGCTATGAGAATGCGCGGCGCGAACGCACGGCCCGCATTCAGGTCGGCTCGCGCGGCAACAACTGGCTCAAGGAAGGCGGCAACGCCGACTGGGTCTATGGCTACGATGCCTGGACCGTTCCTCTGGCATGATGCGGTCCATTCTTCTGGCAATGAGCCTGCTCGACCCATGACCGCATCCCATGAACGACCGGCCGATACATCGGGCTCAGTCGAACGATCGCTGCGTTTGCTTCGCTTCATCGCCGAAGGCGGGTCGACGCGCAACATCAGCGAGGCGGCGCGCCGCATCGGCGTGAATCGCGTGACGCTGATGCGGCTGATCGCGGTGCTCGAGCAAGCCGGCATGCTCGTCGCCGATGCCGCCGGGCATCGCCTGGGGATACCGTTTTTGACGCTGGCGTCCGCTGCGCTCGGGTCGTCGAGTCTCATCGCCCGGGCGCGGGAGGTGTTGCCGGGTCTCGCGGCATCGACGCGCATGTCGGCCTATCTCGCGGTGCGCGAGGGACACGAGATCGTCTACTGGCTGGCCGAAACGCCGGATACGCCGCTCGTGAGCCAGATTCGCGTAGGCAGCCGTCTGCCTGCGTACCGTGCGACGCCGGGTCTCGCGATGCTCGCCTTGCTGGATGAGGAGCAGGTCGAGCGCATGTGCGAATCGTCCTGGCAGGAGCCGGACGCGCCGCGGTTCACAGACTTGCGGACGCGGCTTCAGCGAATCAGGGCCGATGGCTGTGCGTGGAGCCGATCGGGCCTCGAACCGGGCATCGATTCATGCGCCGCGCCGATCGTGACCGCCGATGGCCGCGTGCTCGCGGCGTTGAGCGTGGCCGGGCCATCGCAGATGTTTTCGCACGGGTCTGCGGGGTCGGAGGCTTTGGCAAATCAGGTGATCTCGACTGCGCGTCAGATATCAAGACTGGTGACCTGAGGGCTAACAACCCGAGCGGAGGCGCACCGGCGAGGATAGGCGGCTGCGCCAACTACTACGGCGCCCCCGCGATGAACCCTTCGAGAGTTCCGGCAGTACACGCCGAAAAACGCAATTGCCGGCCCGGCTCTCCGTTGTGACACCGCCTCTTCTACGCAGCCGGGTCCGGTTAGAGACTGACGCTGGATCCGCTGAGACTCAACTTCCGGCGCACTCCGTAAGGCGATTTCGAAACGGCGTCTTCGAGCGGCGGGATGGGCAATTGCGACCCGCAGCGGCCCTCTGGCCCGCGGATCTTCAGATGGCCGTATCGCGCCGAGAATCGGACGTGGCTGCACAGTACGCGTCTCTACTATTCGGCGCGCGCACTTATTTCATAAACCCTTAATTCCTCCGTCGAAAAGCCGTTAATCACCTTTCAGCCGCCAAGGACGTTCGTCCGGTGGTTTTCTTTGTGTCCATTGTCACCGGGTCCACGTCCGCTTCTTGCAACGAGTACCGGGATAAGACGAAGTCGGTGTCCCCGAACGGACACAGTCGAAAAGACGGAGCGATTGAAATGCGTATCACAAACCTCAGGATCGGAGTTCGCCTCGGCTGCGCGTTCGGCGTGGTCGTCGCGCTGATGATCGGCACGGCGGCACTCGGAACCAAGCATCTTGAAGCAAGCAACGAAAAGATGGACAGCGTCGTCAGCGAACATTATTCGCTGATTGCGCTGAGCAACACCATTAAGTCCAACGGCTACAAGGCCAATGGCATATTGAGCAAGCTACTGCTTGCCACCTCGGAGGATCAAGCGAAGCAGTTCATGGACGAATACGTGGCGATCCGCACCGCCAATGCACAAGCCTATGCAAAGCTGGAGAAACTTCTGTCGAGCGATGAGGGAAAGGCGCTCTTCAAGGAGCAGATCGGCGCGCGTACGGTTTATGGCGCGAGCGTCCGTCAATTCTTCGACCTCGTCAAAGGCAATCAGCAGCAGGACGCCCGCGCGCTCTACCTCGGCGATCTCGCACGTCAACAGGATGACTACTACCTGCTCGTCGACAAAATGGTCGACTATCAGGCCGCGCTGATGCAGGCAGCCGTGACGAAGGCCGCGCAGGACGGCAGCGACGCGCGCATACAAATGGTGCTGCTCTCGCTCGGCGCGATACTGGCAGCGATCGGCACGGGCATCGTCATCACGCGCAGCATTACCCGGCCTATTCATCAAGCCGTGGTCCTGGCCGAAGCGGTGGCGGACGGCGACCTGACGCATCGTCTCGAAGTCGCGTCGAGCGACGAAATCGGCAGGCTGCAGGGCGCGCTGAAGCGAATGATCGAGAACCTGCACGGCATCGTTGGCAATGTGCGCATGGCGACGCAAACGATCACGCACGCGTCGCACGAAGTCGCGAGTGGCAACATGGACCTGTCGAGCCGCACCGAGCAGCAGGCGAGCGCGCTGGAAGAGACCGCGGCCGCGATGGAAGAGCTCACCTCCACGGTCCGGCAGAACGCGGACAACGCGCTCGAAGCCAACCGCGTCGCGTCGGATGCCTCTGTCATTGCAGGCCGGGGCGGCGAAGCGGTGAACCGGGTCGTGGATACGATGGGTGCGATCAACGCATCGTCGCGCGAGATCGTGAACATCATCGCGGTGATCGAAGGCATCGCGTTCCAGACGAACATTCTCGCGCTCAACGCCGCAGTCGAAGCCGCGCGGGCCGGTGAACACGGACGCGGCTTCGCCGTCGTCGCGAGCGAAGTGCGCAGCCTCGCCCAGCGTAGCGCGGTGGCTGCGAAGGAAATCAAGACGCTCATCGACAACTCGGTCGGCCTCGCGGATACGGGCAGCCAGATCGTCGGCGAAGCGGGGCAGACCATTCGCGAAGTGCTCAGCAGCATTTCGCGCGTCACGAGCATCGTCGGCGAAATGAGCGTGTCGAGCCGCGAGCAGAGCGACGGCATCGAGCAGATTAATCAAGCCGTCACGCAGATGGACCAGGCCACGCAGGAAAACGCGGCGCTCGTGGAAGAGAGCGCGGCCGCCGCGCAGTCGCTGCGCGATCAGGCCGCTGAACTGACGCACCTCGTCGCCTCTTTCAAGCTCGACGGCACCACGCCGCCGAAGGTGGCGCGCGCAGCGAGCCATGCGGACGCCGCGCCTGAATCCGCCATGCCGATGCTTGCAACGAGTTGATCGTAGTAGTGCCGTCACGCACCGGGCCGGAGCGGCATTCCGGCCCGCGAACGAGCCGAAGGGCTGCGCAGAACTGGGCGCTTCCCGAGCCGGCTCGCGGTCTGTCGACCGCTTCTTCCCTAGCGTCGCCGGAACTGCGTTTCGACCGGGCGCGGGGAAAACAGCGAAACACAAAAATCCGTTATCCGATATCCCGCCCCTAGCATGTATCAAAACCCTAACGACGAAGCTGTTGTTCTCGAACCCGCCGCCGCGCGTTCGAGCGACGTTGAAGCTGCCGCGAAAGCGGCGGCGGCGCTGATCGACGCTTACCGCAATCACGGCCATCTCGTTGCGACGCTGGACCCCCTCGGACTCTCCGCGCCGGGACACGCGCCGGAGCTGTCGCCGCTTTATCACGGGCTCGGCTCGTCGCAGACGATCACCGCTGGCGTCGCGCCGTTCGCGCCGGCCGCGACGGTCGGCGAACTCGAGGAACAGCTCAGGCTTGCTTACTGCGGCGCGCTGGCGCTCGACTGCAGCGGCGTGCGCAACGAGGCACGTCGTGCATGGCTGTTTCAGCGCATGGAACGCGACGCGGCTCTCCCCGCGCCCACGCAGCAAGAGCGTGAGGCGCTGCTCGCGCGTCTGCTCGACGCGGAGGCTTGGGAACGCCTCGTCGCCGCGCGTCACGGAGATGCGAAGCGCTTCTCGCTCGAAGGCTGCGAGAGCTTCGTGCCGCTTCTCGATGCGCTGATTGCTAGCGCCGCAAGCGATGGCACGCAGCAGTTGTTTCTCGGCATGCCGCATCGCGGACGCCTGAACGCGCTCGTCAATGTCATGGGATTTTCCGCGAAAGGGATGCTGGATCGCCTCGATCCTGAATCGGATATCGCGGCCGCTGAAACGGACCTGCCCTACCATTTAGGCGGTGAGGTCACGAAGCGCACATCCGATGGCGACGTCGCCGTGCTGCTCGCGCACAATCCTTCGCATTTGCAGAGCGTTTATCCGGTCGTCAGCGGGATGGCGCGTGCATGGCAGGACGATCATCCGGGCGAAGACTGCGTGACCGTCGCGGTTCACGGAGACGCCGCTTTCGCCGGTCAGGGCGTCGTCATGGAAACGCTGAACATGACGCGCAAGGACGGCTATGATCTGCGCGGCACCATTCACGTCATCCTGAACAATCAGATCGGCTTCACCACGCCCAACAGGATGAACGTAAGCGACCACGCTTACTGTACCGATATCGCCCGCATGATCGATGCGCCCGTGTTGCGCGTGAATGCCGATCATCCGGAGGACGTCGTCCGCGCGGCACGGCTTGCGTATGACTATCGCAAGGAGCACGGGGCAGATGTCGTGATCGACCTGATCGGCTATCGGCGGCTCGGGCACTCCGAGCATGATGTCCCGGAAGTGACGCAACCTCTGTTGCAGATGGCCATCGACATGCATCCGACCGTGACGGAGCGGTATTACATCGCGATCGGTGGCGGCACGGCGCTTCCTTCCTTGCGCGACGATGCGCTGCGCAGGCTGGAATCGAATGCGGCCGTTGCGAACGCCGCGCCGCTCGCCAGCGACGAGACCAACGAGCCGGCCGTTCGGCCCGGCGCGCAAGTGTCGTTGAGCCGGCTGCGGGCACTCACTGCCGCGATCACGCGCGTGCCGGAGAATGTGCCGCTGCATCCGATTGTTTCTTCGATGCTCGCGAAGTGGCGAGACACCGTCGCCGACGAGAACCGTGCGGCCGACTGGCGCTTCGCCGAAAACATGGCGTATGCCTCGTTGCTCGAAACAGGGCATGACATCCGGCTATCGGGTCTCGACGTGGGGCGCGGCACGTTCATGCATCGCCACGCCGTCTGGCATGCGCAGGGCGCGCGCGAGGTGCCGGGCCAGCGTCATGTGCCGCTCAATGCGATCGCCGCGGAACAAGGCCGGTTCGACATCGTGAACTCGCCGCTCACCGAGGAGGCCGTGCTTGGATTCGAGTACGGCTACAGTGTGCAGACGAAGGCGACCATGACCCTATGGGAAGCGCAATACGGCGATTTCGTCAACGGCGCGCAGGTCTTCATCGATCAGTACATCGCCGCCGGCGAGTTCAAATGGGGCTATGAGTCGGCGCTTGCGGTATTGCTGCCGCATGGTCACGAGGGCGTCGGTCCCGAGCACTCTAGCGGGTATCTCGGCCGCTTCCTGCAGCTCTGCGCCGATGAAAACATGCGGATCGTCGTGCCTTCGACCTCGGCGCAATGGTTTCATCTGCTTCGCCAGCAGGCGATGGCGGAGCGCCGGACTCCGCTCATCGTCATGTCGCCGAAGTCGAAGCTCTACGGTAACGTCGCGTCCCATGCGCCGCTGCGCGAGATGGTCGGTGGCGCGTTCCAGTGCGTGCTGGATGACGAACGCATCGCGGATGCAACTGCTGTCGAGCGCGTCGTGCTTTGCAGCGGCAAGTTCTTCTACGAATTGCGCGACGCTCGCGAAGCCGCCCGTGACGAATCGACGGCGATCATCCGCGTCGAGCAGCTCTATCCGTTCCCGCACGACCAGCTCAGGCGCGCGCTTGCCCGGTTCACCCACTTGCGCAGTGTCGTGTGGGCGCAGGAAGAGGACTCCAATCAGGGCGCATGGCGATTCGTCCGCGATGAACTAGAGCGCGTGCTTCCGGCCAATTGCGCCTTGCGCGATGTCTGCCGCACCGCGACTCCGGCGGGCGCGCATTCTTCGTTGTCGGCGCATCGTCGCGAACAGGAGCGGCTGGTCACGGCCGCATTAACGACGGCTGCGCGGTAGCCGGAGACATCATCGCTCGCATGGCTTCGCCCGGGCTCGTTCGGGCGTGCTGCGTCCAAGCGTTCACAACTGCCTGTAGCCGACCGCATGAAAGGCACCGGCCAGTTGTCGGGCATGCACAACGGCCACTCGTGCGTCAATCTCGGAGTATCGGTTACCGCCCCGACCGGCCGATTGGATAGGGTCGCCAACGGCCGCTTTACAGCCCTTGCGTTCGCAAACCTCGATTCGACTGACTGACCGCTTCAGAGACGGCCGTCTGACCGGAGCGGCTCCAGATGCGGCAGTCGGCTTTCCGAATCCACCGCCGAAGGCGGCATTGGCGTTTTCGCTAGCCGAAAACAGACAGTGGTCAACACGCGTTCTCGGCCCGTCTGTGCCCTTTGATCTTCGGGACACTGAAGCTGAGGGAAGGAAGCGGCGGTCAATCCGGACGTCTGGCGCATGATCGTCGACACGAACATCAACGGTCCCTTTTTGATGGCGCGGGCGGCGGTGCCTCACTTGCTCGCGCAACGATGGGGCCGGATCGTCAACATCACCATGAATCAGGAGACCATGCGGCGCACTGGCTTTTCGCCGTATGGGCCATCAAAGGCGGCCCTCGAGTCCGAGACCATTATCTGGGCGCAAGACCTGGCCGGCACGGGAATTACGGTAAATGGACTGCTGCCCGGCGGCGCCTCGGCCACCGGCATGATTCCGGACGGGGTGCCAGCAGCCGTGCGCCAGGAACTGATCCAGCCGGAGGTCATGGTGCCGCCCCTGCTATGGCTGGCTTCGGAAGCCGCCGGCGCGGTAAGCGGCAAACGGCTCGTGGCCAGCCGCTGGAATACGGCCTTATCCGCGGCGCAGGCCGCCGCGGCTGCGACGGACGACGCCGGCTGGGCGATTTGAGTATTGACTCGACTATCGAGACCAAGCCGCAAGCGGTCGATGACCGTTCACATGAGCACCGCGCGTGTCCGCTCGTCCCCGGCAACCTCGTTGCCGTCAGGAAGCAATGCCCAAGAGATTCAAAAAACGACACGCTTAACGGCGTTCGCGGAATCAGTGATGTCGCGTCCGAAACCAGCGACCGTGTTACAACCGGATAAACCGACCAGCGCCAAGACGAGAATTAGTGAAGTTACGAAACGTCCGACCATTTCCATTTCCTTGTGCAGTGAATGTCAATATAGCGCTCCCGCTTGAAACCATCATCGTGATGCTTGATGGCTGCCCGATTAAAGCGCGCGCTTCACGGTTTGCGCGGAATCGGTGATATCCCGTCCGGCACCTGCGACCGTGTTGCAGACCGCGAGGCCAAGCAGCGCCGCGGCCACCGCCATCAAAACAACGATACGTCCGATCATCTTGACCCCCCTGCTCACCCATCCCTGTTGTCGCGCATGCATTTAACTTCAGAAGATGCATGCCCGCATCCTTCGAAGTCGCAACATCGAAGGTGGCCATGGACTCGCATTCGGCAACGTGGCCCGACCGCTCGATCACGCAGTCTGCCGCATTGGCTTTGCTTGATGCCGCGGATACGCGAAGTGCCTTTCGCATGGTATCGGCTCCGCGATGGGACGAGTGAGTTTCATAGGATGCGTCTGCATCAAATGCGACATATATGGTCCCATCAGCGCCTGCTTTGTCACGGCAGATACAAATGTCGTGTTTCTGCTGAGTAGAGATGTCGCATTTTGCCGTAGGTTCGTGGCCAGACAAGCGTTTCTGGAGCGCGGACCATGAACTCGACTGGGACCATCACGATGTCGATGTGCGAATGGGACCGATCAAAGGTGATCGAGGCGGTCGTTCAGCCGCGTTCGAAGCCTTGACGCTCGGCGCGGGCAATAGGTGGACGATCAGCACGAACGGGCCATTGCCTGCCGCGCTATTTTGGAACATCGCTCACACTGGCTGCTGGTATGACTTCGAGATCACTCAGCGCCACGGACCGCAGCTTCTTCCGGCGCATCGCGGGACGGATGAAGACGGGCCGTCATTCGGTGACCGACCCGGCGATGAGCATGGCCGATAGCTTCCGAAGCAGAACGCGATGCGCCGGTTGTGGGGCCGGCGCATCGCGTTCGTCGATAGCCGCTAAAGCGCGGCTTGCCAGCGGCCCTGTGCATAAGACCGCCGAGCACCGGCAACTCACTACCGCACCTTGCCCGCCTTCCAGGCTGACAGCAGTTGCTCATACTTCACTGTTTCGCCCTTCGGTTTCTCGTTGTCGAGCCGCTTCCAGGGCGCGTGCTGGTCTGACAGCCACTTGGACGGATCGCTTTGCGGATTCAGTTCCGGCGCGCAAACCTTCATTCCCGCTCGCTGCAAACGGGCCAACACCTGATCCATTTCTTTCGCGAGGTTGTCCATTGCAGCCTGCGGAGTCTTTTCACCCGCGACCGCTGTGCCGACGTTCTTCCACCAGAGCTGCGCCATCTTCGGATAATCGGGCACGTTGTTGCCGGTCGGCGTCCACGCGACGCGCGCCGGACTGCGATAGAACTCGATCAGACCGCCGTACTTGTCCGCGTTTTTCGTGAAGTAGTCGCTATGAATATCGGAGTCGCGAATGAACGTGAGACCGACAATCGACTTCTTGAGCGACACGCTCTTCGACGTGACGAACTGCGCGTACAGCCATGCGGCGGCTCGCTGCTTCGGCGGCGTCGACTTGAAGAACGTCCACGAGCCGACATCCTGATAGCCGTTCTGCATGCCGTCCTTCCAGTAAGCGCCGTGCGGCGACGGCGCCATGCGCCACTTCGGCGTGCCGTCCGCATTCGTGACGTTGCCCGGCTTGAGCATCGACGCCGTGAACGCCGTGTACCAAAACACCTGTTGCGCAATCCGGCCTTGCGCGGGCACCGGGCCAGCCTCGCTGAAGGTCATGCCCGATGCTTCCGGCGGCGCGTATTTCTTGAGCCAGTCGATGTATTTGGTCGTCGCATAGACTGCTGCCGGGCTGTTGGTGCCGCCGCCGCGCGATACCGACGCACCCACCGGATGACAGCCGTCGGGCGTCACGCGAATGCCCCATTCGTCGACGGGCATGCCGTTCGGAATGCCCTTGTCGGCTGCGCCCGCCATCGAGAGCCATGCGTCCGTGAAGCGCCAGCCGAGCGATGGGTCCTTCTTGCCGTAATCCATATGGCCGTAAACCTTCTCTCCGTCGATGTTCTTCACATCGTTCGTGAAGAACTCGGCGATGTCTTCGTACGCGGACCAGTTGACCGGCACGCCGAGATCGTAACCATACTTGGCCTTGAACTTGTCTTGTAGATCCTTGCGTGCGAACCAGTCCGCGCGGAACCAGTAGAGATTCGCGAACTGTTGGTCGGGAAGCTGATAGAGCTTTTTGTCAGGCGCGGTGGTAAAGCTCGTGCCGATGAAGTCTTTCAGGTCCAGCCCGGGGTTCGTGTATTCCTTGCCCTCCCCTGCCATGTAATCAGAGAGCGGAACGATCACGCCATAGCGATAGTGCGTTCCGATCAGATCAGAGTCCGATATCCAGCCGTCGTAAATGCTTTGCCCGGATTGCATCGAGGTCTGCAATTTCTCGACGACGTCGCCTTCCTGAATGATGTCGTGCTTTACCTGAATGCCGGTGATTTCACTGAATGCGGCAGCGAGCGTCTTCGATTCGTAGGTATGCGTGTCGATGGTTTCCGACACGACATGAATCTCCTTGACGCCCTGCGATTTGAGTTTCGCAGCGGTGTCGATGAACCATTTCATCTCGTCCATCTGCTGCTGTTTCGAAAGCGTGCTCGGTTGAAACTCGCTGTCCACCCATTTCTGCGCCTCGGGCGTGCCCGCGAGCGCCTGATTCGCGAAGGCACCTGACACGATGCTCGCCAATACCAGCGTGACGATCCGTCTCCTCTGATGCATGGTGTTCTCCTGTTTCTTCCGTGCCCCTTCGACCATGTCGGCGCCCGCTGGGGGCATCAGCGGAACCGGCAGTTGCCCGTCTCCATTGCATGCGTCCATGCGTCCGACTTCTAGCCCTTCCACATGATCGCGAGCAGTATCAGCACGGAGGCCGCGAAGCCCGGCCAGGAACTGGCGCCCTCGTCGCTGATTGCGAGCCACGCGAGATTGATATACGCGGCAGTCAACAGGCCGATGAATAGCCGGTCACCGCGAGTCGTCGGAATAGGCAGAAAGCCCTTGCGTTCATGAGTGGGCGAGCGCAGTTCCCATACGGTCATGCCGCCCAGCATCACGACGATGCAGGCGAAGAAGATCGCCACCTCGGGGGTCCAGTACATCCAGGTGAACATCACACTCTCCCCATCGCGAAGCCTTTCGCGATGTAGTTGCGCACGAAGTAGATCACCAGCGCGCCGGGAACGATGGTCAGCACGCCCGCCGCCGACAGTACGCCCCAATCCATGCCGGCCGCCGACACGGTCCGCGTCATCACCGCAGCGATAGGTTTCGCGTTGACCGAAGTCAGCGTGCGCGCGAGCAGCAGTTCGACCCAGCTGAACATGAAGCAGAAAAAAGCCGTGACGCCGACGCCCGACTTGATGAGCGGCAGAAAGATCTTGACGAAGAAGGCGGGAAACGAATAACCGTCGATGTACGCGGTTTCGTCTATCTCTCGCGAGACGCCCGACATGAAACCTTCGAGAATCCACACGGCAAGCGGCACGTTGAACAGCATGTGCGCGAGTGCGACGGCAATGTACGTGTCGGTCAGGCCAACGCTCGAATAGAGCTGGAAAAAAGGCAGCAGGAATACGGCGGGCGGCGTCATGCGGTTGGTCAGCAGCCAGAAGAACATATGCTTGTCGCCGAGAAAGCGATAGCGCGAGAACGCGTACGCGGCAGGCAATGCGACCAACACCGACATCACCGTGTTCATCAGCACGTAGATGATCGAATTGATGTAGCCCCAGTACCACGAGGGATCGGTGAAGATCACCTTATAGTTCGCTAGCGTCGCGTGCTGCGGCAGCGTGGCGAACGTCGACATGGTTTCCTCATTCGTGCGCAATGAAATGGAAACCATCCAGTAAAGCGGAATGAGCGCGAACAGCACATAGACGACGAGCATCGACGTCCGCATCCAGCGGCGCTTATCCTGCATGGTCGGCTCCTTGCGCAGCGGATTCGCCTTTGCCTACGCGGCTCATCCAGCTATAGAGAATGAAGCAAAGCAGCAGAATGATCAGGAAATAGATCAGCGAAAAAGCCGCCGCCGGGCCGAGGTCGAACTGACCGACCGCTTTCTGAGTCAGATACTGACTGAGGAATGTCGTGGAATTGCCGGGACCGCCGCCCGTCAGCACGAACGGCTCGGTGTAGATCATGAAGCTGTCCATGAAGCGCAGCAACACGGCGATCATCAGTACGCCGCGCATCTTCGGCAATTCGATGTAGCGGAATACCGCGAAGCGGCTCGCGCCATCTATTTCCGCGGCCTGATAGAAGGCGTCCGGAATCGCGCGCAAGCCCGCATAGCACAGCAGCGCGACGAGCGGGGTCCAGTGCCAGATGTCCATCACGAGCACGGTGATCCATGCGGCCGTGGGACTCGCCGTGTAGTTATAGTCGAAGCCGAGACTATTCAGCCAGTAGCCGAGCAGTCCGATATCCGGCCGCCCGAAGATCTGCCAGATCGTGCCCACCACGTTCCATGGAATCAGCAACGGCATGGCAAGCACGATGAGCGTGGCCGATGCCCGCCATCCGGAAGCCGGCATAGACAATGCGAGACCCACGCCCAATGGAATCTCGAACAGCAGAACGCACGCGGAGAAGATGACCTGTCTGCCGAGCGCCTCGCGCAAATCCGGATCGGTCATGATGTTGCGAAACCATTCCGTACCGACGAACACGTGCTGGGTCGGCCCGATGATGTCCTGCACCGAATAATTGACCACCGTCATCAGCGGCAGGATCGCGGAGAACGCGACGCAGATGAACACCGGAATGACCAGCAACCATGCCTTTTGATTGACGGGCTTGTTCATCGCGCGGCCCCTTCCAGAATGCGGGTTTCGATTCTCTCGTCGTTGCAGAAGAACACGGTTTCAGGCGCGATGAGATGCAGCCAGGCAGGGCCGTCGACAACCCTTAGATGCGGCTCGAGCTTCGCATTGAAAACATGGCCGTCGCATTGCAGGGTGACCAGTTGATAGTTGCCGAGCTGTTGCGCGCGCAGCACTTGCGCGGCGACCGCGCCGGCTTCTCCTTCCTGCGAGAGGCGGACGAACTCAGGGCGAATGCCCAGCTTGAGCGCGCCGCTTGACTGCTGATGCGCGGCCCGTAGCGTCGCGAGCGTGCCGGCGTCGAGCGGCAAACGCTGCGAGCCGATTCTTGCGCCGTCGGCGTCGAGCTCGATCGGACACAGATTCATGCCCGGACTGCCGATGAAGTAGCCTACGAAAGCGTGATCCGGCCGCAGAAAGAGCGCATCGGCTCCTCCCTTCTGAACGATGCGGCCATTCGTCATGACCACGACTTCGTCGGCGAAAGTCAGCGCTTCTACCTGATCGTGCGTCACGTAGATCAGTGTGAGCTTGAGTTGCTGATGAATCTTCTTCAACTGGCGGCGCAACATCCACTTCATCGCCGGGTCGATCACGGTCAACGGTTCGTCGAAGAGAATCGCCGCGACGTCCTTGCGCACGAGGCCGCGCCCGAGCGAGATTTTCTGTTTGGCGTCGGCGGCCAGATTGCTCGCCTTGAGCGGCAGGTCGCGCGTCATATCGAGGATGTCCGCGACTTCGTGCACGCGCTTTCTGACCTCGGCGTCCGGCAGCTTGCGATTACGGAGCGGAAACGCGAGGTTCTCGTAGACGGTCATCGTGTCGTAGACCACCGGGAACTGGAACACCTGCGCGATGTTGCGCTGACGCGCGCCGAGCGCCGTCACGTCGCGTCCGTCGAACAACACCTTGCCCTCGGACGGCCTCACCAGCCCCGACACGATGTTCAGCAGCGTGGTCTTGCCGCACCCCGAGGGACCGAGCAACGCATAAGCGCCGCCGTCATCCCAGACCATGCTCATGGGTTGCAGCGCGTAGTCGTCACGCGTCGCGGGACCTGCTCCATAAGCGTGCGCGAGGTTCGTGAACTCAATGCGCGCCATGAGCCGCCTCCGGGCTGGACACCAGTCGGGTATCCGCACCGAACACGAACAGTTCTCGCGGGTCGATGAAAACGTCGAGTTGCGTGCCGAGCTCGATCTGATGCACGCCTTGTAACTGCGCAACCAGATTGACCGCGCCGGTCAGCGTGCGCAAATGCAGGTACGTTTCGGAGCCGCTCAGTTCAGCGAGTTCGAGCCGGCACGGAACGGCGACCGCATGAGAGGCCTTTGCCTGAAGCCGCAGATGCCCTGGCCGGATGCCGATGCGGCACGCGCCGTTCACAGCGTCCGCGTGCTGGACCGGCACCTCCACGCCGATCGGCAGACGCGCGCGGCCGTTGCCACAGTCGCTCGTCAGCATATTCATCGGCGGGTCGTTGAAAACGGCCGCAGCCGCCACGTTGATCGGGGCGTTATAGACATCGAGTGTGGGACCGAACTGTAGGACCCGGCCCTTATCGATGATCGCCGTATAGCCGCCCAGCAGTAACGCTTCGAGAGGTTCGGTGGTCGCGTACACGACGGTGGTATTGCCGTCGGCGAAGAGCGTAGTCAGTTCCATGCGCAATTCCTCGCGCAGCTTGTAATCGAGATTGACGAGCGGCTCGTCGAGCAACACCAGCGACGTACGCTTGACGAGTGCACGCGCGAGCGCGCAGCGCTGCTGTTGGCCGCCTGACAGTTCGCCGGGCCGCCGCTCCAACAAATGATCGATATGCAATTTGCCTGCGACTTCCTGCACGCGCCGGCGGATCTCGGCAGCGTCGGTCTTTTGCAGGCGCAAAGGCGAGGCGATGTTCTCGAATACCGTCATCGCCGGGTAGTTGATGAACTGCTGATAGACCATCGCGAGATTGCGCTGGCGCACGCTGACGCCTGTCACATCGTGGCCGTCGACGAGCACTCGGCCGTCGCTCGGCCTGTCGAGACCCGCCATGACGCGCATCAGCGTGGTTTTACCGGCCTGCGTGGGTCCGAGAAGCACATTGATGGCGCCTGGGACGAGGCGCAAATCCACGCCGTACAGATGCGGTTGCCCGCCAGAAACGACACTGACTCGCTCCAGTTCCAGGACCAAATCGCTCTCCTTTGCGGCGTGCGCGACGCCAGTCGCAGAGGCGGGGCTTCAAGGCGTCGGTTGGATTTCGCTTGGATTACGTGCAGCAGCCAGAATGTCCCTTTTGTTGGATTTCGTTTAAATCGGGGTAAACCTTACGACAGGAAAAAAGGGAGAGGACGGTCGGCGGGCAGAGCGACAGTTGGGCGTGTCAAACGCACGATCATTTGTGGATGTCGTGGACAGACGGGATTACGCAGACTGGGCCGGAGGGGCGGCTCTTGGGTTGTCGCTGGCGGGTGTGGTGGTCGTCAGCGAGGTGGCAATGCAGAAAGACGGACGCTACAGGAAAGTCATGGGCTAGCGGGGTCGTACAGTCCGACTTGGACAGCGATGCGAAACACCGCCGCCGCGACCGCTTGCACGGATGCAACGAAACACAGCACCTTGTCGGGCCGACCGTCAGACACCCACTGTTCGGCGGGTTTGTAGTCGAAAGCCGGCAGAGTTTCGTTCCGATGCCCAAAAAGGCGTTGGACACGTCACCGCCGAGGTCGGTCGCTGCGCGGATTACCGGTGGAAGCGTTGAAGCTTTTCCGTGAGCGCATGCGGATGCACCTGCGCTTGCTGCGCGGGAGAATGCGCAACGCTTGGCTGAATCGACGTGGCGACACAGCGCATCTCAAGTACTGATCCATGCTCCGCTAGCGCGTGCAGCGATACGGATGAAATGGTTCAGGGCAGAAGATAGCTACCGGCTTTCTTCCCGATGTAATGGTAGGACCCTTTCTCGGCAGGCAGCACTTGAACTTGTTGCCAGTCGAACTGGCCTTGTATGCCCTTGAACTTACCCGTGCCGGAACTCAACGTCCCCTTTCCGGACGTTGAGCCCGAAGCATAGCTGTATGCCTCGACGAACTTGTCCCCATCCTTATCGGTGTACACGCAGTAGCCGGTCCCGCTTTGTGCAGTGAAGCCGGCTTCTAGACAATGGGCCGACACGTTGCGCATGAACGGCGTCTTGTTGTCATTTCCCATCAACAGAGTCGACTCGAACAAGTACACAACGTCATCCCCGCTGACGGCGACCTCTTTCACGCCCGTTCCCGCAGCGGTGTACGTCGCGTCGATGACTCCTTTCTTCGGGAAGGTCTGCGCGGCACCGTTAGACGCCGCGACAATCGTGAGCAGGCAAAGCGCTATTTGACCTCTGCGAACTCGTCCGAATGATCTGTTCATTGTCGCCCCCTTCCGATGAACCCTTCTAGCAAACGAGCCGACAACGCGTCGCTATGCTTCGGATTCCTATGCTATCAACGCGTCTGACAAAACGAACGATCCTCGCGTAACTCGTTCGAAAGGCTTCTCCAAGGTTATAGAGGGTTTCTCTGCGAATATCAAATGGCCTGCTTCGAGGCTGCTTGTAGGGACACGACAATCTCACGTCCTAAGCATCCTTTTGGCTGGGATCTCCTGCTGAGGACAAGCGCTGGAAGGGAGCGGGCAATATAGACGCCGCACGGGAGCGACGAGCGATAGCTAAGCCAGATAACTTCGTCGGCATTGTAAGACGGTGCTTTTCCCTTCTCGCACGGCTAACGCCATCGAAAAGGTCTAGTGCAGTCTTGCAACGCTATCTCTTGGCATACCTTAATTCAGCATTTCCCCTTGGCCCAGGTCTGTCGAGCACCTGTTGCTCGGCGTGCTCTGAGACGACGTCGGTTATACAACGGTTGAGACGGTGCCCAGGCGTGTTTGCCACTCTTAGAGCAAGTCTCCGTCACACTCGCCACGCGACTGTCTACAGGGGAATCCCCTAATGCGTTTCTAAAGACGGCGCCCCGGTGTTGCAGTAGGTCGCGGCAGCCTTCCGCCGAGACGTTCACCACCAGGCTGACCCAATTATTCGTATTTCGCAAATGGCGCGTTCGCTGATTGTTCCATACCAAGGACACGCGCCCGCACCCTATCTTTCGATCGTTGCCCCTTTGTATCCGAATCGTGCTCTCTCAAAGGCGGACGACCACACTCGCGATGTTCACTGCGCACAACAGCAACAGAGTCGGTACGTGTAACTGCGCTCATTGCGCTTCTACAAGAACTGGCTCTCTCGGAGACGGAAATGAAAGAAACTGACTGGGACACTTCGTACGAATGGAAGGCAGTCACGCTGCTGGCATTGGGCTTCGGCCTGGTGGGATTGGACAGATGGCTCATCGCGCCGCTGTTTCCGTCGATGATGAAGGACCTCGGGCTGACGGCGCAGGACGTAGGAAACTGCATCGGAGTCCTTGGCCTGTCGTGGGGCGTATTCGCGGCGCTGATGGGAGGCATCTCGGACAAGGTGGGCCGCAGGAAAGTCCTCATTCCGGCGATCATCGCGTTCTCGCTGCTTTCGGGCTTCTCTGGTCTCGCTGGCGGACTCTTCAGTCTCATCGCGATTCGTGGGCTGATGGGCGTCGCAGAAGGCTCTTTCTGCCCGACCAGCTTCGCGGCGACGGCTGACGCATCCCTTCCGCGCCGTCGCGGCCTGAACCTCGGTCTACAGCAGAGTGGTTTTGCGCTCTTTGGCTTGGCGTTGTCGCCCATCATCGCCACGCAGTTACTCGCTTTCGTTACGTGGCGCTGGGTCTTTGCTTTAGTTGCGATTCCAGGCCTGATTCTCGGGGCGCTCATGTTCTTTGTCATTCGCGAGCCGAAAGTCGTTAAGGCGGTTGCTTCGGAACATGCGCCCGCATCGCTAGGCCATGTCCTCAAGAGTCGAAACATTCTTGTCGCCATGCTGGCGTTGTGCTGCGCAATGACGGGTGTTTTCGTGCTCGGCGCCCTGCTGCCCCTCTATCTCACTGGCTACCTGTCGCTCGATACACAGAAGATGGGCCTCGTCGTCTCCGCTATCGGCTTTGGCGGTTTTCTGGGCCAGTTCGGTTTGCCTGGCCTCTCGGATCTCGTCGGGCGCCGACTGGCGAGCATCGTGGGCTTCGCCGGAACAGCCGTGATGCTCTATATCTTCCGCGGTCTCGGCGCTCAGCCGCTCGCGCTGTTCACTGTGCTTTTCGTCGCGTCTTTCTTCACGCTGGGCCTCGTCTCGCTGCTGTCCGGACCGGTTGCGACCGAGGCCGCACCGGTCGGACTCGTCTCGACATCCATTGGCGCAGTGGTGGGCGTAGGCGAGATTTTCGGCGGCGGCATTGCGCCGGCGATGGGCGGCTATGTCGCCACCCACTTCGGTATCGCGAACATCCTCTGGCTGCCGATGTGCGCTGTCATCCTCGGCATTCTGGTCAGCTTGCTTCTGAAGGAGACCGCGCCGGCAGTCGTTCAGCGTCGCGCGGTCCTTCGGCCCGAACTCACCGCAGGCGAGCAGCCGAGGTAAATCAAGCACCATTCGATGCGTCTGCTATGCCGCCTCGGAAGGCATGACGGTTATTCACTCGTTGGCTTCGACAATGGATGTTGGCCTTTTCTCGAAGTCGACCGCCTGCACCTTTCCGCAGTTAAACAAGGAAGACCAGCCAACCATTCTTTCGCAGTCTGAGTCGTCCGGTCCATTTAAACTGGTGTTTTGCACAGGGAAAGCGCCATATGGACCGGTTTCTCAGCATTGAGGCATTCGTGAGAGTGGCGGAAGCAAGCAGCTTCGCCGAAGCGGCAAGACAGCTCGGTGTGACGAGTTCGGTGGTGACCAACCGCATCCAGCAGTTGGAGAAGTTCGTCAATGCGCCGCTCTTCCACCGCAGCACGCGCCACGTCCGACTGTCGGAGGTCGGCGAAGCGTTCTATCGCGAATGTGCCGAGGTCGTGGGCCGCGTGAATGAACTGACCGACCAGATGCGTGAACTCCGCGCGACGCCGACGGGGCGCTTGCGCATTCAGATGCTTCCCGGCTTTGCTCTTGGACATTTCGGCGCGCCGCTCGCCGAATTCAACAGACGCTATCCGGGAATTCAACTCGATATCATCGTGAATGACCGGGTTGTCGATCCAGTCGAAGAAGGCTTCGATATCGCGTTCCAGATTTTTCCTCCCATCTCGGAGTCGCTCATCGAGCGTCGACTATTCAACGTTCGCCGCCTGTTTTGTGCATCGCCTGCTTACCTCGAAAAGCATGGTGCTCCGCAGCATCCGCGTGACTTGCTGCACCACATCACCGCGCTGTATTCCGGATATCCCTCACGAAACCGCTGGACGATGATTCACGGTACGGAGGTCGTGGAGATGGAGTTGCCGGGCATGATTCGCTCGAATTCTGTCCACTTACTGAAGGACTATGCGCTGACAGGCGGAGGCATCGTATGTTTGCCGACCTTGGTCGCCAGCGAGGCGCTGGTGAGCGGGACACTGGTGCCCATCTTGACGGACTATGAACTCTCCACGTTGAACTTCGCAGCCGTCTATCCGGCGACCCAGCGCCAGGCATTGAAGGTCAAGGCGCTCGTTGAATTCCTCATCGAATATCTGGGCCCTGAGCCGTCGTGGGACATGCCGTTGCTCGAGCGCGGCTGGGTGCGGTGAGCCGCGTCGTCGCCGGCCGATTATTCGCGAATCGCAAATGCCGTCGTCGGTGACTCGCAGGTTGTTGCGGCCAGCTGTTGCCCCTAGAGTTGAACGTAACGAGCAGTTCAACACAGGAGACAGCAATGACCGACACTGCATTCCATACCGTTTTTGGCTCCCTCGATAACTTCAAGAAAGGTGGCGTCGAAATCACGAGCGGGAGCGCTCGCCACTACGCCTTCTCGAACGTGTTCGAGGTGGCATCGAAATCGGCACCCTACGAGAAGGTCGTCGCCGGCAAGAACCTCGAATACGTCATCGAAGTACTGCGTACGGAGGGCACGTCGCCGTGGTACGCATGCGCGCACGACGAATTCACCATTCAGATGGACGGCGAAGTCCGCATCGAATTCATCAAGCTGGAAAATCCGCCGACGTCCGGGCGCGGAACCGTGAGCGCAGGCACCGAACCTGTCGGGCGAAAGATGGGCCACGTGGTGCTGCGCAAAGGGCATCAGGCACTGCTCCCCGCGGGCTGCGCATACCGCTTTACCGCGAGCAAACCGGGGGTCGCGCTCGTGCAGACCATCCTCGGCGCGCTGTCCGTGGAGAAGTGGGCAGCTATCTGTTTGCACTAAAAGCCCGACCAGCGATATCCAACGTTTCAGGAGACAAGTCATGGCCACCCTCGACACGCTTGACCATCCCGCAGACTTCGCAGCCGACACCGTGCGCTCGACGGAACCGGACGCCATCACTGGCTACCGCCGCTTTCAGCTCGGCGACTTCGAGTTCCAGCGCGACGAGTATTTCGTGAAAATCAGTTGGCCCGCAAAAGGTCAGACGCGTACGCACGCCGTGCCGGCAGACGCATTCCTGCGCGCAATGATGCGCGATGTGGCATGGGGCTTCTTCTACGGCTGGGTCAACTTCGACCATGTGTTCGGCACGCGCAATCATTACGGCAAGGTGGATGTGTACGCCGGCACCTTCAACGGCATCATGAAGGAAGCGGGCGTCGACTATACGGAGACCTTTGAAACGCCGACCATCATGGCGACGTTCAAGGCCATCCTGCACGACTGGACCAACGAAGGCTTCGACCCGTTCGCAGCGCCGGAAGAAACTGGAACGGCCTTCGGGCGCAAGCATGGCGAGAACGACGCGGCCATCGAACGCACGCGCATTGCGACGCGCCGCATGCCGGGCCTTGCGGGCGACTCGCCGCTACGCAACGATCTGCCGGTCAATCGCGCGTTCCTCGATGTCGCGCAGGATGAGCCGGAAGTCCATGTCGAGCCGGGATTCGAAGGCGAGCTTCACGCGTTCAACCTATTCAAATATATTTCCCGTTCAGATGTGACGTGGAACCCGTCGGTGACCTCCGTCTGCGGCCTTAGCCTGTTCTGTCCGACCACCGAAGAGTTCATATTGCCTGTCTTCCATGGAAACGACCGCGTCGAGTGGTTCTTGCAGCTCTCCGACGAAATCGTCTGGGATATCGGCGACAAGAACACCGGCGCACCGCGCGCTCGAATCACCATGCGCGCCGGCGACATCTGCGCGATGCCGGCCGACATTCGGCATCAAGGCTACTCGACAAAGCGCTCGATGCTGCTGGTTTGGGAGAACGCCACGCCTAATCTGCCACAGCGCTATGAGAGCGGTGAACTTGCCCCGTATCCCATTGCGTTCTAAGCAGAACGAAGTATCGAATCGAGGAAGACTCATGCAAAACCAACTCTTCATTGACGGCCGCTTTGTCGATGCCGTCGATCGCGGCACCATCGACGTGCTCAACCCGCACGACGGCTCGCTCATTACAAAGATCGCGGCGGCGACTGCCGCAGATGTCGATCTCGCCGTCGAAGCAGCCACCCGCGCATTCCCGAAGTGGTCGGCCTTGGCTGCTGCCGAACGTGGCCGGCTCCTGCTGCGCCTTGCCGACGCCATCGAGGCGAACGCCGAGGAACTTGCGCAACTCGAATCGCTCGATACCGGCCACCCAATTCGCGATTCCCGCGCGCTGGACGTACCGCGTACCGCCGCGTGCTTCCGCTACTTCGGCGGCATGGCCGATAAGCTGCAAGGCTCCGTGGTTCCCGTGGAAACCGGGTTCCTCAACTACGTGCAGCGCGCGCCTATCGGCGTAGTGGGCCAGATCGTTCCGTGGAACTTTCCGCTGATGTTCACAAGCTGGAAGATGGGGCCGGCGCTCGCTGCGGGCAATACAGTGGTATTGAAGCCTTCGGAGATCACGCCTCTATCGACCTTGCGCATCGTCGAAATCATGGCTGAGGTCGGCTTCCCCGCAGGCGTCGTCAACATCGTACCGGGCTATGGACACACGGCCGGCCAGCGGCTCGCCGAACACCCGGGCGTGGGAAAGATTGCATTCACCGGGTCGACGGCGACCGGTCGCAGAATCGTGGAAGCCTCGCAGGGCAACCTCAAGCGCGTGCAACTGGAACTCGGCGGCAAAGGCGCGAACATCGTGTTCGACGACGCCGATCTCGATGCCGCCATCAACGGCGCCGCGTGGGCCATCTTTCACAACCAGGGGCAGGCATGTATCGCGGGTTCGCGTCTTATTCTGCATGAACGCATCGCGGACGAGTTCCTGGAGCGATTCGTTTCGCTGGCCTCTTCTATTCGTGTCGGCAACCCTTTGGACGACAATACGGAAATGGGGCCGCTCACATCGAAGCAGCATTTGGACCGCGTGCTGACGTTCGTCGACGTGGCGCGAGAACAAGGCGGTCGCGTACTCACGGGCGGCAGCGCCCCGCAAGACAGTGCTTTGGCGAATGGCTATTACGTCCGTCCAACTGTCATCGAGGCGAAGAGCGCGTCCGACCGTATTGCTCAAGAAGAAGTGTTCGGTCCGTTTGTCACGGTTCTGCGCTTTGGCAGTGACGATGAAGCGCTCGCTATCGCGAACTCGACCGAATATGGATTGGGCAGCGGCCTCTGGACTCGCGACCTCTCTCGCGCGCACAAGACTGCGTCGCGCATCAATGCCGGCATGTGCTGGATCAACTGTTACAAGCGCGTCAATCCAGGCAGTCCGTTCGGCGGTGTTGGCAAGTCGGGCTACGGCCGCGAGATGGGCTTCGAAGCGATGCACGACTACACGGAAGCGCGCTCGGTGTGGGTCAATGTCGACGGTAACGTGCCGCCGCACTTCAAGCGTTGAGGTCTTCATGGAGCGCTTTGTCTATCAGGGAACCCCTACGCGAGTCGTCTTCGAATGGGGCGCACTCGGTAAGCTGCCCGACGAACTGGCGAAGCTCGGCGCGCGGCGAGCGCTAATCTTGTCGACGCCCGAGCAACGGCATCTCGCTGACCACGTGGCGGACGTCCTTGGCGAGCGCGCCGCGGGCGTCTGTGCCGAGGCGGTCATGCACGTTCCTGTCGAGGTCGCCCGCGCGGCTTGCGCCACGGCCCGCGACATGGATGCTGACTGCTGCATTGCGATTGGCGGCGGCTCCACCATCGGACTAGGCAAGGCGATAGCACTGGAGTCATCCTTGCCCATTCTCGCCGTGCCAACCACGTACGCAGGCTCTGAGATGACGCCGATATATGGACTCACCGAAGGCCGTCTGAAGCGCACTGGCCGCGATGTGCGGGTGTTGCCGCGCACAGTCTTGTATGACCCGTCGCTAACGCTGTCGCTTCCTGCCGGCATCTCGGCCGCTTCCGGCGTCAACGCTCTGGCGCATGCGGTAGAGGCGCTTTACGCTGACGACGCCAATCCTGTCATAAGCCTGATGGCTGAGGAGTCAATACGCGCGCTCAGCGAAGCGTTGCCGGTGATAGTGAAAACGCCCGGCGACCGCGACATGCGCAGCCGTGCGTTGTATGGCGCGTGGCTCGCAGGCACCTGCCTCGGCGCGGTCAGCATGGCCCTTCATCACAAGCTATGTCACACGCTAGGCGGCACGTTTAATCTTCCTCACGCACAGACTCATGCGGCGATGCTGCCTCATACGGCGCACTATAACCATGTTGCTGCGCCCGAGGCGTTGCTTCGCGTCGCCCGGGCGCTCGGCGGAAGAGAAGCGGCGCAGGCTGGCCCGCTGCTCTTCGCGTTGAACGAGAAGCTCGGCATTTCCGCGGCGCTGGCCGATATCGGCATGCCATATGCCGGGCTCGACGAAGCAGCGGATATCGCCTGCAAGAACCCGTATGCGAATCCGCGGCCGATTGAACGCACGGCGATTCGTGCGCTGCTTGAAGACGCGTGGGAAGGACGGTCACCGCATTGAGCGGCGGCGAATACACATGGAGACAGACGTGACAATAGCAATCGACGACAGCGATGCGAAGCTGACCGATCAGGTCGTTGCCAGCTTCGCCAATACACCCGATTTGCGCCTGCGGACATTGATGCAGAGCCTCGTGCGACACATGCACGCCTTTGTCCGCGAGACGCAGCTTACCGAGCAGGAGTGGCTGTCCGCGATTCGCTTTCTCACCGAGACCGGGAAAATGTGCGATGGCGTCGTGCGTCAAGAATTCATCCTCCTGTCGGACACCTTGGGCGTCTCGATGTTAGTCGATGCAATCAATCATCGGTTCGCGAGCGGAGCAACGGACACGACAGTGTTTGGTCCGTTCTATATCGAGGGCATGCCGGAGCGTGCCTATGGCGAAAACATGGCCTCGACGCCCGGCACGCCTGCTATCGTGCATGGGCAAGTACGCAGCACCGACGGCACGCCGATTGCCGGCGCAGTGCTCGACGTGTGGCAAACCGCTGAAAACGGCATGTACTCCGGCCAGGACGCCGACCAGCCGCTCGGCAACCTGCGTGGCCGCTATCGCACGGATGCGGAAGGCCGCTACGCGATCACCACGATCCTGCCTGTCAGCTATCCGATTCCAACCGATGGTCCCGTCGGCAAGATGCTCAGTGCGACAGGTAGGCACCCGTGGCGGCCCGCGCATTTGCACTTTATGATCGACGCTGTGGGGCACCGAAGACTCGTGACTCATATCTTCGACAAAGACGACGAATATCTGGAGTCCGATGCGGTCTTCGGCGTGAAGACGTCACTGACGGTTACCTACCGTGAGCGAGCGGCCGGTGATGAACTCGCTCGTCGTTTCAATGTGCAAGGCCCGTATCGCGAGGCGAACTACGACTTCGTTCTTGACCGGAGCTAACAAAATGCGTCGATATTTCGCAGTCCTTGCCACCGACAAACCGGACATGCGCGAGGTCCGTGAGCGTGTGCGACCCAGCCATCGACGCTATTTGTGCAGTGCGTCCGAGCATGGCGTTCACGTGCGCCTCGGGGGCCCCACCCTCGCGCCGATGTGCAACAAGATGAATGGCACGCTTCTGGTTGTCGAGGCTGACGACATCGACGCTGTCATGCGCTTTGTAGGCGAGGATCCGTACATGAAAGAAGGATTGTTCTCGCGCGTAGAGGTCCGTCCGTGGGACTGGAGCCTCGGAAATCCCGAACAACGAGTCTGAACGATGAACGCAAGTCAGTTGTGTCGTCTCGACGAAGTGCCGGATGGGGGTGCTCGTGTCGTTCAACAAGACTCCGTGGGGCCTTCCATCGTCGTGGTCCGGCGTGGCGATCGGGCTTGGGCATATGTCAATCGCTGCCCGCATTTTTCGGTATCACTGGACTTCGTGCCTGGGAGCGTTTCGTGCTATCGGTCGCAGGTCTTGATGTGCGCTCATCATAGTGCGCTGTTCAGGTTCGATGATGGGAGGTGTATCGATGGGCCGTGCAAGGGCGCCGCTTTGGACGCGCTGCCTGTAGAGGTCGACGGTAACGCATGCGTGGTACGTGCCGGTACATCGGCGTAAGTAGTCAGCCTTGGTGATTACTGCGCTGCCAGAGATTGGATAGCCTCGGCATGCAACTCCGGTGTGGAATTAGCGCACGCAGCGACTATGCACCGGCTCCAGAACACGACAGAGAGCGGTAACCGTCGATCAGAAAACGACGGCCGACATCCGCAAGCAGAAAAAAAAGCCCGCGCGGGGAATGGGCGGGCCGAGGTCCACGTCCGAGAGAGAGGGGAAGGACGCGGAGGAGACAAGGCCTCTTTTGCAATCGTCATACCTGAGCGTTACTGCGCCTCCAGCACAACCGCTGCGAGATTCGTCGAGCCTTGGAACGTCGAGGCCATCTAGGCTCACACTCCGCCAGTCGGTTCCGACGACTGATGCTTATCGGTATCTATTGCCCACGTGGCCTCAGGGGAGCGAAGAATTTCTCGGGTGTGATGGCGATGGGTGGGACCTATTCCGCTCGAGATGCAAGATTCATCGACATCTTCAGCGCTCGTCAAAGCGTCTTCGATACGTCTTGGCGAGCAGCAGACAGGCCAATCCCCCGCACGACTGCTAGAATCGGCGCTTGTATTCTAGGTACACGGACATGGGATTCGAACAACTCGCTGCTCTCAAACAGCAGCTCGCGCAACAGACCAAGAGCGCCGCTAAGCAGGTCGCAAAGAAGCAGGCTCCGCAGTCGAACCGACCGCCACGGACCAACGCTACCGGGCCAGTCGACCCGGCCGTGCATACCATCGGCAAGCTACAGAAGCGTTTTCCGAACGCTTTCCCGAAGAACCCGGCACCGAAAGTCCCGCTGAAGGTAGGTATCTTGCACGATCTTCTAGCGCAGAAAGCGGACCTTTCGCTATCCGAGAGCGAACTGAAGGACGCAATCAAGCTCTGGTGCCGAGGGACCCGGTACTGGAGCAGCCTTGTCGAAGGCGCGCCTCGTGTCGACTTGACGGGTAATCCGACTGGACAAGTAACGACAGCGGACGCGGGGCGCGCGCGGCAATTGCAGGCTGCAGCGAGGCCACGCCGGAACTCAGCGGTTCGCGCTTCCGAGAAGAAATCCGAATCCGGTGAGAAGTGATTGTCGGAGATTGCCGGGCGGCGATGTTCGGTGCGTCCACGAACACGCGCACTGTTCGACCGCTGATTGCCGTTCACTCCTTCGTTCAGGAAAGCACTGAGCGTTCACTAGATCGGGGCGCTCAGACAACGATCTCGAATTCGCGAGACCGGCTGTCGGAATGAGTCGTCGCGTAGCTTCGAGAACCGTCATCCTGTCGCGGTCGGCATAGCCGCGAATCGCTTCGTCGAACGTACAGGGGAACGGCAACGGCTCTCGTCGCGGCGGCCCACGGCCTTCAGCCGCTCACTCACAGCATCTCCAACTTCCTGATGCGAACCAGCGCGGCCAAGCTGACAACGGCGGCCGCAATCAAGTAGAAGCTGGGCGCAAGCTGGTTTCCCGAGAGACCGATAAGCGACGTGACGATGAACGGAGCGAAGCCGCCGAACACGGTGACCGACACGTTATATCCGACGGACATGCCGGTCGTGCGATTCCGTGTCGGAAAGAGGTCGCTAAGCAATGCAGGCAGCGCACCGAAGTAGGCCGCGTTCGCCACGCCGAAGAAGACCTGGACCCAGACTAGCGCGGGAAACGTCGGGTGGTCGTGCAGTAGTCGAAACGCTGGGTAAGCGGCAACCAGAAAGAAGGCTCCCGCTACCATCATTACTTTGGTTCTGCCCACGCGGTCGGACAGATGGCCAAATACGGGCGCGCCGATCATCTGAATGACGCCAGTCGCGATAGTCGCAGTGAAGGCAGCGGCGGCGGGCAATCGTAGTTGCTTGACCGCATATGTGGGCATGTACAGGATGAGATACGTGGCTACTGTCCCTAGAACGACCGCGCCTATGGCCAATACAAGGCGCTGTCCTTGATTCCTGAACGTGTCTGCTAGAGGATTGCCCTCGGTCTCCGTACCCACGAATTCGGGTGTCTCGTCGACATTGCGCCTGATGTAGTAAGCCACGGGCCCAATCAACAACCCGAGAAAGAACGGAAGTCGCCATCCCCAGCCGAGCACTTGCGCCGGGGTGAGAGCGGTCGTCAGCCAGGTTCCCGCGAGTGCTGCGAGCAGCGTCGTGAGGCCCTGACTGGCAGCCTGCCAACTCGCGAAAAATCCGCGCCGATGACCGCCGTGTTCTGCGAGAAACGCAGTCGCGCTGCCGAACTCACCGCCTGCCGAGAAGCCCTGAATCATTCGGGCGAGCACGATTCCGACTGGCGCGAGAACGCCAATCGTCGCGTACGTTGGCATGATCGCGATGAGCAACGTGCCGATCATCATCAGAAGGATGGAAAGCGTCAGGGCGGCTTTGCGGCCCGCCTTGTCCGCATAGACACCCAGCACGACGGCGCCGAGCGGGCGCATAAAGAACGACACGCCGAAGGTTCCAAGCGTCAGCAACAGGGAGATGGTCTCATTACCGTTGGGAAAGAACAGCTTCGAGATCGTAACGGCGAAGAACCCATAGATGACCAGGTCGAACCATTCCAACGCATTGCCGATGGATGCCGCAAGTATGATGCGCGATTTGCGGCGATCTGCTGCCTCTCTCTTGAGCGAAACGCCCGGCACATCAGTCATCGAAATGCTCCTTCCGTTTAATCAACCCGCGAACTTTGTCTTCTCTTCAGATTATGCCTTGGTCTGAAAGCTAGTGACGTTGTGGTGCCACTTGGGGGAGTAAGACGCCGACTGTCGGACTTGTTACAGCAAGCCGAGTTGCAAGTAATGCAGCGTTGGCGCCCTCTGCTTTCGATCTGCATTTCGTTCCGGGACTTGCAGTAACCAATATTTGAGCAACGCGACACAGGCGTGCCTCGAAGCTCCCCAGGGTAGCCGCGTCAGCTTCGTGGTAACGAACCGGGGCGAACGTACGCAAACATGTGCGATACGTAGTCCGCCTTCCCCAGTTCGACGCCATGGTGCCGCAGTATGGCGTACGCGGTCGTGAGGTGAAAGTAAAACTGCGGCAGCGACCAATCGCGCGCGTATTGCTCGCCGGTCATGTCGAAGACGATGCCATCGGGCAGTTTCAGAGCAATTGGCAGCGTGGCGCCTTCGTCCAGTGCGTCGGATGCAAGCGTGCTGAGAAACGATATCGTGTCGGCGATTCGCGCTTGGGCATCCTGCATCGAACCCGGCTGAGCGTCGGCGTTCCACCCTTCGCGCTGCAACTTCCCGAGCGCCTCAGGGAGCGCCTCACCCCGCAGACGATAAGCAGGCTCTAGTGCCTGAAAGCACGCAAACCGTACCTGAGAAGCAAGCGGATACATGTCGGCAGCGAGCCGTAGCGATACGAGTGCATCCGAGTCACCGCACGATGCTCGCTCATGAGCCGCTGCCTTCTCGAGCCAGGTCGACAGCGCGCGCAGCATCTGTGTGAAAGAGGGAACGAGAAGCCGAGTCAGTGACATGCATGGACTCCGAGTGCGTTTTGACCGAATGCCAACAAGCGATTGCAGAAGACGAGCATTGTCTTGCGCATCCGTATTGCATAGTGGAAAGCACGAGGACGAGGCTGTCACGGTGATTGCGCAACACGACTGCTGCGGACTTGATATAGCGCGACTGAAGCGGACCAGCTCAAAAATCTGTTCAAAACGGGCAGACCAGCTACGGCGGTGTCGCAGACGGCTCGTCGGCTTCGGGCGGCCCGGCATGCACCGGCAACAGCGTCGCACGTGTCTATTTAGGCCACTGATCCCGGCTGCACCGCATAAACGCACGATCGACGTGTTAAGAGAATCTGCCGCTGTCGGACGCGACGGACCGCCAGTTCGAGGAGGATGCTAGAAGACAAGGCGGCGATGCAGAAGGTCGCTATTCTGTTCGGCGTGCGTGGCGGCAATCGAACGCGACGTGGCCATCGCACAGAATTCGAAGCGCAAGTGAACGTTTTGGAGGCGATCGTGCGCACCAGCGAATATCGGTTCGTCACGTACTGGACGATCAGGGCGCCGCTTCGCGCGGTATGGGACGCTATTCATGATCCGGCTGCATGGCCGCAATGGTGGACATGCGTCGAGCATGTGAGCGAAGTCGAGAGCGGTGCGGCCGATGGCGTCGGCGCACTGCATCGTTATGTCTGGAGGGGGCGCCTGCCGTATCGCGTGCGCTTCGATATGCGCGTCACGCGCGTCGAGCCGCTCGCGTTGCTCGAAGGCGTGGCGAGCGGCGATGTGGAAGGCATAGGACGCTGGACGTTCTCATCGAACGATGATCTCACCGCCGTGCGATACGGCTGGCGCGTGCGCACCGGCCGCGGTTGGATGAATCTGCTCGCACCCGTGGCGCGGCCTCTGTTCGAATGGAATCACGACTATGTCATGCGGATAGGCGGCGAATCGCTCGCAAGACGACTCGGCGCGACGCTAGTGAGCGCCAGTCATCGCGAGCCGAACAGATGAGACGAGAGCCACGCAATAGCGGTCGTTTGTCGAGTGCGACGTCTGTACTCGGGTCAAGTACGGCATTACTTGAAAGGTCCCGTCGTAGATAATGATGTTTGAAACCCCAACCCTCAGGCGACGTCGCCGCACCAGACCGGCAGAAAGCTCGTTCCCAACCTGCCTTCTGCCGAAGCATTCGCGCGAACTCACATCGCGTCCGGCAACAGCGCATCTCCACGCCTGAATGCGTCCGTGAACTGATCGAGTCCATGCGACCCTCCGTTCACCAGCCTGCGCGCGTGGGCCATGTCGCCGGCGACGAGCGCCTGCTTGATCGCGATCTGCTTGTCCGCGAGAAAGAGCGCAAGGAGATTCGCAGCAATGCCCTGCTCGCCCGCGCGCTCGGGCGTCTCGACAAGGTCCACCTTCGGCGACAGCAGCGCACCGTATCTCGCGTAGTTCGCGCGTCCCGTTAGCTGGACGTATCCGCGCCCTTTGAACCGGGCGCCGTCCGGCTTGCCGTGATTGCCGAGATCCTTGCGCGCGTCGTAGAGATCGAACGGATGCCCTGACGGGGACGTATTGAAACGCGACTGTCCTTCGTCGATGGGCTTGAAGCACTCCACTTCCGCGCGCACGGTCGCAAGCGCCATGAGGACCATCGGCTTGTCGGAGAGACGGTGCTCGACGAGCGAAGCAAGAATTCCCGGCAGGTTAGCCTTGATATTGCCGATGGGCGTCCACGGAAACATCTGGCTGACCACTTGCACCGTGACCGCGGGAATGGCGCTCGGCAGTGTGTCGTCGGTGGCAAGTCCGAGCGCCGTCAAGGTTCGCGGACCAGCGATTCCGTCGACGAGCATGCCCGAGCTTTTCTGAAACGCCATCACTGCCGCGACGGTGCCCTGCCCGTAGACCGAATCGATGTCGCCCGGATTGAAACCGTGTTCGAGAAGTGATGTCTGCAAGTGCCGGACATCGCTGTTCACATCGCCTTGCTTGAGCACGCTGGGGAACATGTCTGTCTCCTATCTCACTGGAAGGGCGCCGCCGGTAGCGGCAAGAATCGTCGTTGCCGAATCGAAACTCGGGCTCGGTTACCGTCTTGACTGAAACCCTGGAGGCTGCCGGACGGCCTACGCGGAATCGAGCGCAGCCCAGGTCTTCGGGCCGACGATGCCGTCCGGCACAAGATCTCTGCCGCGCTGAAATGCCCTTACTTTTGCTTCGAGATCCGCATCGAAGAGGCCGTCCGCCTCGATGCCCAGCTTCATCTGCATCTGCCTGACGAAGTCGCCCGTCATATTGCGACGCAGCGTTGGACGGCTTTGCACGCCAGGGACTTCCGGTTCCGCAGCCGGAATCATCGGACGCGGCGCAGCCGTGCGATTCAAAAAGCCAGCAACCGTCGCGCGAAACTCGTCCATGTCGAAGCTCGGATCGCTTTTGCGGCCATGCGGCAGCGCGTATTCCTTGTGACCGGCGCATGCGCTTTCATCTCGACCGACATGCGCGAGAATCGCCGCCACGCACCGCGCGTAGGCGTCCATCTGCACGTCGGGCCACGGATCCGACGGCACGCCGCGGTTCTCCGCCTCGATGCCGATGAAGTTCGTGTTGCCCGTCGTGACGCCGCGCCACGCGCCGTTGCCCGCATGATTGCAGCGGCCCGCCGCGACGACGTAGATGGTGCCGTCCCGGCCAACGCCGAGTTGCGCGAGTGGACCGCGCAGGTCGCTGCGTCCATCGATCAGCGTGCGCAGGCTCGGCATGTTGCCGTCGCGCGCGGTCGCCGTGTGATGACAAATGACGCCGGCGATCGCGCCCATGTGCGCGCGCCCACGGCTTTCCCAGCCATCGACGGGCGCGACTTTTAGCCCGGCGTTCCTGAGCACCGCCGGCAACCATAACAGTTCGTAGACCATATCAAATCACGCCTCCCTGCGCTGCGGGCAACTCGTTGTCGGGCGTGGCGTCCGTGACCTCCACCTCGCAGCCGTCATCGTGACTGTCTTCCGACGGCTCCAGCTCGGCCGATGGAGTCGGCACGCTCGTTGGCGGCGGCATGATCTGGATCGTCGCCGGCGGCGCGCCCGGCATGCCTGCCGCGCCGCTCTGACGGTCCTCCGACGATTCCTCCCGACTCTTCTCGTGCGGCTTCACGGTCGAGCGGATCACCATGAACTTATTCAGGATGTCGAACCAGAACGGCGCGCCGAGCGTGATGGCCACCGCCGTCAGCAGCCAGCCGAGCGGCTTCATCAACCATGCGTGATACTTGTCCCACGCGGGCCTCAAATCGTCCACGAGCGTGCGACCACCGGGCGGCGCATAGTCAGAACTTTGCTCGGCCGCTAGCCTGCTGGCCCTGTCTTTCGAGCCCTGCTGAAAGAGAAAATCCCAGCCGATCGGAAGCTGAAGGCTCGCGATCTGATTCTTCACATCCTCGTAGCTGCTAGCCTGTCCTTTCGCATCCCTCGCGATCGAACCGGCCTGCGCGACAATCGCTCCGCGCTGCGTCTCGTTGCGATACAAATAGTCCGCCAAGCTGATCGTGTCGACGTTGAAGCCGACCGCGACGAAAAGCCCGAGCCAGAACAGCACGCCCTGCGTCGAACGCCGGTAGCGGCCGGATATTCGGTCCATCGCGCTGTCGTACCAGTTCTCGAGGTTCTTCTTCGCCTTCTCGAGATCGCCGCTCGCGGTATCTAGCGCGGCGAGTACCGCACGCTGCACCGAAGGATTCCCGATGGTCGCGATATGCGCGCGCACGTCGGCGATGCTGATGGGATGCGTCGCTCTGGCGTTCGGATGCTCCTTGCCGTCGCCTGTGGCGGCTCCATCGGCGGGCGACGGCCCGCGTCCGATGATGTCGATGAGCGCCGCAGCGAAGTTGGCGGAGGGAATATACGCGGGCAGCTTGTGGCCTCTCGTGAAAAGACCTGCGGTCTGACCCGACGCCGGTGACGCGTAGCTTCCTGGAAATAGACTGTAGACGAGCGGGTGTTCATAGAGCAGCTTGGCGAGACCTGTGCCCTCGGAATCGAAGAGCAGTTCGCGAATGCCGTTCTCTAGGTACGACGCGCGGGTTCTGAGCCATCCCTCGACACCTTCACGCAGCGCCGTGCACATCAGGCTCAGCAGCAGATAGATGAAGACGATACCGATTGCGACTTCGAGAATGGCGGAATCGAACATGGCGTGCCCCTGTGATAACGGCGAGATGCGTAACCACCGTTTGCCAAAGCAGGTTGGTCAAAACTTCGAGAAAACCTTCCGAAGGCGATGTGCGCTATGCAGCAGAGTTCGGGGCGACCGCCGCGAATGACTTACCGTGCTTGTCGTTGCGCGCCGCGTGCATTTTTTGCGCGGCTTCCTCGAACGCTTCGGGACGTAGAGGTCGCCGCTTCCGCCGCTCCGGATCTGAGACGAATCGCGCAGGCGAGTTTTGAAGGGAAAGAGCTTGGTGGGCATCAATGCCGGCCCCGCCAGTACGACGGACGCCGCTCGCGACACCGCCTTCCGAACCGGCCGCGACAAGTTCATCAGCCACGCGTGTGGATCTCGGCAACCTGTGGCCACTCAGGAGTTTCTCGAAGGCCTACCACACCGTCAAAGCGCCGCCCGCAAGCTACGCTACTTCCGCGACAAGATCGATCTCACGTCGGCGAACTGCCAGGCCCCTACCTTCGAACATTCGCCCGGCGCGTGTGCCGTTGCTGTGTCGCAGCAACGCGGCCGCCCGCTAAAAGTGGGTTCCACGCGCGAAGCCGCAGTAACGCCGGCCGCGCAGACGACTCTTTGCCGCTAGAGGGCTTCAGCGGTCGCGACGAGCGCACTTATTCACCGCAGTTACCTCAGTGCGAACTCGCACGTGAGCGTGTCACGCTGGGTCGCGTCCGGAGCCGGTAAGGTGACCCCGCGCTTCTAGGTTGGCGTGCTTGTCGCTCGGGGCGAGCAGCGTCGAGGCACGCCGCTGCACGGCACCGCGTCCTCTGCGACGTGGCTACCGACACCGCCCGCGATCCGCACCGTGCTGCCTTCGATGAAGGTATGCAATGGATCGCCGAATTCGAGGCGAAGCTGATCGACTCATGGTCACTAGACGCGGTGCCCGACGCATCGATGCTGCAGCGCACTGTCGACGCGCTCGTAGCCTCGCGCAGATCGGTTTCGTACCACCGCCTCTACGACTTTCGATGTAGACCGTCCGGCCGATTTTACGCGTCCCCTCCTCCCACTATTTTTGTAAGCGCCGACTCGCACGCGCGGCTCCAAAGCCGAGCGCCGCGGGCCATTCGCCTGGCAGCGCACCGGTCTCCCGAGGAGGAGCCATGAACAAGCCCGGATTCACAGTGATGCCCGCATCTTGCGGCGCCACGGTTTCATGCGACGAGGTGCAGTCATGGACGTGCTGATCCATCAGGACTCCGGCGTCTTCGCGCGGGAAAGTTGCACCCTCGCCGATCTCTGGCATCGCCGGGCGACACTCTCCGACACCGAGATCGGGTATATCTACAGGATGGTGCTCACCACGCTGCAGTCCTACTACCCGCCCGAACTGCGCGGCTTGCACGAAGACAAGGAAGAGCTGATCTCGCAGTTCTTCTTCTCGCGCGTCTTGCGGCTCGACGCCGAGCAGCGGCCGTCGCACGCGTCGCCCGAGAGCGCGCCGTCCACAGCGCATGCGCTCTGCGCATACTTCCGTCGCTTTCTGATCGATTGCCTGCGCAGCGCGAGCCTGCAGCGTAATCTGTCGCTCGAGATCGACGGCGTGCAGGCCGAAGTCGACTCCCGCGCGCATGCGCCCGACGACCCGGTGCATGCCACGCTCGCCGAGTTCGGGCTGAGTGAGGAGCGAGTGCGGGCATTCGCACGCGTGTTCATCGCAAGTTGCGACGGTCCCGACCGGCTCCTCCTCGCAGGCAGCCTCGGCGCGAGCAGCGAAAGCAAAGGAGGCCTCAAGGGCCTGGCCGATCGATATGACGTGCCTTCGTATCACTATCGCGCGCGCAAACTCGGCGTGACGATGAAAAAAGACGCGACGCCGGCGTGCTTCGCCGCCACCAAGATCGGCCGATGGATACATCAGACGCTCGGCATCGAGATCACGCCGGAAAATCGCGACGCGATTCTGATCGTGCTGAACCTGCTCGGGCTCGAAGCGCACGAATGATGGTTTCGGCCGCCGCTGCGCGCGGCCGATGTTTCCGATTGCGAAACGCTTAGGGCCGCCGTTCCTTGTCGGCTTGCAGGCGACCCGCGATGAGTTGCACCAGATAGAGCGCGAATTCGGGCTCCTGATAGTACAGGCGAATGGCCTCGTCGGCGGAAACCGTGCGCATTCCGCAATCGGTCTTGCAAATCACCGTGGACGTGCGCCGGCGCTCAGGCGTGAAGAGCCCAATCTCGCCGAGCACCGCGCCCGCGCCTAACTCGATGCCGAGTTCCGAAAGCTGCACGGCGCCCGATTCGACGTAGAACATCTGGCCGCTCGGGTCGCCCTTGCGAAAGAGCACTTCGCCGGCGCGAAAGCGCTGGCGCTCCATCTTCCCGAGCAGCCGCGCGATCGGCAGATGGCCGTTGACCGCATGGCTGACTTGCGTGTCGCGGATCTTTTCCATGCGCGCCGCGACCGCGCTTGCCTCGCCACGGCTCGACACATTGAGCGCCTTGAAGATTGTCGTCAGATGAGTCTTGACCGTGGCTTCGGTGACATGCAGCTCCCGCGCGATCGCCTTGTTGGAGCGTCCGCGCGCGAGGAGCGCGAGCACGTCGAGTTGGCGCGGCGTCAGATGCAGGTTCGGATTAGGCTCCGGCACGCGTGCCGACAATGTCGACGGCGCGTCCTGCCTTGCTGCGAGCAGCGAACGCGGCAGCGAAACGCCGCCCGCGAGCACGAGACTCAACGCGCCGGTAAGGAGTTCTGCAGACGCGGATTTCTCGACGCATCCCGCGACGCCCGCTGCGACGAGCTCATCGACATGCTCGCGCTTCGCCTCGCCGAGCACCACGAGCACGGGCGTGGTGCGTGCATGCCCGCGCAAGGCGTCGAGCTCGTCGCGCGTCTCTCGCAGACGGTCGCCGTCCATCACGATGCAGTCGGGCTTGCGGCCGTCAGGCCACTCCGCGGGCAGCCGGTCGCACCGTTGCACGTCCGCATCGGGTACGAATGCGCGCAAGAGCGCCGCAACGCCGTCGCGAAACAGGCCCGCGGGTCCGATAAGCAGTATGTACATGCGATGCATGCTATACCGACTCGCGCGTCCACGCCCGTTGTTTCAGCTTTCCTCACAACATCGACCGCGGCAAACGTCACACGCCAAAAGAGCGCGACTCAACTTTCTGCTCGCGTGACCGATCGTCCGCCGCGGCATTCGCTGTTGCGCCTACCCAAATCGACTTCGCGCGTCACATGGATGACTGGTTGGAAGCGTCCATATCCACCATGATCTAATATGGCAGACGGAGCGCTGGCGCCAGGTCGTCTTTTCGGATCGACTCGCCGATGCAAGCGCGAGTCGCAGCGTGCCGACGGCCCGCGCGCCCGTTCGCACAGAGGAGTCGCGTGATGGATTCGCTTTCGACCTTGCTTGGCGAACTTGGCCTCGAACGTTACGCGACGGTTTTCGAGGCCAATGGCGTGGACCTGGAAACGTTGCCGCTTCTGAGCGATCGCGATCTCGCCGAACTCGGCGTGCTGCTCGGCCACCGCCGCCGCCTGCTCGACGCCCTCTCCCATCCGCGACGGGAAGCCGCCCGACCGGCGCCTGCGCCTTCAAGGTCGAATCGTCCGCCGGGGGAGCGGCGTCAGCTCACGGTGCTTTTCTGCGACCTCGCCGGTTCGACCGAACTCGCGCAGCGCCTGGACGCCGAAGAATTGCACGAAGTCATGCGCATTTATCAGGACACCTGCGCGCGTGTCGTCGCACGTTACGAGGGACACGTCGCGCAATATCTCGGCGACGGCGTGCTCATTTACTTCGGATTCCCGCAGGCGCGCGAGGATGCCGCCGAGCGCGCAGTGCGCGCCGCGCTCGACATCGTCGCGGAAGTCGGCCGGCTCTCCGCCAGCGCGCCGTTGCGTGTGCATATCGGCGTCGCAACGGGCGCGGTCGTGGTCGGCGAACTCGAAGGCCAGGAATCGTCGCCCTTCGATACGGCCGTCGGCGCGACGCCCAATCTCGCCGCGCGCCTGTGCGCACACGCGGGCCCCGACGAAATCGTCATTGCCCCGAGCACGCGCCGCCTGCTCGGCGGCACGTTCGAGCTCGAAGAACTCGGCGAGCACGAACTCAAGGGAATCAGCACGCCGGTCAATCTCTCGCGCGTGGCGGGCCTCGCGCACCGCGAAAGCCGCTACAGCGCGTTTCACCCGAATCGCGCGACGCCGTTCGTCGGCCGTGAACACGAAGTCGATCTGCTCGTCTCGCGCTGGATGATCGCGCGCGACGGCGAGGGTCAGGCCGTATTGCTCATGGGCGAGCCGGGCATCGGCAAGAGCCGCATTGCCCACGTTCTGCGCGAACGGCTCGCCGGCGAGCAGCATCTCACGCTGCTGTACCAATGCTCGCCGTTCCAGTCGACGTCGTCTTTCCACCCGATCATCGGGCATCTGTCCGAAATGAGCGGCTTCCAGCGCCAGGACTCGCCCGATGTGCGCCTCGACAAGCTGGAAGCGGCGCTTCGTCTCGAACCCGGCGAGCGAAACGAAGCCGCGCCGCTCTTCGCCGCGCTGCTCTCGCTGCCGACCGACCGCTATCCGCCGCGCATGGATTCTCCGCAGCGGCTGCGCGAAGTGACCATCGAAGCGCTCGTCGAACAACCTATCCGCCTGTCGAGCGGACAGCCGCTTCTCATCATTTTCGAGGATGCGCAGTGGGCCGACGCCGACACGCTCGAAACGATCGCGCGCTTCATCGACCGGATCCGGCACTGGCCGATCCTGATGCTGATCACCTGCCGCCCCGAATTCATGCCCGCGTGGACCGCGCACGGCAACGTGACGCTCCTGCATCTGAACCGCCTCGCGAGGCGCCAGGGGGCGCAAATCGCGGCGGAGCTGACCGCCGTCAAGCCGCTGCCACCCGACGTTCTGGAGCAGATCCTCGAACGCGCCGACGGCGTTCCGCTCTTCGTCGAGGAACTGACGCAGACGGTGCTCGAAGCCGGGCTGCTGCGCGACGCCGGCGATCACTGGGAGACGAACGGGCCCACCGCGCCGCTCGCGATTCCGTTTACGCTGCACGACTCGCTGATGGCGCGGCTCGACCACCTCGCGCCGGTCAAGACGATCGCGCAGATCGGCGCGTGCATCGGCCGCGAGTTCGACCATGCGCTGCTGGCCGCGATCGCGCCCGTCGACGGTACGAGGCTCGCGGAGGCGCTTGCATCGCTCGAAGCGAGCGGGCTGGTCTTTCGGCGCGGAGGCGGCGCAGACGCGGTTTACCGCTTCAAGCATGCGCTCGTCGGCGATGTCGCCTACGACAGTCTGTTGAAGAGCCAGCGCGTGCGCATCCATGCGCGCATCGCGAAGGCGCTCGCGGAGGTGTTTCCGGAGCGCGGCAAGGCGAGCCCCGAGCTGCTTGCGCTGCATCTGACGCGCGCCGGCATAACCGACGACGCGCTCGCGCAATGGATCTCGGCGACCCGGGTCGCGATGGCGCGATACCGGCATCGCGAGGCGCTCGCGCATGTCGATTCCGGGCTCGCGCTCGTTGCGCAGTCGAATCCGGCGCGGCGCGCGGACTGCGAGGTCGCGCTCCTGGTGATGGGCGCGGCGTGCCACTGGGCGCTCAAGGGTTACGCGTGCCAGGAATGCGCTGCGCTGTGGACGCGCGCCGAAGCGCTGCTCGACGGCGTGACGCAGGAGCGGCTGCGCGTGCTGGCGCTCGTCGGCATCAATAATTTCGCTTACGCCGCCGCGGACTCGCCGAAGTGCGTCGCGACATCGGAACGGCTGATCGAGCTTGCCTCGAATACGCAGGACACCGACAGCAAGATCGTCGCGTATGCGGCGGTCGGCCCGATCCTCTATCAGCAAGCCCAGTTCGAGCGCTGCGCCAAGCTCCTGCAGTACGTGATCGACACTTACGACGTCGCGCACTCCACCGGCTACGGGCGCTTCAACGACGCCAAGGTTACCGCGTGCTGCTGGCTGGGCTATTGCGAGCTGGTGGCGGGGCGCTTCGGCCGGGCACGGTGGCTTGCGCGAATGGCGATCGATCACGCCGACGCGCTCGCGCAGCCGTTCGTGCTGTCGCAGGCGCTGGCTGCCGGAGCCCGGCCGTTCGTCGAGTCCGGCGACATCGGCGCCGCGCGCGAGCTATGCCGCCGCTGCATCGAGCTGTGCGACACGCAGCGTCTGCCGTTCTGGAAAGGCTGGGCGATGGTGTATGAGGGCGTCGCGGCGGCGACCGAAGGACAGTACGCGAACGCGCTCGCGCGACTGACGGAAGCGGTCGAACATCTCGCAAACAACGGCGGCCACAACGATCTCGCCTACGTGCAGGCGTGGCGGGCGCAGGCGCTCGCGCACCTCGGCCGCTACGACGACGCGCGGCAGTGCATCGCCGCCGCGCGCGCCGATAGCCTGCGCACCGGTCAGCGGACCGGCCTCGTCGATCTGGACTTTGCGGCTGGCGTCGTCGAGAAAGCCGACCCGGGCGCCGATCCGAAACTTGCACTCGATTTGCTGCGCGCGGCGGCGAGCGAGGCGCGCGCGCAGAACCTGCGGCTGCTCGAACTGCGCGCGACGATGGAGATGGCCGACGCGTTGCGTACGGCCGGACGCCGCGACGAAGCGAGCGCGTGTCTCGGCGACGTCGTGGCCCGCTTCGCCGAAGAGCAGGACTGCGCGCTCGTGGCGCAAGCGCGGCGGTTGCTGTCGCTGTGCGAGACGCCGGCCTGACGCGCGGTGGCGCGCTACCGCGACGCCGGCGTGTTCTGCACGATAGCGTCCGCGGCCAACTCCGATGCACAAGGCAAGCTCTGTCCGACGAGTCGACGCGTGCGGTCGTCCATCAACTGCGAGACGATCACCTGCGCGCAGCCGAGATTGTTCCGGTAGAAGCGGCGCTTATCGAAGGCGATCGGCGCGACCGCATCGTTGACATATAGATAGAGCCGCCCTTGCGTCTTCGCGGTGATCTGCGAGACGAGAATCTTACGGCCGGCGGGCGTCGGATCGCCACTCACGACGCACGCGGCCTGGTTTTTTCCCAGCGGTTCAAGATGCGAGCCGCTGACATCGCAGAGCGGCGGCTTCGAGCTCGCCGCGATCACACCGCCCGCGCGATGATCGTTCGCATATCGATAAGATGCAAAAGGCGCTTCCGGCTCGAGCACATACTCGTCGTGCCCTTTGTCGCCGATTCGCGCAATCGGCTTGAACCAGTCTTCTAACCACCAGCGCTTGAGCGCTGCCCCGGCAAAGTGGGCGAGCGTGTTCGTCGGAAAACCGCCCACGTCCGCCCGTTCGCTGCGGTCTAGCCAGTCGCCGTCGGTCACGAGCACGATTTCATAGCGCGCGTCCTTCTCGAGCGTCACGCCGGAGTCCCAGCACAGGTCCCGCGTGCGAAACGCGGCGCCGGTCGCCTTGCCGGGATCGGCTCCGGGCTCCACGGTCTTTTGGAAATTGCACACCTCGCCGACCGCGCTCAGCCCGTCGAAGAGCGCGCGATTCGCGACGGCAAGGGCGAGCAGCCCCACGAGCATCAGACAGGCACCTGGCAGGATCACGCATTCGATCTTCTTGCAGACGTAACAGAATGCGGCATTCTCGCGCAGCCTGCGCGCGAGGCTCAGCGCGAAACCGCCTTTCATGGCCTGCGCCATCGTCTTCGATGAAGCCTCGGGCCGGCGCACGGCGCCGTGAATTTTGTCGAGCCGTCGGACGCGCATCTGCCGCCAGGACGCGAGCGCGAATAGCACGACGGCGACCGCGGTCAGTTCCATGGTCGTGCTCTCGTTTCCCAACTTGCTCCATGCGAACGCCCCAGCCAATGCGAACATCACTCCGCCCAGCAGCACCATGTTGCGGCTGCCTGCCTCGGACCGCCGGCGCCAGTCGAGATAAGTGGTGCGAAGCTGCGGATGCCACGCGAGCCAGGCACGGTCATGCACGCGCTTTCGTAGCACGCCGCCGAACTGCAGCGAGGCGAGCCAGACGAGCAGTGTCAACGCGAAGACGCTGGAATGCGCGCCGAATGCGCTCGTCCACGGAGAACTCCACGACGGCAACATGCCTTTGATGAAGGTCAGCGCCGTATTGAGCACGTCCGCTTCCCATTGCGCAGGATCCGAACCGCTCAACGCGCCGCCATGCCACTTTTCCAGCCATTCGATGCCGCCCGTGAGCCAGGGAAACAGAATCAGCAGCGCCGAAATGACGAGCGTCGCGAGATAGGCGCCGCGACGCCAGAACACCGTGTCCCAGGCAAGGCCCATCGCGGCGGGGTCGCGCTCCTCGAGCACGTCGAGCGCCTGGCGAAGCGCCGCCTGATTCTCGTCGAGACGCGGCGCCGCTTCGCTCGCGGGCTTCGCGGCGGCCTGCGCCGGGCGCAGCAGTGGCGGCGCGGCGACGCCCGGATTCGCCGGGACCGGTTCGAGCGTGCCGTCGGGCCTCAGCACCTGAAAACTCTCGGGCAGCGCGACGGGTGCGTAACGGTCGGTGCCGAACGCGACGCGCACCGGCACGCTCCAGTGCACGATCGGCCAGACCGGCTTGCCGCCCTTTGCCACGCAGGGCAACGCCAGCCGCGGCAGGTACGGATAGCCGCCCGCGAGCCCCTTGCGCGAATCGTAGATACGCGCGAACGGCGACTGATTCGCGACGACATCGGCCAGCGCCGACGGCAGCACGCGAATGCCCACCGCGATGGCCTCGGTGAGAATCCAGTGCAGGGAAACGAGCGAAAGCTGATCCTCGGGATAGCCGCCGCCGACATTGCAGTGCACGCCGGGGAACCATGCCTGCGTAATGCGTCCCGGCTCGATTCGGCCGTGGGCGGCGCCGATCTGCGGCTCGTCGGTTTCATCCCACAGCAGCGGATGGAATGTCGAGCGTTCGTCGTCGAGCGACAGTGCGTGGCACGCGCGCTTCACATGCGGCGACAGCTTGAGATCCCCGAACATCATCGGCCAGATGGTCGCGTCGATCGCGCGTTTGAGCGGCAGGATCGGCACGCCGTACGCGGAGACGGTGTCCCACAGGCCGAGGAAGCGGATCGGAATGTTTCTGCGCTTCTCGACCTGCGCATAGTGCGGCCGCCGCTGTACGCGGTCAGACGCCCACAGCACGCCGTCGCGCAGCGCCCGCAAGCCCCGGACGATCGGACTTTTCGACGGGAAGCGAGCCGACCGGTAGTGCCGATAAGCCCGGCGGGCGTCGCGATCGAGGTCCTCCTCGGACGTCGCCTCGAGCAACCCTTCCGAATCGATCAGCCCGACCAGCACGCGGATCGTGAAGGCGCCGCGGCTGAAGCCGAACCCGCTGATGTCGTCGCCGGGCCGATAGTTGCGGCAGACGAACTTATAGAGATCGATGACGTTGCGCTTGAGGCCGTAGCCGAATGCACCGCCGACGAGCGCGAGATACTTGTTGCTCGACGTGCCGACGCCGTCGTCGTAGAACGCGATCTGATCGCTGGCCGACTGGTCGAGCGCCTGGAACATGCGCCACACGTTAGTGCGCTGCGCCTTGGCAGAACTGTTGCCGGTACCGTCAGAAAGAACCACGATATTGGTCATCGCCGAGCTCCCGTCGATTGGGCAGGCACGCGTTTTACGGCGTTTGCACCGATTGAATATGTGATAGGCGCAGCACGTCCTCCCGACAGACGTTAGGAATGCTACGCCATCCGTCCGTGCTATTTCGGACCGGTCATGGCGAGAAAACGAAGCGCACTGAGCCGGTTTGAAAACCGGAATTCCGTGCGGTGTCAGAACCGGTAGCCGACGGGCAGCGAGAAGACGAGGGGATCGAGCGTGAGCCTGGCGTCGGAGAGGCGGGTGATGCGTCCGAGAGGCGAGTGATGCGTCCGAGAGGCGCCTGGCTCGTGGTCGCTAGGTGACCAGTCGGGTGCAGCGGGATGTCGTCCTGCATCACCCTCGCTCAGGAACAGCAATCGTACCCGGAACGACTATGGTTGCGTGAGCTTCCATGGTGGAGGGTCAATCTCATTGTTCACGATGCCGAGTCCCTCATCTACCGCGCCAGAATCGCGATCTCGCAACTATCCTGCTCGGCATACGCCGAAACGTCGATCACCGCGCGAAACACCGCCTGGACCAGCCGCTCATCCGGAACGATCACGAGTGTGTCCAGATTGGGCACCACCTCCCACGTCTCACCGACCCTGGACTCATTTGCTAGTCTGCGTGAGACGCTCACGCGAACCTCGGAGCGCCGGAGACTGAAGCGCAAGTCGGACACGTCGGAAAGGTTGACCAGCCTGATCGACTCGTCACCGCGCAAATAGCCGGGCATTTGAAGCTCCGGATCGGCACCATTGAAAAAGAGCAGATTCGTGTCATCTGGAGTATCCGCCATGCCGTCGCTCGATAGTTCGGATGCGAGTCGGTTGCCGTATTCAAGCCTCGGCATCCAACCACGACCGTAGACACCGAAGCCGACCGGTAACGGATGATCGTCCCATGATCTGATGGGTTGATCGACGCGCTCCAGATTGGGAAGGCGAACCCCGTGGATGCTCTCTCGCGAGCATTTACCGATGAAGCCCGTCCCTGCCAGATTGCGGGCACAGTAGCGCGACGCGCCTTTGTCGAGTCCGCCGAACGAACGCTCGTAGCCGAGCGGCATCATGGTGAAAGGACGCGGCCGCGTCATGACGGGATGCGTGATGCCCGCGGCTGGATCGAATAGCCAGTGACGATCGCCGTAGACGGCGACGGAGTGGCGCAGCGTTCCCACTTCGAGTCGCGCGATCAGCCTCTCTACGGGAATATGCGCGGGCGCATGAGCGTGGCCAATCACGAAGATGTCCGTTCGCGGCTTGAACGGCACCATATCGGATTCGAATCGCAAGTGCGACTGCCGGCGATCTTCCGTAGGTCGATCGGTCCTGAGAAGGGACCCTTGCCGTGGCGCTATGCGCACTTCCTCATTCTCCACGATGAGGAACGTCGCCTTCACGATCACGCTCAGTTTTGTGAATCCTCGCGGACGCTCCCAGAACATCGTTGCCGCCGGAAAGGGCGTCTCGTTCGTCAGCCGCAACATCGGAGCGCTGAACCCGTCCGCCTTGCCGCCCTTCCTGCCGGAAATAACAGGCCCGCCCAACGCCGCGGACGTCTCGCAGTGAGTTTCTTCCGCGGGAACGCGGTCGTCGACGATGGAGAACACCGAATCTCCCGCTTCGATACGCTGTCCTGCATGGACGGGAAATATCGCGTCTGCCGTTTGAACGCGGTCGCCGTCGACGAATGTGCCGTTGGCGCTGTCGAGATCCCAGATTCCGCATATGTCTTTTTGCCGGATAAGAGCGAAATGCCGACGCGAGAGGCGCGGATCTTCGGGCACGCTGAAGGGCGCATCCGTCGCGCGCCCGACTTCGAGTCGCATGCCTGGTTCAAGCTTGATTCGGCGTCCTTTGACCGGTCCTTCGATTGCGACGAGTTGCATGGCGAAGCCAATGTCCGCTTCAATCGATCGAATGCCGGCGATACAGCGGCACGACGCTTAAACCGGGCGTCGACGTGTGTGCCGGCGCGAACGCGATCTCGACGCGCTCGGGAAAGCGCGCGCCCGCAGTGGTGCACCGCGTCAGCGTCAATGCGGCCAGTTCGCTCCAGAAGAAGTCGGCTGCATCGAAGGCGGTTGCTTCGGCGGTACTGCTTTTGAAAGCGCTGCCGACAAAGCTCGTCCGCTCGAAGCGACAATCGACGATGATCAGTTCCCTTAGATCGGCGAATTCGAATGACGCATCGGACGCCTCCACGCCTTCAAGCACACTGCCGCGCAGAGTCGCACGGTCGAGGTTGGCGTAAGAAGCACTCGCTTGCGAAAACCGGCATGAGGACAGGTCAGCCAGCGTGGCAGTCAACGCGTCGAGACGCGTACGCTCGAAGCTTGCACCGCTTGCGATCGCCTTCGTCAGATTCGCGTGGGACAGATTCGCATCGTCCAGCTTTGCCCCGCAAAGGTTGGCGCTCGTAAGATTGGCGCCCGTCAGGTCCGCGCCCTGCAGGTTCGCGTCGACCAGTTGAGCGAAGGAAAGATTGACGCCTTCGAGAACGCAGTTGCGCAAGTCGCATCCTCCAAGGTTCGCGGCTTCCAGGTCTGCATTGTTCAAGCGTGCGTCCGAGAAGCGCGCGCCGTGAAAGTCGCCACGTGCCAGGTCGCACTCGTTCAGACTGGCATACGAGAAATCGGCACCGCGCGCGATGCATCCATGCATCACCGCATTGTCGAAAACGGCATGGACGAAACAGGCATTGTCCAGCCGCGCGTCGATCAGTAGCGCGTTGCGTAACTCGGCTTCTTCGGCGTCAACTCGCTCGAGATCGGCGCACGAGAGGTCCGCGTCACGCAGATCGACGCATCGCCATTGCGCACGCGCCAGGTTGCGATGGCGCAGGTCGCGTCCGGACAGATCCAGACGATCGGTCACGGCTTGCATGATCGACGCGCTCTCTCGATATCTGCTTGATGGTCTCGCTGCATGGCATGGCCTCTCTGACGTGTTGGAATCTCAGTCGGAACACGTACGGCTTTGCTCCGCTGCGCCGAGTTCTGCCAAATCGGCGTGGAGCATCGCCTCGAACGATATGAACCTCGCCTGTGTACCCGTGTCGGCATACCAGCGAAAGACCTCCATCTCGCCATCCGCGTCCGCCCGTTCGGGATCGAGAAATAGCAGCCCTCCGTTGAAGTCCGTAGCGATATGCATCTTGCCTGGAACATAGGGGCACCAGTCCGCTTCGTTGGGGTTGAGTTCGTCCCCTGCCTGCTCGTACTGCATCACCGCCTCGGACGTTGGCTCGCCATGGCTGTCGATCCATGCGTCCCGCTCGGAATCGACGGTCAGGGCTATATCCTTCATCGCCGTTTCGAACGCCGCGACGCGGGTGCCGACGATGGTGAAACCGAATGCATAGTCGGGCCAGCCGTCCTGCATCGACAGAAAGCGGCGATACGACGGGCTCACGCGTGCGTGCAGGCGCTGCTCCATCGCGGCGATGTCGGCGTCGCTCGCAGGCGGCGGCCAGGCGGCATTGGTCTTATTCGTTCGCGCCTTTTCGAGCGTCGCGCGCAACGCGACGATGAGCGCGCGGAAGGTCTCGTCATTCATGATCGGTTCCCCTTTGGCCCGCACTAGCTTTGCACTGCGCGTTCCCTGATTTCGATCCTGGCCTTGAGAAAATGAGGAAAGTCTTCGTCCTGGCGGATGAACTTTCCGTAGATATTGCGCGTGACCACTGTCATCTCGCCCACGTCATTGCGGCTCGGTGGGTAGAAGTAGTAAAGCTTGCCCGCGAAGTCTGTTCCGAACACCAGCATGTTCGGCAGGTATATGCCGGAATCGAGCTCGGTCTTGCGACCTAAATCGGCATCCGCTTCAAACGCGGCGATACTGGCTTCCGTCGGCGAGCCGAACCTTTCGGCCCAGCGTTTCCTGTAAGTGTCGATCGTCTGGCCGATATCCACGAGCGCCTTGTCGGTATGCTCGCCGTCCACGCCGATCAACGTAGACACCATTTCAAATCCTTCCCATCCGTTGTGAAGGGAAAGAAACGATTGATACGACGGCGGGAAAGCACGAAAGCGCGAATCGGCTGCGCCGAGTTTCGCCTTGGCTGCGGGCGGATGCAGCACGCTTCTCGACGGTATCCCGACGGATGCGGTATGCACTTCGAAGCAACGGTGCAAACGCTGCACCAGTTCTTCGATCTCTTGTATGTCGGCCATTCGAGCCTCCTTGAAGTTGCCCGGCGGTCTACTTGCACTCCGGGGTACGGGGCGATTCATTTTCGCACTTGCGCTTCGAGGCAATCACCTCGGTCAAGCCTTCGGCGAAGTTCTTACCCTTCAACTGATTCCTGACCTGTGATCCGATACTGCGATTGACGCTCGCATTGACAGGCACCAGGTTGTGGCACAACTCATCGCCGGATTGCGCGCCACCCATCTGACAATCGACGATATGGTCGATGTCGTCCTTGCAATCGACGGCCTTGCCTTGATCCGCAGGCGAGCCGTTTTTCGGCTCTTTCGGCTTGTTCGGACACTTATCGTATGCTTCGCGCAGATTCTTCGCGAGTCGATCGCACTTCTTGACGATGATGCCCTTGCCGTTTTCTTCCCTGGCGTCGTCGATCGCGGCGTTGTACCGCGCGATCTTGTCGTGGAAATCCTTCTTCTGGTCGGCGTTCCAGTCGCACCGCTCGAAGAGTTCGATAACGTAAAGCCCAAGCGGATCGACGGTCGTCAGTGTGTTCGGCACGAAGCGGTAAAGATTGAAGCCGCCATCGAAACCAATCGGATCGATGCTGATGAACCGCCCCATGCGTGGATCGTAGTACCGCTGGAAGTTGTAGTGAAGCCCCGAGTCGAAATCCCGGTACTGGCCGAGATACCCGGTCGGGCAGCGCGGCGTGCCTGCCTCCGGCATCTCATTGCCGAACACGTCCGCATCGTTCAGCCAGACGGGGTTGCCCAATTCGTCGAGCATCGCGCACGCTGCCCCGTTCTGTCCCATAACACAGAAATTGCGCCGCCCATCCTGCGCGAACGCGAGGGGAATGAATGCCTCGGGCAGGATCAAGTAGTCGAGCACGTCCTCGCCGCATTGCTCCCGGTAGACAGTCTGGTGACTCCAGTGGTAACGCGTCTCGCGCCCGGCCACGCGCTTTCGCACACGCCGGCCGATGGCGTCATATGCGTAGTCGATCGCACCGCCATCCGAGCCGACGATGCGCGTGAGATGATATTCCGCGTCGAATTGGAAACGCGTCACGCCTTCGTCGTCGCGGCGCTCCGCCAAATTGCCGTTTCCGTCATAGTCGAATTCCGCGGCGCCTAACCGGATCATCCGATCACACCGATCGATCACGGCGTCGCCGAAACGCGAACTGAACACGAGGTTGCCATTCGCGTCGTAGGCATAGCGTTCCTGTTCAATGCCGTCACGCTGCACGCTCAGCACTTCGTCGCGATGATCGTACTCATACTGCGTGGACCGCGTGCTTGCGCCGTGAACCCGGGTTTCGCCGATCAACCGGTCGGCCGCATCGTACGCATAGTGCATGACGAGGCGCTCGATTCCGGCCGCATTGGTCACCGTCACACGCACGAGCCGGTCCATTTCGTCGAACGTGTTGTCGATGCGCGCGCCGCCGGGAAGCGTCGTGCGTCTGAGAAGATCCAGCGCGTCGTACTCGAACCGAAATTCGCCGAGCGCCGAATCGTCGATCGACACGAGACGCCGCCGGCTGTCGTAGCCGTACCGCGTCGAGCGGCCGAAGCTTGCGCTTACGCACGTGAGGTTGTCAGCCTTGTCATAGCTAAAGACGAACTCGCATGCGCTCTGCGTCTCCTGGCTGAGCCGCGAACGTTCGTCGAACTTGCGGGAGAATTCAATATCACCTTTGGCCGCGGACTGCAGAAGCCCATTCGAATATCCGAACGTTACGGCTGTACCATCGCTCGCCAGGCGCTTCGTGAGCGCTCCGGTCGCATCGTATTCGAGACGCACTCGAATGCCTGACGGTCTCGTGATCTCGATCAGGCGGTCGGCGTCGTCGTATGCATAGTGCTCCGTGCGTCCGTCGGCGAGCGACACACCCGTAAGGCGGCCCGCCACGTCGTACCAGAGAACCGCGCTGTCCCCGTTGAGTGTCGTGAAGCCGACGAGTTGCTCTTCCGTGTCGTAACGCAAGGGAAAGGAGTCCCCGTTAGACAACGTTTCGCGCACCGGGACGCCGGCCGCGTCGTATTCGAGGCGCACGGTGCGACCGAGCGGATCCGTCATGGCGACGATGTTGTCATTGAGGTCGTACGCGCAGTGGCTGGTGGCCCCATCCGCGAAGTCGATGTCTGTCACCCGCCCCGCGGCGTCGTAACGAAACACCGTGCGACGGCCCGCATGGTTGCTCACGGCGACGAGGCGTCCCAACGCGTCGTACTCGCGAACATAGAGGACGCCGATCTCATCACGCATGCGCTCCGCCGTCGGCGTGCGGTCCTGATAGATCACGTTGCCTTGCGGATTCACGGCCTTGCGAACATATCCCTGCTCCGCATAGAAAAATTGCCATTCGAGCCCGCCTGGCGCGACACTGCGGACGAGCCGGTGCCGCTCGTTGTACTCCTTGATCCATAACTCGCCGTCATCGTTCTCGATGCGCACCGGCAGATTGGCCTCGTTGAAATAGTGACGCCTGCTCGTTCCGTCGGCCTGGACGACCGTGAGGCAGTTGTTTTCTGCATCGAACCTGCTGACGGCCCGCCCGGACGCGTCTCCGCCGGTGGTGGCAAGGAGCAGTCCCGCCGAATCGTAGGTATGCGTGACCGCACGCCCGAGCGGATCCGTAACACTGATGATTCGATTGCCCTCGTCGCGCTCGTACAGCGTCCGCGCTCCTAAAGAATTGCTGACTTCGATACGGCCGCGCCGGTCGTCGAAGCGGAAGCGGCGCAGTCGGATGCCGCCTTCGCGCCACGTCAGCACGCAGCGTCGGGATGCATCGTAAATCCAGTAGAAGCTCTGCCCGTCGGGGCCGGCTTCACGGGTCATCAGATGATCACGATATTCGTACCGCGTGATCCGGCCGATCGCGTCCTCCGCTGCGACCAGATCGCCGAAAGCGTCATAGCGGTAGCGCCGGACGATGGGGACGTTGCCGGCGTCGGCACTCGTACCGAGGCCAATTGCCACGATGCGCTGCGCGTCGTCATAAAAGAAGCGCGCCTCGCGTCCCACCGTATCGTGCACGCTCTGTAGCAACCCAGCCGGTCCATATCGGAACCGCAGCGCGCGATCGTAGCTGTCCCTTATCGACTCGATGCACGACAAGCCTTGCATGCGGGGCTTGCTCTCGAAATAATAGCGTCGCCGGTCGCCGCGCAGCAGGAGCAGCGATCCGCTCTCCCGTTCGAGCGTGATGGTCCCCGCGTCGTTTGACGCCCTGCGCGCGCCGGCGGCGAAGGAGAGCCGCGTTCCTTCGCCGTCTTCATCAAAGAAGACGGCGCCTTGCTCGTCCCACTGCAGACATAAACTGGCAGTTGTGCGCCAACCGTACCCGAGCACGCCCGAAGACTGCGCCGCGCTCGAATAGCTGCGCGTGAACTCGAAGGGAATCGCCCCGGTCAATGAGAGGTCCGTCGCTGCGCGCACCAGTTCACCCGTGACAAGATCGACGTTGCACATGGTCGTGGCCCTTTCCCGTGCGAGCCGGTCTTACGAGCACTCGGGGCAATGGGGCGCGCCGCCCCCGCCGCCCATGCCGATCAGCACGGTGAACTCGCCCGAGACGATGTTGTTGGGCGGAGGCAACGGCACGAGCGCTCCCGCTTCCATGACGATGTCACCCATTCGCGCCGCAGGCTTGCCGCCGATCAAAACCATGCCGGAGCCACCATCCGGAACGAGCGTCGTAACCCCTGGTCCGTGCGGCGTACCCGGCCCCGCTGGCGGCGGTGCGTTGGGAATCGGACAGGTATGCTGGTCGCCGATTCTCCAGGCTGGCTTCCCGCCGATCAGTACGGTCGCGCAACCGGTGCCAAGCAGCGGCGAGCCGTGGCTCGTCGTATCGCCGATCCTCGCCGCCGGTTTTCCCATGATCAAGCTCCCGATTCACCGTCTAGCCTTGCCGATGCCTGCATGGCGGCGCCGTCGAGCGTGAAGGTTCGCTCGCGCGTGAGGACGAGCGCGTCCCGCGGATCCATCCAGACGACACGACGGCTGCCAGACACGACGTACTCGACGCCTGTCACGGGTCCCTTCACCGCAATCGTCCGGCCGCCGCCGTAGCGCACGGCGACACGGTGCCAGTCATTCATCGCGAGGACGCGTTTCATGCTGCAGCAACTCATCGCCTTTGACCTCCCGCCATTCGAATGCCGGACTGGACCATTCCTCTATCAGCGCGGTCACACCGCAGAGCGCGAGCCATGCGACGATCAAGCCGATCACATCGCCCCTGACGAACCACGCGAAAGGGACCGCGACCCACACGCTGACGCATCGCGTGCACGCCACACTCCGCCCCGGCAGATTGACGTGCAGCACGCGCCGCAGGCGCCTCAGGATGCCGCCCGGCCCGTCGGTCGTCGCTAACAGCGCGGCGAACCGCCAGCACGCGAGCGCGGCCATCAAGAATCGGAGTTCTACGCTGGTTTCCATCGTGACCTTCGCTAGTTGATCTTGACCAGGCTGCCCTTGATCGTATTGATGCCCGACGCCTCGAGTTCGACTGCCGCGCCCTTCGTCACGCTTTTCGCGGTCGCTTCCGAACTGATGTTGGCCGCGGTAGACGCGATTTTGCTCGACCCGTCGATAGTGATCGTCTTGCCCTTTACGCTGATGGTGCCGTCTTTTTTCATGGTGATCGTCGAGTCTCCGGTTTTGAAAGTGATTGACTCCGCCGCTTCGACGACGAGCGTCGCGCCAACCTTTAGCGAGTCCTTGCCCTTGATTTCGACGGAACGGTCCTTGGCGACGTTGGTGGTCTGGTTGCCCTTGACGTCGATCTTTCTGTTGCCGCTCACACTCACCGCCCGGTCCCCGCCGACCGTCGTCGACTGCTTCCCGCCGACATTCACGGTCTGATCCGAACCCACGCTCACGCTCTGTTTCGACCCGACACTCACCGTCTGACTCGCCCCGACGGTCTCCGTGTGATAAGCCCCCACCGTCACCGCCCGATAAGCCCCGACGGTCACCGCCTGAAACGCGCCGATCGTCACTTCCTGCGCCGCGCCCACCGTGATCGTCTCGTTGATACCCACGCTATGCGTGCGCTGGAGATACACCGTCGCGGTCTCGCTCGCCTTCACGGTCTTGGTCCGGTTGGCCCCGATCGTGATGCTCTCATTCACGCCCACCGTCTCCGTGCGGTTCATCGTCACGTCGATCTTCTCGTTGTTTCCCACCGTCTCCGTGCGATCGTGCTTTACGACGGTCGTCTCGTCATGGTCGATGTTCTTCTTGCGATCATGACCGACCCAATGCGTCTCATCCTTCTCGACTTCGATATCCTGATTGCGCTCCGCATGTAGCAGCACCTGCTCCGCGCCCTTTTTGTCCTCGAAGCGCAGCTCGTTGCAGTTGGCGGCGCTCCCGCCCTTGCTCGAGCGGCTCTTGATGCCCGACTGCGTCATGTTGCCGGGCAGGTCGTACGGCGGCATCTGTTCGGCGTTGTAGACACGCCCGGTAATGATGGGCCGGTCCGGATCGCCTTCCAGAAAATCGACGATCACCTCCTGCCCCATGCGCGGTATCGCGACCGCGCCGAAGCCCTTTCCCGCCCACGGCTGCGACACGCGAATCCAGCACGAGCTGTTCTCGTCGCGCTTGCCTTGCCGGTCCCAGAAGAACTGCACCTTTACGCGCCCGTACTGGTCCGTATGGATCTCATCGCCGCCGGGTCCGACCACGACCGCCGTCTGCGGCCCCTGCACGAAGGGCCGGCGCGTCACGCGCGCGGGAGTGAATGGCTGCTTCGCGTCGATCGCGGAAAACCAGCACTCGCAGCGGTTGGACTGCGCGCCGTCGAAGGCTTCGTGATCGGCAAGATCGATCTCGTACAGCGTGCGCGTGACGAGATACTGCGCGTTCTGATCCGCGCGCGGGTGCCGCGTGAGCTTCAGCAGCGTGCCGGCGCGCACGCTCTTCGAGTTGCTGCGCGCATCGACCTGATGCCAGTTGATGGCGGGATCGTCGGTTACGCTCGCCTCGACGAATCCCTCGTCCGCGCGCGACTTCGCCCGGCTCTCGCCGTGATCGGCCTCGACATAACCGCCGGGATAATCGAAGTGTTCGAGCCCGGCGAACGCGTCGAAGCCTGGCATCTGCTTGACGGCCTGTTTCTGCAAAGGCCGCGACGGATGCTTGAAATCGTAATCGGTGAGTATCCAGTTCCGCGTCTCTATCATGTGATTCACGCGCCACTCGCTCACGTATTCGGTGCCGGGCGCGGCGCTCATTACCGCGCCGTACGGCAGCGCTTCGCAACCTTCCACGCTCTCATGCGCGGCAAGCGTGTCCGTAAGAACGAGCGACTCGCGGCCGTCCTTGTCCTGAAACCAGTAGTAGATGCCTTCGTCTTCCAGCAGGCGGCTCACGAAGTTGAAATCCGACTCGCGATACTGCACGCAATACTCGCGCGGCCGATGCGCGCGCGAGTTGGCCTTCCACTTGATCTCGCCCAGTTCGAGCTGCTTGTAGACCGGATCGGCGAAGATCGCCTTCACGATCTCTTCGACCGTCTTGTTCTGGAAGATGCGGCAGTTGCTGCGCCGCGTCAGCAGCCACAGCCACGGACGCACCGCCGCTTCATACGCGTACAGGCGTCCGCGCATGCCGGTCTGCCGGAAGCTCACCACGTAGCCGCCGAACACGCGCGGCTTGGCGCCATCCACGCGCAGCGAGACCTTCACGTGTTTGCCGAGAATCCTGCTGAAGTCGATATCCGCGCGCTTTGACACGAGCGTGAGTTCGCAGCGCGGCATGCGCCCGAGCTCCGCGCTCGCCCGCAGCGACAGAAAACGCAGTTCGTCTGCGAGCGGCGTCTCCACGCTTGCGAGCGGCGGCGCTGTTGCGACATCGGTAGTGGACATCGGCGCACCCGCCTCTCAAAGGTCAGCGCACTTCGGTGGTACAGGCGTCGTACCCGAACTTGACGGCGCCGCCTAGCGCGCCCTTGTCGTCCTGCGGCTTGTACTCGAACTCGATGTCCGCATAAAGCAGGCTGACGTTCTCGTGCAATTCGCCGCCCATGCCGCCGCCTAAGCCGACGTGCGTCACGGTCACCTGCTTCATCGTGACGGTCAGGAATTCCTTTTGGCCATCTCCCGACTTGCTGACGGTGAGCTTCGCGTTCGCGAGGTGCTTGCCGCTGACGCAGCTTTTCGCGAGCGTGGGCGAGGCCTTGTCGTAGAAATGCGAGAACGTGAACATGCCTGGCTTCGCCTTGCCCTGTCCGCTGCCGCCGCCGACCGCCGGACTGCCCGCGTTGGTCACGTCCCAGTCGAAGGACTGCACCTCGATCTGGTTCTCCGCGCCTTTGTGCTTCGATTCCCCTTCGATTCCGTCAATCTTGAGATAGCAGTCGATGGTAGCCATGTGGTCCTCCGTGGTGGTCCGGCTTCGCGTCCGCGCGAGTTCGCGCTTGCAGTCAGAACGAACGTAGTCCGCCGATTTTCAAAATCGCGCGGCGGCCGCCGTCTTATGTTCGACGAACGATTCTCCGGACCCAAGCGATGCCATCCGATCCGCGCGAGCCGCGCCCGCACGACTGCCTTTCGCCCGACATGGTGCGACAGTTCGATCTGCTCGCCCTGCCGGAGTCCAACGACATGCTGCTGCAGATCGTGCCCAGGCGCAGCAACACGCCCGTGAAGGGCGAAGCGAGCAAGCGCGGCGACTGGGACACGCCGATGCAGATTCACGGCTGGCGCTGGGCGCAGGGCTACGACGCGGTCCAGCACAGCGCCGCGCTCAATGCGAGCGACATGCGCGTCGCCGCGCTCGGCGTGATCCGCACGGTGGATTCGGCGTCGCCCGTTATCGCGAAGCTGTGCGCGCAGGCGGAACTGCTCGCGCTCGCGCATATCCGCTGCTTCAAGTCGGCGGGCACCGATCACGGCGTGCAGATCGAATTTCTGTCGATGAAACTCGAACAGGCGTATCTGCGCAACTATCAGATTTTCACGAGTCCGCGTTTTTGCCGTCCGTGCGAGATCTTCGAACTGTCGGCGCAGCAACTCACCATGACCTGCGCGCCGCAAACCGAAAGCGGCGCGCGCGGCGCGGAAGTGACCTTCGCGCTCGACGTGTCCACGCGTCGCATTGGCTGAACGCTCATGTCGATGAACGCCGAGCGCCTCCAGCCCACGCTGCTCGATCGCCTGATCGACGACGATCCCGCGTCGCGCACCGACCCCGCCGGCGAGCGCTTTCTCTCCCATCGCGGCCTGCGCGCGGCGGTGCTGCGCGACGTCTCCTGGCTCTTCAACACGACGAATCTCGGCGGAGAAATCGACGAGGACCAGTTCGCGCATGCGTTCGCGTCGGTGCTCAACTACGGCCTGCCGTGCCTATCGGGACGCTTCGCATCGACGGTCGATATCGTCGTGCTCGAACAGGCGATCCGCACGGCGATCGAGCGTTTCGAGCCGCGCATCGATCCGTCGACGCTGGAAATCGAGCCGGTCCTCGACCGCTCCGTGCTCGACATGCACAACCAGATCGCGCTCGTGATCCGCGGCCTGTTGTGGGCGCAGCCGGTGCCGCTCGAATTCGCGCTGCGCACGCAGATCGATCTGGAGGAAGGCGGCATCACGGTGATGGAACTGCCGCACTGACATCGCATACGGAAAAAAAATGGACCCGCGCCTCTTGCGTCACTACAACACCGAGCTCGCGCATCTGCGCGAGATGGGCGCGGAGTTCGCCGAGCAGTTCCCGAAGATCGCGGCGCGTCTTGGCATGAACGGCATCGACGTGGCCGATCCGTATGTCGAGCGGCTGCTCGAAGGCACGGCGTTTCTTGCGGCGCGCGTTCAGCTGAAGCTCGAAGAAGAGTTTCCGCGCTTCACGCAGCAGCTCACGCATGTCGTGCTGCCGCAGGCCGCGTGCCCCACGCCCTCGATGCTGATCGCGCGTCTCTCGCCCGATCTCGCGAATCCCAATCTCGCCGATGGCTTCACGGTGCCGCGTCACACCGCGCTCTTTTCGTTGCGCGGGCCCGCGCAGACGACGCCATGCGAGTTCCGCACCGGCGCCGCGCTCACGCTCTGGCCGGTCGAGGTGACCGACGCCCGCTATCTCGCCCAGACGCCCGATCTGCCGCTCGCCACCGTGCCCGCGACGCGCACGCTCGCGACGCAGGTGAAGGGCGCGCTGCGCATCCGGCTCGCGACGCCGGAAGGCTTGTCGTTCGACGCGCTGCGTCTCGATACGCTTTGCCTCTACTTCGCGGGCGGCGACGACATCGCATTCCGGCTCCACGAGCTCGTGCTGGGGCACACGCTGGCAATCGTCGTGTCGACGCCGGAACGGCCGACGCGCACGCTCGCGGTGCTGCCCGGCGAGGCGGTCGCGCCCGCCGGATTCGCCGACGACGAAGCGCTCTTGCCGGTCACGCCGAATGCGTTTCAGGGTTATCGACTGCTGCACGAATATTTCGCGCTGCCGCAGCGCCTGCGCTTCGCGCGCATCGAAGGCCTCGCGACCGTGCTGCCCCGCTTCACCGCGCGCGAGATCGAACTCACGTTGTTGTTCGGCGCGGGCGATGCCACGCTCGAACGCATCGTCACGAAGGAAAACGTGCTGCTCGATTGCGTGCCCGCCATCAATCTCTTCGCGCGACACGCGGATCGCGCGCTCGTCACCGATTCCAGCGCGCGGTTTCACGTGGTGCCCGACCGCACGCATCCGCTCGATTTCGAGGTGCATTCGGTCACGGGCGTGTCCGGCTACGGCGCGCACGACGACAGCGAGCAGACCTTCCATCCGCTCTACGCGGACTATCTCGCCGACCGCCCCGCGGACGCCGCGTACTTCACCACCGAGCGCGAGCCGCGCCTCGTGCCGGCCGCGCGGCAAAAAAGCGGCGCGCGCACGGACTATGTCGGCAGCGAAACATATGTGTCGATCGTCGATCCGCGCGCCGCGCCGTATGGCGGCTCGCTGCGGCAACTGTCGTTCGCCACGCTTTGCACCAACCGCGATCTGCCGCTGATGATGTCGCGAAGCGGTCCAGGCAGCGACTTCTCGCTCGACATCGCCGCGCCGGTCGCAGCCGTGACCTGCGTGAGCGGCCCGTCGCGGCCCGCGCCGGCGCCGCTCGATGCCGCGCGGACGTGGCGTCTGATCGACCAGTTGTCGCTGCACTATCTGTCGCTCTGCAACGGTCCGCGCGAAGCGGCGGCGGCGCTGCGCGCGCTGCTGATGCTGCACGTCGCGCCCGCCGACCACACCGGCCGAAATCAGGTGGCGGGCGTCGTCGCGGTCGATGCGAAGCCTGTGGTGCGCCGCCTGCCGATGCCCGGCCCGATCGCTTTCGGGCGGGGCCTCGCGATCGACGTTCTCGTCGACGACCTCGCGTTTCAGGGCGGCAGCGCGTGGCTCTTCGGCTGCGTGCTGGACCGCTTTTTCGCGCGTTACGTGTCGATCAATTCGTTCGTTCAGACGACGTTGCGCACGGGCGCGCGCGGCGAAATCCTGAGCCTGCCCGCGCGATGCGGCACGCGAGCGATCCTCTAGCCGCGGTGCGGCCCACGCCCTCCGAAGCGCCCGCGCACACGCGCGCGCTTCTGGAACTGTTCGACGCCGTCGCCGCCGAGCCGCATCGACACGACTTCTACCGGCTAATGCGGCACGTCGAGGCGCTCACTCCGGACCTGCCGCGCCTCGGCACAGGCGCGCGTCCCGCGGACGAACCGTTGCGGCTCGCGCAGGACGTCTCGCTCGCGTTCGCGCCCGCGCCGCTCGCCGGGCTGTCACGCGATGGCGACGGACATGCGCCGCGCCTCGCGCAGCGCTTCTTCGGCTTGCTCGGCCCCAACGGGCCGCTGCCGCTGCATCTGACCGATTTCGCCCGCGAGCGCGCGCTGCATCATGGCGACACGGCCTTCGCGCGGCTGCTCGATATGCTGCTGCATCGCTTCCTGCTGCTGTTCTATCGCGCGTGGGCGCAAGGCCGTCCGGTCAACGGGCTCGATCGTCCGGCGCAGGATCGCTTCGCGTTCTATGCGGGCGCGCTGATCGGCCACGCCGATCCGGCGACGCAGGGGCGCGACGCCATCTCCGACCACGCGAAGCTGCACTTCGCGGGCCTGCTGAACATGCAGACGCGGCCGGCCGACGTGCTCGAAGCCATGGCCTCCGCGCTGATGCGCGTGCCGGTGCAAGTCGAGCCGTACCGCGGGCATTGGATGACGCTGCCGCGCGACGAGCGCACCGCGCTGCGTTCGCGCGCGGGACGATCTGCGTCGCTCGGCCAGGGCGCGGTCCTCGGCGCTCATGTGTGGGACCGCCAGCATGCGTTCCGGCTCGTGCTCGGGCCCCTCACGCTCGCGCAATACGAGGCGTTTCTGCCGGGCGGCGGCGCGCTGCCGACGCTCGTGGCGCTGGTCAGACGCCATCTGAACGGGGAACTTGCGTGGGATGCGCAGCTCGTGCTTGCCGCGAAGGAAGTGCCTACCGCGCGGCCGGGCCGCCACGGACGCCTCGGCTACTCGGCGTGGCTCGGCACTGCCGAGCGCACGAGCGATCGCGCCGATCTCGCGCTCGACGCCGATGCGCTTTGCAAAAACGCGGCATGAGCGCCGTCTTATCGGAAAGCCGCGCCTTCGGTCGGCTCGCGGGCGTTCAAAGGAGTCGGACGATGGCGGAAATCAGTCGTGTGGCGCTGTTCGGCAAGCTGGACAGGCTCGGCTACAAGACCGTGGAAAGCGCGACGGTCTACTGCAAGATGCGCGGCAACCCGTATGTCGAGCTTTCGCACTGGCTCATGCAGATACTGGAAACGCCGCGCTCGGACATGGAGCGCATCGTCGCGCATTACGGCGTGGACGCGGCCACGCTCGCGCGCGATCTCACCGCGTCGCTGGATCGCCTGCCGCGCGGCGCCACCGCTATCTCTGATCTCTCCGAGCACATCACCGACGCGATCGAGCGCGGCTGGGTGTACGGCACGCTGCTCTACGGCGCGACGAAAGTGCGCACGGGCCATCTGCTCGTCGGCATGCTCAAGACGCAGCGGCTGCGCAATGTGCTCATCGGCATCTCCCGGCAGTTCGAGCGCATCAAGCCGGAAGATCTGTCGGACAACTTCGCGCGCATCGTCGCGGATTCGGTCGAGGAAGCGGAAGACGAGCCGCATGCGCAGGCGCCCGCAGCCGGCGACGAGACCGCGCCCGCGAGCATGGGCCGCCAGGAAGCCTTGCACAAGTACGCCACCGATCTCACCGCGAAGGCGCGTCAGGGCGAGCTCGATCCGGTCACCGGCCGCGACGAGGAAATCCGCCAGCTCGTCGATATCCTGATGCGACGGCGGCAGAACAATCCGCTTCTCACGGGCGAGGCCGGCGTGGGCAAGACCGCCGTGGTGGAAGGCTTCGCGCAACGCCTCGCGCGCGGCGACGTGCCGCCGCCCTTGCGCGAAGTCGCGCTCTGGTCGCTCGATCTCGGTCTCTTGCAGGCGGGCGCGAGCATGAGGGGCGAGTTCGAGCAGCGGCTGCGCCAGGTCGTCGAGGACGTGCAGGCGAGTCCAAAGCCGGTGATTCTCTTCATCGACGAAGTGCATACGATCGTCGGCGCGGGCGGCGCGGCCGGCACCGGCGACGCGGCCAATCTGCTCAAACCGGCGCTCGCGCGCGGCGACTTGCGCACCATCGGCGCGACGACGTGGGCGGAGTACAAGAAGCACATCGAGAAAGATCCGGCGCTCACGCGGCGCTTTCAGGTCGTGCAGGTGCTCGAACCCGACGAGCACAAAGCCGTGCGCATGTTGCGCGGCGTGGCGGCCGTGCTCGAAGGGCATCATCGCGTGCAGTTGCTCGACGAAGCCATCGAGGCGGCCGTGCGGCTGTCGCATCGCTATATTCCGGCGCGCCAGTTGCCCGACAAGGCCGTGTCGCTGCTCGACACCGCGTGCGCGCGCGTCGCGGTCAGCCAGCACGCGACGCCGCCGCAAGTGGACGATTGCCGCCGCCGCATCGAAGCGCTCGACGTGGAGGCGCAGATCATCGCGCGCGAGGCGACTGTCGGCGTGGATGTCGGCACGCGCGCGGCGGATGTCGAGGCGGCGCTCGCCTGCGAACGCGATGCGCTCGGCGGACTGGAGGCGCGCTGGAACGAAGAGAAGCGCGTCGTCGATGAACTGCTCGCGCTGCGTGCGTCGTTGCGCGAAGAAGGCGAAGCCGTCGATACGCCGCCATCGACACGCAACGATCGCCTCGCGCGTCTTTCCCAACTCAACGCGCGTCTCGCCGAACTGCAAGGCGACGCGCCGCTCATTCTGCCGAGCGTCGATGCGGGCGTGGTCGCAGGCGTGGTCGCGGACTGGACCGGCATTCCCGTCGGCAAGATGATGAGAAACGAACTGGCCGCCGTGCTCGGGCTCGCCGACTCGCTGGAGCGCCGCGTGATCGGCCAGCGCCATGCGCTCGACATGATCGCGAAGCGCATTCAGACGTCGCGCGCGCGCCTCGACAATCCGGACAAGCCGATCGGCGTGTTCCTGCTCGCGGGCACCTCGGGCGTCGGCAAGACGGAAACCGCGCTCGCGGTCGCGGAAACGCTGTATGGCGGCGAGCAGAACGTCATCACCATCAACATGAGCGAGTTCCAGGAAGCGCATACCGTTTCCACGCTCAAGGGCGCGCCGCCCGGCTATGTGGGCTACGGCGAGGGCGGCATCCTCACGGAGGCGGTGCGCCGCCGGCCGTACAGCGTGGTGCTGCTCGATGAAGTGGAAAAGGCGCATCCCGACGTGCACGAGATCTTCTTCCAGGTCTTCGACAAGGGCTGGATGGAGGACGGCGAGGGACGCTACATCGACTTCAAGAACACGATCATTCTGCTGACTTCGAACGTCGGCTCGGATGTCATCATGTCGATGTGCCGCGACTCTGCGGCCGCGCCGTCGCCCGAATCGCTCACGGCCGCGCTGCGCGGGCCGTTGCTCGACGTCTTTCCCGCCGCGCTGCTCGGACGGCTCGTCACGGTGCCGTACTACCCGCTCTCGGACGCGATGATGGCCGACATCGTGCGTCTGCAACTAGAGCGCATCCGGAGGCGCGTCGCGGACAATCACGGCATTCCGTTCGATTACGACCACGACGCCGTGCGGCTGATCGTGTCGCGCTGCACGGAGGCGGAGTCGGGCGGGCGCGTGATCGATGCGCTGCTCACCAACACCGTGCTGCCGCGCATTTCCACGGAGTATCTGACGCGGCTCACCGAAGGCGGCGCGCTCGGGCGTATTCGTCTGTCGGCGAGCGCGGACGACTTTATTTACGCGTTCGACTGAACCATGCTGACACTCACGGTCACTCGTCATAATGGGCAGCCGCCGCGCACACCGCTCGCGGCAAGTTTCGATGCCGAGGGCGGCACGATCGGGCGCGCGCTGACGAACCGCCTCGTGCTCGACGACGCCGAGCGCACCGTGTCGCGCATGCACGCGCAAATTGCGTGGCGCGACGGCACCTACCGGCTCACGGATCGCGGCAGCAATCCCGCGCTCGTCAACGGCGTGCCGCTCGACCCCGGCCAGGAAGTGCCGCTCGCGCATGGAGACGAGGTGCAGATCGGCGGCTATCAGCTGCGCGCCGAAGTTTCCGCCGAAGAGTGCACGGAGACGGCGTTCGAGGCATCGCACGCGAGCGCCGCGGCGCCGGACGATCCGTTCGCGGGTCTGTTCGATGTGCCCGCCGCGGCTGAACCGCTGGCATCGCCCGAGGACCGTTTCGACTTCGAGTTCGACGATCCCGCATCCAGGCGCTCCATCGACGAACTGTTCTCGCTTGCTCCGTGTGGGTCCTCGGCGGTGAGTCCGCTCATCGAACCGATCACGCAGCCGAACACCGCCCACGACGACGACCCTTTCGCGAGTCTGACCGGCGCGGCGCGGCCCGTCGCGCCGCCCGCCACGCAGTCCGACGCCGGCGCTGAGTTGCACAGCGCATTCACGCCGCCGAGCGCGCGCGCCGCGCCTTCGCCTTCGCCAGCGCCAGTCGTGCAGGACGATCAGCGCGCGCTCTTGGATGCACTGCTGCAAGGCCTCGCCGCCCCCGGCTTGCGCATCGAAGCGCTCACGCCCGCGCTGATGCAGCTCATCGGCGTGTTACTGCGAGAATCGATCCAGGGGACGCTCGATCTGCTTTGCGCGCGCGCCGCGTTCAAGCGCGAGATGCGCACGGACGCGACGATCATCGCGGCGGCGGACAACAATCCGCTGAAGTTCTCGCCGAACGTGGACGCGGCGCTCACGCATCTGCTGAGTCCGCCGGTGCGCGGCTTCATGCCGCCCGCCGCCGCCCTCGCCGATGCCTGCGCCGACCTGCGCGCGCATCAGGTCGGCATGGTCGCGGGCATGCGCGCGGCACTCGACGGCGTTTTCGAGCGCTTCGAGCCACAGCGCATCGAGGCGCGCCTGCCCGCTCGCTCGCGGTTCGACGATCTCATGTCCGGCAACAAGCGCCGCGCGCGCTGCTGGGTTCTCTTCACGGAACTGTACGGCCAGCTCTCGAGCGAGGCGACCGAGGATTTCCACATGCTGTTCGGCCGCGCATTCGTCGCCGCTTACGAAGCGCAAATCGGCGAACTGAAACGCCGCGCGCGCCGATAACGCGCGCCGGAGAACCGACATGCAACTGCAAACCGCGAGCGTGAGCGATGCCGGCGGTCGCTCGCGCAACGAAGACGCTCACGGACAATGGCGGCACGCGGCGCTGTTCGCGTGCGTGGTCGCGGACGGCGCGGGCGGTCATGGCGGCGGCGACACCGCCTCGCGCATCGCGGTCGAGACCGTGCTCGCCGAACTCGCGCGGATCGCGCAGGCGGGCGTCGCGCTCACCGGGCCGAACCTGTTGCGCGTGCTGCTGCGCGCGAACGATGCCATCATCGACGCTCAGGAACACGACGGCAAACTCGCGCAGATGCGTTCCACGGCGGCGCTGCTCGGCATCGACGAGGCGGCGGGGCATGCGTCGTGGGCGCATTGCGGCGACACACGGCTCTATTGTTTCCGGCGCGGCGCGACCGTCGTGCAGACGCAGGATCACAGCCTCGTGCAAAGCATGATCGACGCGAATCTTCTCGAAGCGCGCGACGTGCGCAGCTACCCGCGCCGCAACGTGCTGTTCTCGGCGCTCGGCACGGCGGATGATCTCGACATCGCGGTGTCGACCGAGCCCTTTCCGATCGCCGATGGCGACGCGTTCCTGCTCTGCACCGACGGCTTTTGGGAGTATCTCGACGAATCCGTGATGATCGACTCGATCGGACGGGTGCCGACTCCCGCCGCGTGGCTCGATCTGATGGTCGAGCATCTGCGCGAAAGCGCGCGGCCCGGACACGACAATTTCACCGCAAGCGCGGTGTGGGTGGGCGATGCGTCGGCAACCACGGTATTGCAGATGCCCGCCGTGTGAGGCGGGCATCGACCGGCACAGCCCAAAGTCAGGCCGCTTGCTTCTGCGACGGCAAACGCGACACGAGCCGCAGCGACACCGTCAGCCCTTCGAGCTGATAATGCGGACGCAGATAGAACTGCGACGTGTAGTAGCCCGGCGCGCCCGGCACTTCCTGCACTTTCACCTCGGCGGCGGCGAGCGGCTTCTGCGCTTTCGTGTGCTCGGATGAATTGGCCGGATCGCCGTCCACATACTGCGTGATCCACTTGTTGAGCCACGTCTCCATGTCGGAGCGTTCCTTGAAGCTGCCTACCTTGTCGCGCACGATGCACTTCAGATAATGCGCGAAGCGGTTGCACGCGAACAGATACGGCAGGCGCGCGGCGAGCGCGGCGTTGGCCGTGGCGTCGGGGTCTTCGTATTCGAAGGGCTTTTGCAGCGACTGGGCGCCGATGAACGCCGCGAAATCCGAGTTTTTACGATGAATCAGCGGCATGAAGCCGTTCTTCGCCAGTTCGGCCTCACGGCGGTCCGAGATGGCGATCTCCGTCGGGCACTTCATGTCGACGCCGCCGTCGTCGGTCGGGAAACTGTGCACGGGCAAGCCTTCGACCGCGCCGCCCGACTCCACGCCGCGAATGCGCGAGCACCAGCTATAGAGCTTGAACGAGCGCGTGATGTTCACGCCCATCGCGTAGGCGGAATTGGCCCACGTGTACTTGGAATGATCGGCGGAGCCGGTTTCTTCCTCGAAGTCGAATTCGTCGACGGGCTGCGTCTTCGCGCCATACGGCACGCGAGCCAGAAACCGAGGCATTGCAAGCCCGATATAGCGCGAGTCTTCGGACGCGCGCAGTGAACGCCAGCTCGCATATTCCGGTGTGCCGAATATCTTCGTGAGGTCGCGCGGATTGGCAAGCTCCTGCCACGAATCCATCTGGAGCAGACTCGGGTCGGCTGCGGCGATGAAAGGCGAATGCGCCGCAGCCGCGATCTTCGACATCTCGCCGAGCAGCTCGACGTCCGGCGGCGTCTGATTGAAGTAGTAATCGCCGATGAACGCGCCGAACGGCTCGCCGCCGAGCTGCCCGTATTCATGCTCGTAGATTTGCTTGAACAGCGGGCTCTGGTCCCACGCGACGCCCTTGAACCGCTTGAGCGTCTTGCCAAGGTCCTTCTTCGAGATGTTCATCACGCGAATCTTCAGCATCTCGTCGGTTTCCGTGTTGTTGACGAGGTAGTAAAGGCCGCGCCACGAGCCTTCCAGCTTCTGGAAGTCGGGATGATGCATCACTTCGTTGACCTGGTCGGTCAGCTTCTTGTCGATCTCGGCGATCATCGCCTGAATCGAGCGGATGGCGTCGCCGGAGATGATCTTCGTCTGCGAGAGCGCCTGCTGCGCGAGCGTCTGCACCGCCGCCTGCACCGCGGTCTTCGCTTCGTCGCTCTTGGGGCGGAACTCGCGGTTCAGCAGCGCGGCAAGGTCGTCGCCTTCCAGCATCGCGCCCTGCAGTTCGTGTTTGGCTTCCAGCGTTTGAGGTATGTCGGACATGGTGGTTTCTCACTCGGCGGCGGGGGTCGAAGATTCGGCGGCGGCAGCGGCTGTGTCCGGCGTGACCGTGGCGAGCGTCTTGAGCAGCGCGGGGTCGTCGAGCACGCGCGCGATCAGTTCCTCGGCGCCGTTCTTGCCGTCCATGAAGATGACGAGATTGGCAAGTTGCGTGCGCGCCTCCAGCAGCTTCGCGAGCGAGTCGACCTTGCGCGCGACGGCGGCGGGAGAAAAATCGTCGAGCGTATCGAAGGTGATGTCGACGCTCAGATTGCCTTCGCCCGTCAGCTTGTTGGGCACCTGAAACGCGACGCGCGGATGCATCGCCTTCATGCGGCTGTCGAAATTGTCGATGTCGATCTCCTGGAACTTGCGCTGATCGACCGGCGGAAGCGGTTCGGCGGGCTTGCCGGAGAGGTCGGCCATGACGCCCATCACGAACGGAAGCTGGACTTTCTTCTCGCTTCCGTAGGTCTCGACGTCGTACTCGATCTGCACGCGCGGCGCGCGATTGCGGGCGATAAATTTCTGACTGCTGGTAGCCATGAGGCCTCCTTTGCGTGAGCATGAGCCACGCCTGAAAGACGATTCGCGCGCGGCTCGTTTGAAAGCGTCACTGCGGCTTGGTGCCCGCGATCAGGCGAATGTGCGAGAGGCTGTCGGGCGCGAGATCCTGCATCACGGAGAGAAAGTCTTTGCCGAGCCAGCCGCGCGCGCGGCGAATCAATAGTGGCGCGGGATGCGCCGGCTCGGTGCGTTCGAGAAACGTGCAGACCGCGTCGAGCAGCGCGATGGCGTCTTCTCGCGTCGCGATTTCGCCGGGACGTGTTCTCATCGTCGCGACGATCGTCGGGCTGGCTTGTGTCGTGTCGTCGGGCATCTGCGTTTCCTTTTGCGCGACCGCGTGAAACTGCGTGGCCACGAAGCGCGCCGTGTCCATCATCTTGTCGAGCAGCGGCGCGCGTTCCGCGCCGAGCCGCTCCGTCATGACGGCGCCGAGCGCCTGAACCGCGCGCGGCAGGTCGATGCCCGCGTCGAAAACCTCGCGATTTTGCGCGAACGCATCGGCGAGCATGCCTTCGACCCGCGCGGGCGTCGCCGCGCTCGCGCCTGCGCCTGCCGCGAGCCTGCCCTGTGCGAGCAGCATGTCGCGCACCGTCAACCGCTCGCCGCGCGCGCGACATACTTCCGCGTCGCGCAGGTCGTGCAGCAGCGTTTCGGCTTCGGCGAAGGGCGTATAGGCGTCGGCAAGCGGCGCGAGGGCGTTGATCCGCAGCACGGGATCGTCGTTGTCATCAGCGTCGAGCGGCGGATAGAGGCTGTCCCAGTAGCGCTGGAACAGGCCGGTCAAGAGTCGCAGGCCCGCATGAAAACCCACGAGGCCATGCACGCGCGCCGCTGCCCGCGTGTAGACCACGGCGATGCGTAGATCCTTCGACCTCGCCAACAGTGCCTGCGACTCTTCGAGCACCTCGGGCCACGCGGTCGGCTCGGCGAGCGCTTCGAACTGGCGCTCGGGATTGCCGCGCGCGAGCGCTTCGAGAGCGAGGAACGCCGGATCGTATTCGAGATCGACGCCGGCCGGCGGCATCGTCGCGGCGGGCGCGAGCAGCGGTTCGATGTCGATCATCACGGCTCCGTGTTCAGAATTCGCCGCAGCCGTGCTGGCCGTTCACGACGAGACAGTTGTTCAGATTCGGCCGCGAGCGCACGCGCTTCCATTCGGAGGCGAGCGAATCCGTCGGTCCTTCTGACTGCTGCAGCGCGAGGATCGGCTCGCTCGTGCCCACGCAGACGTTCACCCCGCCGAGGTTGCTCTCGTAGACGAAGCTCTGTTCCTGCGCGGTGAAGAGTGGCTGCAGGCCAGTGCGATCGAAGACCGCGCCTTGTTTTGGCACGAGGGGGTCCGTCTGCGTGATCGCGGGCGTCTGCCTCATTGGCTTGACCGGCCGGACCGGCTTGACCGGATCGATGGGCTTCACCGTCAACGTGCCCGGAACGACGGTCACGTCGTAGCCGACAGCCGACGAAAACGTGCCGTCGATCGCATAGCGTCCAGGCGGCGAATTGCGGTCCGCCAGTGAGCTCATGGAGCCGGTCAACACGCTGTTTCGCTTGTCGCCGTTGGGCAAGCGCTGCCCGAGCGAGTATGCGAAGGGCTGATTGTCTTCTCCGGCGTAACGTTCCTGACTGCCGATCTCGACGGTGACCTTCGGCCGCTCTGTGTACACGAAGTGGTTGCCGTTGCCCGACACGACATCCATCGACTGCCGGCCGCTCCAGCACAGCCCGCCGTACACGCAGCCATAGAAGTTCGGCAACGCTCCGCCCGGATCGATGCCGTTGCGGTTTTCGCCTTGCCAGTTCGTCGCCCACACGCGCCATGCGTTGGCCGCGCCCAGCGTGCTGCCGAACGGGTTGTCGAACACTGCGTGGTCCATCACGAGGTCGATGCTGCCGCCCGCCCGCAGGTTGAGCGGCGCGTTGTGGGCGCCGAGCGTGATCTTTCCGTTGTCTGAGATTGCGAGGAGATCGCCCGTGAGCGTGCCTTGCTGGCCGCCGATCTGCACGACGCGGCCGTTCTCATCGACGCCGTTCGCGTTGCCGGCGCCGATCGTGAAGCTGCCGGCGTTCCTGAAGTTCACCGTGCCCGCGCCCGCGACGACGAGCGTATCCACATCGTTCGGATCGAGCAGATTGAAGACGCCGCCGCCCGCGAGCAGCAGCGTGCTCGCCTGAATGCCGCCAGGATCATTGACCGTGCCGGCCGTGTCGAGCGCGAGCGTGGCGTTCGCCGGCAGCGCGATGCCGGAAGGCAGGTCGATGCCCTGACTGCCCTCGCCGGTGCTTTCGAGCGTGAGACTCGTCGCCACCACCGGACGCGTCGCGCAACCCGCGCCGCCCGCGCACGGACCCGCCACGGTGATGCGCCCCGTCTGCGTGGGCGAGCCGAGCACGAGGGTTTGCAGCTGGGCCGAGAAGGTCTGGTAGGTCGCATTGTCGATGGTCAGCCCCGGCGCCGCGCTGGTGCCGAACAGCGTGATCGGCACGCCGTCGCGCGCGCTGACTTTGAAGCTCGACGGGTCGACCGATGCAGCCGAAACCGCGAGCAGGCCGCGTTGCGGATCGATCGAGCCCGCGCCGCCGCGGCCGAGGAGGCTCGTGGCCGTGCCGTTGTTCGACGCGCGCAGCGAGATCACGCCGCCCTGACCCGTGGTGATCGAGAACGGTCCGGCGCTCAGCGGCGGGAAGCCGGCAAGCGGCACGGCGCCGTAGGCGATGCCCGCATCGGCGGTGGACGTCGAACCGGCGATGGATACCGCGCCGGACGGCGCGTTCGCGGCGATGGAGCCGTTCAGCAGCAGCACGCCGTATGTGGGCGAAGACCTGCCCGAGCCGGTGATGTCGTAGGCGCTCGCGGTGCTGCCGCGTATGTCGATGGCGCCGCCCGCGCTCGTGATCGACGAACCGTTCCCCACCGTCACGCCGGCAAAGCCCGGGCCGCTACCGGCGCCGTAGATGCGTATTGCTCCGGTGCCCGTCATGATGTCCGCGGGGCCGCTCACGCCGCTGCGGAACTGCGCGGCGCTGCCCAGAACCACGCCGCCGCCCGGATCGACGCCCGGATTCAGGCTTTGCCCGATGAGCGTGACATCGCCGCTGCCGGTGGTGATGGTCGCGTCGTTGACTTCGACGCCCGCGCGCGTGTCCTGAAACGAGCCGTCGTTGCCGCTCGGCGCGGGCATGGTGCCGCGGATCGTCACCGCGCCGCCCGTCGACGACGGCGTGCCGCTCGCCGCGCCCGCGCGCGTGTCGATGTCGGCGAGACGCAGCACGACACCCGCGCCGGTGCTGTACGAGGGCTCGTCTGACCTGTTCACGGTGGCGCCCTTGCCCGTCAGCGTCACGTTGCCGCCGTTGCTCTTGATGGAAACGCGCGAAGCCGCTCCGTCATCGTTGGGAAAGCCGCCGACGAACACTTCGTTCGCCGCGGTGGCGACGAGATCGAGCGCGCCCGCCGTCGACGTGATGTCCGCAGCGATACGGAGGAAATCGGCGCTGCGCAGATCGACGGTAACGTCGTGACCCGACACGTTCTCGAGCGGCATACCGATGTCGACCCCCTCGCGCGTCGATGTCAGCGTCAGGTCGCCTGCGAGCGTCGAGCGCGTGCTGCCGTCGATCGCCCGGAAGGCGTTGGTACCCGCGTCGAACACGGTGCCGCTTCCGCTCGAGACGTAAAGCTTCGTGCCCGCGAGCGTCGTATTGCCCACGCCGACGAGCGCGACTCCGCCGAAATCGTTGTCGGGGTTCGTCAGCGTGAACGTGCCCGGCCCGCCGAGCAGCAGCCCGCCGGCGCCGATCGACGCGCTCTGCGACACGGGTCCGGCGGAATCGAGAATGAGTTGGCCGCCCAGCGAAACGCGGGAGAGCAAGGCAATGCCCTCGCTCCCCGCGCCTTCGTTGGCGACCGACAGATTACCGAAGGTCGGCAGGCCCGCGCACGGCGGCGCGGCGCAGGTCGCCCCGACCGCGATGTGCCCGATGTGCGACGCCGAGCCGATATAGACGTTGTCCACGCTCGTCAGGAAGCGCGTACCCAGCGAACTGTCGATGGTGAAGCCAGGTCCGGTCGCTCCCGCCACGCCGATGCTGACGCGCGCGGCATCGTCGGCGGCGATGTCGAACGTGGTCGCGGACACGCTGCCCGGGGCGAGCACCAGCGTGCCGTGAGGCGCGGCGAGCGTCGTGCGCGCATCGAGTGACGTCGAGCCGGCATCGAACGCGATCGACGACGTATTCGCGGCGTTATTCGAAGCGCGCAGCGTCAGCGTCTTCGTCGCCGTCGAGCCCACGCTGGAATCGATGATCTGCAGTCCTGCCTGCTCCACTGTGCCGCCGCTCGCGACGGAGCCGGCGAGCGTGATGTCCGAACCGTCGAGGCTCGCGTTGACGAGCTTCGCGCCGGAGTGATAGGCGCTATCGGCGCCCGACGCGGTGTCGATCGCGCCGTTGGTCACGCCGCGAATGTCGATCGGGCCGCCGGTGCCCTTGCCGTCCGATGCGACGAACGAGACGGCTCGTCCACTGTCCGCGCCGTTCCCCACGAGGTAGAGGCCTTCGTAGCCGTAGTCGAAGATCGGAGTGCGGGACGGGCCCGCGCTCACGTAGACGCCTTCGTAGCCGTTGCCGCTGCCATAGACGCGAATGCCGGGCAACCCCGCGCTTAGCGTGACCGTGCCGCCCTCGCCCGCTGCGGCTAGGGTCACGCCGCCGCCGAGCGGACCATCGAGCGCGGCATGGCCGCGGATGGTGATGCCGCCCGTCGTGGTAATCGGCATCGCGACGAGCGAGACGCCGTCCGCGCGTGCGACCGACCCGGAGGCAAGCGCGGTGCCGTCGATAGTGACGTTGCCGGAGCCGGCCTCGATGCTGCCGTAGTTCGCGCGCACGCCGCCCGCGCCGCCGTGTCCCGTCAGCGAGAACGCGCCGCCGCCCGAGGCGAGCGTCGCTTGATCGAGCGCGACGCCGACGCCATCCGCCGACGTGCCGTCGATGGTCACGTTGCCGGTCGCAGAGCGCAGCTCCGTCGCGGAAAGCGTGAGGCCGCCGGTACCACCTGTGCCCGTCACCGAGATCGCGCCCGTCGTCGTTCGCAGCGTGGATCCGCCTTCGACGTTCACGCCATAGCCGAGTCCGCGCGCGTCGCCGATCGCGTCCACCGGCCCGTAACCGTCAATCGCGATCCGCCCGCTCGGCGCATCCGTGCCGATCCGGTATTCCGGCAGTTCGGCTCCGAACACGCTCGTGCGCGTGCGCGTGTCCACGTCGACGTGGTCGAGCGTGACGCGCGGCGAGACGCCACCCTGCGGCCCGCCGATGACGACATCGCCGCCATTGGTGAATAGCTGAAACGCGTCGGTCCTCGCCGATCCACGCAGCAGGATCTCGGCCGAGCCGTCCTTGTACCCGGCGGTGTTCGCGGTCAGCACGACCGACAGCGGGCTCGCCGTGTCGCTGATGCTCGACTGCGACGCCACGATCCCCGCGTTGCCGCTTCCATCGCTCGTCCGATCCATCAGAATCGAACGCGCGGCGAGCAGCGTGAGCGTCGCCGCGTTGCCCCCGCGCTTCTCGATCAGACCGTCCAGCGTGATGTTGCCGCCAATTGCCGGACCGCCCGTGCCGGTATCGACGGTCACGGACGTGCCCGCGTTCAGCCGGCTGTTGATGGTCCCGACCGAGATCGTCGAGGCATCCGACGAAGCGGAGAAATTCGGCCCGCCCGTGCTGTCGACGCTGCTCGAGGACGTGATCGTCACGTCGTAGGGATCGAGCAGCCACGTCCCGCCGATGCCGTGCAGCGCCGATGCATCGATGTTCGCGCCCGCCACGTCCAGAAAATGTGCCGACGTCTCGATCAGACCGCCGTTGCCCGCCACGTTCCCGCCGCGCGCCGTGAGCGTGCCGTACACGCGGGCCGCGTTCGTGCCGTCGATCACGACGTTGCCGCCGTCGCCGCGGCCGAGGGCATCCGCGTGGATCTGCGCGCCCGGCCCCATCCAGACGGCATCGGCGTTGCGCATATCGGTCTCTTTGCCCGCCGCGCCGCCGCCCACGCGCACGCGCCCGCCGCCCGAGCCGCCGCTCGCGTCGATATTCGCGCCGTCGTTCACCGCGACGTGCTGGCCCGTCACGTCGATCGCGCCGCCCGTGAAACCCGCGCCGCCGGTCGCGTCGACGCTGCCCGCCACTTCCGTCAGTCCTGCATTGCCGCCGTCGAGCACGATACGCCCGTTGCGCTCGGCCACGCTCTGCGCGCGCACCGTGCCCGTCTGGTTCAGCACGGTCGACGCGAGCGCGTCGGCGGTCTGCACCGACATGAGCACCTGACCGCCATCGGCCTGAAGGACGCCCGAGTTGCTCGCGAGCGCCTGCGCCGCCGGGCCGTCGATCTTGAGCATGGTGAGGCCGTCGCCCGCGAAATCGAGCGTCATGTCGCTGCCCGCGCCCATCGCGATGGTGCCGAGCTTCGCGCTCACCGTGCCGCGGTTGTCCACCTGAGCGCCGAGCAGCGCGACCGTGCCGCGCTCGGCCGTCGTGATCGTGCCTTCATTGCGCACGAGGCCGCCTGCGTTGCGCCCACTCGTGAAGCGATACTTGCCCGCGAGAAAATCGCTGTCCGAAATGCCGAGCGTCGAGGCGACGATCGAGCCGACGTTCACCGACGCCCCGGGCGCGAACAGCACGCCCGCCGGGTTGACGAGAAACACGCGTCCATTGGCGTTGAGATGCCCGGCGATCTGGCTCGCCTCGCCGCCCGTCACGCGATTAAGCAGCACCGCCTGCGGCGAGGGCTGCGAGATGTTCACGGTCTCGCCCCCGCCGATCGAAAACGAGTTCCAGTTGACGATGCCCTTCTGCGAGCCCTGCGTGATCGCCATGGTCTTCGGGTTCGGCGTGCTGATGTTCACGCCGCCGCTCACGACCTGCCCGCCCGCCGGCAACGCGAACGCGCCCGGCGCGATTACGAGCGCAAGGAGCGGCAACAATGAGGCCGGTTTGAGGTCGATGCCCGCGTGCCGTGCGGCGCGCCGGGCGAGTCGCCGGATTGCACGCTCCCACTCCCGGCGATGCCGGCGGGTCCGAAGGCTGATGTCGTCGCTCATGTCGAACTCCTGTGTGACCGCTCCGATGGGCCGTCGATCGGCTAAAACGATTTGGAAACCTGCACGTACACGCGCGGCACCTTGTCGTCGCCGGTGCTGTCGGCGCGGGTGGTGCGCCACGCCATGCTCGCGTCCACCGTGATGCCGTAAGGCGCGTTCCAGAAGAGGCCGAGCCCCGCCCCGCTGCGCGTCACGGTGTTGGCGCCCTGTGCCGGAATCGAGCGCGCGTTGTAGCGGCCAACGCCGATATCGAAGAACGCGGAGAGCGTCAGCGTCGGAATCACGGCGTAACGCAGCGAGGCGGTCGCAACGAGCCCTTCGTCGACGATCGCCTCCGACGGCGAGTACGCACGCACCGCCTTAGGGCCGCCGAGGGCGAAGCGCGACGAGTTGTCGAGGTTCCGGTTCGCCCATTGCCCCGACACGCCCACGAAGAAGCTCGTCTTCGGCGTGATCGCGTTGAGGCGGTTGGCCTGCATGATCAGACGCACGCTGTTGCCCGCCGTGTCGCGTCCGTTCGGCCCCTGGTCGATCTGCTGCGCGGCCGCCGAATCGATGTTCAGGTGCGCGAAGGCCAGTTGCAGATCCGCGCTGTTGAAGCCGCCGCCGAGAAAGCTGTCGCGACTCTCGTACGAAAGCCCGACGCTCGCCACGTAGAGCTTCTGCGGATTGTCGACGCCGACGGCGTCGATCTTGTCCGTGAGCGAGCGATACTCCAGCGCGCCGCGAACAAGCAGGTTCTGGCTGCGCGAGCGAATCAGCGGATGCGTGACCGACGCCGTGACCACGTCAGCGTCGCCGTGCGCCTGCAGCGACGAGAAGTTCTGCCCGAGGTAGTAATAGAGATGCGAGTAGGCGATCCCCATGCGCGTGCCGTTGGCGTCGATCGGCGCGTCGTAGCCCACCCGGCCATAGAGCGTATCGGCGCGCTCGGCGCCGAGCAGGTTCACGTCGAGGTTGTCGCCGATGCCGAACGGCGACGCCAGCCGGCCGACCGCGCCGAGGCGCCAGCGTCCGGCAGGCGCGGAACCGTAGTTGTCGCCGGCGAGCGCGAAGTCGTAGCGGCGCGCTGCCTCGACGGTCACGTTCAGATCGACGGTGCCGGGCGCGCTGCCCGACTCGAGCGCGGAGCTCACCTTGATGCCGGGCACGTCCGATAGCAGCAACATCGTGCGTTCGAGCTCGCCCTGCCGGAGCGGCTTGCCCGGCTCGATCGCGGCGAGCCGCCCGCGCACGAGCGACTCCTTGATGGGCGCCCCCGGCGCGATCGTCAGCCGCACGCGCCCGATCTTGCCTTCGAGCACGGTGAGCGTGACGTCGCCTTCGGTCACGTCCTGCGGCGGGACTACGACCTGCGCGAGCGGATAGCCTCGATCGCGATACACCTGCGCAATGCGCGCGGCCATCGCGTTCAGGTCGTTGATCGACACTTCCTGTCCGATCCTGTCGGCGACGGGCGCGAGCAGCGTATCGGCAGACAAGGTTTCGTTGCCCGCGAGCCGGATGCCCTTCAGCACGAATTTTCGGCCCTCGGGCGCGGGCGCGGGCGGCGCGATCGGCGCGGGCAGCGCGTTCGCCCCGACGCCGGGCGGCGGCGCGGTGACGGGCGGGCGCGGCTGCTCGTTGAGCAGCGTGCCCGCGCTCGGCACTTGCGCCGTGCCGGGCAACGGCACCTGCTGCGCCCACGCCGTGATCGCGCTCGCGCAGGCGAGGCCCACTGCCGCCGTGCGCGGGAGGCGGCGCGGACGCAAACGCACGGGCAAGCGCCGGGCGGTATGTTCGGTTTTCATGGCATGGTTCACGGCGACATCCTCAATCGGGACCGCGCGGCGGCATCGGACGAAACTCAGCGGGCGACAGAAAGCCGCCAGTTGCCCATCAGATCGAAGGGCGCCCAGTAGAACGGGTGAGCGAAGCGGCTGTTGGCGAGCACGGCGAGTTGGGCATCGCGCATCGCGTCGATCGCCTGCTCGCCTTTGGTAAGCGAGCCGTAGAAGGTGCGCATCGTGAGTTCGGTCGATTCGTCGGCGACCGGCCACATCGACACCAGCAGCGCCGATGCGCCCGCATAGAAGAAGGCGCGCGTGAAGCCCATGATTTCGTCGCCGCGCCCGACGCGCCCGAGCGCCGTCTCGCAGGCGGACAGCGTGACGAGCGCGACGGCGTCGAGCTTCAGGTTGTAGATGTCGGCGGCAAGCAGCGGGTCGGGCCCATCGGCGGGCTGGCTGGAAGGCGCGAGCAGCACGCGCGAATGCAGCGGGTCGATGGTGTCCGCCTGCGCGTGTGTCGCCACATGCACGATCCGGCCGGCCGGCGCGTTGTCGTCGAACGCCTTGCGCGTCACGTCGCCGCGCACGAAGGTTGAGTTGCGCGCGAACAGCGGACCGATGGCGCGCACTTCCGACTCCGCCGACGGCAGTTCGTAATCCGGACCGATACGCGGATTGCCGAACGCGACGAGATCGCTCGCGATATGCTGCTGGCGGCGCACGAGCTGCACCGCGACGCTCGCCGAAGGCGCGAGCGAGATCGCATGACGCTGGATCAGGAAGCCTCGGGCGTTCTTGAGCGCCTGGAACGGCATATAGTGCAGCGCGCCGTTCGGCACGACGATGAGCCGCTCACCGTCACGCAGGCCGAGCGGCTCGATCAGCAACGCATCGAGCCTGGTGCCGTAAGTGATCGCCTGCGGCTTGCCGCGAATGATCGCGTTGCGGAAGTCGCTCACGGCGAGCGTCATGTCGTGGCGCGCGATCGGCAGCGTGAAGCCCGCGATGCCGTCGGCGCGCAGCACCCACGCGATCATGCGATCGGGCAGGCCGTGATATTGGACGATCGCCTCGCCGGGCGCGAGCGCGCCGCGCACGTCGTCGAGCGCAAGCGTGCGGCCGTTGAGCTGCGTTTCGTCGACGTTCTTGTCGAGCCGGTTGCGCACCACGTCGAGCAGCGCGCGGCTGCGGCTGCGTTCGGACAGCGTCCACGCGAGCCGATAGTCGCCATCCTCGACGACGAGCGCGATGGTTTCCTCGAAGACCGTCTGAACGTCGGAGAAGAGGCCAGTCTTGAACTCGTCGCTGCGAAAGCGGGCGCGGATGGATTCGGAATCGTCGAGCGCGGCGAGCCAGGCGGCGCGGGCCTGCTTTCGATCTCCGAGCGCGAGATAAGCGCGGCCCATGCCCTCGTGCGCCCACAGATCGTCGTAACTCGCGTCGGTCCCACCCTTCGCGGCGCTCGCGGAGAACGCGGCGAGCGCCTGCTCGGGTTTGTGCTCCGCGAGCAGCAGATTGCCTTCTATGCGCTTGCCGAGCGGCGCGAGCAGGGTGCCGTCGACGTCTTTCGTCTGTGCGAAGGTCGCGCGCGCGCCGGCCGCATCGCCGCTCGCGATCTGCGCATTCACGATCGACAGGAGCACCAGCGGCCGATAACGCGGCGACGCCGAGTCGAGCGCCGCGCGATATTCGGCAAGCGCCGCCGCCGGATCGCCGCTCCGCGCCGCGATGTCGCCGAGCACCTTGTGCGCGGGCGCGAGCACCTGTTGCGGATTGTTCTGGCCCGCGGCGATGGCTTCCTTCGCGTAGCGCCCGGCGTCGTCGAGATCGCCGGCGTAGCTGTAGGCGATTGCAAGATCGCGGCGCGACAACGCGGCGAGACCGGCGTTGTCCGTCTTCGCGGCGACGACCAGCGCACGCGCCGCCGCCTCGATGCTTTCGCGGAAATCGCCGCGCTCCGCCGCCGCCACCGACATGCTGCAGTACGCATAACCGTCGAGCTTGACCTGATCGCGTGCGAGCAGCAGCTGTCCCTCCTTCGAGAGCGCCGCGATGGTTTCGGCGTCGCGCACGCGGGCTTCTGCATCGCGTGCGGCGCTCGTGAGCGGCGCGTCTGGCGATGAAGACGGCGCGTGCGTTTCGTGCGTTTCGTGCGCTTCCTGCGTTTCCGGTGCGTTGCGGGCGCCTCGCTCAGAAGAAGGCATATCGATCTGCGCGAGTTGCATGCTCGCCTCTTGCGGCGCGCAAGCCGAATGCGCCGCGGCCTGCGCATGGAGGGCGCGCGGAACGAGCGCCAGCATGGCCATCAGCGCCAGCAGGACTTCGGCGCGCTTGATCGCGCCGCTCATGGGCGCGCGTGCATCGGCCACGACACGGGCCGACGCGATCCGCTCGATCGGTTTCACAGATGCGCTCCTCGATGGACCCCGGCGAAATTTCGCCGCGATCAGACGTTCGCGGCGGTGTCACGAGTAGACGAACCACCTCGGCCGGTTTGAAAAGTGCACGGACGTGGTTCGTCTGCTGCTGTGTTGGCGGGCATACGGGCGCATCATGCAAAACATCGAGCCGAAATCATCCTTCATGCGCTTCGCTGCCGCGCTCGTCGTCGTGACGGGAACGCTTGCCGTCGCGGCCTGCAAGTCGCCGCCGCCCGCGCCCCCGCCGCCGACGATCGTGCACATCGACGTGAACGCCATCGACAAGGTCAATCCGGATCACAGCGGGCGTCCGTCGCCCGTTCTCGTTCGGGTGTACGAACTAAAAGCGACCTCCTCCTTCGACAGCGCCGACTTCTTCACGCTCTACGGCAAGGATCAGGCGACCCTCGGCGCGGATCTCAATGCCAAGAACGAGTTCCTGCTCAAGCCCGGCGAGAAGCAGAGCGTCGAGCAGCTCGCGCAGCCGGGCACGAAGTTCATCGCGGTGGTGGCCGCCTATCGCGATATCGAACGCGCGCGCTGGCGGGCCACCGCGCCGGTGCCACCGAACCAGACGACGATCATGAGCGTGCGCATCGACACCGCCGACGTGTCGATCACGGCGCAGCCCGCTCCCGCGCCGCCGGCATCGAAGAAGAAGGCGAAGTGAATGCGTCGGCGCGGCGCTTTCCAAAAATCCGGGCGCCAGATCGTTCTATGAGCGGAGCGCTCGCATCGTCGTCGGCAATGCGCGAGCGTCAGGCAAACAAGCAGAGCGCACAAGGCCACCATGACCTGGCACCAACGCACGATCTGGTCCGAGGGGCTGTTTCTCGAACCGCAGCATTTCCAGCAGCACGACCGCTTTATCGAGCACCTCGTGCGCTCGCACGCGCGCGCGACCGAAGCATGGTCGTGGGGCTGGGCGTCGCTCATGCTCGACGACATCGCGCTCGGGCTCGGCAAGATCGCGCTCGCGCAGGGGTTCGGCGTCCTCCCCGACGGCACGGCGTTCTCCTTTCCCGACGACTTCCCCGCGCCGCCGCCGCTCGACATCCCCGCCGGCACGCGCGACGAAACCGTGCTGCTCGCGCTGCCGCTGGAGCGCGCCGGCGCGAAGGCGTTCGACCCGGACGGCGCAGCGCCCGCGACCGACGGTTACGCCGGCGCGCTTCGCTACCGCACGACCGACACCGCCGTCGCCGATGTCACGACGAGCACCGACCGCGTCGCCGAGATGCGCGTCGGCGCGCCGAACCTGCGGCTCATGCTCGCGCGCGACGCGACGGACGCCTTCGCGACCATCGGCATCGCGCGCGTGCTGGAGCGTCGCGCGGACAACCGCGTGATGCTCGACGCGAACTATGTCCCGCCGATGCTCCACGCGCTCGCCGACGCGCGCCTCCTGAGCCACGCGCAGGAAATCGCGGGCCTTTTGCATCAGCATGCGGACCGTCTCGCGCGGCATATCGCGAACCCGGGGCGCGGCGGCGTCTCTGAAATCGCAGACTTCCTCTTGCTGCAGACGCTGAACCGCTTCGAGCCGCAGTTCGCGCATCTGCTGCAGGTGCCGCTCCTGCATCCCGAGCGCCTGTATGAGATCACGCTCGCGCTCGCAGGCGATCTCGCCGCGTTCGACGAACGCCGCCGCGTGCTCGCCTATCCGCCGTATCGGCACGATGATCTCGCCAGTTCCTTCGAACCGCTCATGCGCGACGTGCGGCAACTGCTCGCGCAAGTGCCGGAGCCGAACGCCATCGCAATCGACTTGCAGAGCAGGAAGCCGGGCGTGCGCGTCGCCGTCATCAACGATCTCGAACTGGTGCGCAGCGCCGCATTCGTACTCGCCGCGAGCGCGCAGATGCCGGGCGAAGCGCTGCGCACGCGGTTCCCGACCCAGGTCAAGGTGGCGCCCGCCGAAAAGCTGCGCGATCTCGTGAATCTCGCGCTGCCGGGCATCGAATTGCGTGCGATGCCCGTCGCGCCGCGCCAGATTCCATTTCACGCGGGTTATTCGTACTTCGAACTGGATCGCGGCGGCGAGCTGTGGAAGGAGCTGGAGCAAACCGGCAACCTCGCGATGTACATCGCGGGCGAGTTTCCGGCGCTCGAACTGGAGTGCTGGGCCATCCGCCACTGATCATTCAGGCATTTCGACGACATGACGAACGACAATCCCTTCGCCGGATTCGAATCCGAGCAGACGATGATCAAGCCCAATCCCGGCGCGCGCCGCCGCACCGGGAGCACGCAGGGACCGTTCACGTCCGGCGCGGCGTCGCCCGATGCTAACGCGCTTGCCTTGGATACCGCCTTTGCGCAGGGTGGCGCGGTCAATCCGCTGGTCGCCGCGTGCGCGCCGCTCTTGCAGCTCGCGCCGCGCATTCGCGCGATGAGCGCCTGCGCCGATCCCGCCGCCTTGCGCGATTCGCTCGCGGCGTGCGTGCGCCGCTTCGAAGCGCAGGCGCGCGTAAACGGCATCGCGCAGGAACAGGTCACGGCGGCGCGCTACATCGTCTGTACCATGCTCGACGAAGCCGCGTCGTGCACGCCGTGGGGCGCGGGCGTGTGGGCGCGTCAAAGCCTGCTGGTCACGTTCCACAACGAGGCGTGGGGCGGCGAGAAGGTGTTCCAGTTGCTCGCGCGGATCGCGCAGAATCCCGCGCAGCATTTGCATCTGCTCGAACTGGCGAGCATGGTGCTCGCGCTCGGCTTCGAGGGCCGCTACCGCGTCGCGGCGCAAGGCCGGCAGGCGCTCGATGCGATCCGCGCACGGCTTCATCAACTGATCCGCAAGGAGCGCGGCGAGCCGGAGCGCGCGCTCTCGCCGCACTGGCAAGGCGTGGCGATGACTCGGCGGCGCACCACCGACGTGCTGCCGGTGTGGGTCGTCGGCGCGTTGGCGCTGCTGGTGCTCACGCTCGCCTTTCTGACAATGAGCTTCCGCCTCGGCCAATTGTCCGATCCCGTGTTCGACACGCTCGCGTCGATCCGCGCGGGCGCGCAACGGCCGCTCGTCGTCGCGCAGGCGGCGCGGCCGCGTCTCGCCGAATTTCTCGCGCAGGAAATCCGCGACGGCCAGCTCGCCGTCGATGACCGCGTCGACCGCTCGGTCATCACGCTGCACGGCGACAACGTCTTCAGGGCCGGCAGCGCGGAAGTGTCGGAACAAGTGCGTCCGCTCATCGCGCGGATCGCGGCGGCGCTCGCGGCAGTGCCGGGCAACGTGCTCGTCACCGGCCACACCGACGACCGGCCGATTCGCTCGGCGCGTTATCCATCGAACTGGGAACTGTCGCAGGAGCGCGCCGCGAACGTGGGCGACCTGATCGCGGCCACGGTGCCCGCCGCGCGCCTGAAGGCCGAGGGCAAGGGCGAAGCGGATCCCGTCGCGCCGAACGACTCGCCCGCCGGCCGCGCGCGCAACCGGCGCGTGGAAATCACCCTGTTCGCGAAGCCCGGGTCCTGAACATGAAAACGCTGCTCAAGATCATCTTTCATCCGCTCCTGCTGCTCGTCGTCGGATTGTTGTTCGTTTCGAGCGTGATATGGATCGCCGGGCCGCTCGTGTCGATTGCCGGCAAATATCCGCTCGAAGCCCGCGAGGCGCGCTTCATCGCGATGGGCTGCGTCGTCCTGCTGCTCGTCTTGCGGCATGCGTGGGTCGCGTGGCGCGCGCGGCGCACGCAGGCTGCCTTGTGCGCCGGACTGGCCGCGCCTCCCGACATGGCGCGAGCCGCCGCCGCGCCCACGCCCGGCGAAGCGGAAGTCGCGACACTCGCAAAACGCTTCGACGAAGCGATCGCCGCGCTGCGCGACGCCCGCATCGCCGCGTCGGGGAGAAAACCGGGCTGGCGCGACCTGATCACGCTCTCGGGCAAACAGTATCTGTACCAGTTGCCGTGGTACATGTTCATCGGCGCGCCGGGCGCGGGCAAGACCACGGCGCTCGTGCATTCGGGCCTGCGCTTTCCGCTCGCCGAACGCTTCGGCACCGACAAGATTCGCGGCGTCGGCGGCACGCGAAATTGCGACTGGTGGTTCACCGACGACGCCGTATTGATCGACACCGCCGGCCGCTACACCACGCACGAAGGCGACCGCGAAACGGATCAGGCCGCGTGGCAAGGCTTCCTCGCGCTCTTGCGCAAGACGCGTCCGCGCCAGCCGATCAACGGCGTGCTGCTGACGCTCGCCGTGCCCGACCTGCTCGGCGCGTCGCCGGCGGGCATCGAAGAAGCGGCGGCGACGCTGCGCGCGCGCATGCGCGAGCTGATGCAGGCGTTCCGCACGCGCTTTCCGGTCTACGTGCTCGTCACCAAGACGGACCTGCTCGCGGGCTTCAGCGAATTTTTCGCGGACATGTCGAAAGAGGAGCGCGCGCAGGTCTTCGGCTTCACCTTTCCGTACGATCCGAAGCGCCCGCTAAGCGAAGCCGAATTCGCCGCGCGCGTGGACGCCGAGCTCGACGCGCTCGAAGCACGGCTCGTCGCGCGCCTGCCCGAGCGCATGAACGCCGAGACCGGCCTTGCGCAGCGCGCCGCCATCATCGGATTTCCGCAGCAGTTCGCCGCGTTGAAGCCGCTGCTCGCGGAGGCATTGCGCGCGACCTTCGTGCAGTCGAAGCACGACGACATTCCGCTCGTGCGCGGGGTCTATTTCACGAGCGGCACACAAGAAGGCACGCCCATCGACCGCGTGATGGGATCGCTCTCGCGCGCGTTCGGCATTGACCGCAGCGTGCCGCCGGCGCGAACCGCGAGCGGGCGCAGCTTCTTTCTCGAACGGCTGCTGACGCAGGTCGTGTTCGCGGAGCAGGGCCTCGCCGGGTCGAACCTGCAATGGGCGCGGCGACGGCATCTGCGGAGGCTTTCAGCCTACGCGTCGATCGCGGCGGTGAGCGCGTGCATGCTCGTGCTGTGGGGCACGAGCTATCTGCGCAACCGTTCCTACGTGGCGGGCGTGGAGCAGACCGCGCAGCTCGCGAAACAGGCGGCGGCGGGCACGACCGCGGCGAACGCGAGTGTCGTCGCCCTGCTGCCGCTGCTCTCGGCCGTGCGCAATCTCGCGTCGACTCCGCAGGTCGATGCCGCTCATCCGCCGCTCGCGATGCGCCTCGGCCTGTGGCAAGGCGCCAAGCTCGATGCCGCCGCGAACGACGCCTATCGCCGCCTGCTCGACGATCTGTTCCTGCCGAAGCTCGCGGCGCGCATCGAGGAACAGGCGCGCGGGGCGAATGCGTCGAATGCGGGTTACGCGTACGAATCGCTCAAGGCGTATCTGATGATGAACCAGCCCGATCATCAGGATGCCGACGCGCTCAAGACATGGATCGTCACCGACTGGGACAGCAGCTTGCCGCGCGAAGTCAGCAATGAGGAGCGCGTCGCGCTCGCCGCGCATCTGGACACGCTGTTCGCGCGCGGCGTGGTGCATCCGAACTTGCCATTCGACGACCGCCTCGTCGCCCACGTCCGGGCGATGCTCGCCACCAGCACGCTCGCGCAGCGCGTGTACGGGCGCGTGAAACAGCAAGGCGTCGGCGCGGACTTCCCGGAATTCACCGTGGCGCGCGCGGGCGGCCCGAACGCGTCCCTCGTGTTCGTGCGCGCGAGCGGCAAGCCGTTGACGAGCGGAGTGCCCGGCCTGTATTCGTTCGACGGTTATCACAAGGCGTTTCTCAAGGCCGTCGATCAGGTGTCGGCGCAACTCGCCGCCGAAGAGCCGTGGGTGCTCGGCATTCGCGACCAGACGGGCCTGCCGCGTGGCGATCCCGCGGCGATGCAGCGTCTGACGGAAGACGTGCGGCTGCTCTATCTGCAGGACTATGCGCGCGCGTGGACCGACTTTCTGAACGACGTGCGGATCGTGCGTGCGGACAACCTGACTCAGTCGGTGCAGATCGCACGTATCCTGTCCGCACCGGATTCGCCGCTCGCGATGCTCGTCAAGGCCGCGTCGCGCGAGACCACGCTCGCTGCTAAACCGGACAGCGAAACGACGGTCGTCGACCGAGCCACCGACAAGATCAGCGCGGCGCGCGAGCAACTGCTGAAGGTCATCGGCGGGCCGGACCCGACGCGCATCGCGCCGGTCGCGCCGGGCACGCGTCTGGAGAGCATCGTCGACGATCGTTTCAGCGGACTGCGCGCGTTGGTGACGAGCCCCGGCGCAGGTCAGCCCGCGCCCGTCGCGCAGATGCTCGCGTCGATCAACGACATGTACACGTACCTGAGCGCGACCGACGAAGCCCTGCAGCAAAAAACCGCGCCGCCGCCCTCGGACGCGCCGGCGAAGCTGCGCACGCAGGCGGCGCGCATGCCCGAGCCGATCCGCACCGCGCTGCTCGACCTCGGCAGCCAGGGCGCCGCGCAAACGCAGCGGGTGCGGCGCGCCAACATGACGGACGACCTCAAGGAGTCGATCTCGGCGTACTGCGTGCGGGCGGTGGGCGGGCGTTATCCGTTCAACCCCGCTTCTGCGCGCGACGTGCTGCCTGAAGATTTCGGCACGCTGTTCGCGCCGGGCGGCAAGTTCGACGACTTCTTCCAGAAGAACCTGGCGCCGGAAGTCGATGTCTCCGCGAAGCCTTGGGCGTTCAAGAAATCGGATTCGTCGGCGACGCAGATCAGCCCTGCCGGGCTTGCGCAGTTCGAGCGCGCCGCGACCATCCGCGGCGTGTTCTTCGCCGCGGGGGGCAAGACGCCCGCGCTCACGCTGAAGTTCAAGCCGCTCGACATGGACCCGACGATTCTCTCCTTCACGCTCGATGTCGACGGGCAGGTGCTCACCTACGCGCACGGCCCACAGATCGCGACGACGATCCAGTGGCCCGGCGCGCGCGGCTCCCAACGCGTGAGCCTGCAACTGACGCCGCCGCCCTCGAGCAGCGCGAGCAACGTGGTGTTCGAAGGCCCGTGGGCGCTCTTTCGCATGTTCGACCGGCTCGACGTAGAGCCGACCAGTCAGCCCGAGCGTTTCATCGTGACCTTCGACGTGGAGGGCCGCAAGGCGCGCTTCGAAGTGACAGCAAGCAGCGTCGAGAATCCGTTCCGGCTCGCGGATCTGCGCAAGTTCTCCTGTCCGGAACGCCTATGAGCGACGATCACGGCGTCACGCCGGGCGACGGGGGCGCAGCTATCGCCGGCTGGTACGGCAAGTTGCCCTCCCTCGGCGACTTCGCCGCGCGGCGGCTCTCCGACGCCTTCGTCGCGCCGTGGGACGCATGGCTCGCGCAGCGCGTCGCCGAGACGCAGCACGCGCTCGGCGCGGACTGGCTTTCGCTCTATCTCACGTGCCCCGTCTGGCGCTTCTTCGCGATGCCCGGTGCGATCGCGCCGACGCTCGCCTCGTGCTGGACGGGCGTCGTGATGGCGTCGGTGGACCGCGTCGGACGGCATTTTCCACTGACTATCGCGGCGGCGCTGCCGTGCGCGCCAGCCACGGGAAACGAGATCGCCGCTTTGTGGCAATGGCTCTCCGCGATCGAGAGCGTCGCGCTCGTCGCGCTGGATTGCGATCACAGCATCGAGCGCCTCGACGAGCAACTCGCCGCGCTGCCCGTGCCGGCGCCGTCGTCGCCGTGCGCCGCGACGCGCGCCGCCGTGCTCGACGCGCCGTGGGTCGTGCCATCGCCCGAGGCGCTGCCCGAAACCATCGCGCGCAGCTTTGCGCCGGCGTGGCAAAGCGAGGTCTACGGCATGAGCATATGGACCTCGGCGCAGGCCGCGAGCGCCGCCGATGGGCCGGAGCGCGCGCCGCGCCCGTTCATCCTGTGGCCCGTCTACGGTCTGCCGGACACGGCGCTCTTCACCACCTTGTTGCGGGATTGCGGATCATGAACGCGAGCGACGACGACCGCGAAGATGGCCCGACCCAAGACCACGGCGAAGCCGACCGGACGGTGATCGTCAGCGGTTTCGGGACGCAGGGCGCGCCGGTTGCGCCCGAACGAGCCGCCGCGCACAACGTTCTGCCGCCGGGCACGCGGCTCGGCGAGTTCGAAATCGTCGGGCTGATCGGCGAAGGCGGCTTCGGAATCGTCTATCTGGCTTTCGATACCTCGCTCGACCGCCATGTCGCGCTCAAGGAATACATGCCGTCGGCGCTTGCCGCGCGCGTCGGCACGACGCAGGTGCAGGTCCGTTCGGCGCGCTACGAGAGCACGTTCCGCGCGGGGCTCAAGAGCTTCATCAACGACGAAGCGAGGCTGCTCGCGCGCTTCGATCATCAATCGCTCGTGAAGGTGTATCGCTTCTGGGAAGCCAACGGCACCGCCTACATGGTGATGCCATACTACAAGGGCGTGACGCTCCGGGACGCGCTCAAGAGCATGCAGAAGCCGCCCGACGAAGCCTGGCTGCGTGCGCTGCTCACGCCGCTCGTCGACGCGCTCGCCGTCCTGCATGCGGCCAACTGCTTTCATCGCGATGTCGCGCCGGACAACATCATCCTCCTGGAAGAGAGTCACCGGCCGGTGCTGCTGGATTTCGGCGCGGCGCGGCGCGTGATCGGCGACATGACGCAGGCGCTCACCGTGATCCTCAAGCCGGGATATGCGCCGATCGAACAGTACGCCGAAGTGCCGTCGCTTAGACAAGGACCGTGGACCGATCACTACGCGCTCGCCGCGCTCGTCTACTTCGCGATCGTCGGGAGAACGCCGCCGCCGTCCGTCGGGCGAATGGTGAAGGACAGCTATCAGCCGCTCGCCAAGCTCGCCGCCGGGCGTTACTCGGACCGCTTCCTGAAGGCGATCGATCACGCGCTCGCCGTGCAGCCCGCGAACCGGCCGCAGACCGACCGGCAGTTCGCCGCCGAACTCGGCATTGCACTAGACGAGGATGCAGCAAGCGCCGGCAAGCATGGCGCGACGGCGGCGCCGCGACGGGGCATCGGCTGGATATCCGGCGCGGCATGCGGACTCACGGCGGCCGCGGCGCTCGGCTTCTTCGTGCCGAAGTTGCTGTCGCACGCGCCTTCCGCCGCTGTCGATCGCGCCGCGAAGATTGCGAGCGCGCCGGTTCCTGCTGTCGCCGCGCCTGCTTCGGCATCGTCCGCGGTCATTGCGGCGGCCTCCGAGGCGCAGGCTGCGTCCGCGCTCGCGCCATTCACGCCCGCCGATGAATTCGCGCGCATCGTGTCGCTCGCGGACCCGTCCATCGTCGTGAAGGCGGAGGTGCCGCAGCCGCGCGCGGTCATCGGGCATGACCGGCTGCGCTTCTCGATCACGAGCAATCGCGACGGGTATGTCTACGTGTTCGTCGTCGATCCGGCGAATCAGTACCTGCAACTGTTCCCGAACGAGCTCGACGAGGACAACCGCATCGGCGCGAACAAACGTCTCGTGCTGCCGCGCCCGGCCTGGCCGATGCAAGCCGGCGAGCCCGCTGGCGCGAACAATTTCATCGCGATCGTGTCCAGCGCGCCGCGCGACTTCGCCACGCTCGACATGACGCACGATTCCGTCTTCGCAAGTCTCTCGCCCGAGGGCCAGCACGCGGCTGCGGCGCGGCGCACGCTCACGGCGTCGCCGTTCGCGGGCGTACCGTCGTGCGGCAGCGCGGCGCCCTCGTGCCCGGTCGCATTCGGTGCGGCCGCTTTCAAAATCGACGTCGTCCATTCGTCCAGATAGCGAAGCGCGCGTCATGGCCTTCGGCGCGTGACACAGAAAGCCCCTGAAGCTGGACGAGGACATCATGGCACCACGTATGCGCGGCCAGGCCGCCGGCACTTTTCGCGCAGCACCGTTCGCATGCGGGAAGGTCACGCTGAAGTTGCTTTGCACCATGCTCGCGGGCGCGCTCGCCGCATGCGCGAACTCGCCGACGCCGCCCGCGCCGCAAATCGCACAGGCGCGCGAAACGGCTTCCACGGGCGCCACCGCCGACGAACTCGCCGCAGAGGCGCCGATCGTCAGCGCGGCGGCGTCGGGGCGCGAGCCCGGGATTCTCAATCCGCTCCCCGCCAGCCCCGCGGCCGCGCTTTCCGCCACCGCGACGCCCTTCGCCACGAAGAACGCGCTCTACACGCCCGTGCCGTTTTCCAGTGTGCCAGGCTGGTCCGGCGACGACGTCGCGCAGTCGTGGGACGCGTTCCGGCGCGGCTGCTCTGTGCTCGCCGGCAAGGCGGCATGGGCGGCGCCGTGCGCGGCGGCGCGCCGCATCGCCGCGAACGACAACGCCGCGGTGCGACGCTTCTTCGAGGAGAACTTCACGGTCTACCAGATCCGCAACGTCGACAAGACTTCGCGCGGCGTACTGACCGGCTACTACGAACCCGTCCTGCGCGGCAGCCGAACCTACGGCGCGCCCTACGTCTATCCGGTCTACGGCGTGCCGCGCGACATGCTTTTCCTCGATGCGCGCCGCCTGCCGCCGAACGCGCGCAACGAACCGGTCATGGCGCGCGTCGAAGGACGCACGGTGATTCCGCTCGCGGCGATCGCGACCGGCAACGCCAAAGGCGTCTACGCGCTCGAACTCGGCAACAGCGCGCCCGACATCCGCGACAAGAAGCTGCGGCTGCGACGTGAGGGCAATCGCATCGTGCCGTACTACTCGCGCGCGCAGATCGAGCGTGGGCGCATCGACGCGCCGGTGCTCGCCTGGGTAGCCGACCCCGCGATGCTCTACGCGATGCAGCTGCAGGGCGCGGGCAAGATCGTGCTGCCGGATGGCGCGGGCGTGATCCGCCTCGCGTACGCCGAGCAGAACGGGCTCGCCTTCAATCCGCCGGTCGCAACGGCGTCGAGCAAGGGCCGCAAGGTGCTGGTGCGCGGCGTCGAGATCGATCTCGACGAAGGCGATGTCAGCACGCAAGCGGACGCTTCCACCTCCGACGACACGCCGAAGTCCGCGCTATTGCGCGGCGCGCAGAACGCCGATCCGCCCGCCGACACGTCAGCGCAACCCGATGGCCCGCCCGAATCCCCGCTCTTGCGCGGCTTCACGCTCGCGAAAGGCGCGACGCCCGCCGTGCGGCCGGCGCGCGTGAGCACATCGGCGGCGGCTTACCCGGCACCTCGGCCCGTCGCGTCCGCCACCGCTGAAGCCACCGGTTCGTCCGGCGCGCCAACGCCGCCGCTCGGCTATGCGTTCGCTTCCTCGGACCCGAGCTATGTCTTCTTTCGGACCATCCCCGATTCCGCCGCCGGGCCGATCGGCGCGCTCGGCGTGGCGCTGTCGGCGGAACGCTCGGCGGCGGTCGATCCGCGCACGACGCCGCTCGGCGCGCCCGTGTTCGTCAACGCGAGCGAAGCGGGAAACGGCTCTCAGGTCGCGCGGCTCTTGATGGCGCAGGACGCCGGCGGCGCTATTCGGGGCGCGCTGCGTGCCGACTATTTCTTCGGCACCGGCGAGCAGGCGCAGCAGAAGGCGAGCCGCATGAAGCAGCCGGCGCAGATGTGGGTGCTGCTGCCCAAGGGCCTGCGCATCTCGGCCAGAGAATCCGCAGTGCGCGTGCGCGGCGGCCCCGCGATGCCGGGCGCCGATTGCGTCGTGAGCGACCCCGACCTGTGCGTCGACGATATGCCATCGACCGCGCCGTGAATGGATCGAACATGAAATTTCTCGTCGCCGACGACCATGAACTGATCCGCCAGGCCGTCAAAACGCTGTTGCGCGGCCTCGATCACGACGCGCATTTCGACGAAGCGGACAGCTGGGACACGCTCGCCGCCGCCGCGCACCCCGGCGCGAATCACGACCTCGCCATCGTCGACCTGCACATGTCGGGCATGGAGAGCGCGTCGTCGCTGGCGGCGCTGCTGAAGGCCAATCCCGCGTTGCCGCTCGTCGTGCTGTCGGCGGAAGAATCGGTCGACGAAATGCGCGCCGTGCTCGCCGCCGGCGCGCTCGGCTTCGTGCCCAAGCGAGAGCCCGCCAACGTGATGCAGAAGGCTTTTGAACTGGTGCTTTCAGGCGGCGCCTACGTGCCGGTCGAGGCGCTACGCCTGACCGACGCGACGCAACCGCTCGGAAACGCGCGCGCCGCGCCGCTCCCGTCGCATCACCGGCATCTGATGGAAAACTTGTCGCCGCGTCAGCGCGAGATCATGCGGCTCGTTCATCGTGGCTGCACGAACAAGATGATCGCGCGCGAGCTGCGGATCGCGGAAGGCACGGTGAAGGTTCACCTGTCGGTGATCTTCGGCGCGCTCGGCGTGCACAGCCGCTCGGCGGCGATCGCCGTGATCAACGACTGGCTGCGCACGGGACGCGAACTATGAGCGCGCCGAACGTGCTCGTCTGTCTGCCGACGCATCACGACGACGTGCACATCCAATTCGCGTTCTCTCTGATGGAGACGGCGCGCGCCCTCGCCGACGCAGGCTGCGGTTTCCAGACGATGCACGTCGGCTCGTCGCACGTCATTCGCGCCCGCAATTTCTTCGCGAGCTACTTCGTCGCGCATCGCGAGTTCTCGCATCTGCTCTTTCTCGACACGGACATGCGCTTCGCGCCGCAAGCGGTGATGAAGCTGCTCGCCGCCGACAAGTGCGTGGCCGGCGTCGCGTATCCATACCGGCGCATGAATCTGGAACGGCGCATCGGCGATTCCGATCAGGGGCTGACGCTGCGCGAGTGGCTCGAAAAGCACGCGGACTACACGGTGCGGCTCAAGACTTCCGGCGATGGCCGCGCGCGCGTCATAGACGGCTTCGTCGAAGCGGAGCACGTCGGCACCGGCATCTTTCTCGCGCGCCGCGATGCGTTCGAAGTCACGCTTCCGTTCACGCAGTGCTATGCGCCGCCCGAGCAGTATCGAGACGCGCTGCCGGACGGCCGCTTCTACGGCTTTTTCGACACCATCGAGCAACAAAGCCATTACCTGTCCGAAGATCTGTCGTTCTGCCGGCGCGTGCAACTCGGCGGCGCGCAAGTCTGGGCGCTCGTCGACGAGACCGTCGTGCACTACGGCGCATCGGAAGTGGCGGGACAGTATCTGCGCGCGCTGCGCATGCGCGGCAACGTCGCCTGACGCATCCAGTTCGAGCCCGGCGCATCAGGCCGCCTCGTGTCCCTCGCTGCGCGGCTGGAGCAGGACGTCGAGCGTGCGGCGCAGGCGCGTTGGCGTGACCGGCTTGTGCAGCACCGGCACGCCTTCGGCCACGAGCGCCGCGAGTTCGGGCGACGCCATGTCGCCCGTGATCAACACGCGCGCAAGACCGTGGTGGCCGCGTCGGCGCAGCGCCTCGCGCACCGCCTGCATCGCTTCGATGCCCGTCTGATGACTGTCGATCCGATAGTCGCAAAGCAGCACGTCCGGCACGAAGCCTTCGGAGATCGCGCGCACGGCTGCGAGCTCGTCGGGGCAGCCTCGCACGACGCAGCCCCAGCGCGTGAGCAGCGCGCCGAGCGCTTCCAGGTTCGCCGGATCTTCGTCGACGCACAACACGCGGCGGCCGTCGATGAACGCGCTCATCACCGGCGCCGCGACGAGGCTCGCGGTCACGAGACTCGGATCGCCGGTTCGGACCGGCACGCGCATCGTCGTGCCGCGGCCGGGCGCCGAGCGCAGCATCGGCTCGCCGCCCAGCAGACGCGTGAGACGCCGCACCGTCGAGAGGCCGAGACCATGGCCTTCGCGCCGGTCGCGGCCGGCGAGCGGCGCTTGATAGAACTCTTCGAAGACGAGTTCGTGCTCCTGCGGCGCAATGCCGATGCCGGAGTCCCTCACTTCGACGAAGCAGCGTTCCGGGCTCGCGGACCGGCGCACGCCGATCCACACTGCGCCGCGCTCGGTGTAGCGCACCGCGTTCGACACCAAGTTCGCCACCACGCGTTCGAGCAGCACCGGATCAGTGAACGCGACACACGACGTCGGCGCGATGCGCAGCGCCAGCCCCTTGGCGGCGGCCGCAGGACGAAACTGCTGTTCGATGCGCGCGAGCACGTCGGACAGATGGAAGTGCTGCGGCATCGCCTGCGTCACGCCGCTTTCCAGGCGCGCCAGGTCGAGCACTTGGTTAAACAGATGATTCAACGCTTCGACATTGCCGACGATGTGCTGCGCGGTGGCCTCGCGCTCCGCCTCGCTCGCGCGGCGATCGGCGAGCGAATGCGCGAGCAGACCGATGGCATGCAGCGGCTGACGCAGATCGTGACTCGCCGCGGCGAAGAAACGCGTCCTCGCGATGCTCGCTTCTTCGATCACGCCCTTTTGCCGCGCGATGATTTGCGCGAGTCGCTGCTGTTCGGCGCGCGCCACGGCGAGGTCGCGAAGAACGTCGCGATACTGCGATGCCAGCAGATCGACCGCGACGATGATGATGAGAAGCGCGACGCCCAGTGCGAGCCGCCCGTTGTCAGCCTGCAGAACGTGCAGCGTAGCGGCGGGCAGAAGCAGCGGCACCATCGCGCTGCGCAGGTTGAGCGCGTTCAGCGCGTTCGCGGCATAAGCAAGCGTGGTGAGCGCGACGAGCAGCACGATATGCGCTGCCGCGAGCGCCGCGGATGCATGTTGAAACGCGAACCACGCCGACAAGCCCGGTGCGCCGTAAAGCGCGACATTGCGCAGCGCATGCAGCCCGATCCAGCGCCGCGCGCCGAACCGCGACGGCCGACGCCACCGCCACGACCACAAGCCGATCGCCAGGCAGATTGCCACGCCGTGAAGCAGCACACAGAAAAGCGGCAGCGGCCCATCGCCCTCGTACGCGACATAGACGACGGCGAGCAGCGCGATCGCACAGGCATGCGCGGGAAAAGAGGCCGGATCCGCCGCATAGAGCACGCTTGCCACATCGTGATCGATGTCGGCATCGACCTCGCGCTTTCGTCGGTCGTCATGCATTCTGTCAGCCCCTTGCCGGTGTATCCAGGCGTTTAGACGACGGCTATTACCAACGGTATATTGGTCGCCTGCCTCTAGAAAACCATACTCGATTCGTGGCCACCTGAATGGGGGAATGACGAGATGGACACCCTGACCATGGACGTCGCGCAGGCAGGCGCGCTTCCGATGCTCACCGATCTGTGGCGGCGCCGGACGAACCTTTCGCACGACGAAATGATTTCGATCTACCAGCTCGTGCAAGGCGCGTTGCGCGCGTATCATCCGCCCGAACTGCACGCGCTAGGCGAGGACAAGGAAGAGCTGATCGCCCAGTTCATCTACGCCAAGGTCTTGCGCCTGGAACCCGGCCACGGCCGCTCGCACGCGGGCGAGCACAGCGCGCCTTCGAGCGGCTACGCCGTGTGCGCGTATTTCAGGCGATTTCTTGTCGACCACTTGCGCAGCGCGAGCCACCAGCGGGACGTGTCGATGGAAGTGGAAGGCATCGAAGAGCAGGTAGACGAACACGCTCAAGCGCTGGACGATCCGGTCCGCTCCGTCCTGATTCAGCATGGACTCGATGAAGCACGTGTGCGTGATCTGGCGCGCGAGTTCATCGACGGCCTGGACCAGTACGAGCAACTCGTGCTCGCGGGTACGTTCGGCTGGCGTTCGCGCGACAAGGGCGGCCTCTGCGGAATCGCGTCACGGCATCACATTCCGTCGTATCACTACCGGGCGCTGAAGCTCGGCGTCACCCTCAAAAAGCGCGCGCAAAGCGAGGACTTCGCGGCGACCAAGATCGGTCGATGGATCGGCGGCACGCTCGGTATCGAAATCAGCGCGGAGAATCAGCCCGCCATTCTGCTCGTGCTGAATCTGCTCGCGCTGGAGTCGGGTCAGTGTGCGCCGTCTGCTCGCGAGTGACGCAAGCGCATTAGCGGCCTTCGATCATCGACGGCGTCAGGCTGAGCGTGACGAAAGGTCCGCTGATGTATCCGCGCTCGCGCGGTCCGATGGACAGGATCAATTGAATCGAGCCGCCGGCATAGAACTTCGTGGTCGGCTGAACGAGGTTCGCCGCCGCCTCCTTGGAAACGCGCGGCTGCGGCTTCGTGAAGCCCCAATAAGCATTGAGCGACGCGCCTTCGGGCAGGCGCAGCACCCAGCAGTTGCGCAAGTCGCCCCAGTCGTTCGAGATGGCCCAGCGCCGACGGACGTCGCGGATCAAGCGATCGATCGTCCGCTGCGCCAGGGCCTCGAGTATCTCCGAGCCGTACATCCAGTACTTGCCGTATGCGCCTTGCTCGTGGCGGCTCGAGTCCGAGAAGCGCACCAGTGTGAGCGGCCCTTCCAGAACGGTGTGTCGGATAGCGGGAATAAACGAACCCTCCTCCCGCACGCTCAGATCGAAAAAGCCCATGACGTCTTCTCCTCCGGATGATGTTCGTTTGTTCGTTCGTGTGCTCCTTCAGGTAGACGAGGCAGAGCCCTGTGGTTTGAATCGACGGCATCGGAATGTCGCCTGATCGGACAGCGGCCTGACGACCGCTGCCCCGAACACCGCCGTTTCCTTCACTCTTGTGTGGCCTCATCGCGCTCGACGCCCTTTTGGTACGCCTCGTCCGCTCAAACGCCTCTTGACGAGTCGTCCTCTACCGCTCGATCGCATGATGCGGCGGAAGTGAAGTCGCGCGACGGTATTGCAACTCGCGAAACCGTGCTCGAATCGCCCGACACTTTCCTCTTCACACCGCAACGAATATGGCTAGCAGGAAAACGCCACAACGCTTATGCCGTTGGCGCTCGCATGCTATGCAGGAAAGATTCGTAGCCTTGGAACGCGAAGTGCCTATAGTCGATGGCTCCATCACATCACTTCACTTCGTCCGCTCCATGACACACACGTTCCATCGCCGCCGATTGATCGCGACCGCCGTTTCCTTCCTGCTCGCCGCTGCCGCGCTCTCGCCCCTTTCGACGCGAGCCGAGACACGCGAAGTCGTGATCGGCTATCAGGATATGGTCGTGCCGTGGCGCTATGCGCAGGCAAGCGGCGCCGTCGAAAAGGCGACGGGCTACAAAGTGACCTATCGCAAGCTCGGCAGCGGCGCGGACGTCATCCGCGCGCTGGCTTCCGGTTCCATACAGCTCGGCGAGGCGGGATCGAGTCCCATCGCGGCCGGGCTGTCACAAGGCGTCGACCTGTCGCTCTTCTGGATTCTCGACAACATCAACGACGCCGAAGCGCTCGTCGCGCGCAACGGCTCGGGCGTGAGCAAGCTTGCCGATCTCAAGGGCAAGACGCTCGGCGTGCCGTACGTGTCGACCTCGCATTTCCATGCGCTCGTCGCATTGCAGCAGGCGGGCGTCGATCCGTCGGCGGTGAAGATCGTCAACCTGCGTCCGCCCGAAGTGGCGGCCGCGTGGGAGCGCGGCAACATCGACGCGACCTACATCTGGGATCCGGTGCTCGCCCGCGTCAAGCAGAACGGCAAGGTGCTCGTCACGTCGGGCGAAGTGGCAAAGGAGACCGGCAAGGCGACCTTCGACGGCTTCGTCGCGTCGCGCAAGTTCGCGCAGGACAACGCCGCGTTCATGACCGGCCTCGTCAAGGTGCTCGCCGATACCGACGCGCAGTATCGCGATCACAAAGCGGACTGGATCGCGGGCTCGGCACAGGTGAAGGCCGTGGCCGAGGAATCCGGCGCGAACGCGGCGGACGTGCCCGCGAGTCTCGCGCTCTACGCGTTCCCGACCGCGAGCGAGCAGGCGTCGCCGACCTGGCTCGGCGGCGGGCAACAGTCCGGCGCGGCGAAGTCGCTCGCCGCGACCGCGCAGTTTCTCAAGCAGCAGGGCACCATCCAGAACGTGCTGGCCGACTACTCTGCCGGCGTCGATCCGCGCTACGCGCAGCAGGCCGCGAAATGACGGCGCTCGCCATCCGCAATCTCGGCGTCACTTACGAAGGCGCGAGCACGCCGGCGCTCATGGGCGTCGATCTGCACATCGGCAGCGGCGAGTTCGTCGTGGCGCTCGGCGCATCCGGCTGCGGCAAGACCACGCTGCTCAACTGCCTGGCCGGCTTTCTCGATCCGACCGAGGGCGAGGCATCGCTCAATGGCGAGCCGATCACCGGACCGGGCGCGGACCGTGGCGTGGTGTTCCAGAAACATGCGTTGATGCCGTGGCTCGACGTGCTCGACAACGTGGCGCTCGGCCTGCGTTTTCGCGGCATGAAGCGCGCCGAGCGCCACGAGATCGCGCGGCGCACGCTCGCGCTCGTCGGCCTCGCGCAGCATGAACACGCGAAGGTGTATGCGCTGTCGGGCGGCATGCAGCAACGCGTCGGCATTGCGCGCGCGCTGGCAAGCGACCCTGAAGTGCTGCTGATGGATGAACCGATGGGCGCGCTCGACGCGCTCACGCGCGAAAGCGTGCAGGAGCTGATACTCGACGTGTGGGCGCGCACCGGCAAGACCGTGTTCTTCATCACGCATAGCGTGGAAGAGGCGCTCTTTCTCGCGACGCGGCTCGTGCTGATGACGCCCGGCCCGGGACGCATCGAGGAGGTGCACGAGTTGCCTTTCGCGCGCGAGTACGTTCGCAGTCGCGATGCGCGCGCGGTGAAGTCGTCGCCCGCGTTCATCGAATGGCGCGAGCGGCTGACGCGCCGTTTGCATCGAACGGAAAAGGAGGCGGCGTGAACCGGCCCGCTTCGGATGCGTCGTTCTCCGGCGCAACGGCCGCGTCGCACCCGGCGCGGCGCGCCGCCCGCACGAAACGCCGCGCGCGCTATCGCGGCATGCCCGGCGCGGGACCGACAGCGGTGCCGAGCGCGCTGTGCGTCGCGGCTCTCGCGCTGCTCTGGTGGTTCGCCACGCATTTCGGGTGGTTGCCGCCGCTCTTTTTGCCTTCCCCGGAAGCGGTATGGCGCGCATTCGTCGCCGCCTGGCATGGGCGTCTTCAGGGCGGCCTGCCGCTCTCCGACCATCTGCTGTGGAGCGCGATCCGCGTGTTCGGCGCGTTCGCGCTGGCAGTCGTCACGGCCGTGCCCGTCGGCATCGCGATGGGCGTGAGCCGCATTGCGCGCGGGCTGCTGGACCCGCCGCTGGAGTTCTATCGGCCGCTGCCGCCGCTCGCGTATCTGCCGCTCGTCGTCATCTGGTTCGGCATCGACGAGACCGCGAAGATCGTCGTCATCTGGCTCGCGTGCTTCGCGCCCATCGCGATGGCCGCGCGTGCCGGCGTGCGCAGCGCGAGCGCCGAGCAGGTGAACGCGGCGTGGTCGCTCGGCGCCAACTTCCGGCAGGTGGTGTGGCACGTCGTATTGCCCGCGGCGCTGCCTGAGATACTGACGGGCTTGCGCATCGCCGTGGGCTTCGGCTGGACGACGCTCGTCGCGGCCGAGATGGTCGCCGCCACGGCCGGCCTCGGCCAGATGGTGCTCAATGCGTCGAGCTTTCTGCGCACGGACGTGGTCGTCATGGGCATCATGCTGATCGGGGCCATCGCGTGGATCTTCGACTACGGCATGCGTGCGCTGGAACGGCGGCTCGTGCCGTGGAAGGGACGTTGACGGCGTTCGCCAGCAATCCGATGTTGGCCGCTATTGAAAGCTGCAAGCGCAGGTCAGCCGCGCGTCGGTGCGCGTATCGATCTGCGAAGCCGACGACCCGGCATCGGAACGGACGCTCGCGCGCAAACGTCATGCGTCGGCTGCACGTCCTGTCGACGCCGCATGATCGTTCGCCCTTCGGGAGAGGTGGCGAACGTGGCGAACACTAGTTGCATTCCGTGGCCATTGCGTTCGCGGTTTGCGGCGCGGGCGTGCATAGACAGACAGCATGCCGTGAACGAGGCCGACCGTTTCGATCAACCACCGGCACGCGACAGTGCGAGTGCTCGCCACTCGTCGAATGCATGCGATGGTGCACGCAACCTTAACCAGGCCGTCCGCGCTTAAGCACCTCCTGAAGATTTGTAAAAGATGTTAAATGTCTGCGCAGACAAAAGTTCGGCGGCTAACATCATTCAAATGTAAGCGGCGGCTCGATATCAGACGAAGAACTGATCGGCGCCCTCTCTCGCCATTCGCTTCTCGCGTGGCGGAGGCGTGACGACTACCAATAAGGCTGGCGCCCATGAGCGCTGGTCCGTGCATACCTGAGAGATTGCCATGATCGACTTTCACGGCGAAGCGACGTCCGAACTCGATGCAAAGCCAACCATCAACGAACTCGGCGCCACGCCAACGGCCCGCGAAGCGAACGACGAACAGAACGAAGCGCACGCGCCGGACTTGCAACATAGCGAAACCCCTGGCCTCAGCGCAATCGAGAAGGCGATCGCACACTGCGAAGAACAAGTTCGATTGCAAGCGGACCGCTTGTTGAAACAGATAGAGGCCGGCAACGACCCGACACACTCCCAGAAACTGCTGTCCATTTATCAATCCAGCCTCATCGCATTGAAGCGATCGAGGGAAGCACTGCACAGCCAATACATTTTTCGATCGAGATTTCGGGTTCACTGACGACCGGCGCTGCGTCATGCACTGCGACGCTGGCGAAGCGCGACCGGTTGGCGATTGATTAGAACCCTCGTTCACGAGTCGCTTGCAAGCGCCCATAGCGCAGCGACGGTCATGCGCCGAACCGCTACTGGCGCCATCAGCGGCAGCCCGCGGGGCAAGCAAGCCGGGCCGCCGTCGACATCCCACGCTTCCGTTTTTCGGTAGTACTTAGAGACGATCTGCCCCCCATTGCCGTGAATGGTCGCGCACCACGCAAGCACGGCGTGTCCGGGAACCACTTCCTTCAAGCCGTCTTGCAAAACCTGCAAAGCGACCGGCAAATCAATTCTCCACGCGGCACGACGCTTCGTCACGCGCTTAAAGGCAAGCCGTGCATGGCGGGTCCGTAACGGAAACTCTAACCACGCGCGACGACGTCAATTGGCCCACGCAGTAATTCTGCGGCAAGGCCTAACTTCGATGTAAGTTGCCGAAGTCAACGGTACCGAACTAGTGAGTCAATAAGGCACGGATAGCCGGCGGGCACGCGGATCGCTGCCCTATTCGCACGGGCGACATCGATCAGATAGCGCTTCGTTATGCACTTAGTACTCCTATTGAACAGTTTAAATGGAGCTGCCGTACTGTCTAGAAGACTTCTTCATATGCCCGCCCACGGGGACGTTAGCGCCGAAAGCAACGTGCCGATAGATCAGGATACCCACCGTCCGACAGGTACGCCTGCGGGTGTTCGACGCCGGTAGCCGCACAAGTTCTGTGCGGCTCAGGCTCTTTGCAGTCGCCTTTTCAGGAGATAACTATGAAAGCAGTCGTATATCGCGGTCCTCGCCAGGTCGCCGTAGAAGACGTGCCTGACCCGAAGATCGAGCGCCCGACTGATGCCATCGTCAGAATCACCAGTACCAACATCTGCGGGTCCGACCTGCACATGTACGAAGGCCGAACCGACTTCGAGCAAGGGCGCATCTTCGGTCACGAGAATCTGGGCGTCGTCGAAGAAGTAGGACCGGCCGTGGAGCGCATCAAGCCCGGCGACTGGGTGTGCCTGCCATTCAATGTGAGTTGCGGCCACTGCGTGAACTGCGAGCGCGGCCTCACCGCGTTCTGCCTGCACGCGAACGGGCCGGGTATCGCGGGCGGTGCGTTCGGCTTTGCGGACATGGGACCGTGGCCGGGCGGCCAGGCCGAGTATCTCAGAGTGCCCTGGGCGGATTTCATGTCTCTGAAGCTGCCGCCGGGCGCCGAGGAGAAACAGACCGACTACGTGATGTGCGCCGACATCTTCCCCACCGGTTGGCACGCCACAGAACTAGCCGGCATGCGGCCCGGTGATTCGGTCGTGATCTATGGCTCGGGACCAGTGGGTCTCATGGCCGCGCACTCGGCCATGATCAAGGGCGCACGCAGCGTCATGGTGGTGGACTGCCATCCCGACCGGCTGAAGCTGGCCGAGTCGATCGGCGCCATTGCGATCGATTATTCCAAGGACGACCCGGTGCAGCGAGTGATGGACCTGACACACGGAATAGGCGCGGACGTGGGCTGCGAATGCGTCGGTTACCAGTGTCACGATCCGGCTCCGCAACGCCATGAGCATCCCAATCTGACGATCAACAATCTGGTGTCGTCGGTCAAGTTCACTGGCGGGATCGGCGTGGTCGGCGTGTTCGTTCCGCAGGATCCGGGCGCGCAGGACGAACTGGCGAAGCAGGGAAAGATTGCGTTCGACTGGGGCAAGTGCTGGTTCAAAGGCCAGCACATTGCCACGGGTCAGTGCAACGTCAAGGCGTACAACCGGCAGTTGCGCGATCTCATTTCGGTGGGACGCGCGAAGCCGTCGTTCATCGTTTCTCATGAGTTGAAGCTCGACCAGGCGCCCGACGCCTATCAACACTTCGACGTGCGCGAGCATGGCTGGACCAAGGTTGTCCTGCATCCCGGACGCTAGCCAAGCGCCGCCGCGATGGTAGCGGCGACGGAGTAAAAAGCACTTGTCGAGGTCCATGGAACCGCGAACCGGCCAGCCACACTTTGGGCGAAGCAGCCCACGGCGCAGTTCCGCGATTCATGGCCACGCGTGGCGTGAGCACGCACGTCGCGCTACATGTCAGCGATCTCGCTGCACGGAGCCCTTCCGCGTAGCGAGGCAGTGAACTCCCAGGAGCATTAGTCATGGCAAGCAACATCGTTGCTATCCGATCGCACGGATCGTTGGGGCGCGGCCACATTCCGTCGGGCGTCTCGCCCGGTGAGCTCATGCAACGCATGGGTTGGATTCCGGTGGCGCTAAGCGCGGCGCTCATCGTTTCAGGACTCGCAGGCCGGAAGAACAGTGCCGTGGCTCTCGCGCTCACGGCTTGCGCGGGCACGGCCGTGTGGAGCGCGGGGCGCGGTGCCCCGCTCCAACGCGGCAGAGCAAATGACAAGGCGCACAGTGGACGCGCGCGCGCCGAGCCAGAGGCCAAGCGTGCCATCACCATCGGCAAGCCGGCGGACGCGCTCCGTCAACGCTGGGTCGACCCCCGCACGCTCCCGCAACTCATGGCAGGCTTCGCGACGTTACGCCCGATCGGCGAAAACCGCATGCGCTGGGAGATGAAGACGCCCCTCGGTCGCCTCTACGAATGGGAATCGGAGATCGTCGATGAACCCGGCGGGAGCATCGGCTGGCGCTCGCTGCCCGGCGCCGCCATTGCGAACGAGGGCTCCATCCGCTTCGACGCCGCCCCGAACGACCGCGGCACGGTAGCGACACTGCATGTTCGCTTCGATCCGCCCGGCGGCGCGCTCGGCCAAGGCCTGGTCCAACTGTTGGGCGACACGCCGCTGAACATGATCGCCGACAACGCGCTGCGGCGCTTCAAGAGCCTCGTCGAAACCGGCGAGATTCCCACCACTGAGCGGCAGCCCGCTGCTCGCGCAACGAAGCGCTAAGGAGAACGAGCATGCGAGCACTGTACTGGAACGGGGTCAATGACTTGCGCGTCGGGACTGTCAAGGACCCGGAGATCATCAACCCTCATGACGCGATCCTGCGCGTCAGCTTGTCGACCACCTGCGGCTCGGATCTCCACTTCATCGATGGCTATATCCCGACGATGAAGTCCGGCGATGTCATCGGCCACGAGTTCATGGGCGTCATCGAGGACATCGGTCCCGAGGTGAAGCGCCTCGCGAAGGGCGACCGCGTCGTGGTGCCTTCATTCATCGTGTGCGGACAGTGCTGGTATTGCCAGCATTCGCTCTACTCGTTGTGCGACAACACACACCCGAAGCCCGAACTGCAGGCACCGCTTTTGGGCGGACATACGACGGCCGGCATCTACGGCTACACCCACGCCTTCGGCGGCTATGCGGGCGCGCACGCGCAATACGTGCGGGTGCCGTTTGCCGACAACGACTGCTTCAAGATCCCCGACGGCGTCGCGGACGAGACCGCGCTGTTTCTTTCGGATGCCGCCCCGACCGGCTACATGGGCGCCGACTTCTGCAACATCCAGCCGGGCGACACCGTCGCCGTGTGGGGCTGCGGCGGCGTCGGATTGATGGCGCAGCAAAGCGCGCGTCTGATGGGCGCCGAGCGGGTCATCGGAATCGACCGCTTCCCCGAGCGCTTGCAGATGGCGCGCGAGCATGCCGGCTCGGAAACGATCGACTATACGCAAGTCGACAGCGTTCTCGACACGCTCATGGAAATGACGGGCGGGCGCGGACCCGACGCCTGCATCGACGCAGTAGGGATGGAAGCGCACGGCACCGGGCCGCAATACGCGTATGACCGCGTCAAGCAGGCGCTGCGTCTGGAAACGGACCGTGGCCAGGCGTTGCGCGAGGCCGTGATGGCTTGCCGCAAAGGCGGCACCCTGTCGGTGCTCGGCGTCTACGGATTGATCGACAAGTTTCCGATGGGCGCCATCATGAACAAGGGCATGACGGTGCGCAGCGCCCAGCAGCACGGGCAGGCCTATATGGATCGGCTGCTCTCGCACGCACAGAAGGGCGAATTGAGTCCCGCTTATCTCGCCACGCACCGCTTCTCGCTGGAAGAGGCGCCACGCGGCTACGACATGTTCAAGCACAAGACCGACGGCTGCGTCCGTGCCGTGTTCGCGCCGTGAGTTCGACGCATGTCGTAAGTGCCGCCCGAGGAGATAGCCATGACCCGATTCACAGCCGCATCCGCCATTCTGGCGATAACACTTCTTGCTAACGCATCCTTCGCTCAGGAGCAATCTGGCGCTTCACCAGACACGGCCCGGCTGCAACAGGTCGCCAGCTTCGAGCATCAGGTCACAGGCGTGACCGTTTCAAAGGATGGGCGCATCTTCGTCAATTTCCCGCGCTGGACAGAAGATGCGCCCATCTCGGTTGCCGAACTGACGCCCGACGGCCAGATCAAAGCTTATCCGGACGAAGAATGGAATTCGTGGCGCAACGCCAAGAAGAACCAGGTGTCAGCCGGTGATCACTTCGTGTGCGTTCAGAGCGTCGTGGCGGATGCGCGCGGGAATCTTTGGGTCGTCGACCCGGCCGCGCCAGCGACGGCACCGGTCGTGAAGGGCGGCCCCAAGCTGGTGAGAATCGATCTGAAGGCGAACAAGGTCGCGCAGGTGATTCGCTTCGACGAGACCGTCGCGCCTCAGGGAAGCTATCTGAACGATGTGCGTTTCTCGCCGGACGGACGGTATGCCTATCTGACCGATGCCGGGGCCAAGGGAGCGCTCGTCGTCGTGGACTTGCAGCGCGGCAAGGCTCGACGCGTTCTGGACGGCCACCCGAGCACGCAGCCGGAGAAGGATGTCGTGGTACGCACCGATGGACACGAGCTGCGCCGGCCCGACGGACGTGGCGTCGAATTCGCCGCCGACAGCCTTGCGCTTTCGCCCGATGGCGGCACGCTCTACTGGAAAGCATTGACCGGCCGCACGCTTTATCGGATCGCGACGAACGCATTGCAGAACCCGCGTCTCGCGGAGAAGGACCTGGAAGCTCGCGTGCAGGCTGTCGCGCAGACGGAGCCGACGGACGGTCTCTGGATGGATGCGCACGGGCGGCTCTACTTGAGCGCTATCGAACAGGACGCCGTCAAGGTTCGTGACGGGGATCGCATCGCAACCGTCGTTCAGGACAAGCGGCTACGCTGGCCCGACACGTTTTCCGAAGGCCCCGACGGCGCGGTCTATATCACGAGCTCCCACATACAGGACATGAGCTGGTTCAAGCCCGAAAACGGCCCGCGCCTCCAGACGCAACTGTGGCGCATCGAGCGTTCCCGGGCCTCGCAGTGACACGCGCATGCGCGGACCGCCGCGCGTTTGCAAATCCCACGCGTTACTTAAGCGAGGACGAAATCGAAGCGGGCCGCCTTTCGCTCGCCGGCCTTGTCGATCGCAACCAATAGCCGGCGATCGAACAGGGAATCCTGAGCGTTGCGTTGCTCGCCGGGAAAATACAGTTGCGTGGTCAGAATCGCCCCGTTCGGCGGCTGCACCGTCACATGGATATGTCTCGTTCGTCCGGGGTATAGCCCGGGAAGGATCGTCTCCAGCCGGTAACGCCCTTCGCTGTCCGCGAATTGATGGCCGCGGAGCCGAAACCCTTTGACGTCGTACTCGCCGGCGTCGTCGGCATGCCAGAAATCGAGCAAAGCCCCGGAAACTGCCCTGCACTGCGTCGAAACCACCCGGCCAGTCAGGACGATCCTCGTTCCATCGATGCCCGGTTCGAGCAGCGATGCCCGTTGCGGCGAGTGCGGCAGGAAAAACGGACCTGCCGTCTGCTGCCGCGTCGGCGCGTCTTCGCCTGCGCACGCGGGCGTCGCCGAGACTTCGCCGGGCCGTCCATACGCATCGCCGAGCGCCAGCAGCAGGAACGTCGACGGCAGCGCCGCAGACTTGCGAAGAAAATTGCGCCGGCCTCGACCCGCGTTTGGTGTCTGCATGATGAGTGATCCTTGCTTTCCGACCGTCCCGCCTGGCTCGCTTATGCCCGTCATGGTAAGCCGGAATCGTCTTGTCGGATGCGCAGAGCGAACAGGCAACAGACCGGGATCGAACGCGGGGAGTAAAAAAACCGCCTATAAGAATCAGTGATCGCCCGCATCAGCACACCGTATTAGACCGCAATCCGGGTTGTCCTTACAATTGCATTTCTCTCAGGTTCGTCAACGGCCCTCGGATTTTTGACGAACTTTCCGCGCTGCTCCCGAAACGGAGTCGGCGCTTTTTTTTGTCTGCCGCGAGGATGACTAATCGGTCATCACTCCGCGGAGTCCGAACGTAGCGATCAGCATCGCTCAGCACGATACCGACAGGTATGACGACGACATCCAGCATGAAACGAAAGACCTTGAAACACCCGGAGGCGAAGCGATGATCGTTCGCATCGCGCAACATTCCCTGAAGCAGCGCTTGTTGTTCGGTGCTGCATCCACTGCCGTCGTGTTACTGGCTCAGCAGGCGCTGACGCTCGTGGCGCACGGACGGCTGACCTTCCTCTTCATCAGCGCCACCCTTCCGCTCATCACGGTGCTGTTCGGGGCGTTGTCGGGGCTGCTGCTTCTCGTAAGCGGCATCGCGTTCGGCGCGCTCTGGATGCAACCTATCGGCACTTTCGCGGTCCCGCAGCAGGACGATCAGATCGTGTTGCTCGCGTACTCGGTGGTCGGCGCATTTCTGGTCACGGCCGGACAGCAATTGGCCAAGGTGGCACGGCGCGCAGGAAAAGCAGAAGCAGCGACACGCGATGCCGCCGATCGCCTCTTGCAAGTCGAGCGCGACGCCCGGCACCGGTTCGACGTGGCGCTGGACAGCGCCGGCGTGCCGTTTTGCATCCTCACGCCCGTCGTGCGCGAACGCCGTATCGCCGAGCTTCGATGGGACTACCTCAACGAGGCGGCCGCCGCGCTATTCAATCAGAACACTGCGGTGGTGATCGGCAGTTCGACTTCGTTTGTGCGTCCGGCTGGCTGGGACGCCGATGTTCTGCTCGAGCGACTCGCGCCGCTTGCCGAGCGTCCGGGACGCGAGGCCTTCGACGTACGCGTTGAGGGTGAAAACGGCGAGCAGTGGTTTCATGTGGTCGCGGCGTCGCTGGAAGGTTCCGTCGTCGCCTGGTTTGTCGACGTGACGCCGCGCGTGCGCGCCGAACGGGCGCTTTCGGAGGCCGACCGCCGCAAGGACGAGTTTCTTGCGACGCTCGCGCACGAGTTGCGCAACCCATTGGCGCCGATCAGGCAGGTTGCCGAGATACTCGAACAGCCGGGCTTGAGCGAAGAACGAAGAAGCTGGTGCATCGACGTGCTGCGCCGCCAGTCGGCCGCCATGGCGCTTTTACTCGACGACCTGCTGGACGTGTCGCGCATCACGCGCGGGGCGCTGGAGTTGCGCCCAGAAACGGTTGCGCTGCGGGAGGTGGTCGACGAAGCGCTCGAGGTCGCGCGGCCGATCCTCGCAGGCAAAGGGCACGAGCTCGTTATCAAGCCTCCCGCCCGGCCATTGCATATCAAGGCGGATCGCCTTCGACTCGCGCAGGTGCTCGCCAACCTGCTGACGAACGCCGCGAAATACACGCCACCGGGCGGGCGCGTCGAACTCACGGCGACGGCAAATGACGCGGAAATCGTCCTGTCGGTCGAGGATAACGGCATCGGCATCGAGCCGGACAAGTTGTCCGCGATCTTCGCCATGTTTTCGCAGGTGAATCGCGATCAGCACCGCCAGGGTGGTCTTGGCATCGGGCTGGCGCTGTCAAAATCGCTGATCGAGCTGCATGGAGGCCGACTGACCGCGTCCAGCGGTGGCAAGGATCGGGGGAGCCGCTTCTCCATTCATCTGCCAGCCGCGTCGCGCGTACTGTCACCGCCGGCTCCGCCGCGCGTCCCGGCTCTCGATCGTTGGTCGGTTGCGACGCATCGCTTTCTGGTCGTCGATGACAACGTCGACGCGGCCGACGCCATGACAGCATTTCTGGAAATGGAGGGGCACGAAGTACGGACCGCCTATTCCGGCGAGGAGGCCGTCGCGCTTCTCGGCCACTACAGTCCGAAGGTGATTCTGCTCGACTTGGGATTGCCCGGCATCAGCGGAATCGACGTCGCTCGCCACATCCGCGCCATGCCTTCTACGAAGGACGTAACGCTGATTGCCATCACCGGATGGGGTCAGCCGCAAGACCGCGCAAGCACCGCGGACGCCGGATTCGACTTCCACTTCACGAAACCAGTGGATGTGGGGCAACTCAACCGCGCAATCGAGAGCGCCGTTCTGGCAACCTAGTGAAACGAGAGGAGGTGCGCGCCGCCCGGTCCCGCTGAACGAGCCGCAGGCGGTCGCCTTTCGAACGCTTCATGAAGCGACTGCGCAGTACGAGCGCGCGCGCTGGCACCATCCAGGAAGCGGCCAGTCGAGAAGCCTCAGAATCGCATGACGAGCGCGACGCCCGCGATCATCAACACGGTGCCGAGCGCACGCAGCCCGCTCAGCGGATGCTCGGCCACGCCGATCCATCCGAAGTGGTCGATCGCGACAGATGCGACCAGATTCGCGCAGATGGTCAGGCCATTGAGCGTGCCGACGCCCACTTTCTGCACGAGCGTCAGACCGGCAAACACCGCGACGGCGCCTACGATGCCCCCGAGCGGCGCCCACCACTTCATGCCGCGCAAAGCGTCGAGCGTCGGCAACGGCGTCGGTTGTATGCAGAACAACGCGATGGCGAGGAACGTGACGAGCAGGAACGACACGCTCGACGCAAGCCACGGATTGACGAGCGCGGCTTTGAGCTCGCCATTGATCGGCGCGCCCGCAGCCTGAAGAACGCCGCCCACGATGATGAAGGGATAAATCCACGCGCTGCTCATTCTCGTCCTCCGTCTGTGAAGATCAATGCCCGGTCAGCAGCCGGCAGCCCAGCGCCAGCACGAGCGCGGGAGGCATGACGACGATGCCGACTTTCAGGAACTGCATGAAGCTCACTTCTTCGCCTTCGCGCCGGATCGACGATAGCCAGAGAATCGTCGCCAGCGAGCCGGTGATCGAGAGATTCGGGCCGAGGTCCACGCCGATCAGCAGGGCATCGATGACGCGCTCCGGACTGTGCGCCTGCAAGGCCGTCGCGCTCGCGATGAGCCCGGCGGGCAGATTGTTGATCGCGTTGCTGCCGAAGGCGATGACGAGTCCCGATACCGCCGCTGTCATCGACTGATCGTGTTGCGTCGACTGTCTCAGCAGCCCCGAAATCTCGCGTATGACGCCCGTGTGATCGAGCACTTCGACCAGCACGAAAAGGCCCGCGACGAGCGGCAACACGCTCCACGATATGTCGCTGACGAGCTTGACCGGTGACTCGCGCTCTTTGATCAACACGACGAGCGCCGTCAGGATGCCGAGAATCGCCGTCGGCAAACCGAGTTGCAGGTCGAACGCCGAGACGACGAGCAGCGCGACCGCCGTCACGCCGATGCTCGCCAGCGTGACCTTGCCGTTCGCGCTGAGTCTTTCGACGGGCAGGTCGCGCGCGCATTCGCCGTTCAGGGCCTTACGCTGCGTCCAGCGCAACATGACGAACGTGGCGACGATCGACATCACCGAGGGCAACGCGAAGCGCGCCACCCAGAGACCAAGCGCGGGCGTGTGGTTCGCATAGAGCACGAGATTGGCCGGATTCGAGATCGGCAAGACGAAGCTCGCTGCGTTGGCGATGAACGCGCAGACATAGAGCATCGGAAGCGGCTTCGTTCGTGCTTTCTTCGCGGCGGCGAACACGGCGGGCGTGAGCACGACGGCGGCCGCGTCGTTCGAGAGGAACGTCGTCACCACGACACCGACGAGATAGACGAGCAGGAAGAGCTTGCGAGGCGATCCGTGGGCATAGTTCACGGCATGCGCCGCGACCCAGTCGAAAAGGCCTTCGCGACGGCCGAGTTCCGACAGCAGCATCATGCCGATGAGAAACAGATAAACGTCCGTGCCCTTGCCGACCGCTTGCCACGCGAGCTGCGCAGGAAGCAGCCCGAGCGCGACGAGCATGACGGCGCCCGCCACGGCCCAGATCGCCTCGGGCCAGCGAAACGGCCGCAAGATGACGCCGGCAGTGGCGGCGAACGCAATGCCCCAGGAGAGAAAGGTCGGATTCATATGGCGAGACGAGATTCGTGAGTGACGTCGCGGCGAACGCCGCACGCTTTCTTGAGCGTTTTGCCGAAGAGGAGCCACAGCGCGAGCGATCCCGTCGATACGGCGCCCAGCACCAGAAAGGCGCTCGCGTAGCCGAAGTGTTGCGCGAGCACGCCGCCGAGCGCGGGACTCAGCGCGGCACCGAGACCCTGCACCGTCATCACGACGCCCTGCCCGACATTCACCCGTCCCGTGCCCTGCAAGAGCCGCACGACCAGCGCGGGCACCGCGACGCTTTGCAGCCCCGCGCCGATGCCGTCGAGCGCCTGCACCGGCCAGACGCCCCACGCGGTGATGAACATCGCGGCGACCACGCCGCGCACGGGCAGCGCGAGAAACGTGATGAGCATCACGCCCCAGTAGCCGATACGCTGGATGAGGCGGTTCGCGAAATACGCGGCGGCCACCATCACGAGCTGAGCGACGACGATGGTCTGTGCGGTGAACGCGCTCGGATCGCCCTGATGCGCCGCGACGACCGCGAGGCCGTAGAGCGGCAGCATCGCCGCATTGCCCAGATGGAACATGGCGAGCGCCGCCGCGAGCAGCAGCAAGGGACGGCAGGTCAACAAGACGCGAAAGCCGCTTGCATGTTCATGCGGATGCGCGCGTTCATGCTCCTTTGATGCCGCGCCGCCGAGACCGCGCGCGCTGTCGTGATCGATCGCGTCGCGTCGAATGAGCAGCGTCGCGATGATCGTCAGGACGCCGAACACGCCGGCGAGCACGAACACCGCGCCGAAGCCGTATCGCCATCCGAGCCAGCCCGAAAGCGCGGCGCCCACCACGTTGCCCGCATGATTGGCCACCTGATTGCGGCCGAACTGCCGGTCGAAGCCCTTTTCGCGCACGATGCCCAAGGTCACGCCGGCCACGGCCGGACCGAGCGCGGCCCCCGTCACGGCCGTGCAAATCTGCGAGGCCGCCACGATCCAGTAACCATGCGACAGCCACAGCACGAGCGACGCGAGCGTGGTCATGACCCCGGCGATCACGATGATGCCGCGCTTGTGATGCGTGGCATCGACGAGCGCGCCGGCTGGCGAGGTCGCGAGCATGCCCGCGATGCCGCCGAGCGTCATGACCGTGCCGATGGCCTCCGGGTGCCAGCCCTGTGCCTGAAGAAAGACGCCGAGAAACGGCCCGATGCCCGCCTGCACATCGGCCATGAAGAAATTCAGTCCTTCGAGCGCGTACTGGGGATTCATGGTTCACCAATGACGACCGTTCTTGTTGGGGCCGAGCTGCGAGCCGAGGATGCCGTGCTCGGGCCAGGGTTCCACGGCGTGCGCATCCGTGCCGAGCGCGGCGTGGTGCCTGAGGTGCTTGTCCGCATGCCCTGCCGGTTGCAGCGTGATCGAGTCCTCGCCGCTTCGCCCGTCAGCGGTGCGGGCAGTCACCGTCAAGCGCGCCCGGTAACCTGTTGCTGCAGCCGGAAGAACCGCTTGCCAGATGCCGGTCTCGTCGGCGCTGCGGGAGAACGGAATCGGCATGCCGTCGAGATGGCCGGTGACGGACACGACATCGTCATTGGAAACCAGCACGCGCACGCGCGTCGCGTCCACGTTTCTCGTCGCGGAGCGGCTGCGATGCAGCCTCCTGTCGGACGGACGCGTGATCATGACGAAGGGCCACGAGGCATCGAGCGGGTGGAACTTCCAGCTCACGACACCGCTATCCACCGCCGCGACGGAAAATCCCGGGCGACCATCGTCTTCTTCGATCTGTCCGGTCGAACGGGTCGCTGCATAGACGACCCAGCCGTCGTTGAGCAACTCGTTGTAGTGCGTGTGCCCGGTGTCGACCATCGCGACGTTCGCGCGCGCGAACGCCGAAGCGAGCGCGTGTCCATCGGCGATATCGCCGGGATAGGCGTGCATGAAGACGACGGGCAGCTCCGGGTCGCGAGCGGATAGCGCGAGCTCTTGCTCGAGCCACTGAAAATCAGGACCCGACAGCCTGAAGTCCGGCCCGCCCCGTCCCGCGGATACGACGTCCAGAAAGATGCACCGGTGGCCCTTCACGATGCGCGACATCGGCAACGCGGCGTTAGCAAAGGCGTTGAAGGCGTCGAGGTGGCCGGGCTCGTAATCGTGATCGCCGGGTATCGCATGAAGCGGCAGCGTCAGGCGGGCCACTTCATCGGCTATCTTGCCGTACTGCTCGGGCGTGCCGTTGTTCGCGTTGTCGCCCGGAAGAAACGCGAAGTCCACCCGGTCGGACAAGTGGCGATTGACGAGGCGGATCATCGACTTCAGATGATCGAGACTCTCGTACTGGTCGTCGCCCGAGGCATGAAGGTCCCCGAAGTGCACCCAGCTCAACATGACACATGCTCCTTGAACGAATGGACAGTCCGTCAGGCCGCTTCGGGCGCGTCGATGAGTTCGGCTATTTCATCGACTTCGATCGTGCGGCCGCGCCGGTTCTTCACGCCGTGTCCCCAGGCGTGAACGTGCGCGCCCGGACTCAGGTAAGCCGCCAGTTCGGCCGCGGCATGAGGCGGCATGCGCAGCGACGTGCCATCGTCCAGCAAGGCCCCGCGTAATCCGCCTTTCGGACCGAACAGGGAAAGCACCACTTCGCCGAAGGCTTCCATCGGTTTGCGTTCGACGTGTGGTTTGTGATGCGTCTCGCCGCCCGCATGCGGACCGTCGTCGAGAATCACCACGCCTCGGCGCGTCGTCAGCGAAACGGCGGCGATCATGTCTGCATGGCGAGGCTTGACGCCGCGCACGCGCACTTCATCGCCCAGCGCGACATGCCGCGCGAGCTGCTTCGACAAGTGCGGAGGAAAGTGAACCTGACGTGAGCCGATGACGAGGCCGTCGATTTCACCGTGAGCATTCAATAGAAAGTGCGTGACTTCGCCGCGTGTTTCGGGAAGGCTTGCAGGGTCGATCCAGTGCATGTTCGTTGTCCTTATTAAGTGTGAGTGGTAGATGATTAAGATAGCCCGCGTCAAGGCATGGGCGACGCGCGGTCGTAGAGCGGCGTCAGATTGCCCGGCGTGCCGAATGCCGTCGCCTGAAGCGCGGTGCCGTATTGATTGCGCGTGCCGTAGCCTTGCGCCGATACCGTCGCGCCGGCGCGAACCAGCGCCGGGAACCGTTGAGCCACGGGTGGCGTGAGCTTGATGACCGTGCCGTCGGACAGGATTACGCCATCGGGCTCGCCGCGAGGCGCGCTCGTGACGCGCGCCACCTGTCCTTGCGCGCTCAGGCGCGAGAGTCCTTCGGCGCGTGCGTCGCGGGGCCACGCCGGCGTGCCGCGCATCGGCGGCTCGTCGATCACTTGCCGGCCGCTCCGTGTATCGACGATGCGTTGCGCCGCGAAGCTGCCGTCTTCGTTGCGCCGGCCAGTCACCTGCACGGCATCGCCCCGGCGAACGGCCGATGTCAGTTGCGCGCTCATATGCGGAGGAAAGCGCACCAGCGTCCCGTCGTCGGTCATGAAGCCGTCGACATCGCCGTCAGGATTGGTGAGGAAGCGCGCGACGGTGCCTTGCGTGGTCGCCATCGAAGCGGCGTCGGCAAGCGGAGCCGGCGCTGCGCCCGGACGTGGCGGCGCAGGCGGAGGCGGAGGCATCGGCGCGCCCGCGACGGCAGGCGGCGGAGCGTCGGACGCCACCGGTCGCGGTGGCGGCGTTCCCGCGGACGGCGGCGGAACTTGGGCTGCGCAGCCAGCGCTCGCCGCGAGCAGGACCGCGAGCACGGCGCTTCTCGGGCTGGGGTATCGGGTCGGTTGCATGATTCACTCCTTACGCTTGACGAAGAGTGATCTGCAAGGCCTATGCCAATCGAGAAACGCCGATAACTCAATGCTCTGCGGCCAATAAGCGGTTCGATGTGTCAAGGAACCCGACAGCGCATGTCCAGTTCCTTGACGACTTCAGGCGCCAGCCGAAGCCTCGGACATGCCGAGCGCCGACATGCGCGTATAGAGCGACTGCCGGCTGATTCCGAGCCGCCTCGCCGCCTCGGCGCGATTGCCGCCCGCCGCCGACAGCGCGTGGACGATCAGCGCGCGCTCCAGTTGCGCGACCGCTTGCGGCAGCGGAAGCTCCAGCAAAGCCTGCGGAATTGCGTCGTCCGCGTTGTTTCGCGGCGCGGTCGCGGTCAGAAACGCGAAGTCGTCGCGCGTGAGCACCTGTCCGGCGCCGAGCGCGCTCGCCCGTTCGATCGCGTTGGCAAGCTCGCGCACATTGCCCGGCCAGGCGAACGTGGCGAGCAGGCGTTGAGCATCGGCTGACAGATGCTTGCGCGCGACATCCGTCGATGCCGCCGCGAGGAAGTGCTCGGCCAGCGGCAGGATATCGGCCACGCGCTCGCGCAGCGGCGGCATATGCAACGGAATCACGTTCAGACGAAACAGCAAGTCCTGCCGGAACGTGCCTGCCTGGACCATCGAAGCGAGGTCGCGATGCGTGGCGGCGACCACGCGTACATCGACCGTGACGACGCGGTTCGTGCCGAGCGGCGTGACCTGCCTTTCCTGGAGCACGCGCAGCAGCTTGGCCTGCATGGAGAGCGGCATGTCGCCGACTTCGTCGAGAAAGAGCGTGCCGCCGTGCGCCTCCTCGACTCGCCCGCGCCTGTCGCGCTGCGCGCCAGTGAAAGCGCCCTTCCCGTGTCCGAACAATTCGCTTTCGAGCAGGTCTTCGGGAATGGCCGCGCAGTTCACGGCGACGAACGGACCGCTTGCGCGAGCCGACGCGCGATGCAGCACGCGAGCGGCGATCTCCTTTCCGGTTCCCGTTTCGCCGGTAATCAGGACGGTCGAGTTCGTGCCGGCGGCGCGGCCGAGGCGCTTCTGCACCTCGCGCATGGCCTCGCTCACGCCGAGCAATTGCGGCTCGTCGGACGTGACTTCGTCCGCGAACGCGCGCGTGGCCGGCGCGTCCATCTGCGCGGACAGCACGCGATCGAGCAGCGCGGCGATCTCGTCGCGTCCGACCGGCTTGGCGAGATGCTCGAACGCGCCGAGACGCATCGCGCTGATGGTGTTGTCGCTCGTTGCGTGCGCGGTGAGCATCACCACCGGCACGGTCTGCAAACCGGGCGTCGCGCGCAGCGTCTCCAGCACGGCGACGCCGTCCGCGCCCGGCAAGCGGAAGTCGAGAAAGATGCAGGCAGGCGCCGCACGCCCGCGCAACCACTCCAGCGCTTCTTCGCCGGAACCCGCCTCGGCCGTCGAGTGGCCGAGGTCCTGCACGGTTTCCGCGAGGCCTTCGCGAAACGCGTCGTCGTCGTCGATGATCAGGATGGTCGCCATGGCAGATCGACCACAAAGCGCGTCACGTTGGAATCGTCGGCAAGGTAAGCGCGGCCGCCATGCGCCGACGCGATCTCGCGCACGACAGCGAGACCGAGACCCGAGCCTTCGGGCCGGCCGGTCACGAACGGCTCGAAGATCCGCTCCCGCTCGGCTGTGGCCACGCCGGCTCCATTATCGATGACTTCCAGCCTGAGCCTTCCGCCCTCTTCTGCTTCGACGCCGTATGCGCGAACCGTCACGTTGCCGCCCGACGGCGCGTGCCTGAGCGCATTCACGAGGAGATTGTCGAGCGCGCGGGCGAGTTGCGCCGGGTCGAAAACCGGCGGCGTCTTGCTAGCTGCGACTTCCAGACCCAGCGCGACGTTCCTGCTTTCGGCGCGCGATTCATGCGTATGAACGATATCGTCGAGCCAGCCGCGCAGATCGACTTCGCGCGCATGCACCGTGACCGATTGCGTCAGCGCGAGCAGGCTCGTCACCTGCGACTCGATGCGTCCCACTTGCTGGATGATCGTCTTCAACGCGGCTTCGCGGCGCGCGCCGTCGCCGGCCAGCGCGTTCTCCGCTTTGAGACGCATCGCGCCCGCCGGGTTGCGGATCTCATGCGCGATCTGCGCGGCCATCTTTCCCAGCATGCTGAAGCGTTCCGCCTGCGCGAGCTTGCGGTTCAGCGCGTCGGCGTCGCGCTTGAGCCGCTCGGCGCGGTCGGCGTAACGGTTGAGCGCATCGACGATCTGATCGAGATCGCGCTCGCCGATGCGCTCCAGCCGCTTGCCGCGTTCGAAGTCGCCGCCGGGCGCGAGCGATTGTTCGAGTAGCGTGAGGTTCTGTCTCCAGCGCTTCAGCGTCAAGGCGAGAAACAGCGCGAGCACGACGATGACGGCAAGCACGCTCGCCAGAATGGCGGTGGCGCGCTCGCCGTATGGTCCGAGCGGCGGGCGCGCGCGCGTCAGCGTCCATGCGAACAGCGCCGCGTGACGCGGCACGGGACAGGCCACCGCGAGCACGGCGTCCGTTCCGCTCGACACCGTTTCCGCGTGCAACGCTCCGGCGCTCGATGCGCTCTTGAGCGTACGAAGAATGAGCGGCGTCTCGGCTTCGGGAATATCGCGCTTGACGCCGCTGCCGCCATAGGTAGGAAATGCGTATGCGATGAAGCCGTTGGACGCGTTCGACGGCGGCTGGCTCGTCCAGAAGCCGCCTTCGATGCCTTCGGTCTGCACGAGCACGAGGTCGAGCACCGCATGCATCAGGTCGACGTTCGTTTCGCCCGAACGCTGCATCGACAGGTCGTAGCGCGACGCCACGGCCGTGCAGGCAGCTTCCGCTTGCTGCCTCGCGGCCACGACACGCTCGCCGAGCGCCGATGACAACATGAGCCAAACCGCGACGCTCAGCAGACCGCACAGCACGGCGATCAAGGCCCAGAGCGTGAGAAGCTGCGTGGAAAACGACGGTCTCGGCATGACAGGATCATCGGCGAACGGGAGTGGCGGCCTTTGAAGCAAGTCCTTTGCCAAGCACAGCGCTTATCGATGTCTGGTTCGGCACGGCGGGACCGATCAGATGTGGGAGCAGCGACGCGGCCCTCAATTCGATCATCGCTGTCATTGTCCTTTCGACCAACGGAGCCGACCATGCTGCAATTGAAACCGCTTGACCCTTCTTTTCCGATCGAGCGTCAACTTGGCATCGACGCTGCCCCTGTCGTTCTGGTGAATGTCTTCACGCTGGACCCGGCCGACGAGCAGGCCTTCCTGAAAGTCTGGCAGGACGACGCGGCATTCATGAAGCGGCAGCCGGGTTTCATTTCGACGCAACTGCACCGGGCCGTCGGCGAAAGTCCCACGTACTTGAACTATGCCGTCTGGGAGTCGAACGCGCACTTTCGAGCGGCATTCGGTCATCCGGATTTCAGGGCGAGCCTCGCCGCCTACCCTTCGTCGGCGATGACTTCACCGCATCTCTTTCAGAAGGTCGCCGTGCCGGGCATTTGCGTCGGATAGGATCGACTGGCCTTTGCTGGATCTCGACGTGATCGAGATCCGCATACGAAGGGCCGCCAGCGACTCAACGGGCCACATCGCTATCTAGCGAATCACACCAGCTCGCGAAGCAGTTGCACTTCGATCGGCCCTTCAAGGCGCGTCTTGAACGCCTCGGCCATCGCGAGAAAATGCGGTTCCTGCTCGTGTTTGGCGAGCGCTTCGCGGCTCTCCCATCTTTCGATGAACACGAACCGCCCGGCATGCTGCGGGTCCGTATGCGCGGTGTAAAGCCGGCAGCCGGATTCGTGACGCGTGGCCGAAACGCACGTTCTGATGATGCCTTCTACTTCTGCTTCCATCCCGGCTCGCGCCTGAACCGTTGCAACGACAGTGACTTCCTCGGACATGAGACCTGCTCCTCTTCAATTGACGATATCGATAACGACTTTGCCCACCGCTTCGCCCTTGTCCAGGCTTGCGTGAGCGGCTGCGGTGTCCGCAAGCTGGAAGCGGATGGGATCGACCACCGGTGACAGCTTGCCTTCATCCACCAGCGCTGCAATCTTGCGCAAGATGACGCCGTGGTCCTCGAGCCGCTGGCCCGTCAGCATCGGCAACAACATGAATATGCCGATGAGGTCCAGACTGCGCCCGAGCACCGGCGCGAGATTGTGCTGCCCCCATGCGGCGCAAGTAACGAGCCTCCCGTACAGGCGAGTCGCCATGGCGGACTGTTCGAGCGTCGGCCCGCCCACCGTGTCATACACGATGTCGAAGCCCCGGCCATCCGTGTATCGGCCGACATAGTCCTCGGTCGACATGTCGCGATAGGGAATCGCCACGGCGCCGAGGCGTTCTGCCAGCGCGAGCTTTTCGGGCGTCGATGCGGTCGCGAACACCTGCGCGCCGAAGATCTTTGCAAGCTGAATGGCGATATGGCCGACACCGCCTGCCGCCGCGTGGACCAGTACCTTCTCATCGAGGCTGACCTTCGCGCGATCCACGAGACCTTCCCAGGCCGTGATCGCAACGAGAGGGAGCGCAGCGGCTTCACGCATCGAGAGGCGGGCCGGTTTCGGGGCGACGAGGCGCGCGTCGACCACCATGTATTCGGCGAGCGATCCGGCTCTGCCTTTGACGCCGCCAGCACAGCCGTACACCGCGTCGCCCACGTCGAAACCTTCGACGCCTGCCCCGACCTTCGCGACGATGCCGGCGAAGTCCATGCCCAGGATCGCCGGGAGCGCGGGCGCGGCCGGGCCGAGTTCGCCGGCCTTGATCTTGAGATCCGCCGGGTTGACACCCGAGGCGTGCACGGCGACGAGCAGTTCGCCCGCTTGAGGTTCGGGGATCGGAAGCGTATCGAGCACGTGCCCTTCGACGCCGAATTCGTTCAATACAAAAGCTTTCATAGATGGACCTTCTTATCCGGAAGAAGGACGATAGCGCCCGCCACAGCATTTGCAAAACGACTAATTCCAATCCCGTGCATGAGCGAGGCTAATGCTAAGATCCGGCCTTTCTTTTCCGCGCACATCGCAATGACGACGCCTCGGCTCGATCTCGACAGCCTCCGAACCTTTCTGGCGATCGCGGACGGCGGGAGTTTCACGGCGGCGGCCGCCAGCGTCGGACGGACGCAATCGGCCATCAGCCTCAAGATTCGGAAGCTCGAAGAAGCGCTAGACAAACAGCTCTTCGAGCGCAACGCCCACCGCACGACACTCACGCCCGCTGGCGAACTGCTGCTGGGCTACGCTCGGCGCCTCGTTCGCGACAGCGACGCCGCGCTCGCGCACTTGCGGGCCTCTGAGGCGACGGGGACGATACGGCTCGGCATCGGCGAACTGTTCGTGCCGGATCATCTGCCGCGCGTGCTGACGCGCTTCAGGCAAGCGCATCCTAAAGTCCGACTGGAGGTTCAAGTGGGACTGTCGGCCGATCTGCTGGAGCACATGCGATCGGGAGCGCTGGAGGTCGTCGTCGCTAACCGCGAGGGAGATGAACGCGGGGGACGCGTGGTGTGGACCGAGCCACTGAGATGGGTCGCAGCCGATGACTTCGAGCTCGGCGAGAGCGGCCCGGTGCCGCTGGTGGCGCTGCCTCCGCAGTGTGCCTATCGGCGCATGGCCGTCGATGCGCTTGCGTCCGTCGGACGTCCCGCCGACGTCGTCTACGCGTGCACCAGTCTGCTCGGAGTCGAGGCGGCCATCGCCGCAGGGTCGGGCCTTGCCATACTAGGGCAGTCATCGCTCGCACGGAACCCGGGTTTGCGGGACCTGAGCCCGCACTTGCCGCCGCTACCCGCATGCGAAATCGCCGTCTATGGCGAGGCAGCGAATAACGGCCGCGCGTTGCGCGCGCTGATCCAGTTCATCGAAGACAGCTTGCGATCCGACTCGGTTCTGCGGAAGACATAGCCTAAGGGGCGCCGATCGCATAGCCGTGTTGAGCGGACTTCGCCTGTCGCAACTCGGCACTTCCCGCAGCTTGCGGCACGAGATGCGATCGTGTTACCTTTGTTACCGATAACATATCATCCGATCCGGCCCCGCCCCGCCTTTGATGTTACCGGTAACTATCGGTGCCCATTTCGAAGATGCAAGGGATGCGCCCCTTCAGGCGCAAGCCACGACTTAGCTGACTACACATAGTACGGAGACAAATACGATGCCAACCATCACTCAGGCTGCCGCCTCCAGGGCAGCCGTCGGGGACGAGGCCGAAGACCAGTTGTACCGGAAAGTCCTGAAGCGCATTTTGCCCTTGCTGCTGCTTTGCTACGTGGTCGCCTATCTGGACCGAGTGAACGTCGGCTTCGCGAAGCTGCAGATGCTGGATGCACTCGGACTCAGCGACAGCGTCTACGCAGTCGGCGCAAGCATCTTCTTCTGGGGCTATTTCCTGTTCGAGATGCCGAGCAATCTGCTGCTTCACAAGTACGGCGCGCGCTTCTGGATTGCCCGGATCATGGTGACGTGGGGCATCGTGTCTTCGGCGCTCGCCTTCATTTCGCCGCTGGCCAGCTTCTTCCATGTCGGAACCGGGACGATGTTCTACATCCTTCGTTTCCTGCTTGGCGTGTGCGAAGCGGGATTCTTCCCGGGCATCATCCTGTACATGAACTACTGGTTCCCGGCCCGGCGTCAAAGCGTCGCCATGTCTGGGTTTCTGATCGCGATTCCGGTAAGCCTTACCCTCGGCGGCGTGGTGTCAGGCTGGCTGATGGAGCACACGCACGGGCTGTTCGGCATGGGTGGCTGGCAATGGATGCTGTTGCTGGAAGGCATTCCGTCGATACTGGTCGCATTCGTTGTGCTGTTCCGCATGGGCGATGGCATTCAGTCCGCCAAATGGCTGACGGACGCGGAAAAGGCATTGCTGCACAAGAACCTTCAACAGGAAAGCGCCAAGAAGACGCATAGCGTCGCTGCGGCGCTCAAGAGTCCGCGCGTCTGGCTGCTGACGTTCATCCTCCTGACGTTCAACACGGGCTTTTATGGTCTGGCATTCTGGCTGCCGTCGATCATTAAAGCGTCGGGGGTGAAGAGCACGTTCAACATCGGATTACTGACGGCCATTCCGTATATGTGCGCCGTCGTCGCGATGATCTGGAACGGGGCACATTCACGCAAGACGGGCGAGCGGCGTCTGCACGCAGCCATTCCGGCGTGCATCGGTGGATTGGGCCTTATTCTCAGCGCTCACTTCGCGAACAATGTACCGCTGTCGATCTTTCTGTTGACCGTTGCGACTTGCGCGATCCTCGGCCTCATGCCGATCTACTGGACTTTTCCCGGACAGATTCTGTCCGGCACGGCAGCAGCGGCAGGCATTGCGCTCATCAACTCTGTCGGCAACCTGTCGGGCTTTACAGGCTCTATGATTACGAGCGTCGCCAAGGACTTGACCGGGAATATCAATAACGGGACGTATGCACTCGGGGCTTGCCTACTCGTCAGTTGCGTTCTGATTCTGGCGATTCCCAAGAACATGCTCAACGTCGAGCGAGCAGAACGCTAAAGCTGCGGTCCTCGAAAAATACGCAATGCCCACTCTTGAGTGGGCATTGTCGTTTTGGCTTGCTTCGAATACGGGGCACGAGTAGATAAGAACAGAACATCAGTGACTTGCCGTTCGCCGGTCATTCTTTCCAGATCTCCGCCTACTGGTTTCCCGCCTGGAAAATTCACCGATCGTTTTATTTCTCGCGTATAGAGACATCGCCACCCGGCGCTCATCTCAGACGGACCCGCCGTTCTTCATGCTGGGAATCGCTATTGCTCACGCAGTTTGAACGCAAGCGGCATGTCCGACAACGGCGTGCGCACTCCCATACGCAAAACGCAGGTCTATCGACCGAAAACGAAGACATCGATGAACGATCCGATCGATTGCATTATTGTCGGTGGCGGGCCCGCTGGCCTCACCGCCGCCCTGTATCTCGCGCGATTCAGGCGCTCGACGATCGTGATCGACGACGGTCACAGCAGAGCGTCTCTCATTCCCATCGTGCGCAACCTCGCTGGCTTCGAGAACGGCATCAACGGAAACGAGTTGCTCGCCAAGATGCGTCGTCAGATCGAGTGTTACGACGTGCCAGTGATCGAAGGACGCGTCACGACGATCTCGGAGGAAGACGGCAGGTTCTTCGTCGAATACGGCAGCAATGGCGATTCTTCGTCCCGCACCCTGATCGCACATCGCGCACTACTCGCCTGTGGAATTCGCGACAAACTTCCGCCGGTCGACGAGGCCGTGCGGCTGACGCAGCGCGGTTTGCTCCGTTTCTGCGCGATATGCGACGGATTCGAAGCGCAAGGCAAGCGAATCGGAATGCTAGGTCCGGCGTCACGCGCGCTGTCGCATGCGGTGTTCTTTCGCACGTTCTGTCAGCAGGTAGCAGTCATTGCCTCCGATCTGGATGCGCTGACACAGGACGAGCGTGCCCTCGCGTCACAGCATGCCATCGATCTGATCGCGACCGTGGCGCTCGATCTACCGAACAGCACCGAGGCGCCGCTGAACGTCGCCTGCGAGAATGGTCACCGACATGCATTCGATGCCATCTATCCGGTGCTCGGCTGCCTCACTCAAAACGACCTGTTGAGTGGCCTGGATGTAGAGCGAGACAGCGACGGAATGATCGTGACCGACAAGCATCAGCGAACGAGTTTGGATGGACTCTACGCTGCGGGCGATGCAGTGAATTCACTCAATCAGATCTGCGTCGCAGTGGGTGAAGCTGCAATGGCTTCGATGGCTATTCATCGAAGCCTGCCGGCTAATCCGCTATAGCGTGAGCGCGCTCTGACCTCAACTGCTATCCAGGCGTCGGCGCGTCGTGTCGAATCAACTCGCGACGTTTGAGCTCGGCCCAGAATTCCGCGGGTATCTGTGTGCGGAACGTCCGCAGGTTGTCTTCGAGTTGCGCGACAGTACGCACTCCCGGGATGCTGGTCGGTATCGCAGGATGCCCAAGAACGAATTGCAGCGCGGCGGCTTTGAGCGGCACCGAAAAATCCCGGCATACCTGCTCCATCTGGCGTACGCGCTCCAGAATGGCTTCGGGCGCGGGCGCATAGTTGTACTTGGCGCGCGGTATCGCGCCGGTCGCGAGGATACCGCTGTTGAACCCTCCACCGAGAACCACCGACACCTGTCTTGCTTCGCACAGCGGCAGAAAGCCGTCCAGCGCGTCCTGCTCGAGCAGTGTGTAACGGCCCGCCAGCAGCAGGCAGTCGAAATCCTGCCGGCGGATCGCTTCGTGAGCGACCTGCCACTCGTTGACGCCCAGCCCGACCGCCTTCACGACGCCTTCGTCGCGTAGCTTGAGCAATGCTTTCGATGCGCCCGCCATCGCCGCTTCAAACATCTCCGGCTGGCGCTCTCCGTGCGTGAAGACATCGATGTCGTGAATCAGCGCAATATCGATGTGCTCCAGCGCGAGACGTTGCAGACTGTCTTCGATAGAACGCATCGTGCCGTCGTAGCTGTAGTCGAAAGTGATCTCGAACGGCAGGCCGTCGACCCACGGCGCGAATTGAATGTCGGCGCGCTTGCCCGGCTTGAGCAGGCGGCCGACCTTCGTCGACAGCACGAACTGGTCACGCGGATACCAGCGCAGCGCCTGTCCGCAGCGCGCTTCGCTCAAGCCGTGTCCGTACATCGGCGCAGTGTCGAAGTAGCGTACGCCCGCGTCCCATGCGGCCTTAATCAAAGCCGCCGAATCCTCTTCGCTGATCGGCCTGAAGATGTTGCCGATCGGCGCGGCGCCGAAGCCCATCACCGTTGTTTCGAGCCCTGAGCGCGGCCATTTACGTTTGGCGACTGGATTCAAGTCTGTCTCCTGTTGTGAGTGAGATTGCGCGTCGCTTACTTGACCTTCGCGGCAGCGGCGAGCTTGCGCACGCCCTCTTTCGGATCCTCGTTCGAGTTCATGAAGTTCGTCACCACATCGGTGATTGCGCCAGCCGTGACCGGCGACTGCAGTTCACCGAAAGCGAGCGACGGCAAGAACCCGCCCGTCTTGATCGTCGCCTGCTCGTCTGCGCGAGACTTCTTGGCGCAGCTGTCGAACTTGTCCATCGGCACGTCCAGCCTGACAGGAATGGAGCCTTTATAGAGGCTGAATTGCTGCTGGAAATCCACCGACATGATCGTCTTCGCGAGCGCGACCTGTCCCGGTGTCGCGTCCTTCTTGCCGTTCTGCTGAAAGAACACGAAGGCATCCGCCGTGTACGTATAGGCGTTCGACGTTCCAGGCGCAGCCGCGCACACATAATCGACATCCGCCTTTTTGTTGGCATTGGCGAATTCGCCCTTCGCCCAGTCGCCCATGAACTGCATGCCGCCCGAGCCGGAAATGACCATCGCGGTGGCGAGGTTCCAGTCGCGGCCCTGGTAGCCCTTGTCGAAGTAAGAGCGGATCTTCTGAACGGTCTCGAACACCTGAATCATCTGCGGCGATGTCAGTGTCTTCTGATCGAGATCGACGAGGGCTTTTCGATAGAAGTCTGCGCCCTGTGACAGCACGACCGTCTCCCAGATCGTCATGTCTTGCCACGGCTGGCCGCCATGCGCGACCGGCGTGATACCCGCGGCGCGGAACTTGTCGGCGAGCGCGAAGAACTCCGGCCATGTATTCGGCGGCGTGCCGCCGACCTTGTCGAGGTCCGCCTTGTTGATCCACAGCCAGTTGATCCTGTGGACAGAGAAAGGCGCGGCCACGTAGTGACCGCCCGCCTTGATATCGCTATCGATTAGCGCGGGCGTGTGCGCTTTCCAGTCCGCCGCAGGCGCATCCACCGTGACGAGCATCCCTTGCTCGGCCCAGTCCTGAATCAGTGGCCCCTTAATCTGCGCGGCCGAAGGCGCATTGCCCGAGATCACCTGCGTCTTCAGCGCCGTCATGGCCGCCGCGCCCGCCCCTCCCGCAATCGCGAAGTCTTTCCACTCGTAGCCCTGTTTGCTCATGTCATCCTTGAGCACCCGAATGGCTTTCGATTCACCGCCCGAGGTCCACCAGTGAAGCACCGAAACCTGTTCTGCGGCGAGAGCAGCATGAGTGCCCGAGACAAGCAGCGCGACAGCCGTCGCAACCGACGTCAGTTGTTGTTTCATTGCAGTCTCCGAATTTATCGTTATGGATCGAGCGACGCATGCGCGATCAGAGAGACCGCGCATGCATGCCGGTACTACAGCTACAGATTGAAACCGAGTTGGGCCTTGCCGAGTGGAGTCAAATCATCCGCCGTCGCGCGGCCGATAAAGTCGACTTCGAAATGATCCGTCGGAAAGTCAGGCGGGCTTTCGCCTTTCAGGAAGCTCGGCAACTGACGCTTCAGATACGCGTCGTTTTTGGCGCACGACGGCGCCGAGGCGATGTACATCACATTGCTATAGCCCGCGCCCCGATGCTCGTCTTCGACGGCATGAATCACGTCGCTGTGCCAGAACACGGTGTCGCCCGCTTCCATCTTGGGAATGGACGACAACGCCTCGAACAGCGGCGCATGAAACTCCGGCTTGATCGAAAGCGCGCGACCGGGCATCGCGCCGCACAGGTCATCATCGGCGACATCGTCCTGAAGCGCGCGCAACAGGATGTACACCATCGAGTTGGCAATGGGCACGAGTTGCAGCGTGCCGTCGCCCGGGCCTTGCGGCGTCAGCGCCGTCCAGCCCTGGAACGTGCGGAACATCGAACAAACGGCGGGCGACGCGATCTCCTGCACATCCGTGCGGAAAGCGGCGTCGAAGGCATCGTACTCGCGCCAATTGCCGGAGAACACGTGGCGATACACCTTGCGAAAATTGCTTTCGATCCAGCGCTCGACCGAGCCGCCGTCGCAATGCGCCGACAAGCCCAGCGATGCCGAACCCGGCGGCCGCCGGCGCAGACGGTCCGCATAGACGGGCACATGTTCCGGATCAAAGTGAACGCGTCCGTCGCTTTCGTTTCGCCAGAGCTTGTTGAGGAAGACGCGCGCCGCGGTCAGCGATTCCGACTGACGGGCCAGCACTTGCGGCTTCGACCAGTACACGCCGTAGATCTGCGGCTTGCTCGAGGCCAGCTGACCGAAGTACTTGTCCTCGGCGCGGTTTTCGAGGCGCTTGTCGAGATCATTCCGCTCGACGTATTGCGCGATATCGTCATCCCATTGCTGCACCTGCGCGCGCGGGAAAACGCTACGTATCACACATGCGCCACGCGATTTGACGAGCGCGATCTGTTCGGCCGTCACGCGCTGTTCGATGATGTCGGAGTATTGAATCTCCGGAATGACGTTTTCTCCGCAATCGCGCTGCGCTGCGATTCGCTTTGCCGCTGCGCCGATCGATTCTTCGACTTCCGCGAAGACCTCCCGGTAGTTCGGCAACGCCGCGCGAAGCTCCTTTTTGGCCTGCCGGATTGCGGCCGGCACGTCGTCGATTATGAGCGCCATGCTTGTCCCCTTGTGGTTCATCGTGGCGACAAGCATATGACGCGTGCCCGCAACCGGGTGATACTATCCAGTCGATTCATTTGCGCTTTCGGCCATGAAACCTGCATACGAGCATGTCCAGTTCGGCGAAGATAGTTCGGTCCGGGTTTACCATCGGCGGCTTCCGCGTATTCCGTTCGAGTGGCATCACCATCCCGAGTACGAGTTGACCCTGACGATGAATAGTCATGGCAAGCGCTACATCGGGGACGCGGTCAACGACTACGGCGCGGAAGATCTCGTCCTCGTCCCGCCAGATCTGCCGCATACGTGGGCGTCCAATCGCTCTATCGAGCCGTCTTCGCCGCAAGTGGCCATCGTTATCTGGTTCGACGGCGACTGGGCGCGGCGCATGGCGGATTGCTGCCGCGAATACGAGCCGCTGCGCAGGCTCTTGCGCAGGGCCGCGTGCGGACTAGCGTTCGAGCCGCCCGCCGGTGAATGGATGCGCGGCCGTCTGGACGCGTTGCTTTCGAACGTGGCGCGCGAACGGCTGAGCGCGGCGCTCGACATTCTCTGCACGCTCGCCGACGCGCCCGGCCGGCCGCTCGCTTCACCGAGCGCCTTCGATCAGGCGACGACAGGTCCGTCCGGCCATGAACCGGAGCGCATCAACCGCGTGCTGTCGATGATCGATGCGCGTTTCGCGGAACCGCTGCGGCTGTCGGAACTCTGCGCAGCGGCCAGTTTGTCCGAGCGCACGCTCACGCGGTACTTCGTGCAGCATATTGGCGAGAGCGTCGGACGGTATATCACGCGTGTTCGCATCGGGCACGCGTGCCGCATGCTCGCCGACACGTCGCTGCCCGTGGCCGTCATTGCTGCGCGCTCGGGCTTTGCGAACGTGGCCAATTTCAATCGCCAGTTCAAGGCCGCGAGGCACACGACACCGGCCGACTATCGTCGGCAGTTCGCGGCAGCGGCGCCTGCTCTCAACGACGATGCGGCGTTGCTGACCGTGCGCTCGCCTTCGCTCGAACGCGAGCGCAGGTCATCCGGCGAGAGAAAGCGGCGAAGCGAGCGCGACCGAAGCGCCTAGTGTCTCACCTGCGCGGCGTGCTCTTGAGTCATCGGCAGCGCGACGCCGCCTGACGCATCGCGTTGCATGATCTCGGCAAGCGCGGCTTCATCGCGGGCGATCACGCCAGGAAGATGGGCACGCAGGAAGTCGACCCAGGTGCGCGTCTTTGCATCGATGAATTTGCGCGACGCATAGAGCGCATAGAGATTCGTGGACTGAAGGGTATGCTGCGGCAGCACGCGCACGAGCGAACCGTTGCGCAAGCCGTCGATTGCGGCATAGAGCGGCAGCATGCCGATGCCCATGCCCTCGCGAATCGCCACCACGAGCGACTCCGCGATGTTCACCTGCACCGGCCCGCTGATCTGCAAGGTCTCGCGGCCTTGCGGACCTTCGAGCGTCCATTCGCGCGCGGGAAATGCCGGCGTCTGCAAGGTGAGGCAATCGTGGTCCGCGAGGTCGGCGGGCTGCATCGGCGCGCCGCGCGCGCGAATGTACTCGGGCGACGCGCACAGAATGCTGAACGTGCTGCCGAGCCGATGTGAAATCACTTCGGAATCGGATAACGCGGCTGCGGAGACGACCGCGACGTCGCTACTGCCTTCGAAGAGATCGGGCATGCGCTGGGACAGCGTCAATTCGACCTTCACGTCCGGATACAACGCGCGGTATTGCGCGATGGCGGGAAGAATATAGTGCTGCCCTACGCTCGCGAAGCTGAACATGCGTAGCGTGCCCGACGGGTGCTCGTGCGCGCAGCTCGCTTCTTCTTCCGCCCCGTCGATGTCCGCGAGAATCTGCACGACGCGCTTTAGATAACGCTCGCCTGCCGATGTGAGCGCAAGACGCCGCGTCGAGCGATTCATCAAGCGCGTGCGCAAATGCGCTTCGAGTTCCGATACGGCGCGCGACATGGCGCCGGTCGTCGAGTTCATCGACTGAGCAGCGGCGGTGAAGCTGCCGGTCTGGATCACGCGGGCGAATACCCGCATGTTCTGTAGGGTGTCCATCAAAACGTCACAATTGCCAGAAGGTCACTATTGTCCGCTGAATAGTTAGACCTATTGTTATTGTTTCTGGAAAGAATGTTCCCTGATTCCCTCATTAATCGACTGACGCGCGCTGTCTAGAATCGCTGCCTTCACGAAGAACGCAGCGGGCAACAGCATGTCGTTCATGGATCGGCCGGGCGAGCGCACCCCCTTCGCGCGAGACTTATTCGACGGCTTGCGCGACTGGCTGGCAACGGATGGCGCGCTGTGGCTGCATCTGTCCAAGACACTCATTGCGGCGTTTATCGCAATGGGTCTCGCCATGCGTCTCGAGTTGCCACAACCGCGCATTGCGATGACGACGACCTTCGTCCTGATGCAGCCATTCTCGGGCATGGTGCTCGCCAAGAGCGTCTATCGCTTCGCGGGCACGCTGCTCGGCATCGTCGCCGCGCTCGTGCTTGGCGCCATATGCGTGCAGCAAGCGGAGTTATATGCCATCGGCTTGACGATATGGGTGGCGACCTGCACCGCGCTGGCGGTGCGATATCGGCAGTATCGCTGGTACGGCTGGGCGCTGGCGGGCTATACGGCGGCGCTCATCGGCGCGCCGCTTGTCACGGCGCCCGGTCAGCTTCTGCTCGCGACGCTCACGCGAGGCGCGGAAGTCATGCTCGGCATCGTGTGCTCGGGCGTCGTCAGTGCGTTGCTGCTGCCGCGGCATGCAAGCGCCAAGCTCACCGCGACGCTCGCGCAACGCGAGGCCGCGTTCAGGGCGCTCGCTGCGGACATACTGCGCGGCCGTTTCAAGCGGAGCGCGCGCGAGCGCCATTACGCCGGAATGGTCGCGGATATCGTCGGCTTCGAAGCAACCCGGCGTCTCGCGGCGTATGAGAATCCCGCGTTGCGTCCTCAACGCATGCTGCTCTCGCAATTGAATAACGCGTTCATGAATGCGTGCGCGCGGCTTCATGCGCTCGACCAGTCGATCAAGCGGCTGCGCGCCGATATGGCGTGCCCCGCGCTCGCGGCCTGCCTGAGTGAGTTTGCAGATCTGCTCGATTCAACCGATTGCGACCGGCACGCTTTGATACGCTTTAGAACGTCGCTATCGGCGCGCCTGCCGGATGCATCGCAAATCGACGTCGTCACATGCGCGGAACTCCTCGAAAGATTGATCGGCGACATGGACCGCATAGCGCAATTGCGCGCGGCACTGTCCGCCGGTCACCGCGATGACATGCCGCTCGCGCACTACGTCGCGAAGACGGACGGCTTCGTGGTCGCCACGACATTCGCCCGCACGGCGATGGTGATGGCGGCCGTCGCGGCCTTCTGGATCGCCACTGCATGGCCGAGCGGCGGGCTCGCGCTGATCGGCGCGACGCTGGCTTGCGGACTGTCGTCGGCATCGGCGCGACCGGCGCGGTTCGTGGCGGAGATGGCTGTGGGAACGGCGGGCGCCATGATCATCGGATATATCTTCTTGTGCCGCGTCTATCCCGCGATTGATGGCTTCCCGCTGCTTTGCGCGATGCTTTCGCCACCGCTCGCGTTGGGCACTTTCATTGCGATGCGTCGGCCGACAGCGGGCTACGGCGTGGGGTTCTGCGTCTTCTTCTGCCTGCTTGCCGCGCCCGATAACGTCATCGTCTATGACCCGGCCACGCTCTTGAACAACGGCATTGCCATTCTTGTCTCCATGCTCGTCACGTCGGCGGCATGCGCCATTCTCGTGCCGCCTCATACGCCGTGGCTCGTCGGCAAGACGCTTGCCGCATTGCGTGCGCAAGCCGCGCTCGCCTGCGAAGGCCCTCTGGCTTCGCTGAGCGAACGCTTTCATTCAGGCACGCATGATCTGATGTCTCAACTGTTGGCGCTTTCCGCTCAGTCTTCGCGAGGACATCGTCGCGCACTGGCGTGGATGCTCGTCACGCTCGAAGTAGGACAGGCGATGATCGATCTGCGCACGCTGAAAGCAGCGCTCGACGTCAATGCGATTCCACCGCCCATTCGTCTCACATGGGCATCATCTGTGGCGCTGATGCTTCGTGACGTCGCCATGCTCTTTCGCATGCCCTCCAGTGCGTCGCTTCGGCGCGCGATCAACTCGGTCGTGCGCTCAATCTTCGCCGCGGAAGCGCTCGTCGAATGCGCGAAAGCGTCGAGCGTCAATGGCGGCGAATGCATGCGCGACCTGCGCCGCATTCTGGCGTGCCTGCATTTCATACGCGGCGCGCTGATCGATCCGGATGCGCCTTTTGGCGCTTCTCGCTGAACCGATCTTTCCTCGGCATGGAAATGTGCCTTCCGTGCGCGACGATTTATCGCCCGAAGCTGGCTGCCTATAGTGTTTTCATTGCCGAGGCAATTCACGCCGGCGGTAACTCAACAAGGAGAGTTCGATGAAGTCGCTTAAGTTCGTAGTCGCTGCAATCATGGTATCGGGCGCATCGCTCGCGATGGCACAAACGTCCGCGCCTGCTGCTGACAGTAACGCCAATCAGTCGTCGATTCAGTCGACGAGCCAACCGTCGAATCAGTCGCAATCGTGCGTTGGTCCGGCCAGCTATTGCACGGTCTTCTTCGGCGGCAGTTGAAGCGCGACGGCGCTGGAATTAGACAAAGCGCAAAGGAAGCGCATTTCACATGGCCGTGCGGCGTTGCACGGCAATCAAAGCGTCAGTCAATACCTATAATCCCGGCGTCGCTCGCAAGTCTCTGTCAGCCGATACGCAGGTCACCCGAACAAGATTCGCGCCGACAGCAGTGATCGGTCACGATGAAGGCGCATGCGAGCGCGTGAATCAGGCAGTGTTGGTGGAGATACCGATGTTCGAAGACCGCATTCGTTGTGCCGCGCTACGCGGAAAGATCACATCCGCAGCTGACGCAGCGCAGCTCGTGCGCAATGGCATGCGCGTGGGCGCAAGCGGCTTTACCCGCGCTGGCGATGCGAAAGCGGTACCCCTCGAAATAGCGCGCCGCGCGCGCGAGGAACGCGATCCGCTGCGCATCACACTCATGACCGGCGCGTCGCTCGGCAACGACATCGACCGCATTCTCACGGAAGCGGGCGCGCTGGAGCGTCGCTTGCCGTTTCAGGTCGATGCCACGTTGCGTCGCGCCATCAATCGCGGCGACGTCATGTTCGTCGATCAGCATCTCTCGGAGACCGTCGAGCTATTGCGCGACCAGCGCCTCGGCGCACTCGATATCGCGATCATCGAAGCGGTTGCGATCACTGAGTCGGGTGGCATCGTTCCGAGCACATCCGTCGGCAATTCAGCGACATTCGCGACGCTTGCGCAGAAGGTCATCGTGGAGATCAATCTCGCGCAGCCTTTGACGCTTGAAGGCTTGCACGATAACTGGTCGCCCGCGCCGCGCCCGTCGCGCGCGCAGCTGCCGCTCGTTAGCCCAAGCGATCGTATCGGTGGCACTTGCATCGACGTTCCCATCGAAAAGATTGCGGCCATCGTCATCACGAATCAGCCTGACAGTCCTTCGACGGTGCTGCCCGCCGATGAAGAAACCGCGATGATCGCCGGTCATCTCATCGAGTTCTTCCAGCATGAAGTGTCGCGCGGCCGTCTGCCGAAGACTTTGCCGCCGTTGCAGGCGGGCATCGGCACCATCGCGAACGCGGTGCTGTCGGGGTTCGCCGCGTCGCCCTTTGAAGCACTCACGCTCTATTCCGAGGTGCTGCAAGACTCGGCTTTCGATCTCTTCGATGCGGGCAAGCTCGCCTTCGCGTCCGGCGCGTCCATAACGCTGTCGGCCAAACGCCAGGAACAGGTCCTGCGCAATCTTGACCGTTATCGCGACCGGCTCGTGCTGCGCCCGCAAGAAGTGAGCAATCATCCCGAAGTCATTCGCCGGCTCGGACTCATCGCGATCAACACGGCGCTCGAAGCCGATATCTACGGCAACGTGAATTCGACGCATGTGGGCGGCACGCACATGATGAACGGCATCGGCGGATCGGGCGACTTCGCGCGCAATGCATCATATGCAGTCTTCGCGACAAAATCGATTGCGAAGGACGGCTGCATTTCGAGCATCGTTCCGATGGTGCCGCATTGCGATCACAACGAACACGATGTGGACGTGATCGTCACCGAGCGCGGACTCGCGAACCTGACCGGCCTTGCGCCTCGTGAACGTGCGCTGACGGTCATCGAGAAGTGCGCGCACCCGCTGTATCAGGATATGCTGCGCGACTATTATCGCGACGCACAAGCACGCGGTGGCCACACGCCGCATTGTCTGGAGAAGGCTTTCGCGCTGCATGAACGCTTTGCAAGAACTGGCTCGATGCTGCAAGACGCCGGCACGCTTCTGCGGGGCGACTAGAAATAGGTACGATGATCGCCGTCGCGTGGCAGTGGCAAACGCTCAGCAGCCCGCCCCATTCTCGAACGGATCCATTCTTCGAAGGTTTACCGCGAGTAGATCGCTGCAAATCATAGAATGCGCGTACGCTGGTACAGACCAGCGACTAGCTTTTATCGAGAAAGAGATCAGCCACGATAGAGCGAAGCCACCGGTTCCCTGCCTCATGGTGATACTTCGCATGCCAGTGCTGTCGCACTGCGAACTGGTCGACCGGTAGAGGGCACGAATGTGCCGCGATGCCATTGACTCGGGCGAGTGTCTCGCCAATGTTCCTCGGCAACGTGGCGATCAAATCCGTCGATGCGATGATCGATCCCAGCCCGAGCATGCCCGGAAGCTCGAGCACAACGTCCCGTTCGATGTTCTCGCGCAATAAGGCTTGTTCGAGCTGCTGAGCTCCCGTGCCGCCTGCGATGACCACATGCCCCTCGCTACGGTACTGCTTCAGCGTCAGCCTGCTGCGCACCCGCGCGTGAGTTCGATTGACCAGGCAGACCCAATCCTGCATGTACAGCTGTTGCTGATACATCCCGCCGCCGAGCCAAGGAACATGCCCGATCGCAAGATCGGCTTCACCGGACTCGAGTGCCCTTTCGGTGTTCCCATCAATCCGGGCGGCTTCCAGCCGAATACCCGGCGCTTCCTCGCGCACGCGTGCCAGGATTCGCGGCAGAAGGGTGATATGACTCGCGTCCGTCATGCAGATGCGAAAACGGCGCTTGGCGGTGCTTGGGTCGAACGAAATTTCCCATGCGGCAAAGCGTCGAAGCGATTCGAGTATCTCTCGGCACGGACCGATGAGCGCGTCGGCTTGAGGCGTCGGCGTCATGCCGCCCGGCGTGCGAACAAAGAGCGGGTCTTGCAGATACTCACGCAGACGCCCCAGCCAGATGCTGATGGTCGGCTGGCTTTGGCCGAGTTGCTCCGCTGCCCGCGTGACGCTACGCACGTCATACAGCAGGTCGAAAAGCTGAAGCAGTTTGAGATCAGGAAGTTCGGATGGGCTCACGGCGTATTGTCGAGCGCAATGACGCCATTGTAGCCATTGCATTGCGCCTTGCCGATACCTCGCCGTGAACGCGGCGCGTCATGCCCGCGAAGATCAAGCAGCCGCCGACACCACCGCGCGGAGCCCGAGCGAATAGCTGTCGATGCCGAAGCCGCAGATCTGCCCTTTCACGATTTCGGCGAACACCGAGTGATGGCGAAACGCTTCCCGCGCATGGATGTTCGACATGTGAATCTCGACGACAGGCACGGTCAGTATCGCGAGCGCGTCTCGTATGCCGTAGCTGGAGTGCGTCCATGCACCCGCATTGATCAGCACGCCGTCGACGTGATCGGTGAACGCCTTGTGGATTCGCTCGCACATGTCACCTTCGTTGTTGGTCTGATAACTCTCGACCGTAACGCCCAGTTCTTTGGCCAGCGCGTGAAGCTGCGCATCGATGTCAGCGAGCGTGGCCGTTCCGTACTGAACGGGATCGCGCTTGCCGAACATGTTGTGATTCACGCCATGCAGCATCAGAAACGTCTTCATGGTTTTGCCCTAGTTTTTAGCAGCCGCGACGGACGTCTCCACAACACATCCCGTCCTGGCGGCCGTCACGATCGCATCGGTGATTCGAAGGTTCTGCAAGCCGTCGCGCGCGGTGACGAGAGGACTCGCTTCGCCTCGTATGACTCGCCCGAAGTGCTCCATCTGATGCTTGAGCGGATCGTCGCGCGTCACGTCGGCGACGCTCACATCGAACGGCTTCCACCACGAGCGATCCTCCGCTTTCGCGTAGGTCTTGAGCCGCATGGTCGGAATCGACAACGATCCGAAGGTGCCTGCGATCGCATAGCAATCTTCATCCGAGCACGACGAATACGCTTTGTTTTCCTGCGAGGTCTGTTCCCAGCTTCGGGCGCTCGCCGCTGTATCCGATAACAAAAACGTGCCCAGTGCGCCGCTCGCGAAACGCAAGATGATGGCAGCGGTATCTTCGACCTCGAACCCCCGCGTCGCATTCGATGAGAACGCCTGCACGGCCACGATGTCGCCGCAGAGCATGCGAAGATTGTGGATCTCGTGAATCAGATTCAGCAAGATCGGGCCGCCACCCGGCGCCTTGCGCCACGGCGCGTCCGTGAAATAGCCGTCGGGCTTGAAGAATAACGCGCTGCCCATCACGGCAACGAGCGGACCGAGCGTCCCCTTTTCGATGATCTCCTTGGCCCGCTTCATGATCGGGCTGTGCGCGCGGTGATGCCCGATGAGCACTGACGCGTCGTAGCGGTCGGCGGCGGCAACGAGTGCTTCGGCTTCGTCGATGGTCGAAGCAATCGGCTTCTCCAGCAGCATCGGCAAGCCGGCTTGCATGCACAGCAGCGCATGCGGAACGTGCAATTGATTCGGCGTGGCAAGCACGACGCCATCGGGGCGGTCCGTCGAGATAAGCTCGTCGAGCGACCGGTAGTGCGGAACGCCCGCAGTGGCCGCGACCTCGCCCGCGGCTGCCGAGGGATCGACGACCGCCGACAGCACGCACGAAGTACTTTCCCGAATCACGCGAATGTGTTCGAGACCGATGTAACCGGCACCGGCAACGGCGATGCGTGTTTTCTCCATGTCACTCTCCGTGGGTTTCGGGGCCGGCGTGTATCGCCCGCATCCTTGCGAATATATGCCAAGCCCCTAAAAAGCATCACGTAAGCGGAACAGTCAAACGATCGATGACAGCGCGCGTCTGCGGGCGAACGCCACGCCACCACGCAAAGGCCTCGGCCGCTTGCTCGATCAGCATGCCGACGCCGTCGGCGACGCTTCGAACGCCGGCATCACGGGCGAGGCGCAGGAACGGTGTGAGTCCCTTGCCGTAGGCCAGTTCATAGGCGCCTCCGGTCGGACTGAAGACGCTCGACGGCACGGGCGGCAGTTGCCCGGTGAGACTCGCCGACGTCGCATTGACGACCAGATCGAACTGGCCCATCGATCCGAGCGCGTGATACCCGCACGCGCGCAGTAAGTCGCGTGCCATGACCTGATCCACCAGCCCCTCTGCTTTCTCCACGTCCCTGTTGGCAACGACGATTTCGCCCGGCCTTGCGGCGATAAACGGCAGCAATGCGCCGCGCACTGCGCCGCCGGCTCCGAGAATCAGTACTCGTTTGCCCGCCATCGGCTGATGCAGATTCTCTTCGATATCCCTCACCAAGCCGACGCCATCGAAGTTCTCGGCGATGATGCGTCCGTCCTCGAACTTCATTGCGTTGATCGCGCCCGCAAGCGTGGCCCGTTCGCTACGTTCGTCTGACATGGCGAACGCCTGTAGCTTGAAGGGTGCGGTCACGTTCATGCCCTTGCCGCCCGCAGCGATGAACTCCCTCACCGTATCGACGAAGGCGTGCTCGGGTTCAAGAGGACCTTCGATAGCGACGTACGTCATATCCTGCCCGGTCTCTTGCGCGAACAGACCGTGGATAAGCGGAGACTTGGTGTGTCCGATCGGGTTGCCGATCACCGCGTACCGGTCGCTCATTGCGCGCTCCGTTTTGAGAACAACACGCCGTCGGTTTGCATGGCGTCGATTTCGGCCGCGCTGAAGCCGAGCGATTGCGCCACTTCCTCGTTGTGTTGCCCGAGGTCGGGTCCCACTTCGGTGATCGACGTATCGCAATCGGAGAAACGGAACGGCAGATTCGGCAGACGCAGTTTGCCAAGACGCGGGTGCTCCTGTTCCACCACCATGCCTCGCGCGACGATCTGCGGATCGGCCACGACTTCATCGATACGCTGGACCTTCGCGCATGGAACGTCGACGCTGTCGAGCAAGGCCAACACGTCGGCAACAGGCCGGGATGCGACCCAGGGCTTCACGACAGCAAGGATCGCTTCGCGATTTGCGTTGCGTCCGTTCAGGCTGTGAAAGCGCGTATCCGTGCCGAATCCCTCGGGGCCGCCATGACGTTCGACGAGCGCGGCGAACCGCTTCCACGAATCATCGACTTGGGCGGCAATCACGAGGTCGCCATCCGCTGCACGGAACACGCCGTACAACGTCGAGGTCGGCATATCGTGGCCAGTCTGTTCGGGAACGATGCCCTGCATGGTGTAACACTGCACCGCATACTCGTGCATCGAAAACAGCGTGTCGTACAGCGCCATGTCGATATGCTGACCGCGTCCGCTCTTTACACGACCGAGCAGCGCCGCGTTGATCGCGGCGACCGCGTGGATGCCTGTGTACATGTCGCCGAGCGAGATGCGCATGAGCGGCGGCGGCTCGCCCGGATTGCCGATCATCTGCATGATGCCGCTCTTGGCTTCCGCGATGAGACCGAAGCCTGCGCGATGCGCGTCCGGCCCGGTGTGCCCATATGCGGAGATCGAGCAATAGACGAGGCCCGGATTGCGCGCTGACAGCGCAGCGTAGCCGAGACCGAGCTTGTCGAGCGCACCCGGCCGATAGTTCTCGATGAACACGTCGGCCGAATCGCAAAGACGCTCCATGAACGCCTTGCCGCGCGGGTCCTTCATGTTGACGCTCACGCCGCGCTTGCCCATGTTGAGCTGCAGGAAATAGGCGCTTTGCTGATCGTCCAGAACTGTGGCGTGCTGACGTCCTGCGTCGCCGCTACCGGGACGCTCCACCTTGATGACTTCGGCGCCGAGCGCGGCAAGACATCGGCCAACATACGGGCCAGCGAGAAAATGGCTGTAATCGACGACGCGGATACCTTCCAACGGACGGGCTTGCATCAGTTCGCTCCCGGGCGGCGCGGAATCATCAGGCGATGCTCCCCGCGCTGGACGACCTGACCGTCCTGATTGATCAGTTCCGAAGGCAACACGACGATGCCCCATTGCGGCTTGCTCTTGCTTGCGCGCATCGAGCCGACGCGGAACTTGACATGCAGGACGTCGTCGACCTTGATCGGCAACAGGAAGTCCCACGTCCAGCCGAGCGACATGCCCGGCAGGAACCGATAGTCACTCTGCGTCTTCAGGCCATCCGCTATCGACAAGCCGAAGAGCCCATGCGCCACGATCGAACCGAAGTGGCTCGCATTGGCGTGGTCTTCATCGACATGCACGGGCGTATGGTCGCCCGTGAGATCGGCGTAAGCCAGAATGCGCTCTTTCGTGACGGTGTACGTCGGGCTCACGCATTCGTCGCCTTCGCGCGCGTCGTCCCAGTACTTCTCAGTGATGGTGCTCATGGTCACGCCTCCGCGCGTGGATTGATCGACAGCGCCTGCGCGACGCACGCTACCGGTTTGGCCTGAATGAGTTCGACAGCGAGTCCGTCCGGAAGGCGTAGCCAGTTGCGGCCTTGCGGCATCTCGCTGACACCGAACGCTTGCGCCGCTTGCAGTGCGGCATCGAGGTCTTCGCACATCACGCCGAGATGCGCGAGCCGGCCCTCCGGGCCTTCATAGCGAGGCTTGCTGATGAATTGCAGACCGCCGAGCGTCCAGTATTGACGCGGCTCGTCGACGGTGCCGTCCACTTCGCGCATGGTCATGCCGAGCACCTGCTCGAAGAACCGTATATGCCAGTGAATGTCCTTCACCCAGATCGCGACATGTTCGAGATAGGCTTTCGGCGCGCTCATGCAGCGGCTCCTTCCTTTTGCCGGTCCTTCATCGCGCGCTCGATGCCTTTGATGCAAGCGACCAGCGTCGAGTTGACGGGCGTGGGCACGCCGAGGCGCTCGCCCCAACGCACCACTGCTCCGTTGATAAAGTCGATCTCCGTGACCGATGACTTCTCCAGGCTTTGCAGCATCGAGGTCTTGAATGTGGGCGACAGGCCCTCTGCTGCCATCTTCCAGGCGTCCTCGGCACTCGCAATCGAAAGCGTAACGCCTGCGGCTTTCGCCGTAGCCATCGCTTCTGCGATGGCTGCAAGCGATGTGGCCTTGAGAACAGGCTCGTCGTACAGCTGTCCGTAGGTGAGTCCGGTGATGCCGGTGATGGCGCCTGTGGCGACGTTGATCAGCAGCTTGTCCCACATCGTGCCGAGGATATTGTCGCTGACCGTGGTCGTCAGACCGGCGCCATTGAACGCGTCCGCGATCGCCTTCGCGCGGCTCGTGATCTGTCCGTCGAGCTCTCCGATGATCGTGAGTTTTCCGGTGACGCCGGACTGGATATGGCCCGGCGCGCGCAGCACGCCGCCAACGTAAGTCTTGCCGGCAAGCACGCGCTCGCGTCCGACGATCTCGCTCAGCACGTCTTCGTGACCGAGGCCGTTTTGCAGCGATAGCACGACCGTTCCAGACCCGACGAGATCGAGCGCGCCGCGCATCGCCGAATCGGTGTGGAACGACTTGACCAGCACGATCACCAGGTCGACGGCGCCGACTTCGGCTGGATCGATCGTCGCGCGGACCTTGACGCGGCGGGTGCCGCGCTCGTCGTCGACTTGCAGGCCGTCGCGCGACATGGCTTCGACGTGTTCCGCGAAACGATCGACGAGCCAGGTCTCGTGGCCCCCTTCGGTGAGCGCGGAGCCGATTGCACAACCGAGTGCGCCCGCCCCGAGAAAAGCGATCTTCATTGGCGTCTCCTTGATATGGAGATGAAGATACGGCTGTGCGGTTATATTGGCAATTCAATGGCCGTAATGGCGCTATTGCGATTCCCAATGTAGCCGATGGTTGTCACACGCGGGCTGTACGGACGAATGCGCGTCGTCGCATCGACGCGGACACGAGGCCGGTGACCGTCAGTGTCGCGCGGTTCTCGCTTCGGGAGCGTTGCGCTCGCGCGCTGCGCGTCACTCTGGTTGCTCGAACGTCGGTCCGCGTCGCAAGCGGATGGGCCCGTGACTGATCGCATCCGGATGCAACGTTTCGCTTCCTTGCGTGACGATAATGCGCCCATCTCGCGCGAGCGCTGAGGCGACTTGCCTCACCAAAGGCATGAGCGCGCGCCATGCGTCTTCATCGGCAGCTAAAGCGCGCGCAACGTCTGACGGGCAAATCGAGGACGTTGCGGCGCGCTGGCCAAGCAGTTGGAGCACGCAATTTTCGATGTCGGATGTCGATACGCTCATCTCTGTCACTGAGTATGGAAAGACAAGCAGCGCCGCAACGATCGAGCGCACCAGAAACACCAACGCAATACGGAATTAGGCTGCTTGCCGGCGAAATGCTCGGTCAACACTCGACTCAATTGCAAAGAGTCAGATACCTGTGAGATGTATCAATGGCGCTCGTATCGACTTTCAGGCATTCATGCGCGATGTAAAGCTCGCGCGCGACTTGGGTTACTGCTGCACCGAGGGACTCTCGAACGCGTTTCGCCTATGCATGGCCGCGCCCGTTCGCGATCGACACGACGCCGGACCGCCGGCAGGCCATGCTCGACGACCTTCTACAATCGGCGCGCGCGCTCTCTCACAGATAGCGTTAAGGCGCGCGGGACGCACGCCCCCGCGCTCACGCCGGCGCGCCCGGATCGACCGCCCTGCGCAACGCTTCAAGAAACCGCACATAGGCCGTCGCGCCGGGGTCGGGATGGCCGATGCTCCGTTCCTGCACCCACGCCGCGCGGCCCTTCTGCGACTGCATCTTCGCCGTTTCCACGACGCGTTCGCTCGCCGTGGCGATCATCGCGTCGAGCGTTTCGGCCGCGCTTCCCTGCGATGCCTCCAGCACGTCGAGGCTCGGCGCCAGCGCATCGAGCACGGTCTTGTCGCCGATCTTGCTCTTGCCGCGCTCGGTAATGCGTGATGCCACCGCGCGCCCGATGGCGAGCGCCTCGTCGCGTCCCAATGCGTCCTTGCCCTGCACGGTCTTCGCGGCGGCAAGCAGGCCGCCGCCCACCAACGCCGCGAATGTCGACGGATTGGCCGTCGAAAACGCCTTCCCTGCGGCGAGCAGCACGTCGCCGAGCGTGGCCTCGTCCGGCAGCGCGCCGATTGCCTTGACAACCGCTTCCGACCCCGCGCGCACGGTGATGCCGAGATCGCCGTCGCCGAGCGCGGCATCGAGGTCGCGTAGCTCGTCGGCATGAGACGGAAGCTCACTCAATGCGTGGGACAACAGATCCCGCATTTGTCTCGTCGTAATCATTTAGGTTTCCCGATTATGTGCGCGTGCCTTCGCGAAAGAACGGCGAATGCGCCGGTGCGGCGAGCAGCGCTTCGAGTTCATCGTCGAGCAGCATGACGGTGATCGATGCCCCCGCCATTTCCAGACTCGTCACGTATTCGCCAACGTACGACCACGCGATCGACAGGCCATCGCCCTCGGCGATCTTCGACGCGCGCCGATACAGCAGATACAGTTCTTCGAGCGGCGTCGCGCCCAGACCGTTGACGAGCAGCGCGAGCCGCGAGCCCTTCGGTGCCGCGAGATCGTCGAGAATCTGGCGCATCAGATTCTCTGCGATGGCATCGGCCGACTGCAGCGCGCCGCGATGCGTTCCGGGTTCGCCGTGGATGCCGATGCCGATCTCCATCTCGCCATCCGGCAGCGTGAAGGTGGGCTTGCCAGCCGCGGGCAGAATGGTCGGCGAAAGCCCGACGCCCATGGTGCGGCAGTTCGCATTGGCCTTCGCGCAGATGCGGGCCACTTCTTCCAGCGAGTCGCCGCGTTCGGCCGCCGCGCCCGCGCACTTGAACGCGAACACCATGCCCGCGACGCCGCGCCTGTCGGACGCGCGCTCCTTCGGCGCCGATGCGACGTCATCGGTCAGCACGACGGTCTTCACTTCGATCCCTTCGGCATCCGCGAGGTCCGAGGCGAGATCGAAGTTGAGCACGTCGCCGCCATAATTGCCGTACACGTAAAGCACGCCCGCGCCACCATTCACGCCTTTGGTGGCCTCCAGAATCTGTTCCGACGATGGCGACGAAAACACGTTGCCCACCGCCACGCCGCCGCACAAGCCTTCGCCCACGTAGCCGAGAAATCCCGGCATGTGGCCCGATCCGCCGCCGGTCACGATGCCCACGCGGCCTTCGCGGGGCGCATCGGCGCGAACGAGCGCGCGCTTGTCCGCGTTCGCCGCCTTGATCCATCTCGGATGCGCAAGCAAGAGGGCGTCGATGATCTCGTCGACGAAGGTTTCCGGGTTGTTGATGATCTTCTTCATCTTCGCGTGTCTCCTTGGTTTGCCTGTCGATGTCCTGCGTTATTCGTTGACGTCGCGTGTTTCACAGCTTGCGTCGCTGGCTCAGCGCATCCAGCAGGACTGCGGCGAAGATCACCCCGCCCTGAATGAATTGCGTCCAGAACGGATTCACGCCCAGCAGCGACAGGCCGACGTTGATCACCCCGATCAGCACGACGCCGATGAACGTGCCGACGATCGAGCCGCGCCCTCCTGCGAGCGACGTGCCGCCGATCACGATGGCCGCGATGACCTGAAGTTCCAGACCGTTCGCCGCCGACGGCAGCGCGGAATTCAGCCGTCCCGCGAGCACGATGCCCGCGATCGCCGCCGTGACACCCGCGAGCATGTACGTGAGAAACACGACGCGCCGCACCGGAATGCCCGCGAGCCGCGCGGCCTCCTGATTGCCGCCGACCGCGAACACTTGATGACCAAACGTGGTCTTGCGCAGCAATACGTGGCCGATGACGAACACGACCAGCATCACGATCATCGGCATCGGCAGGCCCGCGATGGCCTTCGCGCCGAACGCGGTGAACGCGTTCGGAAAGTCGAACTTCGTGCGACCGTCCGAAATGGCAAGCGTGAGGCCGCGTGCCATTGCCATCGCAGCGAGCGTCACGATGAACGGCACGAGTCGCAGCCAGGAGATGGCGAAGCCGTTGATCGCCCCGACCGCCGCGCCCGTCGCCAGCGCGATGAAGAGCCCGCCTATGCCGAGCCCGACCGCATCCGGGCTCGATCCCGCCATGAAGGTCGCGGCGACCATGCCGCTCAGCGCGACGAGCGATCCCACGGAGAGATCGATGCCCGACGTGATGATGACGAAGGTGCCGCCGACCGCCGCGATGCCCACGACGGACACTTGCACCATGATGTTGGTGAGCGTGCTCGTCGTGAGGAATTCCGGCGATGCAATCGACAACGCCACGCAGATGATGACGAGCGCCGCGAACAATGGCCCGATGCCGCTTCTCAGTTGACGGATCACGCGGCGCGACAGCGCTTCGGTGTCCGCCCGGTTGGCTGCCGTGGATGTCATGCCCCTGCTCCTGTCGTTGCCCATTGAATCACCGTTTCGGAGTCCGCTTTGTCGCGGGCTATTTCGGTCACGATGCTGCCGCGATACATCACCAGCACGCGATCCGACATGCCGAGCAGTTCCGGCAGTTCCGAGCTGACCATGACGACCGCCGCGCCCGCGCGGGCCATCGCCACCATATGCGCGTAGATCTCCGTTTTCGCGCCCACGTCGATGCCGCGCGTCGGTTCGTCGAGCATGATGACGGCGGGATTCGTCGCCGTGGCGCGTCCGAGGATGACCTTCTGCTGATTGCCGCCCGAAAGCGTGCCCGTGATTTGCAGCACCGATGAGGCGCGCACGCCGAAGCGCGTGCTCGCCTCCTGCGCGAGCTTGCGCTTTCTCGCGCCGCGCACGAAGCCGCCGCTCGCGAGCGCCCTGAGACTCGACAGCGCAATGTTCTCTTCGATGCTGGCATCCAGCACGAGCCCTTCGAGCTTGCGATCTTCCGACGTATAGACGAGCCCGTGACGAACGCCTTCGGTCGGCGAATGATTCGAGACCTTCCTGCCTTTCACGAAGATCTCGCCATGCGTGGCGGGCAGCGCGCCGAAGATGGTCTTCAGCAGTTCGGTGCGGCCCGCGCCCGCGATGCCCGCGATGCCGACGATCTCGCCCGCGCGCACCGTGAAGCTCGCGTTGCGCAGCAGAGGCGCGCTCGCGAGGTTGCGCACTTCGAGCACGACCTCGCCGTAATCTCGCGGCTCCCACGGATAGAACGATTCGAGATTGCGCGCGACCATCGCCTGCACCAGTTCGGCTTCGGTCCATTGCGACATGGGACGCGCGCCCACGGTCGCGCCATCGCGCATCACGACTGCCGAATCCGCCAGCTCGAACACTTCTTCCAGATGGTGCGAGATGAAGATGATGCCCAGTCCTTCTTCGCGCAGGCGCCGCACGACCGCATACAGGTTCTCGATGTCGTGGCTTTGCAGCGCGGCGGTCGGCTCGTCCATCACGAGAATGCGCGCGTCGCGTGCGATAGCCTTGGCGACTTCCACGAGTTGCCGCTTGTTGAGCGGGAGATCGCCGAGGCGCATCCACGGCGCCACGTCGTCGAGCCCCACGCGCGAGAGTGCCTCGCGCGCCATCGCATGCGCCTCGCGTTGCCTCACAAAGCCCTTGCTCGCGGGCATGCGGCCGAGAAACAGATTCTCCGCGACCGTCATGTCGTTGATGAGCGAGAGCTCCTGATAGATGACGGCAACACCTGCGTCGATGGCGGCGTTCGTGCCGCGCGCAAGCGGCTTGCCGTCGATCTCGATGTCGCCTTCGTCCGGCTCATAAGCGCCCGAAAGCGTCTTCACGAGCGACGACTTGCCTGCGCCGTTCTCGCCGACGATCGCCATCACATGTCCGGCCTGCAATTCCAGACTCACGCCGCGCAGCGCCTTCACGCCGGGAAAGCTTTTGACGATGCCCTGCATGCGCAGAAGCGGCGCCTTCGTGCTCGAAGGCGCGCGCGTGCGCGGTTCGGTTTCGACTGTCATGTTCGCATTCCGCTCGCGGCCGCGCGCCCTGAAGCAAGCGCGGCCGCCGGTTGGCCTTACTGCTTCACTTCTTCGGACCAGAGGCCGTATTGCTTGACCGCGTCCGAGTCGATGTTCGACTTGTCGATGAGCATGGTCGGCCACGCATAATTCGCGGGGACGTCCTTCTTCGCGTTGAAGTCCGCGATGAACTGCAACGACTTCGCCGCCATCTTGATGGGGTTCTGCGAGATGGTCGCGTCCTGCTTGCCCGCGCGAATCGCGGAGAGAGCCTGTGCCGTCCCGTCCGCGCCGATCACCATGATGTGCGCCTTGTCGTCGAGCGGCTTGTAGCGCCCCGCGTTGTCGATGGCTTTTTCCGCGCCCACGGTGTTGTCGTCGTTGGCGCCAAATACCGCGTCGATTTGCGGATACTTCTGCAGGATGTTGGTCATCGCGTTGAGCGACTTCTCCTGGTCGAATGCGCCTTCCTGGCGAGCCACGACCTTGATGTCCGGATACTTCGCGATCTCGTCGCTGAAGCCCTTCTCGCGATCGGTCGCCGCCGTGGTGCCGACGAGACCGATCAGGTCGACGACGTTGCCCTTCTCCGAGCCGTATCGCTTCTTGAGCTGCTCCGCGATCCACTTCGCCGCCGTCTGGCCGAGCGCGACGTTGTCCGACGCGACGAAGGACGTCACCTTGCCGCCATCCGATCCGCGATCGAGCGTGAAGACGGGAATGTTCATCTGGTTCGCCTTCTCGACGGCCGGGATGATCGCTTTCGAATCGATCGGATTGAGCACGAGCGCCGTCACGCCCTGACTCAGCAGATTGAGCGCATCGTTCACTTGCTGCTGCGCATCGCCGTTCGCGTTGGTCTGCACGAGGTCGAAGTTCTGATCCTTCGCGCCGCGCTCGACGCCGGCCTTCAGGCCCACGAAGAACGCGTTGTTCAACGTCGCGATCGAAAAGCCGATCTTGGGCTTGGCGCCGCTCGCGGCGGCCGCCGCCGGGGCGCTCGCCGCTGCGCTTGCCGGCGCGCTTGCCGGCGCGCTCGCGCTTTCGCTGGCGCTCTTGGCGGCACTGCTGCCCGACGATGTGTTTTCGCTCTTGTTGCATCCCGCGAGCGCGGCGGCGCAAAGCAGCAGCGCCCCGGTGGATTTGCCGAACGTTCCCCAACTATCGAATCGTGCAGAACTCCAGGCCATCACTGTCTCCTTTGTATGAGTTGTTCATTGCCGTTAGCTTCAGGTCGTGTCGCGGGGTTTCAATCGTCCTTGCTGCGCTTGCCGTACGTCTTGAATCGTTCCAGCACGTCGTCCATCTGCTCGTCGCTCAGGACAGGCGGCGTGCCGAGTTGCAACGCGAGCAGATATTGCCTCGCGAGCACTTCCACTTCATGCGCGAGCCACACGGCGCGCGCGAGATCCGCGCCGAGCGCGACGACACCGTGATGCGCGAGCAGACACGCGCGTCTTCCTTCCAGCGCGGCGAGCGCATGGTCCGATAGTGCCTGCGTGCCGAAGAGCGCATACGGCGCGCAGCGTATCGACGCGCCGCCCGCCGCCGCCACCATGTAGTGAACCGCCGGGATATCGCGGCCGTGAATGGCGAGCGCCGTTGCCGCCGTCGAGTGCGTGTGCACGACCGCATGCATGTCCGGGCGCGCGCGCAGCAGATCGCGATGAATACGCCATTCCGACGAAGGCCGTTTCGAGCGAAGCACGTCATCGTCGTCGCGCACGTGAAGCGGCAGATACACGATGCTCGCGGCATCCAGCTCGCGTGCCGGAACGCCGCTCGGCGTAATCAGCAAGCCGTCGCCCAGACGCGCGCTGACATTGCCCGACGTGCCCTGGTTGATGCCGAGGCGTTCCATTTCGAGCGCCGTTTCCACGATGCCCCGGCGCAGCGTGTCCTCATCCGTCGCGTTCATGCCGCGTTGCCTTCGGCGGCAAAGAGGTTTCTGAGCGAACGCTCGAACGGCGCTTCGACGATGCCCCGTTCCGTGATGAAGCCGGTGACGAGGGCGTGCGGCGTCACGTCGAAAGCCGGATTGCGCGCCTTGATGTTGTCCGGCGCGATACGCTGCCCGGCGAGATGCGTGACCTCGGTTCCCGAGCGCTCCTCGATCTCGATGCGCTCGCCCGTCGCCGTCGAGAAATCCAGCGTCGAAGAGGGACACGCGACATAGAACGGTATGCCGTAGTGGCGCGCGGCGATCGCGAGCCCCAGCGTGCCGATCTTGTTCGCGAAGTCGCCGTTCGCGGCGACGCGATCCGTCCCGACGATCACGAGATCCACGAGACCCTGCGACATGATCGAAGCCGCCGCGCCATCCATGATGAGCGTCACGTCGACGCCCGCCTGCTGCAACTCGAACGCCGTGAGACGCGCGCCTTGCAGCAGGGGCCGCGTTTCATCGGCGAAGACGTTGAATGCGACGCCCGCGCGATGCGCCGCGTAAATCGGCGCCGTCGCCGTACCTAGACCGGTGGTCGCGAGCGCGCCTGCATTGCAGTGCGTGAGCACGCCGCTGCCCGGCCGGATGAGGGACATGCCATGCTGGCCGATGCCTTCGCATAGCGCGATGTCTTCCTCGTGGATGCGCTTCGCTTCGTCGACGAGCACGTCGTAGAGCGCCGCGCCATCCTGCGCGTCGCATTCGCGCGCGCGCCGCACCATGCGCCTCAGGCTCCAGCTCAGATTCACCGCGGTGGGACGCGCGCTGTCGAGCCACGCGGCACGCCGTTCGAGTTCCGCTCGAAATCGCGCCACGGGCAACGCGCGCGCATCCTGCATTGCGACGCATAGCCCATATGCCGCCGCGACGCCGATGGCAGGCGCCCCGCGCACGCGCAGTTCGTGGATGGCCCGCCACACGGCGGCGGCATCGGCGACATGCTCCACCACGATCTCGTGCGGCAGCCGCGTCTGGTTCAGCAGCAGCAGTTTGCCGTCACGCCACTCGATGGTGGGCGCGAGCGCAGGAAACAAGGGCTGCGAATTCATTCATGCTCCAGTCAGCGTTGTTCGACGGCCTCGCGCTGCATGTCGCGCGCGAGCAGGGTGACATCTTCGATGCCGGTCAAAGCGGCGCGCTGCACGAGCAGCGCTTCGGCGCAGCGCAGGCAGCGCACTTCGATCTGCGCGCGGACATGGGCGTCGGGAATGCGCGTGATCTCCGCGACCTTCGCCATGCCGACGATGCGCCGGATCATCTTGGAGCCCGCGAAGCCCAGCGTGTCCGCCAGAAGCCGCCGCATGAAGTGCGTGCGGTATGCGTCGGCCGCGCGGCTATCCGCCGATCCGCCGATAAAGGGCCGGCCGCTTCGGCTTTCGTGATCGCGCCAGAGCGCGAGGAACTTCGCGCTGAAGCCGTTCCAGATCCGCGCCGTCTGATCGAGCAGCCATTCCTGATACGCGCCGGGTTCGCCGCCATCGACGCGGCCGTGATAATCGCGCGAGAAATACGCAAGCAGCAGGTTGGCGATCAGCGCGCCGATGTCGAAGCCCATCGGCCCGTAGAAGGCGAACTCCGGGTCGATGACATAGGTCTCGCGCTCGTTGACCATGATCGAGCCGGTGTGCAGGTCGCCGTGCAGCAGCGTTTCCGCATGATTCATGAAGGCCCATTTCATGTCGGCGGCGGCCAGGCGCAACGCATCGTCGGTGCGCAGGCGTTCGAGCGCGGACCTCGGCAAGGCCGCGCTGTAGACGTTCGACGGATGGTCTTCGAACGGAAACGTGAACACGAGGTCTTCAGTGATCTTGCACAACTCCGCGTTCACGGCGGCGCCCACGGCCTGCTTCTTGATGTCGGGCGCGAGATAGAGATCGGAGCCGAAGAAGAGCGTCTGCGCGAGATACGTCGACAGATGCTCGGCCATCAGCGGATACCGCACGCCGTCCATGAGCCCGTGCCGCAAGATGCGATGCGACGAGAGATGCTGCATGACCATCAGGAAGCGCTTGCTGTCGGCGTGAAAGACCTGCGGCACATGCTGCGGGCACAACGCGCCGAAGCGTCGCAACGCCGCGACTTCATGCTCCATGCGCTGGCAGGACAGCGGCCAGTTCTTGCCGACGAGCCGCAGGAACGGCGGCGCTTGCTTCACGACGACGCTGCGCTCGCGCGCCTTCGCATTGGTCACGAAGTACACGAAGTTGAGATTGCCGTCCCCCACTTCGACGATCTCCAGATCATCGGGATCGCCCAGCCGCGCGCGCACTTCGGGGATGCCGCCGAGGTAATCGGCAAGTGCGGCTGCGGTAAATGCTTCGAACTCCATCGGTGTCTCCTCCGATGTGTTGAGCGCGCAGGTCAGCGGAACGCTTCAGCGACGTTTGCGCACCAGGTCGAACTTGAAGATGCTCGTGTTGTAGTAGTCGTTGCTATAGCAAAGCGGCTCGCCGCTCTGATCGAAATCTACTTCGTCCAGCAGCAGAAACAGACCGAAGCCATCGCCCAGTTCGGGCAGATCGCGCGGCGTGAGGATGGTCGGCTGTATCGACGTATGCGTGTGGGACAAACGGCGCCCGGTACGCGCGAACATGCCGAAGAGCGACTCACCCAGTTCTCCGTCCGCGGCATCGAACAGCGTCTTCGGGATGGTGTCGATGCAGTACGCGGCAATGGCGTCGTCCGCGCGGCGCACGCGCTCGATCCGCACGCATTCGTCGCCTGCCTCGATACCCAGCTTCTCCGCAAGACTCTCCGATGCCCCGACGATGTCCATGCGGATGCGGCTCGTCGACGGTACCGCGCCGACACTCTTGATCATGTCGGTCACGGACATCAGATCATCCAGCCCGCCTTGCAGCTTGAGCGAAATTTGTCTGATGAACGTTCCTCTGCCTTGCACGCGTTCGAGCAGTCCATGCGAGATCATTTGCGCGACCGCTTCGCGCAGGCTCGAACGCCCCACGCCCAGCAGCTCGCATAGCTCGATTTCCGTCGGAATCTGGTCGCCGGGCTTGAGCTTGCGCTCGCGGATCATCGTAAGAAGCGACTCCTGGATCTTGTCGCTCATCGAACGCTCGACGCTTAAACGCATGGGGCTCCCGCAGGTCTCATGAGGTCAAATATACATCAGACGTCTGATGTTCTTGTCGGGATTTTCCCTTAGCCGCATGCGTTCGTCCACTTGAGCGACATTCCGCGCCTGCAGCATTTTTCGTCACGCAATCCCGCCCGCGCTGGCGCATGCGCTCGTCGCATTGCAATAACGCGCATCGCTTCATGAGGAAAAAAATGCGGTGCAACGCACGCGGCATGAGAGACCGACCGATGCTTGCGTGTGTAGAATGAGCCGTCCTGAAATACGGCTCCGCATGCGCCACGAAACGAGCGCCCGGAAAGAGAGCCGATCGAAAGGCAACCCCAAGGAGACGGCAATGTGGTTTGTCGGCAAGAGCGAACTGCTTTCACTCATCCAGCGCAATTGCCTCGACGAGGTAATGCCCGCGTTCAGCGATCACCGCACGCTGCGCAAGAACACCATCGTTTATCGCCCCGATGAGTCGAGCGAGCACGTCTATCTGTTGAAGAGCGGCAGCGTCAGGCTATACCGGCTGACCGAGGACGGTCAGGAAATCACGCTGGCGTTCGTAAAGGCCGGCATGATCTTCGGCGATGGCGACGTGCTGAATCAGGCGAACTATTCGCATCACGCACAGACACTCGCGCCGAGCATGGTCTGCTTCATCCGCAAGCAGGATTTCAAGGACCTGCTCGCGCGCTACGACGTCATCAACCAGTTCGTGCTGCGCAATCACTATCTGCGCTGGCAGGAAGCGCAGCAGTTGATCGAGAACCTTTCGCTGCACGACGTGCGCAAGCGGCTCACCAACATCCTCGTGATGTTCTCGGGACAAGTGGGCATTGCGTGCGATTACGCCGATCAGGGCGATGCGATTCTCATCGACCTGCCGATCGCGCAGGACAAGCTCGCGGAATTCATCGGCACGTCGCGCGAATCGGTGAACCGGCATATCAGCGAGCTCAAGGCCGAAGGTCTCGTCGACATGCGCGAACGCAAGATCGTGCTGACGCCCGCGTTCGTTTCGCGCTTCATCGGCAGAACGCACGCGCTCGCGACGGCTTAAGCGTTATTCGCGAGCGCCCGCTTGACGGCGGCCACGCCGCTTTGCGGGCTCGAAAGCACCGGCACCGCCAGCGAGCCGAGCGCGGGCACGAGACGCGCCATCGACACTTGCGCCAGCACGATCACGTCGACGCGATCGGCCAGTTCGATGATCGCGCGTTTCACGATGTCGTCGTGCCGGCCCGCGTCGCCGGCGAGCAGCGCCTCGAATGCGCCTTGCGCGATGCATTCGGTCACGTCGACCTGCCGTCCGTGCTCGGCCGCCTTGCTGCGAATGAGACGGACGGTGGGCTCGAGCGTGGTCGACACCGTCGCGACGACGCCGACACGCGCGCCGAGCGCGCTCGCTTCTTCGGCCATCGACTCGTCCACTTTGACAATGGGCGTGCGAATGAGGCCGCGAAGCAGATCCGTCGCTTCGCCGACCGATGAACATGCATTCAGGATGATGTCCGCGCCCATGCCCTGCGCGCTCGACATGTACGCATAGAGACGCGCGGTCACTTCGGGAGTCAGGCGCCCTGCTGCGCGCACATCGGTAAGCAGGCTGTCGTCCACGATATTGATGACGCGATCGCCCGGCAACTGCTCTGCGAATTGCGCCTTGAGCGGCTCGACGGTAACGGGCCCGGTATGCACTACGACGATCTTTACCATGCTTCTCTCTAACGTTTGAATGAGTGATTGTCAGGCAGTGGCAAGCGCCATTACCTTCTCTTGAGTGGCTTCCTCGCGGCGCAACTCGCCGCTAATGCGCCCCTCGCGCACGGTCAGAATGCGATCGCTCACGGCGAGTACCTCCAGCAGGTCCGACGAGATCACGATCACGCCGATGCCCTGCGACGCGAGCCGCGCAATGAGCGCATGCACTTCGGCCTTCGCGCCGATATCGATGCCGCGCGTGGGCTCATCGACGATCAGCACCTTGGGTTGGCGCGCGACCCACTTCGCGATGACGATCTTCTGCTGATTACCGCCGCTCAGGTTCACCACTTTCTGCTCGACGCCCGGCGTCTTGATGCCGAGCATGCGCACGTACTCCGCGCAACTCGACCGCTCGCGCGCCTGCTGCACGAACTGGAACGGCGAATAGCGCGAGAGATGCGTGAGGCTGAAGTTCTCGCGCACGCTCATGCCAAGTACGAGGCCTTGCGCCTTGCGGTCCTCGGTGACGAAGCCGATGCCCGCGCGGATCGCATCGTGGGGATTGCGGATCGCGACTGGCTTGCCCTCCATCAGAATCGAGCCGGTTGACGGGCGCATGCCGAAGATCATCTCCATGATCTCGGTGCGTCCCGAGCCGACGAGCCCCGCGATACCCAGCACTTCGCCGCGATGCAGCGTGAAACTGATATCGCGTATGCGTGCATCGGCGGACTTGCTCTGCCTGAGCGAAAGATCGCGCACTTCGAGCACGGGATGGCCCGTCGCGTGCGATTGCGGCTCGCCATAGAGCTCGCTCAACTCGCGGTCGACCATCTGACGCACGAGCGTTTCACGCGTCACGCGCTCGATCGGCATGGTGCTGACCGTGCGGCCGTCGCGCAGCACGGTCACGCGATCCGCGAGCTCGAAGACCTCTTCGAGCCGATGCGAGATGTAGACGACGGCAATGCCCCGCTCGCGCAAGCGCTTGACGAGTCCCAGCAGCACGCTTGTTTCGTGATGACTGAGCGATGCGGTCGGCTCGTCCATGACGATGACCTTCGACTGCGCGGACAGCGCCTTCGCGATCTCGATCATCTGCCGCTGGCCGACGCTCAGTTCGCTCACGCGCGTCGCCGGATCGACGTCCATGTCGATCATCTGCAGCACCTCGCGCGCTTCGCGATGCATGCGTGCGCGATCGATGAGGCCGAAGCGCGTAAGCGGCTCCTTCGCCAGAAAGATGTTCTCGCCGACCGTCAGATTCTCGACGACCGCCAGTTCCTGATAGATGATATTGATGCCGAGCGCGCGCGCATGATTGCTGTCCGCGATCGTCACTTCGCGACCTTCGACGAGAATGACGCCGCCGGGATCGGGCGCATACACGCCTGTCAGCACCTTCATGAGCGTGCTCTTGCCTGCGCCGTTTTCGCCGGCGAGCGCGAGCACTTCGCCCCTGTAGATTGCCAGATCGACGTGGTCGAGCGCCTTCACGCCGGGAAACGTTCTGGAGATGCCGCGCATCTCCAGAAAGGGCTTCGTACGGTCGCCGGCGGGTGTCATTTGGTGTAGCTGCCGATGTTGTCCTTCGTCACCACCGTGACGCCCGTGTCGATGTCCTTCTCCTGCGTTTCCTTGCCCTGTATCTGCGCGACCAGATGCTGAACCGCGAGGGAGCCCATCGTCACCGGACGCTGCACCATGATGCCCTGAATATAGCCATCTCTCAGGCCCTTGAGCGTATCCGGAAGGTCGTCGAAGGCGAGCACTTCGAGCTTGCCTTTCATCGCGCCGAATTCCTTCGTATTGAGCACCTTCGCCACCGCCGGGCCGCCGACCTGACTCACGCCGAAGATGCCGTTCAGGTTCGGATGCGCGCGCAGCGTCGTCTCGACAACGGACACGCCGCGCGCGAGGTCGTCATCCGTGCCCTGCGTCTCGACGATCTTGATACCGGGGTACTTCGCGAGGCCCTTCTTGATGCCGGCGATGCGCTCGTTGAGATTCACCGCGCCGAGCTGCCCCGTCACGATCGCGACCTCGCCCTTGCCGTTCAGCGCACGGCCCATCGTGTCGGCCATCGTCTCGCCTGCCTGCACGTTGTTCGTGCCGATGTACATCGAGCGGCCGCTCTTCGGCGAATCCGAATCATAGGTCAGGACCTTAACGCCGCTTTGCGCGGCCCGCTTGATGACGCCTTCGACCGATTTGGGCTCGTTCACGGAAATGGCGATGCCATCCACGTGACGCGAGATGAGGTCTTCGATGATCTGCACTTGCGTCGAGCCCTGCGTGTTCTGCGGCACGACCCATTGATACTTGACGCCGGCCTTGTCCGCGGCGGACTGCGCGCCCTTGTTGCAGTCGTCGAAGAACGGCACCGCGACCTTGGGAATCACGGCGACCGATATGTCCTTTCCCTCCTTTGCGTGTGCAGCGCTGCCGAGCGTGGCGCAAAGCGCGAGCGTCAAGCCCGCGATGATTCTTGGCGTGGTCTTCATGCTTCGTCTCCCGTTATGGTTTCTGTCGATCAGGCTCAATTCAGGGCCCTTTGCGGCGCACGCGCCATATGTCGATGCTCACCGCAATCAGGATCACGCAGCCGGTAATGGCCTGCTGCGCATAGGTATCGATGTTGAGAAGCACCACGCCGTTGGTGATGATGCCGGCGAGCGCCGCGCCGATGATCGCGCCTTCGACGCTGCCCGCGCCGCCCGAAAGACTCGCGCCGCCGATGGCCGCCGCCGCGATCACGTCCAGTTCCGCGCCGAATCCCGACGCCGGTTCCGCCGACACGAAGCGCGAGAACGCGATGACGCCCGCCATCGACGCGATCAGTCCGGACAGCACGTACACCGAGAATTTCACGCGGGCGGTGCGCACGCCGGACAATCGCGCGGCCACTTCGTTGCCGCCCGTCGCGTAGACGTGACGGCCGAAGCGCGTCTGTCGCATGACGACGGAGAACACGCCGGTCATGGCGAGCAGGATGACGACCGGAAACGGCACGAAGCCGATATAACCCTGCCCGATGTACGTGAACGCATCCGGCACGTCAGGCGTAACCGGTACGCCCTTCGTGATGATGTACATGAGCCCGCGCCCGATCGACAAGGTGCCGAGCGTCGCGATGAAGGGCGGCAACTGTATCCACGTAATCATCAGGCCGTTGAAGCCGCCGACGATCACGCCGACCGCGAGCCCCGATAGAACCGCGGCGAATGCCGTCATGCCGTGCTGAAAGGCGAGCGCCGTCACGAGCGACGACAGCCCCATGACGGAGCCGACCGAGAGATCGATGCCGCCCGTGATGATGACGAGCATCATGCCGATGGACATGAGCGCCACGAGCGAGAATGAGCGGAACACGCCCATCAGGTTATTGGTGGTGAGAAAGTACGGCGAGAACGCGCTGATCAGCAGTCCGACCAGCAACACCACGGAGAGTACGTTCAGCTCGCGGATGCGCATACAGGCACGCAGCAGTGCCACCCCGCGTGATGACTGCGGCTGCGGCTCATCCGACGCTTTCTTCGACGCTTTGTTCGACGATAGTGCGCTCACCGATCGCTCCTCCGTTCAGGCTGAGGCCGATCATAGGCGCGACGGAAACGGCAAATCTGTGACGCGCGTCATAGTCGGGCATCGGGGATGACCCGTAGAACAACTCGCGCGCCGCTATGACGCGCGTCACAGAAATGGAGCGCCAAGAACGGCTACGATGCGCGCACACACTTATCGAATTCAAAGGAGCGCAGCATGACGAAGCGAGTGATTGTGACCGGCGGTAGCGGCCTGGCCGGCAAGTGGGTGGTGGAGGATCTGGTCGCGCACGGTTATGAAGTGCTGAACGTGGACCGCGTGCCCATGGCGAAGGGCACCGCTCGCACGCTCATTACCGACATCACCGACGCGGGACAGGTCTTCAACGCGCTCGCATCCACGACGACGCCGAAGGAGTTCGACGACGACATCGAGCCCAAGCCGATCGACGCCATCGTGCATTTCGCGGCGATTCCGCGCATTCTGGTCACGACCGACAACGAAGTCTTTCGCATCAACGTTATGGGCACCTACAACGTGCTCGATGCGGCGTCGAAACTCGGCATCAAGAAGGTGATCGTCGCATCGAGCGAGACGACATACGGCGTGGTGTTCGCACACCGGCATCGCGACCCCGTGTACTTCCCGCTGGACGAAGAATATCCCGTGGATCCGATGGACAGCTATGCCACGTCGAAGGTCATCAACGAAATCACGGCGAAAGCGTTTCACGCCCGCACGGGCGCGGATATCTACTGCTTTCGGATCGGCAACGTGCTCGATCCCGCCGATTACCAGAAATTCCCGGCGTGGCTGGAGAATCCCGCGTTGAGAAAGCGCATTGCATGGAGCTACATCGACGGACGCGACCTCGCGACGGCCGCGCGCCTCGGTATCGAGAAGGACGGTCTGGGATTCCAGGTCATGAACGTCGCCGCCGACGACGTCTCGTCCGATCTGCCCACCGCTGAATTGCTGAAGCGCTTCTATCCGAACGTGCCGGTGAAGAAGCAGTTGGCGGAATCCGAAACCCTGCTCAGCAACGAGAAGCTCAAGCGCTTGCTCGGCTGGCAACAGGCTTACAAGTGGCGCGAGCAGGTGGCGAAGTAAGGCGCAAGCGGCGGAGCGGAGCGCGGGTCATCGCGTTGCGCTCCGCCGCATAGCAGCATTCATCCAGCGAAACGCGGCTCGGGAAGCCCTCGCACGCCGAGTCCTGTCACCGCGAACAATCCGCCTTTGTCCTGCTCTTTCTGCGGAATGCCCCACATGGGCCGGCCCATGGTCGATACGTACAGGGTGTCGAGATTCGCGCCGCCGAACATCACGCTCGTCAGATTGCGCACCGGAAACGGCACGACGCGATCGAGCTTTCCATCCGGCGAGAAGCGCAGGATGCGCCCACCGAACACCAGCGCCGACCAGATATAACCCTCCTCGTCGACAGTCGCGCCATCGAAGGTGCCCGCCATGTTCCGGGCCGATGCAAAAAGCCGCTTGTTCGAAATGCCGCCCGTTTCGATGTCGTAGTCGTAGGCGTACATCTCCTTGCTGTAAGTGTCCGTGAAATAGAACGTGCGATTATCCGGACTCCAGCACGGACCGTTCGAACAGGTGATGCCACTGTCGAGCCGCGTCACGCGGCCATCGGTGTCAAGCCGGTACAACGCGCCGCTGCGCGTCGAACGCTGGCCGCGATCCGCGAAATAGCGGTCGAAGTCGTAAGCCATCGTGCCCGCGATAAAGCGGCCGCGCCGATCCACCTTGCCGTCGTTGAAGCGCGTCTCGGGATCGTCGGATTCGGGATCGGCGATGAACTCGACGGTCTGCGACTCGAAGTCGTAGAAATGCAGACCGTTGGCGAGCGCCACGACTGCGCCACCCTTCTCGCGCAACGCCATCGAGCCGATATGATGCGGCACGAAGTAACGCGTGACCTCGCTTCCATCCGCACGGCAACTGTAGATTTCGGCTGCCGTGCTGTCGATCCAGTAGAGCCGATCTTCGCGCACGTCCCAGAGCGGTCCTTCGCCCAGGTGATTATTGGCATCGACCAGCAAGCGTACTTCGGGCATCGTCGTCTCCTTGATGGGTTCGTTCTGTCAGTCGTTCTTGTTCTTCTCGGCGCGCCGGTGCGCGAGCAGCGCCATCAGACGGCGATCGCGCCACCGGCTGCGCGCCTCGATCTGGTCGGCCGGAAGCTGCTCGCGGCGCTGCTTGTGCAGCCTGGCGATGGCTTCTTCGGACCACGAGAACGGCACGCGCGTATCCGCGATGCTGCGATAGGTGCCGCCGTAGCGCGACGCATAATCCGCCACGCCGCCGGGCGCGTTCAGGTCGATGGTTTCGAACGGGCCCATGAACGACCATCGCATGGCAAGCCCATCGCGCATGACCGTGTCGAGATCGGCGGCGCTCGCGTAGCCCTGCTCGTAAAGGCTCAACGCCTCGTCGAGTACCGCTCCCTGAATGCGGTTCAGCAAGAAGCCCGAGATTTCGCGGTTCACCGTGACGGGGCTCTGTCCTGCTTCCTCGTAGATCGCGCGCGCGCGTTGCAGCGTCTCTTGCGACGTCCACGGCGTGCCGCAGAGCTCGACGAGCGGCACGAGCGACGGCGGATTGACAGGATGCGCGACGAGGCACCGCGCGCGACCCTCCAGGCCTTCCGTGAACGTCGACGCGGGCAGCCCCGATGTGGAACTGGCGAGCAGCGCTTCGGGCTTCGTCAGGCGGTCGAGTTCGGCGAACATCGTGCGCTTCACTTCCACGATCTCGGCGATGTTCTCCTGCACCAGATCCGCGTTGGCCACCGCTTCGGCGAGCGAATCGCACGCCTCGATGCGCCCGACGATACGGTCCACGCTCTCGTCGATCAGGCCGAAGGAAGCGAAATCCTCGACGCTCTCGCGAATGGCGGGGATCGCGCCCGACAGCATGTCTCGCGACGCATCGTGGATTTTCACGGTAAAGCCGCTGCGCGCGAACACGATCGCCCATGCGCGGCCGATCCGCCCCGACCCGATCACCGCTATCTCTCTCGTGCTCATATATTTCGCTCTCCTTATGTCAGGCGCGTTTGTCGCGCAGCGTGATGACGGCAGCCAGCACGACCACTCCGTTGATGATGTCGCGCACTGCCGGCGGAACCGTCGTGCCGGCGAGCAGCGTGCCCAGCGCCGTCAGCAGCAGCGCGCCGCCGAAGACGCCGAGATAATGGCCGCGTCCGCCGGTGATGAGCGCGCCGCCCACCACGACGACCGCGATGGACGGCAGTAGGTAAGGATCGCCCATGCCGAGGAATGCCTGCGAACTGAAGCCCGCGAGCAGCAGCCCGACGAGCGCCGCGCACACGGCCGAGACGCAGTACACGGCAATCAGGACCGCGCCCACGCGCACGCCCGAGAGCTTCGCCGCGATTTGCGAGTTGCCGACTGCATAGATGCGGCGTCCGAACGGCGTGCGATGCAAAAGCAATAGCGCGAACGCGAGAAACACCGGCACGCTCCACGCGGCGAGCGACAGCGGCCCGAGCCGGCCATTGGTGAAGTCGCTGACCGCCGACGGCGCCCAGCCTTGCGGCGAGCCGTTGCAGTAGATGAGCGTCAGGCCTTGCAGCAGTCCGTTGGCCGCGAGCGTGACCACGATAGGCGGCAGCCCGAGCATGACGACGCCGATGCCGTTGAAAAGCCCCACGAGCACGCCTACGCCCAGCACGACCGGCACGGCCCACGCGGCCGCGCCATTGACGCCGTGCGTGAGCCCCGTCAGCAGCACGCCGGAGAGCGTGATGAGCCACGGCATCGACAGATCCAGGCCGCCGGTCAGGATTACCGCGCCCTGGCCGAGCCCGAGAATCGCGAGGAACAGCGTGAGCGTGAGCAGGCTGCTATAGAAGTTCGCGCTGAAGAGCACGCCCGGCCCGTACACAACGCCCGTGACCGCAACGACTCCGATGAAAAGCAGATAGGCGGGCAGCACATACTTCGCCCATTCGCGATTGCGCTCGATCCAGTCGCCGATCGCGCGGCCCTTGAGCTCCGTGTTCTCGATCGGGCGGAAGTCGTTCACCTGGAACGTCACGCGCCGCGCCCGCGTGTCGCTCGTGACGCGCGTGCCTGTTCGCACCGCCTTCAGCCACTGCGCCGCGTGACGCATGGACTCACGCGCCGCCGATTCCTTGCCGATCGACGCACCGAGCACCGCGAGAATCAGAATCACCGCCTCGGCGATCGTCGTGAAGAACGCCGATACGTTCAGCACCAGCAGGATATTCACGGTGATCATCAGCGTCATCGCGGCGAACACGGTGCCGACGCAGCCGCCGCGCCCGCCGCCGAGCAAGGTGCCGCCGAGCACGACGGCAGTGAACATCGACAGCAGCAGCGGACGGCCCACGAGCGGATCGGCGGAACCGGTCTGCGCCGACACGTACAGCCCCGCCGCCGCGTAGAACATGCCGGCGAGCGCATACGTCGCCATGCGATAGCGTGTCACCGGCATGCCGTTGGCGAACGCGCCGTCGGGATCGCTGCCGAGCGCGTACAGGCCCACGCCGAAGCGCGTGCGCTTCACGAAGGCCCAGATCAACAACGCGACGATCAGGACTCCTGCTGACATCGGCAATTTCTCGGGAATCAGATCGGACGTGAGGAATGCGCCGAACTGCTCGCCGACACTGCCGCCCGGCTTGTTTTGAATCAGGAGCGTCATGCCCTGCACCATGAACATCGTCGCGAGCGTGACGACGATGGACTGCAGGCGGAACCAGGCGATCAGCGCGCCGTTGACGAGCCCGATGCCGCCGCCGATCGCGATGATGAGCGCCGCGCCCATCCATTGTTCGAGCGGCGTGCCTTGCACGAATCGCACTGCAAGCACATTCGCGAGCGAGACGACCGCGGAGGCCGACAAGTCGAAGCCTCCGGTCAGCACGACGATGGTCTGTCCGATGGCCGCGAGCGCGAGCGTCGTCGCGCTGGAAATGACCGAGCCGAGGTCGTACATGCCCACCGGCGTCGCGGACAGCGCAACCCAAGCGGCCAGCATGGCGCACAAAGCGCCGAACGCAATGATCAGCCCGCGATGATGGTCCAGACGCGCGCCCCATCCCGTTCCCGTGCCCGGCTTGACGGTCTCGCTGTCGGGCGACGCAATGGCTACCTTCATGGAAGCACCTCTCAAGTCGAAAGCATCTTGCGCATCACGTTTTCTTCCGTGAGCGCGTCGCCGGAAAGCTCGCCGACATTGCGGCCGCGATACATCACCGACACGCGGTCGCAGACGTTGACGAGCTCAGGGACATCGGTGGAATAGAACAGCACGGAACCGCCCGCCGCCGCGAAAGCGCGCATCAGCACGAAAATCTGATGCTTGGTGCCGACGTCGATGCCGCGCGTCGGATCGAACATCAGCCACACGCGGCTTTGCGTGAGCAGCCATTTCGCCATCGCGATCTTCTGCTGGTTGCCGCCCGAGAACGACAGACACGGCTTATAGAGCGCGCGCGGATTGACTTCCATCTGCGCGAGCGACGTGCGGATGGCGGCCTGCTCGCGCTTGCGGTCGATGAGCCCGAAGCGCGCATAACGACCGATCACCGGCAGGGACACGTTGTCGCCGCCCGCCAGCCGAAGGAACAAGCCTTCGGTCTTGCGATCCTCCGGCAGAAAGCTCGTCGAAACGCCCGCCTTGAGCGAATCGGCGGTGGAGGTGAGCGTGACCGGCTTGCCGTCGATGAGGATTTGCCCGTCGTCGACATACGTCGCGCCGAACAGCGCTTCGAACAGCTCGCGCTGCCCCATTCCCTGCAACGCGGCAATGCCGTGCACCTCGCCAGGCTTGAGCACGAGATCGAAGTCGGTCACCACGCCGTCCACGCGCACGCCGCGCGACTCCATCGCAGGCGGCTTCGGCGCCGCTTCACGCAGCGCGGGCGGCTCCATCTTCGGCGGATACTTCGCTTCCAGCGATCTGCCGATGACGAGCTTAATTACTTCGTCATCCGTAATATCGGCCGCATCGAACTCGCCGACATCGCGACCGTTCCGATACACGGTAAGGCTGTCGCAGAACTCGCGCACTTCCTGCATGCGGTGCGAGATGAACACGAAGGTCACGCCCTTCGCCTTCAGTTCATCGATGCGGCGCGACAACCACGCGACGTCCCGCCCGGAAAGCGCGGACGTGGGCTCGTCGAGCAGCAGCACTTGCGGCCCGCGCACGATCGCCTTCGCGATCTCGATCTTCTGTCGCACCGGCAAGGACAGGTCGCGGATATACGCGCCGGGACGCACGTCGGAGAGTTCGAGCTTTTCCAGCCACTCCGACGCCTGCCGCTGCGCTTCGCGCTTCTTGATGCGCCCGAAGAGACCCGTCGGCTCATACGACATCAGCAGGTTCTGCGCGACCGTGAGATCGCGCACCAGCGTCATTTCCTGAAACGCGGTCTGCACGCCCGCCCGATGCGCGTCCTTCGGTCCGCGCATGGCGACTTCCGCGCCCATCACGCGGATGTTGCCTTCGTCCGGCTGCATCAACCCGGACAACAGCTTGACCGTGGTGGATTTGCCGGCGCCGTTCTCACCGAGCAGCGCGTGCACCGCGCCGCGCTTCACGCGGAACGACGCACCGTCGAGTGCGACCGTCGCGCCGAAACGCTTCGTCACGTTCGATAGATCGATCGCCAGAGATGCGTCGTTCATGATGAGCGCCCTTAGTCCTGGTTGCCCGTGAGCGCCGCGTTGAAGCCGACTTCCTTCGTGTCCTCGGAGTAGATGTCCGCGAACCAGCCCGGCGGCACCTTGTCCGGGCTGAAGGCCGTGCAGCCCGCCTTCAGTTCGTCGATGCTGCCGGTCTTGCACAGCTTCGACTGGCCGTTCTCCACGAGCGGCAGCTTGAGCGTGATGTGCTGCGGGAAGTCCTTGCCGTCGAGCTTCGCGACAGCCATCTTGAGCGCCATCGCGCCGGAATACGGCGGCGCGCCATACGAGATCGACCGGTAGCCGATAGAGCGATACGCGCCCTGTCCCTTGACCTCGCCCGGCGGCAGCATCTGCACGCGATGCCCGTTCGACGATTCGCCCGCGCACGGCTTGATCTTGTCGTCCGCGATGCCCGCGTCGAGCTGCATCGACGCCGCCGTGAAGCATCCGACCTGCATCCACAAGCCGTCGATCTTGTCCCAGCTATTGGTGGCGAGAATCTTCGAGAGTTCGGTCTTGGCCGTCGCCTGGCTCCACATGCCGGTGCCTTCCGCGACGATCTTGATGCCCGGATACTTCGCGAACACGGCCTTCGCGGCTTCGGTGCGCGCGCGGTCCACCGAGGTGCCCGGCACGCCGTTGATCATCACGATGTTGCCCTTGCCGTTGATCGTCTTCGCGAGCCATTCCGCGGTCACGGTGCCGGCCTGATGCTGGTCGATGTTCACGTTGTGCGCGCACGGCTCGGTCACTTCGGCGTCATACGCCGCGACGACCACGCCTTTCGAACAGGCATTCTTGATCGCGCGATTCAGCGCAGTGGGCGAGATCGGATAGATGATGATGGCCTTCGCGCCCGCCTGCACCATCGAGTTGATCTGCTGAATCTGCTTCTGCGCATCGGTGCCCGCGACCTGCACTTCGAGATCGACCTTATCTTTAAGCGCCGGCGTGTTCGCCATGGCCTTGACCATGTTCGCGGCTTCCGTCTGCCAGTCGTTGCCGACGTAGCTCATCGACAGAAACACCTTGTATTTGCCCGCTGCGTGCGCGCTACCCGACATCGCGAGCGCCGTCGCCATCGCGAGGCCGAGCGCTGCCCGGCCCGCATGACGGATCGTATTCGTCCATGCTTTCATGTCTTCCTCCGCTGGTTGTCTTCTTGACTGCTTTCGGACTTACGCCTCTTTCACTACATGCGGCAAGCGCGCGCTCGCCGGCAATGCGATGCCCGCGCTTCCCGGCACGACGTTGGGATCGTGTCCGGGAATCACGAAGTCGGCGATCTGGCGTATGCGCGAGAGCGAGCCCATCTCGGCAAGCGTCTCGTGCACGATGCCGACCGGCACCAGATCGACGATGTTTTCCATGCAGTTCGCGCAATCGCCCGCGATCAGCACCACGCCTTCTTCCGTATCCACGGCGACGGACTGATGGCCCGGCGTATGACCCGGCGTCGGCACGACGCGCACGCCCGGCACGATATCGGCGACGCCGTGCACGAACTGCCAGCGGAAGTACGCGAGCGGCTCGCGGCCGATCAGAAACTCCTGGTAATACGTGGCCTGCGTCGGCAGCGGGCGACCCGCGTATTCCCATTCCTGCGCCTGCACGATGAATCGCGCGTTCTTGAAGAGCGTATTGCCGCCGGAGTGGTCGTAGTGCAGGTGCGTGTTGATGACGATATCGACCTCGTCCGCGCTCCAGCCGACGTATTCCTTCAGCGCGCGTTCCAGCCTTTCTTCCGGCGCCTGATCGCACGGGCAGACGAAGCTGGAAACCCAGCCCGGATCGTGTATGCCGGTATCGACCACGATCTTCTTGCCCGCGCCGACGATGGCCGTGGACCACACCGGCACCTTGATCTGCTGGCCGAAGTAACGGCCATAGACTTGCGATGACCGATCGACGGTGAGCCATCCCGTCGGCATCGCGACGACTTTCAGCTTCGCGCTCACTGTGCGCTCCCGGTCAGAAGTTGGTGTTGTCGGCGCCCTTCAGTTGCAGCATCTGGCGCGCTTCAGCGGGCGTCGCGATATCGAGCGACAACCCTTCGATCACCTGTTTGATCTTGCGCACCTGCGCCGCGCTCGAATCGGCGAGCTTGCCGGGCTCGATCCACAGCGAGTCTTCCAGTCCGACGCGCACGTTGGACCCTTGCGCGACGCCGATAGACCCGAGCGCGATCTGGTTGCGGCCCGCGCCGAGAATCGACCAGACGTAATCGCTGCCGAAGAGGCGATCGGCGGTTCGCTTCATGTGCGCGAGGTCTTCCGGATGCGCGCCGATGCCGCCCAGAAGCCCGAACACGCTCTGCACGAAGAACGGCGGCTTCGCCAGCCCGCGATCCACGAAATGCGCGAGGTTGTACAAGTGCGAGATGTCGTAGCACTCGAACTCGAAGCGCGTGCCGTTCGCGCCGCACGAAGTCAGGATGTATTCGATATCCGCGAACGTATTCTTGAACACGAGATCGCGGCTGTTCTCGAGATGCTTGCGCTCCCAGTCGTGCTTGAGCTCCTTGAAGCGATCGAGCATCGGATAGAGGCCGAAGTTCATCGAGCCCATGTTCAGCGACGCCACCTCCGGCTGGAAGTGATGAGCGGGCTTCAGGCGCTCGGCCACCGTCATGTGCGGGCTGCCGCCGGTCGTCAGGTTGATCACGGCATCGGTTTCCGCCTTGATGCGCGGCAGGAATTCCTGAAACACGGCGGGGTCCTGCGTCGGACGGCCATCGTTCGGATCGCGTGCGTGAAGGTGGATGATCGCGGCGCCTTCCTTGGCGGCGGCGAGCGCGGCATCGCCGATTTCCTGCGGCGTGACCGGCAGATACGGCGACATCGACGGCGTGTGAATGGCGCCGGTCGGCGCGCAGGTGATGATGACCTTGCGTTTCGTTGCCATGGAATCCTCGTGCGTTTAGAGAACTTCGACGTTGCCGCAGACCGAGATAGCCTGTCCCGAGATGCCGCTGCCCGCAGGCGAGCACAGAAAGAGCGCAGTGGCCGCGACTTCTTCCGGCGTCGTCATGCGGCGCAGCGAAATCTTGGCGAGATATTGCTTCTCCATCTCCTCGTAAGAGAGATTGAGCTGCTTCGCACGCGCGTCGATCACCCGCTCGATGCGCGGGCCTTTCACGATGCCCGGCTGGATCGCATTGACGCGTATGTTGTCGGGACCCAGTTCGATCGCGAGGCTCTTGGTCATGCCGACCACGGCCCATTTCGTCGCGGCGTAAGGCGTGCGGAAGGCGTAGCCGAGACGCCCGGCCACCGAGGACAGCGCGATGATCGTGCCGCCTTCCCTCGCTTCGCGCAGCAGCGGCACCGCGCGGCGCGCGAAGTAGAACTGCGCGTTCAGATTGACATCGACGGTGTCTTCCCACGCCTTGACGTCGATCTCGTCGATGCCGCTGGTCGGCCCGGCAATGCCGGCGTTGTTCACGAGCACATCGAGCCCGCCGAGCTGGCTTTGCACGTCCGCGAACACGCGCTCCACCGCGTCGCGATCCGAGACATCGGCGAGCGTCGCCGTGATCGGATTCAACTCCGCGCCCGCTTCTGCGTGGGCGAGTTCGTTAATCGCTTGCTGGCTTGCATCGCATACATGGACGCGCGCGCCTGCATCGACGAACGCCCGCGCGATCACGAGCCCGATGCCCGATGCGCCTCCGGTGATGAGCACGCGCAAGCCCGCGTGCGGCTTCAGCATCTGCAGAACCGTCATTGTCCGTCTCCGTTTGTTTTCATTCGTTGTACGAATTTTCTTCGATTCAGGCCTGCGCCAGATTGCCGCCGCCGTCGTCGCTTGCTTCGTCGCTCGTGGCGCTTTGCAGGCGCTCCTGCAAATCGGCCGCGGCGTCGCCGATGTCTTCCTCGATACCGGCGCGCGCACCCTCGCCGTCGCCGCGCCACAGCGCCTCGACGATATGACGATGCGCGGCCATCGAACGGCGCATGTGGGGAATGTCGGGCGCGACGAGGTTGAGAAACGGCCCGATGCGCATCCAGAGGTTCTGGATCGTCGCCTGGGTGATTTCGCTCGCGCCGTGCGCGTAGATCGCGCTATGGAATCTGAAGTTGCTGCGCAGGTAGGCGGCCACGTCGCCCGCTTCCACGTGAGCATCCATCTCGTCGAAGATGTCCTGTAGCGAAGCGAGATGCGAGCGGGTCATCCGCGAAGCCGCGCGTTTGGCCACCGCGCCTTCGAGCGCGATGCGCACGTCGCGGAGTTCTTCGAGCAGTTCGAGCGTCATCGGCGGGACCATGAGCGCGCGGCCGGGTCCGTCGATCAGCGCGCCTTCCGCCTGCAAGCGGGTGAGCGCGGCGCGTACCGGCATCGTCGACGAGCCGACCGCTTCCGCGACGCTGCGCAGGCTCAGCAACTGCCCCGGCGCGAAGCGTCCCGTCATGATCGCTTCCCTCAACTGCGTGTAGACGCGGCTCGCCATCGTCTCTCGTGCAACCAGTTCGAGTGCCGGTAAGTCCGGTGATGCGCGAGTCGCCACGAGAAGACCTCCCAAAGGCATGCCGGTTGTCGTTGTGATGTGTGATCACACCGCATGGAACGCAGTTTGGGCAGAGTGCGCGGACGAGTCAACTAGGTGAAAACGCCGAGTCGTTTGCTATCTCGGGTCGGCCACCGTCGCGGTTCGTTGTGGCGCGTAGCGGTTTGTTCAGGGCGAACGCGCTCGGCAGAACGGACGAGCCTACGGGAAAACGCGCGGTTGACCGTTGGACAACCCGTCGCCTACTGTATCGATACACTAAATCGATACAGCCTCGCGGCCGATGCGCGCATGCGCGCAAACTCGTCCGCGCTCACGCGGCAATCAGGAGACACACCATGCATTCGATTTCCCGGCGACGGTTCCTTCAGACGGCCTCCGCCGCCTCGCTCGCGGCGGCGGGCGCGGGCTTTCCCGCCATCGTGCGCGCGCAGCCGGCCGTCGCGCTGCGGTTGTCGTCCTCGATGCCCGCCAACGAGAACGCCGCGCACTATGTCTGGTACCAGAATCTCGCCGCGAACCTGAAGGCGAGCGTGGGCGACCAGATTCGCATCGACTACTTCCCGAACAATCAGCTCGGCAAGGAAAGCGACGTCGTGCAGCAGGTCAAGGTAGGCGCGGTGGACATGATGGTTACGGGCTCGTCGATCTGGGCGACCGTGCTGCCCGAGCTCGGCATGCTCGACCTGGGCTACGTGTTCGACAGTTTCGACCACGTCGGCCGCGCGATGGACGGCAGCGTCGGCAAGTCGTTCGACAGCATGCTGCAACAGCGCGCCGGCTGCTCCGTCGTCACATGGGGCTATTCCTTCGGCGGCCGAAATGTCTTCACGAAGAAGCCGACGCAATCGCTCGCGGACATCAAGGGCGTGAAGCTGCGCGTCCTGCCCACGCCCGCGTTCATGGAAACCTTCAAGCTGATGGGCGCGGTGCCGACGCCCATTCCCATCGGCGAGCTGTACATGGCCGCGCAGACGGGCGTCGTCGACGGCTTCGAGCACGATTGCGCCACCGTGCTCGCCAGCAAGTACGACGAGGTCGTGAAGTCGTGCTGGCAGACGCAGCACGTCTTCAGCCCGCTCGTCGTCGTGATGGGCCGCCGCGCGCTCGCGAAGATCCCAGAGAACCTGCGTCCCGCGTTCCAGAAGGCCGCGCAGGACGCCACCGCGAAGCAGCGCGTCGCGGCCATCCAGACCGCCGCCAGCGCCGAGCAGGAACTCAAGAAGCGCGGCATGACGTTCTTCCCGATGTCGCAGGCCGATCGCGACACCGCGCGCAAGGAAATGCAGACGCAGTTGTACGCGAGCTTCGCGAAGCAATATCCCGCGACCGCGCCGCTTTTCACCGCCATCGCCTCGGCCCGGGCCTGAACGGAGGAACGACGCCATGACCACCTTCTCCGCGACGCCCGGCCCCGAAGCCACGCTCGCCGCGCCGGACTTCGGCCGCGAGACTGCGCTTGCGCGCGGTCTCGTGCGCCTGATGCGCGGCATCGAATATCTGTGCGCGGCCGTGCTCGCGGCGGACGTGCTCGTGGTGTTCCTTTCCGTGATCTATCGCTACTTCCTGCACGACCCGTTCGACTGGGCCGAGGAAGTCGCCCGCGCGCTGATGATCGTGCTGGTCTTCTTCGGCGCGGCCACCGTGCTCGGGCGAAGCCAGCACGTGGGCGTCGATCTGTTTCGCGGCATGCTGCCGAAGCGCTGGCAACCGGCGCTCGTGCATGCCGGCCATTGGGTGATCGCGGGCGTCGCCGCCAATCTTTGCGTGTCGTCGTGCCTGCTGCTCGTCGATTCATACGGGCAGATGACGCCGAGCGGCCTGCCGGCGTGGATCAACGTGTATCCGCTGGTCGCGGGCAGCCTGTTCATGACAGTGTTCGCCCTCGCGCATGCGTTGAACGGCACGCGCCGACTCGTGCTCGGCACGCTGCTCGGCTGCATGGCGATCGCGACGGCGGTGTTTGCGTGGAACGTCCTCGTGCCCGGTCATGCGGCGAAGCCCGGCGCGCTGCTTGCCATCGGCTTTATCGGTGGACTCGTGCTCGGCGTGCCGATCGGCTTCGTGCTCGCCTTCTCAGCGCTGCTCTACTTCCTCGCGGAACCGTCCTTGCCGATGCTCGTCTATTCGCAGCAGGTCATGGCCGGTACCGATCATTTCGTACTGCTCGCCATTCCGTTCTTCGTGCTCGCCGGCCTCTTGATGGAAACGAACGGCATGTCGTCGCGCCTGATCGAACTGCTGCTGCGCATGTTCGGGCGGGTACGCGGCGGACTCGGCCTCATCACGATCATGGCGACCGCGTTCTTCTCGGGCGTGTCCGGCTCGAAACTGGCAGATATCGCGGCGGTCGGCGGCGTGGTGATGCCTGCGGTGCGCCAGAGCCGCGAAGACCCGAACGAAGCCGCCGCGCTGCTCGCATGCAGCGCCGTGATGGCGGAGACTATCCCGCCGTGCGTCAACATGATCATCATGGGCTTCGTCGCGAACATTTCGATCGCCGGCCTGTTCCTCGCAGGCGTGGTGCCGGCCGCGGTGCTGGCCGTGGCGCTCGCGATCGTCGCCGTGATCTGCGGCCGGCGCATCAATCTCGCGGATGCCTTGACGCACCCGCGCGCGTGGCTGCCGCTCCTGGGCGGCGCGCTCGTCGCACTGGTCATGATCGCGATGATCGGCAAGGGCGTGACTTCGGGCATCGCGACATCGACGGAAGTATCGGCGTTCGCCGTGGTCTATGCGCTCGTCGTCGGCTGGATCGCATTCCGCGAACTGACGCCGAAATCGATCGCGCGCGTGTTCGTGCGCTCGGCATCGATGGCGAGCAGTATTCTGTTCATCGTGGCGGCGGCATCCAGCGTTTCGTTTGCGCTGACCATCGAGCAGATTCCCGCGCTCGTGTCCGATTCGATGATCGCGTTCGCGCATCAGTATGGCCCGACGATGTTCCTGCTGCTCTCGGTGCTCATCATGATCGTATTCGGCGCGGTGCTGGAAGGCGCGCCCGCGCTCATCATCTTCGGGCCGCTGCTCACGCCGATCGCGACGCAACTCGGCATCAACCCTCTGCACTTCGGCACGGTCATCGTCGTTGCGATGGGTTTCGGCCTTTTCGCGCCGCCCGTCGGTCTCGGCCTGTTCGCGACCTGCGCCATCACCGGCACGGACATGAAGGCGGTGGCGCGTCCCATGGTCAAATATCTGCTGGTGCTTGCCATCGCACTGGTGGCGCTGGTTCTGGTGCCGTCTTTCTCACTTTGGTTGCCGACCCGGCTCGGCCTGTAGCCGGTAGAAGTCAACGCTATGAGCACCATTCAGGATGTGGCCCGCGAAGCCGGCGTGTCCGTGAGCACTGTGTCGAACGTGCTCAACGGCCGCATCGATCAGATGCGCCAGGAAACGCTTGCCCGCGTGCAGGCCGCCATCAGCACGCTGCGGTATCGCCCGAGCACGCTGGCGCGTCAGTTGAAGACCGGGCAGACGCCGATCGTCGGATTGCTGGTGCCGTCCATCGCCAATCCGATGTACGGCTATATCGCGCGCGAAGTCGAAACCTATGCGCAGGAGCGTTACGGCTATCGGGTCATGATCGGCAACACTTATCGCGATCCGGCGAAAGAAGCTTCGTTCTTCGAGGACCTGCTCTCGCAGGGCGTGCGCCGCGTGATCGTGATTTCATCGCTCGCCAATGAGCGCCATCTGGAAACCGCCGCCGGACGCGGGATGGTCGTCGTGAGTTACGACCGCCGCGCGACCGAAGGCGAAGCCACGCGCGTCGATCACGTCACGCCCGACAACTTCGGCGCCGCGCGCATGGCGACACGTCATCTCATCGGACAGGGCCACACGCGGCTTGCGTTCGCGACGCTGACCGGCATGACGATGAGCCGGCGCGACAAGATCGACGGCTTTCTTGCCGCTGCGGGCGAAGCGGGCCTCTCCGGGCGCGCGCAGGTGCTCGACAGCGGTCCGGTCAACGAGTACGGCGACTCGATGATCGCTGAGAACGGCCGCGCGCTTGCGCGTCGACTGGCGGCCGACGACGAGCGCCCGACCGGGATCGTCGCGGTCAACGACCTGATGGCGCTGGGTCTGATGGCGGGCTTGCGCGAATCGGGGCTGCGCGTGCCCGACGACGTGTCGATCGTCGGCATGGACGGGCACTTTCTGGCGGCGATCTCGAACCCCGCGCTCACCACCGTGCAGCTTCCGGTGCCGGCGATGGCCGCCGCGATGGTCGAACGGGTGATGCGCGCGCACGACGAGCCGATGCCCGCATCGGAGCAGGCGCTGTTCACGGAGATCACGCTCGTCGAACGGGAATCGGTCGCGCCGCCGGGCAGCGCCAGGCCGGTAACGAAGCAATCCAGGACCAGAAAATGAACAAGGTATTCGTGAGTCATCCCCGGCATATGCTGGACCATTATTTCGGCGCCCGCGCGGCGGCGGCGCTGGCGAAGATCGCCGATGTCGCCTACAACCCCGAAGACCGCGAGCTGAGCACGGCCGAACTCGCGGACAAGGCGCGCGATGCGGATGTCGTCATCGCGTATCGTCAGACGCCTGCGCCGCGCGCGTTGTTCGAGGCGCTGCCGAAGCTCGCCGCGTTCGTGCGCTGCGCAGTGGATATACGCACCGTCGATGTCGATGCCGCCAGCGAACATGGCGTGCTCGTAACGCAGGCGAGCGCGGGCTTCGTGCCGGCGGTATCCGAATGGGTGATCGGCGCAATGCTCGATCTCGCGCGCGCGACGACCGCGTACGCATCGGCGTATCACCGCAATGAAGCGCCCGTGCCGCAGATGGGCCGCGAATTGCGCGGCAGCACGCTCGGCGTGATCGGATACGGACAGATATCGCGTTATCTGTGCGAGCTTGCGCTCGCTTTCGGGATGCGCGTGATCGTGTCCGATCCTTACGCGCGAATCGACGATGCCCGCGTGCGCGCGGTCGATCTGGACGCCTTGCTCGCGCAGTCCGATTTCGTCGTGTGTCTCGCGCCCGCGAACGAGCAGACCGCGAATCTGATGGATGCGCGCGCCTTCGCCGCGATGAAGCCCGATGCGTATTTCATCAACGCGGCGCGCGGTGAACTGGTCGATGACGCCGCGCTCTTCGCCGCGCTGGAGAGCGGACGCATCGCGGGATGCGCGCTCGACGTCGGGCGCGCGCCGGATCAGATGCCGTCGCCCCGGCTGGCTGCGCATCCGCGTGTGATCGCGGCGCCTCATGTCGGTGGCTTGACGCCGGGCGCGATCGAGCATCAGTCGATGGAGACGGTCGCTCAGACCGAATCGCTGTTCAACGGTCGCATGCCGGTCGGCGCGGTGAATGCGGCGCACGCGTTCCGGCTGGCGCGCTGGGGCCACGCGGGCATCGACGTTCCGGCGGATGCGCGATGACGTCGCCGCTACCTTTCGACGGCGCGTGCGATTGCCACATTCACGTGTACGAAGAAGGCTATCCGCTCGCCGCGAGCGCGACGTTCATTCCGCCACCGGCGCCTGCGTCCGCGTATGCGCGAGTGCAGCGCGCGCTTGGCCTGTCCCGCGCGATCGTCGTGCAGCCAACCGGTTATGGCTTCGACAATCGCTGCACGCTCGCGGCGATAGCCGAACTGGGCAGCGGCGCGCGCGGCGTCGCCGTCGTGCCGCCGGATGTCGGCGAAGACGAATTGCAGCGTCTGCATGACGCGGGCATTCGTGGCGTGCGCTTCATGATGCTCCCGGGCGGCGTTTTGCCGTGGGACGCGCTCGCGGAGATGTCCGCGCGCATCGCGCCACTCGGCTGGCACATCGATCTGCAACTCGACGGGCATGCGCTGCCGCGCCATGAGCCGATGTTGTCGCGTCTCGCGTCCCGGGTCGTGATCGACCATATCGGCAAGTTTCTCGCGCCTGTCACGCTGACGAGCGAAGGCTTCGCGTCGCTGTGCCGTTTGCTGGATGGCGGGCGTTGCTGGATCAAACTATCTGCGCCGTACGAAAGTTCGCGCGTCGGTCCGCCCGCATTCGACGATGTGGCGTGGCTCGTGAGCGATCTGTCGTCGCGGTATCCGGAGCGGGGACTGTGGGCATCCAACTGGCCGCATCCGAATGTGCGGCCGGTGCCTGAGGACGCGCGCATGCTCGAGTGGGCGATGGAGCTCGTCGCGGGGGACGAAACGCGGCGCAGGATTCTTGTCGAGAATCCGGCTGAGGTGTATCAGTTCTAACCGGGCTTGCGCTGGTGCTGCCGCCTATCCCCGCATCCTTTGCAGAATCTCCGCCGCCGCGCGCGCCGCGACTTCGCAACCCAGTACGATATGCGCCTCCGCCGTATCCTCGATGAAGTCATGGCTGACTCCGCCGATGCTCGGCACGAACAGCATGCACGCGGGCAGATGATGCGCCAGCACCTGCGCGTCGTGTGACGCACCGCTCGGCATGCGCTCCCATTGCCCCGGCGCGAGCGCTTCCGCTGCATCGGCGAGGTGGGCTTGCAGCGCCGCGTCCATCGTGACCGGCTCTTCGGGCGGCTCGATGTCGCGTATGTCGACGCTCACCTTTTCTTGCGCGTTGAAGTCGCGGATCAGTTCGGCGAGCGCGGCTTCCATTGCGGTGAGGCGTTGCGCGTCGGCGTCGCGGAATTGCAGGTACATGTCGGCGGAACCCGGCACCACGCTGAACGATCCCGGATCAAGATCGATGCGCCCGACCGTCCACACGGTATCGGCATCCGCAAGCCGCTCGAATGCTTCGTTCATTCGCGCAATGAACGCGACGAGCCCCGCGCCCGCGTCGCGGCGGATCGACATCGGCGTCGTCCCCGCATGATTGCGCTGCCCCGTGAAGCGCAGCCGGAGCTCGCGTATGCCGACGATCGTCGTCACCACGCCGATGGCATGGCCATGCGCCTCCAGCCGGCCGCCCTGCTCGATATGCGGCTCCATGTACGCCTTGTGACGCGCGCGGTCGATGCGTGCGCGCGGCGCGTCCGCGATGCCGGCCTGTGCAAGCGCGTCGCCGAGCAGAACGCCTTCGCGATTGCGCGCGCTCACAATCGCCTCGTCGACGGGTTCGCCGACGAAGCTGCGGCTGCCGAGAAAGCCCGAGAACGTGCCTTCCTCGTCGATCCACGATGCGACGTCCACGGCGAGATGGCGCGTCGCATCGCACTCGCCAAGCGCGCGGGCGATTTCGAGGCCGTAGATCACGCCGAGCGCGCCGTCGAGCCAGCCGCCGGTCGGCTGGGTGTCGGTATGCGAGCCGATCAGCAACGCCGGGCCGTCGTTGCGCGAGCGGCCGAACACGTTGCCCACGCCGTCGATCGATACATCGAGCCCGGCCTCGTTCATGCGCTGCGCCAGCCAGCGGCGCGCGTCCATATCCACCGGCGAGAGCGAAAGACGCACGACGCCCGTACCCGTCGCGCCGAAGCTGCGCAGGTGCTCGAGGTCGTTCATGAGGCGGGCGGGATCGATCTTCAACACGGCGGTCCTTCCTATGCGTGGGAAAGACGTAGCGTATCAGCCGCGCGACGAGCGCGCGCCGTCTATGAGACTGCCGCGCTTTGCTTCGTCGATCGCTTGCCGCTCTCTTACCGCGCGGTCACTTCAGCTTCGACCACGCGCAAAACGTCGGCGGCGCAGCCCGCGAGATCCTCGAACAAGCGCCTTTGGACAGGCGACAGCGCCCGAGGAGATGTGTCGATGACGCATAAGGTGCCCAAACGGTGGCCACTCGCCCCGGTGATCGCGATGCCCGCATAGAACCGGATGCCCGGGTCGCCCGTCACGAGTGCGTTCATTCGAAAGCGATCATCTTTCGTGGCATCTTCGACCACGAAGATGCCCGGCTCGACGAGCGCATAGTTGCAGAAGGCGACATCACGAGGCGTTTGCCTAACCGCGAGCCCGTGCCGCGACTTGAACCATTGCCGGTGCGCGGCAACGATCGACACCAGCGCGATCGGACACGCCGTGACGTAAGCCGCAAGCCGCGTGATGCGGTCGAGCCGGGGATCGTCGGGCGTGTCGAGCAAGCCGCATTGCGCGACTGCATCAAGTCTGTCTTCTTCGTTATATAAAACCGGATACTCGGACATCGTTACTCGTTGGGCTAAGGATAGGTCTTTGATCGATGTCTTGTCGGCAGAACCGGACGCATACTTGAGCGCTTTCTTTCCACGATACGGCTAAAGATCGGGCGTCATGGTGCCGCTAACAAAAGGCTAAGCCGCCTAAGCCCTGACAGCCATCGAGCACGCTCTGGAAAGACTCGAACCATGAACCCGAACGCCGAACCCTCCCTCACCGCATGCGCGTCGAACGCGGCAGCAGCCGGTCAGAAGCCCCTCGCGGAATTGCGCTCCTTGTGGGCCACCACAGAGAAAGAGCGAGCCGTCGTCGAATTCTCGCCCGACGGCGTGATTCTGCGCGCGAATGCCAATTTCCTGACGTTGATGGGCTACCGGGCCGATGAGGTGGTCGGATCGCACCACCGCATCTTCTGCGACGCCGCATACGCCAACAGTCAGGCATATCAGGACTTCTGGATCATGCTCGCGTCCGGACGCGAAGCGAGCGGCGAATTCAGACGCCTGAACAAGACGCGCTCGGAAGTCTGGATTCACGGCTCGTATACGCCTGTTCTCGACGAAAGCGGCAATGTCCAGAAGATCGTGAAGGTCGCCACCGACATTACCGGCGCGCGCACGCTCGCCGACGATCACGCCGGCAAGGTGCGGGCGATGGAACGCGCTCAAGCTGTCATCGAATTCGATCTGCATGGCCACGTCCTTGCGGCGAACGACCTGTTCCTGCATCTGATGGGCTACAGCCTCGAAGAAGTGAAGGGCCAGCATCACCGGATGTTCTGCGAGCCGTCGTATCTGAATACGGACGCTTATCGCTCGTTCTGGGAAAAGCTCGGGCGCGGCGAGTATGACGCCGGGCAGTACAAGCGCATCGCGAAGGGCGGGCGCGAAGTATGGATTCAGGCGACGTACAACCCGATCTATAGCTCGGACGGCCGGCTCATCAAGATCGTGAAATTCGCCTCCGACATCACCGAGTTCAAACGCGGCGTCGCTGAGCGAGATGGCCGCCTGGCCGCCATCGACCGGGCCAATGCTGTGGTCGAGTTCGACCTCGAAGGCAACGTTCTCGCCGCCAATCAGAACTTCACGGATGCGATTGGCTATACGCTGCGCGAGATCGTCGGCAAGCATCACAGAATGTTTTGCGATCCCGAGACGACTGCGACGGCCGAATACCGCGACTTCTGGGCGCGACTGAGCCGCGGCGACTATCACGCCGGGCGCTTCGAGCGCGTATCGAAGCACGGGTACCGCGTGTGGCTTCAGGCGACCTACAACCCCGTGCTCGACGAGTCTGGACGGCCCTACAAGATCGTGAAGTACGCGAGCGACATCACCGCGCAAGTGGAGCGCGAGCGCCGGATGCAGGCCAGTCTGATCGCAATGAGCGAGAAGATCGACGAGCTGTCCCAGTCCATCGACGGCATCGCCGCGCGCACGCGCGAGGCAACCGCTGTCGCGACCGAAACGCAGGCCGAGGCGGATACGGGCGGCCGTACGCTGGCTGAATCGATGTCGGCGATCAAGGAGATCGAGCAGTCCTCCGCCGGTATCAGCGAAGTGGTGAAGGTCATCAGCGAGATCGCCACGCAGACCAACATGCTCGCCTTCAACGCAGCCATCGAAGCGGCGCGCGCGGGAGAGCATGGGCTGGGATTCTCGGTCGTCGCGAGCGAAGTGCGTCGGCTGGCCGAGCGTTGCTCGCAAGCGACCAACGAGATTCGTCGTCACATCGACGAGTCCGTGCATCGCATCAAGACCGGAAGCGAAACGTCCGGACGCGCAGCCGATGGCTTCGACCGTATTCGCGCCGGTGTGCACCGTACGACCGAGACCATCGCCGGAATCCATCAGGTAACCGAAAAGCAGGCAACCGCCACACGTACCGTTTCCGAACTGTTGCGCGAGCTCACGCTGGTAACGGGCGGCGAAGCAGCGGTTCGTTCATCTTCCACCGTGGCCGCGCTGTCCCGCCAGACGCAATGATGGATTCGTCCGCACTTGTTGTCGGCGTCGTGCAAGTCGGCTCGATCCGCTTCGGGATCCCTGTCGAGCACATCGCGGAGGCGGTGGAAGCGCCGTGCGCCTATCAGCACGTGCCAGGTCAGCCGGCCAGCATGAAGGGATACTTTCTGCTGCGCGGCGACGCCGTTGCCACGCTCGATACCTACGCACTTATCTGCCCCGATGAGACAGCGCGCGCGCCAGCGCGACACGTCATCGTGCTGCGCCACGGCGATGCCGTCTTTGGTATCGAAGTCGATGCAGTCGGGAAAACCGAAACGATCGAACGAGATAGCTTGATTACGCTGGCGCCAGACGATGAATCCGCAGCGGGCCTCTTTCCTGTGTTGGCCGCGCTCGGAGAACCGCCATCGCTCATCGGCATTGCGAACGTTGATAAGTTATACGAAGCAACGGCGGGAAGGGCTGCGCGCAAGGCGGTTCTGCTGCGCGACTCTGAAAGCCCACGAGCTAGCTCGAACGAGGATGAGAAGTCGCGACGCAGGCAGCACGCGATCGTACGTTGCGGCGAGCATTTGCTCGGCGTCGACGCGCTCGCCGTCCGATGTGTCATTCCTATGCCCGAGCTTCAGCAGCCGAGTCCGGGCAACACCACATTCCTGGGTGTCGCGCATTGGCTGGGGGCGGATCTGGCCGTGATGGACCTTCCTTCGGTATTGGGCCTTCCCCAGCGCGAAACGGGAGAAGGCAAGTACTTGCTCGTCCTCGCACACGGTGACCGCGTGACCGGTTTCGCCGTTGATGAGCTTTCAGAACTGGTACTGCTGGCGCCTAAGGACATACGGCCGGTGTCGCCCGCTGCCTTTGCTCAACCCGGATTCTTCTTGGGCGCTATCGGTACCTCTCGAAGCAGAACGGCGCTGATCCTGAACCCGGAAGCGCTTTCCAGCAGCGGACGCCTGATGCATCTACCGCGCACCGCAGCGCCGCAGAAGGGCTCGGCCGCGATGAATGCAGCAGCGGCCTATACCGGTTCCTACATTGTCTTCTCGGTGGCGGGACGTCCTTACGCGACGAATATCGAACACGTGGCCGGAATCGTGACGAATCCCAAGGTTGAAGTGCGCGGCGGCGTAGACCAAGCGAGCCTTGGACTCATCAACTGGCGCAACGACTTAATCGAGCTCGTGATCCTCGACTTGGCGGCGGGCAGCGACATCGAGCGTTCTGAGCCGCGGCAGGCGCTGGTGATCGTGGTGGACGGGCTCACGCTTGCGTTTGCGGTCGACGCCGTGCTGACGATGTCGGGCCCGACCGACGCGACGCAGATTTCGCGAGCCTTCGACCCTGAAACGGGCGGCACGTACCAGATCGTAACGATGATCGAACCGAGCCGGATCAGCTATCGACTCATCGACCTCGATCGAAAGGTGTCCGAGAGGTTCGGCGCGTTACAGGTCGGTGAGCAAGCGGCTGCCTAGGCTTCGCGAATGAAGCCGATGCGCGATTGCGGCTTCAACCTGGCGTCGAGCGAATCCCGCGTCGCGATCCTACGACGCGGTCCGGCGATCCATCTGCAGCGACATGTGCACCTCGTCGTGAAAGCAACCGTCCACCAACAACGAGTTCCGCTCTATACCGAAAGGTTCAAAGCCCAACGACTTATAGAGCCGGAGTGCAAGCTCGTTCTTCGCGTTCACAGTCAGGTTGATTTGTGTGATGTCGGGCCTAAGTTGCGCGAATCGAATGAGTTCGACAATGAGCGCTCTGCTGATGCCTCGGCCTCTCATTTCCGGCGCGACATAGACGCCCCAGACAAACGCCTTGTGACTCAGCTTTCGCGGGTGCTTACGTCCGAGGCCCGCGACGCCGACCAGGCGGGTTTCATCGAAAGAGCCGAACACGCCTTCGCCTCGCTCCGCTGCCAGTTGCTTCTCGACGTCATGCAGCGAGCGGCCCGCTTCCTCTTCATAGCTGGATGCGAACGAAGCGGGACACTCCTTCAGTCCGGCAAGCCGCAGAGAGACGAATGATGACGCGTCGAATCGAGTGAGTTGGCGAACGAGCATTGACGGTCCTCTTTAGACAGGTAGAGCGATACTTTACGTGATTGTCGGCGTCATCCCACCGTCGTTGCACACGATCGCCCGGAAGCCATCAAGCGTCTTTGCTCCTCAACCAACCGACGAGATCCTCCGACACAACCGGCTTGCTGAACAAATAGCCCTGGCCCTTCTCGCAGCCGAGCGAGCGGACCACGGATGCCTGTGCTTCGCTCTCCACGCCCTCCGCAACCGTGCTCATGTTCAGGCTCGCGGCCACGCGGACGGTTGCTTCGATCAGTACGCGATGATGCGCACTCTGCACTGCCTGGCTGACGAACGATCGATCAATCTTGACGGTAGCCACGGGTAGCTGGTGCAAGCTCGAAAGCGAGGAATAACCCGTTCCGAAGTCGTCGAGCGCCAAGGTAAGTCCAAGCGACTTGAGTTGTTGCAACGTAGCCTGCACCGATTCATCCTGCGCAGCGAGGCTTTCTGTCACTTCGAGTTGCAGCTCGTTCGCACTCATGCCGCTGTCTCGGAGGGTACGCGAGACATAGGCGACGAATCCTTCGTCCGTCAGTTGCGCGCGAGACAGGTTGACCGCCAGGAGGCGCGGGGCCAGGCGTCCCAGTTCTCTTTTCCATGCGACGAACTGACGGCACGCGGTATCCAGAACGTATTCGCCCAATGCGCCGATCAAGCCGCATTCCTCCGCGACGCCGATGAATTCGACCGGCGGCACGACGCCTCTCACGGGGTGACGCCACCGCACCAGTGCTTCGACAGCGGCGGCATGCGGCGGGAACGACCACCGGTCCGCAGTAGGCGCAAGCATGACGACCGGTTGATAGACGACGAAGAGTTCCTGATTCCCGATCGCGCGACGCAGATCATTCTCCATCTGCGCCCGACGCGCAGCGCGCTCGTGCATGGAAGGTTCGAAACTCACATGCCGGGCGCCGCCGCGACGTTTGGCTTCCACCATCGCGATGCTCGCGTCCTGAAGTATCGCATCGGGATGCGCGCTCGACGTCGCCGACTGAACGATCCCGATACTGACGCTAAGGTGCAGTTGTTGGCCAGCGATCCGGTAGGGTTCGCTCAACACACTGAGTAGCCGATCCGCAAGCGAGAGGACGTCCGATTCTGATCGCGGCTCGCCGATCACGACGACGAACTCATCGCCCCCGAGCCGGCCCGCGAGCAGGCCGCTGTCATGTTGGCCGCTCTGCGAATCGGGCAGACCCAATGTCGTTATCAGTCGATTGGCGACTTCTGCCAATACTTCGTCGCCCGCGGAGTGACCGAGCGAGTCGTTGATCTGCTTGAAACGATCGCAATTGATGAATAGGACACCAAAGCGCTGTCCGTTTCGAGTCTGAGGTTGCGCGCCACCCTGAATGAACTCGCAGATGGACGTGCGGTTCGGCATCTTGGTCAGCTTGTCCCGGCGTGCGGCCTCCCCGAGCTTCTTGTCCAGAATAGACTGTTCGCGCTGCGACTCCAGGGTGACATCGCTCACCATGGCCATCAGGTGGTTCTGGTCGAGCTTGAGCAAACTGACCGACAGGACCTGTGGGGCAAGCGTGTTTCTGGAAGCGCGCGGAACCGTGATGCGAACCGCATCGCACACCGGTCCCGCAGGCGCCTCGTATTCCTGGACCATGCGCCTGAATTGCGGCGCGATCGTTTCCAGCACGTCGAAGAGGTTAACGAGGTTGCCATCCGGCGACAGCGGCATCAGCAAGCGGGCCGACATCGGGTTGATCATCTCGATCACACCGAGCGCGGAGATCTGCAAGAGCCCTATCGGCGCCCGATAGAGAAACTCCATCAATGCTTCGTTCGCGGACACCGAGTCGACCGAAGACTTGATAGCCTCCTCCACGGGCTGCTCGCAGAGAGCTTCCTCGCTTGTCGCGCCGCGCGATGTGACGCTATCTTGGGATGCGTGGCGTGACACCGCTACGCCGTTGCATTGATTTTCACTCATTCTCATGCGTCGAGCTTCTTAGGTTCCTCGACGACCAAACAGACATGCCAGGGACGATTGCGCAAAGATAAGCGCACAAAGAGTGCCTGCCCTTAACCGAGTTCCACGCGGTTCCGACCGGCTGCCTTGGCCGCATACAGTGCCTTGTCGGCTGCGGCAAGCAAGTCGTTCACGCAAGACGTCGCATCGGTTACCGAGGCAATGCCCGCACTGACCGTCACTCGTATCGGGCCGGCGCCTGTATCGATGTCGCCGTCCGCAATCGTTGCGCGCACGCGTTGAGCGATGACAAGCGCCTCTTGGCGAGAAATTCCCGGAAGCATTAGGCAGAACTCTTCGCCTCCGAGTCGGGCCAGCAGGTCGATCGACCGCAAATGCGCTTTCGCCTTCTGAACGATCTGCGTCAGAACGAGGTCTCCCGCTTGATGTCCGGCGGTGTCGTTGATTCGCTTGAAATGGTCGGCATCGATCATCACGACGGACAAGTCCTTGCCCAGTCGCCTCGTTCTCGCAAGCTCCTTCTCCGCGAGCTTGAAGAAATGCGCGCGATTGACCGCGCCGGTTAAGTGATCGGTCGTGAGAAGGCGAGTGAGTTCGTCGCTCGATATCTTGCGTTCGGAGACGTCGCGTACGACGACGGAATATCCCGCGATGTCCGCATCGTCTTCTCGCGAGACGGCAACCAGGATTTGCGCGGCATAGCGGCGGCCCTGCTTGCTTTCGCACCAACGCTCCTGAATATGCCAACCCTCCTCGCGCGTCAGCGAAATGTGCTCGGGGCTGCAATACGGATCCACAGCCTCGGGCGCGTAAAAGAGGTCGAGCGTATGGCCAAGCACTTCTTCCGCGCCGAAGCCCGTGAGCTGCTCGACGGAAGCATTCCAGCTGTCGATACGGCCAGCGGCATCGAGCGTGAAGAAGGCGAAATCGTTGACGCTCGTATAGATGCCCGCGAGCCACGACTCATGCTGTCTCGCGCGTCGTTCGGCCTCGACCTGACGGGAGATGTCGGAGAGCGTCATCATCAAAGTACTGCCGTTGACCTTGATGATGCTGCACGACAGTACCATCGGGCGATCGGCACTGGGCGCGATCACGATTCGATGGCCCTCGCAAACCCGCCCTCGCTCGGCCGGAAAACTCGACACGAGATTGCGCAACTCCGGCGCGACGTTAGTCAGGCTCTCGAAGACGTTACCGACGCCCATGCGCCCGGCAAGCGGCATGAGCAACTGGACGGCGACCGGATTGAGCATGTCCACATCGCCATTCAGGCCACTACGGACGATGCCGATGGGTGACATATACATGAACGACAGCAGCGCCTCGTGCTCCGCTTCCAATGCGCCTTCCACGGTGGTCATGACGTTCACTTGCCGGTCTGACGTTGCACGAGAAGAAAGCGGGTTTCGCTGCGGCTGGACTTCATAAGCCTAAGCTGCACGGGCGTCGGCCTCATGCGCAGCGTCAAAACGTACGGCAGCACTTCGTCGAGTTCGGCTTCATCCTCGAACCGTTGCGCCACCATGAAGTTGTTCATGCACGGCGCGACTTCTTCGAACAGATGTCTGCCGAGAACGCGAGTGGCGCTCAGACCCGCGCTCGATGATTCGACTGCGTTGTAGTGAGTCACGGCATAAGTCGCGTCGAAGCCTATCAGACCGAACTCGAGTTCATCGAGCTCGGGCTCACCGGCTGCGACGAGGTCGTCGAATAGAACTGAATCGAACGTGTGCTTGAAAGTAAACGGGTCAGCCATTGATCTTGTCTCCGCATAAAGGGGCGTCGCTCGCAGGCTATAACGGCAGAAACTCGGAATACTTTATCGTTCTGGCCGTTACAGGCTCCAGTTGCAGCGCTTGCCGCTGTCACTGACAGGAAGTCGCTCGCCGAACGTAAAAGCCTTAGGCCGCTCTGGCGCGGACAGTCGGGACACTGCCCATCGATCGAGTTCGATGCAAAGCCGTTCAATGCCGACACCCGCTGCCGGAACAACGAAAGCCTTCAGTCGCGCGCCCTCGCTCGGGTCCATTAAGCGGACGGCGGCATCAGCGACGTCAGGATGCTGCAACAGCACTTCACGCACCCGCGCCGGGAAGACGTTCGTGCCCGCCACCTGCACGGCGTCGTCGATTCGGCCACAGACGACGAAGCTATGGTCGGTTACCCATTCCACGCGGTCTTGCAGCGCCACGCTTTTTTCGTGCCCGTCATGCTCCACGCGAACGAGTCGACTGGCGTCCGCTTCGTCTCGCGTCCAGAAGGGCATCAACTGAAAGGCCGGCGCAGGGACCTCACGCATACCGACGCCAGCCGTTTCCGAGCTCCCGTATATCTCCAGCACGCGGTCAAACGCCCCTCCGATGGTGAGGGCTTGCGCGAGTTGCGGCGGGCATGGAGCAGTCGATGTCAACGCCGATACGCCACGAGGAATCTCGCCTGCGAAGCGCGCAACCAGCGCCAAATGCGCCGGATGACTGACGAGCAGGTCGCCCGATGCCATCATGCGCGGCAAGGCAGACGGCGTCACATGCCGGACGTCGATGACTTCGATACCATCCAAGTGCAACGGCAACAGCACAGTGAAGAGAAAGCCGTAGATGTGATGCGCTGGCACCGCCGAAATGATTCGGCGCGTTCCGACGAGGCTTTCGGCAAGGTATTCTGCCTCTCGTTGAAGGTCGGCTAATGCGTGGACGCATGTTTTGGGTCTGCCCGTCGAGCCCGATGTGCGAAAAACCAGTTGGGCGCTGTACTGCTTCAGTCCTCTCGCGACGACGTCCAGCCAGTCGCCGAAGCAGCGCTGGTTCAAGAGCACTTCGTCAAGTCCGCTCTTGTGCAGTTGAGTCAGCTCCGAAAGGGTCGTCGCAACGGAAAGCCGTTCGATGGAATCAAGACCGAGTCCGTCTTCTCCCATACTGAGTTCGAGCGGCCAGGGAAACTGTTCTGGCGTCGCGCCTCCGGGACGCAGATGCCGCAACTCCGCTGCGATGGCATCGCCTAGAAAGCGCGCCAATGTCCCCGGCGCTTCGTACCATGCGCTGTGAGCTAGCTCCAATGCAACAGACATCTCTGTATATGCTCTGTGGACGTTAGATGAAATTCATCGGGATCGGCACTGACAACGTGTCGTTCTGATTACGGCACGGTCTCGCGAAGCTTTAGCTCGTGTGCTCGCCGATGCGCCTGTGAGACGCAGTGAGAGCGGCCGCACGCGTTGTCTCGCGGTAAGCGGCAGATCCTCAAAACAGGCAGACTGCTCCCGCGGCAAATCTCCGTCCTGCATGAATATGGCTTGATTCCCGAGTTCTTTCGCGCCGATCGATACCGCGCGCACCGCGCCGGGGCGCGTCGCCACCGCGCACGCACTGGCAAAGCCTCGGCGCACCATCTGACGGCATCGCGCGGGGCCGCTTCGAACCGGTGATAGCCGCCCGAACCCTTGTGCAATGACGCCCTCAGGGTTTTCACCATGCGCTGGCACGGATCTCGCCTTGCCGGTTCTCGTTGTGTACGAGGAATAGATCAATGCTTTCGGAGCACGCGGACATCGCGGCCCATCAACTCAGTCCGACATGCCGCTCGCGTGGCGTGGCGGTCGCACCGTACGCGCTCACTGTGTCCGCAGACGACAACGCGATCGGCGCGCCGCGCCGCGAGCGGAATCGATCGACCGATTCGTTGAACCTGGAATCGCGCTTCTCCTCGAAGGTCATCGACGCCGGTCGATACGACGAAGCGACGCGCCATTCGCACGGCATCATTCGTCATGCTAAGCAAACGCGCAGAGCCGACGTCGATCCGCGCAGTGAAGGAGCAGCCGCGCGCACGTAACGCATAACCCTCCATTGCCTTAATCGCTTTCCGGGCCGCTTTAGTCGGATCGGAGGGCACAACTCATTCTTTTTATCCGCACATATCGGGGAACGCACATGAACGCACGCATCGAGACACTGCAGGAAGACGCAGGTGCGTCCGCGAGCACGACACATCACCGCTGGCTTCAGCTCGGCCTCGGCCTCATCTGCATGATGTCGATTTCCAGTCCGCAATACGTATGGACGCTGCTGACCAAACCGCTATCGGCCAAGCTCGGCGTGCCGCTGCCGGAACTGCAAATCACCTTCTCGCTGCTCATCATTTTGCAGACGTTCTTTTCGCCGTTTCAGGGCAAGCTCATCGACCGCTTTGGTCCGCGCCTCTTGATCTCGCTCGGCACGGTCATGTCGGGCCTGAGCTGGGTACTGTCGTCGATGGCGACGAGCACACCCATGCTCTATCTCACCTACGGTCTCGTGGGCGGTCTCGGCACGGGCATCGTGTATGTCGGCGTGGTCGGCTTGATGGTGCGCTGGTTCCCGGACCGACGCGGCTTCGCTGCGGGCGCGGTGGCCGCGGGCTATGGCATGGGCGCGATCGTGACGACGTTCCCGATCTCGGCATCGTTGGCAGCGCGCGGAATCGATGCAACGCTCTGGCTCTACGGCATCGCGTTCGCGGTGGTCGGCTTCGTCGCATCGCAGGGCTTGCGCGTACCGCGCGACGCAACGCCTGCGAAGGCATCGGCCATCGCCGCTTCGGACGCGCGCAATCTGCGCCCTTCGCAAATGATCAAGTCGCCGCTCTTCTGGCTGATGTTCGCCATGATGACGATGATGTCGACCTCGGGTCTCATGGTCACCTCGCAGATGGCCACCTTCGCGGCGGACTTCGGCATCACGAAGGTCGTCGTCTTCGGCATGGCCGCGCTGCCGCTCGCGCTGACCATCGACCGCTTCACCAACGGTCTGACGCGCCCGCTCTTCGGCCTCGTTTCAGATAAATATGGCCGCGAAAACACGATGTTCTTCGCCTTCGCGCTCGAAGGCGTGGCGATGGCGCTGTGGCTCATGACGCGCGACAACGCCGTGCTGTTCGTACTGCTGTCGGGCGTGGTGTTCTTCGGCTGGGGCGAAATCTTCTCGCTGTTTCCGTCGACGCTCACCGATACTTTCGGCACGCGCCACGCCACCGAGAACTACGGTTGGCTGTATATCTCGCAGGGCATCGGCTCGATCTTCGGCGGGCCGCTGGCTGCCCTGCTGCATCAGCATGCGGGTAGCTGGGTGCCGGTTTTCACCGTCGGCATCACGTTGGACATCGTGACAGCGGTCCTCGCCATTCTGGTGCTCAAGCCCATGCGCTCGCGCTTCTTGAGCAGCCGCGCATGACTGTCGAGCGCCGTGTCGAACTGACATCGCCCCGTGCACAGCAGCGTGCGAGCCGTGCGCGGGCCGCGTGACTCGCACGCTTCAGCGAAGGACTACGCGGCCGCTTGTTGGTCAGGCAGCCGTGTTGCAGTGATCAGGATCCCTTATAAACGTTACACGTGAGTCCCGGCGGGCAGTTTGCCGGATTGCGGGCTCTAGCCCACTCGCCGTAGTTGCGAGCGCCGGCCGAGCTATCGCCATAGCCGGTGCCGCCATAATCCGAGCCGCTGTAGGTGGATGCACCATACGTTGCCATGCTCGCATCGGTGGTGTGAGATGCGCCAGCCATCGGCGCGCTTTGTTGCTGGGCCAGGGCCGTGCCGCTCGCAACGACAAGTGCGGCGGCCGCGACCGTGACAAGATGACGTGTTTTCATTCCGGGTTCCTCTCGAAAAATACCTGCGGCGTGCGTCGCAACAACACGACGCACCGTTGCGCAGGCCATTCGTCTGAGCAACCGACGTTCCAGCGTCGCCCGTCCGGGGCTCCGTCCGTATCAAACGCAGTGCAGCCCTTCGCGTCAGCCATCCAGACAAGCACGCAACTTCCTGGCAAGACGGACCGCTTCACTCGCATCTGTAATGTTCGCAAAACCGATGACAAGACCCCGTGGCGTGCGTGGCATACGTGCGTTCGCATACCAGATCGAAAGCGGCAACACGCCGAGGCCCGCTTCGCGGGCTCGCGCGGCGACAGCGACATCGTCGACCGGGCCGTTGCGGCTTTCAGCGAACCGCACCGCGAACTGAATGCCGCCGGGCGGCAGATCGATCTTTAAGCGCTTGCCGAACGCTTGCTCCAGCGCGTCTGCAATGAACACACGTCGTTGCCCGTACAGCGCGCGCATCCGCTTGATATGCCGCGCAAAATGCCCCTGCTCGATGAAATCGGTCGCTGCAGCCTGCAAGAGCGCCGGCGAGCCAGCGTTCATGGAGCACGCCACCCGCCCGACACGCTCGACAGCGCGGTCCGGAACCACCGCATACGCGAGCCGCAGGCCGGGGAACAACACCTTGCTGAACGTGCCGGTGTAAATCACCCGGTCGTGCCGATCGAGGCTCTTCAAAGCCGGCAATGGCCTTCCTGCATAGCGGAACTCGCTGTCGTAGTCGTCTTCGATGATCCAACGCGCCCCCTTTTTCGCCCAGTCCAGCAACGCGAGGCGTCTCGTCAGCGACAGCACCTGTCCGAGCGGGCTTTGATGCGACGGCGTGACCAGTGCAAAGCGTGCCTCGGGATCGAGTTCGGTGCCACGCGCTATATCCATCCCTTCATCGTCGACGGGCACGGGCGTCAACTGCACGCCGGTCTCCGTCAGGAAATTTCGCGCGAGCAGATAGCCGGGGTCTTCGAACCACATGCGATCGTTCGATTGCGCGAGACTGCGCAGCACGAGTTCAAGCGTCGCGCGATACCCGCCGGTAATGAAGACCTGCTCGGGCAAGCATGTGACACCGCGCGACAAGCCGAGATAGGTGGCAATGCGTTCACGCAGCGGTCTGTAGCCCATCGGATCGGGATAGCCAAGCATCGCGCGATCCCCGCTACGCACGCGGCGCGAAACCAGCCGGCTCCATATTTTGCGCGGAAACGCGTCCAGCGCCGGCAGCCCCGGCTGCAAGGGCCGCGGCTCGCCGCTCATGGCAACGGTGAGCGCGCCTTGGCGTGGCATCGGCTGGGTCTGCTGCGCATCTCGCTTCTTCGCGCTGCCCGCTCTCTTGTCATCCGCGCCCTGCACCACCGACGCCGGCAGCGACGGCGATACGAACGTGCCGGCGGCACCGCGCATTTGCAGATAGCCCTCGTCGACGAGGATCGAATAGGCCAGCTCGACGGTGCCGCGGGCCGTGCTTAACTGCGTCGAGAGATTGCGCAGCGCGGGCACGCGCTCACCCGGACGCAAATGCCCGGCTGCGATCGCCGTCCGGAATCGCTCGCATATTTGCAAATAGATCGGCAACGGCTTCAGCCGATCGATTTCGATAGCCAATGCAGGACTTCGGGCGTTCATGACCGTCTCTCCGACAACGCGAAGCAGGGCAATCTTGGACTAGTCGTATCGACGAATCTTGCCCCTTATTTGTAGACCATCATTGTCCCATACTGGTTGTGGGCAATGCGACGGCGGAGAACACCTTCACGCGTCACCACGCCCGCCGTTGTATCGACATATCTGGAGGATTTGCCATGAAGATCGTCGTAATCGGTGGTTCGGGCCTCGTCGGCTCGCGTCTGGTCGCACTGCTCAACGAGGCAGGCCATCAGGCGCTCGCTGCATCCCCGCGTACCGGCGTCAACACCATAACGGGCGAGGGTCTCACGACAGTGCTCATGGACGCGGATGTCGTCGTCGATGTAACGAACGCGCCGTCATGGGAACCGCAGGCGGTGCTCGATTTCTTCCGCACCTCGGCGCGCAATCTCGGCAAGGCCGAAGTGGCGGCGGGCGTGGGCCATCACGTCGCGCTGTCGATCGTCGGAACCGACCGCATGCCGGAGAACGCGTATTTCGCCGCCAAAGTCGCGCAGGAAGAGGCGATCAAGGCCGCCGGCGTTCCGTACACGATCGTGCGGGCCACGCAGTTCATGGAGTTCATCGGGGGCATCGCGGACTTCAGCACGGAGAGCGGCACAGTGCGCGTCGGCGACGGCCGGTTTCAGCCGATCGCCGTGGATGACATCGTGGCGATCCTTTCGCAGGTTGCGCTCGCGGCGCCTCTCAACGACACCGTCGACATAGCCGGCCCGGATCGCGCGCCGTTCGCGGAGATCATCGCGCGATATCTGAAATCCGTAGGCGACGCACGCCCGGTCGTGACGGATCCGAAGGCGCGGTATTACGGCGGCGTGGTCGAGGAACTATCGCTCGTGCCGCTCGGCGAAGCGCGTATCGGTCAGACGGGTCTCGATCAGTGGCTCGCTCGGGCCAAACGCGGCTGACTGTCTTCACGGAACTTTCACCACCCACATTCACTTAGGAGTACGTCATGACGCAACGCATCGATTACTTTCAGCAATCGCCCGAACTTTCGAAGAAGCTCATCCAGCTCGGCACGCTGCTTCAGGAATCGACGATCGAAACGCACATCCGCGAGCTCGTCGAGATTCGGGCGTCGCAGCTCAATGGCTGCGCCTTCTGCGTCGACATGCATGTGAAGCTGGCGAAGATTCATGGCGAGCGCGAACTGCGCTTGCATCACGTGGCGATCTGGCGCGAGTCGACGCTGTTCTCGCCGCGCGAGCGGGCCGCGCTCGCATGGGCCGAGGTGCTGACAAACATTCCTGCTGAGGGCGTGCCGGACGACATTTACGACAGCGTGCGCGCCCAGTACTCCGATAAGGAGCTCTCCGACCTGACGTTCCTCGTGGGAATCATCAATAGCTGGAACCGACTCAACGTCGCGTTCCGCACGGCGCCCGGTTCGTCGGACAAGGCATTCGGACTCGACAAGGCCGGCCTGGAGTGATGTCATGAAGAGAATGCTTTGCGTCGCTGCAACCGTAATGAGTATCGGCTCGATGATCGCGCCGCCCGTCATGGCCGCGCCAGAGGCGAGTGTGACGCCACTTCGCTCTGAGCCGTTGCCTGATTATCCGGGCAAGGAACTTCAGATGATCGTCGTCGACTATCCACCCGGCGCAGTGGATCCCGTGCATCGTCATGACGCTCACGCCTTCGTGTATGTGCTCGAGGGAAGCATCGTCATGGGCGTCAAGGGCGGCAAGGAAGTGACGCTCAAGCCTGGCGATACCTTCCACGAAGGCCCCGACGACATCCACACCGTCGGACGCAATGCCAGCGCGACGCAGCCGGCGAAGTTCGTTGTGTTTTTGCTCAAGAACAAGGGCGCGCCGATCCTGACGCCGGTGAAGTAGCAAGCGCGCCCCGCTGACGGCGTTTTCAGCGGGGCGCGGGCACGTCGCACGAAACGTCAACCGCCCTTCTCGACATGCGCCTTCAACAGCGCGTTGACTTCGTTTGCTTTCTCCATCTGACTCATGTGCCCGGCGTCTTCGAAGACGCGCACGGTCGCGCCTTCCGGTGCGTGCTTCGCATGCGCGGCGGGAATGATCTGGTCCTTCGCACCCCAGATCACGAGCACCGGCTTCTCCGTCGCGGCGAGCTTCGCGCCCGGCTGCGCGCTCTGCCTGCCGCCCGCGAACAATCCGCCGTTGAGCGATCTCAGCGCGTCGCTCACGCCATCGAGCCGCTTGTACTTCAGCAGATCGTCGAGCATCTGGCGGCTTACCAGTTCAGGGTTCGCGAACAGCAGTTCGACGACAGGCTTCAACTCGCGACGTGATTCGGCCGTGACGAAGCCTTCGGTGTACGCGTTGTTCACTTCATCGCCGAAACCGGCAGGCGAAATCAGCGCGACCGATTGCACGCGCTTCGGCTGATCCACGGCCATCTGCGCCGCGATGCCCCCGCCCATCGAGTGCCCGACGAGATGCGCGCGTTCGAGACCCACCGCGTCCATGAACTTGCCGACGAAGCCCGCGAGTTCCGCGAGCGACGTGCCCGGCACCTTCGGCGTCGACTGCCCATGCCCCGGCAAGTCCAGCGCGAATACGCGATGTTTCTCCGCGAGCGCGTCGAGATTGAACAGCCAGTTGTCGAGGTCGCCGCCGAAGCCGTGAATGAAGAGCACGGCAGCGCGGCTCGCGTCATCGCCGCCGCGCGTTGCGTAGCGCACGCGGATGCCATCGACATCGACGAAGTGATACGCCGCTGCTTCCTCGCCCTGTTCCTCGTCCTCGGCGGGCGTCACATAAGACGACACGTACGCATCGATATCGGCGTCGCTCACCTCGGACGGCGCGAGCACGCCGAGCAGCGCCTTCACGGGCAGCGTGTCGCCCGCTTGCGCCACTTTGCGCCGCAGAAGGCCGGCATCGGGCGCTTCGACGGCATTGGCGATCTTGTCGGTTTCGACATCGAGAATCGGCATGCCGACGGTGATCTCCGTGCCCTCGTCCACGAGCCATTCGTTGATGGTGCCTTCTCTCATCGACAAGCCCCATTTGGGCATGACGATCGGTGTGATTGCGGACATTAGTGCTTTCCTCCCTGCATGGTTTTTCGCGCGGCCTCGGCGATCTGCGCGGCGCTCGGAATGTACAAGTCTTCGAGCGTCGGCGAGAACGGCACCGGCGTATGCGGCGCGCTGACCATCTGGATAGCCGCCTTCAGCGCGCCGAACGCCTGTTGCGCGACCTGCGCGGAAACGTCCGTTGCGATGTTGCAGCGCGGATTCGCTTCATCGACGACGACGAGCCGTCCCGTGTTCTCGACCGTCTCCAGCACGGTGTCCATATCGAGCGGCGACAGCGTGCGCAGATCGACGATCTCCGCCTCGATGCCTTCCTTCGCGAGCGTCGATGCCGCTTCGAGCGCGCGATGCACCATCAATCCATAAGTGACGATCGACACGTCCTTGCCGTCGCGCACGATGTTCGCCTCGCCGAACGGAATCGCATACGAGTTCTCGGGCACTTCGCCTTCGAAGCCGTACAGGTTCTTGTGCTCGCAGAAGATCACAGGATCGTTGTCGCGAATGGCTTGAATCAGCAGTCCCTTCGTGTCATAAGGCGTCGAAGGGCAGACCACTTTCAGCCCCGGAATATGCGTGAACACCGACGTCAGCATCTGGCTGTGCTGAGCCGCCGCGCGAAAGCCCGCGCCCACCATCGCGCGAATCACGACGGGCGTTTCCGCCTTGCCGCCGAACATATAGCGAAACTTGGCGGCCTGATTGAAGATCTGGTCGAAGCACACGCCCATGAAGTCGATGAACATCAGTTCCGCGACCGGTCGCATGCCGCACGCCGCAGCGCCGATCGCCGCGCCTACATATGCGCTTTCCGACAGCGGCGTGTCGAGCAATCTGTCGCCGTGTTTCGCGTACAGTCCCTTCGTCACGCCGAGCACGCCGCCCCACGCGTCTTTTTCTCCGTCCGCGCCTGCGCCGCCGACGATGTCCTCACCCAGCACGATCACGCTCGGATCGCGCGTCATTTCCTGATCGATGGCTTCGTTGATCGCCATCTTCATGCTCAGTTTGCGGGCCATGATGGTTGTCTCCTCGATTCAATATTTGACGTAGACATCGGTGAGCAGATCGGCGGCTGTCGGCAACGGCGCGTCTTTCGCTTCCTGCACCGCGCGGTCGATCAGCGCGGCGACTTCGCGATCGATCGCGTCGAGTTCTCCGGGCGAGATCACGTCGGCTTGCGTGACGGCGGCCGCGAACTTCTTCAGGCAATCCTTGTTCGAGCGGATTTCGTCCAGTTCGCCCGGCGCGCGATACGTCTGCGCATCGCCTTCGAAGTGGCCGTAGAAGCGGATCATCTTGCATTCGAGCAGCGCCGGTCCGCCGCCTTCACGCGCTCGCTTGATGACTTCTCCCGCCGCCTCGTAGACCGCGAAGAAATCGGTGCCGTCGACGGTCACGCCCGGAATGCCGAAGCCCGCCGCGCGATCCACGTAGCTGTCGACAGCGGTGCCGTAATCGCGCGCCGTCGACTCCGCATAGCCGTTGTTCTCGATCACGAAGATGACCGGCAGATTCCACACCGCCGCGAGATTCAGGCTTTCGAGAAACGTGCCCTGATTCGACGCGCCATCGCCCGCGAACGTGATGCCGACTTCGCCCTTGCCGCGAAACTTCGCCGCGAGCGCCGCGCCGCAAATCAAAGGCGCGCCCGCGCCGAGAATGCCGTTCGCGCCCATCATTCCCTTCGACAGATCGGCGATATGCATCGAGCCGCCCTTGCCGTTGCACGAGCCGCCTTTCTTGCCGTAGATCTCTTTCATCATCGCGACAGGATCGACGCCCTTCGCGATGCAGTGCCCGTGTCCGCGATGCGTGCTCGCGATGCGGTCGCCGTCGTTCAGATGAATCATGATGCCGACGCCCGCCGCTTCTTCGCCCGCGTATAGATGCACGAAGCCGGGAATGTCGCCGCGTCCGAAATCGACGTGCAGACGTTCCTCGAAATCGCGGATCGTGCGCATCTTGCGATACGCGCTCAACAGTTCTTCCTTCGAGAGCGGCAAGCCGCCCGCATGCTGTCGCGACGCTGTCATGGTTGTCTCCCGGTTGAGTTAGCGAAGCTCGAGCTGACGCATCAGCCCGGACGCAGCCGCGTATCGCATGCACGCGGCCACGTCGATACTGCGAAAGGCGTTTTCCGTAAGCGTGATCGTGACTTCATCGCCCGGGCCGAAGGCGAGTTCACGTTCGCCATCGAGCGCGACGATGCCCGCGCGCTGCTTCACGCGATGCGGCACGCCATTAGCGAGGCGCGTCCAGTTCGCAATCGGCACCGGTTCGATGAGCCCCGGCGCGATCGGCGCGTGTAGCACGAATTCGCCTTGCCCCGGCGCGGCGAGTTCGATCGCGACGCCGCCCGGTCTGTGACGCCCGAGCGGTTCGAGCAGTCCCGCGATCGCGGACATGCCGATCGCCTGCGGATCGGCGAAAGAGACGTAGACGGCGGCGAGCGTGTCGATCTTCCAGAGCGCGCGCGCGCCGATGAACTGCTCGTGCGAGATGACGGCATCGACCAGCGCGATGTCGCGGCGCGCGTTGCCGTTCGCATCGCGTATCTCGACGTCGAGCCGCTTGTTCCACGCGAGCGCTTCGGCGGCAGGCACGCGGCCGCTTGCAAAGAGCCCTGTCGCGAGTCCCGAGATCGTCGGCTCGCGCATTTCCGGATACGCGTTGTTCGTGCCCGTCGAAAGACCCGCGATCGGCACTTGCCCGCACTCGCGCACCACCGCCCGATGCGTGCCGTCGCCGCCGAGCACGATGAGCGCATCGACGCCTGCATCGCGCATCAAGCGCGCGGCGCGAAACGTGTCGTCGACGCGCGCGGTCACGGGCATGTCGAGGAAATCGACTTGAGCAAGCGATGCGTCCGGGCCGTGCTTGCGCGCGAGATGGCGTTCGAGCATGACTTTCAGGCCTTCGCGGTCCGGCATCATCAATACGCGCGCGACGCCGCACGACGCGAGCGACGAAAGCAGCCGCAACACGATGTTCACGCGGTCCGCGAGTTGCAGGCTGTTGGCATTGGCGATCACGCGCCGGATATCGCGCGCCGAAACAGGATTGGCAATGATGCCGACGAGCGGCTGTGACATGCCTTGTCTCCGTCGTTCTTGTGTGCCGCGGATAAAGGCAAAGCCTATGCCAATCGAAAAAACGCGGGATTTCCCGTAGAAAACGCGTGTTTCGGTGCAATGTGACAAGCGCCGCCGTGACAGGTGTCACAGCGGCAGGTGTATCGGCGGGAGTACAGGCGTATCAGTTGTCAGTGACCATTCGCGTCGCGCTGGTTCGGCGAGCGAATGCCGTAACGCGCCATGCGACGATAGAGCGTCATGCGGCTCACGCCGATCTGACGCGCGACCGCGCTCAGATTCCAGCTTGCCGCGCGCAGGTACTGCATCAGCAACATGCCTTCCGGCGGCAGACGGTGCGGATCGAAGTCTTCGATGGGACGCGGAGGCGGCTCTGCTGGCACGGACGCGCTTGCGAATACTTCCGGAAGGTCATCTATGTCGATCACGCCGTTCGAACACACCGCGCGCGCGTAACGCAGCACGTTGCTCAGCTCGCGCAAATTGCCCGGCCATTCATGCCGATGCAATCGCTCGCGCGCCGCGCTCGACAGCGTGGCCGCGCCTTCGAGGAACTTGTCGATGAGCCAGTCCAGGTCGCTTCGTTCGCGCAGCGGCGGCAGCGTGAAGCGCGCGCCGTTCAGGCGGTAGTACAGGTCCTCGCGGAAACGCCCGTCGTGCATGAGCGCATCGAGTGAATGATGCGTCGCGGAAATCACGCGCACATCGACCGATACGGGGCGCGACGCGCCGATCGCGAGCACTTCGCCTTCGGCCAGCACGCGCAGCAGCCGCGACTGCAGCTCGCGCGGCATGTCGCCGATTTCGTCGAGAAAGAGCGTGCCGCCGTCGGCTTCCTGAATCAGGCCGCGCTTGCCCCTCGCGCCCGCGCCCGAAAAGCTGTTCGGCAGATGCCCGAACAATTCGCTCTCGATGAGCGTCTCCGGAATCGCCGCGCAATTCACGGCGACGAACGGCCCCGCGCGACGCGCGCTCGCGCGATGCAGCGCCTTCGCGAAAAACTCCTTGCCGCTGCCGGTTTCCCCGTTGATGAGCAGGTTGATGGGCGAATCGACGAGCTTCGCGGCGCGTTCCAGTTGGCGCGCGAGCGCGGCATCGCCGCCGCCCAGCGCGGCGAGCGGCGCGGGCACCTCGACGCTGCGTGGCGACGCCGCGTTGCGCGCCGGCGTGACGCATGGCGCGGGCGGCATCACGCTCAAATACAGCAGCCCGCCCGATTTCGCGAGCGGCACCGCGCGCAGTTCGCTCGGCCGCGAATACACGAAGCGGCCCAATTCTTCGATACGCGCATCGAAGAGCGTGTCGAACGGCACGCCGATCAGCGACGCGGCCATTTCCCCGGGCGCGATGGGCCGGCCGATCTCCGCCGCAAGCATCGCGTGCGCGCGGCGATTGTGTCCGACGATACGCCCGCTCGCATCGAGCGCGATCAGGTACTCCGGCGCGACATCGACGAATTCGGGCGACGCGTTCAGCTTCAAGATCCAGTCCTGCCGATGCGTGCGCAGAAAATTCGCGTTCTCGATATGTCCCGCGTAGATGCGCACGAGTTGCAGCGCGAGATTCTGACTGTCGCGCGCTTGCGGCGACGTGAGCGCGGAGATGTCGAGAATCGCGGCGAGCGCGCCGCGTGAATCATAGAGCGGCGCGGCGGTGCAGGTCAGCGGAATATGCGTGGCGTCGAAGTGATCGACCTGATGCACGGTAAGCGCCTGGCCCGTCGTGAGCGCCGTGCCGACCGCGCACGTTCCCGCGCCGGCTTCGCTCCATTCCGCGCCGAGATAAAGACCCGCGCGGCGCAGCTCGATGTCGGTGTTCGCATCGCCGATGTAATCGACGGTCACGCCGAGCGCATCGGTCAGCAGCACGACGTAGCCCATCCCCGCAACGTGCTCGTAGAGCGTTTCGAGACCGTGACGCGCGATGCGGGCGAAGCCGTCGATGCGTTGCTGATGCTCGCGCAGCCGCGTTTGCGGCAGGATGCGCGCTTCCTGCATGCGCGACGGGTCGAGCCCGTACTGATGCACGCAACGCCGCCACGAGGACTGGATGATGCTCTCGTGCGTGCGCGCCACGACTTGCGCTTCGGCCCGCGTGGTCGCCGCGACGACTGCCTCGATGTGCTCGCGTTGCCGCATGTCCATCGTGCCCTCCTGGTCTTGCGTGCGAACCGGGATAGACCGATCCGCACGAGCGTGTCTCAGGCCGTATGATGCTTCAATCGGAAGCGCGCGTCATCGGGCGTTAGCGTTGCAATGCAACATGAATGCGTGCCGCAACGGTGGGAACAAACCGAACGTGAAGCGAAGTCCGCTCGCAATCGCAATCAAGCGGCGGCTTCCCGCACTCCATCAAGCCTCTGCAGTCGCTCTCAGCCGACTCACGAGCTGATTATCCTTACCGCCGACCAGCGGCGTCAGCACGAAGTTGAACTCGATCTCCTTGTACGCGTCCTCTTTCAACCCCAATGCCGCGCCCCCCGTCTTCTCGACCACCGGAGGAATAAGGTCCTCACGCGTGGCGTAAGCGAAGTCGTCCCAAATGAGCGGATCACCTTCGATGTTGATCTGCGTCGTGAGCTTGCGCAGACCATCGCCCGTTACGAAGAAGTGCACATGCGCGGGACGGTTGCCGTGCCGCCCCAACGCGTTCAGCAAGCGTTGCGTCGAGCCTTGCGGCGGGCACCCGTAACCGACCGGCATCAGCGTGCGAAACTCGTATGTGCCGTCCCCGCCCGTGCGTACAGCACCGCGCAGGTTGAACGCGCTTTGCGCGCCGGTCGGGTCGAAGTGAGAGTAAAAGCCCTTGGAATTGGCATGCCAGCATTCGACCACCGCCCCGGCAATGGGCTTGCCGTCCAGTCCCCTTACCGTTCCGCGTATCACCAGCGGGCCAGCGTCCGCGTCCGCATCGATATCGATCTTCGATACACCATCGCGCACCGGCGCGCCCTCGACATACAACGGACCTTCGATCGTGCGCGGCGTGCCGCCATCCATTTCGGCTTGCTTGTCCGCGGCATCCATTCGAATGTCGAGGTACTTCTCCAGTCCGAGCCCCGCAGCAAGCAACGCCGCCTCGCCGTCCTGGCCGAGCTTGTTGAAGTAGTTCACGCCTGCCCAGATTTCATCGGGCGTCATGTCCAGGTCGTCGATGGCCTTGAACAGATCACTTAGCAAGCGGTGCGTGATCTGCTTGGCGCGCGCATTGCCGCCATCGCTGTTGAGGTTGGCCGCTGCCTTGAGCAAGTCTTGCACTTCCTGATTGGCGAACACTTTGACGCTCATGATTTCTGTCTCCATCGTTATCGGGGGATGTTTTATGGCTTACGCTCATGCATCGTCGTCGCGAATGGACGACGGGTGACGGCACAATGGCGTCACTGAAATCTTCATGTACGGAAAGAGCGGCAAGGCGGTCAATATGTCGTGGAGTTCCGCATTGCTTTCGACGTCGAAGATGCTGTAGTTCGCATACTCGCCCGCGATGCGCCATATATGACGCCATTTGCCGCTTCGCTGCAGTTCTTGCGAATACGCTTTCTCGCGAGACTTGATTTCGTTGGCCACATCGGCCGGCATGTCCGGTGGAAGATTGACGTCCATGCGTACGTGGAAAAGCATCGGCGGTCTCCTTCTTTACTTGATGATCTTCGTCAGGCCGTCGCGCGTGAAGCGCTTTACCTTGGCTTCGTCCAGTTCGATGCCGAGGCCCGGGCCATTCGGCACGGTCAGTTCGAAGTCGCTGTAGTCGAGCGGCCGCGTCAGGATCTCTTCGGTAATCAGCAAGGGGCCGAACAACTCAGTGCCCCATTGCAAGTTAGCGAAGCTCGCAAACAAATGCGCCGATGCGACCGTGCTGAATGCGCCTTCCAGCATGGTGCCGCCGTATAGCTCGATGCCCGCTGCATCCGCAATCGCTGCAACGCGCTGCGCTGCAAAGAGACCGCCGCTCTGTTCGATCTTGATGGCGAAGACATCCGCGCCGCCATGCTTCGCGATCTCGAAAGCGCTTTCGGGGCCTTGCAGAATCTCATCGGCCATGAGCGCGACCGGAAAGCGGCGCATGAGACGTGCGAGCGCCGCAGCGGATGCGACGGGCTGTTCCACCAGTTCGCAACCGGCATCCGCCAATGCTGGAATGGCCCACGCTGCCTGAGTCTCGCTCCAGGCCATGTTCACGTCGACGCGCACCGCGCCGCGCTCGCCCAGCTCGCGCTTAATCTGCGCGACATGCGCGATATCGGTCCTCAGTTCTTTCGCGCCGATCTTCAGCTTGAACACCTTGTGACGGCGCATGTCGATCATGCGTTCCGCTTCGGCAATGTCTTTCGCCGTATCACCGGAGGCGAGCGTCCATGCAACGGGCAAACGCTCGCGTCGCCGGCCTCCGAGCAGCTCGCTCACGGGCACGCCGAGCCGCTTGCCGTGTGCATCCAGCAACGCGGTTTCGAGCGCGCTCTTGGTGAAGTGATTCACCTTCACGAGCTTGCCGATATGCGCCATCAATTCCTGAATACGCGTCGCATCCTTGCCGATCGCGGCCGGCGCAATATACGCGTCGATCGCGAGCTTCATCGACTCCGGACTCTCGGGACCGTATGCCATGCCCGCGATGGTCGTGCCTTCACCGATGCCGATCACGCCATCGCTGCAGAACACTTTCACGAGCATCAAGGTCTGCCCGTGCATCGTCGCGACCGATAGCTTATGCGGGCGAATCGTCGGTAAATCGACGAGACATGTTTCGATGCGTTCGATCGTCGCTGTGGTCATGAGAGTAGCTTGAGTGATTTCGACTACAAGGTAGTGATGCGCGCAAGATTGGTCAAATAGATCAAATGTGGCGGACTGCATCCGTTTGACTGATAGTGCGTGTGTCGAACCGCACGTTCAGAACTTATGACGTATCCCCACGCGCACGGTGCTTTGACGGTCGCTCGTCGAAGGCGTCAGGTTGTTGATGGCGGCCACCGCCGCCGTACCCGTCGAATCAGTCCCGGACGCCTTCTGATAAACGCCGATCAGATAGACGTCCGTGCGCTTCGAAAGGAAATAGTCCGCGCCAATGGCGCCCTGGTAGTACTTCGCGCCGGGATTGACGCCCGTGGATGTATCGACATCGCCACCCTTCGTATAGTCGAACGCAGCGCCGACCAGGAGCGCGGGCGTCAACTGATACTTGAAGTTGATCTCTGCGTTATTGAAATTGGCGTTGCCGCTATAGCCACGCGGATTCGGACCCGAGTTCACCGTATCGCCGAGACTCTTGAATTGCACATTCGAATAGGTCGCGCCGATCGTCGCCGCGCCGATTGCATAGGCCGCGCCCGCCGCTACGACCTGATACGTCCGCGCCGATGCATAGCCGCTGTAAACGGGCGACGAGATGAAGTTGGCGGTCGCGCTCGGCGCCGTGCTCGCGCCGTTATCGCCGAAGAAGCCGACGTTCGGATTGCGCGCGTTCAGGTACGCGACGCCGAGCGTTATGGGACCGTTCGCATAGCCCGCGCCGAGCGACCACAACTGATTGCGCGACGCCGCGCCCGCCACGCCGCCCAGGCTATACACGCCGCCGAATGAGATGCCGTAGTACGTCTTGCTCGCGAACTTGAGCGCGTTGTTCACGCGATAGGCGTTGTTCAGGTTGTCCAGATCGCCGGGATGCGCGCCGATATATCCGGCCCACTGGGTACCGGATTCGAACGGACCCACGTAATCGACCACGGAGTCGTACTGACGTCCGAGCGTCAATGTCCCATACGGACTCGCGAGGCCGACATAGGCCTGTCGCCCGAACATCAGCCCTTGCGTGCTGCCGCGGTTTTTCTGCGCCAGCGACCCGTTGTTCAGATCGAAGCCGTTCTCCAGCACAAAGAGCGCAGCCAGTCCGCCGCCGAGATCTTCCTTGCCGCGCAGGCCCCAACGGCTTGCCTGCATCACGCCGCTCGACACGTTGTACAGATTGTGGCCGCCTGAATTCGACGTCCAGTTGAAACCGTCATCGACGATGCCGTACAGCGTGACCGTGCTCTGCGCCTGCGCGCTTCCTGCCACCGCCAGCAACAGCACGGCCGTTGCGCTCACCTTGAGTTTCATTCTGTTGATCCTTCTATCGAGGTTGTCCGATGGGGCAAGCAATGACCCGCCGCAAGTCTGCGTTGACCGATATGGCGTCGCAAATCAGTCAAAAGAAGGAGGTTCGATAAGCGCCGCTGATACGAGGGTTTTCACTGCATGTTCATGCACGAGATTCATATCGCGCATTTTTGGCTTTGATTTGACCGCTGTTTTCTCGGCTCATATCGTTCGAACCATGTCATGACGGTGTCGATTCAAAGCGCCCCGCTGCGTGTGTTCCAACGATGCGGGAACCGATCTCTCGTGCCTCTCCAAAGCCCATGAACCCTGATGCCGTGAATCCCGATATGAGTGCGCCGCCCATTCCCGCGCGGCACGTTCCCCGCACGCGAAGCGGCGTGCGTCGCGCGGTCACCACCGCCGTGCTCGGTCAGATCCTCGAGTGGTATGACTTCTTTCTCTACGGCACCGCCGCCGCGCTCGTCTTCGGCAAGCTATTCTTTCCCGTGGGCAGCGACCCGCTGACGGGCACCATCGCGGCGTTCGGCGGCTTTACCGTCGGCTTCATCGCGCGGCCCATTGGCGGCGTGCTATGCGGTCATATCGGCGATCGCTACGGCCGCAAGGTCGTGATGATGCTCACGCTTCTCACCATGGGCACCGCGACGGTGCTGATGGGCGTGCTGCCGACGTACCAGCAGATCGGCATCGCAGCGCCGGTGCTGCTGGTGCTGTTGCGAATCATGCAAGGGCTCGCGGCAGGCGGCGAATGGAGCGGCAGCATCTTGCTGATCCACGAAAACGCGCCGCAATCGAAGCGCGGCGCGCTTGCGGCGTGGAGTCCGTGCGGCGCTGCCCTCGGCTTCGTGCTGTCGACTGGCGCGTTCCTGCTCGTGCAAAACTTGCCGTCCAGCGACTTCCAGAGCTGGGGCTGGCGCATACCATTCCTCGGCAGCGCCGCGCTCGTCGCGCTCGGTCTGTGGATGCGCCGCTCAGTCGGCGAAAGCGCGGCCTTTGCGGAAGTGAAGGCGACGCGTCACGAGAGCCACATGCCCGTGATCGACGTGCTCAAGCAATGCCCGCGCGAAGTGCTCACCGTGTTCGGGCTGCGCTTCGGCGAAGGCGGCGCGTCGTACATCTTCTTCGCGTTCTCCATCGCATACGGGCAGTATCTCGGCATCAAGTCGAGCTGGATCCTCAGCGGCCTCACCGTATCCATGCTGCTGATGATTCCGGTCTCGCTCTTCTTCGGCCACGTGACCGACAAGGTCGGCCGCAAGCCGGTGTATCTCGCCGGAGCCATCGCCATGCTGCTCGTCGCATGGCCCTACTTCGCGCTGCTCGGCTCGGGCGAGTACTGGAAGATCATGGCCGCACTGATTCTCGCGAACAGCGTCACGCTCGGCATTCTCGAAGGCGCGCAGCCCGCGTTCATCAGCGAGATGTTGCCGGTGCATCTGCGGTTCTCGGGCCTCGGCATCGGCCGCGAGGTGTCGTCGGTGCTCGGCGGCGGTCTCTCGCCGATGATCGCCACCGCGCTGCTCGCGCACTATCGCAGCGCCGTGCCGGTCGCGATCTATCTCGGCGCGCTCGGACTCATCACCGTCATCGCGACCTTGCTGGCGCGCGAGACGTTCCCCAAAGCGATGCGCATGGCCGCGCGTCAGCACGCCGAATGACATCGGCCCACAACGATCGAGAGGTATCACGCATGCAAGCCCTTCAAAGCGATTCGATCATCGACTCGCAGGACGATTACCCTGAATACGCCGGACCCCTGTCGCTGGATGCGCTGATCGAAGAAGTCGAGCGCCGTCGCGACGAGTTCGACGCGATGTCTCACGTGCCGCGCGACATGGTCGGCAAGATGAAGCGCGCGGGCATCTTCCGCGCCAGCACGCCGAAGCGTTTCGGCGGCGATGCGCTGCCGCCGCCGCGCTTTCTGGAGATGCTGGAACGCATCGCGGTCGCGGACGGTTCGACGGCATGGGTCGCCGCATTCGGCTCGGCGAACACGTATCTCGCCGCGCTGCCCGTGGAAACGCAGGCGCGCATCTATGCGACCGGTCCGGATCAGGTGTTCGCGGGCGGCTTGTATCCGCTGCAAAAGGCGGAGCGCGCGCCGGGCGGCTTCAAAGTGTCGGGCCAATGGCGCTTCGCGAGCGGCTGCAAGGGCGCGGACTGGATCGGCGTGGGCATCGGCGGAGCGCCCGCGGGCGCCGACGACAAGAACGCCGGCAAGCCGTTCACCGCGGTGTTCCCGGCGAGCGAAGTGGAGATCGTCGATAACTGGAACGTGGTCGGCATGCAGGGCACCGGCAGCCATGACTTGCGCCTGAAGGACAAGTACGTCGATGAGCGATGGACCTTCGTACGCGGCGGCGCGGCGTTGATCGACGAGCCGCTCTATCGCTATCCGGCGGTCGCGTATCAGGCGCAGGTTCATGCGGCCGTGAACATCGGCCTGGCACGCGCCGCGCTCGACCTGCTCGCCAGCATGTCCGGCGTGACGAAGACGACGACGGGCGCGCCGCGTCTTGCGGACCGTGCGTACTATCGCTCCGGTCTCGCGCAAGCGGAAGCGCAACTGCGCAGCGCACGCGCGTTCTTCTTCGAGTCGGCGGAAGCGTCGTGGCAGACAGTGCTCGCAGGAGACCCGGTACAGCCTGCCGAAGCGAATCTGTTGCGCCTCTCCGCCACGCACGCGGCCCATACGTGTGCCGACATCGTGATGCAGGCGTACAAGATGGCGGGCATCGGCGCCATCTATCGAGAGAACCGCATGCAACGGCTCGTGCGCGATTCCATCGTCGTGACCCAGCACGCGTTTCTCGGTGAAGGCACGTATGACGCATCGGGCGCGATCTTCGTCGGCATCCCGCCGGTCACGCCTTATCCCTGATATGACGATGCAAGTCTGTCTCTTTCTCATGGGCGACGCATCGTGCGATGCGTCCGCGCTGCATCATGCGGCGCAAGACGTCGAGGACCTGCGCCGGCTGATCGTGCATGAAGCGATCGACGGCCAGGTCGATCCGCGCATCGCGCCCGCGCCGAACACGCCGTCGTGCGTGCTGCAATGGTATTTCGACGACCTCGCGCCGCTCGAAGCGGCATGTGAACGCGACGGCGCGATTCATCGCATGGTGCGAGGTCATTCATTCACGCAGCAAGTCATGGCGGTGCGCTCGCTCAAGCAGGCATGCACGCAAAGCCCAATGGAGCGGTGCACCTACCTCGTCGCATACGAAGGCGTTGCAGACGACTTCAATGCGTGGCTCACGCACTATCTGAAGCATCACCCGCCGCTGATGCTGCAGTTGCCCGCGTTGCGCGAATTGGAGGTCTATACGCGCATCGACTGCACGAGCGGTCTGCCGTTCGAACAGGCGAACGCGATGCAGCGCAACAAGGTGGTCTTCGACGATGCTGCCGCGCTCATCGCTGCGCTTGCGTCGCCGATTCGTGACGCCATGCGCCGCGATTTCCATGCGTTGCCGCCCTACACCGGTGCAACGCCGCATTTTGCAATGCGCAGCTTGTACGGTAATCTCGCGCAACACTGACCGGGCGGTCGCGCTGTGCTCAACGCGCGCTTCGCCCTCGTTCGCGAGGCGAAGCATGAACAAGCCGCATCTCGGCATTGCCGATCTGAATCTGCTGCGCGTGTTCCTCGCCATCTGGGACTTGCGCAGTCTGACCGCCGCGGGCGACAGGCTCGGCCTCACGCAGCCCGCGGTGAGTCATGCGCTGCGCCGTCTGCGCACGCTGTTCGACGATCCGCTCTTCTTGCGCACGCCCGGCGGCATGGTGCCGACCGATGCCGCGTATCGGCTGTATCCGCCGCTCGCGCAAGCCTTCGCGATAATCAACGACGCCGTGCAGCAGCTCGGCAAGTTCGATCCCGCGACCGCGCAACGGGTATTTCGCGTGTCGATGTCCGACATGTCGGAATATTACTTTCTGCCGCCGCTTGTTGCGATGCTGGATCGTGACGCGCGCGGCATCCGCATCGAAGTGGCGAATCTTCCGGTGGAATCGGTGAGCGCCGCCATGCGCGCGGGCGAGATCGATCTGGCGCTCGGCTATGTGCCGGGGCTGGACGAAGGCTGCGTGAGCCAGACGCTCTTCGTGGACGAACATGTGTGCGTGGTGCGCGCGGGTCATCCGTTACGCCGCGCGAAGCCGACGCGCGAAGACCTTGCCGCCTTGCGTTATGTGTACGCGAGCACGAACGCCACGGGACATCGCATGGTCGAGCAGTGGCTCGACGAACTCAATCTCAAGCGCGATGTCGTGCTGCGCCTGCCTCATTTCATCGTCGCGCCAGAGATCGTGATGAACACCGATCTCGCCGTCATCTTCCCGAAGAGCATCGCGCGGCGCTTCAATCGCGGCAAGGCGTTTCGCGTGCTGCCACTACCGTTCTCGCTGCCGCCCATCGAAATCGAGGTGCATTCGCATACGCAGTTCGCATCCGATCCCGGCATCGCGTGGCTGCGGGAAACGCTCGTGGCGATGTTCCATCAGTCCGAACCCTGACTCCGTCGAATGCGGCGCACATTTGCCCCACTGATACCCGGCATGCTTTTCAGCCTATTTGACGTGGCTGCCTGGCGACTCGACACTGCTCTACATGCGAAGCCTGCTCGAGGCGCGCCCCACGATCAATCAGGCGAGAAGACATGTCCACGGTTCAATCAACTTCCACGACGGAACGCAGCACGGCCATGCAGGACCGCGCACTGAGACGCATCGTCGTGGCATCGGTCGCCGGCAACGCGATGGAGTGGTACGACTTCTTCGTCTACGGCACCGCCGCCGCGCTGGTCTTCGGACAATTGTTCTTTCCCGCCAACGCGGACCCGCTGATCGGCACGCTCGGCGCATTCGCCGCGTTCGCGATGGGCTTTGTCGCGCGGCCGCTCGGCGGCATCGTGTTCGGGCATATCGGCGATCGGTACGGACGTCGCGCATCGCTCGTATGGACGCTGCTCATCATGGGCTTCGCGACCTTCGGCATCGGCCTCTTGCCCACATACGACCACGTCGGCCTGTGGGCGCCGGCCGCGCTCGTCGGACTGCGGCTGTTGCAGGGCGTCGCGTCCGGCGGCGAATGGGGCGGCGGCGTGCTGATGATCAGCGAAAGCGCGCCGCCGGAGAAGCGCGGCTATTACGCGGCATGGAGCCAGCTCGGCGTGGGCGGCGGCTTCGTGCTGTCGTCAGCGGCGTTCCTCGGCGCGCAAGCGTTGCCGCACGATCAGTTCATCTCGTGGGGCTGGCGTCTGCCGTTTCTCGCGAGCATCCTGATCTTCGCGCTCGGCGTCTATATTCGCCACAACCTTCCCGAGAGCCGCGACTTCGAGAACGCGGACAAGGCGGGCAAGACATCGCACATGCCGGTGGTGGAAGTCATCAAGCGGCACCCGAAAGAGATTCTCATGGCGATGGGCTTGCGCGTGGCGGAAAACGGCGGCGCGTATATCTTTCTCGCGTTCTCGCTCGTGTATGGCAAGTTCGCCGGCATCTCCAACTCCGTCATGCTGACGGGCGTCATGCTCGCGATGGTCATCGAAATGGTCGCGATGCTTCTATGGGGCAAGCTCTCCGACCGCATCGGCCGCAAGCCGGTATATATGATCGGCGCAGTCTCGCTCGCGGTGATGGCGTTCCCCTTCTTCTGGCTGCTCAATACGCATTCGACGCCGCTCATCTGGCTCGCGCTCGTGCTCGGCACGGCTGTCTGTCACGGCGCGATGATCGGAACGCTGCCCGCGCTGGTCGGCGAACTGTTCAGCACGGAAGTGCGCTACTCGGGCGTCGCGCTGGGGCATGAAGTCGCTTCGATCTTCGCGGGCGGAATGTCGCCGCTCATTGCGACGGCGCTGCTTTCGCGCTATCACGCGTACTGGCCGGTCGCCCTCTTTCTCATCGTGCTCGGACTCATTACCGTCGTGACCTTGAAGTTCACGCACGAAACGCGTCAGCAGTAAATCCCACGCTTTTCACCGCGCATTCGCACGGCTCTTCGCCGTGTGAATGCGCTTTTCCATTCAGCGGTCAAATCAATCCGCTTGATGCGACCCGGACTTTTTAATCTATTTCTCTTATTCGATTCACGGCGCTAATCTCGGTACATCGTCCCCTGTAAAGAGTCATCGGAACGCATCATGGAACTCTTCAAAGTCCGCGTCGACGCAGTGCGCGAGGAAGCGCATGGCGTGCGCTCGTTCAGTATCTCCCGCGTCGACGGCCTGCCCTTCGAGCAGTATGAGCCCGGCGCGCATATCGACGTGACCGGTCCGTCCGGCATCACGCGTCAATACTCGCTGTGTGGCGATCCGGAATGCGTCGAATCGCAAGTGTTCGCCGTGAAGAAGGAAGAGCAGTCGCGCGGCGGATCGCGCTCGCTGCATGAGGAAGTGAGCATCGGCACAGAATTGTCGGTCGGCGCGCCACGCAACCTCTTCAAGCTCGAAGAAAGCGCGAGTGAACATATTCTGATCGGCGCGGGTATCGGCATTACACCGCTGCTTTCGATGGCGTATCGCCTCGCCGCGCGCAACGCACGCTTCACGCTGCACTACTTCGCGCGCAGCGAACGTCACGCGGCCTTCATGACGCTGCTCACGCGCGCGCCTTTCGAAAGCCACGTGAAGCTGCATTTCGGCGTGCAGCGCGATGCGCTTCCCGCCGCACTCGATGCATGTCTGCGCGATGCAGGTCCCGATGCGCATGTGTACACATGCGGCCCGGCTCCGTTCATGGATCTCGTCGTCGACAGAGCGCAGGCGCGTTTGCCGGCCGAATCGATTCATCTCGAACGCTTCAAAGCCGAGCCTGCGCCGGCGGTCGAAACATCGCTCGATAGCTTCGACGTGCAGCTTGCGAGCACGGGGCAGACGGTGCATGTCGATGCGAAGACGTCCATCGTCGATGCGCTCGCCTCTATCGGCATCGAGGTGGATACGTCGTGCGGCGAAGGCGTGTGCGGCACTTGCATGGTGGATGTCGTGAGCGGAGAGCCGGAGCATCGCGACCATTGCCTGAGCAAAGCGGAACGCGCGAGTAACACGGTCATCTGCTGTTGCGTGTCGCGTTCGCGTTCTCCTGTGCTGGTGCTGGACCTCTAGGACTTCGTGAAATTCGCGAGGATGTCGGAGATGAGCCCGCGCATCCACGCTATGCCTTCGTCCTCGTGGAAGTGCTCGTGCCAGTGCATCGTGACAGCGGCCTTCGGCAGGGGCACCGGCAACGCATAGATGCGAAAGGCGTCGTTGCGATTGAGAATATGCGCGAGCCGCTCGGGCAGCGTCGCGAGCAGATCGGTCGCGGCGAGCACGCCCGGCACGGCGACGAAATGCGGCAGCGCCAACGCGATATTTCGCCCCACGCCTTGCGCGCGCAACGCATCGTCCAGTGCGTGATGACTGTGTTCGAGCGATCGCACCTGCACATGCGATGCGGCAAGAAACTGCTCCAGCTTGAGCGTATTGCCCGCGGGCAGATCGCTGCGCTTGCGCGTCATGCACACATACGACTCCTCGAACAACAGTTGATGACGCGTGCGCGGCAGCAACGCAGGCAGATTGCCGATGGCGAAGTCTAGCCGGCTCGACCGCAACGCTTCTTCTATGTCTTCAACCGGCAGCGGCTCGACGACGAGCTTCACGCGCGGCGCGGCGCTCTGCAATGCGGCGCACAGCGCCGGCAAGTACGCCATTTCACCCGCGTCGGACAGCGAGAGACGGAAGCTGCGCGTGCTCGTCGCCGATTCGAATCGCTCCGCATAACGCAGCGCCTGACGCACCGTATCGAGCGCGCGTCCGACGATTTCCGCGAGCTCCAGCGCCACGGGCGTCGGCTGCATGCCCGCTTTGGTGCGGATGAAAAGCGTGTCGTCGAAGAGCGTGCGCAGCCGTCCGAGCGAGTAACTCACTGCGGGCTGCGATAGGGCAAGCCGCTCGCCCGCTTTCGTCAGACTGCGCTCTTCCACGATGGCCTGAAACACGCGCAGCAGATTGAGATCGATGTGGTCAATGGAAGTCATGGCGGCTCGGTAATATCGGCCGCGCTTATCCGGCGACCTGTTTTTAATCGATTTGACGCATGATCTTCGTAAAGCGAGACTGATGTCAACGAGAGGATGCGCTGATGTCGATGCCTTTCCTCATCTGAGCCACTCAACTACTTCCCACGATCACGATGAGTACGCCGACCTATCAAACCATCGACACGAGCGCGCTCGCGAAGCGCGCCGAGGCCGATCGCATCGCGCCTTCCCTGTACTACGATCCGCAGTTGTTCGAAGAAGAACTCGAACGCATCTTCTATAAAACGTGGGTCTGGGTCGCGCATGAGAGCGAGTTGCCGAAACCGGGCGACTTCGTGACGACCACCATCGGCCGACAGCCGGTCATCGTGGTGCGCGACAAGACGGGCGCGGTGAACGTGCTGCAAAACCGTTGCCGTCATCGCGGCGCGACCGTCTGCGAAGAGCACAAGGGCAACGCGAAGGGCTTTACGTGCCCGTATCACAGCTGGTCCTATGCGCTCGACGGCACGCTGCGCGCGCTGCCCTATGGCGACGGTTATGAAGGCGTGTGCGAGAAAGGCGATCTGCCGCTCAAGAAGCTGCGCGTCGGCGTGTATCAGGGCTTGATCTTCGCGAGCTTCAATGAAAGCATCGAATCGCTCGAAGACTTTCTCGGCGGCGCGAAGCCCTGGATCGATCTCTTCATGAAGCAAGGCGCGGGCTATCCGATCAAGGCCAACGGCGAGCACAAGTTCAAGTTCAAGGGCAACTGGAAGATCCAGCTCGAGAACACGACGGACCTGTATCACTTCCCGGTCGTGCACAAGTCATGGATGAAGTCCATCGACGATGAAACCGCCGCCGCCATCACGAGCTTTATGACGAGCGACGAAGCGTTCTGCCGTTCGCTCGGCAATGGTCACAGCCTCGCGGTGCTGGTGCCGGAGATCGTCGATCTCGACAAAGACGACGGCGCGCCCTTGCCCGAGCGTTTCAATGAACTCGCCGCGCAACTCGCGCAAAAGCATACGCCCGAGGAAGTGCGCCGCATTGTGCGTTCGCTGATGGGCGTGGGCTTCAATCTGAACCTCTTTCCGAACCTTGCGTTGTCGATGGCTTTCTTCCGCGTGCTGCGGCCCATTTCCGCAGAGGAAACGGAAATTCGCCACGTCGCGCTGGGAATGGACGGCGGCCCCGAGGAAGCGAACCGAGTGCGTCTGCGCATACACGAACACTTTCAGGGTCCGTTCGGATTCGGCAGTCCCGACGACGCCGAAGCTTGGGAGCGCGTGCAGCGCGGCTCTTACGCCGGCCCCGATGTACCGATCCTCGTGAACCGCGGCCTGAACCGCGAAACCACCGCGCCGAACGGCGAAAAGACCGCGCACGCTACCGACGAAACCGGCATGCGCGAAGCGTACAGGCAATGGCGCGCAATGATGGAGCAAGCATGATGGACGACCGCAACACACTCTTATCCGACCAGACGTTCGCACGCGCGATCGAGTTCATCTGGCGCGAAGCCGAACTTCTGGACCGCCGTGATTACCGCGCGTGGCTGGAGTTGTGGGACCCGAAAGGCATCTATGTCGTGCCGATCGATCCCGATACGACCGACTACGCCGCGACCTTGAACTACGCGTTCGACGATCAGCACATGCGCGAGTTGCGCGTGCAGCGCATGACGTCGGGCTACTCGGCGTCCGCATCCGATGCGGCGCGCACGGTGCGCACGGTGTCGCGCTTCACGCGTTCGTCGGAGAGCGCCGATCTCGTCGAAGTGAAGTCGTCGCAGATCATCATCGCGTACAAGCGCGGCGTGTCGACCATCTTCGCGGCCGATCTCACGCACAAGATCAGCATGACCGACGGCGAGCCGCGTCTCGTCGAGAAGGTGATTCGGCTGATTAACTCGACGGAAGCACTGAGTTCCATCGGCTTTCTGCTTTGATGCTCGTGGATGAACTGCCATGCCGACTCTCGAAGTCTATCTGCCGCAAGGCCATGCCGATGATCGCAAGGCCTCGCTCATTCACGGTCTGACACAGGCGACCGTCGATGCGATCGGCGCGCCGGCTGAATCGGTGCGCATTCTGTTGTCGGAGTTGCCGGCGTCGAACATCGGTCTGGGCGGAAAACTCACGCGTGATGCGTTGCCGGTCATCATCGCGATTCTGATTGCGGGCCGCACGGAAGCGCAAAAAGAAGCGCTGATCGCGCAGCTGTGTCAAACGAGCGCCGCCGAACTCGACGTGCCGTTGCAGTCCACGCGCGTGATGATCAAGGACATACCGAATACGGATTTCGGTCTGGGCGGAAAGACCGCTCGCGCGCTCGGTCGATAGCGTGCAGTGCAATGCGGCTATCTGTAATCGCCCCATGCAAAAAGGTTGAACAGGAACCTGACGATGCCCGATACGCGAAACCTGCCCCTGCGCGTGCTGTTCTGCTGCGGCGTCTCGCAGAATTTCTTCGATCTGCCGCGCGAGCAGATCGGCGAGGTGTGGCAAGCCTACGGCAAGATGCTCAACGCCATCGAAGCGATGGACAACGTGCGGGTGCTTGGCGTGATGGATGACGACCGGCTCGTCGTCGGCAACGCGGACGGCGCGCCGTGGACCTTCTACATCATGGCCGATGTCGCCGATTTCGACACCGCCGTCGCCGTCTGCAATCTGTATCGCACGACGCCGGTCGGCGAGTACAACTTGTGGCGCTACGGCAAGATCGAAGCACGCGTGGGCCGCGCGCTGACGGTGCCGCCCGCGGTCGGCAATCATGGGTGATGCGATGAACGAGACCATCGTCGAGCGCTTGCGCGCGCTGGAGGCGCACAACGCGGTCCGCAGAAGCATCGCGCGGTACATGGCGCTGTGCGACGTGCCCGCGCGCGCGCTCGAAGGCGAATCGCTCGCCGCCCTCTTCTCCGACGATGCTGTGTGGGAAGGCATCGGCCCGCAGTATGCAAACAAGTTCGGTCGCTTAGTCGGACCGGCAAATATCGTCGCGATGCTGCAGCGCTATCTGCCGCCCACGCCGCATTTCACGACGAACACGCACTTTCTGACAAGCGAGCATATCGAAGTGCACGGCGAGTCGGCGAAAGGCCGCTGGATCATGTTGCAGGCTTCCGGTTATGTCGATGGCCGGGCCGAACTCATCGCAGCGCGGCTCGAAGTGGACTTCACGCCCTCATCGCACGACGAAGCCATCTGGCTGATCCGCCACTTCCGCACCGAGCGTCTCTTCGACGCACCGTGGTCCGTCAATCCCGCTCACGGAGTCATTGCATGAGCGCCTTCTTGCACGAGTTCGATCTCATCGCGCATGCACGTCCGGACGCGCCGACGATTGCGATCAAGGACAGCATCGATATCGCGGGCTACGCGACGACCGCCGCGAGCTGCGCGCTCGCCGATGCGCCGCCCGCCACGCGCCACGCCGAAGTCGCCCAGCGCCTGCTCGACGCGGGCTGGCGCATCACCGGCAAGACCAACATGCACGAGCTGGCGTTCGGCATGACCGGCATCAACGACTTCTGCGGCACGCCGCGCAATCCACAGGATGCGGCGCGCATTCCGGGCGGATCGTCGAGCGGTTCGGCGTCCGCGGTCGGCCTGCATCTCGTCGATGCCGCGCTCGGCACCGACACCGGCGGGTCGGTGCGCGGCCCGGCGGCATGCTGCGGCGTGATCGGCCTCAAGCCGACGTTCGGACGCGTATCGCGCGATGGCGTCGCGCCGCGCGAGACCACGCTCGATTGCGTCGGTCCGTTCGCGCGTGACATGAACACGATCATCGACGTGATGCTCGCAATCGATCCGTCGTTTCAGGCGGGCCGCGCGCGCCGCGATGTTGCGAATGCGCGAGTCGCGATGCTCCATGTGGATGCGGACGACAACATCAGGCACGCGGTTGCCTCTGCGATGACACGCAGCGGCTTGTCCACGCGTCCTGTGGCGCTCGCGTCGATGCGCGATGCCTTTGCAGCGGGGCTGGCCGTCATCAACGCGGAGACGTGGCGCGCGTTTGGCCATCTCATCGATACCGGCAAGCTCGGCGCCGATATCGAAGCCCGCCTGCGCGCGGCGGCCAATACGAACGCCGCCGATCTCGAGAACGCGGAACGCATCCGCCGCGCGATCACGGATGAAGTCGACCGCACGCTCGATGACGCGGACGTGCTCATCCTCCCGACGCTTCCGTCGCTTCCGATCACCATCGAGGCGGCGCGCGCGGGAACGTCGGTCATCGCGATGTCGTCGCTCATACGGCCGTTCAATCTCAGCGGGCATCCTGCCATCACGTTGCCGGTGCCGATAAACGGAACGCACATGAAGGCCGGATTGCAGATCGTCGGCCGCAAGGGCGAGGACGAGACCGTGTGCGCGGTCGCGGCGCGCATCGAATCTGCGCTCGCATCCAACGAATGACGAGGACATGTCATGTCGAAGAGAGTCGTGCTCATTACAGGCGCCGCGCGTGGACTGGGCGAGGCGCTCGCGCGCCGCTTTCATGACGCGGGCTACAAAGTGGCGCTCGGCGATATCGCGTTTGATGCCGCGCAGAGGCTCGCGCGTGAGTTGAGCGGCGACGGGTCGAGCGCACTCGCGCTCAGGCTCGATGTCACCTCAAAGGCCGACTTCGAGGCCGCGCGCGATGCGCTGATCGACCGCTGGGGCGCGATCGATGCGCTCGTCAACAACGCGGGCGCGTCGAAGGTGGTGCCCGTCATGGAGATCACGGCGGAAGAGTTCGATCAGGTCATCGACGTGAACTTGCGTAGCGTGCTGTTCGGCTGTCAGGTGTTCGGGCAGTACTTCGCGACGCATGGCGCGGGGCGCATCGTGAATATCGCGTCGCTCGCGGGGCAGAACGGCGGCTCGGCGACCGGCGCGCATTACGCGGCGGCCAAAGGCGGCGCCATCACGCTCACCAAGGTCTTCTCACGCGATCTCGCGGCGCATGGCGTGACAGTCAACGCGATCTCGCCGGGACCGCTCGATCTGGCGATCGTGCATGAGAGCGTGCCCGCGGACAAGCTGGAGAAGGTGATTGCCGGCATTCCGGTGGGACGCCTTGGCTCTGCCTCTTACATTGCCGATGTCGCCGTCATGCTCGCTTCCGCCGATGCGTACTTCGCCAACGGTGCGTGCTGGGATATCAATGGTGGGCTTTTCATGCGCTAACGATATGGCGCGTGCATGCGAATTTCGAACGGCCATCGTAACCACTCAAAAGTGCGCTAGCCAAGCCACATTTCATCCATGTATCTGCATTCATGGCAGATCAAGCCGGAGACTCAACATCATGTCCGCACAAGCCGCATCCGTCCACACCGAACTCGATTCGCAGCGCCAACAGTTCCGACAAGCGATGGCCCACCTCGGCGCAGCCGTCAATGTCATCACCACGGCCGGCGCGCACGGACGATGCGGCATCACGGCGAGCGCGGTCTGCTCCGTCACCGACGCGCCGCCGACGCTGCTCGTGTGCCTGAACCGGTCGAGCGCGATGCATTCGGTCTTCGACGGCAATCGACAGGTTTGCATCAACGTCCTGCCGGCGAGTCTGGAGAGCATCGCGCGACACTTCGCGGGCATGACGGGGTTATCGATGGAAGAGCGCTTTCAATTGCCGGTTTGGGACGAAGGCGAGAACGGCGTACCCGTTTTGCGTGGCGCGCTAGCGAGCTTGCAAGGCACGATCGTCGAAGCAAAAGATGTCGGCTCGCATGCGGTGATGTTCGTGCAAACGACGCACATCAAGGTGCGAAGCGATGGCGACAGCCTGATCTATTTCGACCGCAACTTTCATCGCGTGCCGCGAGCATGGAAGGCAACGACTCAATCGTAAGGATGAAAAGTCATTTGCTTTTCGATACTTATTACTAAAATGAAGTGTCGGGCGGTTTGGACGCTTTCGGGCTTGCTCCTTCGTGGCCACAACATCCTACATTCCGCGACATCGACTTTTCGAATGGTCGTGCATTTCGATGACGCGAAATGGAGGACGTATGCCGCACGCTACACAGGTTAGCCGAAGCATCGCTGCCACGTTGCGAGCCTTCTACGCAATGCTGTTGATCGCAACCGCGCACGCCGCCCAAGCGCAGACGATCACTACCTTCGCAGGCGGGGAAGGCGCGCAGAGCATTCAGGCCGAAGCCATCGCGGCGGACCGATGGGGCAACATCTATACGGCCGAACCGACGCATCACGTGGTTAGGCGCATCGACCACAGGAACGGCACGGTGACGATCATCGCCGGCACCGGGCAAGCAGGCTATAGCGGCGACGGCGGCCCCGCCACGCAAGCCCTGCTCGACTATCCGACAGGCGTCGCGCTCGACCGCGCCGGTAACGTCTTCATCGGCGATTCGGGCAATGCCAGAGTCGTTCGAAGGGTCGATCGCGAGACCGGCGTCATCACCACGGTCGCGGGCCCCGGAACGCCGAATGTGCCCAATCGCGGTGACGGCGGTCCGGCCACGCAAGCAACGGTATTCGCCAACGATGTCGCGGTGAACCGCGAAGGCGATCTCTACATTGCCGATTCAGCGGCCGGTCTTATCCGGCGAGTGGACCATCGAACCGGCATCATCTCGACCGTTGTCGAGCTGGGCGCCACGTACATCGTGACCATGGCGTTCGACCGGCACGGCGTTCTGTACGTGGTGGATCCGGCGCCGCCGAATGTCGTCCGCTTCGACGCATCGACCGGCACGGTCACCAAGGTAGCCGGCGCGGGGCCCACATGCCAGCAGATTGGCGGCTCCGCGTGCTACAACGGAGATGGCATTCTCGCCACCGACGCGCTCTTGAACTTCCCCACGCACATCACGTTCGATTGCGCGGGCAACCTGACGATCAGCGATACCTTCAACTACCGCGTGCGCCAGGTGAACAGGCACACCGGCATCATCACGACCATTGCCGGCAGTGGAATGGACGGTCATAGCGGCGACGGCGGCCCCGCCACTCAGGCTGGCATTTTGAGCGGTCCCAGAGGACTCGCGTTCGGGCCGGAAGGCGATTTGTATTTTGCCGAAGCGGCGCAGAGCACCGGATACATTCGCAAGGTAAGCGGCCTGCCGAAAGCCGGGCACCGTTGCGAAGAACATGACGAGGATCATCACCACGGGCATGACGGGAGCCGCGGTCACCACATCGATCCAGACGAGCGAGGCTCTTTGCGTCCATGGTGGTGGTGAGATAGCGGGCGTTACGTCAGCAGCGGGTACAGCCACTAGGGGCAGGCGGTTCGACGAACAAAGCGTTGTTCCGTGACGCTTGTTCCCCATTGCGTGCCCTGAGCTTCTTCGCACAGTTTGAAGCCGAATGACTCATACAGGTGCCTCGCTGCGTCCAGACCCTTGAAGGTAGACAGGTACGTCTCGGCGAAATGCGCGTCGACGAACTCCATTGCGCGCGTCATGAGTTGCCTTCCTATGCCCGTACCGCGCAACGCGTCGTCCACGATGAACCAACGCAGATGCGCTACTCCGCTCTTGAGATTCCCATCGATGGCAAGGGATGCAAGCGTGCGGCCGTCGCGTTCACCGAGCCAGAGCGCTTTGCCCTCTTGCGGCAACGCTTCGGCGAACGCGGCCAGTTCCGTCGCGACTCTCTTTTCGAAGAAGGCGCCGAAACCCCAGTGCTGCGCATAAAAGCGCCCGTGCAAGCTGGCCACATCACCGATGCAGCCGGGCCGGTACCCCTCGACTATCGACGCAGAAAGCGTTTTGTTCATCGGTGCGTTGGCTCCATTGTCTTGCCCCAATGCATCGGCATACAGTCCGACTGTACGCACCAAGGCCAATTGATCGGAATGGCTCAAGCGCCCGAGCGCCTTCGACACCTGAGTAGACGCGAAGCGGTCGATCTTCTGCCTGAGTAACTTTCCTGCATGCGTCAAATAGAGTTCTGAAGAGCGGGCGTCGCCGTCGGACGCGCGTCGCTCGACGATTCCGGCCGCCTCCAGACGCGCGATTTGCCTGCTGCTGTTGGACTTATCCAATCTCAGCAGCTCTGCCAGTTCCTTACCGTTCATTCCGGGACTTGCGCCGATTTCGAGCACTGCATGTACGGCAGACGGCGAAAGGTCGGTGCCTGCCAGCGTTGCGCTCATGAATCCTAGTTCGCGAACCAGCTTGCGGGAGGAATCACGGACCTGGCGCACGGTGTTCGACGACGGGGCGGTCTGACGATTTTCGGGTGACATAGAAAGGTTTTCAGTTGCGATACGCAACTACTGTAGTTGCGCACCGCAACTATGTCAACAAGAGCGTCGGCAGGTCGCGGCGGTAGTCTTCCGCAAAACCGACGCGCGAAACGAACAAGGAACGCTAGACGTTCCGAACAATCAGCGCGTTGGCGCCTGTAGCTCCCCGCTAATGTGATCAAAGCAGCTAGGAAGCGTGATCCCGTACGAGTACGTCCCAAGGCGCGGGAGACGGGAAAATGCCCTGTAAAAAGGCGACGAACGCTTTCACGGCAGGATTGCTGCGTCGGCTTTCGGGCCACACGGCATGCAAATGGAATCGGTCATAGGCGAACTCATGCAGCACGGGTACGAGCTCGCGCCTTAGAACGTAAGACGCCGCGATATAAGTCGTTGAAATCCCGATCCCGGCGCCGGCGGCCAATGCCGAAGCAACCGCGTCGCTGACGTCGATCATCAAAGCCGACGCAGGCGTGAACTCGACGAGCTTGCCGCCCACGTTGAACGGCCACGCCGCCTCCTGCCCTGTCGACTGGTATCGGAAGTTCACGCAATCATGCTGCACGAGATCGTTCGGATGCCGCGGCACGCCTCGCTCCCGAAGATACTCGGGCGATGCGAACGCGCAAATCCGATGCGGTGCGAGACGGCGCGCGATTAACCGCGTGTCGCCGGGATCGCCGACTCGAATAGCGACATCCACGCCCTCCTCGATCAGATCGACGTAACGATCGCTCAGGCGCACATCGACGGTCACTTTCCGATGCTGCCGGCGAAACGCGGGCAAAGCCGGCGCGAGGATGTTCACGCCGACGGGCAGCGGCGCCGTCACCTTGAGCGTTCCCGCTGGCTCCGCGCGCGCAGCGGCGACGCCTTGCTCGATACCTTCCGCCTCGCGCAATAAACGTTGCGTGCGCTCCAGAAGGTCGCGCCCCTCCGGCGTCAACGTCAGCGAGCGCGTGGTCCGGCTGAACAGCCTGAGGCCGAAATGCTGCTCCAGTCGCTGGATGCTCTTGCTGATCGCCGATGGCGAAACGGAAAGCGATCGCGCGGCGGCCGTGTAGCTGCCGAGCGACGCCGCGCGCGCAAAAGCAATCAGCCCGGTCAGTCGTTCGATGGCGATTTGTTCCATGATGGCATCATTAAAGCGAACGTCGGCCCCATTATCAAGCCAGTCTTCGCGATTTAACCTTCTTCCATCCACGCCAAACCGGCGAAGTCAAACAGGAGAAGGACATGAACGCGAACATGAAAGCGCAAGACACACAGGCCGAAGAAGTCGCTCAACGCGCGCTGGCAGGCAAGACGGCGCTGATTTTCGGCGGAACGTCGGGCATCGGGCTCGACGCGGCTATTCAGGCAAAGCGGGCCGGCGCGGATGTGATCGTCGTCGGACGATCCGCGGATACGGCTCAGCGCGTCGCCGCGGAACATGGCTTCGCCGGCTGGCGCGCGGCGGACGTAACCGACGCGGACGCTCTCCAGCAGGCCGTGCGCGACATTCCGAAGGTCGATCATCTCGTCTTGCTGGCGGGCACCTTCGTCGCGGGGACGGTGCGCGAAGCCGACGTCGCGCATCTTCGAACGGCGTTCGAGGAGCGCATCTGGGCGGCCGTGCACGTCATTCGCGCGCTGGGAGACCGCTTGAGCGCCGATGGCTCGATCACGTTCATCTCCGGCAGTCTCGCCGACCGTCCGAACGCCTACGGCACCGCCGTGCTCGCGGCGGCGTCCGCGGCCATGGAAGCGCTCGCGCGCGGCCTCGCGCTCGAACTCGCGCCGGTGCGCGTGAACACGCTGTCGCCCGGTCCGATCGACACGCCGATTCTGCGCAAGGCGCTCGGTGACGCGCGCGATGCGGTCGTGGCGAACATGGAGAAGACGCTGCCGTTGCATCGGCTCGGCACCGCAAGCGAAGCCGGCGCAGGCGTCGTGTTCCTGATGACCAACGGCTTCATGAACGGAGCGACGCTGAACGTCGATGGCGGCGCGCGTCTCGTGTGACGTAAGACTCAACGGGAAAAGTGCTTGCGTCGCTCTTGCCGTGAACCGTGGGCGGCGTGACTCTCGTAAGCACAAACCCCTACGCCCCTGCGGATCGAGATGCCGACCAACTAGAATGGTTTTACGTAGGCGGCTGCGGTGGTTGCCGGTTTGATCAGACGGTAGGCGCGCTTGCCGTTGGCGGAAACTCGCGAGGGCGAATCGATGGAGCGAAGCTATCCCTATCGAGGATTCGAGATCACGGTTCAGCTCGAGCCGGTTCGAGCCGTGTCGCAGGATGCGAGATATGGCGGCACGGTGGGATTCATCGCGCTTGTGAGCGTCTGCACCGCCGAGCCGAAGCGGCCGGTCGGCGTGCCGGTTCGGCTGGTCTCCGAAGCCCACACCGTCTTCCGCACGGAGGACGAGGCTCTGTCAACTGGCCTCGAAGCAGCGCAGCGCGTCATCGACGACAAGATACCGAGCTGACGAGTACATCATGATCGCGCGCACACTCAGGTTTATCGCGATCGCCACCGCCATCCTCGCGCTGTCGTGGCCGGATAGCGCTTTGCCGACACAGCAGGCGCAACAACGCCGCGCCGCGCGCGATGTGCGTCAGGACACGCGCCAGTCCGCCCGGCATACCGAACAAGATTGCCGCGCCGCGGATCAGCAATCGAATGCGCAGTGCCGTCAGGACAAGCGGGAGACGAAGCAACACGGACGGCAAGCTGCAAGAGACATTAAATACTGAATAGCCTCGTGCGATTTCGAACCAAGCGTTGAGAAGCGCCTGTGCTTCGGTTCATGAAGCGAGACGCCGGAAAGACGCGCACCATTTCGAAGTCGGTTCCCGCTGCGCGTGCGGTGAATCACAGCTGCGATTCTATCGGCAGAATGCCGAGCATCCAGATGCCCGCGCGCTTGAACGCCGACACGCCCGGCTCCTTTTCGAGCAGCGTAGTGTTGCCGTTGGCGTCCGTGTCGACCCACACCATGCGCGTGCCACCGTTGCCCTCGTCCTGCAACTCGACACGCCATGCGATGCGATCGATATTCGTGCCGATACCGGTCGCCACTTGTTCAGCCGCCGCCGCGCTTTCGCAATAGACGCCGATCTCCGTATTCAATTCGATGGAACGCGGGTCGAGATTCATGGAGCCGATGAAAATGCGCTTGCGGTCGAAGACATAGGTCTTCGCATGCAGCGAAGCCTTCGACGATCCGAATGTCGACTTCTTCTTGCTCTCGTGGTCATCCGTCGACGCGACCGGCTTCAACTCATACAAGCGCACGCCCGCTTCGAGCATTTCCTTGCGATAGCGTTGATAGCCGGCGTGCACCGCAGCGACATCCGTCGCCGCTAGCGAATTCGTCAGGACCGTCACGCGCACGCCCCGCGACGTCATCGACCGAAGCCAGCGCACGCCCTCCTCGCGCGGCACGAAATAGGGCGATACGATCAGCATCTCTTTCTCGGGATCGAGCTTCAGCGCCTTGAACTGCGAAATCAGATGACCTTCGGCATCGCCGGGCGCGCGCGTGATCTTCGCCGGATCGTCGTAGAGAAGCGTTGCCTTGCCCCATGAGAATTCGGTGCCGCGCTGCTCGATCACGGTTGCGAGACGCTCGCGCACGTTCGCCACGTACGGCGAATGTTCTTCCGACAGCAGATAAGCATCGAGCTTCTCGCGATACTCAGCTAATGAGTCCGCGTCGGCATGACGTCGCAGGAGATTTTCAATCGAATAGGCCTCATCCGAGTTCCAGTACAGGTCGAACGCGCTCGATACTTCACGCACGACAGGTCCATGCACGAGCACATCCAGATCGCCGAACGCGACCGTGCTCGATGCGCCGAAGTACTCGTCGCCGATATTGCGTCCGCCGAGAATCGCCGCTTGATTGTCCGCGATGAGCGCCTTGTTATGCATGCGTCGGTTCACGCGAAAGAACTCCGCTGCCGCGCCGAGTCTCTTGAACGTGCGATTCGCCACAGGATTGAAGAGACGCACTTGCACATGTGGATGCGAGGCCAGCGCGAGGAGAAACTGATCGTCGGCGTTCGTGCCGAGATCGTCGAGCAGAAGACGCACGCGCACGCCGCGATCGGCCGCGCGCATGATGGACGCGGCCATCTCGCGACCCGTGAGGTCCGAATGCCAGATGTAGTACTGGAGATCGAGCGTGCGATCGGCGGTCTCGCTCAGAATCACGCGTGCGATGAGCGCATCCATGCCATCGGGTAGCAGATGGAACGCGTTGTCGCCAGGATGAGCGGCCTCGCTCGTCGAGAACGACCTGCCGAGGCGCGTGTTCGAGGTGTCGGTCAGGGCGTGTGATTCCTCGCGTTCGGCTTGCGGCGGAAGGCTTGCGCATGCGGTCATCAACAGCATCAGCGCAACCGCGAACCACTTGCCGAGTTTCATGGCGCACTCTCCTATGCGGTGACGAACCGTGTAGTCGCGCCTGCGCGACGGAGATAGTCACGAGTTATGAAGCGCCTACTTCACGACAGCGCGTTCGACGCACTCTGTAACGCAGCAAGAGAACGATGCGCGAGAGAGCGAGACCCGCCCACTGCCGTTACCCGCTGCCAGTGCAGGCGATAACGGTTGGATAAGACCGTTGGACTCTGACACGTCTATCGCGACGCCCATCGGCCATCCTCGCGCTCAGACCCATGGCTTCCCGCCCTCGGTCTGCGCCAGGCGCGAGTGAATCGATGTAATAACAGCGGTGTTCGCGGCTCGTTATGGCCCATTAAGGCTCGCGAACATTCGCTGCGGCGCGCAGCAGTTCCGCCAGCTTCTCATTCTCGTCGATGCGCGCCTGTTCCACGGCCACGTCCGTGTCGCTGCCCACGCGCTGCGCCCACTGCTGCCGCTCGCGCGCGAAGATGATGCGTTCGTGCACGGCGCGCAGCGCGCTCCAGATCGCGTGATCGGCGGTCTGCGCGGTCGCTTCTTCGAGCGACAGCATCGAGAATGCATGCCCGGTATGGCATCGGTAGCGTAAAGGCCAGTCGTCGTTGAGCCGCCAAAGCGCCCCGTTGCAACTGGGACAGGTGAGCGCCGAACGCTGACCGATCTCGTCGAGCACTTGCGGTTCGACGAGCCCACTCTCACCAATTTGTGCCTCGCGATCGAGGTCTGGCCGATCACTCATGCAATGCTCCTTCCGCCGCTTCGCCCCGTTGACGGCTGCAACAAGGACCCCCGGAAGTTCATCCAGCTTCGCGATGACATCCACGCCCCCGGCGGCGATCGCGCTACGCGGCATGGACGGGGCCTCGCAGTCATCCGGTTGCTGAACCACGCCGTAACCGCCCCGCGCGTGAACCGAGGCGAGGCCTGCGGCGCCGTCATCGAGGTCGCCACTGAGCACGACGCCCACGACGCGGCTTCCATATTCGACGGCGGCCGATCTGAACAGCGGATCGGCGGCGGGCCGCGCGAAGTTCTCCGGGGCGGTATCGAGAAGGCACACCTTGCCGTCGCGCAAAACCATGTGGCGATCGGGCGGCGCCACGTAAATTCTGCCACGCTGCAGCACTTCCTGGTGGCTCGGATGAATCGCCACGTGAGAGCCCCAGCGTGAGAGCAGCTCGGGCAGAACGCTTCGATGCCTGCCTATGTGCAGCACGATGCAAAGCGTGGCGTCCAGGTCCGCGGGCAACTGTGTCACCAGCGTCCTCAGGACGGGAAGTCCGCCGCGAGACGCCGCAATGACAACAATATCTCGATGTTCCATAGGGCCTCCACCCGACGTAGGCCGCATTATTTGCGCCTGCCCTCGTTCGTATCGGTCAAGCCGATCAGTTCGGGGCCCGCTGTGAATCGACAGTGCGCGCGGGGGCGTGCATTGCCGGTCTGACTGACTGAGGAAACGTCGCGATGTGGGTCCGGTGTGCTGCGCTCCGCGAAAGCGCATGAAGTAGTTGAATCAAAGCTCGCATGCGTAAAGCGACATTCACGCGCCGAAGATAAGCGTGCCGGGGCGACGTTGCATTTCATTGAATCGAACCGCCCCGGCCCGCATTGCACGTTGTTGCACCCGCGCGCCAGTGCGAAGCCTAGCCGGTAGCCTGGCTGCCCTGATCGCGGGTCAAGACGCCCAGTGCATCCATCAATCGTGAAAAGTCGAGCGGTTTCGCCAGATGCACATCGTAGCCCGCTTCATGCGCGGCCTGAATGTCTTCATGGCGGTCGTGTCCACTGAGCGCGACGCAGCGCAGCGCAGCCCATTCCGGATTCGCGCGGATCGTTCGCACCAGTTCATAACCGTTCATGCCCGGCAGGTCGATGTCCGACACCATTGCGTCGATCGGCTTCTCCGCAAGAAGCGTCAACGCTGCGTCCGCATCCGTCACGGCTTCGACCACCGCGCCTTCCAGTTCGAGCAGCGCGGTCAGCGAAGCGCCGGTTTCGTCGTCGTCTTCGACCAGCAGAATGTGCAGCCCGACGATACTGGCGTCGTCTCGCGTGACGGCGCTCACAGGCGGCGGGGCGTCGGCCGCCGGCAGCCATACCGACATCGTCGTGCCCATGCCGTGACCTTCCGATGCCGCCGCGACCCTGCCGCCATGCTTCTCGACCAGTTGCTTGACGAGCGCGAGGCCGATGCCGAGACCGCCACGCACGCGGTCGCGCGGGCCCTGACGGAACATGTCGAATACATACGCGACCATCGACGCGTCCATGCCCTGCCCGTCGTCGGCGACGTCGATGCGCAGCATGCGGCCTTCATGCGACAGATGCAGCTTCACATGGCCGCCGGCATGAGTGAACTTCAGCGCGTTTGAAACGAGGTTCCAGATGATCTGCTCGCACCGGACAGGATCGGCGAGCGCGATTGCCGGTCCCTCCGCCAGATGCGTTTCGAGCGAGATGCCACGGGAACCGGCGTCTTCCTCGCATGCATCCGCGATGCTGCTGAGCATTGCAGCCAGGTCCACCCGCTGCACTTCGAGCGTGAGCTTGCCGGTCTGAATGCGCGACCAGTCGAGCAGATCGTCGATGATCTGCGCCTGGCTGCGCACCGCCTGCTTGATCGACACGGCCGCTTCGCGCACGGCGTCGATGTGCCGGACCTCCGGCAAGCGCGGCAGCATCTCCGACTTCACGCCTATCAGATTGAGCGGATGCTTCAGCTCATGCGAGAGCACCGCGATGAACTCGTCTTTCACCTGATTCGCGCTCAGCGCCTGCTCGCGCGCTCGCTGCTCCTGCTCCAACGCCTCGCGGCTCGCATCCTCGCGCTGCTTGCGCTCGGTCAGATCACGGACGATCTTCCCGAAGCCGCTGAACGAAGCGTCCGATATCGGCGTGACCACGCCGCTGCAATAGATGCGCCGGCCGTCCTTGGTGCGATGCCAGCGCTCGTCGTCGGCGCGGCCTTCCTTCAGCGCGGTTTCGCGCTCGCGCGCGGGCACGAACGCCAGCCGGTCGTTCGTCTCATAGATGAGCTCGATATCCCGGCCGATCACTTCGTCTTCCGCGTACCCGAAGATTCTTTCCGCGCCCGCGTTCCAGCTCACGATCAAGCCGTCGCGGTCGTGAATGATGATTGCGTAATCCTTGGTGGACTGAGCGACGAGACGCAGCCTCTGCTCGTTCGCGCGCGCCGCCTCTTCGGCGTGGTGCCGGTCGGTGATGTCGATGAGCGTGATCACCGCGCCGTCGATATGATCGTCGGCCGTGCGATACGGCAACAGGCGCATCAGATACCAGCGGCCCGTCTCGCTCTGAATCTCGCGCTCGGTCAGCCGCAACGACTGGAACGACTGCCGCACGTCGTCGGCGAGTGTCGGGTAGCGCAGCGAATGCGTGATGTGAAAGAGCGACCGGCCAATGTCGCTATCGATGAGATTGAAGATCGCCGTCGCGTTCGGCGTGAAGCGCTTGATGCGAATCTCCTTGTCGACGAACACCGTCGCGATCTCGCTCGACTCGATGATGTTGTGCAAGTCGTCGTTGGCCTTCGCGGTGTCTTCGATGCGCGCCTGCAATTCCGCGTTCGCGGTGGTGAGTTCCTCGTTGACCGACTGCAGTTCTTCCTTGCTGCTTTCCAGTTCTTCGCTGGTCGAGCGCAATTCTTCGTTGATCGCCTGCAGTTCTTCGTTCGACGCTCGCAGTTCCTCGACAGATGTTTCGTACTGCTCGATAATCGTTGCCAGCTGCTCGCGGCTTTGCTGCAACTCCTGTTCGAGCTGCGCGAGCACCGGGTCCTGGCCGGCGGCTTCGGCGTGCTCTTCGTCGGTCATGCGAGCCGACACTTCATCGAACACGATCAGAAGAAAGCCGGCATTCGCCACCTTGTCGTGGAACGGCCGCACCGTCATGTTGATCCACGAGGCGCGCGGCTCGTGCACCCACTTCACGCGGCGCGCCTCGACGCTCGTGCCCGTTTGCAGCGCGCGGAAAATCGCGGTGCGCAGTTCCAGCCGCAAGTCCGGCAGCACCAGCGACATGATGTTGCTCGACAGTTCGCCGCCCGGATGGCGCAGGAAGCGGCCCGCGTTGTCCGACAGATGCACCACGTTCGAGTCCCGGTCGATGATCACGCTCGGCGGCGCATACGTCTCCAGCGCGCGCTGATGCAACTCCGTGAAGGAGAAGCTGCGCTGCGCGGGACTGGCCGGCGCCCGCAGCGGCGCGGTGGCCGCGGCGCGGTCGTCCGCGGTGCCTGCTTCGTGCTGCATCAGCGGTGGGAAACCGACTGGGGGCTTCGTGCGATGCGCGACGGTGCGCGCCCGGTAAATGCGCCATTTCTTGTCGACGACGACAAAGAGGTCGTCGGCGGCATCGGCCGATTCGGCGGTGCCGAGAAACAGGTAGCCGTTCGGCCGCAGCGCGAAGTGGAACAGCTCGAGAATCTGCCGCTGCACCGCGCGTTCGAGGTAGATCAGCACGTTGCGGCAGGAGATCAGATCGAGGTGCGAGAACGGCGGATCGCGCAGCAGGCTATGCGAGGCGAACAGAATGCGCTCGCGCACCGACTTCGCGATGACGTAGTGCGCCGATTGACGCACGAAATAGCGCTGCAGGAGCGCGGGCGGCACGTCGTTCGCAATCGAGAGCGGATACGAGCCGGCGCGCGCACGCGAGATCGCCGCTTCGTCGATGTCGGTGGCGAACACCTGAATCGAGCGGGCCGAAGTCGCGGCGTCGCGCGCCTGCGCCAGTTGCAGCGAGATGGAATAGGCTTCCTCGCCGGAGGCGCAACCGGCCACCCAGACGCGCACCTGCCCCTCGCCCGGCTCTTCGGTGAATAGCGTGGAGATGACCTCGCGTTCCAGATAGTCGAACGCACCGCGGTCGCGGAAAAACTGCGTCACGCCGATCAGCATGTCGCCGAGCAATGCGTTCGCTTCGTCGGGCGTCGCGCGCAGGAAGTCGCGATAGCCCATCAGATCGCGCTGTCCGTTGACCTGCATGCGCCGTTCGATACGCCGCAGCACCGTCGCGCGCTTGTACAGCCGGAAGTCGTGCCCCGTGCGCACGCGCAGGTGCATCAATATGTCGGACAAGGCGCGCTCCGGGTCGCTCGCCATCCGACGCGTGCGGTCGTTTGCCGGTTCTGCCACTTCGAGACTTTCTAACTGAATGCGCTGGGCGTTGGCCCACAATTCGATCAACCGCTGCGGCATTTCGGATGCGGGCAGCACGATGTCGACCTGGCTTGTCGCAATGGCGTGCTGGGGCATCTCCGCGTGCTCGGCATCGCCGGGAGTCTGGGCGAGCGTGATGCCGCCCGCTTCCTTCATGCGGATGAGCCCTGCCGCGCCATCCGATCCCGCGCCCGACAGCACGACGCCGATGGCATGCTGCTCGTGCGCCTCGGCGAGCGTGCGGAAGAAATGGTCGATGGTAAAGGGCGGGCTCTCGGATGCGTCGCGGTCGGTGGCTCTCACGCAGCCGTCCGACATCTCCAGCCGCTTGCCCGGCGCGATCACATAGATATGATTCTTTTCGAGCGGCAGCGTGGCAGTCACCTGCCGCACCGGCATGCCGGTGGTGCGTTGCAGGATGTCGTCGACGTGACTCGCATGTTCTGCCGCCAGATGCACCACGACGACGAACGCCATGTCCATGCTGCTCGGCGCATTTTCGAAAAACGTCTGCAAGGCTTCGACGCCGCCGGCCGACGCACCGATTCCAACCACTGGAAACCGCAAGTCGCTTTTGACCGTAACCGGTGAATCCGTCGTTCGCTGGAGCGTCGACTTTGGCTTTGACACTGCGCCTCTCCTCGTCTAATGCGCGGTTGTGCTATCCACGACCAATGCCGAATTGTGTACTGAATGCCTATTGTAGGACCAGCGATGCAGCACAGCTATTGTAGGGCAGCAGTTAGGCTTGCACGTTGTCGAAAGCGTTACTTAACGGATACGCAGAACGACCGATGGAACAAAGTCCGAGTGAGATGGCAGGCTGCTCATGCCGGGGCGTGCGACGTCGCCTGCGATGGTTGCGACGCTGGCGAGCGGGATCGCGTGCGCGGGTTGCGCTCGATCGCGCGCAGCGGTGCGCCCGTGCCGTGCGCAGCCGTTCAGTGCTTATTCCGGCTCAATGGATGCAAACGGTCGTTCGGCAATCGGACGCAGAGTGAGGGCTCGTGACAACCGTCCACGCCTTCAACGCAGCCTGGAATTGAGGATGATGCTGCACAGGTCCACGCGCTCGAAGCTCGGGTCCTTGTGCGCGAGAAAATCGTCGTTGAACGTGCCGAACGTGGTGCCCGGGCGGTGTTTCATCCCTTCGTAGAAGGCATCGATCATCTTCTCGCCGAAGTCGGCGCCGCGCGGATACGCCGCGATCACCGCCGCGCGCTGCGCTTGCGTGAACGCATCGAAGCCGCGCCCCGCTACGTCCATTCCCGCCCCGGCCTGCACCAGTGCGATTTCGCCGTGCATATGTTCGGGAATACCCGGCGTCGTATGAAGCGCCACCGCGGTCCACACCTTCGCCACGTCAGCCTCGTCAACACGATGACTGCGTAGAAAATCGCGTGCGGCGTTGGCGCCGTCGACCTCGAAACGCAGTTGGCTCGTGCCATAAGCCGACGTCAGCCCGATATCGTGGAACATCGCCGCAACGTAGAGCAACTCCGTGTCGTACCCGATACCGTTTCGTTTGCCCAACAGCGCGCCCCACAAGTAGACCCTTGTCGAGTGGTTGAACAACAATTCGCTCTCGGTGTCGCGGATGAGCTCGGCTGCCTCACGCGCGAGCGGGCTGTCGGGAATGTCGATATCGAGCATGGCTTTCGTCTGCCCGGTTTTGTCTGGCTTCATCGGTTACTCGAATGAATGACAGCGTGCCTTGCTATCGCACGCCACTTTTGATTCGGTCGGTCATCGCGCGCCGCACTCACTCGCGGCGCCGCAGCCGTGAAGTTACGCTTCGCATGGGTCATCGAACAGGCCCAAGATCGTTAGAAGCCACTGTACTATCGCGTCTATGGCAACGCTTTCCATTGGAATCGATCGCGCCGGAGGCCTCCCGCTCTCCGCGCAAATCTATGGTTCGATCCGCCATGCGATCGAGTCGGGTCAGCTTGCCGCCGGCGCACGGCTGCCCTCCTGGTCCGATTTGGCCGCCCAGCTCGGCGTATCGCGAGGCACCGTTCGCGCGGCCTATGAACGTCTGATCGACGAGCAATTCGCGGTCGGATTGGGCGCGGCCGGCACGCGAGTCGTGGCAAGACCGTCGCCTGCGACGGCCGGATGGTCGCCTGAATCGCCGCCGCTGCCACAGCTGTTCAACGACTTCAGCACGGCCCCGCTCGCGTTTCAGATGGGCGTGCCCTCGCAGGACGCGTTTCCGTTCAAACTCTGGTCACGCATTCAGGCACGCGCCGCGCGCCGGGCGGCTTCGGCTCCTGTCGGCTATCCCGACCCTCGCGGCGATCCCGAACTGCGACAGGAGATCGCGTCGTATCTCGCGGTGTCTCGCGGGCTGCTATGCAGTCCCTCCCAGGTGTTCGTTACCGCCGGTTTCGCCGGCGCGCTCAATCTCGCCATTCGCGGCCTGCGCATCGAAGGCAAACAAGCCTGGATGGAAGAGCCCGGCTTTCCGCTCACGCGCACGGCGCTCGGGCTTGCCGGCATGACCGTGGCGGGCGTGCCGGTGGACACGGAAGGGCTCGATGTCGAAAGAGGCATTCGCATCGCGCCCGCCGCCGCGCTGGCAGTAGTCACGCCGGGCCAGCAGGCGCCGCTCGGAATGACGATGTCGCTCGCTCGACGGCTCTCGCTGCTCGACTGGGCCGAGCGCCACGATGCCTGGGTCGTGGAAGACGACTATCTCGGCGAGTTGCAGTTGCGAGGACGGGCTGCACCGGCGCTGGCCTCGCTCGACCGAAACGCACGCGTGCTCCACGTCGGGACCTTCAGCAAGACCATCAGCCCGGCATTGCGCCTGGGTTTTCTAGTCGTGCCTCAGCCCTTGGCGCGCGGCTTCGGCGATGTCGCGGCGTGCCTTTCGCCCGCGCCGGCTGCATCGGTACAGCACGCGGTCACCGAGTTCATGCACGACGGACACTTTCTTCGGCATCTCCGGCGCATGAAGCGTCTTTACGCGGGAAGGCAAGAAGCGCTCGTGCGTTGTCTGAAGGAACTGGGCTCGGAGTCGATCGACGTGCAGGGTTCCGCGGGCATGACCGTCGTGGCCGCGCTTGCGCAGGCCGGCGTATCGGATATCGATATCGCTTCTCGCGCGCGTGTTTTCGGGCTGGCCCCGGTCCCGCTTTCACCGTGGTACACGACCGACCCGAGTCGACAGGGGCTTCTGCTCGGCGTGACCAATCTCGACGAAAGAACGCTCGCGGCCAACTGTTCCCGCTTGCTGGAAGTTGTTCGCGGGCGCCACTGACGAAAGCCACACCCGCCGTCTTGGTGCATCGAAAATGTCCATTCCTGGTGCTTTTGCGTGTCCGCCCGTCACACGACAATGCAGACACACAAAGGAGCCAAACACCCATGAACATGCGATCCATCATGCGCGCCGCGTGCGCCGCCATGGCGCTCGGCATCGCCGTACCGGCCCTGGCGCATGGTGCGGCTGAGACCGTCACGCCGAACTTTCAGCACGCCATTCCCAACGTTCCGGGCAAGTCGTTGACCGCCGTCGTCGTCGATTACGCGCCCGGCGCGGCGTCGTCAGCGCACAGGCATGCAGGCTCGGCTTTCATCTATGCGTACGTTGTATCGGGCGAGATCGAGTCGCAAGTCGATAACGGTCCGAAGCGCGTCTACCATGCCGGCGAAAGCTTCTTCGAGGAGCCCGGCTCGGTTCACCGCATAAGCCGCAATGCGAGCGAAACGAAGCCTGCGAAGCTGCTCGCCGTCTTCGTCGCCGATACCGATGATAAAGCGCTGACCACCCCCATCAAGTAGCGCACCACTTCAAGGAGTCACCTCATGAGCAAGCGTCTCGACTACGTTCAGATTGCGCCCGCGGGCGTCAAAGCCCTCGGCGGCGTCTATGGATATGTGATGCAGAGCGACCTGTCGCCGGTCCTCGTCGATCTGGTCTATTTGCGCGTCTCGCAGATCAACAACTGCGCCTATTGCCTCGACATGCACACACGCGACCTGCTGAAAAAGGGCGTGAAAATCGAAAAGCTCGCGCTGGTGCAAGCATGGAGAGAAGCGGGCCATCTCTTCGATGACCGCGAACGCGCAGCCCTCGCGTGGGCGGAATCGGTCACGCTGGTGGCGCAGACGGGCGTGCCGGACGCGTCGTACGACGCTGCGCGCGCCGTGTTCAACGAGCGGGAACTCGTTGATCTCACGCTCGCCATCAGCCTGATGAACACCTATAACCGCTTGGCGATCAGCTTTCGCAATACGCCGCAGGCCGTGCTGGAACAATGAAGCCGCTGCGGGTTTTCACGCCATAACAATGCGTGAAGTCGAGCATGGGCCGCGCGGCGCATGTTATATGCGGAGGCACTGCGGCGCGCGAGCATGATGTTTTTTCAATCCGCATCGCGAACTAAAAGATCCATTGCAGGCGCTGGTCAGCTAACGACAAGACCAGCGTTCTGCACATCGCACGTGGACCCGAATGGTCGTCGCACGCTCTCCTCGCCCTCTCTCGCCACCAACTCACGGAACTGCTCCAACGACATCGGCCGCCCGGTCAGAAATCCCTGCACCACATCGCAACCGGCATCGATAAGCCATTCGAGTTGCTTCGGATCTTCGACTCCTTCGGCCACCGCATCCAGGCCGAAGCTATGCGCCATCGAGAGGATCGCGGTCACGATCGGCTGACCGTCCTCAGGCAGCCGCTCGATGAACGACCGGTCGATCTTGAGCGTGTTCACCGGAAACGCATGCAAATACGAAAGCGACGAATAGCCCGTGCCGAAGTCGTCGATCGACAGCAGCACGCCCGCCGCCCGCAGACGATTCATCACGGCGATGCCTGTCTCGCGATTCGCGATCAAATGGCTCTCGGTCAACTCCAGTTCGAGCAGCGCCGGCGCGAGCCCGCTCGTGGCAAGCGCCGCCATCACGTCGCCGACGAAGGCCGGATGCCGCAACTGTCGCGCCGACACATTCACCGCTACGCGCACGGCAATACCCGGGCACCCGGCATTCCACGTCGCGGCGGCAACGCACGCGCGCTGCAGCACGGAGCGCCCGAGCAGCACGATCAGATCGCTATTTTCCGCAATCGGTATGAACTCGCCCGGCGACACCGCGCCTTCTTTCATATGCGTCCAGCGAGCGAGCGCCTCCGCGCCCACGAGCGTGCCGCTGCGGCAGTCGAACTGCGGCTGAAACACGAGTTCAAGCGCGTCGCTGTCGACGGCCTTGCGCAATTCCGCTTCGAGATACGCGCGCCGCTGCGCCGCGTGCATCATCTCCGGCGAGAAGCCGACCACCGTGTTCTTCCCGAGCGCTTTTGCTTCGTACAACGCAATATCTGCACTCGTGACAAGACTGCCGCCGTCGTCGCCTGCCTCGGGGAAGCTCGCATACCCCACGCTCGCCGTCACGTTGATTTCGCGGCCGAAGAAGGTCGCCGGGCGGCACAACGCCGTGCCGATCTCGCGCGCCAGTTCCCCGACCGCCGTGCGCTTCCATGAGCTTTCGAGCGTCACCGCGAACTCGTCGCCGCCCATGCGGCTCACGGTGGCGCGGCCGCTCACCGTGTCGTTCAGCACGCGCGCCACGTGCTGCAGCAGTTCATCGCCTGCGCCGTGACCCAGCGTGTCGTTGACTGTCTTGAAGTCGTCGAGATCGATCAACACGATGCCGAAATAGCGGCTCGGCTCCTTCGCGCTGGCCACGCGCTCTTCCAGCGTTTCATAGAACGTGCGACGGTTCGGCAGATTGGTGAGCGGATCGGTGCGGGCAAGGCGCTCCAGTTCGCGTTCGGCCTGGCTCACGCGCCGCCGCATCCGGTTCATCACAAGTGTCGAAATCCACATCGCGCCGAGACACGCAACACCGAGAAAGCACGCGTATTGCGCGAGATGCCGATGCACGAGATCGCTCGTCGCGACGAGCACCACATGTCCCAGGATATGGCCGTTGTGTTCGATGGGCGCGCGCACGAAAACGTCGCCGAGCGAAAGCGCGTCGCGATGCTCCGTCGACTCCAGCGCGCCTTCCGACAGTTCCTCGCGGGTGATGCCCGCGCGCGCATAGCGTGTGTAGAGCCGCCCATCGCTCTCGTAGACACTCAGCGTCTCGACATAGGGAACGCGGCCGAGCGAGCGCAGGACGTCCTGCATCGAGCCTTCGTCGTCGAACATGAGCGACGCGCTCACGTTCTCCGCAATCACCGACGCTTGCAAGGACGCGTCGTCGTAAAGCGCGCTGCGAAAGGCCACGGCCTGATACAGCAGCAGCACGACGCTCGCGACCACGAGCGCGATGCCCACGCTGACCAGATTGGCGCGCAGCGTGAGACGGCCGGTGCTTCCGCTGCGCATTTTGATGGCGCTCACTTGAGCCTCCTTGCCAGCCGCAGCAGTTTTGAACTGAGCACGAGCTTGCGGCGCAGCGCCTCCGTATTGTTGATATCGAAGCGCAGATGATCGTCTTGCGCGATGAGCGCGACGACCGGCTCGCCCGGCGGGGTCGCGCCCACGCCCGCGACGACGAGCAGCGCGTCGTCCGCTGCGAGCGCATCGCGAATCTCAGCGTTCGCGCTGTCGCCGTCATCGAGAGCGAGCACGTCGCAATCGGCGAAGCGCTTTTCCGCGAGCGTGATGAAGCGCCACACGCGCGCGCCGACCGCGCGTCCGTTGAGCGCGGCGAGCGCCTCGCGCATCGAGCTGCGCGCGCTCGCGCAGACGCGCAGCTCGCCGGTGCGCATGCGATCGGCGGGCCATTGCGTGAACTGCGTGAAGTTGAAGATGTACGCGCTCTCGAGCTTACGCATGTCCGCCTGCGCGTGCGCGTGCCATGCCGCGACCGATCCGGCCGCGCAGAGAGACAACGCTATGCAGCGACGCATCCACATCATCAGAACCCGTAGACCATTTTGGCGAGCAACGTACGGCTCTGTTGCGCGATGACGTCCTGCGCGAAGCCGGGGCCGGCGGGATCGGCGTAGCGGCGATCGAACACGTTGTAGACGGACAAGGAAACGTCCGCGCGCGGCACGAGCTTGCGGCTATGAACCGACACGTTCGCGACGCAGTAGCCGCCAGCCGAACCGGCTTCTGCGAGCCGCGACGACATGCACTGCGCTTCCGCGCCCACGCGCGCCCACTTCGCGAACAACGGCGCGCTCACATTGAGTTTGCCCATGTGGCGCGGCGAGTTCTGCAATGCGCCGCCGTTGATGGAATCGCGCGAGAACTGATACGAATAGCTCGCGCGGGCGCGCACGCCCGAGGCGAACTGTTGCTGCCACGCGAGTTCTGCGCCGCGTGCCTGCGCGCGATCGACGTTGCGAAAGACATAGAGGCCCGTATCGGGATCGATCGACTCGGTGATCAGATCGCGCAGCGTATAGCGAAAGAGCGTGACGGTCGCGCGCCCCAGGCTGCCGAGCGCGCGTTCGTAGACGATCTCCTGTGTGTCGATATGCTCGGACTTCAGCATCGGATTCGCGAGCTGGCCGCCATCGCCGGGAATCGCGTAGTACATCTCGTACGCGTTCGGGGCGCGATACGCTCCGCCGTAAATCAGCTTGAGCGTATCGCTCGCGGTCGGCCGCCAAATGAGCGCGATGCGCGGGCTGAAGTTGCCGCCCACGTGCGTCTCCGTGTCGAAGCGCCCGCCGATATCGAGCGTGAGCGGTTCGGCGAGTTTGATTTCATCGTCGATATAGAAGCCCGCGCGCTGGCTCATGCGGTGATCGTCGAGCAGCCTGGCGTACGGCGCGACGTTGTAATTCCATTGATTCTGCGCCGCGTTCATCGTGTAGTCGACGCCCACCATGATGCGATTGCGCGGCACGGTGCGCACGGTCGCGTGGACATCGCCGCCATACCAGGCAGCATGATCGCCGTCGACGTTGGCGGTTCCGGGCGCCGGCGCCTGCAACTCGCGGCTCGTGTAGTCGTAGCGGCCCGCATAGAGTTCGTAGTCGATCGCGATGTCCTCGCGCACGTTCTGCGTGTACGTGGCATCGAGGAAGGAGCGCGTGTCAGTCACGCTGAACGGCGCGTTGAACACGGCTTCATACGGCGCGCCAGGCACGTCTTTCGTCCGATTGCCATAACCCGCGCTGACGCGAAAGCCGCCCATGCCGAACTTGGCGAACACCGTCTGGTTGCGCTCGCCGTCGAGGTTCTGCGCGATGCCGTGGTTCTGGTCCGGCGTATCGAACTCCGGATAGTAAAGGTCTTGTCCGTGGCGCTCGTAGGCCGTGGCGGACAGCACGAGATCGGCGCCATTCACGCCATGCCAGCCGTAGGTGCCGCGCGCTTCCTTCTCGCCGAAGCTGCCGACCGCGCCCGCGACTTGCGCGCCGCCGATTGCGCTGCCCTTCTTCGTGATGACGTTGACGACGCCGAACAACGCGTTCGAGCCATACACGGCCGATCCCGGACCGGGTATGTACTCGATGCGCTCGACGAGATCCATGTCCACCGGAAAATCCAGGCCGATCGGCGCCTGGCCATAGACGGCATCGTTCAGGCGCATGCCGTCGATCAGCAACAGGAAGCGGCTGTTGTAGTCACCCGGACGCTGGAAGCCGCGCGCGCCGAGATACGAGTACATGCGGTCCGAGCTGACATGGAGGCCCGGCAGCGTGGCGAGCGCGTCGCCGAGCGTGCGCCAGCCGTAATCGCGGATGTCGGTCGCGGTGAGGACCATCACGGCCGCAGGCGCGCTCGACGCGGACTGCTCGATGCGCGTCGCGCCGCTCACGGTGAGGCTCATCAGCGATTCGAGCGGCATCGACGCGAGGTCATCGCCCGCGCCGCCGTCGGCCTGTGCGGAAGCGCCCGCCAGCGACGCCGCAGACGCGGCGCCAACAGGCGAGGTCCAGGCGCTCAGTGCCGCGGCCATGACCGCACCGGCAAGCAGAGGCAGCGACGCGGCGGCGAGGCACGGGCGTCGCGATGGGACACAGGGGATCAACATCTCTTGCGGCTTTCTTATGAACGTTTCCGTTCGTTCTTATCGGCAACGATGAAGGGGCGCTTTAGCCGGAATTGCTTGCGTGGCCTCGCGGGCCTTTTCGTATCGGCAATTCTTCCCTGAACTTGAGCTTATCCTGCGCGGGTCATGGCTTCAGAACCGTTCTACCCACGGCCTCAGTTCGATCTCCCATGTCCACGCACTGCGGTGCTGCCGGTGCACGTGAAGATATTCCCGCGCGATCGCATCCGGGTCGAGCAACGCGTCGGGCGCATTCGCGACGTCGCGGTGCATCGCGCCGCTCGCAATGCCGCCGTCGATCACGAAGTGCGCGACGTGAATATTCTTCGGTGCCAGTTCCCGTGCGAGGCATTGCGCCATGCCGCGCAGCGCGAACTTGCCCATCGCGAACGGCGTCGAGCCGGGCAGGCCTTTCACGCTCGCAGTTGCGCCGGTCAACAGGATGGAGCCGCTTCCGCGTGCGAGCATGCCAACGGCCGCCTCCTGAGCGACGAGCAACGCGCCTATGGCTGTGACGTCGATCGCATCGCGGAGCCTTTTGGCGTCGATCTGTCCGACGGGCGCGCGATACCGGCCGCTCGCGTTGTACACGACGAGATCCGGCACACCCAACTTGCCGCTCACCTGCGCGAAGAGACTCTCGACGTCCCGCGCCTCGCTCGCGTCGCATGCAACGGCAAACGCGCCGGTTTCATCGACGAGTGGCGCGAGCTTGGCCGTATCGCGTGCGGCCAGCGCGACCTGCATGCCTTCTTTCGCGAAGAGCCGAGCCAGCGATGCGCTCAGACCTGGCCCCGCGCTGACGATCAGCGCCGTTTCCGTTCTGTTCATGGCGGTTTCTCCGTTTCAGGACATCGAGCCCGCGACGAACGTTCGACTAGAACCGCCGGAAGATCGGTTCGAGCAGGCGCAAGTCCAGCGGCTTCTGAAGGAACACGTCCCACGCTTGCGGGCCATCGGCGGGGCGCTGTTTACCGGACGTAAGAACGACAGGAATGCGCGCCAATCCGGGAACGGAGCGAAGCCGCTCACACAGTGTCACGCCATCGAAAAGCGGCATTTCCCAGTCGGTCACGACCAGGTCCGGCAGCGCGCGAATGGCGGTGGCGAGCGCGTCGACACCGTTGCGCGCCAGGAGCACGCTGAAACCGCGGGACTCGAAGACCGCTTCGAGCGCGTGAAGGGAGAGTGTGTCGTCATCGACCAGAAGAACGCATGTCATGAGGCCGCCGGCGTAGAAGTCATCTCAGCCTACGCAACCGTTGTGCCGCGACCTCGGCGGCGCTTTGCGCCTTTCGAGCGCGTCGCGGCATGCGTGTGCTCTACCGGCTTGCGCCGGATGATGGCGTGGCCGATTTCATCGGGCGCGAGGGAATCGGAGTTGGCGGTTCGGAGCGCGGTTTGCGGCGCGCTCCAGCCGTTCGGCTGCGCGATGACGAAGTCGATGATTGCGACCGCCGGCGCTCGTCCCGCCACGACGCGCCGCCTCACCCCGCAGTTCGCGGCCTCGGCCCCGGAGCAGCCTGCGCGGTAGAAGACCTCCGGCAAGCGAGGCGCGCGCGGGGTCGTCGTAGACCAAGCAACGCGTCCGGCGAGCCACGAGTCGCGGGCAGCGGGGCGCATCACCGCGCGCGCCGGCGCTTGTTCTACCACGACGCGCCGCCTCGCCCGCAAAGTCGCTGCCTCGGCCACGGGACACCGCCTGCGTTGTAGACCGCCTCGGCAAGCGAGGCGCGTGCCGTGGTCGTCTTAGATCAAGCAACGCGCGCGTGGCGGCTCCGCGATATGCCCCGCTTCCCGCGTCGGGCGGCGCGTCCGGCGAGCCACAAGTCGCGAGCGGAGCGGCGCTTCACCCCGCGCCCGCCCCGAAACCGCACGCAAGCCCCGCGCGGATCACTTCACCTCGAAGCTGTAATCCCCATGCGTGCGATGCCCGTCGTCCGCGACAGCCGCCCAGTGGACGGTGTAACGCCCCGCCGGCAACGCCGGCAGCGCAAGCGTGGCGATGAACGGCTGCTGCGCATCCACCTTCGACTTCTCGGTGTTGACCTGCTTGCCGCTTGCATCGGTGACGGTCAGCGTCGAGAAGGCGGGCTCGAGCGGCCCGTCGAAGACAATGCGGATGCGCGCCGGCGCAGCCACCGTCGCGCCCGCGCCCGGTTCCTGCTTCTGCGGAAACACATGCGCGCACGCGGCGCCGGACAGCATCAACCCGACCGCCCACGCCGCACCGCTCGCGAGCCACCGCCCGGCCTTTCGATGTTTTCTCATTTTTCGGCCTCGCTTATTTGAAGAATGGCTTGCCGAGCGTCCTCGGCGCGACGTCGTCGAAGAAAATGTGCGCCTGAACCAGAATGCCGACATGCGAGCCGCTCGCGCGGTTGAGCGGTATCTGCGCTTCGACGCCGAACTGTCCGTAGCGGTTGATCCAGATGAAGCCGGGATTGACCGTGCCCGTCGTTTGACCCTGGCTCCTCGATAGCGGAATCTCCACGAGCGGAACGATGTTCGAAAACGGCTGCGGCAAGCCCACGTCGCGCACGTGCTGCTGGAGATACGGCAGGCTGTACTGCACCGTGAATCCATAGTTGAAGGCGTTCGGCTGGCCCGAGCCCGTCGTCAGCGCGGGCCCGACTTCCGCCGTAATCGCCACGGGACGCAAGTACGCGAGCGAGTCCGGCAGATCGCCCATGCCCTTGCCGGCATAAAGCGTCGGCGAAATGGTCGAATGGCTGTCCGCGATCGCGCGGCTTCCGGTGCCGCCCAGTTCGGCGCTGACGCCGACGGACGTCATGAACTCGTGCGCCTCGTTGACGTAAAGAAGGTACTTGAGTCCGACCTCGACGTTGTCGAAGCCGTGCGCCGTCGGATTGTTCTGCATCGCGTACGCGCCGCCGACCGACACCGCGAGCCTCGGCGTAATCAGCTTGTCGTATTCGAACTCGAAGGTATTGATGCTCTGGTCGCCGTCGTCGCCGGGCACGCGAATGTGCCCGAACTGGAGATTGGCCTCGTCGCCGACGCCGGGGTCGTCGACCGCCATCGTCGAGGGGAAGATGCGATCGCCGGCAACGGAGTGCGCCCCGGCGACAGCAGGCAAGAGAAGCAGAGCGGCCGCGATGGCCGAAGCGAGTGACGCCGCAGGCAGCGAATGCCCGCAGCGCGTCGGGATGACGTGCATGTCGTGTCCTTGAATGAGGTCGTCGTCATGCCGCCGCGCGTCGGTTAGCCGATGCGCGAGGCACTGCGATGCGCTTCACGCATCGCGTCGATGAGATTCATATCAGGACAAGACAGGAGGCGCGCGAGGCTGCGACGGCGACACGCGCGCCACGAGCCGAACGCTTTCGAAGCGCGTCGCCGCCTGATGGACGATGGCCTCGACCGTCAGCGCAAAACGCGTTTGCGCGATGGGCACGGTGGGCATGTGCGCAAAGAGGCCGCAATAGCCGCACGCCTGCCCGTCGGACATCGAAGTGCCGTCCTTCGAATTCCCGGCGGGCGCATGCTGCATCTCCGGCATGGAACAGTCCATGTCGGCTGCCGCGTGCTCGTGGTGCGACGAAGCGAGTGTCTGCGAAACGGTCGGGGCGAGCGAGACCATCAGGATTGCAAGCAATCCCAACAGTGTGCCAATGGTCCGAGTAAAACGGCTTCGCATGAACCCGACGTTCCGGTGAATACCGTGCCGAGTATGCCACGCGCTTTCGCTGCGTTCGCCGGTTTTTTGCGCAGGATCATGGCGCCGACGGCCGCAGAGCCGGAAAGCTCGCGCGGCCGTCGATTGTTCCAGCCGTCAGAGATCAGACGTTGGGCGTGCCGCTTTGCGGATCGGCCGGCGTGGCCGGGTCGGCCGTGGTGGCCGCAGGCGCGTAGTTGACGATGTTCGGCAGTCGCGGGCTAGTCGAATTCGTGCTGTCGAGAATGCGCGATTGAATCGTCGTGTTGTCCGTCACGCCCCAGAAGTTGTTCGAGAAATCGAGCGTATGAATCGTCGACGCGTTGTACGTGCCGTGCGCCGCGATGACCTGGCGATTCAGATTGGGCGAATCCTTCTTGAAGAGGAAGGAATTGTTCTTCGCGATGCCGGTGGGCGCGCCCGTCGCCGGGAAATCGTCGATCAGCACGAGTCCGTCGACCATGTTCACGAACAAGTTGTTCTGCATGACGACCGAAGGATCGAAGGCGAACGCGGCGGAGTCGACGAACGTGTTGTACTTCAGCGTGGCGTTCTTGAAGCTCGGATAGCCGTTCGTTCCGGCCTGATAGGTGGTGACGCCCGCGCGAACGATCCGCGTGACGTTCAGCCGGTACGCCTGGCTGTAGGTCATCGAGAACGGCGCTGCGGGGCTGATCTGCACGAACGCGTCTTGCAGCAGCGTGTGCTGGATGCCGACGGTGCCGCCGCCCACGGTGCCGTCCACGTTGCTGACGGTCACGCCGAGCAACTGCGACTGGTTGCTGCCGCCGACGTTCAGTTGCCCCGCCACGTTGATGATGCCCTTGGTCGGCACCGTGCCGATGCAGTCGGCCGCGCAAGGCACGGGCTTGAGGCCCTCGACGACGACGCCATCCGGAATCGTGAGCGTCGCGCCCTTGGCGACCTGCACCGTTCCCGCGATGTAGTACGGCGAGCCGCTCGCGGGCCACGTCGTATTTGCGGAGATGACCGTACCGTCAGCGATGACGGTTTGCGGCTGCGCGTACACGTAGGCCGTGACGACCTTGCCCGACGCATCCGAACACACTTTGCTCGCGTCCGTGGTGAAAGGACCGCCCGAGCACACCGTGGCCGTGGAACTGGACGCAGGCGCGGCCGACGCCGCCGTCGTTCCACCGTTCGATGCACCCCCGCCGCCACCGCCGCCGCACGCAGCCAACAGGACACTCAACGCAACCGCTGCACGTGATTTCATTTGCTTCCCCGTATCTGTTTTCGCTTGTTCCGCCTCTCAAGTCGGGCGGTCAGGGAGAACAGTACACGCTGGGCAAAGGCGCAATTGTGCGGTGTTTAACGTATCGGGCGAATTCGTCTTACCTTTGACTTCGGCGCGTCATTCGACGGCGGATCGCACCGCCTTTCAACCGGCATTCAAGTTGCCGCTCAACCGCGCGTGAAACGCCCGGCTGCGCTCGTCCAGCCCGACGAACTGCACGGCCACATCTCGCTGCCGGTACTTGCCCTCGATGGAGTCGAGCACCGCGACGGTCGAGGCATCCCACACCTGCGATTTGGCGAAGTCGATGACGACCGAGCGCGGATCGGCGTCGTACTCGAACTGGTCGACGAGATCGTTGCTGCTGCCGAAGAAAAGCGGTCCGTGCACTTCGTAGCGCACGCTTTCGCCGTCGTCCGATACGGCGCGCGTCGTGCGGATCACGTGAGCGACGCGCCGCGCGAACAGCACCGTCGCCAGCAACACGCCGCCGACCACGCCGATCGCGAGATTGCCCGTGTACACGGTCAGCGCGATCGAGGTGAGCATGACGGACGTTTCCATGAGCGGCATGCGGCGCAACGTGGCCGGGCGCAGGCTGTGCCAGTCCACCGTCTTGACCGCGACGACCATCATCACGCCGGCGAGCGCCACCATCGGGATGCGCGCCATCACCGAACTCAGGCCGGTGATGAGCAGAAGCAGCGTGGCCGCCGCCGCGAGCGTGGACACGCGCGTGCGCGCCCCGCCGATCTCCACGTTCACGACCGTCTGCCCGATCATCGCGCAGCCGGCGATGCCGCCGAAGGCGCCCGCGCCGAGATTCGCGAGCCCGAGCGCCCACGATTCGCGCGACTTTTGTGAACGCGTCGCGGTCACTTCGTCGACGAGCTTCGCGGTCAGCAGCGTCTCCAGCAAGCCGACGAACGCAATGGACACCGCCGTCTGCCACACGATCTTCAAGGTGCTCAGATCGAACGGCACCGACCAGGGCGTGAGGCCGGGCAAGTCCGACGACATGGGACGATCGCCGCCGACCGTCGGCACGGACCAGTGCAACACAATGGCGAGCACGGTGGCCACGATGATCGCGATGAGCGGCGCCGGCACCGCCCGCGTCACGCGCGGCCCGATCACGACGATGGCGAGCGTGATCGCGAACAGCGCGTACACCGCAAGCGGTTCGTCGACGAGATGCGGAATCTGCGCGCAGAAAATAAGCACGCCGAGCGCGTTGACGAAACCGAGCATGACCGAGCGCGGAATGAAGCGCACGATGCGCGCGAAGCCCAGCGCGCCGAAGGCGATCTGTATCAAGCCCGCGAGCAGCACGGCGGGGAGAATGTAGCCCGCGCCGTGCGCGTGGACCATCGGCGCGACGACGAGCGCCACCGAACCCGCCGCGGCAGTGACCATGGCGGGCCGTCCGCCGAGCAGCGACGTGACGATCAGCAGCACGACCGAGGCGAACAGCGCCGAACGCGGCTCGACGCCGGAAATGAAGGCGAACGAAATGACTTCGGGGATCAGCGCGAGGCTCGTCACGACGCCCGCCAGAATCTCCCGCACCCATTCGGCGCGTGATGACGGCAATGAGAGGCGCGAGACGACGCGCGTGTGAGTCCCGGTCGCGGGTTGAGTCATGGCGGTATGGATTCGGACGAAGACGTGCGGCGCAAGTGCGCCGGACACTGAGACAACAGAGGCTCGGCCCGCTGGCAACGCGATAGCTGCGGTGCGCGCATGCGATGCGTCGGGACGTGCGAAGAGCGCCTATTTTAACAGGATGGTGAAAATCGCGTCCGGACGGCGCGCTCGCTCAACGCGTCAACGTCATGAGAATGTCCGAGTACCACGCGCTGTTGAGGCCGAGCGTTTCATCCACCTGCACGTCGCGGGAGCCCATATCGATTGTCGATGAGTGAATGCCGAGCAACAGCCACGGCAGCCGTGACGCTTCAGGCGTGCCCGCCTTCGACGGATCGCGGGTGACGACCGGCGCGCCGCTCGTGCCGCGATGCGTGCGCGCATCGGTGATGAAGCATCCCTTGCCCTGGAAGCGCAGCCCGAACGCCGACGCGATGACGCCCTGCCTCACGACCGGCAGATGATGCAGCGAATCGTGAAAGCCCAGCGGAAAACCGACGATCAGCACCGAAGCGCCGACCGGCAGCGCGCCGTCGGGCTTCGGCAGATGCTCGGGACCGAACGCATCGAAGCGCGCGGTCGCGGGCAGGCGATCACGCGCAAGTTCGAGCACGGCGACATCGATCGCGCCGCCGTCATCCGCGCCTTCTCGCCATAGCGCGACGCCATCCGCATACAACGGCAACGAGAACCAAGTCGAAGCGCCGAGGTTGTCGGCGTCGATGTGCAGTTCTATTTCGAGCCGATCGGGAAAGTGCTCGCTCGGCGCATCGCTGACCACATGACGGCTCGTCACGAGAAAGAGCCGTCCGTCGCGAGCAAAGAAAAACCCGCTCGCATTCGTCAGATGCGCTTCGTCCGCGAAGGTCCGGACGCGCGCAGCGGTGAGCAATAACGGATCGGCAGCGGACTTGCGAGGCACGGCGTGTTCATCGGATGCAGGCGTGCTCGGCTGCTGGCCATCGCGCCGCAGTTGGTCGAGCAGGACGACTAGCGCCTCGCGTTGCGGCGTCGCTTCGTCGGACGATAGGAACGCCTCTACCGACATCTCCGATGCCTGCCCGCCCGAAGCCGCGTTAGGGACATGTTGAACGACGCGCGATTCGTCGGCGCCGATGCGCAAGCGCCATGTGTCGCCATTCGGGCTCGAATAGACGTCGAGGATATGCGCTTGCATGAGTGAGTGTCCTGTTGAAGCGCCATTGCGCGTTGCGCTGATGACGACTGTGCGGCAAGCGACGCGAGCGCTCGATATGAGTCTTTGATTCGAAGCCGCGATGAATGCTAATGCGGACCATGAGGCGCCAGGGAATCACGCGCCTCTTGCAGGAAGGATGTGTCTAGTGCGGTCCATTATAGGCACATCATGCGGCAACGTCGTGGCCTCTTCGAACGCTTCGAGCCGCTCGGGACGCAAGCCGGAAATTTCGCTGTACAAAGTCTCCGAAGCGCGTACGATGGACTAGCTGAGCGACTCGTGACCGACGGCGAATGACCCTCGCGTGGTTCGCGGCCGTGCAACGCGGCCAAAGCGTCATCACTACCGATACCTTCCACGCCCTGTACATATTTGCCGCCACCGCGCGGCGCGAGAGCCTCTCATGACAGTCGACTTCCGTCTTTACCGTGGTCTAGAAATTCATCCGCTCGTGTTTCCGCATCGGCCGCAGGTCTCGGGCCGCGCCCACAATTACGACGACGGTTTCGACGCCGCCGTGCGCATTCAGGAGCCGGGCCTCGCAGACGGCGTGACGCGAAGCCGCGTGTTCAGGCTCGACGCGCGAGAGCCGTTCCGCAACGCGGGTGACGCGCGGCGCGCATCGACCGCGTACGCCGAGAAAATGATCGACACGTGTGCGAAGGATCGGACGCTCTTCGATTGACGCGCAGAACAGCGGACACGCTGCATCGAAGGAAGAGCATCATGCAATCCACTTCATCCCCTTATCGCATCGACCCGACGCCCCGCCGGGCGGACGGCGAATACATCGCGCACGCGCGCATCAGCGCGACGAACGCGGACGGCAGCGAGACCGACGTCTTCATGAGCGGCGATCTCGCAGGCTTCGACTTGCGTGACGACGCGGTGGCCTTCGCGCGGCAATGGGCGCAGGAATGGCTCGCCGCGCGCTTCGGCTCGCTCGCGGACGAAGCGCCCGTTGCGGGCGCGCATCGCGCGATGACGGACGAAAGATCATCGCGTGGTGAATCTTCTGTGCCGTGACCGGACAGACCGCGCGCGCTCTCCATGTGGACCGGTCTTTGACATTTCGCCCTGAACGCATCACCATAAGTTTCCAATGTAAAAATGCGATGCCACCGACATGGTCGACAACAGCGAAAGCGGTCTCGCCGAGCCGACGCGAGCCAGAAAGCGCGCGGCGAAGCCAACGGAAAAAGAACAGCACAAGCCCTATCACCACGGATCGCTGCCGCAAGCGTTGTTGCAGGCCGCCGAAGTGGTCCTGAAACGCGACGGAATCAGCGGGCTGAGCCTGAGAGCCATTGCGCGCGAGGCGGGCGTGTCGCATACGGCGCCTCAGCATCACTTCGGCGATACGGCGGGCGTGCTGAGCGAACTCGCGGCCGATGGCTTCATGCGTCTGTCGGCGTGCATCGCGAATAGTGCGCGGGACGTGCAAGACGCGTCGGAGAGGCCGAGGGCCATCGCGCGTGGCTATATCGAATTCGCGAAGAAGAATCCGGATCTCATGCGGCTGATGTCGCGCGCCGAGATGTTCGATGCCGACCGGCCATCGCTCATCGAGGCGCGACGAACCGCAGGCCTCGCGTTGGCCGGCGTATTTGGCGACGCGCCGCTCGGCCCGCCATCGGGCAAGCATACTTTCGGGCCGATGGACGCGTCGCGCGCCGTCGCGCTGACCGCAGCGTGGGCGTATGTGCACGGGCTCGCCTTGCTGCTGATCGATGGTCGTCTGGACGGGCTCGCCGCATCCGCCGAAGGCATTCGCCATGCAGACGATCTCGTCATGGCGGCGATCGACCAGGTGCAGTTGAACATCGGCAAAGCGTCTTAACGGGCGACGCGTGGGCGCTCACGACCGCGCGAGCAGCAAGTCGCGCAATGCGCCGAGCGCCGCCGAGAAGTGGCCCTTGCGCCACACGAGCAGCGTGCTCACGCGGCCGAGATCGCCGAGCGAATGCAGTTCCACTTCGTCGGCCAGTCCCGCGAGTTCCAGCACCGAGCGCGGCGCGACGGCCACGCCCGCGCCCGCGGACACGCACGCGACGATCGCGTGATACGAACCGAGTTCCAGCACGCGCGCCGGCCGGATGCCTTGCTCTTCGTACAGCGCATCGCATAGGCGCGATACGCGCAGCCGCGCTCGAATGCGACGAGCGTGAGCCCGGCGATCTGCTGCGCCATGGCGGTCGGATGCTGCCCGCGCGGCGTGACCAGCACGAGTTCTTCCTCGAACACGGGCACCGTTTCGAACAGCTCGGCGGGAAGCGCGTTCGGCTCGATAGGACGCGCGAGCACGGCGGCATCGACTTCATACGCACGCACGCTGTCGATGAGCGCGCGCGTCACGCCCGTCGCCAGTTCCAGCGTCACGTCCGGCCAGCGTTGATGGTAAGCCGCGAGCACGCGCGGCAGCCGGCTCGCGGCCGTGCTTTCCATCGTGCCGAGACGCAAACGCCCTTGCGGACGATTTTCGCGCACCGCGTGACGCGCTTCGTCGGCCAGCGCGAGCAGGCGCTCGGCGTACGGCAGCAGCGTCTCGCCCGCGGGCGTGAGCACGAGCTTTCGGCCGTTGCGCTCGAAAAGCTCGGTGCCGAGCGTCGCCTCCAGTTGGCGAATGCGCGTCGTCACGTTCGACTGCACGCGATTGAGCTTGGCCGCCGCTTTCGTCACGCCCGCTTCGCGCACGACGGTCCGGAAAATCGCCAATGAGCCCAGGTCCATGATCTGCATCCGAGATTGATCGCATCTTGATTATTCATTTTTCAAGATGCGGCGGTCAAGCTAGCATCGAGAAACTGCTCGTCTTTCTCGATCTGTCATGGCTACGTCTGCTGAAGCTCACGCACTATCCACGCATCCCGCGCGCGATGCGGCGCTCGCCTGTGCCGTCGCGCTCGCCGTGGCGCTCGGCGTCGGTCGATTCGCGTTCACGCCGCTCTTGCCGTTGATGCTCAAGAGCGGCGCGCTCGATATTCGTCAGGGCGGATGGCTCGCATCGGCCAATTACGCGGGATATCTGATCGGCGCGCTTACGTGCGCGGCCATTCGCGTCGATCACGGCCGCATGGTGCGACTCGCGCTCGTGACGACCGCCGTCTTCACGCTGGCGATGGGTCTCGTGCACGTCTTCTGGGCGTGGACCGCGATACGCTTCGCGGCGGGCGTCGTCAGCGCGTGGGCGTTCGTGTTCGCATCGCAGTGGGGCCTGCGACGCCTCGCGGAACTGAACGCGCACGGCATGAGCGGCGTGATCTACGCGGGACCGGGCGTCGGCATCGTCGCGACTGGTCTGCTCGGCGCGGGTGCCGCCGCGTACGGCGTCAGCGCGCCGTGGGTGTGGACGGGCTTCGCGGCGTGCTCGGCAGTAGCGATCGCGTTCATCTGGCAGGCGTTCGCGCTGACGCCCCCGCCGGCCTCGGCGCACGCGCGCGCTGCAAGCGCCACCGCGCACGCCTCGACCCGTGGCGATGCATTCTGGCTCGTCAGCCTGTATGGTCTCGCCGGCTTCGGCTACATCATCACCGCGACGTTCCTGCCGGTCATCGCGCGACACGCGTTGCCGGGGTCGCCGTGGCCCGATCTGTTCTGGCCGGCCTTCGGGCTGGCGCTGATGGTGGGCGCGGTCTTCGGCGCCCGTCTGCCGATTGCATGGGACAACCGGCGCTTGCTGGCTGCGTGCTACATCGTGCAGGCGGCGGGCATCGGTCTCGGCGTCGTGTCGCCGACTGCCATCGGGCTGGGCGCGGGCACCGTGCTGCTCGGTTTGCCGTTCACCGCGATCACGCTCTTCGCCATGCGCGAAGCGCGCCGCTTGCGCGGCGACGCGGCAGCCGGGCTGATGGGCTACGCGACGGGCGCGTATGGCCTCGGACAAATCGTCGGGCCGATCGTCGCCGCGCCGATCGCGGAGCGAACCGGATCGTTCTCGTACGCGCTGTGGATCGCGGCCGCGGCGCTGGCGCTGGGCGCGGTGGCGTTGGCTATCGTGAGCAGGCGCGGCGGCGGCGCGGACGCTTAGCGAACCGCGCCTCGCGTCGATATGCCTGTCGGACGCTCGCCGCAGCGTTAGCTCGACTCGGCCTGTCCTTCGACGGCCTTCGTCCCGCGCGGCTTCTTCGCGGGCTTGGAAGCATCGGCACCAGCCGTCTTGCTGCCGCGTTTGGCTTTTGGCTCGCTCGCGGCGGCGGTGGACTTGGCCTTCGCTTCGGCCGCCGGTTCCTTCGGCTTCGCTGGCTTCTTCGCGGCGGACTTCGGTTCGGACTTCGCCGCAGTCTTGGTCGCGGTCTTGGTTGCGGTCTTGGTTGCGGTCTTCGCTGCGGTTTTGACCGGCGTCTTCGTCTTCGCTTTCGCCTTCTTGTCGGCCTCGGGAGTAACGGACGTATCGGAGGCCGCAGCGCCCTTCTTGACCTTCGACGGCTTCTTCGCGCCTGACGGCCCATGTTCGTCGATGACCGCATCGCGCGACGGCGCGACGCCTTCTTCCTTCAGTTGAGCGATGGCCTGCTGCCAATAAACGTGATCGCGCCCGGAATGTCGGCCATCGGCCTCCCAAAGGAGATAGGCACGGGTTCGAATATCTTCTTCGCGCAACTTGGACTGCATCGTGACTCCGAGAGCTGAGTGAGGTTCAAGCGAACATATCAGGTCGTCTCGCGCCGTTCAACCGCGGACGCGCAATCGACGACCGTTCTCGCTCATGGCACGCGCCATGCCCGCTCTTACGCGTCCCCGGAAGTCACGACATTCCGGCGGCAGCGAGCGCATCCTCGCGCCGCCGCCATGCCGTCGCTCTCATACGACCTCGATGGTCACGTCGATATTGCCGCGCGTCGCCTTCGAGTACGGGCAGGTCTGATGCGCGCCCTCGACGATCGCGTGCGCCGTATCGCGGTCGATGCCCGGCAGGCTCACCGCAAGCCGCGCGCGCAGCAGATACGCGCCGTCGTGCGTGCCGAGATCCACTTCGGCGTCGACGGCCGTATCGTCGGGCAGCTTCGCTTGCAGCACGGCGGCGGCCTTGCGCATTGCGCCGATGAAACACGCCGACCAGCCCGCCGCGAACATCTGCTCCGGGTTGGTGCCCGCGCCGGCCGCGCCGGGCGTCGAGAGCTTGACGTCGAGCCGGCCGTCGGAGCTGCGCGCGTGTCCTTCGCGGCCTCCGGTTACGCGCGTTTTGCCGGTATAGAGCACAGTATCCATGTGTGTCGTCATGGTGATCCTCGAATGGTTGGAAATCAGGCGATGCGAAACGCAAGCGCTTAGCTACCGCGATACAGACTCGCCAGCGCCGCGATCTGTCCGCTCTTTTGCGCCTGCACGAGTTCGCTGCGGACTTCGGCGCGCGTCTTGCCCATGACGCGATGCACCGCCGACGACTGTTTATCCTGCGACGCGGGCGCGGTATCGTTGACTGCGGCTTGCGCGGCTCCCGCGAAAGCGCTCGCGGCGACGAACAAAGCGATGATCGAGGTCTTCATCATTAAGCTCCTTGAGGTTGAAAGTGATCTTGCGAATGATTGGAAATCGGGCGATGCGCAACGCAGTCACTCAGCTACCGCGATAGAGACTCGCCAGCGCCGCGATCTGTCCGCTCTTCTGCGCCTGCACGAGTTCGCTGCGGACTTCGGCGCGCGTCTTGCCCATGACGCGATGCACCGCCGACGACTGTGTATCCTGCGACGCGGGCGCGGTATCGTTGACTGCGGCTTGCGCGGCTCCCGCGAAAGCGCTCGCGGCGACGAATAAAGCGATGATCGAGGTCTTCATCATTAAGCTCCTTGAGGTTGAAAGTGACGACGCTTATCAGGTGCCGGCCCGCGCTCACTTGCGTGCGTACTTGCGTGTGTACTTGCGTTGTCTGCACCGTCTGCTGCCGTGACGCCATTGAAACGCCCCCGTGTATCCGCCATGTTTCAGATGAGCGCCGTGTTCGAATCGCTCTGTATCAGGCTGCTTCCGGATACATGGCGATACAAACGCGGCGCCGCGCGGGTCGCAACGTGATCGACGCGTGCAACGCTATGTATCGCCCAAAGCCGCGGATACACTGCGATACAAAACGCGCCGCCCGCCTGTCGAAACCGCGCGCGCTTTGGGCTATAAAGCTTGCATGTCAACGCTGGAGTCATCCGTGAAACGCATGCTGGCAATCGTCGCCTTCCTCGCGGGCGGACTGGCGGCCGAACTCGCGCATCCGGTGCAGTGCCTGTTGCTCACGCCCGCCCGGGTGCAATACAAGCGCAAGAAGCCATGAGCGATCGATGGAAACCAACGACCACGTGCTGATCGTCGACGACGACCGCGGCATCCGCGAACTGCTCGCGACGTATCTGGAGAAGAACGGCATGCGCGTGTCGCTTGCCGCCAATGGCCGGCAGATGCGCGCCGTGCTCGAACAGGGCGCGCCGGATCTGATCGTGCTCGATCTGATGCTGCCGGGCGAAGACGGACTCGTGCTATGCCGCGAACTGCGCGCGGGCAAGTTCCGCTCCGTTCCGGTGCTCATGCTGACCGCGCGCAACGAGGAAGCCGATCGCATTCTCGGCCTCGAAATGGGCGCGGACGACTATCTGCCGAAACCGTTCGCCGTGCGCGAGCTGCTCGCGCGGATGCGCTCCGTCCTGCGCCGCACGCGCATGCTGCCGCCCGGCATGCAGGTGACGGAGACCGCGCCCGTGCTGGCTTTCGGCGACTGGCGGCTCGACACGACCGCGCGTCATCTGCTCGACGCCGATGGCACGATGGTCGCGCTCTCCGGCGCCGAATATCGCTTGCTGCGCGTGTTTCTGGATCATCCGCAGCGCGTGCTCACGCGCGATCAGTTGCTCAATCTGACGCAAGGCCGTCAGGCCGATCCGTTCGACCGTTCCATCGACCTGCTCGTGAGCCGCCTGCGTCAGCGCCTGAAGGACGAAGCGCGCGAGCCGCGCTACATCAAGACGCTGCGCAGCGAGGGCTATGTGTTCTCCGCCGCGGTGACGCCGCTCGGCGGCACGCCATGAGCACGCGCATCGGGGTATCGGAGGACGCGCCGCGCGCAGCCGCCGCGTGGCTGCGCTTGCCGCGCACGCTCTTCGCGCGGCTCGCGGTCATCTTGCTGATCGGGCTCGCGGTGGCGCAGGCGGCCGCGTTCTGGCTCACCATGACCGAGCGCGACCGAAGCATGACGAACGTGATGACGGGCTATGTCGAGCGCGAAGTGGCGAGTTCGGTCGCGCTGCTCGATCACCTGCCGCCCGGCGAGCGCGCCGCGTGGTTGCCGCGACTCGCGCGGCGCACGTACGATTTCATCCTCGGCCCGGGCGTGAGCGGCGCGCCGCCGGACGCCGCGTTGTCCGAGCGATTCGCGCAGTCGATCGCCGAAGGCATCGGCAAGCGTTATCCGCTGACGGCGAACGCCGTGCCCGGCCACGCCGAACGGTTCCAGATCCACTTGCGCCTCTCCGATGGCTCGCCGCTCACCATCGACATGCGCCCGATGAAGGGCACGCCGCTGTCGAGCTGGCTGCCTTTCGTGCTCGCGTTGCAACTGGCGGTGGTGGTGGCGTGCTGCTGGCTCGCGGTGCGCCTCGCCACGCGCCCGCTCGCGGAACTGGCGCACGCGGCCGACACGCTCGGTCCCGATCTCAAGGGACAGCGCCTGCCCGAAGAAGGCCCGGACGAAGTGCTGCGCGCGGCGAAGGCGTTTAACGCGATGCAGGATCGCGTCGCGATGTACATGGCGCAGCGCATGCAGATACTCGCGGCCATCACGCACGATCTGCAGACGCCGATCACGCGCATGCGCCTGCGCGTGGACGTGATGGACGACAGCGCGACCGGCGCGAAGCTGCGGCAGGACTTGCAGGAGATGGAAACGCTCGTGAAGGAAGGCGTGACGTACGCGCGGACGTTGCACGGCACGCATGAAGCGCCCGTGCGCATCGATCCGGATGCGCTCATCGAGAGCATCGTCGACGACTACCGCGACGCGAGAAAGAGCGTGTCGCTCGAAGGCCGCATTGGCCATGCGATGGTGACGCGTCCGCAGGCGTTGCGGCGCATCGTCGGCAATCTCGTCGACAATGCGCTGAAGTTTTCGGGCGCGGCGGAGATCGAGATGAAGCCGCTCGCCGATGGCCGCGCGCGCATCTCGGTGATGGATCGCGGACCGGGCATTCCGGAAGCGTCGCTCGAAGCGGTGTTCGAGCCTTTCGTGCGGCTGGAAAGCTCGCGCAATCGCGATACGGGCGGCACGGGGCTGGGACTTGCCATCGCGCGGCAACTCGCGCGCGCGATGGATGCTACGTTGACGTTGCATTCGCGGGACGGCGGCGGGTTGGAGGCGCGGCTGGTTTTGTGAGTAGTTGTTTCGCGTTGCATGCTGCACGACTTGTTTCGTGCGATGCGAGGCTCAAGAGAAGTTTGAGCACGGCGGCGAGTGCTTGCGATCTTGCGGCTATTGACGCGACGTTGATCTCGATATGCGCGAAGGCGGCGGTTTCGAAGCGCTGCTCGATCCTTGGACGGCGGTGTCGCGTTGCATGCTGCACGACCTGCTTGCGCGATGCGGTGCGGGTGGCAAGCTTCGAGCAATCGGGACACGAGCGGCATGCCGCCGGCGCTTGCGATCGCGCGGCAAGTGGCGCGGGCGCTGGAGGCCACGTTGACCTTGCATGCGCGCGAAGGCGGCGGTTAAGAAGCGCCGCTGGTGTCGCGAACGGGCGTTTTACGTTGCATGCCGCACGACTTGTTGCGCGATGCGACGTTCGCGGGAAGATCGCGCAATCGGCATGTGAGCATGGCGCGGCACTTCGCGCGGGCTATCAACGGCAACCCGGGTCTGATCCGCGCGAAGGCGGCGGTTTGGAAGCGCGACTGGCGTCATTAACACCGGTTAGACGTATGAGCAGACGCATCGCCAAGACGCGACGCCGAGTGCAAGCTTAGAGCAGTCGCGACACTAGCGGCACACCGCTGAAGTCGCAATCGCGAGGCAACCCGCGATGAACGCCACGACGAACTTGCATCCGCGCCAAGGCGGCCGTACGAAAGCGCGGCCGATGTCGTATCGCGTGAAGGTTCGGCGTTCGCACCGCGCAACCACATCCGCGCGATGCGAACGCATCCGCATCACGGACGCGCGTACACCGAGCCGAGCCCGACGACCTCACCCTGTCGCGCGCCCGTTTGCGACGCGCCGGCCGCCGCGCCGCCATACGCGGCATCACCCGAATGCAGGCGCGCAACCGCGGCCTCGATGTTCTTCGGATACTGCGAATGATCGCTTGCCGGGTTATAGCCGGCCTTCTCCAGTTGAACGAGCTCGGCACGCACTTGCGCGCGCGTGATGTCGTTCCCGCTCTGCGCGAAGGTAACGATGGGCGCGACGGCAAGCGCGGCGGCAGCAATCAGTTGCATGGCTTTCATGATGTTCTCCAAAGGTCGAGGGGTTGACTGCAAGGCCGGAAGCGAATCGGCCTTGCCTGAGACGTATTGAAACGCGCCAACGTATCTGGCTTGTTTCCGCCAGCGCTGCCCGGTGCAAGCGCATGTGTCACGCGCCGCGCCGGATACACAGCGATACAAACATCAGCCGAAGGTGAATGCGTAAGCGCGCGCGCCGCTGTCGAGAAACTCAATCTGGAACGTGCGGTCATCGACGCTTCCGCTCTGGCGCACGAGTTGGTAGAGGCGCGCGGCATCGACGACGCCGTTGCCGTTCGCATCGACGTCCGCCCCGTGCGACGCGCCCGGCGCCGCGCCATCCACGGTCACGCGAATGCGCACCGGCTTTCCGTCGGCGGCGGGCGCGAGCACGAGATGAAGATCGCGCGCATGAAAGCGATACGCGATGCGCGCATGCGACGCGACCGGCACGGCCGCCTCCGCGCCGATGTTCCACCGCCCGCCGAGCGCCCATTCGTTCAGCGCAAGACGTGGCGGCAGCGCGTAGTCGGCGGCGGCATCGCGCAGGACTTGCTGGCCGGGCGCCTGTCCTTCCGCCTCGCGATAGCCGACATACGTTTCGCTCGACGCCTCGTGCGCCGGATCGGCCGCCACTTGCGTGCCGCTCGCGACGACCGCCGGGCGCGCGCTCGTGTCCGGCGTCCGCGCAGCATCGCCGAGCAATTGCCGGATCACATGCTCGGCCTCCTGGTAGCCGCCCTCGCCGAAGTGGTGATAGCGGATGCGCCCTTCCTGATCGACGATATAGAACGCCGGCCAATAGCGATTGCCGAACGCCTGCCAGATGCGGTAATCGTTATCGACGGCGACCGGATACGACACGCGCAGATCACGCAGCGCGCGCTGAACGTTGCCGGTGTCGTGCTCGAAGCCGAATTCGGGCGTATGCACGCCGAGCACGACGAGTCCGTTGCCGCCGTACTGCTGCGCCCACGTCCGCAGATACGGCAGCGTGCGCAGGCAGTTGATGCACGAGTACGTCCAGAAGTTGACGACGACGACCTTGCCGCGCAATGCATCGCGCGAAAGCGGCGGCGAGTTGAGCCACTGCGTCGCGCCGTCGAGCGCGGGCAGCGAGCCTTGTACCGGAAGATTCGCCGATGCATTCGGCGACGACATCGCCACGCGCACGATGCGCGGCTTTTGCGCTTCGCCGCGCAACGGCGTGCGCGCGGACAAGAGCGCGACGAGCCGGCTCTCGATGCCATCGGTCGAGACGCCCTTGACGAGCGCGAGCACGCGCGTGTCGACGCCCGAAGCGATGGCGGCGACGGTCAGCAGCACGAGCGCGCCCATCGCCCGGCGCACGTGCTCGCCGATGCCGAACGATCGCTTGAGGCCGTCGAGCGCGCGCTTGCCGAGCGACGACGCCACCGCGAGCGCGCACGCCGCGCCCGTCGCGTAGGCCGCGAGCGCCGCGCCGGTGTGCCAGCTGGCGCCATTCAGCGCCGCGCCGGAGAGAATCGCGCCGAGTATCGGACCGGCGCACGGCGCCCAGAGCAGCCCGGTGGCCGCGCCGAGCAGCATCGCGGGAACGATGCGGCGCGATGCGCTTTGCGCCTGAGACCGCGCGATGAAGCGGTCCGCCAGCGCGGAGAGCGGCAACGCGAGCCGCGCGGCGATAGCGGGAAAGAGCAGCGACGCGCCGAACAGCGCAAAAAGCCCCAGCGCGAGCCAGCGGCCGTACTGGCTCAACTGCGCCGCGCCGGCGAGGCCAGCCGCGCCCAGGCCGGTGACGAGCGTGAACATGCCGGCAAGGCCGGCGAGGAGCGGCAGTCGATCGGTGAGAAACGGCCGGTCGGTGCGTGCGAAGATGAACGGCACGACCGGCAGAATGCAGGGACTGAGCACGGTGAACGCGCCGCCCAAAAAAGCCACGATGACCAGCAACATGAGACTGCCCTCCATGAATGAGCGATGGCGCTATTTCACGGCTGGCATGTATCGCGAGAATGTCGCGATCCGGGCGTTATGTATCGCCATGTATCCGCGGCGCGCGGCGATACATGAGGACGCGATTCGCTTCGACGCGGGACACAGTGCGGATACATCGGCGCGCTGCAATACGGGCTGACATCAACCACCCAAGGAGAGGCACCATGTTCGGTCGTCTGAGGATTGCAGCAGTCGCGCTCGGCATCGCGGCGACGGCGGGCTTTGCGGTATTCGCGTCGAATGGCGCTTCGGCGCTCGGCTCCGCGGCTATCGCAAGTGGAGAACAAGCGCCCGAATTCACGGGCATCGACAACTGGTTCAACAGCGCGCCGCTGCAGCTAAAGCAGTTGCGCGGCAAGGTGGTGCTCGTCGATTTCTGGACCTTCGACTGCATCAACTGCGCGCACACGCTGCCGTATATCAAAGAGTGGAACGCGCGTTATCGCGACAAGGGGCTCGTGGTGATCGGCGTGCATTCGCCGGAATTCGCATTCGAACGGGATACGGGCAATCTCAAGAAAGCGATTGCGAAGAACGGCATTACGTATCCGGTCGCGCAGGACAACCAGTTCGCGACGTGGCAGGCTTATGGCAATCAGTACTGGCCCGCGCTGTATCTGATCGATCAGAACGGCAAGCTGGTGTACAGCCACTTCGGGGAAGGGCAGTACGCGCAGACGGAGGAGAAGATCAAGAGCTTGCTTGCGGGTGGGGAGAAGCGGGAGTGAGCGCCGTTGGCTTGCTAGTCAGCGCGGCTTCGCTTCCGCGCTGACTGAACGTGCTGCCTACAAATACTCCACGTTCCCATCGACGCTGATAGCCTGCCCCGTAATATTCCCCGCAGCCGGCGAAGCAAGAAAAAGCGTCATCGCTGCAATGTCTTCGACCGTCACCATGCGACGCAGCGATATCTTCTTCAGATACTCGTCGCGCATGGCATCGAACGAAACGCCGACCGACTGCGCGCGCGCCGCGATCACGCGATCCATCCGTTCGCCCTGCACCACGCCGGGCAAGATCGCGTTGACGCGAATGTTGCTCGGGCCGAGCTCGATGGCGAGCGACTTCATGAGGCCCACGAGCGCCCACTTCGTCGCGGCATACGGCGTGCGAAACGCATAGCCGAGCCGCCCCGCCACCGACGACATCGTGACGATGCTCGCCCGCTCCGACGTCTCCTTCATGACCGGCACCGCCTTGCGCAAGAAGTAGAACTGGCTGTTGAGATTGGTCGTGACGGTGCGCTCCCACTGCGAGGGATCGAGTTCTTCGACCGGCCCCGTCGGACCCGCGATGCCCGCGTTGTTCACGAGCACGTCCAGGCCGCCGAGCGCGGCGCGCGCTTCGTCGATGACCTTATCGACCTGCTGCGGATCGCTCACGTCGGCCAAGCAGCCATGCAGCGACGCGTGCGTGGCCGTGAAGCGTTCGACCGCCGCGGCATCCACATCGCAGATGAATACCTGCGCCTGCGTCTCAAGAAAGGCTTGCGCGATGCCCGCGCCGATGCCGGACGCCGCGCCGCTAATCAGCACGCGCAAGCCAGGCTGCGGTTTCAGAAGTTCGAATGTGTTCATGTTCAGGTGGAACCATGCAGTAGCGCGCGGACGTATCGAAGCATCGAAGCATTAAAGCGTCATGCCGCCGGATACCTCGATGACCGCGCCGTTGATATAGCTGGCTTCGTCGCTTGCGAGAAAGGCGTAGACGTTGGCGACTTCTTCGGGACGCCCGAGCCGTCCGAGCGGCACTTGCGCGCGCATCTTGCCGAGCACGTCGTCGGGAATAGTCGACAGAATCGGCGTCTCGACGAAACCCGGCGCGACCGCGTTCACGCGAATACCCTTCGGCCCCAGCTCGCGGCTCCAGGTCTTCGTGAAGCCAATCACGCCGAACTTGGATGCCGCGTAATTGGTCTGCCCGAAGTTGCCGTAGATGCCGACCACCGAACTCGCGTTGAGAATTACGCCCGAGCCTTGCGCGATCATGCCGTCCACCACCGCCTGGCTGGCATGGAACACGGCGCGCAGATTCACGTCGATGACGGCATCGAACTGTTCGATGGTCATCTTCTGCAGGCGCGCATCGCGCGTGATGCCCGCGTTGTTCACGAGCACGTCGATTCTGCCGTGCCGCTCGCGCACGGCAGCGACCATCGCATCCACGCTGTCACGGTCGGACATGTCGACGCGAAACGCCGAAGCCTCGGCGCCGGCCTCGCGGCATTGCGCGATCACGTCCTTCGCGGCTGCGTCGTTGATATCGCACGCGACGACGATCGCGCCTTCGCGCGCGAACTTCAATGCCGTGGCCGCGCCGATGCCCTGTCCCGCGCCCGTGATGATCGCTACTTTGTTCTGGAGTCTCATCGTTGAAATCTTCTCGTGTCAGTCAGGAGTGGATGGCCGCCTTGCCATTGCTCATTGCCGACGCCGCGCCCGCTTCGCGCCGGATCGCTCGCGCGAAGACCGGCACGAGCGCGAGCCCGAGCACCGACGCCACGACGATCACGAGGAAGCCGGAATCGCTGCGCCCCGTAACCGTCTCCGTCATGCCGAACAGATACGGTCCGACGAAACCGCCAATCAGCCCGATCGTATTGATGAACGCGAGGCCCGCCGCTGCCTGAATGCCTTGCAGCCGCTTCATCGCGATGGCCCAGTACGAAGGCAGGACGCCGCCGCCGAAGAACGCCGTGACCGCGAGCAATGTCATGCGCGCCGCCGGATGGGCCGTCGCCACGAACGCACACGCGCCCGCGACGAGCCCAGCCGTGAGTATGCCCAGATACACGCAGTCGTTGCCATACCGACGATGGATGCGCGGCAGGATCAGCACGCCCAGCAGAAAGCCCACGCCCACGCTGCTGGACAGCAGCCCGACGATGAACGGCGAGTTCACGTGCATCTGATGAATCATCGCGGGCGTGAAGAAGTAAAGCCCGACAAAGGCGACCTGATTCAGAAAGTAGATGAGTCCGATGAGCACGGTCGTCGGCCGCTTGAGCGCGGCGAGCCAGTCCGCCGACGTCAGTTCCGGATGCCCGTGCGTGTCGATGACCGCGCGCGCTTCGAGGGCCTGCGCTTCATCGGACGAGAGCCAGCGCGCATTATGCGGACGCTCCGGCAGCTTGAAGTACAGCAGCACGCCCGCGAGCACGCTGGGAATGCCTTCGATCATGAACATCCACTGCCAGCCGTGCAAGCCGCCGATGCCGCCCAACTGCATCAGCGCGCCGCCGATCGGATTGCCGAGCACCAGCGCGAGCGCCGGCGCCGTGTAGATCCAGCCCACCGCGATAGGCCGGTCAGCGGGCGCGAACCACAGCGTGACCATGTACATGAGCGCGGGAAAAAGCCCCGCTTCCGCGATGCCCAACAGCACGCGCAGCACATAGAACGACCACTCGCCCTGCACGAACATCATCGCGGTCGAAAGAATGCCCCAGCTCACCGCGATGCGCGCGATCCAGCGGCGCGGTCCCACGCGATGCGCCGCAAGATTGCTCGGCACTTCGAGCAGCGCATAGCCGATAAAGAAGATGCCCGAGCCGAGGCCGTATGCGGCCGCGCTGATGCCCACGTCGGCGGCGAGTTGCACCTTCGCGAGCGCCACGTTCGTGCGATCGAGAAAGGACATGAAATAGATCGCGCACATGAGCGGGATGAGCCGCAGCATCGCCTTGCGCGTCGCGGCGCGATGAATCGCGTCGACCGTGTCGTTGAGAGCGCCGGTGTTCATGTTGTCTCCTGAAAGAATGGCTGCCGTTGTTATGTGTCGCTTGAGGCATGCCGTGTGGAATCGATAACTGCGTTAATCAGAGCGTGACGTGATCGCGTCCCTTGAGGCCGAGCATCGCGCGGGCGTCCGCGGGCGTCGCGATTTCGAACGACAGGTCTTCGAGAATGCGGCGGATTTTCCTGACCTGCTGCGCGTTGGATCCGGCTTTCACGCCCTTCGCGAGATAGATGCTGTCTTCGAGCCCGACACGCACGTTGCCGCCGAGAATGGCGCTCATCGTGACGAGCGGCATCTGATGGCGTCCCGCGCCGAGCACGGAGAACAAGTAGTTCTCGCGGCCGAACAAGCGGTCCGCGGTGGCGCGCATCACGGTCATGTTCTCCGGGTCCGGGCCCATGCCGCCGAGAATGCCGAACACCGACTGGATGAAGAACGGCGGCTTGACGAGCCCCTGATCCACGAAATGCGCGAGATTGTAGAGATGTCCGAGGTCGTAGCATTCGAACTCGAAGCGCGTGCCCTTGCCGCCGAGTTCGAGCAGGATGTGCTTGATGTCCTTGAAGGTGTTGCGAAAGATCATGTCTTCCATGCCTTCCACGTAGCCCTTCTCCCATTCATACCGCCACGTCGAGATCTTCGATGCCAGAGGATGAATCGAGAAGTTCATCGAGCCCATGTTGAGCGAGCACATCTCAGGGGCCGCTGCGAGCGGATACGCGAGCCGTTCTTCGAGCGTCATGCGGGTGCTGCCGCCCGTCGTGATGTTGATGACGGCATCCGTCGCCTCGGCGATAGCGGGCACGAACTGCCTGAAGATGTCGGGGCTCGGCGTGGGGCGTCCGTCGATAGGATCGCGCGCATGCAGATGGATAATCGCGGCGCCCGCTTCGGCGGCTTCGATCGACTGCGTACGGATATCGTCGGGCGTGAGCGGCAGATGCTCCGACATCGAAGGAACATGCGTGGCGCCCGTGACGGCGCACGAAATGATGACCTTGCGGCCGGGATTGCTCATGATGCTGTCCTCGTCTCCATGATGCCGCCGCGCTTCGCGCAACGGCGGCTTGTGACACTGATGTTATTGAGTTAGCATCCGGCCGGAAAGGTCTTTTCCGGACAGGCGAGAGTCCTGCGAGGACATAGCGAATCCAGCGAGCGAGTCATGGCGACGATCCGGCCCCCACTCAACGAACGCATGTACGCGCCGTACAAGATCGCGGCTCTGGTCGAGGTCTTGGCGGAGCAAGGCATCGCGCCCGCCGACAGTCTGCGCGGCACGGGCGTCAGCGTCGAGGCGCTGCAGGATGCGTCCGTGCTCACGTCCATCGGCCAGTACGCGACCGTGTGCAGGAACGCGATCTCGCTGTCGTGCGATCCCGCGACGCCGTTCAAGGTCGGCAGGAAGCTGCATCTTTCGGCTTACGGCATGTACGGGTATGCCCTCATGTCCTGCCTCTCGCTGCGCGACTACTTCAAGCTGGGCGTGAAATACCATCGGCTCGCCACGCCGACGGTTGCCATCGAATGGACCGAGTATCCAGACCGCATGGTCTGGACGTTCCCCGATGCCTTTATCTCTAGTCCGTCGCGCGAGTTGCGGGAGTTCATCATCGAGCAGCAGTACACGCAGCACGTCACGCATCTGCAGGATGTCGCGGGCGGGCTGTGTCCGCCGATCAAGGCCTGCTTCTCCTACGCCGCGCCGGCGCATGCGGACATTTACCCGGAGTATCTCGGCTGTGTTTGCTACTTCGAGCAAGAGCAATGCGAGCTGATCTACGACAGCGCGATTCTCGATCGCAAGCCGCAGCTTGCGCACCAGCTCACGGCGTCGCTCCTGCAGGAAACGTGCGACAGGCTCATCGGTCAGGCGAAGACATCGAGCGGTGTCGCGGGCGAGGTCTATCAGATACTGATGAGCACGCCGGGCGTCTTTCCCGGCATGGAGGCGACAGCCGAGCAGATGCACATGACGACGCGCACGCTGAGGCGGCGTCTGCAAGCAGAAGGCACGTCGTTTCTCGCGATCGTCGACGATGTGCGCCGTTCGCTCGCGCTCGAATACCTGAAGACCACAAAGATGAATACCGACGACGTCGCGATGCTGCTCGGCTTCAGCGATACGGCGAACTTCCGTCGCGCGTTGAAGCGCTGGACGGGCAAGGGACCGGGCGAGCTACGAAAATAACGTTCGCCGTCCTTATTATGTTGCGGCGTCCTTCAATGCCTCGCGCACATGGCGCACGAAGCGGGCCGTGACCGCATTCTCTTTCGCCGATGGCCACGCCAAACCCACGCGCCACTTCGCATGTTTGCCGTTGAGCGGCAGGACGGTTGCATCGCGTAGCAAATGCTGCGCGCGCGACGGGATAAACGCGACGCCCACGCCCGCCGCAACGGACGTGAGCACCGATTGCACGTCCTCTGCATGCTGCGTGACGTGCGGCACGAAACGTCGTTCGCCGCACCATCGGTCGATCTGCGCCGCGAGGCCCGGACCGCGTGCGCGCGACAACGCGATGAAGCCGATGTCATTGAGCACGCCGAGGTCCGTCGGAAGCCGCTTGTATCGGATATCGGCGGGCATGGCGAGCGCGAGACCTTCGTCGATCACTCTGAACGATGTCAGTCCGCTCGCCGCCGGCAGACGCATGAAGCCTGCATCGAGCTTGCCGGCGAGAATGCGACGGCTCTGTTCCGACGATGAGAGGTCGGAGAGCGTGATCGCCACGCCGGGATTCTGCCGGCGAAAGTCCGCAATGAGCCGCGGCACCAGCGTGAGCACCGAAAGACAAATGCCGATGCGCAAATGCCCGGTTCTGCCGCTGCTGGCATCGCGCGCGCGGGCGAGGATATCGTCGGCGTCGCGCATCAGTGCCTGCGCATCCGGCAGGAACGCTTGACCGAACAACGTCAGCTCCGCCCCATGCCTGCCGCGTTCGAACAGCTTGCCGCCGAGACTCGCTTCCAGCGCGCCGATCTGCTTGCTAAGGGCGGGCTGACTCAGGTGCAACGCGTCCGCCGCGCGGCTGAAGTGGCGCAGTTCCGCCACCGCGAGAAACGTCTTCAACAGTTTCAGTTCCATTCGATGCCGTTATCAGATGCGGAAAATCATTCATTTTACAAATGGAACGCGCAATCGTTGAATGAGGGCTCGAATTGAACTCAAGGAACGGACATGACATCTCGCACGACCATGCGTCGTCGCGCTGCGCGTCGCGGCAACGATATGCAGGGTGAAGCGGCTTCGGTGAAAGATGAACGGGAGGCATCATCTCGACCGCCGCGTTACCGGGCGGTCGAGAACGAAGGAGAGGACAGGCCCGCGACCGGATCGATCGCGTTGAGCTTTGCGGTAGCCAGACGCGGCCCACGATGAGTCGCGAGTCGGAACGATGCGTGTCTTAAACCGCCCGCCGCACCAGCATTTCCCGAATCTTGCCGATGGCCTTCGTCGGGTTGAGTCCCTTCGGGCACACATCGACGCAGTTCATGATGGTATGGCAGCGGAACAGGCGATACGGGTCTTCCAGATTA